>CAWFBR010000001.1:0-307704 GCA_963814125.1 uncultured Chloroflexia bacterium
GACATAGACCGGGTTGGTCAGGATGCCTCTTGCCGTGTAGAACGGCAGGCCGACCCGTTCGGAGATTTCGCGATCGGTCATGCCCTCGGCCGCAGCGAATACGGCTCGGACTCGGTCCAGTTCGGTCGGCACGGGCTCCAGAACCGGCGGCTTACCGGATCGAATGTAGCCGTATGGCGGCTGTCCACCGGGTTCGCCAAGACGGCGGCGCTTGGCGGCCAGGCCCTCGCCAATTCGACGGCCGAGTTTACGGCTGTAGGACTCGGCTTCGTGGGCCTCACGGACCAGCTCGTCCCATCGGTCGGCGTCCGATGAGACGATCCGTTCGTCGCAGAAGACGACCGCGACACCGGCGGCGTGGAGGTCGTCAACGGCAATGAGAGTCTGCTTGAGGTTCCGCTGGAATCTGGAGACGTAGCCGACCAGAAGCACGTCATACCGGCCCGCTTGCGCCGCGGCGGTCATTGCCGCGAACTCCGGACCCTGGTACACCGTCCGACCCGACGCGGCACCCTGCCAGACAAGACCCGTGTCGACGAGGCCGTACCGCTCGATGATCCGTTCCTGCAGCTCGCGCTGGGCATCCGGACCCCAGTTGTCCCACTGACCCATCGTGGACTCACGGAGCCAGCGACCCACTCGCAGGCCCGTTATCTGCTCGATTGAACGGGGTAGTTGGTGCATGGTGCTAGTCATAACGCGACGGCTCCCGTTCTGCTAGCCCGTTCTGCGGGATTGCCGGCGGGCGTGGGCCTGGCGGATGCATACCGCCAAAGCCCGCACCAACGGGTCACCGTGCCCGGTAGATCGGCCACGATCAGATAACGCGGCTGTATCCGGCACCTGGACGGCCTGACGCGGCCTGTTCATTGAAGCTCCCCCGCCGTAGCGGGCCGGCTGGAGCCGTTGGGCTTACCGGGCCTGACCAGCCTGGCGGCCGTAGCGGGCCGGCTGGAGCCGTTGGGCTTAGCGGGCCTGACCAGCCTGGCGGCCGTAAGGGCCGGCTGGAGCCGCTGGACCGGCTGGGACCGATCGGGCTGGCGGCCGTAGCGGACCGGCTGGAGCCGCTGGACCGGCTGGGTCCGATCGGGCTGGCGGCCGTAGCGGACCGGCTGGAGCCGCTGGCAAGGCTGGGTCCGATCGGGCTGGCGGCCGTAGCGGGCCGGCGGAGCCGTTGGACCGGCTGGGTCCGATCGGGCTGGCGGCCGTAGCGGGCCGGCTGGAGCCGTTGGACCGGCTGGGTCCGATCGGGCTGGCGGCCGTAGCGGACCGGCTGGAGCCGTTGGACCGGCTGGGTCCGATCGGGCTGGCGGCCGTAGCGGACCGGCTGGAGCCGTTGGACCGGCTGGGTCCGATCGGGCTGGCGGCCGTAGCGGACCGGCTGGAGCCGTTGGGCTTACCGGGCCTGACCAGACTGGCGGCCGTAGCGGGCCGGCTCATGGGTGACAGGTCCCGCAGTAGAGGGTGCCATCAGGCCGTATGCCCGGGACGTGCCCAGAGCCGGGATCGGCCAGGCAACGCCACGCTGGGACCGTGTCCTCTGCCACCGCGGCGCCGCCGGGAGGGTTGCCTGCGCCGTTAGCCCCGGCCGTGTCGGACGCGTACATCGCCAAGTCGCCCTGTACGTCGCCAACAGTGATAGGTGGCGAGGTACGGCGTTCATTGGCGATGTACGGCTCGGACAGCGTCCAGAACCACGGCCCTGTGAAACCATCGGGCCGGATGGACTTGACATGCAGGCGGCTCTTGGCCCGTTCCAGTGTGCGCGGGCGATGCCCGCTGCCCGGGCTTCGCGTTGCACTTCGCGGGCCGGCACGGGTGCCGCGGCGAGCCTCTCGCGCAAGAACGCCTCGGCATCGTCGGAAGCGCCCCGTTCGCCTTCCTCGACTTGCGCCAGCAGGTCGGCCGCGCGATCGGTGGTCTGGCCCTGCCAGGCAATGTGGGGATGGGGCTCTCCAGGCCTGAGCGCGACGGTGAAGGCTAGGCTCGGCGGCAACGGTCCGAGGTTGCTCTTCGTGGCGGCGATGATCGCCGCTCGCCGGTCGGATCGTCAGGATCACGAGCCACGAGTAGCCCTGCCCGGGCGGCGCCGATGATGCCGATCGATCCCCCGCCCCGGTAGATCGGGTTTTCAGCGCCCGCCTTGCGGAGATGGCGCACCGCCACAATCGCGGCGCCTGTGCGCTCGCCTAGATCCGCCAAGGGCGAGAGAGAGCGGCGCACGTCCTGGTCGCGATTGGCATTGACCGTGTCGGGCAGGTAGGCCACCAAAGGGTCGATTACGAGGAGGGCGGCGTCCACTGCCGCGATCGCTTTCTCGATCTCACGCAGGTCCGCAGGTGAGATCACAGGCTCTCGGGTCGTGCCGTCTCGTTCGCGTAGTCCGACAATCGCGACCCGCTGGACGTCGGCTCCGGCCGCGTCGAGACGCGGGCGGATCGTGCGGGCCAGATCATCTTCGGCCGACAACAGGACGGCGCCCCGCGCCGGGCGAACGAGCCCGGACGGTTCGCCCGGCAGCTCACGCCCGCAGCTCACGCGCGCCACGAGGTCGAGGGTAACGAGACTCTTGCCCAGACCCGGATCGCCTTCGAGGATCGTGAGCATCCCGGCCGGGACGTAGCCAGACCAGAACCAATCGAGCGTCAGAGGTTCCACCGACGACAAACGCGTGATGACGACCTCAGGCCCTGGCTCGGCGGCTCTCATGCGCAGGTCAATTCTCTTGGCGATCTCGCCCACCGACTGCCAACCGCGCGGCGCATCGGCGGACGGCGCGGAGGCATCGCCCGTCGGTAGGGCCGTTCGGCCATTGTCGGCCGGGCCGCTCATGGCACGCGTCCCGCGTCGAGCGCCGCGACCGCACCGCGCGCGGCGTCGGCGACGTCGCAGCGGTCGAGCGCGGCCGCCAGACGCTCGGCCGACCGCAAATAGGCTCGCAGCTGGCGCAGGTCCCGAGACTGCACCTCGCAGGCCACACAGAGCCGCGGCGCCGGGCCGCGTCCAGCTCGCAGCACCCGGCCGCCACATGATGCGCACGGATAGCCGGTAACTCGTTGAACGCGGTTTCTTGCCACGATGGGGTGCCGCGCCGGGTTGGTGGCCACCGCGACCCTTGCTGAGCTACTGGATCGGGCTTGATGGGCGGCCGGCTGGTCCACTGACTGAGGTCGCAACCGATCCTGTGAAGGCTGGCTCATCTCTCGCCCTCGATGATCGATTGCGCCGCGGCTAGCGCGGCGGTGCGTGCCAGTGTCTCGCAGCGTCGGCACCGGAACCTAAGACCGCGCGAGCGGCTGCGCCAGGCGTGGCCACACCGCCCGCAGACGCGCCATGCCGGAACCCGAGCTTGATCGACAGTGACTGTGTCGGTGTGATCCTGAGTCGCCATGTGCGATGCCTCCTGCGGCCCAATGTGTTCTCGTGCGACTACTGTCCCTCGCGCTCTCGTGCAGTAGGGTTGTTGCGGGCACAAGGCCTGGGAGAAACCGGCGAAATAGGCGAACGAATCCGCGAACGCCCGAAAATTGGCGAAGATGGGGAGCCAAGTGGTGTATCGACTTGTCGTGAACTACCGAGCCGAGGCCGATGGCTCACTCGTGCCCTGTGGCCCGCCGAGCGGGCGCGAAGCTGCCAGTGGCGAAGCACTCCTGTACCGAAAGCTCGCGCGGCTCGTCGATGCAGAGCCCGCGGCAATCGCCGCACTGGCGTCGCGTCTTGGTCCCCTTGGGCCGACAGGCCCTATTGCCACCCTTGCCGACGAGCGCACGATGATCTGGCAGCTCGGAGAGGTAATGGCCGCGTTCGTCGACACACTGGACGAGCTGGACCCGTGGATTGAGGTAGGGGGCTCGATCACGATTCCGGGACGCCTTTCAGGGGCAGCGAACATGGTCGCGCTTCGCCCAAGCGGACCCCGAGCTGATCAATGGGCTGCTCTGTGCGCTGGACCCCAACGCCTCCCTGCCCACTGAGGAACGGGCGCGCCTTCGTGGTCTGCTCTGGGGTGAAGGCCTCGGCACACTCGGGCGGTATGACTCTGTGAGCAAGACGATGGCGCGCCAGATGGCCGAAGGTGAGCGACAGGCGTTCGTGGTAGTTCCGCGCGCAGTTGGGGCCGAGCGCCTCCGGCTCGCCCGGGAGGCGCTCAAGCAGACATTCGGTGCTATGGGTCGCGACGGCGGCGTGACTGCCGCTGTAGAGCCGGGAGGCATCGGGCAGTTCGTCACCCTCACCAGTCAGTACCGAAGCGCCCAGGACTCCGCCCTGTGAACCAGACTGCCGTGTCTTTGGCAAGCCCGCTGTCCCACGCTCCGACCAGTCGACCGATCGCCACGACGCCGGCAGTCCAAGCCGCGTAGAGGACCATCGGCCCTGCGATCTTCCGTCGCGGACCGACCACGCCCACGCCGGGACGATGTGCGTGCCGTCGCTTCGGACCTCCGGGCCGTACGCGGAGAGCACCTGCTCGCTCGCGTGGGCCCACGGGCTGGTGATCCGGTAGACGATCACGTAGATCTGCCGCATCGCCTCTACTGTCGTCCCCGCCATGTGCTCCACGGTCGGCAGGCATGCGGCCCGGTCCAGACGCTCGCCACGTAGCCGAGCGGCCTCCCGCACCTGCCGGACACGCTCCGCTCTCTCTGCCGAACGCGCGTCGGAGACCGGAGCGCGGAACCGATCCCATCCGCGTTTCCGGTCCATCGCGTCGAAGGCCTTCTCGGCGGCCAGGCGATGGCGGTCAGCCTCCGCCTCCCACATCTCGACGTGATCCACTGGAGATAGCTCGATCCAGTGGATCAGGACCCCAGCCTCGGAGAGTGCGCGCAGCGAGAGCAGAGCCGTTGCGATGTCGCCGGCGGCGCAGTCTCGGAGGATCGCGTGGTAGACGTGGCGGGCGTGAAGGACCAGCGCGAGCACGGCCCGCTGCTCACGGCTGCGCCCCTCAATCGGAACATCGAACCGACCGGCAATCGCGTCGAGCTGCACCCAGCCAGAAGCCAGCAGTTCGTCGAACGTCATGCCGACAGTCTAGGTGTGCTGTCGTCGAAAGAAGCGGCCTCCGACGCGGCCGCTCGAACTGGCCGGCACCGGGGCCGGGATCGTCGGCGCCCAGCGGAGTGGGGGCGGGCGCCAGGGTAGCGAGGGCGGCTTATCTGCGGCTTATGCTGAGCCCGTCCATTCACTCGCAGGGGAGGTCCAGACGATGGAGCAGATGGCGCCGGCCACGGCCGAGATTGACCCGCGGCCGTTCGAAGTCGAGGTCCACCTGACAACCGGCCAGATCGTCAGGCAGCACGTCGATCCGCGGGAGATGGCTCCGAAGATCGCCCAGTTTCCGGACCTCGCCAACAGGACGGACCGCGAGGCCCTTCGGACCGCGGCCTACTCCATCTTCTCGGAGGCAGCCACCGACCATCCTTCGGGCGATGGTCTACAGGTCTACGACACCGAGGGGCGCACGTGGGCAATTCCGCATCGCAGCATCGTCGCGGTGAACTTCATCGATCCGCTTATGCCACGCGAAGAACGCCGGACCGGCTTCCGGCCGGCGGCCGGCGACTGACGATCGCCGCACAGAGAAGCGCCCGCCTCGCGAGTCGCAGGTGGGCTTGGGCGCGGAGCTGTACGACCCAGCGACCGGCACGTGATGGGCCTGACGGTGCCGCTCTTCGCAATCCTCCTGGGCTGCGCGAGCCGGATGTGTGGCCTCGGCGTGGAGCGTGAGTGCCGCGCCATTCAGGACAGCGTGGCGGACTACCCGCCCGAAGCGCTTGGCCTTCAGCCGATCGCCGCTCCGGCCGCGGACGACGCGACCGACTCCATCAGCTCATAGCCCGCCGCGTTTGGATGCTGGCCGTGTGTGTGACGTAACACTCGCGAGCGCCGCGGTCGTCATCCCACTGGCGTGTTTGGAGCCGCCCTGGATGGCGACCTGCTGACCCTTGCCCGAGGTCGGCGAGACAGTAGGACGGCAAGGCGGCGTCGGATGTCACATCAGGAACACGCCGCGTCGGCTCGCGCCGTGCTTGTCAGGAGCCTTCCTTGGCGTCAAGACCGGTGCGCGCGGGTATGGCTGTCCCGTACGATGGGCAAATGCCGTTCGTAAGACACGTCCTTTGCGAGCCACCGCCGGATCCGAAAGCGCCGATTTTCCGCTACATGGACCTCGCCAAGTTCGTGGCGCTGCTCAATGACCAGGCTCTCTACTTGGCCGCGGCAGAGAGACTAGGCGATTCGTTCGAGGGATCGATGACCGAGGCCAACATTCAAGCGCGCCCTGCGCCGCCCAAGTCGTGGAAGGACGAGGGTCGCCTTATCCCCCGGTGGGGTGAAGAGTTGAACCCGAAAGAGGGACCGATCGACATGCCCGCTTGGCGTCGTCGCCTCCGTGCCTCGACCTTCATCAACTGCTGGAGCGCCTCCTCCGCAGAGTCCATCGCTCTCTGGCGACTTTTTGTCGGTGGCAACGGCGTGGCCATCGAATTCGAGCTACGATCGACTCGTCGCAGCCCTAGGAGGGGACCGGCTGCTGAAAGTCGCTGTAGGGATGGTCAAGTATGCCGACTGGCGGACCGGCCTTATCCCCGAGGACGATGCATTGGCCCCGTTCATGTACAAGCGGAAGGGCTTTGAATACGAGCAGGAGCTAAGGGCCATCTATCAACGCGTAATCCCGACGGGATTGCCGCTGTCGATCTCGCCTCCCTTGATCTGGGACCATGAACAACTCCCTGGCGTCCTCGTCCCGGTAGACGTTCGCGGCCTGGTCGCACGTGTTCGCCTTGCCCCGGCGGCAGACGACTGGTATCGCGAAGTCGTGGAGTCCGTGATCGCTAGATATGGCTATCAGTTTGAGATCGAGAATTCGGAACTCGCCGGAGAGCCACGATACTGAGCCGGTTCCGCTGTCACGGCAGCATTCGCTACTAACTGGCCGTTTGCCGAGATACTGGCCGCAGACGTGCGCCAGGGGGTCCCAAACCCACCTGGTTTCGGAACGGGCGCAAACAGTTACAAGGACGAGCCCTGGCCGCCGGGTCAGAGCGCGGTTGCTCGCGACCTCGACGGCTAGCTGGCTATCTCGGCCTCAACTCCATTAGAACCTCCGACCGGATCGTCGCTGCCAGGCCGCCCCTCGCGCGCTCGATCGGCGGCTGGTCTGGCGGGCGAATGCCTCACCGTCGCGGCGTATACTCCTGCCTCTCGTCGTGGGCATCTGAAGAAAGCCGATCCCGATGAGGGCATCGGACTCTTTCAACTTCACGCGATGGGACGAAGACTCTCTCCGGGGCGGGATCCAGAATCACCCCGGAATTTACGAGAACGTCGTCCTCGAGATGGCCGTTCCACACACGAATTCGACTCTAGCTGCTCGCCCCGACGGGAACCGGACTTCGGATCAGATGGTCGGCGGCGCAGCGTCCCTCTAGGCCTCGTACTCGAAGCTCAGCTTCATCTGGACCCGGTACTCCACGATCTCGTCGTTCTCGACACGGGCCGTGGACTGGATCACCTCTACGGTGCGGATGTTGCGCACCGTCTTGGAGGCGAGCGCGACGGCCTGGCGGGCCGCGTCGCTCCACGAGTGCTGGCTGGTTCCGACCATCTCCCGGACGATGAGCACGCCCATCAGACTCCTCCCTTGGCGGGCGGGGTCTGCCGCCCTGTCGATCAGAGTCTAGTCGGCCTCGCTCACATTTCCTGAGGGTTGCCGGCCGGACGTAGAATCGAGGGCGAGATGGGCGCAACGATCCAGCCCAACGTCCACGCCGAGCCGTGCCTCGAGTGCGGTGAAGAGACGGCCGTCGGCAGCTACTTCTTCTCGGACCGAGACGAGGTCGAGCTTCCGAACGGGACGCGCGGCTACCTGTGCTCCGAGTGCGCCAACCGCATCCGGATGGCCGGGGCAGACGCAGCCCGCGACGCTTCGTCCCTGCCGATGAGCAGGCCCTACGGCATGACTTACCTGTGGTTTGGCAGGATTACGCCGCATGAAGGCGTCGACGGCGCCGACCGGCCCGTCTGACGAACCGCGGCTCGCCCTCAGCCTATCTCGCGGATGACGACCGTCCCGGCAATCATGTCGTGCCAGCCGCGTTTGCGTCCGTCGAACGCCGCCCAGATCAGGCCCAGCTCGAGTGGGATCGCCGCGACGATCATGCCGGCCAGGCGAAGGATCGCGCCGGCCGGACTGACCCGCCCGCCGTCCGTGCCGCGGACCACCCGAAGGCCGCACAGCATCATGCCGAAGGTCTGGCCGGTGGTGGCCCATGACGCGACGAAGTAGACCGGCAGGACGACGTACGCGAGAACGATGAGGCTCGGGTTCATCGCCGTCAGCACGGCCACCGGGATGCCGATCGTAAGCACGTCGACGAGGTAGGCCCCGAACCTGATCCAGAAGCCGCCGTAGACGAAGCCCAGCGCGTCCGGCGGCCCGGCCGGGCTCCTGGCCGCGACCACCACAAGGATCCCAATCGTCGCCCCGACCGCCGCGACCACCAACACTTCCAGGAAGGCCGGGAGCGGGTCTGTCGAGCGGCTGCTCACCACCGCGGCGCAGATCACGGCCGTGATCGAGGCCCCCACGATGCCCCGCCAGTAGTTGAAACCCGTCTTCAGCATCGCCCTACCCCCTGGATCGATCGGTCGATCCCGCGCAACGATGCAACTCGCGGCTCAGCCGGTCAATAGGTCGCCGAGCCGATCTCGGGCGGCCGAATCAGGGCCTCGGGCGGGCCGACTCTAGAGCCCCACCTCGAGCCTGATGTCAGGCGAGGGACGCTCGGTCCTGATCCGTACGCCACGGCCCAGGATCATGCCCAGCGTGTCCGCGAAGAGCCCGACGCTGTCGACCTTCCGCAGCGCGCTCTTGATCAGGCGGACCTGGTCCGGTGTGAGTGGATCGCCGGTGACGACGTGGAGATGGAGCTTGCGCCACTCGAGCGTAAGGACATTCTCGGTAATTTCGACTTCTGGAACGGTCGCCGGTGGATTGGGCATCGGTGCTCCTGGTGTGCCGATTGTAGGCCCCGGGCCCGGCAAGGGCACTGTCGTCTCGCCGACTGGCCCCGCGGTTCCCACTTCGACTCATGGGCTCGGCGAACCGTTGGGCAGGACTTCGACCGGCTGACCTCCGGACAGGACCGTTCGGTTCCCGAGAGGCTTGCTCAGGCTAACCGTGGCGGTTCGGATGTAGCCGACGGCATCGCACATACCGAGGTTGAAGTCCGGATGTTCGGACACGATCACCACCAGCGCCGTGTCGGACTCGACGGCCTCGGCCGTGTAGCCCGCGGTACAGCCGCCCTGCCCGGGCGCCGCCATGCCCGTGAAGGTCACCGTGAGCAGCCGCGGGTCACTGGTTCGAGCGGCGGACTGCATTCCCGCGCCGTACGTGCCGCCGGGAGCGACGGTCAACGGTTTGGCGATCGCGAGGTACGTGATCAGGGCAGGGCTACTGGCGATGCTGAACTCCCATATCGGGGCCTGTACCGGGCCGCGGCTCGTGGAGACCGTCCCAATCGTGAGGGTCGCTGCCGTGACTCGGAGAGGAGTGCAGTCCGCGCAGGACCAGTCCGCATCGACTGTCAGCTGGGCCAGGGCTTCTTTCGCGGACAGCAGCCGGAACGCCTCGCCGGTTCCGTCCGGCCATTGGAGCTGCGCATCCGGAGGGGCCTGGTCCGGCAGGGGCGCCTCGGTTTCGAGAAGGCCCGCGCCAAGAGCCATCTTGGCGTTGCCGCCGTCGATCTTGTCGCCCCAGTCCCCGATCACGCCCCCCAGCGGTTGGGTGGGCACGAAATCGGTCTGGCCGCCGGCCGCGGTGGCTTCAGCCACGGTCTTGTCCCAGCTCGCCAGTTCCGTCTGAGCCTGTTCGCGTCGTATGGCAGTGTCGTCGCCACCGAGGGTCAACGAGCAACCGGCCAGGACCAACGCCAGGCTGACAAACCCGGCCATCGCCGCCGCTTTCTCGACTCGCTGTCGCATGCCCGATTCCCCCACTGCAACGCCCCTCTCGATATCTGTACGCGTCAGCGGGTACCGCGGGATGAACCGGCAGGCGGACGCAGGCGGATCCACGCTCGAAATCGGGTCACGCCGCGCCATCCGGTTCCCGTCGCAGCGCGTCGGCAACCGCGAACGCGACGACGCTCGGCACGAGGATTAGCCCGCCGATCTCCATTCCGAAGAAGCAGACGAGGAGCAGCGACAGGTCGACCGCAACCGCGATCCAGCCGGCCAGTGTGGAGATACCACGAGCCACGGCCATGACGCCGAACCAGAAGAGGGCATATGGAAGGGATGGCACCGCGGGATTGAGCGCGATGACGGTGAGGCCGGCAGCGAGCAACCCCCAAGCCAGGACGCGCGCGCCGGTCGCCGCGATCGGTGCCACCGGAAACCTCCCGGAGATTGAGGCTAGACGGCCTCAGCGTAGTTCTCGGCGGCGGAGAAGGCGACGAAGCGGGTCTGGCTCTTCTTGAACCAGAGCCTGACGTAGCCGGTGGGGCCGTTGCGGTGCTTGGCCAGGTGCAGCTTCACGACCTGGCCGTCCCCGGCCGCCTCCTCGCCCGCCTCGGACTTCTCGTTCGAGAGCAGGAGGACCAGGTCAGCGTCCTGCTCGATGGCGCCCGACTCACGCAGGTCCGAAAGTCGAGGCTCGTTGTCTCCGCGGATCTCGGGCTGGCGCGACAGCTGCGAGAGGGCGATCACCGGCACCTTCAGCTCGCGCGCCAGTGCCTTGAGCCCGCGGCTGATCTCCGTGACCTCCTGCACCCGGTTGGCGTCGCGGCTGCTGGCGTTGCCCTGCATGAGCTGCAGGTAGTCCACGATGACCAGGTCCAGCCCACGCTCGGCCTGGAGGCGACGGGCCTTTGTCCGCAGCTCCATGGCGCTGATCGACGGGGAGTCGTCGATGAACATCGGAGCTTCCGAGAGCTCCTGCATGGCCGGGGCGATCCGGGCGAAGTCCATCTCCTCCAGGAAGCCCGAACGCAGCCGCTTGGCGTCTATGGCGGCAACGCTGGAGATCAGGCGCAGGACGAGCTGGTCCTTGCTCATCTCCAAACTGAAGACGCCCACGCTCTTGCCCTCGCGCACGGCGGCATGCTCGGCGATGTTGAGGGCCAGGCTGGTCTTGCCGACGCTGGGCCGGGCCGCCAGGACGATCAGATCGCTGGGCTGGAAACCGGTCGTCAAGAGGTCCAGATCCGTGAAGCCCGAGGCGATGCCGCTGATTTCGCCGCGGTGTGTGTGCAGCTCGTCCAGGCGGTCGTAGGCGTCGTGAAGAAGGGCCTTGAGGGGGCTGAAGCCGTCGTTCGAGCGGCGCTGACTGACCGCGAACAGCTCCGCCTCCGACCTGTCGATCGACTCCTGGATGTCCGAGCCGTCCTCGTAGCCGATGGCCGCGATCCGCCCGGCGGCCGAGATGAGACGGCGCAGGATGGCCTTGCGCTCGACGATGCGGGCGTACTGGGCGACGTGGACCGCGGTGGGAGTGTCGTTGCCGAGCTGGGAGAGATAGCTGGCCCCGCCGATCGCCTCCAGCTCGCCGGCCCGTTCAAGCCCCTCCGCAACGGTCACGACGTCTATCGGCTCGTTACGTTCGAACAGCTCCAGCATGGACGCGAAGACGCGGCCGTGGGCCTGGCGATAGAAGTCCTCGGGGTGCAGGAAGTCCGCGATCTCGACTATCGCGTCGCGATCGATCAGGATCGAGCCGAGTACGGCCTGCTCGGAGTCCAGACTTTGGGGCGGGAGTCGATCGATCACCGGCGGGCGGGCTCCGTACTGCGGTTAGCTTCTGGCGAGAAGCATGGCGTTGGCGGGCGCACCGAACCAGGGACTTGTTCACGATCTCTGTCCACCAAATCCGCGACGACCAGTGGACAACCCCGCTCGGCTGGGGATATTCCCCTAGTCCAGCCGGCGGATGACCCCAATGAGCTTCCCCTGGATCCGCACGTCCGAGTAGAACATGGCCGGGTAATCCGGGTTGGCTGGCTGCAGCCGGATCCGACCGGCTTCCTTGAAGAACTGCTTGAGCGTGACCGCGTTCTCTTCCACCTGAGCCACCACGATGTCCCCGTCATGGGCCGTCTGCTGGGGCCGGATCAGAACGAAGTCTCCATCCTGGATGTGGGCGTCGATCATCGAATCGCCCCGGACGCGCAGGACGTAGGCGTCTCCGGAAGGAGCCAGCAGGTCCGGCACGGCCATGCTCTCCGATGCGTCCTGGTAAGCCTCGATCGGGCCACCGGCGGCGATCTCGCCGACGATCGGCAGGACGTGAGCCTCCGCGGCAACCGACTGCGGCATCAGCTCCCCGGAGAGCCCGAGGCGCATGGCTGCCATCGGCGTCAGGCGGATGGCCCTCGACTGGGCGGCCCCGCGCTCCAGGTAGCCCTCGCGCTCGAGCATCTGGAGGTGGTGGTGGACGGCCGAGGTGGAAGCCAGATCGACGGCGACGGCAATCTCACGGACAGACGGCGGATAGCCGCGCGTGCGAAGCGTGGCGGCGATGAAGTCCAGGATCTTGCGTTTGCGTTCCGCGTCGTGCTTGGTCACCGGCGCCTCCTTGCATTCGGATGGTACAGAACGCCCGTTCGATTGTCAAGGAGGGGGGCGACGACGACGCGAGACCAACTGCCAGGAGTGACGTACCGACTCTGACGGACAGACGGGTCGGGCCCGCCTGCCGCACGCCGCGCATCTGGGATGTCATACAACTACTGGATGGCAATGACCGACGTAATAAGTGGCGAGCAGCCGGAGCAGTACTAGGATCAGTAGATGAAATGCCGGTCCACCAGTGCGCTAGTGGCCGTCCTGTCGCTGGCCTTGGCGGCCTGCGGAACCACTCCGACGCCTGAGGCCACTGGTGGGCCGTCATTGGCGCACACCGCAACGCCCAAGCCTTCGGTCCTACAGGTGGCCGAGGGCTCACCCGACCTTTCAGTCTCGCAATCCCCAGGGAGCCCTGGGGGCATCAGCGTCGTAGCGCTGCCGAGCACGTACAACTACCACACCATGACTACGTACGGCGCGCTGGCAGTCCTCGACGACGTCCAGGTCGAAGGCAGCTTGGCGTCTGACGTGATCCTGGTGGACCTAGCACAAGGATCCTGGAGGGTCCTCGCGACGGCCGCCAGCGGCTTCCACCCCTGGAGTCCTGTAATCGGAACCGGCAAGGTCGCCTGGGTGGAGTGGCGGTATGAAGTACCGCCGAACTCCGGTCCCTGTGACTGGCACATCGTCGTCATGGACCTGGGCACCGGCCAGTCGCGCGTGATCGCATCCGGCGTGAACTCCCGACTCGATGGCGGTGGAGGTCCGCCCCCTGCGATGGACATGGAACTCGACGGGAACCGGCTTGCCTACGCCGTACAGGACCCGACCGCCTCTCGGCCGTGGGGATGGCAGATCAAGGTCGTAGACCTCGCCACAGGGAAGACCGAGCGCTCGATCACCACTCAGCACGAGATATACGATCTCGGGCTGTCCGGCGCCGTCGTCGCGTATTCGGAAGGATTCGTCAACCCTGACACCGGGTCCATCTATCGCACACGGATGATGGTGTCGACTTTGGAGCATCCAACGCCCAATCAGATCGCCTCCGACGCCTACTTCCTTTCGTTCCGCCAGGGCCGATTGGCGTGGATGGGGGACGTATCCGGGGAGACGAGCCAGACCGGACAGCCGGGCGCTCCCCGCGTCTGGACCGCCTCCGGTCCGTCATGGGCGCCTGTCCCGGCGACAGCCCAGGCCCCAGCGGCTCGCATGCCTCAGGAATGGCCAGCCTCCTCGGCAAACGCGGTCAGCTATGCCCTGGTCGACCTCACCGGTCCGGGCTCTTCCGCTCTTTGGCTGTGGGACGCCAGGACCGGTCAGGCGCAGCCGGTGCCGGGTTCCGATGGCGCTATGGACTCCGGCCTTGGCGGTGGTTGGTTGATCTGGGTGGGTGGCGTCGGGCAGGAGGTCAAGGTCTCGGGCATGCCGCTTCCGTGAATGCCGCCCGTGGCTCCACGAGAACCTAGGCGGCGAAATCCAGTCGAGCGCTCGCGAGCCTGCGCCGCCGGTTCGAGCTTAGTTGTCAGCCGACAAGACCGACCAACGGATCTGCGGTCGCCCAGGTTGCAAAGGGGTCAAGATCGCGAGAGGCGGCGGACTAGATTCTGACGCATTCGTCCCGTTCTTGCCCGCATGCGACCCCCTTCGATTGCCCTCGAATTGTCGACCCAGCGTAGCACTGCGATTCGGGACCACCGGCTTACGGCCGCAACGTGCCGAAGAACACCTGCCAGGCCAGGAGCGACTTGGCGAAGAGGCTGAAGAGCATGTAGGCCCGCTCGCCGTAGAGGTAGTCGCGCCAGCGGCCGATCTTGCGGTACTGCAGGACCATGTTGATCGCGAAAACGTTGAAGAAGACGAAGAGCGTTACGAAGATCGCGATCACGAAACCGGGGATCGGCGCCGAGTTCGGCTCCGTGGCTGAGATCAGCAGGGTCACGAAGATGACGAGCCACGGGACGGCGCCGGCGATGCAGCCGAAGATGTAGTGCAGCCATTGGGGCCGGTCGCGGCCCTCGTTGGCGATCTCCATGCTCCAGCCGAACATGATCATGGCCGCGTTGGCGCCGAAAATGGCGATGAGCGTGCCCACTTCCTGGACTCCGGCCAGGGCCGCGATGACGACGATCATCACGCTCGAGCTGAAGGCGTACTCGATCCAGCGGATCGGGTTCTGACCGCGGGCCAGGTGGGCCTCGTACCAGCGCCGGGCGGGGAACGCCATGGCAAAGTGGGCGATGGCGCTCATCAGGAAGAACAGCGCCACGGCCGGCCCGATGGGCAGGTCCCAGATCGATCGCTGGGCTGTGACCAGGTGCTTGGTAGCCTCGTCGAAGCGCAGATACGTGCCCACGACGGGCGAGGTCACGATCGGGCTCTTGGCGAAGGAGAGGGCCAGGATGGCGACCGCCTGCACCAGGTGAAGCGCAGATAGCGACGCGTTCCAGCGGAACAAGCTGGCCGACCGATCGGCGGGAATGGCGCGAGCCTGCCCGACGGCGACGGCGGCGGCAGGTGCGGACATCTAGGTCTCCTTTCCCGGGCTTTCCAGGACCTCGCGGACCCGGGCGAGGAGCGTATCCGTGGTGAAGGGCTTGGCGAGGTACGGCACCTGTCCGTCGCTCCCGAAACCCTGGGCCAGCGCCTCGTCCGAGTATCCGGACGCATACAAAGTTCGGACATCGGGGTGGATGGCGGTGAGCAGCTTCGCCAGTTCCGGCCCGCCCATGCCCGGCATGACCATGTCCGTGAAGAGCAGGTCCAGGTGCGACAGGGTCCTGCCGGTCTCGAGCGCCTCGTGGCCGTTGGGCGCGCCCAGGACTCGATAGCCGGCCCGGCCCAGGACGCGCTCGACGTACAACCGAACGGCCTCCTGGTCTTCCACCACGAGGATCGTCTCGTTGCCTCCGTGCGTGTGGTTCCGGTGCACTGTCTCGGTCACTCGCGATGCGCCCTCGACGCACGGCAGGAGAATCGTGAAGACGCTGCCCTTGCCGGGAGAGCTCTCCGCGGCCACCGACCCGCCGCTCTGCTGGACTATGCCGATGACCGTCGACAGGCCGAGTCCCGTGCCCTTGCCGCTTGCCTTGGTGGTGAAGAACGGCTCGAAAGCGTGCTCCATCACCTCCGGCGTCATGCCGGCGCCCGTATCGGAGACGGCGAGCTTAACGTGGGGCCCCGGAACGGCACCGACGTGGGACCGGCAGTAGCGGGCGTCGATGGCGACGTTGGCCGTGGCAATGGTCAGCTTGCCGCCGCTTGGCATGGCGTCACGGGCGTTCATCGCCAGATTCATCACGACCTGCTCGAGCTGGCCCCGATCGATCATGACCACCCCCAGCTCCGGGCCCGGCTCTGCCACAAGCTCGATGTCCTCGCCCAGCAGCAGGCCGAGCATCGGCGTCAAGCCGCTGACGACTTCGTTCAGATCGACGTTGCTCGGCTGCATGACCTGGCGGCGGCTGAACGCCAGGAGGGCCTTCGTCAGGGCCGCGGCTCTCTCGGACGCCTTGAGGATCTCACCGATGTCCTCTGCCACCGGGTCGTCGCAAGCGACCTCGGTCGAGGCCAGCTCGGCGAACCCGCTTATGGCCGTCAGGATGTTGTTGAAGTCATGGGCGATGCCACCGGCCAGGCGGCCGACGGCCTCCATTCTCTGCGACTGGCCGAGCTGAGCCTCCAGCGCCCGCTCGCGCGAGATGTCGCGGGCAACAGCAACGGAACCTGTGATCGCACCGCCCGCGTCCCGCAGCGGGGCGATCGTCATCGCCACGTCGACGTCGGACTCGCCGTGCCCCCGTCCCGTGATTCGGCCTTCCCAGTTGTCGCCTCGATCCAGGGCGGCCCTGATCTCGGCCAGGACGGGCAGGTTCGGGGCGCTGAACATGAACGCCGTGTTCTGGCCGATCGTCTCCGCGGCCGAGTAGCCCATGATCCTCGTGAAGGCGGGGTTGACGTAGGTGATGTTGCCGGCACGGTCTGTGGTGACCATCGCCTCCGCGGCCTGATCCACGGCCGCGACCAGGCGCTCGCGTTCGGCCGTCGCCAGCGATGCGTTCTGGCGGGCGGTCACGGCCAGTCGCGCAATCACGAGAGCCATGAGCAGACCCGTGGCGGGCACGTGCTGGCGGAGCATCTCCGGGTCGTTCCAGTCTCGAATCGCGGGCGCCACGAACGCCACCGCCACGGCCACATAGGGCAGCCACGGGAACGAGCGGGAATAGTCCGTGAGCCCTTCCATCGGCCGCTCGCGATCCCTTATTCGCCACTGGAGGTAAGCCGCCACGGCCAGCAGCAGCCAAGCGAAAGAAAAGAGGACGCCGGAGAGACCGCCCGGCGTGTACGCCCCGTCGAGCATTTCGATACCGGAGAACATGTCCCCGGCCAGGACCAGGAGCAGCGCCACCACGGCAACGCCCAGAGCGACCTGGCTGCTCCTGTGGAGTCCCCTGATCACGATTGCCACGGTGGCGAAGACAAGGCTGAGGTCCAGGATCGGGAAGGTGGCCGCGCCCAGGGTGGTCAGCAGGTCGGCGCCCGCTTCTCGGGCCATCGGGAAGACGACGAAGTGCCAGATCAGGATGCCTGCGCTCCAGGCCACGACCGCGATATCCAGGCTGAAGAGGACGATGTCGTACATGGTCCGGGGAGGCTTGGGCAATATCGCCAAAGCGAGCGCTATCAGCGGGTATGCGCCGACCTCCAGGACTGGAACGAGAGGCGAGAGAAGGCTCGACCCCGGGACGGATGGGGTGCCGAACCGGATCAGCGCCCCCGTCGCGTAGACGACCAGCGCCAGGGCGATGATCGACCAGGACCGCCGAGTTCGGGGATCCACGCGCTCCGAACGGCGGATCCGGACCGCTCCGAGAACCACGAGAATGCCGGCCGGCACGATGGCGGCACCGGTGAACCGATCGGTCAGCGAAGTGTCGCCGAGCCTCGATGCCCACCACAGCGTGTAGCCCAGGACGCACAGGCCAAGCAACCCGATCAGCCATGCGATCGGGTCTCGTCGCCAGCTCCGCTCGATCTCCGCAGGCGCCTGCGTCACGCCCGCGCCGGATGCCGTATGCCCCGATACCGTATCGGGCTCTGTGACTTGCACTCGCGCAACCACCTCGCCCCAAGGCTCGCCCGGCACCCCCTCCGGTAAGTCGATCGTACCCCCGCGGGGTCATGACGGCATCATCGGTTTGGATGACAACCGCCGATTGCGCGCGTCAATTCGCGGACATGTCTTGCCTGCCTCGTCGCGACCGGAGTGGTGCTTCGTAAGCCACGCCTGATAGACTCTCGATTCCCCGGAGCGGACCAGCGTGTGGGGCCGCACGGCAGCGATGGCCGATCGGCCGATGAGTCCGGGAAGGCGAACAGGAGTCTGGCGGTGGCAAAGGGTCGACGGCGTCGCAGGGGCGGTCTCCTGCGCGCCCTCCGCTGGCTTGCCTTCGTGCCGGTTGCCGGCCGCGTGCCGATGTACGCCCGGCTGGTTTGGGCGCTTGCGATCGACGCTCGGGTCTCGCCCAGTCGGAAGGCGATCCTGGTCGGAGCGGTCGGCTACGTCGCGGTCGGCCGAGACCTCATTCCAGACGACATCCCGATACTGGGTGGCATAGACGACATGGCGGTGGTCGTGCTGGCCGTGGAGTTGTTCCTCGACGGCATTCCGGACGAGATCCTCGAAGAGAAGATCGACGAGCTGGACATCGATCGGGAAGCGTTCCGGCGCGACATGGACCAGGTGCGCCGGCTCACCCCAGCCCCAGTGCGCAAGATCGTTCGCCGGCTGCCGGAAGTGCTCGACGAGGCAGGCCGGCTCGTCAATCAAGCCAGGATCGGGCCGCGCGTTCGGTCCCTGGTCACGGACGCTCGGCCCGGCCGAGTGTCAGAGGAGGAATCTCTAGCGTGAAGGTCATCCTGACCGCCGACGTCGACAAGCTCGGCAAGAGCGGCGAAATGAAGGATGTCGCCGAAGGTTATGCCCGGAACTTCCTGATTCCCCAGAAAGTCGCGGTGCCCGCCGCCGGTGGCGCCTACCGCGCCTGGCAGCACGACATCGCCAGCCGCGAGGAGAAGCGGAAGCGGGAGCGCGAGGACGCCGAGATCGCGGCCACGCGCATCGGGAGCACGACGCTGACCATGGGCGTGAAGGTGGGCGAAGGCGGCAAGCTGTACGGCTCCATCACGGCCAAGGAGATCGCCGAGGCCCTCGCCCGGCGCGGCATCACCGTGGACCGCCACAAGATCGAGCTGCCCGATCCGCTCAAGACACTCGGCACCTACAAGGTCGCGGTCAAGCTTTACCCGGGCATGAGCCCCGAAGTCACGGTTGTCGTAGAGCCAAAGGGATAGGCGTGGTCCCGTGGGGATGATCGACACGGACAGCCAGCCCGGTTCTCCCCAACACGCGCCGATCGGCTCCGGCGAAACGCGCTCCGCGGACTCGACGCCTCCGGCGGAGGCTGCGTCGAGCACTCCGTCTTGGCGAGCCAGGCTCGCCCTGACGCGCGCCGGCCGGCAATTGGCTCGTCTCACCGACCTCGATCCGACCAAACGCCTCGGCCCGGTCTGGCTCGACGCCGTCGTTCCGACGCTCCTGATCCACGCCGTCCTGCTCGTCTTCGCAGTCGTGGCGTTGATCGTCTTCCGGCCCGACGATTTCCAGGGCACTGGCCTTCTCGGAATGTGGAACCACTGGGACGGACCCCATTTCCTGGAGGTCGCCGCGCGCGGCTACTGGTCGGCCGATCCGGCCCGGATAGTCCTCTTCCCGTTGTACCCGTTGCTGATCGCGATCGTGTCGTGGGTGGTGTCGCCGCTCGGGGCGGCGATGCTCATAGCGTTGGTCTTCAGCCTGCTGGCGGCCGGCGGGCTGTACCTGCTCGTCCAACTCGACAGCGACCGCGAGACCTCTCGCCTGTCGGTTGTCGCGATGAACCTGTTTCCGACAGCGTTCGTCTTCGTGGCCCCCTACTCCGAGTCTTTGTTCCTGGCACTCGTCGTCTGGTCGTTCCTGTTCGCCAGGCGCGGGAACTGGGCCCTGGCAGGTCTTGCGGGGGGCCTCGCCGCTGCCACGCGCATCCAGGGTGCATTCCTCATCCCCGCGCTCGCGGTGGAGTACCTGGTGCAGAAGCGCGTGCTGCAGACTCGCCGGCTCGACCGGGACGTGATCTGGATCGCCGTCGCGTGCCTGGGGCCGCTCTCCTACCTGGCCATCAACTGGGTGGTATTCGGCAACGCCCTTTACTTCGTCGAGGCCCAGCGCTTCTGGTTCCACGTCCAGAACGCCGCGCCCTGGGACTGGATGCCGGGCTTCGTGAACACGGCCGTCACCGGGACGATGAACGAGGGATGGCTGACGGTCTACGTCGCGCCACTGGTCGCCTTCGCGGTTCTGGCCGCGACCGCGATCTGGTGCTTCTTCTCCCGGGCGTCGCGCCTGTCGTACGCGGTCTACACCCTCCTGACGCTGGTTTCGTTCCTGACCTTGAACTGGCCGATCAGCGTGCCGCGGTACATCCTGGGCGTCTTCCCGATCTTCATTCTGGGAGGGCGGCTGGGCCGGCGGCCCTGGCTCGGGCCGCCGCTCTTCGCGGCGTCGGTCCTCCTGCTGGGCCTCTTCATGACGCTCTTCGTCATCGGCCACTGGGCGTTCTGACGTGAAGAGCGAAGGCAACGCGGCCTGGGCACGGTGGAGCGACCTGACCGCTCAGCCGCCGCCCCGCAACCACCAGATCTCAACCCCATCCTTCGAATAGACGGTCTCGAACAGCGGGCTCTTGCCGAAGTCGGTGGGGGGATGGCCGCCGCAATCCAGCAGGCCGCCGCTCGAGAGGACGTACCTCGCGCCGTACCTGTCCATGATCGAAGCAGCCGTCGCGGGACCGTCGCAGTAGACCGAGTGCACGTCGGTCGCCCGCCGGTCGGGGTTGTAGCCGAGGTTGGCCGCGTAGGGCCCGAAGGTCGTCACGCGAAGTCGGCCGGCGAGATCGACGGCGCTGTTGATATAGGCGTCGGTCACGAAGATGGAGCGCTCCGGCGTCTCGGCGGCCATCCATTGGGCCGCGGCCTCCTGGCCGTTCGAAAGGGCAACCGAGGTGCTGGTCATGGACCACAGGCTGACCAGCGCCGGCGACAGGCTCGACAGCACCAGAACGCCGGCGATGACCGGGCGGGGCCAGCCGCGAATCAGCCAGGCGGCCAAGATCGCGACCGCGATCCAGAGCACCTGGAAGTATTTGTTCATGTCGAAGACGACGGTGCTCGCCACTACCAGGTTGGGGACGAGGAACAGGGCCACGGCCCAGGTCACCAGCCAGCCTCGGTGCGGCAGGTTCGGGCGGACCGCGGCCAGGAGCGCAAGCACGAACGGCAGGCCGAGGTTGGTGACGAAGAAGAACGCGACCGCCGCCGGCCCCTGCGGCAGCGGAGCCTCCGACCATCCGATCACCAGGCGGAAGGATCCCGCCGCTCCCTGAGCCTGGATCGCGGGCACGATGAACGGCACGGCCAGGGCGATCGGCCCCAGGAAGAGAGCCAGATCCAACCCCGGCCGCGGCATTCGCCACCCTCGTGAGGTGAGCCAGAACAGGCCAACGATCAGGTAGCTCGCCGGGAAGAAATAGAAGTGGAAGGGAGCCAGCAGGGCGGCGAGAATTCCCGCCACCAGCACGCCGACCCGGCTCCGGCCGAACGAGGCGTGGGCGAGCAGAGCGACGGCAACCAGGCCCGGCAGTCCATAGGCGGTTGCTCGATGCGGCTCGAACCCGGTTCCAAGGACCGAGGCGATTCGGAACAGCGGCCAGTCGCCGGCCCAGGTGTTGTCGTACGGAGTCGTTGTGACGAGGTGGAGGAGATCGCCCTTGCCCGCGAACAGGTCCATCGGCAGCCTGATCCAGCCCAGCCCGCCCCCGAAAAGGGCCAGGATGGCCGCGATCAGGGCGACCCGCCGCTCGCCGGTCACACGCAGCGCAAGCTCCCACACGAGCAGCACGAAGGCTCCCGCGAGGATCGCGTTCGAGATCACGAACACCCTGATGAGTCCCACGTCGGCGACGTCGGCCAGGATCGCAGCATGGAAGTCGCCGAACCAGTGGTAGGTCAGCGGGACTCCGGCGAAGTAGGGCACCTGAGGTGGGAAGTTGCCGGCGATCAGGCTCTGGCCGATCGAGACGTGAACCAGAAAATCGCTCCAATTCCAGCCGCCCGAGACCCAGCCGTCACTCGTGTCGTGCCACGCGCCGATGAACAGGATGCCGCCGACGATCGCGGCCGCGGCGCCGGCAAGGACCCAGGCCGCGCGATCGCGGCGGAGCGCTTCCCCCGCCCGCTCCCCCAGGCCGTTCAGTTTCGGCGGGGGTTTCAGCCAGGGCATCTCGACGCGGGCGAGCACCAGACTCGCGGCCATGAGAAGCGAAACCGCGACGAGCACGACCCAAGGACGGAAGTCTCCCGTGATGAGCGAGAGGACGTTGACCAAATGAGTGGACGCGAAGACGGTCGCAACGATCCCCAGGCCGAGCCGGCCTGGCGGTGAGATCGACGGGGCGACGCGGGCGACCAGGAGCCAGCCGGGAACGACGAGGAGGAACGGCCAGGCAACCAGCAACGCCAGAGCCGGCAGCACCCAGGCGACGGCGAGCAGGCTGCCCCCAAAGAAGAGGACTGCCAGAGGCGTCTGCGCGGCCCGATCACGAAGCTCGACGAGCATTGACCGCCTATCGGAGGGCGCACGATGGCGTGCGGCTGGGGGGATGATAGCGGCAGATAGATGCGAGTTCGAGGGCTCAGGCGATTCCTTCGGCCCGTATACTCGGCGCCGGAGCCGTCGGACAAGCCGTGGCATTCGAGAAGAGCCGGAGGTGGGGAATGGCGACCGACGCGGGGGCTTCGAGCGCGCTCTCGGCCCACGGCCTGAGCAAGAGATTCGGCAAGAAGTTCGCCCTCGACGCGATCGACCTGACCGTTCCGGCCGGAAGCGTGACCGCGCTCGTGGGGCCGAACGGAGCCGGCAAGACGACGCTCATCCGCGTCTGCATGGCCTTTGAGCGGCCTAACTCCGGCCGCGTCGAAGTTGACGGCGTCGATCCATGGAAGCATCGCTCGGAGGCACTGAGGCGGGTCGGATACGTCCCGCAAACCCCGGCCGTCTATCGCGGCCTGGACGTCGACGACCACCTGGCGATGGCTCGCAGCCTGCACTCCGACTTCGACGCCGAATACGCCCGCAAGCGTCTCAACCAGCTCGGCATCCCGCTCGATCAGCGCGCCGACACACTCTCCGGCGGCCAGGCGGCGCAACTCGGTCTGGCCATAGCGCTGGGGACGCGGGCCAAGGTCCTGCTGCTCGACGAGCCGCTGGCCAACCTCGATCCGCTGGCGCGGCGGGAGTTCATCCAGGTTCTGATCGACGCGATTCGGTCGGACGGATCGACGGCCTTGCTTTCGTCGCATATCGTCACGGACGTGGAGGAGGCTTGCGACAGGCTGGTGATCCTGGGCGCCGGTAAGGTATTGCTCGACTGCCCGCTGGAGGAGGCGAGGCAGGCGCACCAGCTGACGGATTCGAACTCGCCTCCGCCCGGAGGGGTCGCCGTCGGCTCCTTCGCGGGCAAGGGGCTCACGCGGCTGACGTTATGGCGTGTGCCGGCCGAAACGGGAGGAGACGCGGCGGCCGCCACCGAGCCGGCCAGCCTGGAGGAAGTGGTCCTGGGCTACCTCGCCGCGGGGCGAGGCACGACCGGACTGCAACTCAACTAGGGGGACGAGATGCGAGCCCGAATCATCCTCACGCTCAAGCAGCACCGCTTCGAGACCGTCGCGGTAACGATCGTCTGTGTCGGGTTGACGCTCGCGGCGCTCGTCGAGGCCTTTCGGCTCAACTCCCTGAACGTGCCGCTGTCGTGCCTGCAGAGCTATCGCGGCGAGTATGTGGATCCGTCGCAGGGGCCCATCACCGCCGCCCAGGTGCATTGCAACGAACTCGCGAAGTCGTGGTTCGATACCAGGGGAAGCCTGGACATGAACCTTGTCCAGCTCCTGCTTCTGCTCGTGCCTCTGCTCGCGGGGATCGTCGTGGGGGCGCCGCTGGTGGCCAGGGAGATCGAACAGGGGACGGCGCCGCTCTCCTGGGCGCTCTCGGGCTCTCGGCGGCGCTGGCTTCTTGGCAAGGTACTGGCAGGGGTCGTGCTTATCGCGCCGCTGATGCTCGCGGTTGGTTTGGCCGCCAACGTGCTGGAAGGCGCACTGAACCCCGGCCTCAATCCCTACGCCTCATTTTCGAACTACCTGGGGCGGGGCGTCATCGATGTCTTCTGGGCGCTGGCCGCGTTCGCCGGGACCTTCGCCCTGGGCACCCTTCTCGGTCGGACCATGCCCGCTGTCGTGGTCGCGCTCGTTGTCTGTTTCTTCGCCAGAGCCATGTGGGATGCCGGCATGACCCACTTCGTCCTGAGGTCATTCGCCGTGCCGCAGGACCAGCAGGACCAGCAGGACCAGCAAATCGGCTATGTGGTCTACGGGCCGGGAGGCCCGGCCTACGCCGACATGAACGTCTACTACAAATCGTTCATCGACGGCAAGCAAGTGACCGACGCCGAGGTCAATGACTGGTACAACAAGAACATGGTGTGCGTGCCGATCCCGATGCCGACGCTGAGCGCCCCGCCTTCTCCCGCGGACTCCAGCTCTCCGGGCGCCTCGCCCGGTGCGTCGGCGACGCCGGACAATCCGCCGGTGGGCATCGCGTGTCAGGAACCGACCCTCGATTTCAGCCACATGCCGCAGCAGATCTTCTACGTCATCCCAGGGTCTTGGTACTGGCAGACCGTCGCCCTGGAGTCCGGACTCCTTCTCCTGGGATCGCTGTTCTGCGGCGCGATCGCCTTTGTCTGGGTGGACCGGCGGCGACCCTACTGATCTGAGGCCAGGGAGACGACGTGTTCGATCGAATCTGGCTCACCTACAAGCAGCAGCGCTTCGAGACGTTGGCTGTGCCAGTACGCCGCGGGTCACGAGCCGGATCCGCCGTCGTTCGGCCCGCAGCAGGGCTGGTACGTCATCACCGGCGATCACTACTGGCAAGTCGTCGCGCTCGAGTCGGCGATCATGCTGGCGGGGTCCGCCGCGCTCGGGGCGCTCGCGTTCTTTTGGGTGGACCGGCGGCGACCCTACTGAGCCGGACCTGGCACTAGAACCTCGGCGGGCCGGCGGCGATGCGGCGGCGCATTTGCTCGAGCGAGCCGCGCGACGGGTTGATGCGTTCGGTCCACCACGTGGCGCCGGCCTCGGCATAGGGGCGGACGATGGCCGTTGCCTCGGCCGGATCGCCGGCGGGCGTCACTCCGTGGATCAGGATGTCGAACGGGTCCGTGACGGGGCGACCGGCGGCTGCGCGCTCCTCCGCGATCACATCAAGGATGCCGCGGATGTCGTCCGGTGCGAGAGTCATGGTGGTTCCGTCCGGCGTGCGCCGGAGCGGCCAGACACCGTCCCAGCGCGCCGCCCGCCGGAACGGGGCGCGGATCGGCCACGTGGCCGCCAGCCAAACCGGGATCCGCGGCTGCTGCATGGGCGTGGGCAGAAACTCCACGTCGTCGAGCCGGTAGTGCTGGCCGTGGAAGCTGAACGTCTTGCCGGTCCAGCACTCGGCCACAATCGCCAGCCCTTCATCGAGCTTGGCAGCCCGAATCTTGGGGTCCGCCTCCTCCCCGACCGCGGTGAACTCGCGGGGCGGATTACCCAGCCCGATGCCGAGCGTGAACCGTCCGCCGGATAGGTGATCCAACGTGACCGCTTCCCGGGCCACTCCCCAGGGCCGGCGGCGCGGCAGCGGCGTAACCATCGGCCCGAGGCGAACGCGCTTCGTCGCTAGAGCGATCGCCGCGAGAAGAATCCACGGGTCGGCGTACGGCACGCCGCGGTCGCGCAGGGTGTGATCCCACACCCACACCGCGTCCCAGCCGGCGGCCTCGGCGTCGCGGGCGACGCCGGCGGTGAGATGAGGGTCGGCGAAGGCGCCGAAGTTCGGGATGTCGATGGCGAACTGCATGGCCGAAGGTTAGCCCGTCGCCGGGGATCCTGAGCCAAGCGCCCCACGGGCGGCGCTATTGGGGGTGCCAGTTCCTCGGCCTCCGCCTCTCGCCACGGCCGCGGCGCAGCGCCATCATTCGCGCATGACTCTCGTCCGCCTCCACATCATCCACGTGGACCTCGACGCGTTCTTCGCCGCCGTCGAGCAGCGCGACCGCCCCGAGCTGCGCGGCAAGCCCGTGATCGTCGGCGGCGACCCGCGGTCCCGCGGCGTGGTCAGCACCTGCAGCTACGAGGCGCGCAAGTTCGGGGTGCATTCGGCCATGCCTCTTCGGACCGCGCTCGGCCTCTGCCCCGAGGGGGTCTTCCTGCCCGTCGACGGGGCCAAGTACCAGCGTGTCAGCCATGACGTCATGGCCGTGCTGCGTCGATTCACACCCGCGGTCGAGCAAGTCTCGATCGACGAAGCTTTCCTGGACGTCGCCGGTTCAGAGGCGCTCTTCGGGACGGCGCCGGAGATCGGCCGCCGTATCAAGGAAGAGGTGGTAGCGGCCACGGAGCTGACCGTTTCGGTCGGCGTCGCGGCCAATAAGCTGATCGCCAAAGTGGCCAGCGACCTGCGCAAGCCCGACGGCCTGGTCATCGTCGAGCCCGGCGAGGAGGCGGCCTTCCTGGCCCCGCTCGAGATCCGGCGGCTCTGGGGAATCGGGCCCAAGACGGCCGAACGGCTGCACGCGCTCGGGATTCGAACGATCGGCGAGCTGGCGGCGCTGCCGACGGAGACGCTCCGGCGAGCGCTGGGCGACCACGGGGGGACGCTGCACGAACGGGCCCTCGGCATCGACTCCGATCCGGTGATCGGCGGCGGCGAGGCGGCGAAGTCGGTGAGCCACGAGACGACGTTCGCGGTCGACGTGACGGACCCGGCCGAAATCGAGCGCACGCTGCTGGCCTTGACCGAGGGGGTCTCCGGGCGACTGCGGGCAGCCGGCCTGCGCGCCGGAACCGTGGCGGTCAAGATCCGCGACTCGCAATTCCGGACGATCACCCGGCAGAGGTCGCTGGCGGAGCCCTCCGACCTCACGGACACTATCTGGCGGGCGGCGCTCGAGCTGACCCGGCCCGAGGTTCGCGGCAAGAAGATCCGGCTGCTCGGGGTCGCGGCGACTCAGCTGGGCCAACCGGAGCAGACGAGCATGTTCGAAGTCGTGGACTCAAAGCAGCGGCGCGTCGTCGATGCCACCGACGCGGTCCGGCGGCGCTTCGGCGATCGCGCCGTCACCCGGGCGAGCCTGCTGCACCGGCCGCTGCCGGCCCCGTTCGAGCGCGATCCCAACTCCGCGGTGGAGGGCCGCGTCGGCGTCCCGAAGGTCGAAGACGAGGGCTAGGGGTGATCTAGCCGGACGCGCGGCCGCGGCCTGCGGCCTCGGCGTCGAGCAGCTGGCGCTTGCGGGCCAGTCCGCCGGCGTAGCCACCGAGCGATCCGTTCGCGCCCACCACGCGATGGCACGGAACCACGATCGGAATTGGGTTCGTGGCGCAGGCCGAGCCCACCGCCCTGGCCGCGCGCGGCGCTCCGACTGCCGCCGCGATCTCGCCGTATGAGCGCGTCTCTCCGGCGGGGATGCGTCGCAGCGCCTCCCAGACACGGCGCTTGAACGCCGTCGCGTGGACGTCGAGCGGCAGAGTGTCCGCCTCGGGGCGGCGCCGGCCTTCCGCCAGGTCGGACACAATTACGGCCACGTCCGTCAGAGCGGCGTCGTCGCGGGCGAGGGCCGCCTGCGGGAATTCGGCCCGCAGCTCCGACGCGAGGGCTTCGGTTTCGTGGCCCATGAGAATGGAGCACAGCCCCCGTTCAGTAGCCGCGACCAGCGCCACTCCCTGGGGAATCGCGGCGATCGTCCAGCGGATCGACTCGCCCGCGGCCCCGGTTCGATACCGTCCCGGCGCCATTCCCAGCTCCCCGTTCGCGGCCTCGTAGGCGGCGCTCGCGGAGCCGTAGCCCGCGTCGTAGAGCGCCGGCAGCACAGGCTGGCCACCGGCCAGGCGCGAGCGCAGCAGCTCCGCGCGCCGGGCCACGGCCCAGGCTCGAGGCGTCACGCCGAGAGTCTCCCGGAACATCTCTCGAAGCCGGCGCTCGGTGATGCCGAGCGGGCCGGCCAGCTCTCGGTCGGTCGGCAGGTCGTCGCCGGCATGCAGTGCCGCGGCGATACGGGCGGTGGCAATCTCGACGGGTCCGCCTTCGATCGGCCCGCCTGCGCCCCGGGTCCGGTTCGTCTCGAAACCGAACAGCTCATTCGGCCGGCAACGAAGGCAGGCTCGTGCCCCGGCGGCCAACGCCTCCTCGGGCCCGGTCACGACCCGAACGCGGTCCCGTCCGGGGTTCCGAGCCGGGCATCCCGGCGTGCACAGGATGCCGGTGCTGGTCACCAGAAAGAGGAAAGGCCTGGCCGCGCGGCGAGCGGAGATGGCCTCCCATTCGGCATCCGTGGCGAGCCGCCCGACCGCCGCGAATCGCTCAACTGCGTTCATGCCGCCGAGAATAGCGGGCCTGGGATCGCCTGGCTTCCGAACCACGGCTTTGGCGGCAAAGCACATGGGAGGAAGAACGAATCGGCTCGGTCGAGTAACGTCCGCACGATGAGAGAACCGACCGCCCGCCGAACGCACCTCCTGCCATGGCAGGTCGTGTTCGTGCTGCTGGCCGCCACGTGGGGCTGCTCGTTCTGGTGGATCAAGCTCGGGCTGCAGATGCTGGCGCCGGTGCAGGTGGCCTTCGTCCGGCTCGCCATCGGGGCGGCCGCGCTGGTCGTGCTGTCGCTAATAACCGGAGCGCGGCTGCCGCGCAACCTCTCGACCTGGCGCCACCTCTTCGTCGTGGCGATGCTGATGAACAGCGTGCCCTTCACGCTCTTCGCGATCGGCGAGACACACGTATCGTCCGTGCTGGCCGGCATCATCAACGCCGCCACACCGCTGACGACTTTGGCCGTGATCCTGCTCGCCTTCCCGGAAGAGCAGCCGAACTCCGAGCGCGTGATCGGGCTGCTGGTCGGCTTCCTCGGCATCCTGGTCGTCGTCGGGGTCTGGGAGGGTCTGGGCTCGGGCGAGTGGACAGGCATTGCCGCGTGCGTCGGTGCGGTGACCTGCTACGGCATCGCCTTCCCGTACGTGCGCCGGCACCTCACCGGGCTGCCGGAGAGCGGCATCGGTCTCGCCACAGGGCAGGTCGCCTGCGGCGCGGCCGTTCTCCTGCCGATCGCCATCGCCGCGGGTCCGATCCCCGGTCCGATCGCGCTGAATCCAGTCCTGGCGATGCTCGGCCTGGGCGCGCTCGGCTCCGGGATCGCCTTCGCCCTGAATTACCAGATCGTGAGGGAAGCGGGTCCATCGACCGCGAGCATGGTCACGTACCTCACCCCGCTCTTCGCGATAGTCGTGGGGGTGGCTTTTCTGGGCGAGCAGGTCGCCTGGCACGAGCCGGTCGGCGGGCTGGTCGTTCTCCTCGGCGTCGCGGTCGCCCAGGGCCGCATCCGTGCGGCGACGGGCGCACTCGCAAGATGGCTGCGCCCCGCGCCGGAAATCGCGCCGGACTGACACAAGGTCCGGAATCCACGAGTCTGGGCTCGAACTCGCGGCGGACCGACACCCACCAGATGCGGTGAGCTCTCCCCAGATAGCACCGGACTGGCCGATCGCGCGAAAGCCGCCGCACGCGAGCCATGCCGCGAAAGCCGCCGCACGCGAGTCACGCCGTGAAAGCCGCCGCACGCGAGTCACGCCGTGACACGCTAGCTGTCACCGGCCCGGGCGATGCTCCTGGCGCGATCGGTTGAACGAGATGTCAGCCTTGACACAGAACATGCGTTCGACTACCCTCAGCCCAGTAATAGAACGTCCGTTCTCAGCTCAGTGCCCGAGCGAATGACCGGCCCGCTAATGCCGAAGAGGAGCAACCGCGATGGCCATCGTCCGCATGGAGCCTGTGGGTGTGCGCGTTCGAGCCGACTGGTTCGACGGCACTCCGCGTGAGATCACCTGGGGCCGCGTCCGCCTGCCCGTCAGGCGCCTGACCGCCGTTCGTCGAGAGCATTCAGCCTACAAGGTCGCCGTTGGGCCTCGGACCGTATTCGAGGTCGAGACGCCTGGGGCTCGCCTCGCTTTGAGCTTCCAGCATTGGTCGCGCCGCTGGACGGTCGACGGCATCGACGACGAGGTCGGTTTGGCCTGAATCCCATCCGAACGCAGACCGGCAGCGGGATGCCTACAATCGCCCCATGGACCGAGCATCCGAGCCAGTTTCGTTCGCGGATCTGACAGTTCGCCAGTTCATCGATAGCCTCGCCTCGGCGGAGCCGGCTCCAGGAGGAGGAGCGGCCTCGGCAGTGGCGGGGGCGCTGGGGGCGTCGCTCGTGGCAATGGTCGCGAGCCTGTCCACCGGCCGACCCAAGTACGCGGCTTACGAAGCGACTCTCGCCCGTTGCGGCGAGGTCGGCCGAAGCCTCGCGTCCGAGTTCATCCGACTGGCCGACAGAGACGCGGAGGCTTACGCCGGGTACGCGACCGCGCTCAAGCTGCCCCGTGAGACCGAGTCGCAGAAGGCGGCGCGCAGGCTGGCCATCGAGGCCGCGGCTCGAGCCGCGTCGGAAGCTCCCTGGGAATGCGTCAAGGCCTGCGTTGACCTCGTCAACGCCGCGGACGCCCTGGCAGGCCGCAGCAACGTCAATGCCGCAAGCGACGTGCTCGTGGCGGCGCTTCTGGGCGAAGCGGCCGCGCGCGGCGCCGCGGAGAACGTAAACATCAACCTGCCCGCGACCGGCGACGAGCAGTACAACGAGGCGATGAGCCGCCAGCTGGACGAGGTCCTCCACGACATCATGGCCGTGGCGGCACGGACTCGCGAGACGGTACTCTCGGGTCGGGTAAGCGATCCGGAGGACGAGTGACCGGCCTCCGGGACGGGGCGGTCGCCCCGGCCCAGGCCGGCCCGAGGTTGCTGGCGGGCGGCCCGATCGCGGCCGAGATTCGGGCGGGCATGACGGACGACTTCGCCCGGTTCAAGGATCGTTGGGGCTACTCGCCGGGTCTCGCGATCGTCCTCGTCGGGGCCGACGCCCCATCGGCCGTGTATCTGAAGCAGATCCTCCGGACGTGCGAGAAGGTCGGCGCCATTGGGCGGCTCGTGGAGATCGGGGCCGACGTTACGGCCGACGCGCTGTGCACGGAGATCGAACGACTCAACGCCGACCCGGCCGTGGCGGGGATCATCGTCCAGATGCCTCTGCCGGCGCACATACCGCTGCGAACGGTCATCGACTCGATCGACCCGACCAAGGACATCGACGGCATCCATCCGCGCAACGCCGGACTGCTCTTTCTCGGCTACGACGGCTTCCTGCCGGCCACGGCCCAGGCCGCGGTCGAGATCCTGAAGCGCTCCGGGATCGAGATCGCCGGCAAGCGAGTAGTCGTCATCGGGCGATCGAACGTGGTCGGCAAGCCCGCCGCCCTGCTCCTCCTGCGCGAGCATGGCAGCGTCACGGTGTTGCACTCGAAGACCCGCGACCTTGGCCGCCACACTCGCGACGCGGAGATCCTGATCGTCGCCGCCGGCCGCCCGGGGCTGGTCACCGGAGAGATGCTCTCGCCCGGGGCCGTCGTCGTGGACGTGGGAATCAACGTCATCCCCGACGGTCGGGGCGGCGACACACTCGTCGGCGATGTGGACTTCGAATCGGCGAAGGGCGTGGTCGCGGCGATCACACCGGTGCCTGGCGGCGTCGGGCCGCTCACCAACGCGCTGCTGCTGAGCCACCTGCTGCGAGCGGCCACGGACCAGGTGGAGCTGGGGGCACGAGCGGGCGGCAGCTCACCGGCCGCAGCCGCCGGAGACATCGCGCGATGACCCCGTCCTCCCCTATGCCGAGCAGCCTCGACATAGCCCGCTCCGTTACGCCACGACCGATCATGGAACTGGCCCGCGAGCTCGGGCTGCGCGACGACGAAGTGGAACTGTACGGGCCCTCCAAGGCCAAGGTCCGCCTGGAGGGAATCGAGCGGCTGGAGGCCGAGTCCGCGGCGAAGGGCAAACGCGGCAAGTACGTCGTCGTCACCGCGATCACTCCGACGCCTCTTGGCGAGGGCAAGACCACGACGAACATCGGCCTGGTCCAGGGCCTGAACCGCATCGGACACAAAGCGGCGGTCTGTATTCGCCAGCCCTCGCTCGGCCCGGTCTTCGGAATCAAGGGCGGCGCCGCCGGCGGTGGCTACAGCCAGGTGATCCCGATGGAGGACTTCAACCTCCACCTGACGGGCGACAACCACGCCGTGGGCGCGGCCCACAACCTGCTGGCGGCCTTCATCGACAACTCGCTGACTCACAAGAACCCGCACGGCATCGACCCGCTGGGCGTCCTGTGGCCCCGGGTCGTCGACATCAGCGACCGCGCTCTCCGAAAGGCGATCGTCGGGCTGGGCGGGCGTGAGAACGGCTATCCGCGCGAAACCGAATGGCAGATCACCGTCGCGTCGGAGGTGATGGCGGCCCTGGCACTCGCCTCCGACATCCACGACTTGCGGGCGCGCCTGGGTCGAATGGTCGTCGCCACGACCTTCGACGGCCGCCGCATCACAGCCGAAGACCTGCGCTGCGCAGGCTCGATGACGGTCCTGCTTCTCGACGCGATCAAGCCGAATCTCCTGCAAACCCTCGAGGGCGGTCCGGCCTTCGTCCACTGCGGCCCATTCGCGAATATCGCCCACGGCAACAACAGCGTCCTGGCCGACCGGCTGGCGCTGGCGACGTGCGAGATCGCCTGCACCGAGGCCGGCTTCGGCGCCGACATGGGCGCAGAGAAGTTCTTCGACATCAAGTGCCGCCAGAGCGGGCTGCGGCCCGACGCGGCGGTCATGGTCGCCACGGTGCGGGCGCTCAAGATGCACGGCGGCGTGGGCCGCATCGTTGCCGGGAAGCCGCTCGATCCGGCGCTCGAGCAGGAGAACGTGGAGGCGGTCCGGCTCGGTTCGGCCAACCTGGCCGCCCAGATCGAGAACGTGCGCTACTTCAACGTTCCGGTGGTCGTGGCGGTCAATCACTTCCCCACGGACACGGAGGCCGAGGTTGCCGCGATCCGGGAAGTTGCATTGGCCGCAGGGGCGCGCGAAGTGGTCGTCAGCCGCCACTTCGCCGAGGGGGGCGCGGGCGCGGAGGACCTGGCTCGGGCCGTCTGGTCGGCCGCCGAGGAGGGTGCTCCGGACTTCCAGTTCCTCTACCCTGACGACGCTCCTCTTCGCGAGAAGATCGAGACGATCGCGGTCCGCATCTACGGCGCCCGTGGCGTCGATGAGCTGCCGGCCGCAACGAAGGCCCTCAAGCTGTACGAGGAGCTGGGCTTCGGCAACCTGCCGATCTGCATGGCCAAGACCCACCTCTCTCTGAGCCACGACCCGTCCCTGAAGGGGCGGCCCATGGGTTTCCGAGTACCCATACGCGAGGTCCATCTCTCGGCCGGAGCCGGATTCGTGACGCCGCTGCTGGGTGAGATGCGGACGATGCCGGGACTCCCATCGCACCCCGCCGGCGAGTCGATCGACATCGACTCAGACGGGAATATCGTCGGCCTCTTCTAGGTGAGCACGATCCTCGACCTGATCCTGACCCGACACGGGCGGCCGGACACCGGCCAGGACGTCTGGCTCGGCAGCCAGCTCGATGTCGCGCTGAGCCCCGAGGGTCGCGGTCAGGCCGAAGCGTTGGCCGACCGGCTGGCCGGCGTTCGAGTCGACCGCATACTCTCCAGCCCGATGCTTCGCGCCCTCGAGACAGCCCAGATCGTCGCCAGGGGCCGGCCGGTGGAGGTCGACGATCGGTTGATCGAGCGCGACTACGGCCGCTGGGAGGGTCTGACAAGCGCCGAAATCGAGGCCCGCGACCCGGAGCTCATGGAGCGCTGGGATCGCGATCCGGCGGCCCATACGCCCGGTGGGGAGTCGGGGGACGAGGTCGCGGAGAGGGTGCTGAGCTTCCTGGTCGAGCTGCTGGCGGCCGAGCTACCGAACGTCCCGAACGTCGAGCGCGGCTTTCCGGACGCCCGCCGCGTGCAGCACGGGACCTCTTCCGAGCCGGACGGCGCATCCGAGGGCGAGCGGCGGGTCCTAGTCGCGGCTCACGGCACCCTCAACCGCATCCTGCTCTGCGTCGGCCTTGGCATCCCCGTGAGGGACTACCGGCGCCGCTTCGTCCAGGACAACGCCAACCTGACGGTCCTGCGCTACGAGCAGGGCGACGGCCCGGACGGGGCCCAGCTGATCCTCGCGGACGATGTCAGCCACCTCCGCCCGACCGGCGAGGCGCCCTGGGGCTAGGCGCGAGCCGTCGCAGCGCAGTCGGACCACCGGTGGCAGACTGAGTTGGACGGGTCGGAAGGCGCCGACGCGCGGACGGGGGCACAAGGAGGCCAGCGGGCTTGCGTCGCGCTTCGATCGCTTACGTCATCCTCTACACGGCCGTCGCAGCGTACGCGCCCTACCTGTCCCTCTACTATCAGAATCTCGGCATCCCGTTCGGGGGCATCGGGGCTCTCGCCGCATTCACCTCGCTGATCGCCCTCATATGCTCGCCGGCGTGGGGGATGATCCACGACCGATTCCCCACCTCGCGCCTGTTCATTCCCCTTGCTGCAGTCATAGCCGCCACGGGCGGGATCGGGCTGGCCAACGTCGGCGCGTCGCCACTGCTCGTCGCGTGCGCCGCGGCCTTCGCCTGCGGGATGTCGGGCATTGCCCCGATGATGGACGTCCGGGTGCTCGACATGGCCGGCAGCGATCGCACCCGCTACGCGCACGTCCGAATGTGGGGATCGTTCAGCTTCATGATCGCCGCCCCGCTCATCGGCATCCTGGTGCGCGCCGAGAGCTACGTCGCGCTGTTCCTCGTATTCGTGCCGATGGTCCTGCTCGGTGGCATCGCGTCGACCCTCCTGCCGGGGCGATCGAGCGGCGTGCGAGTCGGCGGCCTCCGTAAGGCTCCGGGCCGGGTTCTGGGCCATAGGCCCATCGCCCTCTTCCTGATCGGAGCGCTTGTCGGCTGGACCGCGGTCTTCTCGCAGGTCTCGTTCTTCTCGATCTACGTCGAGCAGCTGGGCGGATCAAGCGAGGCGGTGGGTTGGGCCTGGTCGTTCGCGGCCGCGCTCGAGATCCCGTCCATGCTGTTCTTCCCGCAGCTCGCCCGGCGGTTCGGGACGGAGCGGCTGATCGTGCTCGGGATGGCCATTCTTGTCACTCGCCAGGTTGCGAACGTGGTCTTCACAGATCCCACGATCTTGATCGGGCTGTCCTTGATCCAGGGCCTGGGCTACGGGTTGTTGCTGATCGGTGGGATCGCCTTCGTTTCGAATCAGGCGCCGAGGGGAACGGCAGCCACGGCCCAGGGAATACTCAACAGCGTGACCTTCAGCATGTCTTCGATCATTGGGTCGGGGCTGGGTGGCGTGCTGGCGGGCTGGCTGACGATACGCGGGCTGTACGTTATCTCCGCCTGCCTGGGGATCACGGCCGTCGTGTTGATCGCAATGGCGGTCCTGCCCGCGGCCGGACGGGCGTCTGAGGGCGACGGCCCGGAGGCTCTCAGGCGGAAGCCGCCACAGCCTGCCGTGGCCCAACCCCCGGCCTCGGAGCCGCCATTGTCGTGACCCGTGCCCGGCTCGCTAGAAGCGGGCCGCCTGGCAACGTTTGAAGATCGCGTTCGCGACGACCTGGGTACCGAGGGTGCTGAAATGCAGGCCGTCGCTGGTGTACCTGGGGTCGTAGAGACCACCAGCGGCGGACAGAGGGGTGTGAACGTCGGCCACGACGAGCTTGTACACCTTGCCGATATAGGCAATCTGCGCGTTCAGCGTGTCGATCGCGTCCGTCATATACGGATACGAGGTAGGTGGAATCGTCATCAGGATCACCTGGATTCCCTTGGCCTGTGCCGCCACGACTATCGCCTTGAGGTTCGAGACCGCCGTCGTGATGCTGATGTTGTGGCCAATGTCGTTGGTGCCGCCCATGACGAACAACATGTCAGGCTTGTAGGCGAAGACGCTGTTGAGGCGCGCCCGCATTTGGGCGGTGGTGTCGCCATTGACCCCGGCGTTGTGAAGCAAGCGCAGCTGAGCATCCTTGGCGTCGACTCGAACGGGCCAGGACGGTCCCGGGTCGCCGTAGCCATAGGTCAGTGAATCGCCCAGGGCCACGAACGTGTAGTTCTTCGACGGGGGCGGTTTGGTGGGAGGTGCTTTCGTGGGCGTCTTCGTTGGAGCCTCCGTAGGTCCAATCCGGGGGGCGCTGTCCGACGGAGGCGGGACCGTATAGGTCGGCACGTCGGTGGGCGTAGGCGAAGCATTCCCGACCGGCTCGAGGGCCGCGTAGTCCGTCTGGTCGGCCGGGTCAAGGTTGGCGGCGGGCTGGGCACTCGGATCGGGCGGGCCCGGATGGGCGGCCCAGACGCCCGGGAGGCTCGCGGACAGAGTACAGGCCACCAGAAGCAGGACGAGCACGGCCGCCAACTCGCGCCGGTGCGGCTCTCTTCCCAGGAGCCGCCGGCCGCCCGACCCAGGGCCGTCAACCGCTCCATTTCCGCGGCGGCGGCCGCGCCGAGCGAAGTCCGCCGTGCCCTCCGGCGGTGTGGGGCGAGTCGGAGAGGCAGAGTCGGTCGGAGCGGTCACCCTCAGTGAGCCGGCGGGATCGGATCGATTTCGCCACGACGCCGGAGCGATCGCGCGCCAGAGGCTTGCCAGCAGCTGCAGCGGCCCGCGCGGAGCGCGATGAGCCATGCGCCTGCTGGCCAAAGCCAGTCTGGGATTGGGATGGGCCATCGATCCGGACCGAACCCCGTCGGACTCGGCCGTCCGGAGCGGCTTCGAGCGGTCTCTGACGCTGCTCACGCGACCCCAGAGCCGGGGCCGGTAGCGCCCCGCCGTCCGCTCTTGTCGATGCTCAGCGCCTGCAACTGGACGCGAGTCGGTCTACTGCGCATCAGATGTTCCCGTTGTTTCGGCGGCCATCCTGGACGCCCCCTGACCGGTCCTAAGTCTGCCACGAGATGGCTCGATGGGCACGCGGGCCGAATCGGGGGCCTTGCGGCCCGGCCGGCGGAGCCTCGCGAGAAGCGCTCTTCCCGCGTCAGCCTACGCTCCCGACCGGCTACGCTTCCGACTGGCCTCTCCGGATGCCCGGATGGCCCAGGCGCCACCAGACGAAGCCGGCGACGGCGGCCAGGCACACCACCAGGATGAGCGTGTCGAACGGGCGCAGCGTCTCCCGGATCTGCGTGTAGTTGGCGCCGAGGACGGTGCCCGCATAGACCAGGGCGATGGTCCACGGGATCGCGCCCAGGGTCGAGTAGACGATGAACCGACCGATCGGCATGCGCGACACGCCGGCGATGAAGCTGATGACGCTTCGAACGCCCGGCAGCAGGCGGCTGAAGAATGCGGTCGGCGAGCCCCAGCGAGCGAAGAATGTCTCGGCCTGCTCGATCTCGTGCTTCCGGATCAGAAAGAACCGACCCCACCGATCGAGGAACGGCCGGCCCAGCTTGGCGCCCAGGTAGTACCCGAAGATCGAGCCGATGGTGTTCGCGGCCGTCCCGATGACCACCACGACCCAGAAGTTCCATGGGGCGTGGGTGAGCGGCTCGACAGCCGTGGGGTCGACGACCTTCCACCCGGCGAAGGGGAGGATCAGCTCGGAGGGAAGGGGCAGCAGGGTCGACTCGATGACCATGGCGATGAAGACGCCGAGATAACCGACCGCGTCGTAGAGGCTGCTAAGGAAGGGAATGACGGCCGTGTCGATGATCGCGAACACGAGGGCCTCGTAGCTGGGAGCAGAACACCGCGGCGGCCACGCCGCGCGCAGGCTCTGCGCAGGATACCCGAGGCGTTGAGGCGGCGCCCGCCGCCAGGTCGCGGACGCGCGAGACGGCGGCCGCATTCGGCCCGGCCCGCTATCCTCATGCCGTGAGCGACACCCCCAGGTCCCCCGATCCTGCGGCCGCGAGGCGCGGATCGCACCGGCATCTGCCCGAGTCGCAGAAGCTCCGGCAGCCATCCCCCGCCGACGCGGCGATCGTCCTGACCGGAGCCGACCTATCGATCGGCGACGTAGAGGCTGTGGCCCGGGGCGGGCAGCCCGTCAAGCTGGACGACGACGCGCGAGGCCGGATGACCGAGGCGCGAGACGTCGTGGAGCGCCTGGTCGCGGCCGGGGAGGTCGTCTACGGAGTGACCACGGGCTTCGGGGACCTGGCCACGACCTTCATCGATCCGGCCAATTCGGCCCGCCTCCAGGAGAACCTGCTCATCTCCCATGCCGTCGGGGTGGGCGATCCGCTACCGCGCGACGTGGTGCGGGCGATGTTGCTCCTGCGCGCCAACACGCTGGCGCTGGGCCACTCCGGTTGTCGACCCGTGCTGGTGGACCGCATCTGCGACCTGCTCCGACTCGGCATCCATCCGGTGGTCCCTTCCCAGGGATCGGTCGGCGCCTCAGGGGATCTGGCACCGCTTGCCCACCTGGCATTGCCTCTGACCGGACGAGGGCCGGTTGAGGTGGGCGGGCGAATCGTGGATGCTGCGGAGGCCCTCGAGGCTGCCGGCATCGAGCCCCTGGAGCTGCAGGCCAAGGAGGGCCTCGCCCTTCTCAACGGCACGCAGATGATGTCCGCTATCGGGGCGCTCGTCAGCGCCGACGCCGACCGCCTGGCCCGCACCGCGAGCGTTGCCGCGGCGCTCAGCTGTGAGGCCCTGCTGGGTACGGACGTGGCCTACTCGGCCGCCTACCAGCTGGCTCGCCCGCATCCCGGCCAGATCGCCGTCGCCGCGGAGATGCGCTGGCTGCTGCGCGAGTCCACGCTAATGACGAGCCACCATGCCTCGGCCCACAAAGTCCAGGACCCCTACTCGCTGCGGTGCGTACCGCAGGTCCACGGGGCCGTCCGCGACGCCCTCGAGTACCTGAGCGGCGTCCTGGACATCGAGCTGAACTCGGCCACCGACAATCCCCTGGTCTTCCCACAGGGCGGCGTGGCCGATGCCGCCGCGGCGGCGACCGGCGGCGGGCTGGTCATCAGCGGCGGCAACTTCCACGGCGAACCGGTAGCGATAGCCCTGGATTTCGCGAAACTCGCCGTCTCCGAGCTCGGTGCGATCTCCGAACGACGGATCGCCCTCCTCGTCGATGCTCGCCTGAACGGCGGCCTGCCGCCTTTCCTCTCGCATGGCAGCGGCCTCGAGTCCGGAATGATGCTCCTCCAGTACTCGGCGGCGGCCCTGGCCTCGGAGAACAAGGTGCTGGCCCATCCGGCCAGCGCCGACTCGATTCCCACCTCGGCCAACCAGGAAGACCACGTCTCGATGGGCTCGATAGCCGCCCGGCATGCGATGGCGGTGGTCGCCAACGTCCAGCGAATCCTGGCCCTGGAACTGCTCGTCGCCGCCCAGGCGCTGGACCTCCGGCTGGAGCGAAGCGGAGCCGAAGGGGGGCTCGTTCGGGCGGGCGTTGGAGTCGCCGAGGCCCACTCTCGCATTCGATCGATCGTCCCCCACCTCGATCGCGATCGACTCCAGACCGCCGATATCGAGGCCGCCTTCACGCTCGTTCGCGGCGGTGCCCTGGTCGATCTGAGCAACGGGCGCAGGCTAGGAGGCCAGCGCGGGCCCCTCTCTCCCGGAGCAGCGGTCGATTGCCCGGCGCAGCCGGATTTCGTCGGTCCGGCCTGCTCGCTGCAGGGCCCGCAGGGCCGGCAAGAGGCGAGGATCCGCGAAGGCAGCAGCGGCTTCAACCTCGAGCCCGCCGGCCGTGGGCGATTGCAGCGCTCGGATCAGATGCGGCACCGCGCGTGGATCCCGTCGGACCGCCAGCCCGAAGAGGGCCTCCGCGCGGGTGTCCCGGTAGGCGTCCTCGGCTCTGGCCAACAAGGCCGCACGAACGTCCGGGCCGTCCGCGTCGGAAAGCGTCCCGAGGCCAAATGTGGCCCAATCGCGGACCTCCGGGTTGTCATCGCGAGAGAGCCGGATCAGGGCCACGCGTGCTTCGACGACCAGGGGCTGGGGGCTAATCGTGGCCACGGAGAAGGCAACCGCCAGCCTCACTTCCGCGCTCCCATACGCGGCCAGCGGGAAGATCCGGCCGAGCGCCGCGGCATCGCCAACGTGCCCTAGCGCTGCCACGATCGAGGCCAGGGGAGACGCCGCTTTCTCGAACTCGAGGGCTCCCAGCAGAGCCTCCAGGATGGCGGGGCGGGCGTCGGGCTCGACCCCGACCAGACGGCCCAGGATATCGGCGCCGAGCGTGCGATCTCGCTGCCCCTGTCCGTTGAGAAGTTTCGTGGCCCCCTCGAGGACATCGTCGGGACACTCGCCGACTATGCCGTCGATCAAGTCCCACCGACAGTCCTCGTCGTAGGCACGTAGCGCGGCCTCGATGCGGACGTCCAGTGGCCGCATTCTTCTCCTCTCCTTGTACGCGGCGCTCCCCGCGCCCGCTCGATCTCGACACGACCACCGCTTCCGGCCATGGCCCCGCCGGTCGGGCGTCTGTGGCTCACGTTAGCGTTTCGCCGCGCGTTGTCTCCGGCAGTCGCGCAGGGGGGAACGCCCGCCAGACGGCGGTTTCGCAGAGTGGTCGCGTATTGGCGCCCACGCGCGACTGTGACCGAGGTTCGCCCAAGGTGATCTGACCCTGGGGGTACGCTGTCACCAGGCGTGGGCCACGGCCGTCAATTGCCGTAGACGTGAGGAAGGTCCAGATGACGCGCAGTCGACTTGCCGAGATCCTGGTGGCGGCGATCGTGGTCGTGTTCGCCGCCGGCTGCACCGTGGCCGGGGCGACCGCCGCACCCAGCGGCTCCCCGGCGAATCAGGCGGGCAGCCCGCCGGCCACGATGACCGCCTCAGCGCCGCCGACTCCCGAGCTGACTCCTTCTCCGACTCCGGCACTGTCGCCTTCGCTCACGGACGCGGAGTGGGTCGACCGCGCTCAGGCGGTTATCCGGGCGTTGGGCAGCTCGGTGGCTTCTGGCGCGGCCGCTACCGTCTCGTCCTCGGGCCCGGCGACCCGACCGGTGACGATGGTCCGGATCGCTGACTGGACGATCGCGTGGGACGCGGACGGCCGCCTGGTCTCAGTCGTGGTGGTGCCGTCACATCCGGATCCGGCTCAAGGGGTGCCAATCGCCGAGGCGGCAGCTCGCAACGAGGCCGCGGGCTATCTCCGCGATCTCGGGGCGACGCTCGGGGCAGCGGACACGTTCTCGCAGGATCCCGAGATGGCCTGGCTTGCCCGGTGGGATCGGAAGATCGACGGAATCCTCGCCCCGGACGACGGCACACGCATGACGCTCGCTCCCAACGGCACCTTCCTTTCATACACCTACTCGGAAACGCCGGCCGCCCCCGAGCCGGCCTCGAGGATCTCCGAGGCTCAGGCGCTGGCCAAGTTTCCGAAGTGCAAGAACAGCACCGGGGGTCCGAACGGCAAGGTCGAGAACTGCAGCGCCGCGCTCGAATGGCACGCCAAGCCGGGGACCGACGGAGCGCCTCTGCAGCTCTGCTGGCGGATGGACTACGCCTGGCACGACAACACGGGGGGCTCCGGCCAGGGCGTGATGTGGGTCGACGCCGGGACGGGAGAGACCGTGGACGTGGGCGCGACCATGTAGCTGGCGGTTCAGCGAGCGGCCGCGCCCGGACGGACCGTGGCCAGCAGCAACGCCGTCGCCGAGGCTGCGCAAGCGGCGCCGAACCAGAACGGCGCGGCCGGGGCCACGGCGCTCCACAGCACTCCCGCGATCACCGATGCCGGCAGGATCATCGTCCCCTGGACCGCGTTGAGGATGCCGAAGGCGGTGGCGCGAAGCTCGCCCGGCGCCACGTCGGCCACGAGCGCCTTGCCGACGCCCTCGCTAAGCGCGTAGTAGGTCCCGTACGCGATCCACAACGGCGCCACCCAGACGGCCGAGGTCGCCACCGCGAAGCCGGCGTAGCAGGCCGCGTATATGAGCCAGGCCAGGGCGATGAGGCCGCGACGACCGACTCGATCCGAGAGCGCTCCGGCCGGCCAGGCAACCATCGCGTTGGTGGCGTTGAAGGCGACGATCGCGAGCAGGAGAGCCAGCAGCGTCAGCCCCAGGTCCTGCGACCGCAGGGCGAGGAACGCGTCGCTCGAGTTGCCGAGAGTGAATAGGGCGTTCGCCGCGATGAAGAACCAGAACGGCCTGGGAAAGCGACGCCACTCGGCAACGCTGCCGATGACGCGACGAACGAGCCCGCCGGTACCGATGGGACCGGCTGCGGTCGTTGCGGGCGTGGCCGACCCGGGCGCCGCCGCGCCAACCTCGGTCGTGGCCGCCTCGGCAGCCGGAGCGCGTCGAACGTCTCGGACACCGACCACGATGGTGGCCACCGCAAGGATGCCCGGGACGAGCGCCAGAAGCACGAGGATCCTGAACGCGTCGGCGGTGAGGCGGGTCGCGTCGCCCTCGACCAGCCAGATGACCGCAGCCGCTATCAGCACACCGGCGAAGGCACCCGTGGTGTCCATCGCACGATGGAATCCATACGCCACTCCCCGATGCTCCGGGGCGGTGGAGTCGGCAATGAGAGCGTCTCGAGGCGAGGTTCGGATTCCCTTGCCGAACCGATCGCCGACACGGCCTGCGAGGACCACCGGCCACACCGTCGCCACCAGATAGAGGGCTTTGGACACGACGGATGTGCTGTAGCCGATCCCGACCAGCAGTCGGCGCCGGGACAACCGGTCCGAGAGCGCGCCGCTGATCAGCTTGAGGATCGAGGCCGTGCTCTCCGCGACTCCCTCGATCAGGCCGATCACCGCGGTCGGCGCCAGCAGGACGTTGGCGAGGAACAACGGAATGACGTACACGAGCATCTCGCTCGAGATGTCAGTGAAGAGGCTCACCAGGCCGAGGGCGACCACGTTGCGGGTGATACCGCGCGTGAGCGCCCTGCGCCAGCGAGGCCCGCCAGGGGCTGAGCCTTCGGATCGGGTGAGTGCCGTCATGTTGGCGTGGAGTCTAGCCCGACGTGACGACGGGCCACCCTCTCCCGCCGCGAGAGACCGCGGTGCCGTACAGTTGGACGTCATGGCACGCATCGAGATAGTCGAGGTCACGGACGAGAGCCGGTTCGGGCTCGTTCCGCCCTGCGCCGACCCGTCGTTCGATCACCGCACCTGCGATTACTGGGAGGACGCCGATCGAGGCTCGAAGGCTCGCCGGCCGGGCTGGCTGCCTGCCGAGGCGGACTCGAGCGCTCCCTCGATCTCGGACCGCGCCGGAACCTCCGGTCCCGACGCAAATCCGTTCGCTCCGTCGCCCGGACCAGCCGCCAATCCGTTCGCGCCACCGCCGCGAACAGAGGCCAATCCGTTCGCCCCGCCCCCGAAGACCCCGGGCCGCAACCCCTTCCTGGATGACCTCGGAGGACCCTCAGACGACAATCCGTTCGTACCGCAGCGGCCGGCCCGTCCTTCGATCGCCCGGGAGGCGCCTCGCAAGCTGCAGCTCCTGGGTCGCGGCCTCGGCGTCTTCGGCAGCTACGCCAAGCTGCTCCTCGCCGACGGCGAAGCCGTGGCCTACTGCCAGTTCGGGCCGCTTTCCGCATATCCTCGGGCGCTCCGGCTGCGCCAGCTGTACCCGCAGCTCCCCGAGGCGCCGCTGCCTGCGGTGATCACCTGCATCGCCACCACACCGGTGGCGAGGCGTGGAGGCTATGCCCTGAGCCTCGTGGAGGATGTCTGCCGCGACCTCGCCGGCCGGGGTTTCGCGGCGGTCGAGTCGTATCCCGAAGTGCGGGCCAGGGAGAACACGACCCCGGCCGCGCGACCGGAATTTTGGATGAAGGTGGGATTCCGCCTCGCCGTGGACGACGAACGATACCCGGTCCTTCGGCGCGAGTTCTGATTTGCCCGCCGCTCTTCCGGCAGCCACGGCCCATCGCACCGCCCTCGTCCATCGCGCCGCGCCCGTCCATCGAGCCGCGGCGGCGCTGCTCGCGACCGTTCTCGTGTTCGTCGCCGCCTGCGGCGTGAGCTCGCCCACCCCCACACCGCCGCCGTATACGGAAGTGCCCATCGGCCCGACCATCTGGCCGAGCGGGACGGTCGGCCAGTACGGCTTGAAGATCGACCCGAGCCTCATCGGCAAGCTGCCGCCCTCGGTAGGCGGGCAGCCGCTCCTGGAGGATCCGGGTAGTGAATTGGGGGCACTCAGTGACGCCGACCTGCCCAACACCTTCGACGGCTACGCGGCAGCGTCGGTGGGCACCATCCTCGATCCCGACTGGCTGTACGTGGCAATAGGCCGCCTCAAGCCGGACAAGCAGAACAACGCGGATTTCTATACGGCCTGGGTGGTGGAGTACGCGACCGGTGCTTGCTCTCAGGCGAATGGCGTCGCCAGCTCCGGCCAGCAGGACATCGACGGGAAGATTGTGGACGTCTCGACGTGCAACGGCGGCCCGCTCGTTTACACGCTGGTTATGGGTGACCTCCTCATCTCGATGTACGGGCTCGGTCCTCGCGACCTCGGCCGGAAGCTCATCGAGAGCCTCCGCTAGATCGGCGGATCTCCGGCCCGCCACGTGACGCCTCGACAGAACCGGCGCACACTGGAGGCCTGACGCCCGGGCAGGGCTCGGGCAGATGTTCGGAGGTTTCGACGATGATCGAGGCTGCCGCCGCCGGTCCCGGACCCCGGACCGTCCGCGCACCACGCGGTCCCGAGCGAAGCTGCAAGGGCTGGGCCCAGGAGGCCGCCCTGCGCATGCTCATGAACAACCTCGATCCCGAGGTGGCCGAGCGGCCCCAGGATCTGGTCGTCTACGGCGGTACCGGTCGGGCCGCTCGAAGCTGGGCCGCCTTCGACGCGATCGTTCGCGAGCTGCGCCGCCTGGAGAACGACGAGACCTTGCTGGTGCAGTCGGGCAAGCCGGTCGGCGTCTTCCGAACCCACGAATGGGCGCCGCGCGTCCTGATCGCCAACTCGAATCTCGTGGGCAAATGGGCCAATTGGGAGACGTTCCGAGAACTCGAGCGGGCCGGCCTGACGATGTACGGCCAGATGACCGCCGGCTCGTGGATCTACATCGGAACCCAGGGAATCCTGCAGGGCACGTACGAAACGTTCGCCGAACTGGCCCGCCAGCACTTCGGCGGATCGCTGCGAGGGCGGGTCACGCTCACTGCCGGCCTGGGTGGGATGGGCGGCGCTCAGCCCCTGGCCGTCACGATGAACGACGGAGTGGCCCTGGTCATCGAGGTGGACGAGGCTCGGGCGACACGGCGGCTGGAGATCGGCTACGTGGACCGTCTGACGCATTCGGTGGCGGAGGGCCTGGGCTGGGCCAGAGAGGCGGCGGCCGCGGGCCGCGCGGAGTCGATCGCGCTGGTCGGAAACGCCGCGGAGGTAGAGCCGGAGCTGGTCCGGCTGGGCGAGCGATTCGACGTCGTCACGGATCAGACCTCCGCCCACGACGCCCTCAACGGCTACGTGCCGGCCGGGATCTCGATGGCCGAGGCGGCCGATCTGCGGCGCCGGCGCCCCGTCGAGTACGTCGGGCGGGCGATGGCCTCGATGGCGGACCACGTTCGGGCAATGCTCGCGTTCCAAGCAGCCGGCTCGGTAGCCTTCGACTACGGCAACAACATCCGGGCCCAGGCTCAGGAGAGCGGCGTGGCCAACGCCTTCGACTTCCCGGGCTTCGTGCCCGCGTTCATCCGGCCGCTCTTCTGCGAGGGCAAAGGACCGTTCCGCTGGGCGGCCCTCTCCGGCGACCCGGCGGATATCGCGACGACCGATCGAGCCATCCTGGAGCTGTTCCCAGAGAATGCGTCGCTACGGCGGTGGATCGAGATGGCCGAGGCACGGGTGCCGTTCCAGGGCCTTCCGGCCAGGATCTGCTGGTTGGGTTACGGCGAGAGGGCACGGGCCGGGCTCGCCTTCAACGAACTTGTTCGGTCGGGCGCCGTCGCCGCCCCGATCGTCATCGGCCGCGACCACCTCGATTCGGGTTCCGTTGCCTCGCCCAACCGCGAGACGGAGTCGATGCTCGACGGATCGGACGCGATCGCCGATTGGCCGCTCCTCAACGCCCTGGTGAACACCGCCGCCGGCGCCAGCTGGGTCTCTATCCACCACGGCGGCGGGACGGGGATCGGCTACTCGCAGCATGCCGGCATGGTCGTCGTTGCCGACGGAACGGACCTGGCGGCCCAGAGGCTGGAGCGAGTACTCACAACGGATCCGGGCACCGGAGTGATGCGTCACGCGGACGCGGGGTACGAAAGGGCTATCGAGGTCGCCCGGGAGCGGGGTATTAGACTCCCTATGCTTGAATCTGACGACTCAGCAGGCTAGGAAACGCCTGGTAGGTTCATTCATCACCGACTCAACGAGGGGAAGAACCCCGTGGCGTATCGAATCCAGGGAGTGCTGCTGAAGGAACAGCCGCGCGAGGCCGCGCTGCCGGAGCTGGGGCGCAGGCACGCGTACAAGCTCTTCGAACTGGTCGATCGCCCGCTGTGGCTTTTCGACCTGGATCTCCCCTCGCTCAAGCTCGGCGATCGCGCCGCGATCCGCGCCGCCAGGCCTCTCGCATCGAGCTACGTGGACGCGTTACGGGTGCTCGGCAGCGACGAGCAGCCATTCGAGCAGAGTCTGTGGCTGACCGCAACGGCCGGCCTGGCCAAGCTGCTGGGCCAGCGGGTGCTCGGCTTCGTCTCCGACGACGAGGGGCTCGACTTCGCCGCCATCGCGACCCCGGACGGGGTCTCGGTCATCGGCGACACCCTGGAGCCGTACCTGCTGCGATGGGAAGCCGGCGCCCTGATCATCCAGCCCTACTCGAAGACCGAATCGGGCGACGAGATGCCCTGCACCCCGGAAGAGTTGTCGCTGATACCCGCCGCCACGGTCCTGGAAACCGAGCAGTTATCGGGCGGCTACCCGCTCCACGGGAACGTACTGGCGGAACTCGATGGCTTCGCTCCAGGCCTCGAAGTGCTTGGGATCGGGACGTGGAGCGTCGGCTCGATCGGCTCGGTCCGTCTCGTCGCCACCGACCGGATGGAGCACAGCGTCTGGGATCGGGCGGCACACGCAACCCGCTAGCCGTTGGTCGACCCGGGATCGGCCGGGATCACTCCCAGGGATCGAACCGGGGATATGAGCACGGGCACGATCGAGGCGAACGTGGCGACGGCAGCGATGATCAAGGCCTCTCGCACCGGCATCACCGAGGCCATGACACCGCCCATCAGCGAGCCGATCGGGATCGTTCCCCACACGATGAACCTCATCGTCGCGTTCATCCGGCTCTGCATTTCGTGCGGAGTAATGGCCTGTCGAAGGCTGACCTGGGCCACGTTGTAGACCACCTGGGCGAGACCGGCGACGAACCAACCGATGAACAAGGTCACTGCCGCGCCGCCGAGCGCCGCCGGCGTGAGCGTCAGGAGCAGCATGGCCGGAGAGCCCAGCGCGGCCGATATCACGATCGTCGGGCCCAGGCCGATGGCCCGAGGCAGGCGGTTCGAGAGCGCGGCGCCGGCCAGGAAGCCTACGCTGGCGAGTCCCATGACCGTCCCAAAGAACGCCGGCGGCAGTTGCAGTTCATGCCAGATCAGGACTGGAAAGACACCGAACAGCGCGGCCGAGAACAAGTTCGACGTGCCGGTGCAGAGGGCGATCGGCCGCAGATAGCGGTTTCCCAGGACGTACCTGAGCCCTTCACCAATGTCGGTTCGCATCGAGGTCGGCCGGCCGTCCGCCGTCAGGCGTCGCTCGGGCTTGTCTTCGCGTCGGTGGATCGAACTCAGGAAGCCCCCGGAGAGGAAGAAGCTCAACGCGTCGACGGCGATGGCGAATGGGGCGGCCACGATGGCGATCAGGTTGCCGCCGAGGACCGGGCCTCCGATCTGCGCCACCGAATAGCTGATCTGGAGATGGGCGTTGCCGTCGACCAGGTCCTCGCGGTCCAGGATCTCAGGGAGATACGACTGATCGGCGACATCGAAGAATGCCGTCATCGTCCCGGTCGCGAAGGCAACGAGGTACAGCTGCCAGAGGGCCAGCGCGTCCAGCGCGTACGCCACGGGAATGGACAGGAGGACGACTCCCCGACCGATGTCGGCGGCGATGAGCACGGGCCGTCGACGGATCCGATCCAACCATGCACCGGCGGGCAGTGTGACGAGCAGAAACGGCACCATTTCGACGGCCGCCAGAACCGAGACCTGAAGTACGGTCGCCCCGAGCATGGTCAGGGCGATGTAGGGCAGGGCGATCAGGGTCACCTGACTGCCCAGCACCGACACGCTCGCGGCGGACCAAAGCTTCAGGAAGTCTCGGTGCCGCCACAGAGACGGTCTGGCTAGCGAAGCCAAGCCTCTTCCTTCATCCTCGGCATGCTATCGGCGGATGATCGCATCGGGCACTAGGCTACCCGTCGCATTGCCCTGTGCCACGATACGTAAGGCGGCGATGCCGAGCGAGACAGTCGGAGGAAGCGTGGCCAAGCTCGTCGAGACGGTCCCCAACTTCAGCGAGGGCCGGCGTCTCGATACCGTCGACAAGCTGGTCTCGGCCGTCGAGAGCGTGCCTGGGGCCCACCTGCTCGACCGATCAAGCGACGCGAGCCACAACCGCACCGTGCTCACTCTGGCCGGCGAGACGGCCCCGATCCTGGAGGCCCTGGAACGGACGGTGGCCGTGGCCGTGGCCGAGATCGACATGGAGAAGCACTCCGGCGAGCACCCCCGCATCGGAGCGGTTGACGTGGTCCCCTTCGTGCCACTGGCCGGCACCACTATGGCCGAATGCGTCGAAATGGCCCGGACTTTCGGAGCCACCGTGGCCGATCGGTTCGGCATCCCCGTGTACCTGTACGGCGAGGCGGCGGCGTCACCGGCGCGCCGGCGCCTGGCCGAAGTCCGGCGGGGCCAATACGAAGGCCTCAAGACGCAGATCGAGGAACCCGGCCGGGAACCCGACTTCGGCCCAGCCCGACTCCACGCCAGCGCCGGAGCCATGGCCGTGGGCGCCCGCCCGTTTCTGATCGCCTACAACATCAACCTCGACAGCAGCGACGTGGAGCTGGCCAAACGGATCGCTCGCCGGATCCGGGAGTCGAGCGGCGGATTGCCTCGAGTGCAGGCGAAAGGCTTCTGGCTCGAGGAGATCGGCCGTGCGCAGGTGTCGATGAACCTGCTCGACTACTGCACCACTCCAATCTGGCGGGTCTGGGAATCGGTCCGGGCGGAGGCGGCCGAGGACGGCGTCCACCTGCTCGAGTCCGAGCTGATTGGACTTGCCCCTCTCGAGGCGCTCCTGGAAGTGGCGGACCACAGCGGCGTCTCCAACGGGCTCTCCGAATCCGAGCGGCTGGCGGGCGCGGCGGGATTCCTGAAGCTGCGCGACTTCTCTCCGCTGCAGGCGCTGGAGTTGCGGCTCGAAGCAGCTCGGGGACGGTGAGAGCGTGACGCAGGAAGCCACGGCAACTCGGGGCCAGTTGCCGGGCCTCTTGATCGAGGGGACGGCCTCGGTTGCCACGATGGCGGGTGGCCTGCGCCGCGGAACCGCCCAGGCCGACGCCGCCGTGCTGACCGGCGGCGGGCTCGCCGTGGCCGCCTGGCTTGGCCGGATACTCGCGGTTGGGCCGACCGACGACGTCCACCGCCGGATCGCGGCCGACGGCTTCCCGCTCGACGCATTCGAACGCGTCGACGCTGCCGGTGGGCTCGTCACGCCCGGTCTCATCGACGCCCATACCCACCTCGTATTCGCCGGAACCCGCGAAGCGGAGTGGCAGATGCGAAGTCACGGCGCGGGCTACCTCGAGATCCTCGCCGCCGGCGGCGGGATTCTCTCGACCGTGGCGGCAACTCGCGCCGCCTCGGCCGAGGAGCTTTACGACGGGGCGCGCCTCCGCCTTGCCGAGATGCTGGCCAACGGCACGACCACGGCGGAGGCGAAATCAGGCTACGGGCTGACCGTGGACTCGGAGCTGCGGCTGCTCGAGACGATCGGCCGCCTGGGCGGCGCCGGACCGGTACAGCTCGTTCCGACGTTCCTGGGCGCTCACGCCGTCCCGGCCGATTACAGAGACCGCGCCAATGGCACCGAAGCCTATGTCGCCAGCGTCGTCCGCGACCAGCTCCCGGCCGTGGCCCGCCAGGGCATAGCCCGCTTCTGCGATGTCTTCTGCGAGACGGGCGTGTTCGACGCCGACCAGACAGGCCGGATCCTGCGGGCAGCCGCCGGCTTCGGCCTGGCGGGCCGCGTACACGCCGACGAGATGGCGGCCTCTGGCGGAGCCGAGCTGGCGGCCGGGATGGGCTGTCTCTCGGCCGACCATCTCGCGTCGCCGTCGGACGAGGGGGTGGCTGCCCTGGCCCGGGTCGCGGACTCGGGCCATCCGGTAGTGGCCACGCTGCTTCCCGCCACCAGCTGGTTCCTCGGGAAGCACCATTTCGCCCCGGCGCGCCGCTTCGTCGACGCCGGCATCCCCGTCGCTCTTGCCACGGACCTCAACCCGGGCACGAGCCCAACCGTGAGCCTGCCGTTCGTAATGTCGATCGCCTGCGTGGAGCTGGGCCTCGCTCCTGCGGAGGCTCTCACCGCGGTCACCATCAACGCGGCCCACTCGATCGGGCTGGGCTCCGAGATCGGCTCGATCGAACCCGGCAAGCAGGCCGACCTGGTGATCTGGGACGTGGCCACACTCGACCAGATCCCCTACTGGCTGGGCTCGAATCGAGTCCGGACGGTCGTCAAGCGAGGTCGCCTCGTCTTCCGGCGGCCGGTCTGAATCGGCCCGCGCCGGCCCGATCGGGCTAGACCTTGCCGCGCTGTTCCAGCAGTACGGTCGTGACTTCCGCGGGGAGCGTCGACGGCATGAGGGCCAGCTTCGACTGCGGCACGGGAGCGGCCGGCACGCCGATCTCATGGAGGAACTTTTCGAGGGCCTCGGCCGAGTCTTTGTCGTCACAGACCGGCAGCGGGACGACGACTTTCACGTCCAGCTGAGAAACCAGCTCCGCGGCCTTCGTGGCCGAGAGCGATCCTCCGACGGGGACGCACGCGACGTCGACCGAACCGATGTCGGTCAGCTTGTCCTCCGTCAGGACGTGCCCGATGTCGCCGAGATGAATGACGTGGACGCCGTCAAGCTCCACGATGAAAGCCACGTTCCGCCCGCGCTCCTGGCCGCGCTGATCGTCGCGGTAGGTTCTGACGCCGGTGATCAGGACGTCCTTGACTTCGTACTCGCCCGGCCCGTCCAGGCAGAACGAATCCACGAGACTGCCCGGAAGCAGGGTCGTGCCATCGCGCGAAAGACGGCCTTTGGCCTTGGCGTGAGGCGCGTCATCGGGGTGGCTGTAGGTGACGATGTCACCGCTGATGCCGCGACCCGTGGGCCCGACGATCGATTGATAGGCGTCGGCCACCACGACCGCGTCCTTGCCTCGCATGCGGACACAGGTCCGTCCGTACCAGGTGATCTCCATGCCCCAATTCTTGCACAGGTGGGTCACCTGCCGCTCATCCGGAACCGCCGGTCGGCGGCTCAGTCGCGCCCGAAACCCCGTTAAAGGGAGGACCGGAGGCGCCTGCCCAATCGGCACCTCCGGTCGGAGGGAGGGAGGATGGAACGTTCAGGATCTGGTCCAGTGTTCCCACGCATACGGTAGACCTTCTTCATCAACACGGGCACCGTTTGTGCATTAAGAAATCGCAATCAAGTGATCCAATCGGGCGATTTGAGCGTGCGGGGAACCCTGGGCACCCGCGTGACGGCCTTCCAGGCCGGCGGGTCATGGTGGCCGCGTTACCACCAAAGGGCTGCGAGAATGCGGTCATGAACACCGGCCGACGCCTCTCCATTCTCCTGGCCCTGGCTTTCGCGTTTGCCGCGTGCGGCTCCGCCACCTCGACGCCGGGCCCGTCGCCCACGACCGGCGAGAGCCAGTCGCCGCCGGCATCGCGTACGGCAGCTCCGTCGGGCGGATCGCCGGACCCAGCCGTCGTCGCGGTCTACGCGCAGATCGAAACCCAGGTACAGGAGCTCCGCGGTCTCACGGCCAAGAAGGAGGTCACGCCCGTACTACTCGATTCGCAGGGCGTTCGCGAATGGCTGACCCGGGCGAACGACGCACAGACAAACCACCAGGCAATGGCGGACGAGAGCAGGCTGTTCATCCATCTCGGGCTGCTGCCGAAGGGCTCGTCGCTGGAACAGTTGGCGGTCGATCTCCAGGCCGGGCAGGTGATCGGTTTCTACGACACCGGCTCGAAGGGCCTCTACGTGCTCTCCGAATCGGGCGGCGTCGGGGCCATGGAGAAGCTCACCTTCTCGCACGAATACACCCATGCCCTGCAGGACCAGAACTTCGGGCTCGACAAGCTAGCCGTCGACACGCCCGACCAGAGTGACCGGGACCTCGCCCGGCTCGCGGTCCCCGAGGGCGACGCCACCCTCCTGATGACGCAATGGATGATCAAGGACATGTCGCTGGTCGAGATTCTGCAGCTCGCCGGCGCGTCTCTCATCGGGCCCCAGGGGGACCAGCTGGCCAATGCGCCGCGGATCCTGAGCCAGACCCTGACGTTTCCGTACGAGAGTGGCCTCAACTTCGTACAGGGGATCTACGACAAGGGTGGATGGGAGGCCGTGAACCAGCTGTACGACAACCCACCCGACTCGACTTCGCAGATCCTGCACCCGGACCTATACGCCGGCCATGTCGAGCCGGTCACGCTGACGGTCCCGGCCGTCCCGGCCTCGCTGGCGGGGTGGAAGCTGACAATGCAGGACACCCTCGGTGAGCTGGAGCTGCGGATCTGGCTCGAGGGCGAGAAGCCTACGAGAGCGCAGTCCCAGACGGCCGCGACGGCAACGTCGGACTGGGGCGGCGACCGGGTCGGCCTGTACGAAGGCCCCAACGGCGCGTGGGCCGTGGTGCTGCGAACCCAGTGGCGCAGCGCCACCGGCCGGACGGCCTTCGTCGCAGCCGCCGGGCAGACACTGACTCGGCTGACCGGCCACTATCTGGTCTGCGAGGATTCCGTCCACGCCGATATCTACATCGGTTCGGACGACACAGCCGTGTCCTGGTTCGCCCCCTGCCAGCCGGGCACATAGGGGTGTCCCGGCGACCGTGCTCCCGGGCCGCGGCCGCCTACATCAATTCGGGGGCGGAGATTCCCAGCAGGCCCAGGGCGTTGGCGAGCGTCGTCTGGGTCGCGGCCACGAGGGCGAGACGCGCAGCCGAGCGTTCCGGCTCGTCCGGGTCCAGGACCCTGGCGTCGCGATAGAACGCGTGGAAGGTCGTTGCCAGTTCCGTGGCGTAGGCGGTGATGCCGTGAGTCTCCTCGCTGGCGGCCGCGTCCTCCACGATTTCGGGCAGGCGCACGATCTGGCGGGCCAGCTGTGCCTCGGGCGCACCGGGCAGGATCCCGGCAATCACGCCGGCCAGGCCCGCGTCACCCGCCACGGGCGGCTTCATGCCGCCCTCCTCCGCCTTGCGCAGGATCGAGGCTATCCGGGCGTGGGCGTACTGGACGTAGTAGACCGGGTTGTCGCTCGACTGCTTCTTCGCCAGCTCGATGTCGAAGTCGATGCCGCTGGAGGCCGCGCGCGAAGCGAAGAACCAGCGGGCGGCGTCCACGCCGATCTCGCCGAGCAACTCGTCCAGGGTGATGAACTCGCCCGAACGCTTCGACATCGGGATCTCCTTGCCATCCCGAACGAAACGCACCCAGGCGGTCAGGATCATCTGGACGTGGTCTCGATCGAAGCCCAAGGACTGTGCCGCGGCTTTGACGCGGGGCACGTAGCCGTGATGGTCCTCGCCCCAGATGAAGACGATGCGCTGGTAGCCGCGGCTGAACTTCTCCAGCAGGTAGCCGATGTCGGCGGCGAAGTAAGTCGGCGCCGCGTCGTCGGTGGAGCGCAGGATCACCCGGTCCTTGTCGTCGCCGTACCTGGTCGACCGGAAGATGACGGCGCCGTCCTCCTCGTAGACGTCGCCGGCGGCGCGCAGCCCTTCGATCGCCTTGCCAACCCAGCCGTCGTTGTGGAGCGTGCTTTCCGAACGCCAGACGTCGAAGTGGCAGCCGAGATGGTCGAGGCTGGCCTCGATGCCCGCTCGGACTTTCTCGGAAGCCCACCGGCCGACTGCCCAGGAGGAATCCTCGCCCGAACGCTCGGCTTCTTCCAGGACGGAGGCAGGCAGCTCCTTGGCCATGTCGTAGACGTAGTCGCCGCGGTAGCCGTCCTCCGGGATCTCCTCTTTGCACCGGATCGCCACTACCGAAGCGCCTAAATTCTTGACCTGGCTGCCGAAGTCGTTGAAGTAGTACTCGCGCTCGACCTCGTGACCGGCGGCGGCAAGGACGCGGCACAACAGGTCGCCGGTGAAGGCGCCGCGGGCGTTGCCGATATGGAGCGGCCCGGTCGGGTTGGCGGAGACGAACTCGACGTTGACGCGCTCCGGATGCTCGGCCGCGACGTGACCCCAGCTGCCGGGGTCGGCCAGGATGCGGGCAGCGGTGGCGGCGAGAGCCGCGTCCGCCACGCGGATGTTCAGGAAACCCGGCGGTGCGACCTCGACCGCGGCAATCGGAGAGGCCGGGTCCGCGGCAGTCGTGGCGACGTGCGAGGCGATGGCCTGGGCGAGCTGCATGGGCGAGCGGCGGTAGAGCCGGGCCAGTCTGAGGGCCACGTTGCTGGCGAAATCGCCGTGGGCCGTGTCGGCGGGGCGCTCTATCGTGATCGAGGTCTGGTGGGGTTCCGCAGGCGCGGGCATATCTGCCTGGGCGCGCGCCCAGGCGGCTTCGATGGCGTCGCGGACCTGGGATCGCAGGCTGGTGGCGGCGTCACGGGTCATGCCCGAATGGTAGCGGACGGCCGGACCGGCGGCGCGGCCGCGTGAGGTTTCGGACCAGACGGCGTGGGATTGGTGGAAGTTCGGACCGATTCCGCTGCCCAGCCGGTCCTCCGGGCCTCGGAATCCGGCGGCCGTCAGCCGGTAGGAGCCCGGAGCCGGATCGACGTCGACCGCTTCCGCCCGGCGGGAGCAAGGAGAGCGTTGCTATGCTTGGCCGGCTCGTTCGGTCTGGCTGCTGAGAGGAAGACATGCGTAACGGTTACCAGCCCATGGTCGCGCTTCCACGCCTGGGTCTGGTCCTGGCCGCGGCGCTCACCGCCGGCGCCTTGTGGAGCTGCGGATCGCCTTCGGCCACGCCGTCGCCCGCACCATCGTTCACGCCTTCGATCACACCCGCGGCCACGGCCGCACAGCCCTCGATAGGGACCGCGCCCACCTCGAGCGGCCCGGTCTCGACACTGCGCGCGGTGGCCGGCAACCGGCTCATCGGCACGGCCGTGGGACTGCCGCAGCTGGACACGGACCCCGACTACGCCGCGATCCTGGCGCGGGAGTTCAACGCGGTCACCCCCGAGAACGCCATGAAGTGGGAATCTGTCGAGCCCACTCAGGGTCACCCGAACTTCACCGCGGCCGACGAAATCGTGGCCTTTGCCCAGGCCCACGACGAGAAGATCCGCGGCCACACACTGGTCTGGCATCAGCAGCTTCCGGCATGGCTGACCGGCGGCACGTTCACTCAAGCTCAGCTGGGCGACATCCTGAAGAACCACATCACCCTGGAAGTGGGCCGGTACGCCGGCAAGATCTACGCCTGGGACGTCGTCAACGAGGTCATCGCCGCCGACGGCACACCGCAGGATGACCTCTGGTCGAAAGGCCTTGGGCCCGGCTACATCGCGGACGCGTTTCGCTGGGCGCACGCCGCCGACCCGGCCGCCAAGCTCTATATCAACGACTTCGACGTCGAAGGCATCAACCCTAAGAGCGACGCCCTGTACAACCTGGTCAAGTCGCTGAAAGCCCAGGGCGTGCCGATCGACGGCGTGGGCATCCAGGGGCACCTGGTGCTGGAGAACCCCTTCCCTGCCGGCATGGCCGACAACATCAAGCGCTTCGCCGACCTGGGCGTCGAGGTGGCCATCACGGAACTGGACGTCAGGATGTCGGTGCCGGCCACGGCCACGAAGCTGGCCTCGCAAGCCGACTACTACCGTCAGGTCGTGGCCGCCTGCGTCGCCGCATCAGCGTGCGTCGGCATCACCGTCTGGGGATACACGGACAAGTATTCGTGGGTGCCCTATTCCTTCCCCGGTGAAGGCGCGGCCGCCCTGTACGACCAGAGTCTGGCCCCCAAGCCGGCCTACGACGCGGTGCTGGCCGCCCTGACCGTCGGAGCCGACTAGCTCGAGGAGGGCCCCAGGCGGACCATCGTCCACGACGCGGGCGGCAGGCTGGTGATCAGCTTGCCGCCGCTGATCCTCCCGCTACCGCCGGGGCGCGGGATCACCCGATCGGGCGCCTCACGCGTGTTGACGGCGTGAGGGTCCGGCTCCGCCATCACCAGCTCCGCGATCAGGGACAGTGCGGCCTCCGGCCCAAGCTCAACCGTCAGCTCGACCAATTCGTCCGGATGACGGTTCACCGCGAACAGGGCGAGCCGGCCGTCCCCATCGAGCGTCGCGACCGCGTCCACCGCTGCCACGCTGCCGTACTTGGAAGTCTCCGTCGACGGGCCCGCGACCTCGACGCGCAGTATGTTGCCGCAGGCATGCCGCGCGGTCAGGCTGATCGGGTGGAAGATGGGCTGGCGCCAGGCGGGACCTCCCGGTTCGGTACGGATTGGGGCGCTGGCGTTGACCAGGATCGACTGGCAGGCGCACCCAACGCGATCGGCGTGCTTGAGGATCGAGATGATCAGGCTGCCGGCAACCACGGCGTCGACGGCGGCGTAGGGGGCCTCGCCGATCGGCGGAGCCGTCGGCCAGCCTTCCTTCGGCGGCGCGGATCCACCGTCCCGGCGCCATATGCCCCACTCGTCGACGGAAAGCCCGATCTTGCGGGCGATACCCAGCTTCTCGCCGACGCGGTCCGCGGTGGCGATGAGCCGGTCCATCGAACGTTCGAACTCCACCCCGGACGCCAGGAAGCTGGCCAAATCGGACGCGGCCTCCTCGAAGTAGAAGTGGAGCGAGATCAGGTCCGAGAATTCGTAGGCGGCGTTCAGCACCGTCTCATCCCAGTCGGCGGCACCAGGCAGGAAGTCCGCCGTGCTCCCGGCGACGACCAGCTCGAGAGTCGGGTCGAACTGGCGAACCGCGCGTCCGGTTTCGGCTGCCAGGCGACCGTATTCGGAGGCCGTCATGTGGCCCAGCTGCCACGGGCCGTCGGGTTCGTTGCCGAGACACCACAGCCGGACGCCGTGCGGCTCCGCGGCGCCGTGCGCGATGCGGGCGTCGGACAGCCGCGTTCCACCCGGGTGGTTGGCGTACTCGAGCAGGTCGAGTGCCTCAAGGATCCCGCGCGTGCCCAGGTTGAACGTCAGCATCGGCTCCACGCCGACAGCTCGTGTCCAGGCCATGAACTCGTTCAGCCCGAACTCGTTCGTCTCGAGGCTGTGCCAGGCGAGGTTCAGCCGGGCGGGCCTTTCGGCCTTAGGACCGACTCCGTCCTCCCAGCGGTAACCCGACACGAAGTTGCCGCCCGGATAGCGGACCGTCGTAACGCCCAGCTCGCGAATCAGCTGGATTACGTCACGCCGGAACCCTTGGTCATCGGCGGAGGGATGGCCGGGCTCGAAGATACCGGTGTAGACGCACCTGCCCAGATGTTCCACGAACGACCCGAACAGGCGCGGACGCACGGGCGCCACCACCTGCGTGCGGTCAAGCACGGCCGTCGCCTGCAACACGGACCACCTCCGATCCCTTCGGCGAACTGGTTCAGTAGGGCCAGGCCCAGTCGCGGATCTCCGGCGCATCCTCGCCCTCGGCGCGGGTGTAGGCCCGAGCCTCGGTCCGCTTGTCCTCCATGAGCTGGCGGACGTGGCCGGCCCGCGATGCCAGACCCGGGATGCGATCGATGGCGTCGATCACGAGGTGGAAGCGGTCCAGGTCGTTGAGCATGACCATGTCGAAGGGCGTAGTGGTCGTGCCCTCTTCCTTGTAGCCGCGGACGTGCATGTTGTCGTGATTCGTGCGGCGGTAGGTGAGGCGGTGGATCAGCCACGGGTAGCCGTGATAGGCGAAGACGATCGGCTTGTCCGTGGTGAAGAGCGAATCGAACTCTTTCTCGGTCATGCCGTGCGGATGCTCGGACGCGGGCTGGAGGCGCATCAGGTCGACCACGTTGACGACCCGGATCTTCACGTCCGGCAAGTGCTGGCGCATCAGGTCGACCGCGGCGAGGGTCTCGAGCGTGGGGATGTCGCCGCAGCAGGCCATCACTACGTCCGGCTCGCCGCCCTGGTCGTTGCTGGCCCAGTCCCAGATCCCGATGCCGCGGGTGCAGTGCAGGATCGCCTGCTCCATGGTCAGCCAGTTCGGGGCGGGCTGCTTGCCGGCCACGATGACGTTGACGTAGTTGCGGCTGCGCAGGCAATGGTCCGTGACCGACACCATCGTGTTCGCGTCGGGCGGCAGGTACACCCGGATGATCTCGGCCTTCTTGTTGACGACGTGGTCGATGAAGCCCGGGTCCTGGTGCGTGAAGCCGTTGTGGTCCTGACGCCAGACCAGCGAACTCAATACGTAGTTGAGGGAGGCAATCGGGCGGCGCCACGGGATGTCGCGCGTCACCTTCAGCCACTTGGCGTGCTGGTTGAACATCGAGTCGATGATGTGGATGAAGGCTTCGTAGCAGTTGAACATGCCGTGCCGGCCGGTGAGCAGGTAGCCTTCCAGCCAGCCCTCGCACTGATGCTCCGAGAGAACCTCCATGACTCGCCCGTCGGGGGACAGGACGTTGTCGTTTGCGTCCTCGGGGATGACCTCTGCGTCCCAGGCCTTGCCGGTCACCTCGAAGATCGCCTGGAAACGGTTGGAGGCCGTCTCGTCGGGGCCGAACATCCGGAAGTTGTCCGGGTTCTTCGCCATGACGTCCCGGACGAAGGTGCCGGCCACGTACGTCGCCTCGCTGGTCGAGCCGCCCGGCTTGGGTACGTCCACGGCGTACTCGCGGAAGTCGGGCATGACCAGCTCGCGCAGGAGGAGTCCGCCGTTGGCGTGCGGATTCATGCCCATCCGGCGCTCGCCGTGGGGTGCCAGGGCCGCCAGCTCGGGCCGCAACGCGCCCTTGTCGTCGAACAGCTCCTCGGGCTTGTAGCCGCGCAGCCACTCCTCGAGCTGGGCGCGGTGACCTGCGTTGGCCCGGGTGTCCGCGAGCGGCACCTGGTGCGACCGCCACGTTCCCTCGACTTGCTTGCCGTCGACGATCTTGGGCCCGGTCCAGCCCTTGGGCGTACGCAGGACGATCATGGGCCAGCGCGGGCGCTGGCCTTGCCAGTCCGAAGTGCGCTTCGGACTGGAACTTCGCGCCACATTCTGAATCTCGCGAATCTCGTCCAGGACGGTGTCCAGGGTGGCCGCCAGCTGCTGGTGCACCAGCGCGGGTTCGTCGCCGCTGACGAAGTACGGCTTGTAGCCGTAGCCGACCATCAGGTCGCGCAGCTCGTCCTCCGGAATGCGGGCCAGGACCGTGGGATTGGCGATCTTGTAGCCGTTGAGGTGCAGGATCGGCAGGACCGCACCGTCCCCCACGGGATCGAGGAACTTGTTCGAATGCCAGCCGGTGGCCAGGGGCCCGGTCTCGGCCTCGCCGTCGCCGACGATGCAGCACACGAGCAGGTCCGGGTTGTCGAAGGCGGCGCCGTAGGCGTGCGAGAGCGAGTAGCCGAGCTCGCCGCCTTCGTGGATCGAGCCGGGCGTTTCCGGGGCGACGTGGCTCGGAATCCCGCCCGGGAAGGAGAACTGCCGGAAGAGCTTGCGGATGCCGTCTTCGTCCCGGGTGATGCTCGGATAGAGCTCGGTGTACGAACCCTCCAGGTACGTGTTGGCGACGAGCCCAGGCCCGCCGTGCCCAGGGCCAATGATGTAGATGCAGTCCAGGTCGCGGGCTTTGATCTCCCGGTTCATGTGTGCGTAGATCAGGTTCAGGCCCGGCGTCGTCCCCCAGTGGCCGAGCAGCCGAGGCTTGACGTCCTCAGGTTCGATGGGTCGGCGCAGAAGAGGGTTGTCGAGCAGGTAGATCTGGCCGACGGACAAGTAGTTCGCGGCGCGCCAGTAGGCGTCGATCAGACGCAGTTCTTCGGGGCTTAGGGGTCCGGTTGCGGCAGCGGTCTTTGGCATGACGCTCTCTCCCTGGGGCCCGGTGGCGGGCCGCTCGGTCTGGATGCAGTCCGTCAATCTTGCCCGAGTCGGGCAAGTGGCGCCTGGGGCCATCGCGGGGATGGCGATTCCGTGATCGCGATGCGGACCCTCTGCGGAGAACGAAGACTCGACCGGGCCCGCGCCCAACCGAGTCGGGCGGGCATCGACGGCGTCCGCAAAGGTTGATTCCGAGCTGCGTGAGCCTCCCGCTGCGACTACGCTGCTCGTTGCGTCCCGCCCGGGGCAGGCGAGTCCGTCCAGTCGCTCCGGGGGCCACAAGCTGCAGGGAGGGCTTCGTCGTGGTCGCGACTGATCCGGAACACTTGCCGCTCAGCATGGCCGCCGACTGGCTGGTCCAGGCGGCCGTTCCGGTCGAGGGCGCGCAGCCGAGTCGGGCCCTGGGGACCCTGCTCGAGCGTGATCGGGCCGCGGCCGGCGACGCGGCCCGGGAACTCGGCCTCGACCTGGACGCGATGCGGGAGCGGCCTGGGGCCCTGGGGGACGCTGCCCTCATCGGGCGCGATGAGGTGCTCCGGCGCGCGGGAACCCATGCCGCCGATGCCGGCCGCTCGGTGGCGTCGATCGCGGACGTGGCCTGGGGGATCCTTTCGGCCGCCGCCGGAGCGACGAGCGCGCCCGAGCCCGCGCCCGCGCCAGCACCCGAGCCCGCACCCGAGCCCGAGCCTGCGGTCGCGCCCGAGCCTGCGGTCGCGACGCCGGCCCCCGCCCCGACGCCGGCCACCGACTCCCGCACTATCCGCGTCTTCATCAGCTCCACGTTCCGCGACATGGGGGCCGAGCGCGACGAACTGGTCAAGCGGACCTTCCCGGCCCTGCGCAAGCTGTGCGAGTCCCGAGGAGTCACCTGGGGCGAAGTGGACCTGCGCTGGGGCATCACCGACGAGCAGAAGGCCGAGGGCCAGGTCCTGCCCATCTGCCTGGCCGAGATAGCGCGCTGCCGGCCCTACTTCATCGGCCTCCTGGGCGAGCGATACGGCTGGGTTCCCGACCAGATCGAGCCGGCGGCTATCGAAGCGGAGCCCTGGCTCTCCGAACTTGCGGGTCACTCGGTGACCGAGCTCGAGATCCTCCACGGCGTCCTGCGCGACCCGGCCATGACCGATCACGCCTTCTTCTACCTGCGCGATCCGGCATACGCGAAAGCCCGGCCCGCCGAGCAATACCGCGAGACCGCGGGCCCCCAGGAGATCGCATCTCTGGGCGCCGAGGAGGCCGACCGAAGAGCCGCCGACCGGCGGACCAAGCTCGCCGCCCTCAAGGACCGCATCCGGGGCAGCGGCCTGCCGCTCCACGACGGCTACCCCGATCCCCCCAGCCTGGGCGAGCTGGTCCTGGCCGACCTGACCGCGGTCATCGAGAACCTCTACCCGGCCGGATCGGAGCCCGATCCTCTGACCCGCGAGGCGGCCGAGCACGAGGCCTTCGCCCGAAGTCGATCCGGGGTCTACATCGGACGCCGCGAGTACTACGACCGTCTCGACGCCCATGCCGCCGGAGACGGCGCGCCGCTCGTTATCGTGGGCGACTCCGGTTCGGGCAAGTCGGCCCTGCTGGCCAACTGGGCCCTGGCCCATCGCGCGGCCCAACCCCAGGAGGCCGTGCTGATGCACTTCATCGGCGCCTCCGCCCAAAGCGCCGATTGGGCCGCGCTGCTGCGGCGGCTGATGGCCGAGCTCAAGGCTCGCTTCGAGCTCACCCTCGAGATCCCCGAAGCGCCCGACGCCCTGCGTTTGACCTTCGCCAACGCCCTCCACATGGCCGCCGCGAAGGGCCGGATCGTCCTGGTCATCGACGCCCTCAACCAGCTCGACGATCGAGAAGGAGCGCTCGACCTGACCTGGCTGCCGGCAGCCGTCCCGGCCAACGTCCGCCTGGTCGTCTCGACTCTGCCGGGTCGAGCGCTGGCCGAGACCCAGAAGCGGGGCTGGCCGAGCCTGGCGGTCTCGCCTCTGGAGCCAGAGGAGCGCGAGCGGCTCATCGTCGATTACCTGGCCGGCTACTCGCGAGCGCTTGGTCCGGCCCTCCGCGGTCGCATCGCCTCCGCGGCCCAGTGTGCCAACCCGCTCTACCTGCGGGCCCTGCTCGACGAGCTGCGGGTCTGGGGCGAGCACGAGACCCTGGGCGAGCGGATCGACCACTACCTCTCCGGGCCCACCGTCGAGGCCCTCTTCGAACTCATCCTCGCCCGCTACGAGGCCGACTACGAGCGCGACAGAGCGGGTCTCGTCCGCGACGCCTTCTCGCTGCTGTGGGCCGCTCGCCGCGGACTGTCGGAGGCGGAGCTGCTCGACCTGCTCGGCACCGACGGCCGGGCCCTGCCCCGCGCCTACTGGTCGCCTCTGTATCTGGCCGCGGAGACCTCGCTCACCAGCCGCTCAGGGCTGCTCGGCTTCTTCCACGACTACCTGCGAGCGGCCGTCGAGCACCACTACCTCCCCACGGAAGCGGACCGCACGGCGGCTCATCTGCGCCTGGCCGACTATTTCGCCGCCCGCGAGATCGGCCCGCGCAAGATCGGCGAATTGCCCTGGCAACTGGCCGAGGCCAAAGCCTGGCAGCGGCTGGCCGACCTGCTCGCCGAACCGGCATTCCTCCTCGAGGCGTGGCTGGCCGAACGGTTCGAGGTCATGGGTTTCTGGACGCAGGTGGAGGCCGGGTCGAACCTTCGTATGGTCGACGCCTATCGGCCGGCAGCGGAGGACCCGAGCCGGCTACCGCCCGAGTACCTCTTCGCGTCGGCCGCGCTCCTGCGTTCCGCGGGACATCTCGATCAGGCCCTCGTCCTCCAGGGCAGCGTCAGCCAGCGCCTGCGAGACGCGGGCGAGAGCTCAAACCTTACGAGTTCCCTCAACGAGCGGGCCAGCATGCTGCTGATGCAAGGCAAACAGGACGAGGCTCTGGCCCTATATCAGGAAGCGGAGCGGATCAGCGTCACCGTCGGGGATGTTCGCGGGCAGGCCATCGCGCTCAACAACCAGGCGAACGTCATGGCGGCGAAGGGCGATCCAGGACAGGCGATGGCCCTGTACCAGCGAACCGAACGGATCGCCCGCTTGCTGGGGGATTGGGAGTCGGTCGCGCATGCGCTCGGCAACCAGGCTCTTCATCTGCGCACCGCGGGCAGGCTGGACGAGGCGATGGCAGTCAACCTGGAGGTGGAGCGCATAAGCCGCGAGATCGGGGACCGGCGGGAACTGGCCACGACGCTCGGAGAGGAAGCAAGCATCCACTTTGCCCGAAACGACCTGGACAGGTCGCTGGCCCTGTTCAAGGAGCAGGAACAAATCTGCCGCGAATACGGCGACAAGCACCTCCTCGCTACCTCTCTGGACAGCCAGGGGACCATCCAGTCCACGCGCGGCTACCCGCAGCGAGCGCTGGCCCTCTACAAGGAGAGCGAGCGGCTCTGTCGAGAGGCCGGCGACACGCATGGGCTTTCGGTCTCGCTCAACAACCAGGCCAACATCCTCGACGCCCTCGAAGACGCGGAAGGCGCGATGGCCCTCTACGAGGAGGCGGAACGCATCGCCCGCGAGAGTGGAGATATGTTGGGGATCGCCGCTTCGCTCGGCAATCGGGCCAACCTGTACGACACGCAGGACGAAGTGGAAATGGCCCTCCCGCTCTACGTAGAGGCGGAGGCGATCCTCCGCAACCTCAACGATGTCCAGCGGCTTGCCGTGACGCTCATCAACCACGCCATGGTTCTAGCCGGTGACGGGCGCAATCGCGAGGCGCGGGCGCTGGCAGAGGAGTCGTACCTGCTGGCGACCCAGCACGGGCTGGTCGCGGTTGCTCAGCAGGTTCGCCAGGTGCTCGACCTACTGAGGGCTCGGGGATAGCTCCCGGCCGCCGGCTTGCCGCTTACACCTCGAAGCGGTCGCCCTCGGTGACGAACTGGACCGGGCCGGCAAAAACGGCCTGGGCCGCGGCGAGCGCGTCGGTGCGGGAGAAGCCCATCTGGAGGTGGGTGAGCAAGAGGCGGGCGGCTCTCCCTGCCGAGGCAGCCCCGGCGGCGTCGGCGGCGGTCAGGTGTTCGGCGCCTGTAGGGACTGGCCCCGCTCCGAAGGAAGCCTCCGAGAGAAGCGTGTCGCCGGGCCGGATCAGCGGAACGAGATCCTCGGCGCGGCCGCAGTCGCCGGAGTAGACGAGGCCCGGAGCCGTCGCATCGGCCATTGACACCCGCAGCGCGTAGCTTTCGTCGGTGTGAGTGACGGGCCGGGCTTCGAGGACGAAAGGCCCGATCCGCACTTCTCCAGGTACCAGCCGCTCCAGGTCCAGAGATGCGGCGGCGAAGCCCGGCAGTGAATGAAGCGCGTCGATCCGCTCACCCAGGCCCACCGGCCCAAGGACCCTCGCCCGGCGCGGCGGGTCGAATTCGTAACGCAGGTAGTGGCGGAGCGGCACCAGGTCCACGAAGTGGTCCGGATGCAGGTGGCTAACCAGGATGGCCGCCAGACTGCTCGGCTCGAGCGTGGATGCCAGGTTCGGGAACGACCCCTGGCCCAGGTCGACCAGGACGGCAGCCCCGTCGGCCCTCACCAGGTAGCTCGCCGCGGCCGCGCCACGGCGGTCTGTGTAGGCGGGGCCGGCGCCGATCACGATCAGCTCCATGGTTGAAGGGTACCCGGGTTCGAGTGCACGGCGCTATCGGCTGGACGTCACGCCCGACCGGACGCTCGATCCAGGAAGCGACCGGGCAAGACCAGGTCGCCTCGCTCCAGTGACCGCTCGAGCGCAAGCCTGTCGAAACCCGCGGCAGCCACGATCTCGCACGCTTGCTCGAGGCCAAATGCGAACGAGTTCGGCATGTGGGCGTCCGAGCCCACCGTCACCCTCCGCCCGCCCAGCTCGCGGAACCGGGCCACGACCCACGGCCCCGGGTACGTCTCACCGGGCCTCTGCCGCAGCCCCGAGGAGTTCACCTCCAGGGCCATGCCGCTTTCGACGAGTGCCCGGAGCGGCGGCTCGTACAGTTCCGGCGCGGCGGCGAAGGTCGCCGGGGGGAACCAGTCGACGAGCCAGCGCTTGCACATGTCCATGTGCCCGAGCGTGTCGAATAGGCCACTCCGGATGGCGGCCTCCACCTCTCCGAAGTAGACGGCCGTCGCCTCCGCGAGCGACTTCCCGGACACGAACGACGCGATTCGGTCTCTTGCGTACGGCCCGTCCGATTGGGCATGGACGGAGCCGATCGAGTAGTCGTATGAGTGAGTCCGCAGGTGCTCGCGGATCTGGTCCTCGTACCGGGTCTCGTACGTCAGCTCGACGCCGAACCGGATCGAGACCCTGCCGGCCCAGCGTTCGGCCGCCTCGCGAACGATCATCTCCCGCTTGCCGTAGTCGGCGTACTCGTACGCCGGCGCGCCCGGCATGAAGTCGAGATGGTCCGTGATCGCGATCTCGTGGATGCCGCGCTCGAAAGCCTGGGCGGCGTACAACTCGAGCGGGACATGGGAATCGGGCGAGAGGTCAGTGTGGAGGTGGGCGTCGAGAGGCAGGTCGCGCGCCTGCCCGATCGGGCGCCCGTCTCCGGAGTCGCTTCCCGAGGTCATGGCTCAATCTTGACGGACCCGGCCGGCGGCGTCAGGAGACGACGACAAGCCTTCGACCAAAACCGGGCCGGCCACCGTTGACCGGCAACGGCTTCCGTGAACGTGCTTCTCCTTCTATGATCGGGACGGGCTCTGCCAGACCTCGTCCCGACCGCCACGGGCACGCAGCGCAGGGTCCTCGGCCGGGGAGGGAGCGTCATGCCAGTCCGTTCGCGAGCGGCCCTTCTTGTCGCGCTGCTCGTCATTTCCTCCGCGCTCACGCTGGGGTGCCAGTCCTCCACGGCCGAGAAGACCACCGACGATCTGTTCCAGTACTCCACCCTGGATACCCTCATGGCCGGCGTCTACGACGGGGAAATGACCTTCGGCGAACTCAAGCAGCACGGCGACTTCGGCCTGGGAACGTTCAACACGCTCGACGGCGAGATGGTCGAGCTGGACCACAAGGTGTTTCAGGTCAAGTCCGACGGGGTTGCCTATCCCGTCACGGACAATCAGAAGCTGCCCTTTGCGGTAGTCAAATACTTCAGCACTGACCAGACGGTCGAGGTTGCCGCGGGCCTGGACTGCGGCCGAATGGAGAGCTTCCTGGACAGCCGGTTGCCCTCCCTCAACGTCCCCTATGCGATCAAGATCAGCGGCGTCTTCACGCAACTGAAGACACGCAGTGTGCCCAGCCAGACCGAACCCTATCCGCCCCTGGCTGAGGTTGTGAAGACGCAGTCGACGTTCGACTTCCAGGACGTCGAGGGCACGATGGTCGGCTTTCGGTTGCCGAGCTACATGGCAGGAGTGAACGCCGCCGGGTATCACCTTCACTTCCTCACGGCCGATCGGAAGGCCGGAGGCCACGTCCTGGGCTGCCAGGTTCAGAAGGTTACGGCCGAGATCGATGTCACGAGCGATTGGAGCATGATCCTGCCGAACGACCCGGCTTTCTATCAGGTCGATCTGTCGACGCAGGCGCCGGCGCCGAGCAGCGCCACGGAATAGGCCTGGACGACCGGCATGCCGCAGCGGCGGCTTCAAGCGAAGGAGTTGTGGGTCATGAGTTTCACCTGGGACACCCTCACGGCCATCAACCTGGCCCTTTGCATCGCCATCGTCGCCATCGGGTTCCTGGCCTGGCAGCGCACCCGGAGCTGGGTGATCTTGCTTGTGGCCGGTGCCTTCGGCCTGTTCGGTCTCTCGCACCTGGCTTCCCTGCTCGGCCTCAGCGACGAGCTCAACAACCCGCTCATCGCCATCCGCGTCGCCGCCTATTCCCTCGTAGTTCTCGCCGTTCTCCTGGAAGCCCGCGGCAAGAAGGCAGTCGCGAGCTAGGGCCACGGCCGGAGCCGCCGCGACAGTCGCCGCCGTGGCGTACGTCGGATCCCGGAGCCGGACATGTTCTACGTGAACCGCCTCGAGCTCATCGAGAACGAGCTGTTCTGTTAGCTCGCCGAGAAGTGGCGCTCTAGTAGTCCTGCCCCTACCCCCCGACCACTCCCAGCTCCCGGCCCACGCTGACGAAGGCGTCCAAGCAGCGATCGAGCTGTTCCTTCGTGTGTTCGGCCGTGACGATCGTTCGAATGCGGGCTTTGTCGAGGGCCACGGTCGGGTAGACGACCGCCTGGGCGAAGACGCCCTCTTCGAAAAGTCGCCGGCTGAAGTTCTGCGCTCGAGCCGAGTCGCCCATCATGACCGGCGTGATCGGGGTCTCCGAGGCGCCCGTGTCGAAGTCGAGCCGGCGCAACTCGCCCTTGAAGTAGGTCGTGTTCGCCCAGAGGCGATCGATCAGCTCGGGCTGCTCCAGCAGGACGTGTATCGCGGCCAGGCAAGCCGCCGCAACTGCCGGAGGATGCGACGTGGAGAAGAGGAACGGGCGTGCACGCTGAATCAACATGTCGCGCAGCGCCCCGCTGCCGGCGACGTACCCGCCCAGCACGCCCATCGCCTTCGACATCGTCCCGACCTGGATGTGGACCCGGCCGTGCAGGTCGAAGTGGTCCACCGTGCCGCGGCCGTTGCGGCCCAACACTCCCGAGGCGTGGGCGTCGTCCACCATGACGGCCGCACCGAACTCCTCGGCCGCGGCCACGATCTCCGGCAGCGGCGCGATGTCGCCGTCCATGCTGAAGACTCCGTCCGTGACCACCAGAATCAGACGATGGGGCTCGCCCGTCTCGGGGCGCCCCTTCTCGCGGGCCTCGCGCAGCAACTCGCGGAGGGCGGCCGTGTCCTTGTGCGGGAAGACGACCCGGGGCGCCTTGCTCATGCGCATGCCGTCGATGATCGAGGCGTGGTTGAGGGCGTCGGAGACGATCAGGTCCGCCTCGCCTGTCACGACCGGGATGACTCCGGTGTTCGCCGTGAAGCCCGACTGGAACGTCAGGACCGCTTCCGTGCGCTTGAACTCCGCCAGCTCGGTCTCGAGACGCTCGTGGACAGACATGTCGCCGGCTATCGTTCGCACTGCGCCCGAACCGACCCCGAAGTCGCGCGTCGCCGCCAGGGCCGCTTCCACCAGGCGCGGATGCGTGGCCAGGCCGAGGTAGTTGTTGGACGAGAGGTTGATCAACTCCTTCCCGTCGACCACGACCTCGGCGGCCTGGGGCGAGCTGAGGACGCGCATCGGCCGGTAGAGGCTCTGGCGCTTTAGCTCGTCGATCTCTTCGACGAGGTAACCGAGCGGGCCCGATCGGCCGCCCGCAGAGTTGGCGCCTTCGGTCGACTTCGAGCTTTCGGTCGTCATCGAGTCCGCCTACCTTCCGTCCGGTCGAGCCTGCTTCCGTCCGGGCCGACCTCCGCCCTCAGGAGCGTGGCTCCGCGCGGCCGTTCAGCCTCGTCGGTCGTCATGTGAATACTCCTGGCACATCTCGGACCATCATATGTCCCGTCTGCCGCCGACCGGATTCGACACGCGCGTCTCCCGGCGGCGCCAGGTTTCCGTCACATACGCATGGTGGGAGTCTTGTCCGCACTACCGGCCGGCTCGCAGCCGGCCCGCAGCTGACGACGACGCCGATTTGTCCCGGCATGAGCGTGCGACGGGATGGATTCCCAGGCAGACAAGCGCCCGCATCGTCGGGATTGCGGCTCGACTGCGGCTGGCACTTCTGCCATGCGTATTTGCCAGAAAGGGCCGCCGCGCTCGCCGCGCTGGGCGCCGGCCGCGCTCGCCTCGCTGGGCGCCGGACCCGCGCTCGCCGCGCTGGGCGCCGGCCGCGCTCGCCGTGGTCGCCGCTCACCGCGCTCGCGGTGCCAGCGGTGCTGGGCGCCGGACCCGCGCTCGCCGCGCTGGGCGCCGGGTCGTGTGCACGGTCGATGGCAAGGGTCGCGACTCACGCCTCCTGTGGCAGGAGCACTACCTTACCGGCCACGCCCTGGGCCAGCAGATCGAAGGCTTCCGCGTACCGGCTCAGCGGCAGCCGGTCGGTGATGATCGGGCTGACGTCCAGGCCTTCCCGGAGCAGGGCCGCGGTCTTGTACCAGGTCCGCCACAGTTCCCGGCCCGTGATGCCGTAGACGCGCAGTCCGCGGAAGATGATCGCGTCGTTGAGATCGATCGCTACCGGGCGGGAGGGCAGGCCGAGTAGCGAGACACGCCCGCCGTTGGTCGTCATCTGGAAGGCCTGGTGGATCGCCGACTCGGCGCCGCTCATCTCCAGGACCACGTCCACGCCCGTGCCCCCGGTCTCGCGCCTGATCTCCTCGGCCACGTCGCCGGCGGCGTCGAGGACGCAGTCGGCTCCCATTCGGGCGGCCATCTCGCGGCGGTGCGGCATGACGTCCGTGGCGAAGACGCGCGAGGCGCCTGCGAACCGGCAGATCGCCACCGCCATCAACCCGATCGGCCCGCAGCCCAGCACCGCCACGCTGGCCGTGGTGATCTCCTCCACGAAAGTCGCAAAGACCGCGTTGCCCATCGGCTCCTGAATGGCCGCGATCTCCGGGGTCAGACCCTCGGATGGCCAGGCGTTGCGCTCCGGCAGGGTCATGTATTCGGCAAAGGCGCCGTCCGCATCCACGCCCAGGATCCGGAGATTGGCGCAGACGTGCTCGCGGCCGGTCCGGCACTGGTAGCAGGTCCAGTCGACGAGGTGGGTTTCGGCGGCGACGCGGGTGCCCAGCGAAACGGCGCCGGTGCCCGGTCCGTGGGCGACCACGCGGCCGGCCATCTCGTGGCCGAAGATGCGGGGCAGGTGCTTGCTCAGGCGACTCTGCGCCCACTCGTCCCAGCGGTAGATGTGCAGGTCGGTGCCGCACAGGGAGACGGCCTCGAGGCGGATCAGCAGCTCGCCGGGGCCGGGGTGCGGCACGGGGACCTCGCGCAACTCCGCGCCGGCCTCGGGCCTTGCCTTCACGAGGGCCCGCATCGTCCTGGGGATCCGCAGGTCGACAGAGGTCGCAGCGGCGATCAGCGCGGCAGATGCCGACGTGTCCGCGTTGGAACCCTGGGCCGGAGCGCCACCGGCGTCTGCGACTCCGGCGTCTGCGACTCCGGCAGCCGCGCCGGAACCAGCAGCCTGCTCTCGGTCGATAGCCACATCTCGATTGTGCCACTTGTGGGCAGGCAAAGCGGCCGGCGCGTCAACAGGGGCGAGGTTCCCGACGCCCCCGGCGGGACAGGGCCTGCTGCGACCGGATCCGGGCGGCGGTGGCTACGATAGACGTTGTGAAGGACGACAACCGCCCCCGCGGCAAAGCCGACTGGTACAAGGACGCAATCGTCTACGAGGTCCACGTCCGCTCCTTCTTCGACAGCAGCGGCGACGGCGTCGGCGATTTCCGCGGCCTCACGGCGAAGCTGGACTATCTACAGGACCTGGGCGTCACCGCCCTGTGGATCCTGCCCTTCTACCCCTCGCCGCTGCGCGACGACGGCTACGACATCGCCGACTACGTCCGCGTAAACCCAACCTACGGGACTCTCCGGGACGTGGAGACCCTCATTCGCGAAGCCCACAAGCGGGGCTTGCGCGTCATCACCGAGCTGGTCTGCAACCACACCTCTGACCAGCACCCCTGGTTCCAGCGAGCGCGCCGAGCCAAGCCTGGGAGCCCGTGGCGCGACTTCTACGTGTGGAGCGACACGCCCGATCGCTACCCCGACGCTCGGGTCATATTCAAGGACTTCGAGACTTCCAACTGGACCTGGGATCCGCTGGCCGGGGCCTACTACTGGCATCGTTTCTACGCCCACCAGCCCGACCTCAACTTCGATAACCCGCGCGTTCGCGTCGCCATCACTCGAGCGATGGACTTCTGGCTGGATCGCGGCGTCGACGGCATCCGGCTCGACGCCGTGCCGTATCTGTACGAGCGCGACGGGACCGACTGCGAGAACCTGCCCGAGACCCACGAGTTCCTGAGACTGCTGCGCCGCCGCATCGACGAGCGCTACGGCGACCGAGTCCTGCTGGCCGAAGCGAACCAATGGCCCGAGGAGGCGGCCGCCTACTTCGGCGACGGCGACGAATGCCACATGGCCTTCAACTTCCCCGTGATGCCCCGGATGTTCATGGCCATCCGCATGGAGGACCGTCTGCCGCTGACCGACATCATCGAGCAGACTCCGCCCATCCCGGCATCCGCACAGTGGGCGCTCTTCCTGCGCAACCACGACGAGCTGACGCTCGAGATGGTGACCGACGAGGAGCGTGACTACATGTATCGGGTGTACGCGGGCGACCCGAGGGCGCGGGTCAACCTTGGCATCCGGCGCCGCCTGGCTCCGCTGCTGGGCAACCACCGCCGCCGCATCGAGCTGATGAACGGGCTGCTCTTCTCGCTGCCGGGGACGCCCGTCGTCTACTACGGCGACGAGATCGGCATGGGCGACAACATATACCTGGGCGATCGTGACAGCGTTCGCACGCCGATGCAGTGGAGCGGCGACAGGAACGCCGGGTTCTCGACTGCCGACCGCGAGCTCCTTTACCTGCCGGTGATTTCCGATCCCGAGCACCATTTCGAGGCTGTCAACGTCTCCGTGCAACAGGCCAACCCGCACTCGCTGCTGTGGTGGATGAAGCGGTTGATGGCGCTGCGCAAGCGCCACCCCGCATTCGGGCGCGGCGACCTGCAGATGCTCCAGCCCGACAACCGGCACATCCTGGCGTTCCTCCGTCGTCTGGGCGACGAGACGATCCTCGTGGTGGCCAACATGTCGCGCTTCTTCCAGCCGATGGAGCTGGAACTGGCCGAGTACGAAGGCCGCCAGCCGATCGAGATGTTCGGGCGCATCGAGTTCCCCGTGATCCGGAGCGGGCCCTACACGCTCAGCCTCGGCCCACACGAATTCCTGTGGTTCACGCTCGAACAGGACCCGGGCGCGGGCGAGACCGGCCCGGGAACGCAGGGCCTGACGACCGTGCCTGCGACTGAGATGAGCCAGCTCCTCGACGGAACGATGGACGGCGCCCTGGCCCCGATCCTGATGCGCTGGATCAAGGACCGGGCCTGGTACCGCGGCCGGGGCCGCCGTCAGAAGGACGGCGAGATCGTCGATCGCATCGAAGTGCCGCTGAGTCCGGCCTCGGCGGTCCTGATCGTGCTGCGGGTCAGCTACTCGGAAGGCGAGCCGGACATGTACATGGTGCCGCTGACGAGCGCGCACCTGCGCAACGACTCGCTGGTCTTTGCCGACGGGCTGCCGTGCCGCGTCGAGCCGCCGGGATTGCGCATTGCCAACCTGGGCTCGGCCGAGGGACTGCCCGGGGCGGGATTCCTGGTTGACGCCTCCTTCGACCAGGGCTTCACCGCTCATCTCATCGACGCGATTGCGAGGCGACGCCGCCTTCCGGGCCTTCGAGGTGAGTTGCGTGGAAGCCCCGATCGGAGCCTGCCCAGTTCGACCGGGGGCGCGATCGTCTCCGCCGGCGAGGTCATCCGGGCCGGCGAGATCCTCGGCCAGGGCGATCTCGGCGGCGGCCGGTTGGGACCTCGCGACCTGACGCTGGAGCTGCGACACGCCTTCGAGCCGGGGGCGGACCCGGAAGCGGAGGTCATGAGGTTCCTGACCGGGCACGGCGCCACATGGGCCCCCCGCGTATTCGGCGAGCTGGACTACATCCCTGGGCCGGGGTTAGCCGGCGAGGCGGCCCTGCTTAGAGAGGCTCTCGTCCACGATGGGGACGTGGCCGTCATGACGCGGGACGCGTTGCTCGGCTTCCTGGAGCAGGCGGCGGCAACGCCCGCACCGTCCGAGGTACCTGCCATCACTGCCGCGGGACTGCTCCAGACCGCCGGGGAAGGCCTGCCGGATCTGGCGCACGACCTGGTTGGCTCGTACCTGGAGACCGCCCGATCCATCGGCAATCGGATCGGAGAATTCCATGCCGTCCTCGCGTCGGCGCCGGACGACCCCGACTTCGCCCCGGAGCCCTTCAACCTGCTCTACCAGACCTCGCTCTACCAGTCGATCGACGCCCTGGCGCTCCGGATCGTCCGCGAGGTTAGCGGCCGGTCGTCGGAACTCCGGGACGCGGCCGCGACCGACGCCGGTGAGCTCGCGAGCCTGCGGACCGAGTTGAAGCCTCGGCTACGCATGCTCCGGGATACGAAGCTCAGCGGCTCGCGGATCCGCATCCACGGCGCCCTCCGGCTCGGCGAGGTAATGCACGCGGAACGTGGCCTCGTGATGATCGACTTCGAAGGGGACACCAGCCGGCCGGCCAGCGAGCGGCGGCTCAAGCGGTCGGCCCTGCGCGATGTGGCGGCCATGATCCGCTCCTTCCACGACGTCGTTCTGGGGCGGTTCCGCGAGACCGACCTGGGGGCCTCGTTGCGCCCGGAGGACGCGGCGACGCTCGACGTCTGGGCTCGCCACTGGTACCTCTGGGTTTCGGCCGCTTTTCTGCGCGGCTACCGCGAAACGACGGGCGGTGCCTCCTTCCTGCCGTCCGGGGAAGAAGAGTGGGCGTGCCTGCTCGACGCCCTCCTGATCCAGAAGGCGCTGGAGGATCTGTACGCGGATCTGGGCGCCGATCCGGACCGAGTGCCGAGCTCGATCCGCGGGCTGCTGGAGCTGCTCGGCCGCTGAGCCACGACGGCCGGCTGGCGGGACGCCGGGACGCCGGGCCGAATTCGAGCCAGGTGAGCTAGCTCTCAATTCGGTGATCCGTCGTGCCCTTCATGTCGGGCGCCAGGTTGGAGGCCGTGTTCACCAGAGCGATGTGGGAGAGCGCCTGCGGGAAGTTCCCAAGCAGACGGCCCGCGTGCGGCTCGAACTCCTCGGCCAGCAGGCCGACGTCGTTGCGAATCCGGAGCAGCCGCTCGAAGAGACTGCGGGCCTCCGACTTCCGGCCGGTTTGCGCGTACACGTCGGCCAGCCAGAAGGTGCACGGCAGGAAGGCGCCTTCGCCGGGCGGCAGTCCGTCGAGCCCGCCCTCTGAGGTCTTGTAGCGGAGGACGAATCCGTCGGCGATGAGCTCCTTCTCGATCGCTTGCACCGTGCCCAGGACTCTTGGATCCGTGGCCGGAAGAAAGCCCACCAACGGGATCATGAGCAGGCTGGCGTCCAGAGTCTTCGAGCCGTAGGACTGAACGAAGGAGCCCTTATCCGGCGCGTATCCGTTGGCGCACACGTCGTCGTGGATTGCCTGGCGAACCTTCTTCCAACGTTCGAGCGGTCCCTGCAAGCCGAAGGCCTCGATCGTCTTGATCGATCGATCGAGAGCGACCCAGGCCATGACGCGCGAGTGGGTGAAGCGGCGAGGGCCTCCCCGGACCTCCCAGATGCCCTCGTCGGGATCGCGCCAAACCGTCTCGAGGTGCCCTACCAGGTGCCTTTGCAGCGACCACGCGGCCGGGTCTGGTTCCAGCCCGGTCCGGCGGGCGACGAGGAGCGCGTCCATCAGCTCGCCGAAGACGTCGAACTGGGACTGGCCCGCTGCGGCGTTTCCGATTCGAACCGGCCTGGAACCCTCGTAACCCGGCAGCCAGTCCGCCTCGATCTCCGGCACGTGCCGCTCGCCGGCGATGCCGTACAGAATCTGCAGCTGGGAGGGGTCGCCGGCGACGGCGCGGAGAAGCCAGTCGCGCCACCGCCCGGCCTCCTCCCGGTATCCGCCGTGCATCAGGGCATACAGGGTGAAGGTGGCGTCCCGAAGCCAGCAGTACCGGTAATCCCAGTTGCGGACGCCGCCCAGCATCTCGGGCAGCGACGTGGTCGGCGCCGCGACGATGCCACCGGTCGGGGCATAGGTCAGAGCCTTGAGGGTGACGAGGGATCGAACTACGGCCTCACGCCAGGGCCCCTTGTATGTGCATCTATCCGACCAGTCTCGCCACCATCGGTCGGTATCGACGAGGGCGTCCGCCGCGTTCGGGCCGGGCGGTGGCGCGAGATGCGACGGATACCCGCTCAGGACGAACGGGACCCGATCGCCGGCGTTCACGATGAATTCGGCTACTGTGGCCAGGCCTTTGCCCCTGGTCTCGACAGGCGTTCGCAGGGCCACAGCGTTGGGGCCGGCCACCGCGACCAACGCTCCGTCCAGCCTGCGGACCCATGGCACCGTCTCGCCGTAGTCGAAGCGGAGGACCAGCTCCATGCGCATGGCGACGGTGCCCCGCACGCCTTCGACGATTCGGACGACGTGCGGCGTCTCGTCCCGGACGGGCAGGAAATCGATCACCCGGACGGCGCCGCCCTCCGCGGCGAACTCGGTCTCGAGAATCAGCGTCCCCTCACGATATCGCCGGCTCGTGGCGCGATCGACGCCCTGGGGGGCCAGCAGCCACCGGCCGTTGCTCGGATCGCCGAGAAGCGCCGAGAAGCACGCGCCGGAATCGAACCGTGGCAGGCAGAGCCAGTCCATGGAGCCATCCAGACCAACCAGGGCGGCTGTGTGAGTGTCGCCCACGAGGGCGTAGTCCTCGATGCGCTGGCTCATTCCCTGACCCCTGTGATGCTTCAAGGCCCCGTCAGATTGACGCTTCGACGCCACCGAGTCTACGCTGGCCGGCAGGGAGTGCAGCTTCGCTTCGTCAACCGGTGCACGAGAGGACGCATGGCAGCCAGCACGGACCGCCCGTCCCCAGGGCACGCGAAGACGACGGATGAGGCCCAGCCAACGCCGGGCCACCACACCCGCTCCAGCGATACCAGGCTCTCCGGACGGGTAATCCTGGTCTCGAACCGGCTGCCGATCTCGGTTCGGGTCGAACGCGGCGAGGTGGTCGTCGAGCGTAGCGCCGGCGGCCTGGCCACGGGGCTGAGCGGCTACCACGGCCGTGGTAGCAGCGTCTGGATCGGCTGGCCCGGCGAGACGTGGCGCCTCAACGCGGACCAGCGCATCGTGCTGGGCGAGCGCCTGGCGGCGATGAGCGCCGTGCCCGTGGATCTGACCGCGGCCGAGGTCCAGCGCTACTACGACGGCTTCTCCAACGGAGTCCTCTGGCCCCTGCTCCACTATCAGCTGGACCGGCTACCTCTGACCGCCGAGGGCTGGGATACCTACGAACGCGTCAACCAGCGCTTCGCCGACGCGGTCGTTGAGCACTACCGCCCCGGAGATCTCATCTGGGTTCACGACTACCACCTGGCCCTGGTGCCCGGACTGGTCAGGCAACGGTTGCCGGATGCCGCCATCGGCTTCTTCCTGCACGTGCCCTTCCCCTCGGCCGAGGTGTTCCGACTCCTGCCCTGGCGGCGGCAGCTGCTGGAAGGGATGCTCGGGTCGTCGCTCATTGGCGTCCACACCGTTTCGTACGTGCTCCATTTCCTCACCTCGGCAGCGAACGTGCTGGGTTGCGAGACGCGCCAGGGCCGGGTCAGCTTCGCCGGCCGGTCCATCCGCGTGGGGACCTTCCCCATGGGCATAGACGCGGCGGCTTTCGACGCGATGGGGAGCAGCGAGACTGTGGTGGCGGAGGCGGAGCGGTTGCGCAAGCAGGCCGGGGGAGCGGCCCTGATCGTGTCCGTCGATCGGCTCGACTACACGAAGGGGATACCCCGGCGTCTGCTGGCGTTCGAGCGGCTGCTGGAGAAGTATCCGAAGCTGCGGGGCCGCGTTCGGCTGGTTGAGGTCGCGGCGCCCTCGCGCGGTTCGGTCGGTCAGTACCGCGACTTCCGCCGAACCGTGAACGAGATGGTCGGCCAGATCAACGGCCGTTTCGCCTCACCCGGTCACGACCCAATCCACTACATCTCGCAGAACCTGGGCACAGAGCGGCTGGCCGCCTTCTATCGGGCGGCGACGATAGCCCTCGTCACGCCTCTGCGCGACGGCCTGAACCTGGTCGCCAAGGAGTTCGTGGCGACTCGAGCCGACGGCGACGGCATCCTGATCCTGAGCGAATTCGCGGGAGCTTCGGCCGAACTGACCGACGCGCTGATAGTCAATCCCTACGACCTCGAGAGCGTCGCCACGACTGTTCGCGCGGCCCTTGACATGCCCGAAGACGAGCGTCGCGCCCGGATGGCCGGCCTGCGGGCTCGCGTATTCAGCCACGACGTGCATCGATGGGCACGGGAGTTCGTCTCGGCGTTGCGGCTTGAGGCGCGTCGAGACTCGCGTGACCTCCAGGCGGTCCGGGCGGCCGCCGGCACGCCCGAAGACGTGGCCCAGGCGTTGCTGGCCGGTCCCGGGCGGCCCGTGACAATTCTGCTCGACTACGATGGCACGCTCGTGGGGCTGCGGCCTACGCCCGCCGAGGCGAGCCCCGATTCGGAGATCCTCCGCATCCTGGCCACGCTGGCCTTGCTGCCCGGCGTCGACGTCCACGTAGTCAGCGGCCGGCGCCGAGAGGACATCGACCTGTGGCTCGGCCGCCTTCCCATAGGTCTCCACGCGGAGCACGGCCTGTGGTCTCGCGACGCCCGCGAGACCGATTGGGTCATGCGCGAGGTCCATCCGGCCTGGCTACCGGTTGCCTTGCAGGCCATGGTCGCGCGCCACAAGAGCGTGCCCGGCTCGCTCCTGGAGGAGAAGGAGGCCTCCATCGCGTGGCACTACCGGAATGTGCCCCTGGAGGTGGGGCGACGCGAGGCGGCGTCGCTCACGCGGGAACTCGCCAAAATCCTCGCCGGCTCCTCGGCCACGATCCTGAAAGGTCGTCGCGTCGTCGAGGTCAGGGACTCGCGGGTCGACAAGGGCCTCGTGGTCGACGAGCTCCACTCCGCATTCCCAGAGGCGCGGATGCTAATCGTCGGAGACGACGTTACCGACGAAGACATGTTCCGCGCTGCCCCCGACGACGCGGTTACGGTCAAGGTCGGCCGCGGCCCCACGATCGCCCGGATGCGGTTGCTCGGGCCCGACCAGGTCCGCAAGCTCCTGACCGAACTGGAGAATCAGTTGAGCGGCCCCATTCGGAGTCAAGCCGAGCCGGGTCGCCTGCCGCAGTCCGCCTCGATGGCCGCAGCCGAGGAACCGCGGCCGCCAACAGGGGCACCGCCTGACGGCTAACACCGCCCCGGCCGCCCATCGGATCCATGCCGGTCCCGGCCGGCCTGGGGGTCAGGCCCGGGCCATGAAGTTGGCGGCCGGCGAACCGGCCGGCGCGTGGCCGTCCACGTCGGTGATCGGGTTGGTAAGAGTGCCGATCCGCTCGACCTCGACCCGAACCAGATCGCCTGGCTCCAGGAAGATCGGCGGCTCGCGGAAGATGCCCACGCCGCTCGGCGTGCCTGTGACCAGGACGTCACCCGGATCGAGCGTGACTTCCTGACTGATGATCGAGATGAGCTCCGCCACGCCGAAGAGCAGGTCCGTCGTCGTGCCGTTCTGCATCTGGAACGCCTCGTTGGCGTTTGGACCTGCCGCCGCGGTCCGCCACGAGCGGACGTAGAGCCCGCGGCCGTCACCAACCTCGTCGGCGGTGACCAGAGCCGGGCCCAGTGGCAGGAACGTATCCGAGCTCTTGGCTCGGAGCCACTGCCCGTCGCCCGTCTCGCCCGCGTGGAGCGCCTTCGGCTGGCCCTGCCAGTCGCGGGCCGTCACGTCGTTGGCCACCGTGTAGCCCGCCACGAAGCGGAGGGCGTCGGCGGGCCGGACCCGGCTCGCTCGCCGGCCGATGACTACCGCCAACTCCGCCTCGAGGTCAAGAGCATGGGTGCCCACGGGGCGCCGGATCGGCTCGCCATCGGCAACCACCGCGTTGGCGAACATCGAGAAGATCACAGGCCGGGCGGGCCGCTCCATGCCCTGCTCGCGAACATGGTCGAGGTAGTTGTAGCCCACGCCCAGTATTTTGGCGGGGTTCGAAATCGGCGGGACGAGGCGGACCGTTGCCGGGTCGATGGCTATCTCTTCGAGCGCCTTGGTTCCGGCCGTGGCCATCGTCTCTCGGAGCACCCCGAAGTCGGGGTCTATGGCGAGCACGGTCGCAAGGTCCAGATCCTGGATCTCCTCGGCCAGCCTGTCCGGCATCAGCACGGCTAGGGCACCAAGGGTCAGGAACCGTCCGCTCGGCAACACAGCCGCCACCTGGTGGATGCCTTCGTCGGATGCCTCGCTCATCGCGGGCCGGATAGTTACGAGTCGCATCGGTGACCCTCCAATCGGCCGTCTGCCTTGGCCGTCCTGTCGGAGTGCGCCGCCCCACCGTTGGGCTAGGTTCCATTTTGCCACGGGCTGGCTCCGACGCCACAGGCGAAGCCCTTCGGGTGCGCTACTCACCACGTTGACAGCCACAGTCCCCACGGATAGCGTGCGAGCCCGGAGCGACGGTCCGAGCCAACGGCCCGGCCGTGCGATTGAGAGGAAGAAAGCCGTGGAAGCCAGAACGAGACGCGTCCGGAGCGCCGACGTGGCGGAGGAAGCGGGCGTGTCGAAGACCGCGGTCTCGTTCGCTTTCAACAGCCCCGAGCGCCTCAACGCCGTTACCGTCGCCAGGATCCGCGATGTCGCCGCCTCGCTGGGCTACCGGCCTCATCCCGTGGCACGGCCGCTCACACAGAAGAACACGATGACGATCGGGCTTCTCACCCCGCAGGTGCTGAGCGTCGTGTTTGCCAGCCCGTTCTACGCGGAGCTCTGCGCGGGCGTGGCCGCCGCCACCGACGGAGCCGGCTACGGCCTCCTCTTCGTCTCCCCGCTCCATGGGTCGCTGATCAGGGCCATCGGCCGCGCCACCGTGGACGGGTTCGTTGCCGTCGGTCTGGGCGAAGACCATCCCGAGGTCGAACAGATCAGGCGGGCGGGCTTGCCGATGGTCCTCGTCGACGGCGGCGCGCTGCCGGAGCACGGCTCGGTCGAGTCGAACGACGAAGTGGGCGCCCGAGCTGCCGCGAAACACCTGCTCTCGCTCGGACACAGGCAGTTCGCGGTCATCGGCATCGAGCCGCCCAACATGCCGGGCCTTTTCGAGCACTCTCCCGGCCCGACCGAAACGGTCGCCGCACGCCGCTTGACCGGCTACCGCCAGGGTTTGCAGTTGGGCGGAATCAAGCTCGGCGACGAGCGAATCGTCGTGGGGCCCGCCACGTTCGACGGTGGCGTGGCCGCGTTCCACCGCATCTGGGAGGACGGCCTCCGGCCGACGGCGATCCTGGTCATGTCGGACGTGATGGCCATCGGAGTCATGTGGGCCGTCCGGGAAGTGGGCCTGCGCGTGCCCGAGGACATCAGCATCGTCGGCTTCGACGACCTGGACGTGGCGCCGCATTCGGACCCGCCGCTGACTACCGTCCACCAGCCGATTTGGCAGAAGGGCGAGGAGGCTGTCAGGCTGCTGCTCCGAATGGTCGCCAGCCCGGACATGGAGCGGCCCGAGCACAAGACCCTCGACACGCGCCTGATCGTTCGTGCCTCCACGGGACCGGCGCCGATTCGCCGTGACGCCAGGCCCGGCGATCGGGCTCCGTCCGTAACCGCCCGGCGAAGGGCGGATCGGTGACCAGGACCCCTCTTTTCGCCGTCGCGGGCCGGCAGGCCGTGCCGCGAAACAGGTAAGCTGGTGCGGGCGCGAATTGGGAATCGCCTTTGCGCCGAGATCGCTCGAGAGGGGGACTCTCGAAGTCGGATCTGCGGACCAGAGAGGGAGCGGCCATCGAAGTCGCGCCCACCCTCCAGGAGGCTGTATGCCCGACCTGTCCGTAGCATTCCATACGCCAGAGCTGGAGGAGGCCTTCCTCGGCGTGGTGGATGTCGAGGGCAAGCTCATCGCTGCCCTGGAGGATCTAGGCCCGGTCGCGGGCCGAGACGTAATCCTGCTCGACGCAGGCCGCGGCTTCCTGGAGCGGCACCTTGCCGCGATCGGAGCGCGGGTCGATGCGGTGGCCTTCCCCGATCCGGGGGACGAGGAGACGGCCCTTGCGCGCATGGCGGAGTTGACCGCAGGCGCGGCGGACGCGGTCGTAGTCCCGTGGTCGGAGCTGGCAATCCCGGGCTCCCGGTTCATCGCGGAGGCTGAGCGACTCCTGAGGCCACGCGGCCGCTTGCTGCTCGTGCACGACTACGGCCGCGATGACGTCTGGAAGCTGTGGCCCGAACGCCGGGATCGCGCAGTGGCCTGGAGCCAGCGGAAAGGACCGTTCCTGGGCGATGGGTTCCGGGTCCGCGTAATCCACTGCTGGTGGACCTTCAAGTCGGCCGAACAGGCACGCGACCTTCTCACCGCCGGCTTCGGGCCGCTCGGAGTCGAGCTGGCCGATCGAATGAAGCGCCTTCGGCTCGAGTATCAGGTCGCGGTCTACCACCGCTGGGCGCCGGGGCCCGGGCCGGAACCGGAGATCGCGGCGCCGGATGAGGGAAGGGCCGCGGCCGGCGGCAACTGATAACCTCTGGCGATGAGCCAGGCCCCACGGAAGCCGCAGAGTAAGTGGGGAACCCCGCCGGAAGCGTCCGGCGGCGTCCCGCCGAAGGCCGACGTACCGCCGTCCGCCCGTGCCGTTCCACCGCCCCCCGCTCCGCCGCCACCGCCCGCGGTCCGGCAGGTACCAGTGCCGGCGACGCACGCGCCGGCCGATGACGCGGCCCCTGGCGCCCCAACCCCTACCGGTGCGCCCTCTGTCGGCCCGCCCTCTGTCGGCCCAGCCTCCGTCGCCCCAGGCCCTGCCACCGACACCGACCCCGCGCCGCTCGTGACCCTCAAGGATTGGCTGCGTCGCCTGTCGCCCGCCTATGCCACCCTGGCGGTGGTTTCGATCGGATCGGTGCTATTCCTGGCCCTGGCCATGACCAGCCACACGACGCCGGTCGCGGTACTGATGAGCGCCGGCGTGGTCACGCTCCTGGCCTTCGGCCTGGACACGGCCATCTGTTCGGTCGCCGCCTACCAGGCCGGCCTCAGAGAGGAGGCCGGCCGAGCCCTCCTGTTCGCCCTGCTCGGCGGCGTATCGGCGGTGATCTGCGCGCTGTCCATGGCCGGGACGCTGATCATGATCCTGGTCCTCGCCGGCTGAGAGCGTCCACACGGGCAGGCGCTGATTCGCTCCGCTGGCGGCGGACGCGGCCCTTTCGGACTCAGGCTCGAAAGGCACACCGGCTCCCCTGGTAAACTCCGGGTCGCGCCGCGCCCCCATCGTCTAGAGGCCTAGGACACGACCCTTTCAAGGTTGAGATCAGGGGTTCGAATCCCCTTGGGGGCACCATGCCCGGCGGCATCGAATAGGCCACGGCTCACGAGATCTGCCGCAGCGAACGCCGGATCTCTACATCCGGGGCTCGAATGCTAGAGCGGGCTCGAGACCTAGTGACGTCGCTGGCGAACGTCGCTGGCAATCCAGGGGACTCGACTAGCGAGCCGGTCAGGCGTTCTTGAGCCGTCCGGCCGTGCCTGCGGCTACGATCGAGCGAATGTCGCCGAGATCCAACCGCCTCGCCGCTGAGACCAGTCCCTACCTGCTGCAGCATGCCCACAACCCGGTCGACTGGTACCCATGGGGGCCTGAAGCCCTCGCGCGAGCGGCCGCTGCGGACCGACCGATCTTTCTATCCATCGGGTACGCGGCGTGCCATTGGTGCCACGTCATGGAGCGGGAGTCGTTCGAGGACGAGGAGACCGCCGAGGTCCTGAATGCCGGCTTCGTCTCGATCAAGGTGGACCGCGAGGAGCGGCCCGACCTGGACGCGGTCTACATGGCGGCGCTCCAGTCGATGACGGGCGGGGGTGGCTGGCCGATGAGCCTGTTTCTGATGCCGGACGGGCGACCCTTCTACGGCGGTACCTATTTCCCGCCTCAGCCGAGGGGCGGCTTGCCATCCTTCCAGCAGATCCTCGCTGCCGTCGCGAGGTCGTGGAACGAGCGTCGCCCCGAATTGGATGCCGCGGCGGATCAGCTCACGACTGAACTACGGCGGAACGCGGAGGGACTGGCCGAGGGGTCACGAACAACGCTCGAGCCACGCGTACCGAGCCTCTCGCCTTCTCACCTTCGCGCAGAGCGGGACCGGCGGGACGGCGTCGTGGCGGCCTCCGTCGAGCGGCTGGTGACTGAGTTCGATTTCGTGCACGGGGGTTGGGGCGGCCCGCCACGCTTTCCGCAGCCGGCGATCATCGAGTTGCTGCTGCGACGAGCCCGAGTCGTTGCGGACGATCGGGTGCTTTCAACGGCGATCCGAGCCCTGGACGTCATGGCCGCCGGCGGCATCCATGACCACGTTGGTGGCGGCTTCCACCGCTATGCGACCGACGCGGATTGGCTCGTGCCGCATTTCGAGAAGATGCTCTACGACAACGCCCAGCTGGCCAGGGTCTATCTTCATGCCTACCAGCTGACCGGCGAGCCACGCTTCAAGGACGTTGCCGAGACGACCCTCGACTACATGGCGCGCGAGATGCGCACCCCGGACGGGCTGTTCGCGGCGAGTCAAGACGCCGACACCGGCGGCGTGGAGGGTGGCACATACGTCTGGACCAGCGAGGAGGTCGCGGACGTGTTGGGTCGCCCGGGGGCGCGGCCGGAAGCGAGTCCAAAGCCAGGCGACGCCGGTCTGGCTGCGCTATTCAGCGCAGCGTACGGCGTCACGGCAGGCGGCAACTGGGAGGGCCGGACGATCATTTCCCGCGTCATGAGCGACGGGCAGATCGCGGCGAAGTCCGGCCTCGAATCGGAGGCAGTCGGTCGTCAGTTGGAACTTGCTCGCCGCCAGCTGCTCGCACGGCGTCGGACTCGGCCGCAGCCGGCACTCGATGACAAGGCGGTGGCAGCCTGGAATGGCCTGGCTCTGGCCGCCTTTGCGGAGGCAATCCCGGTGCTGGGCCGGGAGGCTGATCGCGTCGTGGCCGAAGGAGTAGCGGCTGCTGCGCTGAGCCTTTTACGTGGCCCGGACGGTCGGCTTGCCAGGTCGTTCCGGTCCGGGCGTACCGCTGGAATAGGCGGCCTCGACGATTACGCCTGCCTCGCCGATGGACTTCTTTCGCTCTATGAGTCCACGTTCGCCGAGCCATGGCTGGCGGCCGCGTCCGAGCTGGTGGACTACCTGAACCGCCAATTCGCCGACGCCGCCGGCGGTTGGTTCGACACCGCCTCCGACGCTGAGCCGCTCATAGTCCGCCCCAAGGAGATGCAGGACGGAGCAACACCGGCCGGTGGCTCCATGGCAGCCGCCTTGAGCTTTCGACTGGCGGAGCTGACCGGCGATGGTCGCCATCGCGAGGCTGCGGAGCGGGCCATCGGCCAGGTAGAACCTCTGGCGCTGCGATACCCCCGGGCCTTCGCGGCCTGGCTCGGGGCGATCGACTTTGCGTCGGCACCTGTGGCGCAGGTAGCGATCGTCGGTGACCCTGAGGCGGCGGAGACGCGGGCCCTGGTGGAGGTGGCGAGGCGGGGCTTCCAGCCTTATAGAGTGCTCGCGCTCGGGGACCCGCATTCAAGCGTGCTGGATCTGCTGCACGGCCGTTTCGCGATGGACGGGCGAGCAACGGCATTCGTCTGCCACGGTTTCACCTGTGGGCTGCCGGTCAGCGAACCGGAGGCGCTCGCCGCCGAGCTGGCTTGACGGCGCCGCGGCGACCCGGCCTCGGGCGTGCTCAGGCGACTGAGGCCGGGCTGTCCAGCTCAACGCCGGCCGCGCGGCAGTCCTCCGCGTAGCGGGTCTGTGCCTCGCGTGTGGGCGTCACGCAGGTCGGGAAGGCGACCAGCCGATCCAGCCCGATCTGGGCGCAGCGGCCGATGAAGTCGACGCGCCTCTGGCCCGGTGTCTTTGAGTCTTCGTCGGCGCAGTACAGCGAAAGGCGAAGAGTGGCCGGATCGCGGCCGATCTCCTCGCACCGCTCTCGGGCGACCGCCATCAGCTCGGCTGCCTTATCGGTCCCGATGAAGACCAGATTGAGCTCGTCGGCGAACCGGGCGGCCAGCCGGAGGGTGACGTCGCGGCCGTTACCGCCGACGATGATCGGGGGCCGGGGCTTCTGAATCCCCTTGGGAACGTTGATGGCGTCCTTGACGCTCGCGTATTTGCCCTCGTAGGTCGCGCGACCTGGAGCAAGCATGCGGGTGATGATCTCGAGCCCGTCGCGAAGTGCCCCGAGCCGGTCGCCGATGGGTGGGAAGCCGTAGCCGTAGGCGAGCCACTCTTCTTCCTTCCAGCCGCCACCGATGCCCAGCTCGAAGCGTCCGCCGCTCGCGATGTCGAGTGTTGCGGCCAGCTTGGCGACGAGGGCCGGGTTGCGAAAGCCGGTGCAGATGACCATGTGGCCGAGCCGGACTCGCGAGGTCACGCCCGCTATCGCGGTGAGCGTCGTGAACGACTCGAAGGTGATCTCGTCCATGGGGTCGGGCACGGTGTGAAAGTGGTCGAATACCCATTCCGATTCGAAACCGAGATCTTCCGCGTGACGCGCCAGATCCAGCGTGCGGGACCAGGCCACGGCAGGGTCCCAGCCGTTGTACTCGTACTTCCAGCCCTGTGGTATGAGCAGCCCGGCTTTCATGACGGCCTCCAACGCAACCGCGAAGACGACACTGTGAACGATAGGGTCGATGATGGCACCGAATCGAATCCGAGCCCGGGCCCTCCCGGCGAGTGATGGCTCACCGGGAGTGGAATTGCAGCTCAACGTCAACGGATGAGGGCGAGGGCTCCCCGGTCACATCGGGCCGCAGAGCGCGCGTAACATCGAGGGGTCGGCTTCGACAGGTGTTGGAGGAAGACCATGGAGAGCTACCGCACCGCCGTGACTCGGCTGCGCCATCCGGTGAACATCGCGCTCCACACGAACGCGCCTCTGGGCGTCCGGATCGCGAATGCGGTCACGGGTTTCATGGGCTCCTGGAAGTTCATCATCCTTCAGACGTTCGTCGTGGCGGCCTGGGTAGCCGGCAACGTCTACCTGATCTTCCACTTCGATCCCTACCCCTTCATCTTCCTCAACCTGGCTTTCAGCACCCAGGCGGCCTATGCCGCCCCGCTCATCCTCCTCGCGAGCAACCAGTCCGCTGTGCGAGATCGGGCGACCCTGGAGCATGCCGCGGCCGAGTCCGAAGAAGCCGACAGGAAGGACGACGACCTGCGGGACCGCCTGGAGCGCATCGAGGCCATGCTCACCGAGTTGACCGCCGCCAAGGGCTGATTGGGGCTCGTCGATGCGGAGCGGCCGATCCGGCTGGCGCCCCTCAACCGCTAGAGCTGACTCGGCGCCTGCATGAAGGCCAGCGGGGGACGGCCGAAGAGCGCTCGGACGTGGGCCTGGTTCAGGTACAAGATCACGGCCGAATGCACGACGATACCCAGAACGTCGGAGGCCTCGACGCCCCACAAGACCACGGAAAACGCGATGAGGCCCATCAGCGAGCCGCTGATGGCGATCGCGTAGGACCATGCCGAAGGCCGCAGGGACCACAGCCTCGAGGCGACCACGAAGCCTGCCATCGACAGGACGAAGTAGGCCGTGCCGATGGCGGCGTCCACCAGGCCCATGCCGAAATCGTCGTAGTAGAAGCGCCAGTTGGACCACGAGGCGAACTCCCGCACCAGGTAGAGCGCAACCAGAGCCGTGACGATCTCGACGACAGTCAGGACGGCGATCCCGAAGGGACGGACCGTACCCGGGTCCGGTTTGTTGACGGCGGGGTTGCCGGGCGAGCCGTACGGCGGAACTCCTCCCGCGACGGGCCCGGCCGGTTGCGGAACCGCCGGCGCACCGGGCGGCGCGACCAGCGGCGTCGTGGGGACGGCCGGCGGATAGATCGCGGCAGACTGGCCCACCGAGGCAGGCTGGCTCACCGGAGCGGCGGATTGGTCGATCGGCGGCTGCCCGAGCTGTGCCAGGAGCTTGTCGACGGCGTCGCGGCACATCTTCCTGGGCAGCACGCCCTTCATGCCACCCGACTCGACCGACATGTCCGTTGGAATGAGGAAGACCGCGCACATCCGAGCCACGAGCCGAGCGTGAATCCATGCTTCGATGCGAACGTGCGGGCCCGACTGGCGAACGACGCAGAGCATCTGGCCGGTCAGAATCCCCTCGCCCCGCTGGTAGTGGCGGCTGCCATCCGGCTCGACGAAAACGAGCCCGAAATGGTTCGCAGCGGCCCACGCGTCGGCCACCGGCGCGACGACAAAAGGAACCTGGAAATCCCGGATGGACCTGTCTGCCATCGATGCTCCCCTTCCATACCAAGAGCCAGCGCCAGGAATCGGCCCTTCTGCTGACGACCTCCCAGGTTATCGAACGCCGAGCCATCCCGGAGGGTGCGCGCGACAGCTCTTCGACTAGCGTTCGGCGCAGCCGAGCAGAAAGAACCGGTCCGTGGCATGAAGCGCCTCCGTGGTTCGCGGGCCGACAAGCCGGGCGGCGATGCTGACCTCTTGGCGCGCCAGCTACGAGCGCTCGTCTCCGGGTGACCGGTCGCCGGGTCCGGATGGCGACCACGGGGCCGAGGGCCGGCGCCGCGCCCAAGGCATAGAGTCGATCGCCAGCCAGAGACAACCCGATCCCACCAACGGCAGCGGCAGCCAGCGAAAGTCGCTCTGACCGGCCGCCACCGCCAGCAAGATTACGACCGAACTGACTCCGGTCCCGATCTGGGCCAGCACGCCCAGCATCTCGAGCCGTCGATGCCGGCGCGCCCAGTCACCTCGCCAATCGTTGACGCTTACTCCGGCGCGTTCCATGGCGCCTATGAAGGATCCCGTCTGGCGTGGCCGGAGTCCAATCTTGAGTCCATTCGGCCAGATGCGCCAGCGGTACAGGCCTTCGTGAACGACCGAGATTTGCGGACCGAGCGCGATGAAGGGGGACGGCTCGCGGCCGGGTCGCGAGAGCCAGCTTCGCCGGCGCAGCTCGTGGCCATCGATGGTCCGCTCTGTGGCCCCCGCCACAACGGCAACGAAGACCGCGAGCAAGACGACACTCGGGATGGCCAGCCATACATCCCAACCCCAAAGACCGGCGAATGCGAGGTCGCCCAGGCAGCCAATGGCGGTGAACTGGCCGATGAGGACGAGGATCCCCCGCGGCGTTCGCGCGTTCAGCCTGACCGGCAGGTCCCTGGCGTCTCCTGAGGCGATCACGAGTCCCTCCCGCTGATCCTGCGTGTCGGGAACAGGCTAGCACCGGGCTACAAGGCCGCTGAGGGAGGACAGTAAAGTGGCAAGTCCCTGGCGTGTCGGCGCTCAGACCGAACGGCCGCGCTAGCTCAACACGGCCGGGCGAGCGCCGGCTCGGGCCCGCCAGGACGCCTCGTCGGACTCGACGGCCGAAACCGGTCCTGCCGCCGGATCGGCCACGGGCGCAGCTACCGATTCGGCTGCGGGTGAAGCTCGGCGTCGAGCGCGTCGACCCCGCGGTGCCGCACCCGGCACGGGGAACCAGTCGCACAGGCACAGGCCCTTGGGGCAGCCCTCATGCGGGAGGCGCGGCTCCCGCAGCTCGGTCGCGATGCGGAAGGCCTGCCCGCTGTCGCGCCCGCAGATGGCGCAGCATCCGGAAGCGACCAGCTCGGCCTGCGCCCCAAACTTGGTGAGCGCGCGCAGCGCCGCGTCCGACCAGGCACGGTGCAGCGCCACGACGTCGTCTGGAGGCGGGACGGCGGAGCCGGAGGCGCGATACAGGGCGGCCGCCTGGTCGCGCCTGATCCTCGCCACCTCTTCCCAGCGCTTGTCTCGCCGCGCCGTCCGGACGGCGCGTTCGGCCGCGGCCAGATAGAGGTCTTTCGACGCCACCACGACCGCATCCGCCGGCACGGCGGCGGCCAGCCGGGCGATCCGATTGGCCGGCGCGGAGACACCTCTGGCGAGCGAGAGCCAGCGACGCCGCTCGCTGGTCCAATCGCGCTCCCTGGTGTCGCGGTCACGCTCGGACTCGAAGACGCCCAGCGCCTCCTCGGTCATGAGCACGAGCCTGCCCTCGACCCGGCGAACGACGATTCGTCGCCGGCAGCGCGGGCACAGGCGCCCGCGCTCGGGTGGAGGCTCGAGCAGCGTCGCACAGTACGGGCACGTCGCGCGCGCGCCGGGCGGCGGCACGGCCGGAGTGGCGGGCAGCGCGGCCGGAGTGGCGCCCTCCGGGTTGGGGGGCGTTACATCGGCCGCCCCCGGCTGAGTCTCGGCTCCGGAATCTGGTCGGCCGCCCCCGAGCAGGCGCCTCAGGAATCCGATTTCGTTCTCTCCCTGGGTGCGTTATTGCCGAGGCTCAGCGTACCGCACGGTAGTCCGTGTGGTCACGGCTCGGCTCGGAGTGCGGTAGGCCGGGGCCGCGCACAACGCCGATGCCGACGAAGTCTTCTGGCGGCAGGGCCACCGCGGCTTTGGCGTGTGGACCCGGGCAAACCGTGAGCCTCTCGACTCCCACCCAACACGATCGGGATTGGCCTGCGGGACGAGCTCCGGTCGATCGGGAGCTCCGTTGACTTGGCGGGTAATACTTTGTCGGCCTCGTCGCTGCTCAGATCAGAGGAGAACTCCATGCCGACGGGATCTTCGAGGGCCCGCCGGCCCGGGTCTTCGATCAGGTTCGCGGCGCTGTCCCTGATCGCGGTCACGTTGTGGGCGTGCGGAAACGGCGGCTCGTCCCCTGCCCAGACAACGACGCCAGTCGGCTTCCCATTCTCGATCGTCTTGCCCTCGCCCGGCTCCTCGAGCCTCGGCGCCACCCAGACGCCGGGTTCCGACACCACCGGCTGGCCCGGCACCATCTCCGCCGTGCCCACTCAACTCTCCAGCGGGGGGCTCGGGGGGCAGTCCACACAGCCCCCGACCAAGACTCCCGCGCCGACGCCAAAGCCGACGCCAAAGCCCACTCCGCTGCCGCCCGCGCCGACCCCCGCGCCGACCCCCGCGCCGACCCCCGCGCCAACCACCGTCACGATCGTCGCCGCCGGCGACATCGCCTGCGACCCGGCGGCGAACGTCGGCCAGCCCACGGACTGCGATCAGGCGGCGACAGCGGCCGAGATCGGCCAGCTCCGACCGACTGCCGTCCTGACCCTGGGCGACAACCAGTACGAGGACAACACCCTCGCGGCATATCAGGCCGTGTTCGATCCGACATGGGGTCAATACAAGTCGATCATCTACCCGACGATCGGCAACCACGAGTACCTGACCTCGGGAGCGGCCGGTTACTTCGCCTACTTCGGCTACCCCGCCTACTACGCCTTCAACCTGGGTGACTGGCACATCATCAGCCTCGACTCCGAATGCAGCCACATAGGCGGCTGCAAGGCAGGCTCGCCCCAGGAGAAGTGGCTCCTGGCCAACCTCGCGGCCTATCCGAGGCTCTGCACCCTCGTCACGTGGCACGAGCCCCGTTTCTCGTCCGGTGAGCACGGAGACGCTTCGCAGATGACCACCATATGGGCCGACCTCGTCGCCGCCCACGTGGACGTCGTGCTGACCGGCCATAACCACGACTACGAACAATTCGCACCGCTCGATGCCGTCGGGCAGCCGGATCCGGCCGGAACCACGGAGTTCGTCGTCGGCACCGGCGGCAAGAACCACTACGGCTTCGTTACGGCGCCTCTCACGGGGGAAGTCGTCCGCAACGACCAGTCGTTCGGGGTCATCGACATGTCGCTCGGCCCAACCGGTTACAGCTGGAAGTTCGTGCCGGCGCCCGGCTACACCTTCACCGACTCCGGGTCGGCTAGCTGCCACTGAGCGGCCTCACTCGGGCAGCTCGGCGAAAGCCCGCCCCGACCGTGCCCTGCTTGTAAGATCGCGACAAGAGCGAGACTGGCGCGCAAGCAAGGGAGACGACGTTGAAGAAGACGGCGCTCTTCGGTTCATTCGACGATCTGGACATCAGAGTCGGCCGGATCTTGAGCGCGGACGAGGCACGCACTCGCAAACCGACCTACAAGCTGACGATCGACTTCGGTCCGGAAGTCGGCATCAAGCTGTCGTGCGGCGCCTACCGCAACTACCCGGCCGAGGCTCTGGTGGGCCGCCTCGTGATCGGCGTCGTGAACTTCGCTCCAAAGCAGATGGGCCCGGAGGTTTCCGAGGTGCTCGTCCTGGGCGTCGAGAACTCGGACGGCCAGATCATCTACCTGACCCCGGAGTCGGACGTCCCGCTTGGCGCCTCGGTCTTCTAACCTGACGCGGCCACGCGGCAAGCTCCACCGGGCTAGCCGCCCAGGTACGCCTTCTTGACCTGCTCGTTCCGCGCCAGCGCGGCCGCGGTGTCGGCAAGCACGATCTTGCCGGTCTGGAGGATGTAGCCGCGAACGGCAACCTGCAGGGCCATCTGGGCATTCTGCTCAACCAGGAGGATCGTCGTCCCCTGGCTGTTGATGTCGCGAATGATGCGGAAGATCTGCTCTACCAGCACCGGCGCCAGGCCCATCGACGGCTCGTCGAGGAGGAGCAACTTGGGCCGGCCCATCAACGCCCTGCCGATGGCGAGCATCTGCTGTTCGCCGCCCGAGAGGGTGCCAGACGACTGACCGTGGCGCTCCTGCAGCCTCGGAAAGAGGCCGAAGACTCGGTCGTAGTCGGCTTCGATCTCCGCCTTGTCGTGCCGAGAGTAGGCCCCCATCTGGAGGTTCTCGAGAACAGTCAGCCGGTTGAAGATGCGTCGCCCCTCCGGCGCGTGGCCGATGCCCAGCTGAACCAGTTTGTGGGCCGCCACGGTGGTAACGTCGCGGCCGTCCAGCTCGACACTACCGGAGCGTGGGTGCATGAGGCCGCTGATGGTGCGCAGGGTCGTCGACTTGCCGGCGCCGTTGCCGCCCAGCATGGTCACGATCTCGCCTTTGTGGACCTCGAGTGATATGCCGCGCAGGGCCTGAATGGCGCCATAGGAGGCAACGACGTCTTGCAGGCGCAGGAGCGGCGGCGTCGTCGCGGGCGTGGGCGCGGGGGAACTCGCGGCCGGCGCTGCCTGGGACTGGAACGGGCGCATGGACCTCATATGGCGCCCTTGCCGAGATAGGCCTCGATGACGCGCGCATCGGCCCTGACCTGTTCCGGCGTTCCCTCGGAGATCTTCTCGCCGTGGTCGAGGACCGTGACCGAGTCGCTGATACCCATGACCACGCGCATGTCGTGCTCTATGAGCAGTATCGGAAGATTCAGCTCGGTCCGGATGCGGCTGAAGAGCTTCATCATCGTTGCCGTCTCGGACGGGTTCATGCCCGCCGTGGGCTCGTCGAGAAGGAGCAGCTTGGGCTTCGTGGCCAGGGCTCTCGCGATCTCGAGCCGGCGTTGATCGCCGTAGGGCAGGTTGCGGGCCAGGGCGTTTTCCCGGTTGCGAAGACCTGCGTACTCCAGCAGGCGCAAGCCCTCGTCCCTCGAGGCAACCTCTTCACGGCGTTGCTTGGGAGTTCGTAGCACCGCGTCCAGCGGACTCGCCTTGAGCTGGCCGTGCATGCCGACCAGCACGTTCTCCAGGGCGGTCATATTGGCGAAAAGACGGATGTTCTGGAACGTCCGGCCGATACCGGCCTGAACCATGTCGTTGGGACGGGCGCTCTTGAACACGCCCAGGCGAACCAGCATGCCCGTGTACCAGGCGGGCCGGATGACGGCGGTAATAAGCGTTGCGATGAGCAGACCAAGTCCGACCAGGATCAAGACCTCGACGGCGGCCGTCAGGACGCCTACGAGATGCAGCGCGTACGTCAGGACCCAAACCAGGGTGGCCGGAAGCAGCCAAAGGATCGGCTCCAGCCAGCTTCGCTCGGGGCTGGCCACCATCTTCTGGCCGAGAAACTCTATGTAGCCCTCCGTCGGGTCGGACAGACCGGCGACGACGTTGAAGAAAGTCGTCTTGCCGGCTCCGTTGGGCCCGATGAGACTGGTTATCGAGCCTGCCTTGACCTCGAAATCGACGTCTTTGACCGCCACGAGACCGCCGAAGGCCTTGGTCAGGCGCACGGCCCGGAGCACCGGCGGCGCGATCTGTTCTGTCATGCCTCGACGAGCTCCTGATTGGACGCCCCGGCGTCATCGGTGTCGTGGAGCTCCTCTTTGCGGCGTCGGCTCGGGAAGAGCCCCTCCGGTCTCAGGAGCATCATCCCAACGAGGGCCAGCCCGTACAGCAGGAACTGGTAGTCGAGGAAGTTGACGGCCGACAGGTCCACGTTTACGAAGCCGATGTGGATCGGCGGGATGCCCGAGCTGCTGACGAAGTTGTTCATCTGCTTGAGGCCCTGGCTCTGGATCTCGTAGATGACGAAGGCTCCCATGGCCACACCCCAGATGTTCCCCATGCCGCCGAGAACGACCATGGCCAGAACCGTGAAGCTGATCGTGAAGCCGAACTGGCTCGGACTGACCAGGCCAAGCTTCGAGGCGTAGAAGACACCGGCCAGGCCGGAGGTCGACGCGCCGATAGCGAATGCGAGCAGCTTCGTCGTCACGGTGTTGATGCCCATGCTCGCGGCCGCCAGCTCGTCTTCACGGACGGCCATCCAGGCCCGGCCGAGGCGGGATTCCTGAAGCCGATAAAGCAGCATCATGGCCACGGCGATGATCGCCGCCACGGTTATGTAGTAAGGCCAGGGGTTGATGAAGCCGAAGTCACCGACCCCCGGCATCGACGGCTGGTAGAGGGCACTGATGCCGTTGGTCCCGTTCGTGTACGTGTCGGCGTTGAGGAACACGACCGGCACTATCTCGCCGAAGCCGAGAGTCACGATGGCCAGATAGTCGCCTCGCAGCCTCAGGGTGGGGGCGCCGAGCAGCAGGCCGAAGACGGCCGCGACCGCGGCGCCCACCAGCAGCATCGGCCAGAACGGGACGTCCAGGCCGGAGAACGGCGACGCCCCGTAGGCATAGGTGTACGCGCCGATGGCGAAGAACGCGGCGTACCCCAGGTCGAGAAGGCCTGCCAGCCCGACGACCACGTTGAGGCCGACTGCCAGAAGGACGAAGACTCCCGCCGAGGCGAAGCCGTCCACGAAGTCGTTCTGCTTGCCGAACCCGCTGAGCGGTGGGATGAGGACTATGAGGGGCAGGATCGCGGTCGCGACGGCCATTCCCACCAGGACCGAGAAGGATTGGTGCTTCCCGAAGTAACGGCCCGTGGACGACGTCGCGGGCCGGAGCCTGTCGCCGAATCGGGCGATGGAGCGCCTGACCGCGGAGTCTTTACCCAGGAACGGAATCGACCTCAGCCGGCTCATGCTCGCTCCGAGAGTCGCTGGCCCAGCAGGCCGGTCGGCCTGAAGACCAGAACGAGGATCAGGATTGTGAACACGATGGCCTCGCTCCAGCGGCTGTAGCCCAGCTGCGAGCTGAAGACCTCGATGAAGGCGATCAGGAAGCCGCCCAGGGCGGCGCCGGTCGTGTTGCCGATGCCCCCGAGCACGGCCGCGGTGAACGACTTGAGACCGGCCTGGAAGCCGATGTCGAACTTGGTGGTGCCGTAGTTCAGGGCCCAGGCGACGCCCGCGGCTCCCGCCAGTGCGGAGCCGATGAAGAACGTGAGGGCGATCGTGGTGTTGATGTCGACGCCCATGAGTTGCGCCGCCTCGCGATCTATGGCCGTGGATCGCATAGCCCGACCCATACGCGTCCGCCCCACGAACAGCTGCAGGGCCACCATCATCGATATCGCGAGAACGATGATGAACAGATGAGCGTACGAGAAGATCACTGGCGAGGCCGTGACCTGGAAGGCCCCGACCGCGAACTCAGGCAGCTGGACGGTGGCGCCGGCCTGGCTTTCGATCACCCGGGGCACGTTCACCGGCGAGTTGCTGAAAGTCACCTGGATGATGTTCTGGAGAATGAAGCTCACGCCGATGGCAGTGATCAAGGGCGCCAGGCGTGGGGCGTTGCGGAGCGGCCGGTAGGCAAAGCGCTCGATCAGGACGCCGACGAGGCCCATCACGGTCATCGTGAACGCGAACATCACGATGAGCATGATCGAGAGCCTGGCCGGGTCGTTTATCGCCCCGTCCACGCCCAGCGTGGACAGCAACCACAACGTCACGAACGAGCCGACCATGAAGACGTCGCCGTGAGCGAAGTTGATGAGTTCGATGATGCCGTAAACCATCGTGTAGCCGAGAGCGATCAAGGCGTACATCGCGCCGATCGTCAGGGCGTTGAAAGTCTGTTGGGTCAGAATCCCGGCGTCCACGTGCCTCCCGGTGGGCTGTGACCTGGCCTGCTTACGCTATCAATGTGGGGGCCGGAGATTACCCCGGCCCCCTGAGATCGCGCTTCCGCGAACGCCGGTTACGGAGCGGCTGTCGTCGTCACACCGGACGTGAAGTCCTTCTGCTCGAAGTACTTCCAATCCTTCGTGGCGTCGTCGTACTTGTAGTAGCTGATGATGTGCTGGGTCGTGTCGCCGTTCTCATCGAACGAGACGGTGCCAAGGACAGTGGGGAACGTGTTGGCAGTGGTGGTCACGTAGGCGCGGACCGCCTCACGATCGTTGCCGACCTTCTCCAGGGCCTGGAGGAGGATCTGTGTGCAGGCGTAGCCCGACGCGCTGTAGGCGCCCGGCTCTGTGCCGTACTTGGCCTTGTAGTCGTCGGCGAACTGGCCCGCGTTGGGGATGTCGTGAATTGCCGCGACCGTCATGTAGGTATTCATGTCGCCCTGCGGTCCGGCCACGTTCAGGAACGAGCTGGCCGTCGCGGCCGAGCCGTCACTGATGCCGTCGCCGCCGCCGAACGGAATGCTGCCCATACCGAGGTCGACCATCTGCTTGCGCAGGAGTCCGCCGCCGGTAGCAGTCACGCCGCCGAAGTAGACGAACGCCGGGTTCTTGGCCTTGGCCGCGGTGAGCAGGGCCGTGAAGTCGGACTGCTGGTTGGCACCGGCGCCATCGTGGCCGACCACGGTACCGCCGAGGGCGGTGTAGGAGGTCGCGAAGACGTCGGCCAGGCCCTTGCCGTAGGTCTCGGTATCGTCGACGACGTAGGCGCTCTTGGCGCCGGCTACGTTGTAGGCGATGTCGGCCCCGGCCTGACCCTGGATGTCATCGGTAGTGGCTACGCGGACGTACGCGATCTTCGTTGGGTTGGTCTTGCGCAGGTCCGCCCCATCGGTTCCCTTGGTGAGACCGGGGGCCGTGTTGGCGGGGCTGCACTGGAGCAGTCCAGCGGAGTTGCTCTTGGGAATCTCAGCCTGGGCCACGTTCGAGTTGAATGGACCGACCACCCCGAAGACGCTCGTGTCGTTGATCAGCGTCTGGATGTTAGTCGCGCCCTGGTTCGGGTTGTGGACGCCGTTGACGGCGTCGTCCTGCTTGTTGACCGTGACCGTGTATCCGGCCACGGGGTGCTCGTCGATGGCGAGCTGAACGCCGTTCAGGGTCGGACCACCGTTCGGCAGCTCGCCGCCCGAGAGCGGGAGCTCCACGCCGATCTTGACCTCTTTCGCGCCTGCGGTGCCCGAAGACGAGCTGCAGGCCGACGCCACGAGCGCCACGATTGCGAAGATAGCCAGTGGCTTGGGCTTCATACGCCCCATCCTCCACTCCACGCCCGACGTTACGAGGATTAGCCCCGTGTCCCCTGGATAGGGGGACCGTCCGCAGGCGCCGGTGCATCCCACGGGCGGCCGGCTCAGGACCAGTCTGCCGACCGGCCGGAAGCCTTGGGACGTAGAGTACTCAACCGTACGCGAGCCGCAAGGGGAATCTCACGAAGCGTGACAAGTCAACGAGTTGCGTTTGCGTTCGCTTGTGCGCCATTTCACGGCCATGACGCCACACCTGAGCCTGAGCACGTCGACCGAGCTTCGAGATCGGTACGCGGACCTTACCCGGAACGACCTGGTCGCTCGACCGGCGCTTGCGGCCTATGCCGCACACTACCGCCGCTTCGACAAGACCTACCACGTCCTCACTGATCCATCGTCCCGGGAGACCCGGCGGTCAGCCACACGTCACGGTGCGGCGTTGCCAGAACCGGCCAGGTCCGCGGCGAAGGCAATGCTCTTTCCGTCGATATCCGCGGAGACCCAGAGCAGGACGCTGCCCTGCAGGTCGATCCACGCCGGAGACTGAACGCTGAAGAGGGCAACGCCGGACTCATTGGCCGAATCGAGGAAGGCCGGATAGACGGCGCCACGGCCCACGGTCGCGTACCAGGCCACGATGGGGCCCGTCAGACCCGAGGAGACGACGGGCCGAAGAGGCTCGGGAGCGCCAATCGCCGCGGGCAACAGGATGCTCTGCGGAAACGCCGAGTCGAGCCTATCCACGACCAGGGCCGCCTGCGCCGTCGCCAGCGACCGCTCGAAGGGAGCTCTCGAGTCCCAAGCGAGATACGTCCCATCGTCGGACATGGACGCCGACGCGGCCGGCTCCCCGACTCTCCGGAGCAATGGATGCGCCGCGTCCCCAGTCCAGAGTTCCATGCGCGCGTCCGTCATCAGAGCACCGTCGGTAACGACCGCAAGCCGGCCGCCGCCCAGCAGGATGTCCGAAACGCCTCCGTCGGTCGTGGCGGACCACAGCAATCGATTGTCGCCGGTCGAATGAACCTCGACCCGCTGGAATGGGGATGGCTGGGCGGAGCGAAGAGGGACTTCATAGGCGTAGGTCGAGGTCGAAAGGGCCAGATGCACCGGGTACAACTCGGTTTCGACCGATGTCGCGAGCCTGACCCCGGACGCGACTCGCCGCGGCTGCTCTCCCTGCAGATCGCTCAGCCAGATGCTCCAGGCAATGCTCGCCGGCGTGCCGCAGCCCGACACATCGAGCGGCGCTCCCACGGGAGAAGTTTCCACATATGCCAGGAGGTCGCCGGCGGCCGCGATCTGGTTGATGGTCCGGCATGACTGGACACTGACAAGGATCTGCGGGTCCCCGTCCGAGCCGATGACCGTGGATTCGATCCTGTTGGCGGCGACGACGTAGAAGATGCGCCTGCCGATCGCCGCGATCGAGCGGCCGGTGGTCGCATTCGACAGCCACGACATGGTGATCTCGGAGGGGGCGAGCTTGGCCGGGGCGAGATCGTGGAAATCGGGCCGGACGCCGGACTGAGCCGGCATCGCGGTTGGCGCGGGCAGCGACGCGGTGGCAACGGCTCGCGAGCGCGTGGATTGGTGCGGACCGAGCACGCCCACGGACACGATCAGGGACGTCGCTGCGATGACCACAGCGATACGGAGGTACGGCCTCCCGAACCGTGCCCGGCCCTCATTGGCAGCCTGGCGCCCTACCGTCACCAGTCCCTACCCGGGCTCGTGCCGCAACCTCGGAGGCGTTGGCCCGCAGCCCGACCCGTCAGTCGGGGTCACGTGGGCGGCGGCTGTGGCTTCGGCTCGCGACGGGCGATGGATCGATGCTCAGGCCGCCCAGGCGATCATCCTAGCACCAGCGCGGCGGGTTCCGACGCCCTCGAATCCGATCTGCGAGTCAGGCGGCCACAACCACCCCGACCATCCCTCGGCGATTCGCCGTGGGGCCTCCACCCGTTTCATCCCGCGAGACTTCATCGGCTGGAAGCCCTACCTGCCACCGGCATTTCAGGCTGTCCTCAGGACAAGCCGGTAGATCTCCTGTCATGAGGGCACCGCACGACCGCGGTGTGGAGAGAGAAGTTCAGGAGACATCGCTATGGCTTCCAGTTCACGATCATTGTCACTCGCCGGTCTCGCGCTTGGCGCGGTACTCGTGGCGGCGGCCTGTTCGTCAGCGGCGAGCACGCCTTCGTCCAACGTCCAGGGCCAGACGGCGACGCCGGCGGCCCTTACGCTCGGCGTGACCAACGACGCAACTTTGGGGTCATACCTCACCGGCCAGGGCGGCATGACCCTCTATGTCTTCACCACGGACACGCCTGACACAAGCAGCTGTTCCGGCACCTGCGCAACCACCTGGCCGCCGCTGGCCGCGGCGGACGGAGCCATGATCGAAGGGCCCACGGGGGCCACGGGCACGTTCTCCACGATCACGCGCTCCGACGGGATCGTCCAGGTCACCTACAACCACATGCCTCTCTACTACTACTCCGGCGACTCGGCCGCCGGTGACACGACAGGCCAGGGGAAGAACGGCGTGTGGTTCGTCGCTCCGCTTTCGGGCTCCGTTCCGAGCGCTGGGGCGGGTGCGGCCATGTCCGCTGCCCCGTCGGATACCGCCGCCCAAGCGATACCGCCGCCCCAAGCGGTACCGCGGGTTACTGATCCATCCCACAGGCCCCCACAGGTCCCCATCGATCGTAAGCAACCCGCCGGCAGGCGCCGGCGGGTTGCTTACTGCCCCTGGTGTCGCGGCCGATGAGCCGTCTCGCAGCCAACTGCGCGACATGCACAGGCTCCTGGTAAGACATCGATCATGGTCGTTCTCCTGGTCGTCGCATTCGTCGCCGGGGTTGTGACCGCGGTTTCACCGTGCGTCCTGCCGGTGCTGCCGATCGTTCTGGCGGCCGGCACCGGCGGCGACCGCCGTCGGCCCTATCTGGTCATAGCCGGGCTCATCGCCAGCTTCTCGTTCTTCACGCTGGCAAGCGTCCAGATCATCACCGCCCTTCACCTGCCGAGCTCGGTGCTCCGGGACGTGGCGATTGCGATCGTCGCCGTCTTCGGGCTGACGCTGCTGGTGCCGGCCCTGTCCGGCGTGTACGAGCGGGCGACTGCTCGGATCCCGGCCCTCGGCGCCCGAATGGCCCACCCCGGCCTCGCCGGCGGCCTGGTGACCGGCGTCGGCCTGGGCCTCGTCTGGACGCCCTGCGCCGGCCCAATCCTCGGTGCCGTGACCAGCCTGGCCGTAACCGCCCCAGGATCGGGGGCAACGATCGCCCTCGTCATCGCATACGCCATTGGCGCCGGCCTTCCGCTTCTGGCAATCGCGTTGGGCGGACGAACCGCTCTGGACCGGCTCAAGCTCCGCTCGGCATCGCCCTGGGCCAGCCGAGCTCTGGGCGGGCTCGTCCTCGTGACGGCCGGCCTGATGGCCGTCGGGGCCGACACGGCAATAACGGCGGACCTGACCAGCACCCTGCCCGATTGGACCGGCGCGCTTCAAACCCTCGAGCGGACACAGCAGGTTCAATCTGCCCTGAGCGACCTGGGCGCGGGACCACACGGGACCGCTCCGGCCGGCTCGACGGACGCGTCCAACCTGCCCGATCTCGGGCCCGCCGCCGAGTTCACCGGCATTGACAACTGGCTCAACTCGAAGCCGCTGACCCTGGCCGGCTTGCGCGGCAAGGTCGTCCTGGTCGACTTCTGGACGTACTCGTGCGTCAACTGCATCCGCACGCTGCCCTACGTCGAGAGCTGGTATCAGAAGTACGCCGCCCAGGGTCTCGTGATCGTGGGCGTCCACTCCCCGGAGTTTGCCTTCGAGCACGACACGAGCAACGTGGCGGCGGCAATCGCCCGTTACGGGATCACGTACCCCGTTGCCCAGGACAACGAGTTCAAGACGTGGAACGCGTACTCCAACGAGTACTGGCCGGCCGACTACCTGATCGACGCGACGGGGCAGGTGCGGAACGCCCACTTCGGCGAGGGCGACTACGTTCAGACCGAAGACGATATCCGCGCCCTGCTCGCGGAGGCGGGCAAGCTCACCGCATCGGCGCCCCCGGCCGCGACCTCAGCTCCGACGCCGCCCTTCTCGGGGAGCCAGACACCGGAGACGTACGTGGGTATGTCGCGGCAGGGTCGCTTCTCCTCGCCGGAAACTCCCCAGCCCGGGTCGCACAGCTACTCGCTGCCCGGCACGCTGACGAAGAACAGCTTTGCGGTTAGCGGCACGTGGGACTTCCAGCCGGAGTACGCACTGGCCGGCGCCGCCGGCGACCAGCTCGAGCTGTCGTTCTACGCCCGCGATGTCTACCTCGTTCTGGCAGCCGACTCGCCGCTGCCGGCTACGGTCGGCGTGACCGGCCTGGCACCCGGAGCGGCGACGGTAGGGGCCACTGAGGACGTCGCAGCCGACGGCTCCCTGACCGTTGGGTCGGACCGGCTTTACCACCTGGTCCACCTTTCCGCCGCCGCCCGCGGGACGGTTACGATCACCTTCGACGCATCCGGCATCCGGGCATACGCCTTCACCTTCGGCAGCTGACGGGGAGCGGTCGCCCAGCCCCGAGATCAGCGCTTTCGGCGGCGCGTTTCCTTCTCGGATTGGTCGGCCTCCCGGGCGCGTTTCGTCTGCGTATCCAGGACCTGCTTGAACTGCTTGGCCAGGCCCGTTCGCATCCCGGCCCGGGCTTGGCCATCGGCAGCTCGATCGCGGCGCCGTGCCCGTGCCGCCTCAGCCGGCGAAACCTCGTCGCCGCGCGAAACCTCGTCGCCGTGCGAAACCTCGTCGCCGTGCGAAACCTCGTCGCCGCGCGAAACCTCGTCGTCAGACCCGTCCACAGATCCGATCTTCGCTCCTCAAGTTCCGGCGACCTGCTACGATCCGGCCGCGATGGAACTGTACGGCGTCCGGATCCCAACGATCGTCACCGACAACGTAGCCGTCCGCTGCGCGGGCTGCGGCGAAGTCATCGAGGGAACGCCCTGGCGGGTCAGCATCCTCGACACAGTCGCCCCGGAGGCTCCCATCTCGTGGACGGAATCGGCCGGCCTCAACCCCGGCCCGTTCGAGTTTCACAGCGATCCGAGCCACGTCCTGGCCTGGATGGCCGGCCGCGGAAACCTCTTCTGCCGGCGTTCGAAGGTCCGGGAGATCATGAGGCCGGTCTGGCTGCCAACCGAGCCACGCCGCCTGGGGCTGTGCGACGGCATCCACCGCGACAACCATGAGTTCGTCGAGCCGGCCACGCTGATGGCCGATCGAAGCTGAGGGCAGATGCGAGTTCGAAAAGCTGTCTTTCCGGCGGCGGGTTGGGGAACCCGCTTCCTTCCGGCGACCAAGGCCCAGCCCAAGGAGATGCTCCCCCTCGTTGACAAACCGGTCATTCAGTACGCCGTCGAAGAGGCGGTCGAGGCCGGCATCGAGCAGGTCATCATCATCACGAGCAGCCAGAAGAGGGCCATCGAAGACCACTTCGATCTGAATCTCGAGCTCGAGCAGCTGCTCGAGGCTCGCGGCGACATCGAGATGTTGCGCCAGATCAGGGCCATCTCCGATCTCGCCCAGATCTCCTACGTCCGCCAGAAGGAACAGCTCGGCCTGGGCCATGCCGTTCTCGTCGCCAAGGAACTCATCGGCCATGAGCCGTTCGCAGTGATTCTCTCCGACGACGTCGTGGTCGGCGAGCGACCATGCATCGGACAGCTCATCGCGGCCTACCAGCGAACCCACTGCTCCGTGGTCGCCGTGACCGAAGTCCCAAACGAAGAAACCTGTCGCTACGGCATCATCGCGGGCGAGCCCGCCGATCTCGACGAGGATCCGCGCCTCTACAAGGTCTCAGGCCTGGTCGAGAAGCCGGATGCGGCCCAGGCTCCGTCCAACCTGGCGATCATCGGGCGCTACGTCCTGACACCCAAGATCTTCGACAAGCTCGAGCAGACGCCTCGCGGGGCAGGGGGCGAGATCCAGCTCACGGACGCCATCGAGGCTTTGATGAAGGAACAGGACGTCTACGGGTACGCTTTCGAAGGCGTGCGATACGATGCCGGCACAACGATGGGCTGGCTCAAAGCGTCAGTAGAGTTGGCGCTCCAGAGACAGGACATTGGCGCCGAGTTCCATAGCTACTTGCAGACTCTCGACTTGAGCTGACCGACCAGGGTAGGTCGGCGGCTCAGCGAGCAAGGGGCATGCCCATCCAACGCCGGCGCATCGCGCCGGCCCGACGAGGACAATTCGTGGCCGAGATTGGACGCATGATCGGGGGCCGTTACCGGCTCATCGAGTTGCTCGGAGAGGGCACCGTGAGCACGGTCTACCGGGCCGCGGACGTCCAGCTGAACCGAGACGTTGCGCTGAAGCTGCTGCGGCCGGAGTATTCGGCAGACCCTGACTTCCTTTCGGAATTCCGCTGGCAGGTACGCGCCGCCTCGGCTCTGAGCGACGAGAACGTCGTCGCCACGTACGACTCCGGCACGGACACTTCCGGGACGTACGTCGTCATGGAGTACGTGGACGGCGCCGACCTGGCAACTTTGCTACAACGAAACGGGCCTGTTCCGCCCCGGCGGGCGGCACGCGCCACGGCCGAGGTGGCTCGGGCCCTGGCCGCCGCGCACGACCACGGGATCACACACGGTGATTTGACGCCGCACAACGTCATGGTCATGCGTGACGGTCACGTCAAAGTCACGGACTTCGGAATCGCTCGAGCCCGGGCAGCCATCCTCGACAGCGCCCTCAACGTCAAGGAGCCGGCCGGCGAGATGGCTCAGCCGCCCGCCGGTGGATCCGCCACAAGCGGGCCGGTCGCGGGACCGAGCGAATCGGGCGACCTCGAGGATCTGGGCAGGCTGTTCTACCTGCTGCTCACCGGCCGCGAGGCGTGGGAAGGGGCCACGCCTGGGGCGATCGCCAGGGCTCGCCGCACCGGTCCGCCCCCGCCGCCATCGGCGCTGCGGCCCGGAATTCCCGCCGCCCTTGACAACATCGCGCTGACAGCGCTCTCGGCCGTACCCGGCAAGAGATACAACTCGGCGGCCGCGATGGCTGAAGCTCTGGAGGGCTTCCTCGATGACGAGGACGCCGCCGACGCGGCCGCGGATGCCCCGGCGGTTGCCTCGAAAGAAGGCTTTGCCGGCGCGGCGGGGGCCGCCCTCGGAGCGACCGGACTAGCCGCTGCCGGCGGCGTGAACGTTCCCCAGCCGGCCACCAGCCGCGTGATCTACTCTCCAGACGCGTACGCGTCTGGACCCGGCTCTTACGACGACTACGAACCGGGACTCGACGAGTCGAACAGATACGCTCCCGAGCCGCCCCGGCGGCCCGCCCGCCGGACACAGCCACCCGAGCTCGACGAAGAGTTGGAACCGTCCGCGACCAGCCCATGGGCCTGGGTCGCCGGCATCCTGGGGATCCTGCTGATCGTGATCATTGGCCTGATCGTCGTGCTGCTCTTCTCCAGCAAGGGCGCGCCGTCCGTGAACGCACCCAATCTGGTCAGCTTATCCCTCGACCAGGCCCAGACGGCGGCGCAACAAGCCGGCCTGAGCCTCCACTACACGTTCAAGCCTAACGACACAACCCAGGCCGACGGCACGGTCGTTGATCAGAACCCGGCAGCCAACAGCGTCATGCACCAGGGCGACACGATCAACGTCACTGTCCTGCAAGGACAGGCGACGGTCGCCGTCCCGAATCTGGCTGGGATGACCGAGAGCGATGCCCGCAACGCCCTGACCGCGGCCGGGCTCCAGGCAGGCGTCCGCAGCGACCAGTACGACCCGTCGATTCCGGCCGGCCAGGTCATCAGCAGCAATCCTCGAGCGCTCGTCATGGTTCAGAAGAACTCGACGGTCGACTACGTCGTCTCGAAGGGACCCGCCCCCACGCCTTCACCCACTCCGACGCCAACCCCAACGCCAACTCCGACGCCCACCCCTACTCCCACACCAACCCCTACTCCCACACCAACCCCGACTCCGACTCCTACACCGGCGCCAACCCCAACGCCAACGCCGGCCCAAACAACGCCCCCGCCCTAGGGCCAGTCTCTCGCCTTTGCCTTGAGTGCTCGGAGTCGGCCGGCAGGCTCCGTCAGCCCGGGGACGCGGCCCCACGGCCGGGATCGAATGGAACGCCTGTGCGAGGTTGCCGCCGGTCGACCGCCGGCCGCCGAGTCGGACTCGGTCCACATACCCGTGGCGCGCACCGTCGGATCCTCGGTCATCTGCGGTCGTCGGGCGGCCCCCCACAGGTTCTGCGCGCCCTCAGGGCGGGAGTCCGCGGAGGCGGCGTCGGCGGGCGTCTCCGACGCCGCTCGCTCCCAGCAGGCACGCTCCTCATCGCCCGTGAGCGGCGTGCGTCGCCTGTCCAGGCCACAGTACCCGAGCCGGATGGTGACGCCCTTGCGGAAGTGGCGGCAGCTCGCGCATGTGGTCGTCGAGCGACCACAAACCCAGCACCGCGCCGTTTCGGGCTGCGGCGCCCCACAATGCGGGCAGCGCCAGCTGGCCATGAACCTGATTGTAGCTGCGATGGCGGGCTGAGACCAGCGGCCCGATCCGGCTGCGGCGTCGCATCCCGCGCCCCGGCTCAGGTGGTCGTGATGGCCGTTGTCTCCCGGATCTCGTCCCCGGCCGGAGAAGTCACCAGGACGCTGGCCCGTCCATTGCCGGGCGACCCTCCCGAGATGGGCACCTGCCAGCTGGCCACTCCGGTCGCGTCTGTGACGAGTTCGGGCGAGTCGATCGGGCCGAGACCCTGAATCTGGACCGAGAACGTCGCCTTCGCGTTGGCCAGAGGGCCGCCGTTCGCCGACGTGGCGTGGATCGTCACCGTGACAGTGGTCTGCGAGTCCGCGGAGAACTTGGCGGGAGTCGCGGTCAGGTGTGCGGCGAGCTGACCGTAGTAACGGTTGACAGTAAGAGAGCTGCTCGAGTGGTTGCCGGCCTGATCGGTTGCGGTCAGATCGATCGTGTTGGACCCGGCGACCACCGGAACCGTTAGCTTGAATTGGCCGTCCGGGCCGACGGTCTGGTTGCTCTGCGCGCCTCCGGGCGCCTGCCGGTTGCGGATCGTGACGGTGACTCCCGGGTCGGTCTTGCCGGACACATCGAGGGATGCGGCCGAAAGCTGGGCATTCTGGCCCGGCGACGAAACGGTGATCGGCGGCGGCGTGGTGTCGAGAATGTAGGTTACCGGCGGTGACGGCTGGCCCTCGCCGCTGGGGGTCTTGAGAGTGGCGACGAATACGTTCTCGCCCTCGTTCATCGCGATCGGTGGGGTGATGAACCGCGTCGTCGCGCCGAGATCGACCTGAGCGACCGGCTGCCTGGCACCGTCCTTGCCGACGCGATACACGATGACCGCGTAGCCGTTCTTGCCAAGTGCCGCTCCCGGCGCGCTGCCCTGGATCGGCAAGGGCGTCTGACTCATGTACCCGTCGTTGTCCGGCGCGTCGAGCACGGGGGTGTCCAGAGCCACGCCCGAGGGCGCGGCCGTCGCCGGCGCCTGGGAGGACAGCCGCGACATGGCGTCCCCGAAGGCCGACGTCAGGTTGGCGGCAATCCCGGAGCCTATGTTCAAGGCGACGAGCCCGAGAACGATGCAGCCACCGACCAGCACCAGGGCCGTCACGGGGTGGATCCGAGGGCCGGACCGGACCGGGGCATAGCGCCGCAGAGCGCCGTGAGAAGGACCTTCCGCGCGAATCGTGTCGTTCCGAAGCCTGTCGCTCGACGGAGGCCTGGGTCGAACGTGCGCAGCTCGGCGTTCTCGCATCGGCATGCTCGCTATTGTCGCATCCACGAAGGCCGGGCCACGCAATGAGTCTCTCCGGTCCACCGAGACCCAGCCGACTACTCCTCGTAGGACGTTCCGCAGTGACGCAAGGGATATGCGCGCCGAGGGCGGAACGATGTACTCTGCTGTAGAGAGCGAGCGTCCAGGAGCGTTCGTTCAGGTTCGAGGCGACAGTGCAGGCTCGCGATCCAAAGCCCGATCGACCCGGCCCCCTCGAGACCGGTGACGCGCGACAGACGCCCGGCCTCCAGCGTCCGATCGCGCCCGCCACACCCGCCCGGCCCGGCCCCAGGCTGCCGTACCGACTGCCACAGGGCCGCGTCACGACTCGGCCGGCCCCGCGGCAACCGGTCATCACTCACGCCGAGACCGGCCAGCCGAGGCGCTGGCCGGGCCTCCCGGCCGGCCGGGGCACCTTCGGGCTGCCGAGCCTGCGTCGCAACGTCTGCCCGCACTTCTACGTAACCGGCAGCCGCGGTGCCATTCCGATCCAGGCGCCGCATCTGCTCAAAGCGTTGATCCGCCAGGAGCAGAACGTCTCGCGCTGCCAGCTCCGAGGCGGAGTCCACCTCGAGCAGGGCTTCGTCAACGACGTCTGCCTGACGCCGAGATTCAACCAGTGCGTCTTCTACGAAGACGACCTGACCAAGGATTGAGTCCGGCCCGGCTGAGCTATCCGGAGGCCCTGGAGGCCCTCGAGTCCAGGAGCCGGTTCGGCATCCATCTAGGACTCTCGCGAACGCGAGCCCTGCTCGCCGCGCTCGACCACCCGGAGCGTGCTTTCCGCGGAGCCCTCATAGCCGGCACGAACGGCAAGGGCAGCGTCCTCGCGTTGACGGGCGCCGCCCTCCGGGCCGCGGGCTACAGGATCGGTGAGACGCCAAAGCCGCATCTGGTCAGTTACCGCGAGCGGCTCCAGGTCGGCGGCGAGCCGGTCGATCGGGATACGTTCGCGCGGCTCGCGGGCGAGGTCCTGGCGATCTCGGATCGGGTGGCCCGACGCCACGGCGAGCCGACCGAGTTCGAACTTCTGACGGCCATAACGTTCCACTGGTTCGCCGAGTCCGGCGTGGACCTGGCGGTCGTCGAGGTCGGGTTGGGGGGCCGGTTGGACGCGACCCACGCCTGGGACGGCGGCGTGGCCGTCGTGACAAACGTCTCCCTCGACCACACGGACCGCCTCGGCACCACCGTAGAAGCGATCGCCCGGGAGAAGGCGGCAATCATCATGCGGGGCGACCTGGCGGTGACGGGCGCCTGGGGTACGGCGCTCGAAGTCATCGAGCGCCGGAGCCGGCGAGTGGCAGCCCCGCTGGTCGTGACGCCGCCCGCGCCGCTCCGCGGGGCCGATCGCGACGGGATCGACGTAGAACTGGGGCGGCTGGGAAGGGTACGTGTCGGACTCCGCGGCCGCCATCAGGCGGCTAACGTGGCCGTCGCCGACGCTACGCTGGACGCTCTCGAAGCGGCCGGGATCGCCCGCGTCGACGGGGAGCGGCGCCGGGCCGGTTATGCCGCCGTCCGCTGGCCGGGACGCCTCGAGCTGGTCGAGGTCGCCGGCCGGGAGGTCATTCTCGACGGAGCCCACAACCCGGCCGGCGCCGCCAGCCTGGCCGTGGCTCTGGACGATCTGGCCCCCTTCCTGCACAGTGGCCGGCCGACGCTCGTGGTGGCGATCATGGCGGACAAGGACGTCGAGGGAGTGCTGCGGGCTCTGGCCGCTTGTGAGTATCTCGTCGAAGCGCGGGTCATTGCCACTGCGCCGGCGGTGGCTCGGGCACTGCTCCCGGATCAGCTGGCGGCGCGGTGGACGGCGGCGACCGGGCGACCTGCCGAGACAATTGCCAGGCCGGCTGACGCGCTCGACGCGGCCCTCTCGGGTGGCGGCGGCGGCGGTGGCGGCGGCGGTGGCGGCGGTCCCGTGATCGTGGCAGGCTCTCTGTACCTGGTTGGGGCGGCCCGCGCACTGCTGGTCGACGATCCGCGCCTGGAACCCGATCCGGCGCCAATCAAGCGGGAGGCCACCCCATGAGCAACTCCACGACCGCCAGCGCACCGACCCGCATCGGCGGGCGCGTGTTCGAGTGGGGCAGCCGGACGTTCGTCATGGGCATCGTGAACGCGACCCCGGATTCGTTCTCCGGGGACGGACTGTTGGCGGCCGTCGCCGGCCGCGGGGGCGCGGCCGCCGAGGCCGGTGTAGTCCAGGCCGGTCGAATGGCCGGCGAAGGGGCGGACATCGTCGACGTGGGCGGGGAGTCCACCAGGCCGGGCCACGAACCCGTACCCGAGGACGAGGAACTGGCACGTGTCGTGCCCGTCGTGGCGGCGATCCACGCGGCCCTGCCGGACCTCCCGATCAGCGTCGATACCGTCAAGCCGGCCGTCGCGGCGGCGGCGATCGATGCCGGAGCGAGCCTCATCAACGACGTCTGGGGTGTCTCGCCGGACGACAACATGGCCCGCCTCGCCGCGGCCCGCGGAATCCCTCTGGTGCTAATGCACAATCGGTCCGCGCCCGTCTACCGAGACCTCGTCGGGGAGGTCGTCGCCGACCTGAGAGAGGCATTGGATCGGGCAATGGGGGCCGGCGTGCCACGCGAGAACCTCATCGTCGACCCGGGCTTCGGTTTCGGGAAGACGCCCGAGCACAACCTGCTCGTCCTCCGCGGGCTGCCGGCGCTGCAAGTGCTGGGCCAGCCCATCCTCCTCGGCACTTCGCGCAAGTCCACCCTCGGCCTCGTCCTGGGCGGCGTCCCGATCGAAGAGCGCCTGGAAGCGACCCTGGCGACGACGGCGCTCGGTATCGCAGCGGGGGTCGACATCGTGCGGGTTCACGACGTTCGAGCTAACGTCAGGACTGCCCGTATCTCCGACGCGGTGATTCGAGGAGTATCGGAGTGAGCGACCACATCGCCCTCGAGAACATGCGGTTCCAGGGCAGGCACGGAGTGGCGGCCCTCGAGCGGGAAGTTCCCCAGCCGTTCGAGGTAGACGTGGAACTCCATCTCGACCTGCGGCCGGCCGGTCTCAGCGACGACCTCGACAGGACGGTCGACTATCGAGAGGTCTTCGAGATCTGCCGTGGCGTGCTGGAGGGAGAGAGCCAGCGGCTCATCGAGACTCTCGCCGAGCTGATCGCGCAGCAGGTCCTGGCTCGGCCGGACGGCCCGGTGCCGGACGAGGTCGTGGTCCGAGTCCGCAAGCCGCAGGCTCCGCTTCCCGGCCCGCTCGACTGTGCCGCGGTCGAGATCACCCGCCGCCGCGCCGGCGAGGCCCGGAGCTAGCTCGTCGTCTCTGGTCGAGTGCCCAGCGTGACCTGGACGGTAATGTAGCTACCGGCACGGTATAGCTGCAGGCTGATCGTTCGACCGGGGGCGTACTGCACCAGCAAGTCCTCGAGTCGATGGAACGTGTCGATCGTCTGGCCCTCGACGCTGGTGATGATGTCACCGGTCTTGATGCCGGCCTGGTCTCCGGGGCTTCCGACCGTGACCGCGGCGATGGAGTTGCCGGACGCGTCCTCCTTGTGCACCCACGCGCCGTAGTCCAGCGGCAGGCTGAAGTCGGCTGCGAAGCCGCGGTCTATGAGATCGTAGCTAACGCCGATGAACGGTCGGGTTAGCTTCTCGCCCGCGAGGGCCTGCTGCATTATCGGCCGGGCGATGTTGATCGGGATCGCGAAACCGATCCCCGTCGCTGTTTGGGCCGAAGCGGTGGTGATGCCCACGACCCGCCCCGTCGCGTCGACGAGAGGACCGCCGCTGTTACCCGGGTTGATCGCCGCGTCGGTCTGGATCAACCCGTGCAGGTTGGTGGTGACGTCCGCCGTGGCGGGCGTGTCGCCGTTCACGGAGATGTCACGGCCCAGGGCCGAGATGATCCCCTCGGACGCGCTGTTCGGGTAGCCGAGCCCGATCGGGCTGCCGATCGCGATCGCCGTCTGGCCCACCTGCAGCGTGGATGAGTTGCCGATGGGAGCCGCAGCCAGATCGAAGGTGCCGTCTACCTTGACGATGGCGAGGTCCGTCAGCGTGTCCAGGCCATAGGTCGTGCCGGCCACCCGTCGATCGTCCGCGAGCCGGATGGTGATCGTCTTGGCTCCGGTGACGACGTGCTTGTTGGTCAGAATCCAGCCACGCACGTCATAGATGATCCCGGAGCCAACCAGCGTCGTGCCGGCGCCATCGTTGGCAACGATCTGGACCACAGCGGGGCTGACCGCGCTCACGGCCGCGATCACGGTCGACGATTCCGATTCGATCGTGACCTGCTGGCCGGCGTCTGTTGGGGCGGCCTCCTGGCGATCGAGCGCGCCGGAAGCCCTGAGAGCAAAGTATGAACCGCCGGCGCCCAACACGGCGCCAAAGATCGACGCGATCAGCAGTGCGGCGACGAGGCCGCGGCCGAAGGAACCGGCAGGTCCCGTATCCGGCGGTTGGCCGGGCGTCACCGAAGCCGGCTCGAACCAGCGCTCCGGCGTCACCGGGTCGGCCCCGTTTGCCGATCCGCCGTCGATAGCCTCCTGCCAGTGGAGGCGCGGCGCAGGCTGAGGCTCGAAACGCTGGGTCTCCGCTGGCGCGGCCCCCGGCAGCTCGGCCTGGGGGCGTGAGTCGGACATCGAGTCGGCTTTCTGGGCTACGAATGGGTGGCAGCCGCGAATGCTAGAAAAGCAGCGCCAATTGCGCTGCGGCCAGCATGCGCGCCGCGGCGGCTGCGACACCATGACGATAGTCCCGGTGGCGGTTGAGGTTCCAGCCGCGGGACGGTGAAGAATTCGCCACCGGAAGCGGCACCGCTGTCGCGGAGGCCAGTCGGGAGGGCTACTCCGCCGGACTCGGAGGGCCGGCTCGCTTGGTGGCTCCGGCCGCAGCCAAATCGACGGTCTTCGCCTTGTCAACGGCGCGGCGTGGATCGACCGGTAGCGTCACCGTGAACGTGGTGCCCGAGCCAACGCGGCTCTCAACCATGACCCGGCCGTTGTGCATCTCCACGATCGATCGAACGATCGCCAAACCCAGGCCGCTTCCACTGCCGCGGGCCTCGTTGGCACGCGAGCCACGGTAGAAGCGCTCGAAGACGTGGGGCAACTCGTTGGCCTCGATTCCCACGCCGGTGTCGCTGACCTGGATCCGGGCTCCGCGGAGGTGCGGCACGAGGGTCACCTGGACGGCGCCGCCGCGCGATGTGAACTTGAGAGCGTTGCCGATGAGGTTGATCAGGACCTGGCCGAGACGCTGCGGATCGTGACGCGTGACCAGTGGCGTTTCGGGCAGCTCCGTGGTGAGATCGATGCCGCGCCGCACCGCGGAAACCTGGGCCTGCTCGACTGCGGAGAGGATGGTCGCCCGCAGGTCATCCGGTCGGAGGTCGAGCCGCACCAGCCCGGAGTCGAGCTTCGAAAGCTCCAGCAAGTTCTGAGCCAGCCAGTCCAGCCGCTCGATCTGTTGGGCGCTCGATTCCAGAAACTCCACCCGGGCGGCAGGGTCCTCGCCGGCCTTCTCCTGCAACAGCTCGTTGAAGGTTCTCAGCGCGGCCAGCGGCGTCCGAAGCTCGTGGGAGACGTCCGCAAGGAACTCGCGGCTGATGTCGCGATCCCGCCGGATGACCTCCATCGTTTCCTCGACCTGGTCCGCCATGGCGTTGAACTGGTGGGACAACTCCATGATCTCGAGACCTCCGGTCAAAGCTCGTTCCGCCGGGACGCGACGGGCTAGATCACCCTCGGCCAGGGCTCTGGAGGCGTCCGTCAGGCGGCGCAGAGGCTTGGTGAAGCGGCGGGCCAGGAAAGCCGAGACCACAATGGCGAGCAGCAGGGCCACCGTGGCGGTGATCAGGAGGAAGCCGACGACCGAGGCGATGGTGCTGCTCCGCGTCGTGTACGGCGCCGAGAGACTGACCTCCAGGTACCAGGTCGGTTGGACACCTACCGGGTCCGCGAACTTGAAGATCTGGGTGTAGTCGACCGAGTCGCGAGCCTGCCCCCGGCCCGGCTCCGCGGTGAGGGAGGCGCCGAAGGTCGATGGCTCGGCGGCCGGGTAGAACACGATCGTGCCCGAGGCGTCGGAGCCCAGGCCGAAGCGGAGGCGGAGGTCCGCCTGGGCAACGTTGTTGGCGTAGTCGGTGAGCGTCGCCGGATTGGTAAGGACGGCCCTGACGTACTGGTTCAATTGGCCGCCGGCGGACACGACCGTCACGTTGGCCGGGTCCAGCGCGGCCGTGGCCTCGGCCTTGACGCGGACCACGGCCGCCACAGCGTTGGCCCTGGCTGCCAGGTTGGTCTGTTCCTGCTCGCGCAGAGAGTTGTCCAGGACGAGTACGGTCAAGGTCGAGACCGTCCCGACGGCGAGGACGAAGACCATGACGAAGGCCAGCGAAAGGCGGCCCTGGAAAGTCCGAGGCAGGGCTCGCCAGATCGGCACGCCGGTGCGCCGGAGGGTCCTTCTGTCGGGAGCGTCCGCCGGCTGGTCGGCCGATTGGGCCGGGGACGAGGAAGGAGCCGCCCTGGCGCGCGAGGGCGGTTTCTTCCTGTTCCTCCGCGCGACCACGTCAGCGCTCCGCGAGTCGCGGATCTGCGAGGCCGTGGGTAGCGGCCACCGTCCTGCGGTCGTCGTTCACGTCAGCGCTCCGCGAACGCGTACCCCGCGCCGCGGACCGTCAAGACGAACCGCGGGCTCGAGGGATCGTCCTCCAGCTTCTCACGCAGGTGGCTGACGTGGACGTTGATCGTCTTCTCGTCCTGATCGAGCGCTTCGTAGTCGCGCGTAAGCTCGAGCAACTCGCGCCGGGAGTAGACGCGGCCAGGCCGGCTGGCCAGATGGCGCAATATCTCGAACTCGGTCGCGGTCAGGGGGATGCGACGTTCGCCCCGTTGGACCCGCCGGCGCTCCAGGTCGATCAGCAGATCGCCGTGGCGAAGCAGGCGTCCGCCGCCGGCATCGGCGAGATCGCCGTAGGCGCGCCGCAGCAGCGCCTTGATGCGGCTCATCAGCTCGCGCAGCCCGAAGGGTTTGGTCATGTAGTCGTCCGCGCCCAGCTCCAAGCCGATGACCTTATCCATCTCCTCGTCGCGAGCGGTGAGGACCAGGACTGGGGCCTTGGAGCCGCTCGTCCGCAGGCGCCGCAGCACCTCGAAGCCATCTATGCCGGGCAATCGAACGTCAAGCACGATGAGGTCCGGCCCCTCGCGCAGCGCGAATTCGAGGCCCTCCTCTCCGGACCGCGACACCGCCACCTGGTAACCCTCCTGCTGGAGGGCGTACTGGATCCCACGGGCGACGGCGTATTCGTCTTCGACTATGAGGATCGTTGCAGCCATGGGCCGGAATCTACACCCCGGCCAGTGCGCCACAAGATCTCTTGCCGCGCCGTGCCGCCGGCCGACGAGCCGGTCCGACGGCCACGCCCGCGCCTCAGGCGGCCGCAGCGTGGTAGTCTCGTACCCCGCAGCGCCTGGGCGTGAACCCTTCGGCGCCCCGATTTGACCGCGCAGAGAGGTTTCCGCACGTGAGCTCAGCCCCGACAACACTGGCCGCGACCAGCCGCACCGAGACCGGCAAGTCGGTCTCCCGCCTGCGCAAGGCCGGCCGAGTCCCGGCCGTCGTCTTCGGCCACGGGCTCGCCTCCGTCCCGGTCTCGCTCGACGCGCACGAGTTCGAGCACCTGCGCAAGGTCGCCCACTCGAACACGATCATCGAGCTCGAGATCGACGGCAAGGAGAAGCACCAGGTGCTGATCCACGGCTTCCAGATCGACCCTCGGCACCGCAAGCTCCTCCATGTCGACCTGTTCGCTCTCAAGAGCGGCGAGGAAGTCACGGTCGAGATCGCGCTTCACGCCACGGGCGAGTCGTTCGCCGTGGCCCGCCTGGGCGGCACGTTGCTTCACAACATCGACCGCGTGAGGATTCGCGCCCTTCCGGAGAATCTGCCCGACTCGCTCGAGTTCCCGATCGATGGGCTCGTGGACTTCGATACCTCGATCCACCTGCGAGAGGTGGCGCTGCCCCCGAACGTGACCCTGCTCTCCGACCCGGACGAGGTCGTGGCCAAGGTCGCAGCGCCGCACGTCATCGAGGAGCCGGTGGTCGAGGCCGCCGAGGAAGGCGAGGAGGCGGAGGCGGAGGCTCCCGCCGAAGGCGAAGCCGAAGCCAAGCCCGAGGGCTGACAGGGCGCCTCATCAGCCCGGGACACTGCTCCGTCGTCGGCAACTTGACGCCCAGTGCGACCGACACGCCGCATAGTCGTAGCGGCCGCGCAGCGGGGGCCGAAGCGCTGGGCCGATCGGCCAGGCTGAGCCCTGCTGTCCACCAGCCCGTACGATGCGCGCATGCCCGGAGTTCGAATTTCGCGGCGTGATCTGACGCTGAGCGTGCCGGTTCTCGGTGCGTTCGTTGTGGGGGCGATCGCCTACGCCCCGCTGTATTGCTTCCCGCTGCTCGCGCCCCAGTTCGAGAGCACATTCCACTCCTCGCGCGAGCTCGGCCAGATGCCCTGGACGATGTTCCTGCTGGTCTCGGCGCTCGCCTCACCCCTGTTGGGGCGCGCCTACGACGTGTTCGCCGACCGCACCTTGCTGCTCGCCGGCACGCTGCTGCTGGCGACTGGCTGGGCCGTGGCCTCCGCGGCCACCGACGTCGCGTTTCTCATGGCCGCGTACGGCGTCTTGCTCGCGGTCGGGCTGCAGCTGGTCTTCGTCGGCACCACCACGGTGATCGCTCGCAGGTACGCCGGGGCCACCGGCCTGGCTCTCGGCGTGGCCTACGCGGGGCCGGGAATCGGAGTGGCGCTCGCATTGCCGCTCGCGGCGGGCTTGATCCCGCAGCTGGGCTGGCGGTCCGCGGCGGTCGGCTTCGCCGGCCTCTCACTGATCGCCCTGCCGTTCGTCCTGCTCATGACCAGCGGTCCGGCCGTGGTCGTGCCGGGCAGGCCGGGCAAGGAATTGGCCAGAGGGGCAGCTAACGGCGGCGCACCGCCCGCCCGGACGGCGTCGGCCAGAGGCCTGCACGAGACCGCCGCCCCGGGCGCGATCGCCGCCTCGCAGGAACTCGTCCCGCCAGGCAGCCACACTCGCCCCGACGCCCTCAGGCGGACCCTGCGAACTCGCCGCTTCCTGATCCTGCTGGTGGGCGCCGTCGGGATCGGTTGCATCGACGAGGGGATCTTCCAGACCTCCTCTCGCCATGCCATCGGCCAGGGGATCGACGCCGGGTTCGCGGCGACCTTGCTCGCGCTGCAGTGCTACGCGTACGTCGCCGGCCAGGTGGTGGGCGGCGGGCTCTCGGACCGGTTCGGGCGGCGGTACATCGGCCTGCTTTGCGCCGGGCTGGTGGCCGTTGGCGCGACCGCCATCTTCGCCTCAACCGGCTCGCTGCTGGCGCTGGCGGTTGCCGGCAACGCTTTGTACGGCTTCGGAATCGGCGCCACGATCGCGATCCGCTCGGCGGCCTTCAGCGACGTCTTCGGCGGCCACAACTTCGGAGCGGTCTTCGGCGTCATCGCCATCGCCTATCCGGCCGGCGGCGTCATCGTCATGAACGCGGGTGGCATCGCTTACGACCGGTTCGGCAGCTACTGGCCCGTCTACGGCATCGCCATGGTGTCGTTGGCGGCGTGGTCGACTGCGCTGCTGGTGGCGGGGCCACGCCGCCACGGATTCCGAAAGCGGCTCCGGAGCGTTCGGGGGCGCCTGCCGGGGTGAAGGGCGGGCGATGGGCGCGGCACTGCGGCGTCGCGTTGCCGGGCCCGTTTCGCCTCGGATTGTCCCCATTTCCACCGGGAGTGGAACTGCGGCGTCGCGTTGCCGGGCCCGTTTCGCCTCGGATTGTCCCCATTTCCACTGGGAGTGGAACTTGGTGAGCGGAGTGGGGGCACGGGTCGCTTGAACGGCCCGCGCGACGGCGAAAACTCGCCTCCGCAAGCGTGACTTCGGCCCGAATTCGTCGTGTGCCCCCGTTTCGGAGACCTCTCCGTGCGGGCGCGTCCACTTTGTTCCACTACCGGTGGAGTTGGGAGGAAACGGCTGGTGCCGGCACGGCCGGAAACGGCGTGGGCAGGCCGGCGCGGGCCGGCGCGGCCGGCGTGGGCAGGTCGGCGCGGGCCGGCGGGTGCCGGCACGGCCACGGGTGCCAGCACGGCGGGTGCCGGCCACGGCCACGGGTGCCGGCACGGCCACCGTGCCGACACGGCTCCCGCGAGCCCGCCCGCGGCTACGCCACCTCTCGGCGGATCGTGGCCGAAGCGAGCACGACGAAGATCGCCGCGATCCCCGTGAGCACCGCCAGGTCGAAGAGCACCTGCCCCGAGCCCAGGCCCGCGCCCGCGATCATCACCTGCCTCAATCCGTCGATCGCGTAGGTCACCGGCAGGATTCGGGCCACGGGCTGTAGAAGCGAGGGCAGCTGTTCGATCGGCCAGAAGAAGCCGCCGAGCAGGCCCTGCGGCACGATGACGATCGGGATGAATTGCAGGATCTGCAGCTCCGTCCGGGCGAAGGTCGAGAGGAAGATCCCGAGCGAGACCGCGCCCAGGCCAAGCACCAGGACCAGCAGGTATGCGATCAGCGGATCGCCCGCCGTGCGGACGCCCAGTCCGATGGCGAACGCGGAAACGGGTCCCAGCGCCGGGATTTCGAGCCGGCCCAAAACGAAGGCCAGCACCACGGCAATCTGCAGAGTCGCGACGAAGCCGAAGCCTAGGCTGTACCCAAGCACGATCTCCGACCGGCTGACGGGCGTCGCGAGAAGACGCTCGAGCGTCCCGCCGACCCGTTCACGCAGGAAGCTGATGCCGGTCAGGATGAAGACGAAGAAGTAGACGAAGAAGCCGACGACAACCGGAGCGAGAGCGTCCAGCTGGGTGGCGTCGGGCGAGCCGTAGACGGTCGACCGTTCGATTGTCGGCAACGTCGCGCCTGCCTGATCCACCACTACCTTGAGGAGCGCCTGCTGGATCGGCGGAATGACAGACGCTTCGGCGGTGGGGTTGAGACCCAGCGTCGTCAGTTCGATCTTGCGGTTCTGCAGGCTGAAATCCTTCGGGACGGAGATCACGAGATCGAGCTGCTTGTCGATCAGCATCTGCCGGGCCGTGGCGGCGTCATTGACGCCGGTCTCGACCGCGACATTCGGCTGACCTTGCAGGGCAGTTGCAAGCTTCGTCACGATCGCGGTCGAGGCCGGATTGCCCGGCTCGCCGACGATCGCTACTCGCGCGGCGGTGGCCCCGGAGCTGCTGAGAACCCAGCCGAGCAGGGCGATGATGGCCAGGGGCGCGACGAAGAGGAGGGCGAGCGATCGCGGGTCGCGGCGAAACTGGGCCACGATCCGTCGGAAAACGGCGGCCACGCGAAGCGCGTTCATCGATCGACCTCCTGTGCGCTCGCGAGGGCTACCGCGGCGGGCTCTGCCGAGAACTTCAGGAACGCCGCCTCGAGGTTCTGCGTGCCTGCCCGAGTGCGAAGCTCGTCCGGCGCCCCCTGTGCCAGGACGTGCCCGTCTCGCATGAAAAGCAGCTCGTCGCAGCGATCGGCCTCGTCCATCACGTGGCTCGATACCACCAGCGTGGCTCCCTCCGCGGCCAGTCGATGGAAGTGGTCCCAGAACTGGACCCGCAGGGCCGGGTCCACGCCGACGGTCGGTTCGTCCAGGAAGATCACAGTCGGCCGGTGGACCAGGGCGCATGCCAGCGAGAGGCGGCGGCGCATCCCGCCCGATAGGTGGAGCGCCGGCGTCCCGAGACGCCCATGCAGCTCGACCAGCGCGAGCGCTCGGATCATCTCGGCGCGGTCTCTCTGGCCGTACAACGCGGCAAAGAACGAGAGGTTCTCCCAGACCGACAGCTCTGGGTAGATGCCGTCCGCCTGGGTCATGTAGCCGACGTGGGCCAGGTTGGTCCGTGACGGCATCTCGACGCCCAGGACGCGGGCTTGGCCGCTGGTCGCCGACGCGAGCCCGGTCAGCAACCGGATGAGCGTGGTCTTGCCCGATCCGTTCGGCCCGAGCAGACCGTATATGCGGCCCGCCGGCAGCGAGAGGTCGATCCCGTCGACGGCGTTGATCGGCCCGAATGCCTTTCGCAGGGCGACCGCCTCGACGGCTGGGACCTCAGCGGTCGGGGTGGGATTGGGGACGACGGTCATCTACGAACCTCCTGCACTGGCTTCGGCCGGCGCGATACCTCGCAGGAGGAGGTCCACGTAGGCCTCGACGTTGTCGACCGCTGGGTGGATGCCCGCCTGGGCTATCCGATCGAAAACGGTCGGCCCCAGGACGATCATCAGAAAGACCGGCCCGAATAGGGCCTGGATCACGAACGACGGGTCGACCGGGCGAAGCCGGCCGCGACTGACCTGGTAGGCGAACCAGGCCATCATCAGCGGCGCGCCCTGGCCGATGATCTCGCTCATTACGACCTGGGCAAGCTCGGGATCGCGGGCCGAATTTGCGGCCAGGTTCCGGATCAGGTCGGCCCGAGTCCGCATCGCGGCGTAGTAGGCGCGGGCGATGACGATCAGGCCTTCGCGCGGCGGCAGGTCGATCGTCGGCTCGATCTGCACCCGCATCTCGTCGACCGGGGAGACGCGCCGGGCCACCGCGCGCAGCAGCTCGCCCCGGTCGGCGAAGTGGTGGTAGACGGCGCCCTTGGTCAGGCCCGCCTCGGCGGCGATCGCCTCGATGGAGGCCAGGCCTCCGCCGGGTCCCGACATGACGCGTATCGCTGCCTCGATCAGGCGCTCTCGAGTTGGCTCGTCGGCTGCCGAGGCGACGTCCATGCCTTCGGCCGCGAGCGCGACGCGGAGGCCCCTGGCGCCACCGAAGTAATGGTGCACGGTCTGGCGGGAAACGCCGGCCTCGGAGGCGATTGACTGGATCGACAGGCCATCGCCGGCCCGGATCTCGCGGCGGGCCGCTTCAAGGATCGCCTCGCGTGCCGAGGACGGCGTGGCGCGGTTACCCCGGCTGCCGCCGGTGCCGCGGTGGCGGCTGATGCCAGTTGCGTCATCGCCGCCGGTGCCGCGTGTGCCATTCTGGTTGACTGACATGCATACGAGTATGCATGACTCGTCAAGGGGAGGGATCGGCCCCGCGCCGCAAAGGGGCGGATCGGGTGCTAGCGACCGCCCGCGTCGGGATCGGTCCGCGAGTCGGCGTCGAGCCGCGAGTCGGCGTCGACCGCGAGTCGGGATCGGTCCGCGCGTCGGGATCGGTCCGCGAGTCGGGATCGGTCCGCGAGTCGGGATCGGTCCGCGAGTCGGCGCCGAGCCGCCGAATCTCGTCCGCGAGCGCCGCGGCGAACGCCGGCAACGCCGCCTCAACGGCCGGTGACCGCAGCTCCCCGAACCCGAACTCGGCGCCGCCGATCCCCACGAAGACGCCGCATGGCATCGAGCCGCGCAGCTCCGCGGCGAGCGCCATGACTTGATCGGGCGGTAGAGAGTGGGACGAGGCGGGGCTCGCGCCACTCCCCGTCGAGCGCGCCACGTCCGCGAGCGGCAGCACCACGACCTTACCCGCGGCCACGCCCACGGCCGCGTCCGTGACGACCACGGCCACGCCGTCCGGGACGTCAAGCAGGGCCTCTACACTCAGCTGCCCGACCTCCTGGATCTGAGCCAGCGCCCGTGCATCGGCAGGCAACATCTCCACCGCGAGAATCGCTGCTGCATCGTCGCCGCGCAGCCGCTCCCCGCAGACGAGGACGCGGACGCGCCGAGACGGATCAGGTGAGCTCACCAGCGGAGTCTACGATCCGGCGCGCCCTCGAAGGTCTGCTGAACGTCGGAATCCAGCCTAGTCGGCGGCTTCCGGCAGCAGCTCATCGTCGGCCGGCTCCGAACGATGCAGCCGCAGCGCTGAGCGAAGCTCGATCGCCTGTACGACGACTACCGCGGCGAAGGCCAGCGCGAAGGCGGCGGCGATGCCCACAGGGACGAGCGTCGCGGCGAGGACGGTGAGGAACGCCGCGAAACCCAGCAGGCCGTGCGTCATCCCGCGCATCACGCCGATCGTTCGGTCGGGTCCCTCCTGGGCGTGAGTGAAGAGTGCCAGAACCGCCGCGATCGTCGGGATCGAGGTCAGCATGCCGCTGATCGTCGCCCCGAAGTACGGCCCCGCCGTTGTGACGAACACGACCATGCCCGCACCCACGACCATCCGCGCCGGCAGGTCCGAGGCGGACGTGGCCTTTCGTGGCATCGGCGGCGCAACGGGCAGCAGCCGCCTCGAGACGAGCAGGGTGGCAGCTACCGCCACGAACGCCGGGGCAAGGCCCCATGACGCGATCGGCAGCATGATCGCCCACGTCACGAAGAACGCCCCGTACGCGGCAGCCCCTGCCAGCGGCCAGCTCACCTTCCGGCAGACACGCGCGTACACCAGGCAGAAGACACCGCAACCGCCCGCTCCACCGAGCGACGCCGCGGCGGAAGTGGCCGCGAAGGACGTGCTCTGCTCGAGGGCCAGGAAGAGCAGGATCGGGCCGCCCTTGGCCGGGACCGTGCCGAGGATCCCGCCGACGGCTGGCCCGTAGCGGTGGCTGGCAAGCGTGACGATGCCGATCATCAGCACCGGCAGGCCCATCTTGAAGAACAGCTCGATCATGTTGGGTTCCAGCATTGCGGCAGGCCGGTCGCGGCCCAAAACGAAGAACCGGCGGGGCGACTGCCTCCGCCGGTTCCCGGTGACGGAAGTTCAGTCTCGCTCGATCTCGAGGTTGAGAAAGTGGGTGGCGCAGCTGATGCAGGGGTCGTAGGCGCGGATCAGCTGTTCGAGGCGCACGGTCGCCTCGGCGTGAGGCAGCGATAGGACTTGCGGCGCGAAGGCGGTGAGGTCCTGCTCGATCATGCCCTGGTTCTGGCCGGTGGGAGCAATGATCTGGGCGGCGGCGACCCGTCCGTCGTCGTCGACGTCGTAATGATGCCAGCAGATCCCACGCGGTGCCTCAGTGCCCCAACCCGTTTCTCCGGCCCGTGGCGTCCATGGCGTGGAGGGTCGGGCCGGCTCCTCGTAGGAGTTGACGATATCGAGCGCCGCAGCCGAAGCATGGATCAGCTCGACGGAGCGGGCCGCGATTGCCCAGTAAGGGTTACGCGCGATCTGCGCGGCCAGGCCACTGGCTCGTAGCGCCTCCGCGGCCAGCGGGTGGAGCCGGCCGGCATTGAGGGTCACCCGCGCCGACGGTCCGAGCATGTAGGTCCGACCGTCGGTCGTGCGGGCGTGGAGGGCGTTCGTGCCCTCGTGCTGCTCTTCACAGAAGGCGTCGCGCCAGCCCCACATCGGTACGTCGATGCCGTCGGTCGAGACGATGCGGCCCTCGTTGAGTCCGTATTCGATCGGGTGCTTGATGGCGACGTAGAGGGGATCGCGCTCGAACTTGGGCGCCTTGAACCCGCCCACGAGCTTCAACGTCGCCTGCGAGAGTGCCAGTGCTTCGGTCAGCGGCTCGCGCAGGGCCTCGATCTGGGCCTGGGACGGGGTGTGGGAAAAGCCGCCGATACGCATCGAGACCGGGTGGATGGCGCGTCCGCCGATAAGCTTCATGACATCGTTGCCGGTCCGCTTCAGTCGCAGCGCCTGCTCAACCACGGCCTTGTGGTCGCGTGCCATGGCGATGGCGCTCTCGTAGCCCAGGAAGTCGGGGGCATGGAGCATGTAGACGTGGAGGGCGTGGCTCTCGATCCATTCGCCCCAGTAGAAGAGCTTGCGCAGGGCCCGAACCTGAGGGTCGATCTCGACTTCGAAGAGGTGCTCGAAGGCCATGGACGCGCTCATCTGGTAGGCGACCGGGCAGATGCCGCAGATCCGGGCGGTGATGTCGACGACCTCGTCGGGAGTCCGCCCCACGACGAGCTTCTCGAAGTAGCGCGGCGCCTCGAAGATCGAAAGGCGCGCCTCGGTGACCTCGCCGTCTGAGATCCGCAGGCGCAGCGTTCCCTCGCCCTCGACTCGCGCGATCCCCACGACCTCGAAGTTGTGCTCGCCGGTGCTGATATCAGCCTTCGCCATCAAACCCACCTGGTTGCTTGCGCCGCGGTTGCCCGTCCCCGGGTCTCCCGAGGTTGCCGCATTTGCGGCCGCAGGGTATAGGGCCGTTTGTCGTGGCGAACCGGGCCGCACGTGGCCTGGGGTACGGACGTGCGGCCGCTCGAGCGGCGGGATTTCGATATTGGTGAAGTCAGCGAGTCGGCGGGCAGACAGCTAGCCAGGGACTTCGCCGCGACCGAGACGCCGGGCTAGGTTCGTTATGGCGTCAGCGTGTAGGAGCCTTCTGCCAGGACCTTTCCGCTCGCGTCGCGAATCTGCATGGTGTGCGTCCCCGGCGTGAGGGGGCCTCCTCCCGGACCAGTACAGCTCGAGCTGGCACTGGACGTGTCGGTGTAGAGCCAGGAACCATCGCTCTGGACTTCGAATGTGTCGGACACCTTAGTGGAGATGACCGGTAACCCATCGAGCACCCACGCGATCTGGTCGGTCGCCTTAAGCGAAGAAGGCAGCTTGATCACACTCGCCACCTGGTTCTCGGATGAACAGCTGAAGGTGGACGGGGTGACCGATATGCTGCCCGGCTTTGAGTTCATGCTCATGAAGAGATATGCGCCGACGACGACCGCCAGAACAATGCCGCCGATGGCCAGCAGCTTGGGCGTGATATTGATGCCGCCGACGGTAGCGATCGGCGCTGCGGGGGCACCGGGAGCTGCGGGGGCACCGGGAGTTGCGGGGGCACCGGGGGCCTGCGGGTACGGTTGAGCTGTCGGCAGCGACCACGGCGGCGGGGCCGTCGGTTGAGACGGGACCGTGGCTGCGGGCGTGGGCGCGGCGAACTGGGTTGCCGGAGGCGCCGCCGGCACGGCGGGCACGGCTGGCATGGCAGGAGGCGACGGCAGCTTTGCGGATAGGTCGTTGCCACAGGCGGCGCAGAACCGCTGGTCAGCTGCGATGCGCGGCGTCCCGCATTGAGGGCAGAACCCGAATCCTGTGGTCATCTCGCTTCTCCATCCCCGCCTATGCACGCCAATCCTGGCCGAGGTCCGGTCGATATCGCCGGCAGCGCCGAGTCGCGGCCGTGGCATGATCCGCCCGGAGCTAGGTGACATCCTAGAGCGCCGGCTGCCGTCCGGTGAGGCGCAGCCGCGCAGAAGGGTCCCGATCCGGTTGGAAACTGGAGTCCCGGGGTAGCGGCGTTATAGTCGCGCCGTGGACCTGCCGTTTCAGCCACCTCTCGAGCCGATGCTCGCCAAGCTCACCGACGCGATCCCGGTCGGTGAGGACTGGCAGTACGAGCCCAAGTGGGACGGCTTTCGCGCGCTCATCTTCCGCGACGGCGACGAGGTCTTCATTCAGAGCCGCGATCTCAAGCCGCTCGACCGTTACTTCCCGGAGCTCCCGCCCGCGCTTCGCGCCGCCGTTCCGGATCGCTGCGTGCTCGACGGAGAGGTCGTGATCGCCGGACCCCACGGCCTGGACTTCGACTCGCTTCTGCTGCGCATCCACCCCGCCGCATCTCGTGTCAGGCTCCTCGCGGCGGAGACCCCTGCAAGTTACGTGGCCTGGGATCTGCTGGCGCTCGACTCACGCGATCTCCGCGCCACTCCCCAGGGAGAGCGTCGGGCGTTGCTCGAGACCGCGCTCGCCGGGTCGAAACCGCCTATCCACCTGACGCCGGCGACGCTCGATCGCTCGGTAGCCGCGGGCTGGTTCGACCGTTTCGAAGGCGCCGGATTGGACGGCGTCGTCGCCAAGCGTCTCACCGACCCTTACCAGCCCGGCAAACGCGGATGGGCCAAGATCAAGCACGCGCGCACGGCAGATTGCGTCGTGGCCGGATTTCGATGGCACAAGAACGGACCGGGCACGCTGGTCGGCTCGCTCCTTCTGGGGCTCTTCGACGATACAGGTCGATTGAACCACGTCGGAATCACCGCCAGCTTCACTGCGGATAGACGCCGAGCGCTGGTCGAGGAACTGGCCCCGCTCCGCGAGAACGCTCTGGCGGGCCACCCCTGGGCCGAATGGGCCGAATGGGAGGCCGCCGCCCGCGCCTCCGGCCAGCGTATGCCCGGCGCCACGAGCCGCTGGAACCGCGGGCGCGACCTGTCCTGGGAGCCTCTCCGGGCCGAGCGGGTTTGCGAGGTCGCATACGACCACCTGCAGGGCGACCGCTTCCGCCACGCCACAACGTTCCTGCGCTGGCGCCCCGACAAACGACCGGACCAGTGCCGCTACGACCAGCTCGAAGTGACGGCGCCGTTCGAGCTGCGGGCGATCTTCGGCGGCTAGGCCGCGAGGGAGTCTGCCGGCTCGTTCGGACGGGCACGGTTTCCGTCACATACGCATGGCATCGGTGCGGTGCCGGAAATGGGCACGGTTTCCGTCACATACGCATGGCATCGGTGCGGTGCCGGAAATGGGCACGGTTTCCGTCACATACGCATGGCATCGGTGCGGTGCCGGAAATGGGCACGGTTTCCGTCACATACGCATGGGAGAAGTGTTGTCCGCGAATTGGCACGCGGCATCGGGCTCCGGCCACCTCGCGGCGGTGCAAGGTCGCCCTCCTGAGCACGATTCCTGAGATTGGTGGCCGGTCGAGCCTGCCCAGTACCCGACCGATTGCGTATAACACACGTGGTATGCGTATCTGACGAAAAGTGCGGCTGCCACGGACATTGCGGCGGCCACGGAAAGTGCGGCTGCCACGGACGGTGCGGCGGGCCACGGACAGTGCGGCTGCCACGGACGGTGCGGCTGAACCGCCCCTCGCCGCGTGACTAGCTCGGGCCTCGCATCTCAGCCCACGGGTCGTAATCCGCGTCGAGAGGCTCCTGGGGCGGCCGCTCCCCTTCCGGCACGTGCTCCAGGTTGACGCGGATGCGGTACCAGAGCGTGAACCGGCCACGCATCGAGTCGACCAGGACGTCGGCGGGCTGCAGCTGCGGAACGATGGCCTCGTGACGGCTCTTCCAGCGTTCGAACGCGGCCAGCGCCTCCTCTTTGGTGGCGGCGCGGGCGATCTCTACGAGCGGCTTGGTTGAGACACGCCGGCCGGTCGGCGAGGGACCGGTCGGCGAGGGACCGGTCGGCGAGGGACCGGTCGGCGAGGGACCGGTCGGCGAGGGACCGGTCGGCGAGGGACCGGTCGGCGAGGGACCGGGACCGAAGCCTGTGCCGGTCGACGAAGGCTTCCGAGACGCGGGCGGCTGGGACCGCGACGGCCCGCCGGCGGCGCCATCAGCAGCCTGGGGACGCCGTGCGCGGGACGGGGCAACCCGCGACGGCTCACCTGGAGCCTTGGCGTAGTGCGGTGGCCAGGGAGCGTCGCCCAGCCCTTCCCGTTCCTGCCGCGCCGACGTCTCCAGCAGCGCATCCAGCGACCCGACGGCCTCGTCCATCCCTTCAGCCGGATCCCCGATCTTCCGGAATCTGGCTGGGACGGTGGCAAGCGTGAAGTCCCCCAGCTCGCAGCCGGGCAGCTCGTCCCAGGTCACCGGCGCCGAGACTCGCGCGTCGGGCACCGGCCGGACCGAATACGCCGAAGCGACCGTTCGGTCCTTGGCGTTCTGGTTGTAGTCGATGAAGACGCCGTGCCGTTCTTCCTTCCACCACTTGCTCGAGGCGATCTCCGGGGCGCGCCGCTCGACCTCGCGAGCCAGCGCCAGGGCCGCCCGCCGCACCTGGTCGAACGACCAATTCGGCGCGATCCGAACGTTGACATGGATGCCGCGCGAGCCGGAGGTCTTGGGCCAGCCGACCAGCTCATGGTCGCGCAGAACCTCGCGCACCATTAGCGCAACCAGGCGGATGTCGCCCCACGGGACTCCGGGCACCGGATCCAGATCTACGCGCAACTCGTCCGGGTGATCTACGTCGTCGGCCCGGACCGCGTGGGGATTCAAGTCCAGGCAGCCGAGGTTGGCGACCCAGGCCAGACCGGCCGCGTCGTCGACCACCACTTCGTCGGCGGTTCGACCGGACGGAAACGACAGCTCGACGGTCCGGATCCACTCGGGTCTGGATTCGGGGGCGCGCTTCTGGAAGAAGAACTCCCCGTCGGCGCCGTTGACATAACGCTTCAGGGCCATCGGCCGGCCACCCGCACCCCGAAGGGCGCCGTCGGCCACGGCCAGGTAGTAGGAGACCAGATCGCGTTTCGTGTAGCCCGGTCCGGCGAACATGACCTTGTCCGGGTTGCTGACCGCGACCTTCCTCCCGGAGACCTCTACGATCTCGCTCCGTGTCGCCATGGCAGAACGATAGCGCCCGGACGCTGACCCGCCCACAGGGTGATCGGTCCGCCCACAGGGTGATCGGTCCGCCCACAGGGTGATCGGTCCGCCCACAGGGTGATCGGTCCGCCCACAGGCCGTGTTCGAGCACCAGCGCTGCACGCCTGCTCGACGGGCCCGCAGCAGCAGCCGCGGCGGCGTCAGAGGGCCGGGTTCGCACCGGCAGCCATCGGCGTTCGCCGGGGGCCGGGTCCACGGCTGCAGCGTCCGGCGTCCGCCTGTTGGGCATTTGCCGCACTGCCGATCAGCACCTCGTCCGCTGCCGCAGTCCCCTGCTACTCGCCCGGCGAGGCCCGTTCCAACAACCCGGCCAGCAGCTCGAGCTCGGAGCGATCGAAGCGCTCGAGGAAGAAACGTCGGACCGATTCGATGTGACCGGGCGTCGCCGCATCGAGCCGCGCCATTCCATGTTCTGTGAGGACGGCATAGCAACCGCGGGCGTCCGACTCGCATCTGACGCGCCCGACAAGGCCGTCTGCGGCCAACCTGTCCACCAACCTGGTTATCCCGGCGCGACTCAGCACTATCCTGTCGGCCAGCTCATTCATTCGCAACCGGCTCCCCTCCGCGGAGGCGAGCTGGAAGAGGACGTCGAACTCCGCCAACGGCAGGTCGTTTCGGGCGATCAGGTCCGCTTCGAGGCGGTGCGCCACTCGGGCGTGCGCGTACAGGAAAGCTCGCCATGCCCTCCGTTCCACCGGATCAAAAGGGGCGGCTTGAGACAGGCTCCCCCGGGTCGACGCGGCCCCGGCCGGCGACCGGCCGGGCACGTCCTCAGCGTCGATCGGCTGCTCCATCGAACGTCCTCCAGATCCCTCTTGCGGGTTGTTGCTGGTGCAACTATACTCCTAGCTAGTTGCTTAGTGAATGATCCATGACCGGGTCCACGAGAGCACCGAGAACGTGAGGACCTGACGAGATGAGCAAGTGGACCCTGGACCCAGCCCATTCCCAGATCGAGTTTGCCGTCAAACACATGATGGTTACCACCGTCCGCGGCCAGTTCCGCGAGTTCACGGCGGAGGTCGATTTCGACGAGGGGCACCCGGAGTGCTCATCCGTCGTGGCGCATATTGACGCATCCAGCGTCGAAACGGGCATAGAGGCCCGCGATGCGCACCTCCGGAGCCCAGATTTCTTCGATGTAGCCAAATATCCGGAACTGGTGTTCCGTGGCACGAACATCGAGCGCAGCGGAGACGGCTACAAGATCCATGGCGACCTGACCATTCGAGGCGAGACCAGGCCGGTCATCCTTGATGCGGAGATCGTCGGGATCGTGCCGAACATGCAAGGCGGCCGAAGGGCCGGCTTCAGCGCCTCCACGAAGATCAGCCGCAAGGCCTGGGGCCTGACCTGGAACGTGGCGATGGAAACAGGCGGCTGGCTCGTCGGCGACGACATCAAGATCTCGCTCGAGATTGCGCTCGTTGCCGCCGAAGCGGCCTCCGAGAAGGTCGCGGTCGGAACCGCTGCCTGACCCTGGCCATACCAACAACGGCCGCCGGTTCACCCGGCGGCCGTTGCGATTCGAGGCTGTTGCCAGTGGCGGGCCGTCCCGCCCTTGACGCTCAGGCGACTTCTGGGATGCGGAGGGACGTGGGCCGCTCGGTGTCCGGTGAGACGCTCGGCTCTGCTTGCGGCGCCGGCGCCACGGTCCGGCCGGGCAGGAAGGCCACCGCAACCAGCACACCGGCGATCGCTACCGCGGCCCCGACGAGAACGGCGACGCTCATGCCATCCACAAAGGCCGAGCGAGCGATGGCCAGCAGGGCATCGCCCTGCTGGCCGGGCAGGTGACTCGCCACGACTCCGGCGCCCGCAAGCGAGTCGTGGACCGGGCCCCCGGCCTGAGCCGGGAGGAGGTCGGTCGCCGGGCGAACGCCAGCCGCGTAGACCGGGGCGGAGAGGCTGCCCAGGATGGCTACCCCCAGTGCCCCTCCGAGCTCGCGAGCGGCGCTGTTGATCGCCGACGCGACACCCTGCTTAGATCGGGGCATGGCCCGAACCATGACTACGGTGAGCGGGCTCATCGCGAAGCCCATGCCGCCTCCGACGAGGAAGAGCGTTATCGCGACGAACGGGTAGCCGTCGGCTGTGCCCGCCAGACGCAGCACCAGCAGCCCCGCGGCCACCGCGCCCATTCCAGTCGCGACCGTGGCCTTCGTCCCAAGCCGGCCGGCGAGGAACATGCCGCCCGGGCTGAAGATCGCCATCGCGATCGCCAGAGGCAGGATCGAGACGCCTGTTTCCATGGTCCCGAAGGCGAGGACGCCCTGAAGATACTGGCTGAGGAAGAACATCGAACCGAAGAGACCGAAGCTGGTCAGGAGGACCGCCAGAACCGCCGCACCGAAGGTCGGCTGGACGAGCATCCGAACGTCCAGCAGCGGCGCTGAGGTGGTCAGCTCGCGCACGACGAACGCCACCAGGAGCAAGCCGGCCAGGCTGAAGACGGCGAGCTCGATCGAAGAGGCCCAGCCGTTGGCGGGCGCCTCAATGACACCGTAGATGAAGGCGATCAAGCCTCCGATGGAGAGCGCGGCGCCGGGGAGATCGAGGCGCGCCACGCCGGGGGAGCGGCCCTCGGGAACCAGGGCCAGCACGCCGGCGATGGAGATCGCGACTACCGGGACATTGATGAGGAAGATCGAGCCCCAGGCGAAATGCTCGAGCAGCCAACCGGCGATCACCGGTCCGGCAACGATGCCGAGGCCGCTTACGCCGGTCCAGATGCCGATCGCCTTGGGTCGCTCTTCCATCGTGAACACGCCTGCCGTGACCGAGAGCGTGGACGGAACGATCAGCGCGCCGCCGACACCCATCCCCGCGCGGAGGAGGATCAGGACGTCCGCGGAGGGGGCGCAGGCGCTCGCGAGAGAGCCCGTGCCGAAGATGACCAGACCGATGAGCATCACTCGCCGCCGGCCGAACCGATCGCCGAGGGCGCCGGCTGCCAGGAGCAGGCCCGCGAACAGCAGCACGTAGGCGTCCACCATCCACTGAAGCTGGCTCGTGTCCGCGTGAAGATCGCGGGCGAGCGTCGGCAGGGCGACGTTCAGGACTGTGTTGTCCAGGTTGACGGTGAAGAGGCTGATGATGAGGACGGCGAGGATCCACCAGCGGCGGCTGTGGAGGGTCGGGTCCGGCATTCGTGCTGCGCTCCTGTGCTTGCTCGTACGGTGAACGATGGCGTTGGTACTGCGTACTGCTCTTGGTAGTACGTCGTACGATTGACGTGGCACACGGTACTGGTACAATGCACGAGTGTCAAGCCCCATATTGCGGGGCCCGGAAGGAAGAGCCCATGACAGACGACTACAGCAGCCTCCCGACCCCGCCGTGGTGGAACAGCCGCGAAACTAGACACGCCGCCCGGGACGAGGGCAGACGGATTCGTCGCCAGGCCAGGGCCGCTGCACAAGGGCCACGCGGCGCTGCCGGCGCCGGCGTGCCGCCGCCCCGCGAACCGGTCACTCCGGAGCGAGTGGCCGATGCCGCGCTGCGCCTGATCGACGCCGGGGGCGTGGAGGGGCTGACTGTTCGCGCCCTGGCCCAGGAACTCGGCGTCGGGACCATGACGCTCTACTGGTACGTTCAGAACAAGGACGAAGTCCTGGACCTGGTTGCGGATCGGCTTCTCGCCGGATTGACCTTCCCGCATGCCGAGCAGGACTGGAGAGTCTCGGTCCGCGAAGGCCTCCATGCCGTCCGGGCGGCCCTCCTGCGACATGCTCGGGCCGTGCCCATCATGACCGGCCGCGGCTCATTCGGACCGAATGGCTTGCGGCTCATGGAGGAGTCGATCGCGGTCTTGCGATGTGCCGGTTTCGAGCCGGACGACGCCGCGGACGCCTACTTCACGATCTCCAACTTCGTGACCGGCTTCGTCAGCTTCGAGACGTCCGCCCTCAGCGTCAGAGACAAGCCTGAGATCGACATGAAGGGCTACGCCCAGCTGATACGGCAGTACATCGAGTCTCTGCCGCTCGACCGATACCCGAACCTCAAGTCATCAGCCTCGCGCATCTTCGGCGCCAGCCTTGACGAGCGCTTCAGCTTCGGGGTCGATTGCCTTGTTGCGGGCCTGGAAGCGAAGCTTGCGGCGGCTCGGCCGCAGTCGAGCTAGGTAAGCATGGTTCTGAGGACGCCCTCAACCGCGGCCGCCCCCGACCAGGCAGTCGCGCTTTGCCCGATGCATGGTCGCTGGCTGGCCTCGCCGTTGATCGTCTTGCCGGGCACCGCCCTGTAGCGCGATCGGCGCGTCGGCGCCGAGGGACTACTGATTCGCCTTGAGGGCCGCGAGCCGGGCGTCAACCTCGGCCGAGTCCTCCTGCCCCTGGAGCGCCGCGAACTGCTCGTCGAGCGAGTTGGCGTTCACCTCCGCCATGCCGCGGGCCAGAGCTTCCTGGTGGCGAATCTTCTCCTCGTACTGGCTGAGCTCGCTCGTCGGATCCATGACCGACACGTTCTTGAGGGTCGTCTGAACCTGCGTCTGCGCTTTCGCCATCTTGGCCCGGGCGACCAGTTCGTCGCGCTTCTGGACCAGTTCGTCGCGGCGAACGCGCATCTTGTTGAGGCCGTCCTTGAGCTGGTCGACGAGCGTGGTCTGCTGGTCGATCTGCGTCTTGAAGGTCCTGACCTGGTTCTCGAAGCTGATCTGGCGGCTCAGGGCGAGCTTGGCGAGGTTGTCGAACTTGTCGGCGTCGGCAACGTTGCCGGCAGCGCGCAACTCGTCGGCCTTCTTGGAAGCGGCCGCGGCCTTGGAACCCCAATCGGCCTCCGCGGCGGCTGCCTCTTTGGCGTCGTCTTCGACCATTCGAAGGTTGCCGATGGTCTGGGCGACGGCGTCCTCGGCCTCGCTCATGTTGTTGGTGAAGTCCCGGACCAGCTGGTCGAGCATCTTCTCCGGGTCCTCGGCGCCGTCGAGCATGGCGTTGATGTTCGCCCGGAGCAGCTGACCGACACGCCCGAGGATCGTCGTCTGAGCCATTGGTTTCGAACTCCCTTCGGATGTATGGACCTGGTCTTCCGTCTCGGTTGATTGACTCTACGTTGACCCGGGTGGTTCGGTCGACTACCAGCCGCCGCCACCTCCATGACCGCCGCCGCCTCCCCCACCTCCGCCCCAGCTGCCTCCGCCGCCGTGGCCTCCACCAAATCCGCCGAACCCTCCGCCGCTGCCTCCGGTCCAGCCTCCGCCGGAGCCCCAGCGGGTCCCTCCGAAGCCGCCGCCAGACCCTCCGCCGCGACGACCTCCGCCGCTCAACATGCCGCCGATGATGCCGCCGATGATGGCGCCGCCGATGTTGGCGCCGCCGCCACTATAGCCGCCGCCGCGCGGACGCCCACCGCGTTCGTAGTCGACGAAGTCGCCGCTGGCCAGCCGGTACGCCGCGGTGGCCATGTTGGTGGCGACGCCGGCTTCGATGGTGGCGGTGTTCAAGTCCGTGGCGACCAGCGAGTCCGCCAGGCTCAGATGCCGCTCCGCCTCTGCCAGCTTCGTTCGGGCCTCGAGGCCGATCCCGTTGCTCCGGGTGCCTATGAACGCCCGAGCCTGGTTGAGGCTCATGTCCGCGGAGGCTCGAGCGGCGTTGAATGCCGCGTGGGCTCGGGCCTGCTGCGACGCCGCTTCTCGGATACCGGCCAGGACCCGGTCGGTCGACGCGTGCGCTTCCCGGACGGCCTTGAGCGCGGCGATCGTGTCGGGCGCCGTGGCCGAAGCCTGGCGCTTCGCGGCATCGAGCAGGGCTTGCGCTTTGGCGAGGTCACCCGCCGCGCTTGACGCCGCGACCGGAGCTCCGGCCGCTCCCCCACTCGCCACACTCTGTGTGGCCGACTTAGCCGCCGCGATGTCCGCCTCCGTGTCGGCGATCTCAGGACCCAGCTTGCCGCGGGCATCCTCTAGTGCGGCGGCCATCTGGTCCACTGCATCGAGGAGCAAGTTGGCCTGCGCCACTGCCTCTTGAGAGGCGCGCGCGGCGTGGGCAGCGGCGTTGGCGTCCGGCGGCGTGGCGGCCAGGGCCACCTTGCCCTTCTCTATCTGCTGCTCGGCGAAGTGGCCGCGCTTGTCTGCCTCCTCGGCGTTGCCCTTAACAGCCGCCCAGGCCGATGGTGCGTAGCCGGACAGGGTCTTGCTTGCCGCCTGGATGGCGGGCAGCCTGCCCTGCAGGGCTTCGATCGCCTTGGGCAACGCGGCCAGCGTGTCGGGAGCGGTCTTCTCCAGGTCCCGCAGGGCCTGAATACGCTTCGCCTGTTCGTCCATCGCGGCACTCGCGGCCTGGCAGTGGGCGACTATCTCGCCGTACATCTTCTCCTTGGTCGGTTGATCCTCGGGGATCGAGTCGTCGAGCTGCTGCCGGATCGCGAAGGCCTGCTTCAGCTCGGTCTGCGCGGTCGCGATCGCGTCCGCGAACGGCTTGGTGTCGCCCTCGTCGAACTGGGCCTGGGCAAAGCCCAATTCTTGCTGGGCGGCGTTGACCGCATCGTCCGAGTCCACGAGGAGCTTGTTGGCCTGGCGGGCCAGGTCGCCGGTACGCTTGTCACGCTCCTCGACACTGAGGCGGTTACGCTGCCACGAGCTGAACCACAGAGCCACGATCACGACGCCGCCGCCGATCAGCATCAGGGCGAGGATGGTCCACAGGGCGGTGACGAAGGCCGAGTTGTCGGTACTTGAGGCGGGCTCGGCTGGGCCGCCCGGGTTCACAGGGATTACGACGGGGTTCTCGGCGGTGGGCTTCGACACCGGGGCGCGTGCCGCATCGATCTGCTTGGCCAGGGCATTTACGAAGTCGACGACCCCGCCCGGGTAGTCGCCCACGCGGAGACGCGGCTCCATGGCCGAGCTGAGGAGGTTATCTACCTGAGGACCTGGAAGCCCCGTCGCGTTCTTCTCCCACCAGCCGTACTGCTGGTCGTTCACGGCCACGAGCAGCAGCATGTCGTTGCCGCCGAGGCCATTCGCCTCGAAGGTCTGCTGGGCCAGCTGTTGTGCCGTCGAGCCGTTCCCGCTCGCTATGAAGACGACCCTCAGCTGGACGTTCTCGTTATTGAGCAGGTCGTCCAGGGCGGTCTGGACCTGCGCCCGGCCCGAGTCCAGGACCCCGGTCTGGTCGGTGATCTGGCCCGTCAGGGTCGGCGTCGATTGGGCGGCGGCTCCCGACGCAAGCAAGATCAAGAGCCCGCCGGCGAGCAGCGCGGGTCGCACAGACAGGCAGAGCCGGCGGACGATCTTCATGGCATACATCCTACCCACGCCGGAAGCCCGAGTTTTCCTTCGGACGCGATGCCCAATCCGTGTCAGCCGCCACGTTCGCGCTCCAGCTCCTCGAGACGCGCGTCGGAGATCCCGAAGTGATGGGCCACCTCGTGGCGAACGGTCTCAGCCACTCCCCGGGCCAGCGCCTCGGGAGTTCTGAACATCCGCAGGTGGGAGCCTCGGTAGATGGTGATCTTGCTCGGAAAGGCAGCTTCCCGGGCGCCGTAGAGCGTGCGCGGCACGCCGGTGTAGAGGCCGAACAACCCCGGAGCGCCGGTACGCGCCAGTTCGTCGGACGTCGGCTCGTCTTCGACCACGATCGCCACCGTGTCGAGACGCTCGCGGAAGGCCGCCGGCAGGGCCTCGACCGCGGCCCAGACCAGGGCGTCGAAGGGACCTTCCGGTTCGGCGGCGACTGAGGAGTCCGTCGGCGGTGAGTCCATGTCGGGAGGCATCGGTGGATTATCCCCGGAGCGGCCGGGTAGGGTATATTCGCCGTCGCGCATCCGCGTCCGGTCGCGCTTCGCGCCCGAGCCGACATAGCTCAGCGGTAGAGCAGTTGTTTCGTAAACAACAGGTCCTCGGTTCGAATCCGAGTGTCGGCTCCACTTTCCCAGTTCACGGGCTCGGACCGAGGGCCTCAGGCAAGCTCGATCGCAGAACGAGTGACGGCTAACGTGTACCGCTGCTCATCCTAGCCCTTGACCGAGCCTGCCGAGATGCCGCGGACGAAGTAGCGCTGCAGGCTCAGGAAGACGAGCAGCGGCACGATCATCGCGATGAACCCGGCTGCCGCCAGGTACTGCCAGCCGCTGCCGTACGAGCTGACGAGGCTGGCCAGCGCCTGGGTGATCGGCTGGTTGTCCGTGTTGGGGCCGATGAAGATAAGGGCCACCAGCAGGTCGTTCCAGACGAAGACGAACTGGAAGATCACCAGCGCGGCGATTGCCGGCACGCTCATCGGCAACGCCAGCCGGAAGAAGGCGGTAACCGGGCTCGCGCCGTCGATGTACGCGGACTCGAAGACCTCTCGAGGCAGGCCGCCCATGAAGTTGCGCAGAAGGTAGACGGCGAAAGGCAAGCCGTAGGCCGTATGCGCCAGCCAGATCGCCAGGAACGAGCCGTTGATGTTGGTGCCGAAGAAGTTGCTGAAGATCTTGCCGATGGGAATGAAGGTGGTTTGGAGGGGAATCACGATCAAGGCCACCAGCAGGAGGAACAGCACCGTTCGGCCCGGAAAGCGCATCCAGGCGAAGGCATACGCGGCGAAGGCGGCGATCATTGTCGGTATGAGCGTCGCCGGGATGGTGATGTACAGGCTGTTGAGGAACTTGGAGCCCAGGTCCTCTTGGGCGAATACCTGCTGGTAGTTGTCGAGCGACAGGCCCGACGGCGCGGTAATGACATTCCACCACCCGCTGGAGGTGATGGCGTCGGCCGTCCTGAACGAGTTGATGAAGACCCCGATCAATGGTATGAGCCAGAGGATGATCAGAGCTCCGAGGGTCAGGTGGACCGGCAACCGAAGCCGCTGCAGCAGCGGCCGGCGGGCGGCACGAGTCGTCGGCTGGGCAACTTCTGCGGCGCTCACCGGATGCCCTCCTGGAACTGGAAGCGGCGGATGTTGAAGATCATCACCGGAATGATGGCCAGTAGCAGCACGACGGCGATCGCGGCCCCACGCCCGAGTTGGCCGTAATTGAAGTACTGGTTGTACATCTCGTTGGCGATGACCTGCGTGTCATACGAACCGTTGGCCGTCAGGGTGTAGACGAGATCGAAGGCCTTCAACCCGGTGATGATCATGGTCGTGGAGACGACGACGATCGTCGGGCTGATCAGGGGGACGGTAATCTTCCGAAAGACCTGCCATTCGCTGGCCCCGTCCACGCGAGCCGCCTCGAGCAACTCCGCGTTGATCGACTTCAGGGAGGCGGAGATGATGACGCAGCCAAAGCCGCTCCACATCCAGATCATGATGAAGATCAGCGCGAACGTGTCGATCTTGTAGCTGGAGTCGATCAGGAACGGAATTGGGTTCTGTCCGGTTCGGACCAGCGCTTCGTTCAGAACGCCCGTCTGTGGAACGCCGGGAAGCTGGTACCAGTACATGAACTTCCATATCAAGGCCGCGCAGACGCCGCTGATGGCCATCGGCATGAACAGGATCGATTTGGCGAGCAATTCGTAGCGGACGCGATCCGCCAGCACGGCGACGCCGAGCCCGATGAGAATGGTTCCGAAGGTCAGAACCACCACCCAGAGCACGTTGTTGATCAGCGATCCGAGGCCCGGCCCGTTGATGAACCATGTGTAGTTGTCGAGGCCGCGCCACTCGGTGCCGTTCTTGTTGTAGAAGCTCGTGATGATCGTCTGAATGGTGGGCACGACCAGGAACATCGTCAGCAAGATCAGCGCCGGCGTAAGCCAGAGCCACGGCCGAATCCGTTCGCGCCACGAGTAACGGGCAAACCGAAGGAGGAATTCGGTCGCGAAGATGTAGCCGACAAGCACGACCGGCACCGCGACCAGCGCCTCGATCGCCGTGATGATGCGACTGTCCATCGCTAAGCCTCATGAAATCGAGGGCAGGCCGGCTAAGGCCAGCGTGGCAGCGAGCCGGCCTGCACCTCTTCGCGCTACTGATCAACGGCAAGGACCCGGCTGGGCCGCCGGGTCAGCTGCCGTAGGCGCTTGCTTGGACCTTGTCGAGGTCGGCAAGAACCGCGTCGAGACTCGAAGGGTTCTGGACGTAGACGAGGATTTCCTTTTCGAACTCGGCGTTCATCGCCGTCGGCATGTTGTCCGAGGCGTCGAAGACGAAGTACTTGGCGTTCGTCAGGATCTCCGCGGACCGGCGGGAGATGTCGTCCGGGTAGTTCTGGACGAGCTTGTTCGGCGACAGCGCTCCGCCACGGGAGACCCAGATCGACTGGGCAGCCGGGGTGACCAGATAGGCCATGAGCGACTTGGCAGCCGGGGTGTCGTTGAAGATCCCGAACAGGTCGCCGGCACCCTCGACGGCTCCCGAGTACTGCGAGTTGATGTCGGGGAACGGGAAGAAGTCGTAGTTGGTACCGGACACGCCCTTGGCGAAGCCGCCGAAGGTCGTGATGAAGCTCGCCTGGTGGTGGAACAGGCAGTTGGGCGGCGTGGTGAACAGGCCGTCTCCGCCGTTGCCGAAGTTGGTCGTCAGGATGTTGTTGGCGCCGCCGTAGGTGCTCTTCACGACATCGCCGAACATCTGGAAGGCTGTCTTGATCTGGGGATCGGTCCACTTGACCTTGCCCTGGTACCACTGGGAGTAGACGTCAGGACCGGCAGTCCGCAGGACGAAGTCCTCGATCCAGTCGGTGCCCGGCCAGCCGGACGCCGAGCCGGACTCGAGGCCCATGCACCAGGTCGCCTTGGCCTTTGCCTTGTCGGTGGTGGCGAGCGTCTCGAGGTCCGTCCAGGTCTTCGGTGCGCCGCTGGTGAGGTCGACGACCGCGGGGTTGTACCAGATCAGGCCCTTCACCGACGACTTGATGAAGACGCCGTAGACACTGTTGTTGATTATCCCGAGGTTGATCAACCCGGGCGAGTTGTTGGCCTTGTAGGCGGTGGTATCGATCACGTTGTCAAGGTTCACAAGCTTGCCGGCGGCCTGATACTCGGCCAGCTGACCGGGACCGGGGATGCCGGCCAGGTCGGGCAGGTTACCGGTCTGAATACCCTGCGCAAGCAGGGCGTTGAGGTCGCGGGTACCGGTGTACTTCACCTGGACGTTCGTCTCGTTAACCCACGGCTGGATCATGGCCAGGAACGACGTCTGTTCGTCGCCTGTCCACGACCCCATTACGGTGAGCGTCCCGCCGATGGGTCCTGTCGTTGGCGTTACCGTGGCGGTGGCCACGGGGGTGGCGCCGGGAGCGGTTGGGCCCTCGGTCATCACCGCGGTAGGGCTGGCCGTCGACGAGCCGCAGGCTGAGGCCACGACCGCGATCGACACAAGCCCTGCCAGCATTCGCCGGCTAATAGTGATGTTTCCTGGCATCGAATTCCTCCTTTTGTGTGCGGGGCCCTTCCCCGCCTTCCGCCGTACCCCGGGCATGGCTGGCAGCGACGGCTCGGGTGGCCCTATGGAGCCTCCTTTCGGGCCTGGTTCGGTTTGCCAACGAGGCCGACCGACTCTCGGACTGTCAACTCGGTGTCGAGCAGCGTGCGCTGCGGCACTGGCTCGCCCCGTATCTGGGCCAACAGGACCCTGCCTGTCGTCTCGCCGAGGCCGAGGGCAGGGACGCTGACGGTGGTAAGCGGTGGGTCGAAGTGCGCCGCCAGCGGTATGTCGTCGAAGCCGACGAGGGACATATCAGCGGGGACGCGCAGCCCGGCGGCACGAAGCGCCCCCATGGCTCCGAGCGCCACCGCGTCGCTGGCGACGAACACGGCCGTGAACCGGCGACCCTGGAGCAGAGAGGTCATGGCGCTGTGCCCCGTGTCCGCGAGGAACGCACCCTCGGCCACGAGCGTGGGGTCGAACTCGATTCCCTCGTTCTCCAGGGCGAGCCTGTACCCAGCCACGCGCTCCCGGGCCGATATGTACGTGAGCGGCGCGTTGGTGATCATCGCGATCCTGGAGTGGCCACTCCGGATAAGGTGGTCGACCGCGGCCCTGGCCCCGGCCACGTTGTCCACGTCGACGCTCGGTGCCGTGGCGTTCACGGCGTGGCCCAGGACCACGACGGGAAACCCGTCGCTGAATACGCGGCTGAGCTCGCCATCCTCGACAACGGGCCCAGAAACGATCAGTCCGTCCACGCGGCGTGAATGCAGGAGTCGGCGATAGCCGCCCGAGGTCGGCGGCAGCGACTCGATGAGCACCTGGTAGTCCGCTCCTCGCGCGGCATCGCCGAGGCCACGCATGAGCTCAGGGAGCAGTGCATCGGAAACGATCTGGGAGGCATCCATGCGCAGAACCAGGCCGATCGTGAGGCTCGATCCGCGAGCGAGCTGGCTGGCGGAGGCATTCGCGTGGTAGCCGAGCGTCTTCGCTGCTTCCACGACGCGCTCGCGCGTGACCGGACTGATCCTGACGTCCTCGCGCCCGTTGAGCACGAAGGACACCGTCGTCCTGGAGACGCCCGCGAGGCGGGCGACATCGGCACTCGTCGGCCGGCTTCGCCTCATCCAGTTCCTCCATGACCGGCGATCTCCGGGGCCAACTCGGGAGGGACGCCGCCCAGACTCCTCTGGTAACACTCGTTAGTAACGCGCGTTACTGTAGTAGTGCTCCTGCGCACCGGTCAACTGCCGGCCCACTGGATGGGCGCACCGAAGAGTCAGGCTTGCCCGCGGCCTGCTTCGACGCACCGAGTCCCGTCCCTCGGACCTTCTGCCGCCGCGACGAGCCGTCTCGACGCGTCGGCTACCATGGGCGCCGAACGGGACGCGGCGAGGGCCACGGACCGGCGTACTGGAGCAGGAACCGGTGTTGGAGGCTTGACCGGCCGGGCTAAGGGGCCGGCTTCGCCTGACGGCGATCCGCAGCTCACCGACGACAAGCCGCGCGGCCCGGTCCGCGCGTTGCCCGCTGCGGCCGCGCTTCCGCCCGAAGTGGATCGTCGTTTCGAGGCGGCCGCCTTGGGAGTCTCGCTCTGGCGCGACCGGCGCGAGGCGCGCCTGCTCCGAGCTCTCGCCCAAGCAGGGATGGCCACCGCGATCATCGACCCCGGAGGTGAGCGGCACCACGCCGCGCGTACGGGCAGACGCCGCTCGGTGGAGAGCCGGTCTACCGAGTCCTTCGCGAGCGTCGCGGAAGCTGTCGCGAACTGGTGGGCCCAGGGCGTCCGCGCGTCCGAGAGCGTGATCCTCGCGAGCGAGGAGGGCGCTCCACCGGTCGATCCCGGCTCAGACCACCCGGGCGAAGAGCTCGGCGCACCGGGGGCAGGTCGACCGGCGTTGCTGCAGGTCGGCCCGGCAGAAGCTCGCGCGATCCTGCGCGACCAGCTGGCGCGCCGCACCCGGAGAGACCTTCCGACGCCGCCTGTTGTCTCCGCCTGGACCGTGGCCGCCGACGGCGCCAGGCCTGAGACAGAGGTCCTCCGGGACGTTCGCCTGGCGATGGTCGACGGCGTCGCCGGGACACTCGCCAGCCCTCTGGCCGACTACCCGCCGGCGGAGCGGACGGTCTACGTTGCGGGCGTCTATACGGGCGAGGGTTCCGAATCGAGACTGCTCCAACTGCCGGACTGGGCGCACCTCGAAGGACGCCTGGACACAGCCGCACCGATCAGTCGGATCCTGGACATGCGGACCGGGCTTCTCCACCACGACATGGCCACCGAACGCGGCCCCCTCCGGGCCGTATCGTTCGCGTCGCGTGCCCGGCCTGGGATCGGGGCGCTGCGAGCCGGCGGCGCAAGCGCGGTCGTCCGCGACGCGGATGGCCGTTCGGCCGGGCAGCGCGCCACGCAATCGCCGCCAGTCATCAGGGCCACGGGATCGCCCGGAGGCGCGGCGATGGCGGTCGATCAATCAGCCCACGGACGCGGCGGATCCGCGCGGCTGGACAGGATCGCCGCGATCGTCACCGACGGCCGGCGCGTTCCGCGAGCGGCTACCGCCCGGTCCGTGCTCGCCGGAGCCGCGGCGCTCGGTTTCGATCGGCTGCTCGCCGAGCAACGCGCGGCGTGGGCCGCCAGGTGGGCGGATGCGGACATACTCGTCGAGGGCGACGACGAAATCCAGCGGGCGGTCCGGTACGCGCTGTACGAGTTGATGGCTCACGGCGTGGAGAAGGGCGAATCGGCCATCGGCGCGCGCGGGATAACGGGGCCCAAGTACCGCGGCCACGTGTTCTGGGACACCGACATCTTCGTCCTGCCGTTCCTGGCCGCCACACGGCCGAGGGCGGCGCGGGCGATCCTCGAATACCGTGCCCGCCGCTTGGGCAGCGCCATCGAGGCGGCCCGGGAGGCCGGCCTGGCCGGAGCGAGGATGCCCTGGGAGTCGGCCGCGGATGGCCGCGACGTCACTCCCGATCAGATCCCGCGCCGCGGTGAGGCACCGCTGACCGTCCTGACCGGCCCGTACGAGCTGCACATCACCGCGGACGTGGCCTGGGCGGCCGCTACGTACCTGGACTGGACGGGCGACCAGGCTTTCGCACGGAGACCCGGCGGCGAGCTGCTCTTCGAGACAGCGCGCTACTGGGCGTCGCGCATAGAGGTCACGGCCGGCGGGTCCGCCCACATCTCGCGGGTGGTCGGTCCGGACGAGTACCACGCCTTCGTGGACGACAACGCCTACACGAACGTGATGGCCCGCTGGAACCTTCGGCGGGCGGCGACGTGGCCGGCTCCCGACGCGAGCTGGCGAGCGGGCCGTTCGGCCGCACCAGATGCCGCCGAGCGAGCTGCCTGGCTCGACCTGGCTGACAGGCTGGTGGACGGCTTCGATCGAGGGTCCGGCATCTACGAGCAGTTCGACGGCTACTTCGGTTTGGAACCGGTCAGGATCGCCGAACTGGCGACGAGGCCGCTGTCGGGCGAGGTCTTCCTCGGGCGAGATCGGGTCGCGGCCACGCAGTGTGTCAAGCAGCCCGACGTGCTGATGCTCTACCACGTAATCCCGGACGAGCTCGCGCCCGGCACGCTCGAGCCGAACCTGGACTTCTACGATCCACGCACGTCCCACGGCAGCTCCCTCTCGCCGGGGATACATGCCTCGCTCCTTGCCCGTGCCGGCCAGACGGAGGAGGCACTCGCCGCGCTCCGCATGATCGCGTTCATAGACCTGGACGACGCCTCGCGCGGGACGGCCGAGGGGCTACACATGGCGGCCCTGGGCTGCATGTGGCAGGCGATGGCGTTCGGCTTCGCAGGGCTTCGGCTTGCGGGCGACGGGCTGGCCGTCGACCCTCACCTGCCGTCCGGCTGGCGCAGCCTGGAGGTTCCCGTTCGGCTGCGGGGACGACGAGTGCGGGTGCGCGCGGAGCGGGATCGGATCTGTATATGGGCCGACCGGCCTGTGACAGTTCGCATCGCCGGTCTGAAGGCCGCGATCGCGGACCGGCGCGGCCTGACGGCGCTCCGTCGCGGCAACGGATGGACCCTCGCCGACTGACCGGGGAGCGATTCAGACCGCCGGGCCGCCTGGCGGGTCGCAGCCACCGCCTGATAACCGCTCTCCCGGAGACGCAGCAGACCTGGGGCGACGGGCGCCTCGCGAGCTGACGCCCGCCGACATCGCGATCAGATCAGGCTCGTATTGGCTCCGCCTTCGACCGGTCCCTCGCCCTCTTCTTCTGTGCCACCTAGCCTTTGCCACAGCACAGGGCCCACTCTCTGCGCCAGGCGCCAGGCGGCGTAGACGCAGATGACCTGCGCCGGAAGGCCGCGCTGGTCGACCGCCAGCCCGACGGCCAGAATCGGCGACATCACGGGCAGGGCGAAGGCCGAGTAGAAGAACTGCGACGACGGCCACAGCGCCGGCACAGAGAGCCAACCGGCGGCACGCAGATCGAGCAGCGCGAGGGCCCCGATGGCTACGGCGGCGACCACGAGGAGGCTCGCATCTCGAGTGGCCGAGAATCCGCCGAAGGACTGCCCGGCGATTCGCTCCGAGATCGTGCCGAACTCCCCGAGATACGTGAGCCAGAGGTCGTGCCAGAGCACGAACGATAGCGCCGAGGCCAGGGACAGGATGCCGAGGGCGCGCCAGCGTCTCTCGGCCAGCATCGGCAGCGCGGCATAGGCCTTCAACGGGATCGCCAGCGAGCGCACCCAATCGGACCCGGCCAGGAGAACGGCCAGGCACAGGACCTGCGGATTGCCCACGAGCACGCCCTGGACGAGCGGCGGAAACAGCAGCCACCACATCGGCCGCTTCAGGCGGCGGATCGTGTAGACCGCCGCAGCGACGCTGATCGAGAGCCACAGGGCCGTGAAGATTTCCTCGGGCAGCACGGCGAGGGGGGCGAAGGCAAGGACCGTCGGGGGCGGCCCGGCGAAGTCGAAGCGGAAGCCCGAGACGGGAACACCGGCCAGCCACGGGTCGTGACCGTCGAGCCAGGCCTGAGCGGCGCGATAGTAGATGCGCCCGTCGATGCCCAGCCGCCCGTCCGTCGGGATAGACCAGCAGGAATCCCGTACCCAGTAGGCGAACCAGCCGCACAGCGCGACCACTCCCGCAGCGTGAACCAGCTTTCGCCAGCTGGGAGCCTCGACGAAGTCCGCCAGCCATCTGGGCACTGTCACGGCGAGCCAGGCAATCGCCGCGACGACCAGGAGGGCTGCGCCGACGACGCGCGGGTCCGTCACGTCCCCCGTTCACCCGCAGGCGGAGTCACCGCCGCCACCACCAGGGCCGCGGCTGCGACGAGCAGTATTACCGGCCAGGCCGACACCACGCCCACTTCGTCCGCCAGCAGGCCAAGAGCGGAGGGTGCGATCAACACCGCGAAGCCGGATGCGAGAGTCGCCCTCGCGGACGCTTCGAACTGGGCTTTCGGGGCGACCTGGAGCGCGACCGCGATCCCGATCGGCCAGAGGCCGGCGGTCCCCAGGCCGCCCAGGAGGAGCCCCAGCCCGGCGATCACTGGCACGGTCGAGAACCAGATCATGCTTGCGCCGAGCAGGACGACGCCCAGTCCTCCGGCCAGCAGGCCGCGCGGTTCCCGGACGGCGCCGAGGCCTCGCCCGATGGCCGCTCGGCCGAGGAACATCCCGGCCACGAAGAGACTGACCAGCAGGGTCGCGTCCGCTGATGACATTCCGGTCCGGCGGGCCACCATCGTGGAGCCCCAGAAGACGAACGAAAACTCGATCGAGACGGCCAGAACGAGGAAGAGCCAGCTCATCCAGTACCTGCCCGGAAGGCTCGATCGAGGCAGCCGAACGGAGGCCCGCGGGTCGGTCGTGCGAGGCCGGATGAGCGTCAGCACGACCAACCCCACGATCGCGGCCAGCAGCGCGACCTGCCACGCGTGCAGCACCGACGCCGCCAGTCCGATTGCAAGAGGTGCTGCCGCGGCAGTCACCATCGCCCAGGCGTTGGCCTGAGCCATCAACTTCCGGCTTTCGGACGCCTCCGCCCGACCCAGCTGGACGTTGACGTACGTGCCCAGCGAACCGCCGCCCAGCCCCACAAGGAAGGCCCCGAAGAGTGAGACCGGGAGGGCCGGGGCCACGACGATGAGGGCAACGGCCGCCACCATGATCGCCACCGCGACATCCAGCAGCCGGCTGGTGCCGATCCATCTGGCGACGGCATCGGCACTGACTCCGGCCACCAACGTCCCGATCGCCAGTGCCGAGGCGTGCAGGCCCGCTTCGAACGCGGTCAACCGCAGGTCGTCCCTGAGATACGGCGTGGCGTTGCCGAGGCCGTAGAGCATGTACGCCCAGATCGCCAGGTATGAGAAGGCTACCCACGGCCCCCGGATGCGCGGCTCCAGCGTCGGGGAGTCCACGGTGGAGTTCAGCGTCGCAGTTCCAGGGCGGACAACGCGCTCACCTGACCTCCGGCTAGACCGACACTCGACAGCGCCAGTCTAGCCCGGGCCGCCGAACCGCCGGAAGCCGCTGGACCCCATGCGGCACGTACGGAAGTCGAGGCACGGCCGGACGTTTGTGGCGACGGCGCCTGACGGAGGCATCCTCTACGATTTCCGCATGCGACAGATTCGGGACACACCGCGGCTTCGGGCGGTTGCGATCGTCGCGTCCTTGGGTCTGGTAGGCAGCCTGATCCTGTGGGGACCGTTCTCCGGGGGCCGCGACGGCAACCCCTCCCAACCGCCGATCGGGTACGGCGCCTCGCCCGCGAGCGGCGGCTCCGCGACCGGCCGGCAGGCATCCGCGACTGGCGCCTCGCCTTCGGCCGATTGGACCGGCACCGCCGAGCCGACCCCGAGTCTCGGAGCGAGCCTTGTCGCCCTGCTGACCGGCACGCCCGCTCCGTTGAGAACCGCCGCTCCGAAGCCGATCGTCACACCCGCTCCGAAGCCGATCGTCACACCCGCTCCAACCCCGGCCCCGACGCCGCCTCCCAAACCGCCGGGCACCCCCTGCTACGTGTTCCCGTCTTCCAACGTGTGGAACCGCGATGTTTCGAGGCTGCCGGTTGCCTCGAACTCGGCCGCGATGGTCGGCGCCATCGGCGCCGACTCCCACCTCCACCCCGACTTCGACGCCGTCGGCGACGGCATCCCATACAACATCGTCACGTCCGGCACGCCCACCTACACGGTGGCTTTCGACTACGCCGACGAGTCGGATCCGGGCCCGTACCCGATCCCGGCGAACCCGAGTATCGAGAGTGGTTCGGACGGTCACCTGCTGTCGATCGACGTGGACCAGTGCAAGCTGTGGGAGCTGTACGACGTCCGGCGCTCCGGCTCGGGCTGGGCCGCCGGCTCGGGCGCGTACTTCGACCTTCGATCGAACGCGCTTCGACCCGAGGGCTGGACCAGCGCGGACGCAGCCGGGCTACCCATCTTCGCCGGCCTTGTCCGCCCCGAAGAGGTCGCAAGCGGGTCTATCAACCACGCTATCCGTTTCACCGCTCCGCGCACCTGTGGCTACATCTACCCGGCCCGCCATCTCACCGCCGCCCCGTGCGAGAACCTGCCCCCGATGGGTCTACGCGTCCGGCTCAAGGCCTCCGTCGACATCTCCGGCTTCGGCCCCAACGCCCAGGTCGTGCTCACGGCACTCAAGCGCTACGGCATGATCCTGGCCGATAACGGGTCGCCCTGGTACATCACCGGCACCCCGTCCAGGAGCTGGAACGACGACGAGTTCCACCAGCTCGGGAATCTGAGCGGGTCCGACTTCGAGGTCGTCGACACGAGCGGCCTCCGCAACGGCTGAGGCTCGCTGGGCAGGACCCCTGCCCGGACCGTCCCGGCTCGCCGTGGTGCGCGCACGCGCCACCCCGTACTTACGTGTCAGTGGAGCGGGCGCCGACGCGCGGTAACCTCCGAAGACGCTCAAGCAGGGCCCACCCGGCCCCGCGCCGCCGGCCCACAGGAGGCTCCGTGCTCATCCCGTTCACCGGGTACGCCCTGGGTCGCCGCTACATCGGATATGTCGAGTGCGAGGGCGAGCGACTGACCGATCTCCTGAATCGCTCGGACAGTGTCGTCATTCGAGAGGCTTTCGTGGAGAGCTTCGAGGACGACACGGTCACGAACATGGGTGACGGAGAGGTCGACCGTTCGATCCTGTATGCCGTCGAGTCGAGCGGAGGTCGAGGCGAAGGGGCGCGCCGCATCCACACCGTCCGCCACCGGCTGCAGGTTCAACTTGGACCCTACACCGCCCTGGGCCTGCTCCACGCATTGCCCGGCCAGATGCCGTTGCCATATCTCCACTCTCGTGGGCCGATGATCCCTCTCTCGGACGTCACGCTCGGATTCGCGAACCGTGGCGCGATGATCCTCAGGGACGTGGACACTCTCATCGTCAATCGCGACATGCTCGACTGGGTGCGGGCCAACGAGCTCGATGCCGTGGCATTCCCGGGTGTGCCGGTACTGAACGACCGCGTCTGAGAGGCGGGCGGGCACAACGCCGCAAGCGGCTCAGGGTGCTGCGCGATTGCCGCAGCCCTCGTCGCAGCGCGCCGTCTGGCTGGGCCGGGCACCGAGCGCGGCACCCGGCGCGGACCACCAAGTCCCACGGCCGCGGCATCCGACCCGGCGAGGCTCAATTCCGTCATATACGCCTGCTGGTGGTGTTATCCGCGAACGTCGCAGTTCAGGAAGGCTCGAGCAGAAGACCCTAAGCTTGGGGTGGCGTCTGTCGGGCTCGCAGAGCGGCGGCTAGTGACCCCGATTCGGGGCCGGGTTCGTGGATTACACGCCCACCATTGGTATTTGCGAGAAACCAATCGCGGTCCGATGGCCGCGGTCCGATGGCCGCGGTCCGATGGCCGCGGTCGATGGCCGCGGTCCGCTCGTCGCCCGCGGGCTGCCCACGTCGCCCGCGGGCTGCCCACGCGGACACTACAGCCCGAGCGTCTCGCGGATGGTCTTGAGCCCTTCGATCACGTTGGCCACGTGCTCCTCGAAAGGCACGCCGAGTTCATCAGCGCCCTTCACCAGCTGGTCCCGCGGAACCGGCCGGGCAAAGCCCTTGTCCTTCATCTTCTTCAAGACGGCCCGGGTGTCCACTTCGTCCAGGCTGCGATTGGGCCGGACGTAGGTGACCGCGATGACGAAGCCGCTCATCTCGTCACACGCGTAGACCGTCTTTGCGAGCAGACTGACTCGTGGGACGCCCGTGTGGTCGCCGTGGCCAAGCACAGCCTCCACCACTTCGTCGGGATACCCCAACCGGCGCAGCTCCTCGGCGCCCCGCATGGGGTGCGTTTCCGGGTAGCGCTCGTAGTCGAAGTCATGCAGGAGGCCGGCGGCCCGCCAGGTCTCCAGCTCCGGCCCGGCGATTCCGAATCGGTGCTCGCCATACCAGCCGACCGTCGCCTCGACCGCGAGGCCGTGCTTCCGCAGCGCCTCGCTGGGTGTCCATTCGGTCAGTAGCCGCCAGGCATCCTGGCGGGTCGGATTGGTCATGGTCGCCTCCTGGCTGGGAGGGTACCATCGAGCACGCGACGCAGGATCGGTCCTGGGCAAGCCACATGGAGCGGCCAGCGTGAACAGTCTCAGAGTCGCCCTCGTCCAGCTGGCCGCGGACCAGGACGTCGGCGCGAACGTCGATCGCGCCGGGGCGCTCGTTCGGGAGGCCGGCCGGAGCGAACCGGGTTTGATAGCGCTGCCGGAGGTGTTTCTTTACCGCGGCCAGGTCGCGGGCTTCCGCGAGTCCGCCGCCGATCTGCCCGGCCCGCTCATCGAGCCGTTCGAGGAACTGGCCCGCTCGCTCGGAGCGTGGATCCTGCTGGGCAGCATGGCCGAGCGCTCACCGGATCCGCTGCGCCCCTACAACACATCCGTCCTGCTCGACCCCACCGGCCGTATCGCGGCCACGTACCGCAAGCGGCATCTGTTCGACGTGGCCATCGCTGGCGGCCCGTCCGATCGAGAGTCGTCCCGGATCACGCCTGGCGACGCGAGCGTGGTGGCAGTGTTGGAAGGGGCGAGCCAGGGCGCGGACGTCCGGCTCGGCATGAGCATCTGCTTCGACCTCCGTTTCCCGGAGCTGTACCGCGAGCTGGCCCTGGACGGCGCCGTGATCATGGCCGTCCCGTCCAACTTCACCGAGGCGACGGGCCGGGACCATTGGGAAGTGCTGCTCCGGGCGCGAGCCATCGAGAATGGGGCGTTCGTCATCGCCCCCGCTCAATGCGGCACGGGCGCCGGAGTCCCGACGCATGGCCGCAGCATGATCGTCGACCCGTGGGGAATCGTCGTCGCTCAGGCCGCGGACGGGCCGGGGGTCGTGGTGGCCGATCTGGATCTCGCGCGGGTGGTCACGATCAGGCGCCAGCTACCCACTCAGCCCACACGTTGACGGCGCCGGTCGGTCGGGGAGCGGAGGCACCGCGACGTCAGGCGGCGCCGAACCTGCGGTGGAGCGGCATCGAATCGTCGGTTGCCGATTCGTCCGCGTCGTGAGCACCGGCCGCGGGTGACGACGGCTCATCCAGGATGGTGATCATCTGCCGACGGTTGATCATCGCGAAGGGGACGCGGGCAACGAGCGTCGGGTCGGAAACCCAGCGCACGGTCACCTCCGTGATGGGCAGGAAGCGCGGTTCGGCCGGCTCGAGGTACTCCTTCATCGACCCGTGGGCGTGGACGTGGAGGCTGCCTCGCACTTCGTAGCCGGGGGTCACGATCGATACCTTGCGCCGTTCCTTGTGTACGACGGGAACTCCTGGCCGCGCCTGCTGGATGTTGGCCCGCTCCGCTACCAGGACGATCTGGTCCAGCCGGACCCAGAGCGTTCCCGTCGCCTCCTCGGGACCGGAGACGCCGGCATGTCCTGGGTGGACGTGTATGCCGTCCTCCACTGGGACGAAGCCAGATTTCATGTTCAGCCAATCTGACAATCGACTGAACTGGCCGGTTCGCACCTGGCCGGAGATCTGAAACCCGTCGCCGAAGATTTCGACGTCGAAGGCCAGACCTTCCGCCTCGGATTCCTGAGAGTCGGCCCCCCACGGGTCGTTGCCCTGGGCGCCGGGCGGTCCAAGAGTGCCCCACACGGGGTCGAATCCTGGCGTCCCGACGGAGCGACCGTTTTCGGGCGGTGAGTTCAGGTCTCCGAGCCGAAGCCGTGACGGCCCTTCGGCGGCCGAATCGGAATCGAAGCCGGCGCCGGCGTCGCGATCCGACGCATCGCCCTGGCGCATGCCCCCGAAGAACCCTGGTCGTCCAGCCATGCCTGTCTCTTCGTAACCTGACCGGATGCGTCACATGCGCATCTTTGGAAGGTGTCGGCTTTCCTGAACGGAACTTAACCCGGCGCGGACCGTCGACGCGCGGGTCGCGGAGTGGCCGTGATCTGGAAGCGCGGGACCCCGGGCCGCTCGCCGCGGAAAAGCTCGTCCCGAAGCGGCTTCCTCCGGCTCGGTCAGTTGCCGTCGCCGGGCGGCTCCCCGGGCAGCGACAGCGTGAACTCGGCGCCGATTCCCTCGCGCGCAGGCTCGAGCAGCAACTCGCCGCCCATGGCCCGGAGCAGCTGCCGCGAAACGTACAGGCCGAGGCCGGTGCCCTCGCCGCTCTCCTGGGAACTGCCGCGCGTGAAGCGCGTGAAGAGGCGACGGCGATCCTCCGCCGACACGCCCGGCCCATTGTCGGCGATGGTGGCGTGGATTCGGGCGCTCGCCTCGTCCACTCGAACCTGGACCTCGACCCGGCCGTCGCGACCGCCGTACTTCACCGCGTTATCCAGCAGCGCCCACAGGACCTGGTCCAGCTGATCCGCGTCCGCCACGGCCAGCCAACCGCGGCCCTCGTCGCGGAGTTCAAAGGCGACTTCCCCTGCGTTGAGCGCCTCCCAGGCCCGTCGTACTCGCGGCGCTATGGCGATGACCTCCACCTCGGGCCGGAGAACGCCGGCTTCCAGGCGAGTCACGGTCAGCAACTGTCGAACGAGGCGAGTCAGACGGTCGGCTTGCTCGGCCACGATCTGCAGCCGCCGGTCGCGGGCCGCATCCTCCGATGCGGCCCTGAGCTGGTCCACGTACGCCCGGATGCTGGTCAACGGACTCTGCAGGTTGTGGCTCACGCCTCGCAGGAACTCGTCCTTGGCCGCGTCCAGTTCGAGCAGTCGGACGTTCTGGCTCTGGATCTGGCCGAACAACTCGGCGTTGCGCAGGGCTACTCCGACTTCGCTCGAGAAGAGGTCCAGCAGATCCTGGTCCGCCCGCTCCCAGCCGCGCGTCGCCGGCAGATGGCCGACGAGGACACCCAGCGTTTCGCCGCCGGCTCTGACGTCGGCTCGAACCGGGCGCGGGTCGCCGGGTACCGAGCCCTCGACGGGCACCCGGGCGGGATCGACCAGCGCAAGCCGGCACTCGATCAGTCCGTATATATGGCAGGCATCCTTCCCCGCAAGCGCCGCCAGCGCCTTCACTCCCTGGGCCGGGGAATAGGCGGCCACCGCCTCCAGCAACTCGCCCAGCTCCTGATTGCGCCTCTGGGTTTCGGCGGCGATGCGATTGTGGCTCTCGGCCAGGCGGGCGAGCTCGTCGTCGCCCGTGAGGTGGATCGGCGGGCTGGGCTCGCCGGCGGCCACTCGTTCCACTGCGGCGGTTATGTGGCGCAGGGGCGCCGTCACCGTGGTCGCGGCGAAGGCCGCCGCCATCAGTGCGAATAGCGCGGCTCCCACCATCGCCGCGATGAACAGAGGCCCCACTATGTTGGCGTTGGTGTCGAGGCCGGCCAGCATCAAAATCGAGCCGAAGATCGCCAGCGGGAGAACCGCCGAGACGATCAGGCACAGGGTGAGCAGAACCCGGAACGAAAGGCCAAGGCGCACGCCGGTCCTGGCCTGACCGGCGAGGTCGGGCCTGACGTCGCCCGGGCCTGGGCGTCCGCCGGCGCCCGCGCCCGCGGAGCCGGATTCGGTCGATCGGTCAGGCGTCGTCACGAGCCGACACAAGACGGTAGCCGACGCCCCGGACGGTCAGCAAGTGGACCGGCTGGTCCGGATCTATCTCGATCTTCTGGCGCAGCCGCCGTATGGAAACCCAGACGTAGGAGGCATCGGCCTCTTCGGTGTCCGTCCAGCCTCGGGCAAGCAACGTTTCGGTCGGGACGACCTCGCCCAGGTTGGCCGCGAGGGCGTGAAGGAGTCGAGATTCGGTCGGCGTCAGCGTGACTTCGGCACCGCCGACGGTGGCGGCCCGGCGGTGCAGGTCGCACGTCAGATTCGGGCCCAGAACCAGCGATTGGCGCGGGATTCGATCGCCCAGCCGGCGCAGGACACGCTGGATTCGGGCGCGCAATTCGGGGTAGTGGTAAGGCTTGGCAACGTAGTCCTCGGCAACCTCGTCGAGGAGGTGGGCCTTGCTGTCGGCGGTGTCTACTGCCGACAGGACAATGATGGGCAGATCCGCCGCGGCCTTGATCTCGCGGGCAAGGGCCAGTCCGTCTGTGTGCGGCATCATCAGGTCAAGGAGGACGAGGTCCGGCCAGCCGGCCTCGAGCCGTCGCAGCGCCTCCTGGCCGTCGCGAGCGGTAGCGACTTCGTATCCGTCGCCGTGCAACTGCTGGGCCAGGACGACCAGCAAGTTCGCGTCGTCGTCGACGAGCAGGATCCGTTGCGGCCGGGGCTGGATCATTTGCGTTTCTTGCCTCCCCCGAAGGCCCAGGTGACGCGGGCGACAGGGCGAGTATAGGTGGGGATGGGGGACGCGATCCGACACGGCGGGATCCTGGTCCGGCAGGAAACCCGCTTGCCAGGCAGCCGACCTACTCCGCCTTTGAGTCGAAGTAGCGGCACCGGGGAGCGATCGGGCAGTGCTCGCAGTCGGGGCGCTGGGCGTGGCAGGTGCGGCGGCCGTGCTCGATGAGCGAGACGTGGGCCTCGTACATCTGGCCCGGGGCGAGCATCTCCAGGTAGTAGTCGTGGGCTGCGTCCGCGTCCGCCTTTGCCGGGATCAGGCCGATCCGTTGGCTCACACGATGGACGTGGCGATCCACGGGCATCAGCGGCAGACCGAAGCCGAAGAGCAGCACCACCGACGCCGTCTTCTTGCCGATGCCGGGGATGGCCGCAAGCCAGTCGCGCGCCTCGAGGGCCGGCTTGTCGGCCAGGAACTCCAGGGAGTAGCCGCCGCCGTTCAACCGCACGGCCGAGAGCGCGGCCTGGATCCGTGGCGCCTTCTGGTTGGCCAGGCCGCCGGGGCGGATCACGTCCGTGAGTTCGGCGATCGGGGCCGTCTCCACGGCCGACCAGTCCGGTGGCGGCAAGTCGCGCAGGCCGAGCCCACCCCAGCCGGGAAAGCGCCGCGGAGCTACGCCGGCCGCTTCCACAGAGAGGGGTACCGAGGGATAGGCAGTCCGTAACGACTCGAAGGCGACCTCAGCGTTCACGTCGGCACTGTTGGCGGAGAGGATCGTCAGGATCAGCTCGCTTGTGGGATCCAGTCGGGGCTGCCAGGCCGGCCGGCCGTAGGCTGCCGCGAGCGAGTCGAGAACGAAATCGACCAAGCCCGGACGCTTGGCACCGAGCTGTCGGGCCCAGGCTTGGGCGAGTTGTTCGGGCGAGCGCTTCTTCGGGCGCCGCGCCTTCACGCCCGGCTTTCGGGCAGGCGTCACGCGGCGGGCTCTTTCTCCGGTCGTCGGGCCCCGGCCTCGTCCCTGGTCGTGGCTCCGGCCGCGGCCCCGGCGCGCGCCGCCCGCCGCTCGTTCACCGCCGCGGCCAGCTCGACCGTCCGTGCCAGCCGCTCGCCGGCGGCGGCCACGAGCGGCGCCGCATGGCTCATGGCCTCTTCCATGGTCATCGGGCCGTCGAGGATCGGAATCGCCAGAGCTCGGGAGTTGGCCAGCGCCGCCGCGCCCTCCGGCGTGACTCCCCCGCCGACGGCCAGGCAAGGTACTCCGGCCGCGGCGGCACGGCGCGCGACACCCAGCGCGGTCTTGCCGAACGCCGTCTGGGCGTCGATCTGACCCTCGCCCGTCACCACCAGATCGGCACCCACGAGCTGCCGGTCGAAACCGGTCTCCTGCATGACCACGTCTACCCCGGGGACCAGCTCGAAGGAGCGCATCCGAGGCGCCAGGCACAGCAGGCCAAAGCCGGTGCCGCCGGCCGCGCCGGCACCCGGCGCGTTCCGAGCGCGGGTCCCAGAAGCGGCCTCGAGCAGGTTCGCGTACTGCGTCAACCAGGCTTCGAGCTTGACCACATCCTCCGGCCAGGCGCCCTTCTGTGGGCCGTACACGGCGGCCGCGCCTTGCTCGCCGAGAAGCGGATTGGTCACGTCGCAGGCGATTCGCAACTCCAGCTCGCCTATGCGGGAGTCGAGGGAGGCCAGGTCGATTACGTCGAGGTCCGGGATCGGGCCGGGCAGTGGCCAGCCGGAGCCGCGATACCAGACGCCCAGGGCGCGTAGCAGCCCGGCGCCTCCGTCGGTGGTAGCGCTGCCGCCGACGCCCATGATTACGTGGCGAACGCCGGCGTGGAGGACCGCCTGCAGGATCTCGCCCGTCCCATCTGTCGTTGCCTCGAGCGGTGAGCGTGGCTCACCCTCGGGCAGGCGGGACAGCCCGGACGCTTCGGCCAGCTCGACCGCGGCCCGCTTCCCGTCTGCCGAGAGCAACCAGCGTGCGGTCAGCGGCCGGCCCAAGGGATCGTGGGACGGGCATTCCTGCCACTCCCACCCGCCGGCCTCGGCCATCGCCGCGAGGAGCCCTTCGCCGCCGTCCGCGAGCGGCGCCAGGATCAACTCATCGCGCGGACGGACCAGCGCCCAACCGTCGGCCAGAGCCCTCGCCACTTCCACGGACGATAGCGAGCCCTTGAACGAGTCGGGTGCAATGACGACGCGGAGGCGATCGCCGCGGCCACTCATCTCGACTCCGCGGGCGACCCCGCGCCAGACGTGGGCTGTTCGACGGCAGGCCTGGCGGACTCCTCGACGGACGGCGAATCACCCGGACCCGCGCCTGAGGCCGGAGCTTCACGAACCGCGGTCACCGCGGCCGCGCCCTCGTTGCGTCGCTTCTCCAGGTACTCAGGAATGCGGACCATCGGCGGCCGTTCATGGTCGGCCAGCTCGATGACCTCCAGGCCGAGACGCCCCCGCCCGGAACGCGGCAGCTTCATCGTCGATCCCAGATCGGCGAAGAGCCGTGTCCTGGTCCGTTCCTCGAGCCGTTTCGTGACCGCCTGCAGGATCACGAAGCTCATCTTGGACAACCCCTCGAGCTCCTGGTTGCGGTGGATCCGCCGCTCCAGATCCACCTGGCCCAGGCCTTCGAGCCCACACCTTTCGGCGACGTCTATGAGGTGCCCGATCTCGACCGCATAGCCGGTGAAGAAAGAGAGCGTTTCGAGCAGGCTTCGCCGGCCCGCGTACTCGCCCGCCAGAGGCTGGATCAGGCCCGACAGTTCGGGGAAGAAGAGGTTGATCAGCGGTCGGGCGACCAGTTCGGTGACCCGTCCTCCGCCGCCCTCCTTGAGCACGCCTCCCTCGACGATTGGGCGCCGGTAGTAGCCCTTCACGTACTGGATCCGCTCCTCCGCGATGAGCGGCCCGATGGTGCCGTACACCATCCGAGGGTGCCAGTTGCGGACGTCCGTGTCGGCCCAGACGACGATGTCGCCACAGGTCTCGAACAGACTCTTCCAGAGCGCCTCACCCTTGCCGGCGAAGCTGCCGTACCGAGTCAGGACTTGCTGGTGAATCACCACCCGCGCGCCTTCGGCCGCAGCCGCCTCGCGAGTTCCATCGGACGAATCGGAGTCGATGACGAGCAGCTCGTCGACCAGCGGATGGCGCTCCATGAGCTCGCGCCGAGCCTTGCTCACGATCTCGCCGATGGTCTCCTCTTCGTTGAGGCACGGCAGGACCAGGCTGACGGTCAGCCCTTGCTTCTGCTTGAGGCCGACCAGCCGATCCAGGTCCGCGAACTCCCGGTGGTGGAAGTTGGATTCTCCGAACCAGCGCTCCACCCGAAGCGGGACAGATCGAGCCTCATGAGCCGCCCGTTCCGCCGCCGCCAGGGTTTCGGCCCGCTGCTCCAGCTTCTCGAAAGTGGCCTGGCCGATGGTCTCTCGAGTCTTGACGACGATCACCGTCTTGCGCGAACGAGTCGCGATCGCCTCCGGCAAGGCTCCGAACAGGTATGTCTCGCCGTTGCTGGTGGCCGGCGCGGCGGAGGCGCCCATGACCACCACGTCCGCGTCCTCGGCTTCGCGCAGGATGGCGTTGCGGACGTTCGGCGCCTCGCGAACGGCCTGCTCCACCTGGCCGTCCGCGTGCTGGCGGATGAAGTGGGCCAGGGCGCGCTCAGACTGCGTTCGGATGCCCTCGGCGACACCGTGCGGAACCAGGTGCAGCGCCACGATCTTGCCATCGTTGCGATGAGCCAGGGCATCGGCGAATCGGAGCGCCAGGACCGCGTGAGGGCCGCCGCGAATGGGCACGAGGATGCGCTTGATCTCGGCCGGGCCGCGCTGCTTGACGACGGCGATGTCACAGGGCGAGTCGCGCACGACCTCGTCGATAGTCGGCGAAAAGACCGACGCCTGCGCTCCCGGCCTGGCCGGCGACGGCTTGCCGCCCCAGCCGAAAACGATAAGGTCCGCGTCCAGCTCCGTAGCGGCCTCCACGACACCCTCGGCCGCGCGGCGTCCGATCCGCACGATGGGGTGAATGGTGGTTCCCTCAGGGGCGTAATCGAGCACCCTCTGCAGCAGCCGGCGGGCCTGGCGGGCGCGCGTGGCACCCTCACTGAGAGGCGTTCCCTCCGGGACTTCCACGATGCCGAGCACGGTGAGAATGCCGGTCCGCCGATCCATGAGAGTGGCCCCCAGGCGGACGAGCTCCTGAGCGGTCAGCGGGTTCGCCACCGGGATCAGAATCCGCGAGGGCAGCGGCGTGCGTGTCATCGGGCGGCCTTCCCTGGCGCGCGGGTCCGCGGCGCGCGAGGCTGTCTAGCGGCGGGCGGCTTTGTCGCCGTCCGTGGTGCGTCGGCTTGCGGCGTGACCTGGCGGCCATCGGTGGCTCCGCCTCCGCGGCCCGAGGCCGCCTGCCAGTGCTTCACGAGATACGGCTTCAGCAGCTCGAATTCACGGGCCTGCCGCTCCACCCGTTCCTCGGCCTGCTCGTCGGTCAGGCGCCGGTTCTCGATGACGAGGCTGCCGACCCGGCCGAAGTAGATCGGCACGAACGCCGCCACGAGCCGCTCCACGGGCACGTCGCCGAAGCTCGCCGAGACGAGCAAGTCGTAGAAGACTCGGGCCCACAGATCGTCCGGGAAGTGGAATGACGCCACGGCATCCGATAGTTCGTCGGTGGACGGCAGCCCGGCCCCGGCGGAGCCCTCGCCGGACTCCCGGCCAAGCCCGAGACGGTGAGCCGCGGCCTCGGCCAGGGACCCGGCCTCCTCGGCCAGGGCGAGCACGTGGCCGCAATTGCCCGGGCCCAGGAATCCTTGCCATGTCTCGGCGAGAGTGAGCGAGCCGGCGTGGAACTGGCTCAGCAGGCGCAGCGTGTTGACCTCCAAGGGGGGCGGTTCGGCCAATCGCTCGAAGCCGTACACGGGTACGTCGTGGCTGCCGCTGATCGCCAGCCAGCGGTCGGCGTTGTCGCGGGCCATCGTCAGCAGAGTTCCAACGACCTCGCGGAACATCGGCCCCAGGTCCGCTCCCGGATCCTTCGCGTCGTGGATTTTGGCGCCCAGCCGGGTCTGGCAGACGGCGAAGCCGCCGGTGAGGGCCGTCGTCGTCATCCAGATGTCTATGCCGAAGCGCGAGACGTCCGGCGTCCAGTTGTCCTGCTCCAGGTAGTGGCGGATCAGGTCGCCGCTGACGCCGAAGTCGCCGCCGATCGGCTGGCGGATGCGGTGCCCGTACAGCGCCCGTGTCACGGGGTAGGTGACGGTGTTGGTGATGGTGCCGTCGTACTTGTAGCGCGAGTACAGCGGAGCCACGAAGTCATAGCCGCCCTTGACGATCGGGCCGGCCAGCAGCTCGATCCATTCCGGGACGATCGAGCGCAGGTCCGAGTCGACGACGACAAGGGCATTGACCTCAAGCGCCGCGGCCATCTCGAAGAGCGTGCGCAGGGCCGCGCCCTTGCCCCCGATTCCGTCCACGTCGGGGTAGGTCAGGCTGACTCGGTCAAGGCGGTTCTTGGGGTGAACGAGCAGGATCTGCTCGACGTAGCCGGGCGGCTCGGTCTCGACCACCACCCGCTGCGTGCCGTCCGGCGAACCGGCATCCGCGTTGACCAGGACCGGGCGCAGGTCCGGAAAGTACTGGACCAGGCCGGCTTGAGCCGCGCGGACCACATGGCCGATGGTCGCCGCGTTTCGGAAGCTCGGAATACCGACCATGATGTCGGCACAACCGAGGCGGGCGATCAGGTCCCGAATGGCAGGCGTTAGCGCGCTCGCAGGCATCGCGGCCACCGTACCACGTCGAGGCGGTCGCGGGCACGGTCTGGCTGGCTGCCGGGCTACCTGCTGGGCATCGGCCCGATGGACCAGTCGTCGTTGCGGCCGTCCGGGATGTAGCGGCTGTTGGCTCCCTTGTAGGCCAGCGCCCCGAAACCGAGGCCGCGCCACGTGACGATGAAGGGGCCGATGGGCGGCCGAACGAACGGGGTGATACGGACCAGCGGACCGGGCTCGAGCGCCCCGTCGAGGAGACGCTTGCGTTCCAGAAGGGGCACGTCCAGGAGGCTCGTCCCGTCGATGCTGAGCAGGTCCACGGCAACGAATGCGACGGGTCGGTCAGGGTCGAGTCGTCGCCGGGATTCCGGCTGGCTCGGCCTTCTGGCACCGACCAGCATCTGGGTCATCATCTTGCCCGCGCTGGGAGCCTCGATGCCGGTGATCTCCATGCCGGCGACGGACTGCGTCGGCTCCACCGTCAGGAAGCCGTCGAGAATCGCGGCATCGGCACGGACCGCGGCCGAGACGGCCTCGGAGACGGCCGCGAACTCGTCCGTGCAGTCGACGCCATCCTCGTCGGCGAAGCGGGTTTGGCCCAGATCGGACCGCGCGATGACCCGCACGCCTCCCCAGCTTGGCTCCACGAGTGGATCAGGGACGGCGCGACTGTCTCGCCCGAATCGTTGCGGCTTCCACTCCTCGGGGCGCTGAGGTGGGGCCGGCGGGGCCGATCGCGCCGGGTGGCGGAGAGAGGGCATGGCCTGATTCTACGCCGGCTGATCGGGGTAACCCGCCGGGTGCGTCCGGCGCCAGGCCCACGCCGACCCGATGATCTCCTCGAGCGTCCCGCGGCTGGGCCGCCATTCCAGCACCTCGGCCGCGCGGTCCGCACTGGCCACGAGCACCGCCGGATCCCCGGTCCTGCGCGGCCCTATCTGAATGGGAATGCCGTGACCGACCACCGCCTCGGCCGCGGCCACGACCTGGCGGTTGCTGAATCCCGCACCGCTCCCCAGGTTGCAGATGACGGGCTGGCAGGGGCCGGCCGGCGGGCCGGTGCGGGCGTCGCCAGGGTCGGTGGCCAGAAGTGCCAGCAAGTGAGCCTGCGCCAGGTCCTCGACGTGGATGTAGTCCCGGACGCACGTTCCGTCCGGCGTCGGGTAGTCGCCGCCGAAGAGCGTCACCTCGCGTCCTTCGTCGGCCGCCGCCAGGATGCTCGGGATCAGGTGCGTCTCCGGCGAGTGCAACTCGCCGTTCTGGCGGCTTGCGCCGGCGGCGTTGAAGTAGCGCAGGATGACGCTCCGCAGGCCATAGCCGTGGCCGTACCATGCGATTGCGCCCTCGACGTCTCGCTTGGTCTCGCCATAGGCGTTGATCGGCCGAACCGGATCGGACTCAGTGACAGGCGATCGTTCGGGCATGCCGTAAGTGGCAGCCGTCGAGCTGAAGACGATGCGTTTGACGCCTGCCGCTCGCATCGCTTCGAGCAACGCGATGCCGCCCACGACGTTCTCGCGGAAGTACTTGGCGGGGTTCGTCATGGATTCGCTGACCAGCGACTTGGCGGCGCAGTGCAGGACGGCGTCGATCCTGCGCTCCCGAAGCAGGGCGATCACGGCGTCCGCGTGCCCGTAGCTGCCGATCTCCAGGCTCGCCTCTGCCGGAACCGCGCCGCGGTGGCCGGTCGAGAGATCGTCGAGAACGGTCACTTCATGGCCGGCCTGGACGAACGCGCCGACGGAGACGGACCCGATGTACCCGGCCCCGCCGGTAACGAGGATTCGCATTCAACGGCCTCCGAAACGGTGGAACAGACCTTTCTTGCGGCGCGCAGGCGGCTCGGCCTCCGGGGTGGCTGGCTCCGGGGTGGCGCCTTCAGGCGGCTCGGAGGGTTCGACCTCGGCCGCGGATTCGACCAACCTTTCTGCTGACTTCGAGGCCGGCGCTCCTGCGGCGGCGTTCCCGGGCTCGTCCGGCCCGGCCTGGCCCTCGTTCCCCAGGACGATGGCGAGGGCTTCACGCAGAGCCTCGACCTCCGCATCCCGCTCGGACGTCCCATCCGTGTCTCCGACCGGGGGCGGCGGCAGGGTCTCTCGCTCGACGCGACCGTCGGGCTCGGCCGACTCCGCCCGGAGCAGCTCCCTGGGGGCGATAAGGGCGGCCTCTGCCTCGGCAGCGTCTGCTTCGGCGGCCGTTGGCTCGGCGGCCGTTGGTTCGGCGGCAACGGACTCGACGGCCGCGTCCGCTTCCGCGACCTCATGCGTCCAGCGCGCATTCCCGTCCTCGACCCAGGCCGCCTCGAGGTCGGAGACCTCCTTCTCCGCCGAGTCGGCGACCAGGGCAGCCCTGAGGGCCACGCTTTCCTGCGCGTCGGCGGCTTCGGCCTCGGCCTCGATCGACTCGGCCTCCTCCAGCTGCGTCGCATCAAGGTCGGTCGCCTCGACGACGTGGGCGATTCTCCGGCTGACACTCTCCCCGGCGGAGGTCGGGTCGCTCGCCGAGGTGCCACCGTCTTCTCCGGAGATCGGCCTCGACACAGCCGGCGGCGACTCCTCGACGACGTCCAGGGCGTCGACCGCCTCCACTGCGGCGGCCGACTCCGCAGCCGCATAGGCGTTCTGAGTCGGTGCCCGAAGCTCGTCCGCCCCGAAGCGCCGGACCCCCGCCGTCAGAGCGCGGTGGGTCTCGTGCCGCGTCGCGTTGTGACGGGTCGCCGGCGGCGCCGAAGCCTGCGACGCCCCGGCTGGCTTCGTTTTCGATGCGTCGGCCGCCGCGTCCTCGGGGGGCGCCGAGCCATCGGCCGGCTCACGTGAAGTGGGGCCGCGGCGCCGGCCGAGAGCCTCCAGACGCTCGGCGGCCATCGGCAGCAGGTCCGGTAGCTCCGTCTCGACCGGATCGGCCTCCATGTGTTCGACCGAATCGACGATCCGCTTTGCGGCCACGCTCTCTGGATCGAGGGCCATCGCCCGATCGGCCAACCTGCGGGCCAGCCGTTCGTCGCCGCGTGCCAGCGCGACTCGCGCCAGCCCGGCGACCGCTATCGCGTTCGACGGGTCGAGCTCTATCAGCTGCCAGTACGTCCGCTCCGCCTGGTCGAGCGAGCCGTCCGCCAGGGCCTTGTCGGCCTGCAGCAAGAGCTCGTACATCAGCCGGCCTCGGGCGAGCGGTGGCGTGGCGTTGAAGTCATTCGCATCACTAGGTTGGATTGTCCAACAACCGACGCTCCGATATCGACTCGCGAGCCATCTCGATCAAAATGGCCCGATCGTTGAGTTCCGGCTCGGCCACGACGCGTTCGGTCAGGTCGTCGAGCAGCCGGCCCAGGAGACGGCCCTGCGGCAGATCCAGCTCGGTCATCAGGTCATGGCCGTCGACGGCGAGCTGGCCTCGCCCCAGGACGGCGTGCGCCTCCAGCTCGACGCGTATTCGCGACGCCAGATCAGGCAGGTGGCCTGCTTCTGCCGGTAGGCCGCTGCCCTCGTTGTCGGCTGCCCGCAAGGCCAGTAGGTCGTCCACGGAGCCCGGCCCGACCTTGCGAATGAACCGACGGATCGCGGCGTCGGTCCAGTTGGGCTCGTACGAGAACATGTGGTGAAGCACGAGATGGGCCACGCGCTCCTGCAGGGCGCGGGGGGCATGGAGGCCGGCCAGGAAGTCGCGGGCCATGGCCGCCCCGACGGATTCGTGGCCGTGAAAATGGCCGTCGGCCAGCGTGGCCGGCTTGCCGGCATCGTGGAGGAGCGACGCAAGCCGGACCAGCGATCGGTTGGGCGCCGCGTCGACGGTGCGCAGGGTGTGGTCCCACAGGTCCTCGCCGTCGATCTTGTTCTGCGCCATGCCGCGCTGGCCGGCCAGGTCCGGTGCGACCACGATCAGCAGGCCGGTCCGCTCCATCAATCGCAGGCCGACGGACGGCCGCGGGGCCCCGAGCAGTTTGAGCAGCTCGGCGAGGACACGCTCGCCCGACAGGTGGGCGGCAAGCCCGGCGTTACGGCCGATCGAGTCGAGGGTCTCGGGGTCGACCTCGAATTCGAGCGTCGCCGCCAGGCGTACGGCCCTGATCATCCTCAAGGCGTCCTCGCCGAAGCGGCGGTCCGGATCGCCGACCGCCCGGAGGAGGCGGCGGGCAAGGTCGTCGCGGCCGCCGTGCGGATCGACGAAGACCGGGGCGTCGGCCGTCCTGGCGCCCCAGGCTATCGCGTTGACCGTGAAGTCGCGGCGGGCGAGATCCTCCTCGATCGTTTCACCGAACTGAACCGTATCCGGGTGCCGGTGGTCCGAGTAGGAGATGTCGCGCCGGAAAGCGGTGATCTCGTACTGCGCGCCGTCGTGGCGCACGATAACCGTTCCGAAGCGGTTCTCGTAGACCGATCCGGGGAAGAGAGCCTGGATCCGGTCGGGTGGAGCGTCGGTGGTCAGGTCCCAGTCGGCCGGCTCGCGACCCAGCAGGACGTCGCGCAGGCACCCCCCGACCACGTACCCCGCCTGCCCGCCGCGCCAGAGCGTCGCAAGCAGGTCGCGGACGGGAACCGGGATCTCGAGGGCGCGCCCGACGATCGGCGCATCCGCATTCGTCGGTGGGCGGCTATCTGTGGCTCTGATCCGGTGAGTCCCGCTTCGCATCATGCATCCCCGCGCCATCGCCCAGCCGCGACAAACCGCCCGCGGACGTCCAAGTCAGGCCCCGGCCCCGGTCAATGGCCGAGGAAGAGGTACGTTCGCCAGGTCTCGTTCCGGTCATCGCGGAGGTACGGGGTGAAGACCGAGTAGACGTCGCAGCGCGGCTCCGAAGGCCTGTGCGCAAGCCTGAGCCGGGCCTCGTCCAGCAGCTTGCCGCCCTTGCGGTGGTTGCATGCCTTGCAGGCAGTGACCAGGTTGTCCCAGGTATGTGACCCGCCGCGGTGGCGCGGCACCACGTGATCGAGCGTCAGGTCGCCCGTCTTGCGGCCGCAGTACTGGCACGTGTAGGCGTCGCGGATGAAGACCTCGCGGCGGGTCAGCTTGACCCGTGGCCGCGGCCGGCGGATCTGGTGCTGCAGGCGGATCACCGACGGCGCGCGGTACTCCTGCCGCGGCGTCCGAATCACCTGATGGTCGTACTCGAGGACCTCGGCCTTCTGGCCGAACACCAATCGGAAGGCCCGCGGCAGGTTACAGACGTTGAGCGGCTCGTAGCTCTGATTGAGAACCAGGACCACGCCGTCCATCGGTGCATCGTATCAGAGGAAGACCGGCGGCCCCGCTCGGCGGTGCTCGGACGCCGTCTCCGGCCGGCAGTCTGGCCCTCGCAAAAGAGATCCGGCGGCCTCACGGCCGCCGGATCTGAATTGCCTGAGTTCAGGTCACGGGTACGTGTACGTGGACACGCTCGTGATCGCCGATGTTCCTCCCGGCGTCGTCACAACGACGTTAACGGTCGTGCCTGGGGACCGGGATGGAGCCTGCACCGTGAGGGACGTGTCGCTCTTGGATGGTATGGACAAGACCGACGCCCCGCCGAACTTGACCTCTGTGACACCGGTGAAGTTCTTGCCGGAGATCGTCACAGAGGAATACGCGCCTTCGGCTTTCGTGACCACTGGCGGCGGATACAGCGAGATGAGATGGGACCCGCCCTTGAGGAGGTCTATGGCAACCTGCTGGAAGGCATCTGCGATGTCGGCCCCGCTCGGCGACATGAAGAAGAACGGCGCCTTGGTGCCTGACGCCATCGACTTGAGCAGATTTGAGGCCGACATGCCCGAATACGCCAGGCCCGGCAGATTGGAGCCCGCCGGGGTTTGGCCGGTCTCATATGAGTTCGTGTACGTCGACTGGCAGCTGCTGTCGACGCCGTAGCCGACGGCATAGATCTTGATGCCATCGAGCTTCGCTGCCCTGGCGGCAGCATCCGCGTCTCTGCACGTGAAGGCGGCGTTGTCGTCTTGCCCGGTGAGGCCGGAGTCCTGCGGGAAACCATCCGTCTCCAGCAAGATGCCCTTCGTCACGCCCGGGCGGCCGTAAGTGTCGAGATACCACTGCGCCATCCTGATCGGGGTGGCCAGGTTCGTGCCCCTGGTGACCGCCGAGATGCAGGCGATCGACGTCACGATGTCGGCGCTCGCGTTCGTGTAGTCGCCTCTGCCCGATGGGTTGTACGCCGCGGGGAGGTCGAGGTCGGTGCCGCTTAGGCCGACGGGGACCCAGACGCCGGCGGTGGTCGCGCTCGGTGCCCAACCGTTCAGGTTCTGCACCGTTTTGCCGCCGGTGTGCGTGGCAGCCGTGGTGCTGAGTACGTGGCGCGTCACGGTCCAGGTCGTAGTGCCCATACCACCTATCACCGTCATCTTTTCGGAGTCGACGGCGATGTTGAAGGTGCCACTGCTCGGGAACCAGCCCTGCGGTGGCTGATCGACGCGGATCGTCGTGTCGGTCTTACCGACGATCGTCGTCACCGTGGCGCCGCCCGAGTGCTTAGCGGCCGAGGTGCTGTCATAGTGGCGCTCCACGGTCCAGGTCGTCCCGCTCATCGCCGTGACCTGCATCTCCTCGTTGTCGACCTTGATGGTGAAGGGAACGGACGGGAACCCACTCGCCGACGTCACATTGATGGTCGTGTCGCTGGTGCCGACCGTTCCACCCCACGATATGGCCGCGCCGCCGGAGTGCGAGCGGGCCGTGGTGCCGTCGAAGCCACGCGTCACGGCCCAGGTCGTCCCACCGTTCTTGTTCGTTACCTGCATCGTTTCGGCGTTTGCACCGGTATCCACCTGGATGGTGAAGGGAACGGGCGGGAACCCAGCCGCCGACGTGACCGTGATCGGATTGTCGGCGGTGCCGATTCCTCCGCCCCACGAGACAGGCGCACCGCCTGCATGGCTCTGGGCCGTGGTGCCATAGCCCCGCTGCACGGTCCAGGTCGTCCCACCGTTCTTGTTCGTTACCTGCATCGTTTCGGCGTTTCCACCGGTATCTACCTCGATGATGAAAGGAGTGGCCGGGAACCCGGCCGCGGACGTGACCGTGATGGTCGTCTCAGTTGCCCCAAGGGCCAGCAACGACACCGGCGCGCCGCTATGAGTGCGACGTGGTTGTGCGGCTGGCCAGGCTCAGGGTCGTCCCGCTCTTCCCGGTCACCTGCATCGTCTCGTTGTCGACCTGGATCGTGAAGGGAGCAGCCGGGAACCCGCTCGCCGAGTTGACTTTGATGCTGGTGGAGCTCCTCGCGGCCGCAGTGCTCAGGGTGGTGTTGAAGGCCGCGCCGACAAGAGTGGTACTGGCCGTTGCGCCCGCCAGCGTGGTGCTGGCCGCCACACCGGCCAGATTGGTCGACGAGCCGCTCAGGGTGGTCGTCGGGAAGAAGTTGTCGTCGTTCGCCGTGCCGTAGGCCGTTCCCCCGGATCCACCGGGCGGCGGGGGGCAATTACCCGTCAACGGGCTGCCCGTGGCAGGGTCGACGCTTCCCGGACCTGTCAGAGCGAGAGCCACGCGCTGCTTATCCGGGTTGTAGACCGAGAGGACCGCGTTGGCGGCGGTCCGGAGCGCCTGGATCTTTGGACCCGTTGTGTTGCTGTAGTTGTTATCCGCCATGCTCAGCGTGCGGTCCAGGATGATCACGAGGTCCACCGGAACTTCCGGCGCGGCTCCGCAGGGCCCCTTGCAGGCAGCCGATACGACCGATCCGGTCGATCCGCTGTTCACTCCAACGACGGGGGCGACAACATAATCGGTGATCGCGCTGCCCGTGATCACCACCACATTGCACTTGTCGCCTAGCTTCGGATCGCAGGCGGAGATTCGCGTCGGGCCGGCGCCCGTGAAGTCGCTGGTGACCGCGTATACAGGCGGGCTTCCGAGCGGTACGTGGCCGAGGGCGTTATGCGGGTCGCACACCGAAGGAATGTCTCTCGAGATCAAGGGGGCTCCCGTAGTGGGGTCCGCGCCGACGAGGCACCGGTACGTGATCGTGTAACCCGACCCCTCCACCAGGCCCGGATAGTTCGCCTGGATGTTCTTGACGATCATGTCGTGCGCAGACTGCCAGGAGTGAGGATCGTCGGCAGGCAGCGTGCCGTCGACCGGCAGTACGGACCCACCGGACAGGGCCGCCGCATCCAGCGTGTTCACGAGGATCTGCCTGTTGTTCCGGAGGACGCCCAGGTCGATGACCATGGCGGCGAATCCGAGGATGATGATCAGGGTCAGCTCAAAGAGGACGAGAATCTGGCCGCGTTCCCGTTTGCCGTCCCGTCGATTGCGCCGCATTTCCGTTCCTCCGGTATCCCTGCACCCCGTTGTGGCCCAGACCCCTAGGGAATGCTATCGAGGACCATCTGCACGGTAGAACTGAGGTCGAACGTCGACCCGAATGAGAGCGGGAAGAACGTGTGGTACGTGTAGTTGACCTTCACGGACACCGAGTCACCGGCCTTGGCGATGCCGCAGTCGATCGTGGCTGGCGGATCGGCGTGCAGACTCGTCTGTAGGCACTTCACTTCCACGTTGCCAGGCGTCACGGTGAGCCCGCCGTTCGCGGCCGAGCCGCTCGAGGCTCCCTTGGCCAACGATACGATCGTGGTGGCGTCGGTGACCATGGCGGCGGCGCGAGCGCCTTCGCGGGCGGAGTTGATGACCGTCATCCTGTTGTAGAGCATGAAACCGAAGTCGCAGATCCCCGACAAAATGAGCAAGAAGATGGGGAGGACCATGGCGAACTCAACCAGAGCCTGGCCACGTTTGCGAGTGGTCCGGCGACGGGGGAGGTGTCCGTGGACAATCATCGGTGCTCCAATGAATGATCGCGTGCTGATGTCAGGTGTCAGAGGGTAGGCACGGTTCCTTGCACCTACCATTACGGATGGCGCCACGCGCGTCTAGTGGACCACCGTTGAGGCGTTCCGGTACGAAATGCTGAGCGCCGACTCGAAATGTCCTACCCGTTAGTGCTGCATTTGCACCTATCCGCGGCCCAGACCGTTTACGACTGGGTGGGCTCGTCGGTAGCGAGACGGTAACCACCGCCTGCGGCCGTGAGCAGGTGGCGGGGTTGATCCGGATCGACCTCGATCTTCTGGCGGAGCCTCCGAACGGTCACCCATACATAGGCCGGATCCGCGCCATCCGAGTCCGCCCAAACCTTGTGCAGCAGCTGCTCCGTGGTGACGGCTCGCGGCATGATGGCCGCCAGCGTGGCCAGGAAGCGCGACTCGGTCGGGGAGAGGGAGATGCGCCGGCCACGGATGATCGCCTCCCGTCTTCGGGGCACGAGGGTCAGATCGCCGAGAACCAGCTCCTCGACCGGGATCTGGTCGGCAAGACGGCGCAGGACGCGTCGGATTCGAGCCACGAGCTCCGCATAGTCGTACGGCTTGGTGACGTAATCCTCGGCGAAGTGGGCAATGAGATCCGCCTTGCTGTCTGCGGCCGCGACCGCGGAGAGAACAAGGATCGGAATGTCGGCCCGGCTCTTGATGCGACTGGCCAGGGTCTGGCCGTCCATCTCCGGCATCATCAGATCCAGAATGACGAGGTCGGGCCAGGCGGCGTCGAGCTGCTCGAGGGCCTCGATGCCGCCGGCCGCCTTCGCCACTTCGAAGCCATCACCCGCCAGGCGTTCGGCCAGGGCGTCCAGGTGGGCCGCGTCGTCGTCGACAAGGAGCAGCCGGGCCTCGCTCATCGACCGATGATACGGCGACTTCGGTGTCGGAGAACCGGCCAATTCGACCCTCTGCTTGTCAGGATCTGCCGTCGGATCAGGCCCGCACGACCTGTATCGATCATCGAGTGTCACTCGGCCGCACGCTGGAGCTGGTCAACCGCTGGTTGCCCGCTTCCTTGCCAGCACCATCACCTCATCGAGCATGGTCGGCGTCAGCCGGCCGGTGAAGGTGTTCTGCTGGCTCGGATGGTACGAGCCCAGAAGCGTGAACGGCCCGATCCGCGCCTCGGCCAGGTGAGAGAAGCCGGGCTTCGGCGAGGCCCCATAACCGAACTCGCCTATCGCGCGAATCGCGCCGTTCCAGGCAAACGATCCGAGCGCGACCACGACCCGCGCTTCGGAGAGCAACTGCAGCTCGCGGACCAGAAACGGCAGGCAGGCGGACCGTTCTTCCGGCGTCGGCTTGTTTTCCGGCGGTGCGCAGCGCACGACGGCTGTCACGTAGACCCCGTGGAGGACGAGCCCGTCGTCTACGGCCACCGACGTTGGCTGGTTGACGAGGCCCGTGCGGTAGAGCGACGCGAACAGGAAGTCGCCCGATCTATCGCCGGTGAACATGCGCCCGGTACAATTCCCTCCGTGGGCGGCGGGGGCGAGCCCCACGAGCAGAATGCGCGCCCGAGGGTCGCCGATTCCGGGCAGCGGCCGGGCCCAGTACCGCTCTCCGGCGAATCTGGCGGGCGGGTTCGCCGCCGCTTCCTCGCGCCACGCAACCAGTCGGGGGCACAGGCGGCAGGCAACGACTTCCGCCGACAGTTCGGCAATGGTCTCGGATGCCATGCCTCTGACTCTACCGCGCGCCGCCCTGGAGACGGTCGGGAAGTGAGACCGCACCCTGCCGTCCGGACCACTCCCTCGTCGCAACGCCGGGTGGGTCCGGGTCGGCGCTGGGAGGATGCCGCGTATAATCCGTTCGCGAGGCCGGCCGTCGTGCCGCGAAAGCACGCCCCGCTCCCCGCCCAAGAAGGAACTGCAGACAACATGACCGCCGAGACCTCCACCTGGGCCACCAAGAAAGGCCTTGCCCAGATGCTCAAAGGCGGCGTCATCATGGACGTCGTTACACCCGAGCACGCCAGGATTGCCGAGGATGCCGGCGCGTGCGCAGTCATGGCTCTCGAGCGCGTCCCGTCGGACATACGCGCGGCAGGCGGCGTGGCCCGCATGAGCGACCCGGTCATGATCGAGGGGATCATGGCGGCGGTGAGCATCCCCGTGATGGCCAAGGCAAGGATCGGGCACTTCGTCGAGGCGCAGGTTCTGGAGGCGCTCGGCGTGGACTACATCGACGAATCGGAAGTGCTGACGCCCGCCGACGAGGCCAACCATATCGACAAGCACCAGTTCAAGGTGCCTTTCGTGTGCGGCTGCCGCGACCTCGGCGAGGCGCTCCGCCGCATCAACGAAGGCGCGGCCATGATCCGTACCAAGGGCGAGGCCGGCACGGGCGACATCGTTGAAGCGGTCCGCCACATCAGGACGCTGATGTCCGATATCCGCCGCCTGCAGTCGATGCGCGACGACGAGTTGTTCGTCGCCGCCAAGGAGCTGGACGCACCGTACGACCTCGTCAAGCAGGTCCACGACGAGGGCAGGTTGCCGGTCGTCAACTTCGTTGCCGGCGGTATCGCCATCCCTGCCGACGCGGCCCTGGCCATGCAGCTCGGGGCCGAGGGCGTATTCGTTGGGTCCGGCATCTTCAAGAGCGAGAACCCAGCCAGGACCGCCGAGGCCATCGTCCAGGCCACGCTCCATTTCGACAACCCCAAAATCATCGCCGAAGTCTCGAAGGGACTGGGCAGCCCGATGCGTGGGATCGCGGCGGTCACGATCCCCGAAGGGGAGCGATTGGCAGTCCGGGGCTGGTGACCGACGCTTTCGCGTCGGTTTGACTGATGCTTCGCATCAGTGGTGGCCTTTTTGCCAGCTGGGCAACATGAAGATCGGCGTACTGGCGCTTCACGGCGCCGTCATCGAACACATCCGGACCCTTCGGGCGATCGGCGTCGAAGCCGTCCCGATACGGCTGCCCGAAGACCTCGAAGGAGTCTCCGGCCTGATCCTCCCGGGCGGCGAGAGCACGACCATGCGCAAACTCGTTGCCAGATGGAATCTGCGCGAGCCGATCATGGCCCTGGCCCGTTCCGGCGCCCCGATCCTTGGCACGTGCGCCGGCATGATCATCGTCGCCCGGGAGATCGCCGGCGGCGAGGAACCTGTCTTCCCGCTGATAGACGTGACGGTCGAGAGAAACGCCTTCGGACGCCAGCTCGACTCGTTCGAGACCGATCTGCCCGTGCCGATCCTGGGCGATCGTCCGGTGCACGCGATCTTCATTCGGGCCCCCATAATTGAGCGCGTGGGTCCGGGTGTGGAGGTGCTGGCCAGGTTGCCAGATCAACGCGTCGTGGCGGTCCGCCAGAGAAACGTCCTGGCGATCTCGTTTCATCCCGAGCTTGCGGGGGAGACGCGCTTCCACCGGCTCGTGGCCACGATGGCGGCCGAGTACGCCGATCCCGCCGAGGGAGCCGCGGCCGGGGGCACCGGGGACTGGCCGCTTGGGGAGGCAATGTGAGCGGGCGCGTCCGCCTTGCCCAAATCACAGACCTGGCGGCGCTGGGCGAGTTGTCGCGGCTCTCACAGCTCGATCACGTCGACGCACGATCCTTGGGCCTGCCGGTGACCGGGCCTCGCATGGGGGTCTTCAGCCTTTTCCGGCTGCCGCTCGGCGCCTTCCGTCCGAACGACCTGCTGTTCGTGTACGAGGACGAGCGGCGCATCTCCGGGCTGCTCCGCGTCGAGCGCGACGGCTCCCGAGACGAGTGGACGATCGTCGAACTGGACGCAATCGGCTCCGGCGACTCTGGGGACACGCGTTTTCGAATGGTCCAGCACCTGCTGCGTGACGGGGCCAAGCGTGGCGCCATGAGGTTCCACGTGGCCTGCTCGGACGGCCAGGGCAACGTGGAGCTGTTCATGCAGGCCGGCTTCGCCCGCTACGGTCAGGAGCGATTGCTGTTCCGCGGCACCGAGACCCCGCTGCCGCCGCCGTGGACGGAGGAGAGCTGCCGGGACGCCCGGATCAGACCCTGCCAGCCTCTCGACTCGCTGCCGCTGGCCCGGCTCTACGCGACGGTAACGCCGCAACCGGTAGCTCGGCTGGAGTCCTACCGCCTGGGAGATTGGGAGCGCCAGGGCCAGACCACGCGAGTGCCGCGTTCGAGTCTGGCTCCGATCCTGCGCTTCGCCGAGATGGAGGCCTACCTGCAGTCCTCGGGCGATCGCTCCGGGGAGGTGCTCGGGCTCGTGCAGGTCGGCGTCGCCAGAGAAGATCAGCCCCATTACCTCAAGATCATGGCGCGGCCCGAGACCGACACGAGCCAGCTGGTCAGCTTCGGCCTGGGCTTGATCGCCGCACGAGTCGGCAAGGGCGGCAACTGCCCGGACAACGGAGTCCTGGCGCCCGTCCGAACGTACGAATCGCCGATCGATCGCCGTCTCGAAGAGGCCGGCTTCGCGAATCTCGCGACAGTGACTCTCATGATGAAGGAGGCGCTGGTGCGAGTAGTCGAACCGAGCCTCGTGCCGGCGGTACGCTAGCTTGCACAGCAGGAGAGAACGTGGCTGATCAGAGCGCGGCACACGGCCGACGCGAGTCGATCGACGACCTGGATCTGCTCCTTCGATCGCTTCCGCCCGATCTCCTCGAGGCCGTCCACGCCCTGCCCGACCCTTCTCAGTTGATCGAGATCGTGATGGACCTGGGGCGGCGGCCCGAGGCTCGCTTCACCGACGGCGAGGTGACCCTGCTCGACCGCGAGATCGCCGAGGAGGATCTTCAGTACGTCGTCGACCACATCGGCGTCTTTGGCGGGGACAACCGCGCCGGCATCGAGCGGACCCTGCATCGGATCAGCGCCATTCGCAACCGCACGGGCAAGATCGTCGGCCTGACGTCACGAATCGGGCGGGCAGTCTACGGCACGATCGAGATCATCAACGACTACGTCGAGTCCGGTAAGTCGATCCTGATCATGGGTCGGCCGGGGATCGGGAAGACGACGATGCTGCGCGAGGCCGCCCGCGTGCTGGCGGACGATCACCTCAAGCGAGTGGTCGTGGTGGACACGAGCAACGAGATAGCCGGCGACGGCGACATCCCGCATCCGGCGATCGGCCGGGCCAGGCGAATGCAGGTCCAGACGCCCGCGGCCCAGCACCAGGTCATGATCGAGGCGGTCGAGAACCACATGCCGGAGGTCATCGTCATCGACGAGATCGGCACGGAGCTCGAAGCGCAGGCCGCCCGGACCATCGCCGAGCGCGGAGTGCAGCTGATCGGCACGGCCCACGGCAACAATCTCGACAACCTCATGCTGAACCCGACTCTGACCGACCTGATAGGCGGCATCCAGACGGTCACGCTGGGCGACGAGGAGGCGCGGCGCCGGCGCTCGCAAAAGAGCGTCCTGGAGCGCAAGGCCCCACCGACCTTCGACGTGATCGTCGAGATCCAGGACCGGGAGAAGGTCCTGGTCCACTCCGACGTGGCCGAGACCGTCGACGCCATGCTTCGCGGCGATCCAATCTCCGCCGAGCTGCGCTGGCGCGACGAGGGCGGCGTGCACCGGTCCCAGTCGCGGCCCAAGCCCTCGCCGCGGGAGGCCCTGACCAGCGATCGCTTCGGCAGCGACCGGTTCGCGGGTCTCGTGGGAGCCGGCGCCGGCTGGCGGACGGAGCCGGGTTGGCGCGGATCTGGTTCCTACCACGCCCCGGCCGACTGGCGCGACGCGGAGCGAGGACCCTCGCGGCCGGGTTTTCGACCCGGCTCGAGCGGCGGCTGGCGGTCGCCCGCTCGCGGCGGTCGCGAGGCGCGTGAGAGTGCTCGGCGGACCGGCGGAGAGGCGACCGGTCGCGGGGATCCGCGCAGCGCATCGGCCGATCAAGGACGGCCTGGAGCCTCGGATATCGCTGCCCGAATCGTCCCGGGGGAGCGATTCGCGGCGCCGCCTGCGGGCCCCGGTCGAATTCCCGGCGAGGTCCCGTTCCGGGTTGGAGAGCTCGCCGACCGCGGCCCGGTCGAGCGCGGGCCGGCGCCGGTTCCGGAACCGCGCGCCCGGGACCTTCGTGAGCTGGAGCGGCAACGGTCGTGGGCCCAGCAGGCGACGCGTGCCCTGAACGACTACCGCGCCGAGGGCGTCGAGGAGGACGAGGATGAGACGCCGGGCGCCGTATCGGACGACTCCACTACGGAGGAGCGTGAGGACCTGACGGACGAGCTGGTTGAAGAGGATGACGAGGCAGTGGCGGACACCGTTCGGCTGCGAGCCGGCAACGGCGCCTCGGCCGATGGGGACAGCCAGCCCGTCCTTCGAGTCCGCGAGTCAGGCACGATCCTGCCGACGCTCCGCGTCCTGCCTCACGGCATCAGCCGCAAACGCCTGGAGCAGGCGATCAAGGAGTTGCAGCTGCCGGTGATAATCGCCCGCGATCCGGATGAGGCGGACGTGGTCATGACCCTCAAGAGCGAGTACCGCCAGAAGACGGCCGGGCTGCGCGAGGCGGAGGATCGAGGGCTGCCCATCTACGTCCTCAAGAGCAACACGATCGTCCAGATGGAGGCCAGCCTGACGTCGATCTTCTCCCTCGAGGTCGATCCGCGCGAGGCGGCCCTGCGCGAGGCGGAAGAGGCGATCGGAATGGTCATCCGGCAGGTCGAGCCGGTCGAGCTGTCGCCCCAGAATGCCTACATCCGGCGGCTGCAGCACCAGATGGCGGAACGGGCCAATCTCATCTCGCGCTCGCGGGGCCGGGAGCCTTACCGACGGGTCAGGTTGTACCCATAGCTGCGTGGCTCGTGGGAACGAGCCTAGACCGGCGCTTCGATGGTCACTCCCGAGAGGGAATCGAAGTTGAAGTCGAGCGAGATCGTGGCCTGAGCGGGTTCGCCGTTTACGTCCTCGGAATAGGTTCCTGAGATCGACATGCCGGCGGGCGTGCCGTCGTCCTTGGCCCACAGAACGACGGCATACGTCCCGGTCGTCATGGCGGGGTTGCTGAAGAGCGTCTTCGGATCGGGTGCCTTGACGAGATCGAGATGGTGGAGCTTCTGGCCGTTGTGGTCTTCGACCCCTTTGTCGGTCAGGCCCCCCGCCGTCAGGCTCGGAAGGTATAGGCCCGTCGAGGAACGAGCGGTCCTGGTCCACGCACCGTCGTTCGTTCGGGAGTAATCCGAGTCGCCGACTGAGACCGAATCGTTGGTGGTCTTCGCTCCGGCGACCGTCAACGCCATCGTCGATGCGCCGTCTTTACCCTTCATCTTGAACGTGCCGGTGTAGGTTCCATCGATCGTCGCCCCGCTGGCCGTGACCGAGACCGTACCGGCGATCGACCCAGAGGCCTGGAAGTCGCTGGCGCTGACGTTGGACGTGAAGTCCTTGACGAGCGACGACGACGCTGCCGGCCACAGCTGCTCGAAATCGACCGAAGGAGTGTCCCAGTGAGCACCGGCCGCTCCGGCGACGATGGCGGCGCCGGCAAGCCAGAGCGAGGCCTCGGCCGCAAACGCGGTGAGGCTACCAACCTTGCTCAAGAGCTACCTCCTCGGCCGAGACGCGAAGACGGCGAGTGATTCGACGAATCGCGAGCCAAGGATAATCTTCGCCCTCGCTCGCGAACCTGCCCAAACGGTACAGACTTGCCCAGGACTGCCGGGTTAGTGGGGCGAACGGCGCAAGACCGCACCGGGCCGGCGAGTCCCGGCCGGCCGACCCGGACCGCGCAGAAACGCCCGTCGCCGTCCCTCGTCTGGCCGCGGCTCGGCTAGACTCGGCGAATGCACCTCGACGGTGACCAACGACGAGGGTTCTTTCTGACCCTCGAGGGGCCCGAGGGTTCGGGCAAATCCACCCAGGCTCAGCGGCTGGTGGCTCGGCTGGCCGAAGCCGGGTATGTTTGCACCGTTACCCGCGAGCCCGGCGGCACGCCGCTCGGAGAAGAGATCCGCCAGATTCTGCTTCACGGCACGTCTCCGATTCCGGCGGCGGAGGCGCTCCTGTTCAACGCCGCGCGGGCCCAGCTGGCCGCCGACGTCATCGATCCGGCCCTCGCCAGAGGCGAGATCGTGATCTGCGATCAATTCAGCGACTCGACACTGGCCTACCAGGGGTTCGGCGCCGGACAGGCTCTCGATACTCTGCACGCGCTGGCACGTTTCGCCATAGGTACGCTCGTCCCGGACATGACCGTCCTGATCGACCTGCCTGTTGAGGAGGGCTTGCTCCGCAAGCTCGGAGGACCGGACATCACCCGCTTCGAGGCGAACGCCGACGTGCCATTCCACCGTCGCGTACGGGCCGGCTTCCTGGCGCTGGCAACGGCCGAGCCGGATCGCTTCCTCGTGATCGACGGCCGTCAACCCGCGGATTCGATCGGAGACGCCATCTTCGAGGCGCTCACGTCCCGGATCGGCCGGTGGGACGTGTTGCGCCGGGGCACAGCAGATCGAGGCGCTCAGGGCTCGGAAACGGCTCAGAGTGAACCGGAACGTGCCTCGCTGCGAATGAACAAGTGAGGGACCAGGTGCGAGCGCCCCAAGCCCTCGTCAGGCCCGACAGCCAGTCGGAATGGCACGCGGAGGCCGAGATAATGCGGCAGGTTGCCGCCGGGGATACCGGCGGACTCGAGACTCTGTACGATCGCTATCACGCGATGGCGTACGCGCTCGCCCTGCGCATTACCACCGAGACGGGGCTGGCCGAGGACGTGGTGCAGGACTCGTTCCTTGGTGTCTGGCGCAATGCCGCTCGCTATGCCGAACCCAAGGGCAGCGTTCGAGGCTGGCTGCTGGCCATCGTCCGGCACCGAGCCATAGACGCCATGCGACGCCAGCGGCTTGGAGTGGCTCTCGGCGATGAGTCGGACGACACCCTTCCTGCGGCGCTCACGCTCCCCGACATCTGGCCGGAAGTGGCCGGCCGTCTCGATGCCGAGCAGGTTCGCCAGGCGCTGACGGCGCTACCGCCCGCCCAGCGCGAGGTCATCGAGCTTGCCTACTTCGATGGTCTCACTCAGCGGGAGATCGCAAGCCACACCAACGCCCCTCTTGGCACTGTGAAGAGTCGCATGCGACTGGGGCTCGTCGCCCTGCGCCAGCAGCTCGTCGGCGAGGCGGACGGGCGGACCGGAGTCCTGGCTCTCGGCGCGGCGGCATCGATCCCCTCCAATGGCGCGAAAGGCATGGCCTGACATGGCCATGACCTGTGATCGCGTCCGCGAACTGGCCTCGGGCTTCGTGCTGGGTGCGCTGGAGCCGGGCGAGATGTCGGCCGTGCGCGACCACCTGGACCATTGCAATGAGCCGCACCCGGAGCTTGCCGAGCTCGGCGGCATCCTGCCTTACCTTGCCGTTGCTCCGGAGCCGCTCGAGCCGCCGGCCTGGCTGCGCGGTTCCGTCCTCGCAGCCGTGAAGGCGGATCTCCAGGCACGGCAGCCCATCGGTGCGCCCGCCGTCCGTCGGGGCCTCGAGCCCGAGGCGGCACCGGCCAGGGTATCGATCCTTCCCGCTGCCGGAGTCATCTCACTGGGCGCCGCTCGACGATCCAGGAGCTTCAGGGTGGCGACCTGGGTGACGCGAATGGCGGCCGCCGTCGCGGTCGTGGCCCTGGCCGGCTACGCGATCGTGATCCAGGGCGATCTCAACAAGGCCAAAGAGGACCAGAGCCATCTCGCGGCCGTGATCAACGTCATCGGCCAGTCCGGCACGAAGATGGTGTCACTCATCGACACCGAGGGCAAAGGCGCGGCCGGTTCCGCCTTCTTGATGCCGAACGGCCACATCATCGTCAGCCTGAACCACCTCGAAGCCACGAGCGGCGACCAGACGTACATGGTCTGGCTGACCGGCGCCACCAACGTGCCGATCAAGGTCGGAGCCTTCGCGGTCGGCGACGACGGCAAGGGCTGGGTGGAGGTCGACAACGTTCCCACCTCGGCGAGCATGTGGATTTGGGTCTGCCGGGAGCCGAGCCCCAATGTCACCAAGCCAACTGGCCCGACGATCCTGAGCGGGACGATTTCGCTCTGACCTCACGCTCGCCGCACGGCGCGCAGTTTCCGACGCTGGGAAGCCGGTTTCGGTACGCTCAGTCGGCCGGGGCCGTCGGCGTGGCCACCCTGTCGCCGCCAGAAGCTCGTGCCGACTGCAACGCCCGCTCGGCAACTTCCAACAGCTCCTCCGGCGTGCGGCCGTCCAGCGGGAAGCTGCCGACTCCCGCCGAAACGGAGATGGCGTTGCCGTCGACCGGTGGAAGCGAGCCGATACTGCGGACCAGCCGCTCGACGACGATCAGTCCGTCCGGACCCGGAGCCACGAGAAGGAACTGATCCTCGGCGAAACGAGCGATCGTGTCTATCAAACGAACCGACTCGGCGAGGGCCTGAGCGACGCGACGCATGGCCTCATCGCCTGCCGCGTTGCCGGCCTTCTTCTGGATCTCGGCGAAGCGATCGACCTGGAAAAGGGCGATGCTCAGCGGGACGCCCTGCCGGCCGGCGCGAGCGACCTCCAGCTCGAGCGCCCCGTCGAGCGTTCGGCGATTGGCCAGACCCGTGAGCGGATCGGTGTGAGACAGGCGGTCGAACCACTCAGCTCGCTCCGAGCCGAGCGACAGAGCCAGGGCTCGCTCCACGGCCACCGCCGCAAGGTCCGCCAATGGCTCAACGGCGACCAGGGCTTCGTGCGCGGGAAGCGGACCCGCGAACCCCAGGGCCATGACGCCCAGGGCAAGCTCGTTGTCGTCACGCCGGACGACAAGCGGTAGCAAGAGCGCCGTCGCGGCCGTTCGCAGGATCCCGACGTGGCCCGCGTCGTCTACCTCCAACGGATGGCGCGATCGGATGACGTCGGCCAGCGGGTCGTGGCTCTGGGAGACGGCCCCGACGGAGGCGGCCTCCTCGGTCGACTCGGCGTCGACACCGTACGTAACCGCCACTTCGATCTCATCGCGGTCCCGGTCGACTATGTAGGTCGCGCCGAGACTCGCCCCCAGATACTCGGCGGCCAGGCCGAGCAGCTCGGCCAGCAATTCGTCCAGGTCGTCGCCGCGGGCGACGGCCGCGGCAGCGGCCGCGAACATCTGTGCATCCGTCCGTTCGCGGAGCGGTCGTTCGCCAGACACGGTTCCTCCCTGCCCCATGACAATTCCTACCGGCCGATTGTACGGCCCAACTCGCCGGTCCGCGACGGTGAGACATCCATCGGGAATGCGGACTTCGCCCTCGCAGTTCGCGATCGTCCGCCTATACTCGGCCTCGTGAAGCTAGTCGTCGTGGTGGTTCACAACGAGGACGCCCGCGCCCTCATCGACGCTCTGCTCGCCCACGAGTTCCGGGCCACGTGGCTGCACAGCTCGGGCGGCTTTCTCAAACAGTCCAACGCGACGATCCTTCTGGGAGTCGAAGAGGACAAGATCGAGGAGATCGTTGGCCTCGTACGGGAGAACTGCCACTCCCGCACTCAGACCGTCAGCCCGATCCCACCGATCATGGAACCGGGCGAGTTCTTCCTCCCCTACCCGCTCGAAGTTGACGTAGGCGGGGCCGTGGTCTTCGTTCTGCCGGTCGAGCGGTTCGAGCGAATCTAGCTCGGAACGGCCCTGGGACCCGAGGTGTTCACGTGAGCCCTCTCCGCCCTGACATCGTCGACGTCTGGATCTTCCGAGACGTGAAGGCCGGCCCATCCCCAGCATCAGGTTCGGCGGCCAGCCAGTCCGGCTCCGGACGTGCGAACGGGCTCGAAGGCCTTGCGGGCGCTTCCGCGCCCGGAGGAGACCTGGAGATTCTGCTCATGCGGCGAGCACCAGGCCGAATCCTGCCGGGACTGTGGCAGTGCGTCTCGGGGCGACTGGAGCCCGGCGAGGCCATTCCGGCGGGGGCGCTGCGCGAGTTGCGGGAAGAGACCGGCATCGGGCCTGAGCGGATCACGGGTTTCTACGACCTCGACCAGATCAACCAGTTCCACGAGCCGTCGGTGGGTGCGGTTCTGACCGGCGTGATCTTCGCCGTGCGGATTCCCACGGCGGTGGCGCCGATCCTCTCCTACGAGCACGACGCGATGCGTTGGGTGTCGCCGACGGAGGCCATGGAGCTGGCGGTCTGGCCCGCGTACCGCGAGTCGATCCGTCGCATCGTCGAGAATCTCGCGGACCCCGCCAGGTCGATCTGGTTCGAGCTAACACTCTCTGGGGAGCGGGCGCGCCGCTAGAGAGACGGAGGCCCGTCAGGTCGTGATCTCGAAGGGGCCGATCAGACCGTCGCTCGAGGTGCTCCCTTCCGTCGTTCCGTAGCGGCCGGACTCGCACGTCCGCCTTCGGCCCGGATGAGAGATCATTCGATCGAGACCAGCCCGCCACGATCGGAGGTTCGAGGGCAGATGTACGTCACGATCGTCCACGTCCACGTCAAGCCCGAGCGAGTCGCCGACTTCATAGAGGCGATACGAGCCAACCACGAGGGCTCCGTTCGAGAGCCGGGCAACCTGCGCTTCGACATCCTGCAATCGGTCGAGGACCCGACCCGATTCGTGGCCTACGAGGCCTACCGCGACGAAGCCTCGGCGAAAGCCCACAAGGAGACGGCCCACTATCAGGCCTGGCGGGATGCGGTGACCGACTGGATGGCCGAGCCGCGCCAGGGCGCGCGCTACGACGGCCTGCTGCCGGCGGTCGAATAGGCGCCCGATGACACGCCCCGGCCCGGATTCGAGCGCCTGGCTCCCGTTCGCGATCGCGCGTCTGCCCAGGATCCTGTTCGGTGCCGGACGGTCGGCCGAGCTGCCCCAGATCGTGCGCGATTTCGGTCCGCGGGCGCTGGTCGTCACGCGCCAGCCGGGTTTCACCGACGGCCAGGATTGGGCCCGCCTGAGCGCGGGATTGCGGCACGGGGGCGTCGAGGTGATGGCAGAGGGGGTGTCGGGCGAGCCCTCGCCGGCCCTCGTCGACGAGATCGTGGCCCGGGTCCGGGCCCGGGGACAGGTCGACGTCGTCGTGGGCATCGGCGGCGGCAGCGTCCTCGACACAGCCAAGGCCGTTGCCGGGCTGCTGATCCCCGGCAATTCGGTGATGGATCATCTCGAAGGAATCGGACCGGAGCTGCCGTACCGCGGTCCGGCGGTACCCTTCGTGGCGGTGCCCACGACGGCCGGAACGGGCAGCGAGGCGACCAAGAACGCCGTGCTCAGTGTCCGCCGCGCCGGCGGCTTCAAGAAGTCGTTCCGCGACGAATCGCTAGTCGCGCGCGTCGCGATCCTGGATCCGGACCTGCTGGCGAGCTGCCCGCCTGAGTTGATCTCGGGCAACGGAATGGACGCGGTCACCCAGCTCTTGGAGTCGTACACGTCGACGCGGGCAAACCCTTTTACCGACGCGCTGGCACTCTCCGGTCTCGCGGCCGCGCGCGATGGTCTGGCGGCGTGGTACCAAGAGGCGGCCGCGGGTCGGGGAGGCGGCGGCTCGGGTAGTGCGGCCGCTGCGGCCCGGGGACGGATGGCCTACGCGGCCCTGTGCTCCGGGATCTGCCTCGCCCAGGCCGGCCTTGGCGCCGTCCACGGTCTGGCCTCGCCACTCGGCGCTCAGTACCCGATTCCTCACGGCGTGGCCTGCGGGGCGACTCTCGTGGCGACGACTCGGATCAACATCGCGGCCCTGGCGTCCCGGGCCCCGGAGAGCGTCGCACTTGCCCGCTATGCGGAAGTGGGGCGGGTTATCGGCGGCAGTGGCGCCGCCTTCGCCGAAGACGAGGCACGCTCGACCCTCGTTTCGGTGCTGGACTCCTGGCGCGGCCGTCTCGCGGTTCCGCGGCTATCGGCCTTCGGCATTACAGACGCGTCGATCTCGGGGATCGTCGTCGATTCTCGCGGCAGCAGCATGAAGACGAATCCTATCGTGCTCACGGACGACGAGATCGCCGAGATCCTGCGGGCGTCGCTGTAGGGCGTCGCTCGGGGAGTCGCCGCGGCACAACTCGGGGCGTCGCGCGGCCGCCCGAATGCCGCGGTCGCGGCCGGTGCGATTCGATCCCGAGCCGCGATCTGCCGACTTTATCTGGCACCGGGCTGCGCGGCGTTGTAACCTCCCCATGCCATCAGGAATAGAGCCGCTCGTTTCAGGGAAGCCGGTGCGAAACCGGCGCTGTCGCGCAACTGTGAGCGAGGAGCGGCTGGCCACGAGTCATTGAGCGGAAGCTCAATGACTTTGGGCAATCGGCGGGAGCCGATTGACTTTGGGCGATCGGCGGGAGCCGATTGACTTTGGGCGATCGGCGGGAGCCGATTGACTCAGCCACTGGGCTTAGCGTCTTCCGGCTTGCCGGAAGACGGGCCCGGGAAGGCGGCCAGCAGCGCGGAGCAATTGGCGATGCCAATTGCTCACGATCCGCAAGCCAGGAGACCTGACCGAACGGCGCAAGTCACCCACCTGCGCGGATCGGATGGGAGGCCTCCGGCGGCGAGGTCCCCTCCGGCAGGCGGGCAGGCCGCCGGAGGAGCAATGCGAAGATCGGTCGTCGCCAGCGCGATACTGGCGACCCTCCTGAGCCTGCCGCTCGCCCTGGCGACACCGGCTGCCGCAGCCCCACCCACCGATCCCGAGCGCACGACCGCGGCACTGCAATACCTGCTGGCGGCTCAGCAGTCCGACGGCTCGATCGACACGTCGCTCGGTGAGACCGCGGATTTCGTGATTGGCACGGCTGCCGCGGGCTATGACCCGGCCACACTCCACGGCTGCGCGGGCGGGACCGGCGCCCTGGACTTCCTCGCGACCGCCTCCGACGCAGCGGCCGACGACGCGGCCAGGACGGGCAAGGCGGCCCTGGCGGTCGTCGCGGCGGGCGGCGATCCTTCCAGCTTCGCGGGCCGGGACCTGCTCGCCCGGCTGACCGCGCTCTACCAGACGACCGGCGCATACGGCGACGGCTCGACCTTCAGCCAGTCGTTCGCGATCCTGGCCCTGGTCGCATCCGGGCAGGCCGTGCCGGCCCCGGCCATCGCTGCGTTGAATGCGCTCCAGGATCCGGACGGGAGCTGGAGCTACGGGACCGCACCGGTGGCGGCGGGCGACGGCGACACCAACTCGACCGGAATCGCGCTAATGGCGCTGTACGCGGCAGGCGATCCGCCGGCCGAGCCGACCTGGCTGGACTACCTCCACTCCCAGCAACTCGACGACGGCGGGTTCCCCTACCAGAACTCGTCGACGTGGGGGCCACCGACGAGCGACCCAAACTCCGATTCGATCGTCCTCCAGGCGCTCGTCGCGGCCGGGCAGGACCCCGAGGCGGCGGCCTGGTCGAAGGGATCGGCCAACGTTGTGACGAACCTGCGCGCGGGCCAGGGGGCCGACGGAGGGTACGCGTACCCGGGGATGGCGGAGAGCGCATTTACGACGAGCCAGGTACCGGCCGCGCTGGTGCGCGTCCCGTACGCCGCGGCGGTCCACTGGACGGCCGGCCGCGGCCTTCCGGCCGACGCCTGCCCGACGGCGAGCCCAACTGCGAGCCCCAGTCCGAGCCCAAGCCCGAGTCCGAGCCCCAGTCCGAGTCCGACGCCCACCGTCCAACCGACTGTGAGCCCGACGGCGAAGCCGACCGTCCAACCGACGGCCCGAGCGACGGCGAAGCCTGCGGTCGAGCCGCCGGCACTTCAGACGTCCAACGCCGAAACCCCGAGCCCGACCGCTACCGTCGCCCAGTCGCCGACTCACACCCCAGTTCCGACACCGACTGCCGAGGTCGCCGGCGCGACCGCGTCCGGAGTTCAACCACCGGCGCCCGGCAACGACCCGAGTCCGCCAGAGGGGCCTCCAGCCCTGATTCTGTACGGCGTGACCGCCCTCGGAGCGCTCCTGGCCGTGGCGGGCGGAGGGTGGTTCCTGTTGATGCGACCGGGGAGACGCTGATGCGACGCCTGGTGGCGACGCTCGCGGTCGCCGCGTCCCTGGGGGCGCTCGCTTCGCTCGCGCCCGGATCGCCCGTTCCATCGGCTTGCGCCGCGGCCGGATCGAACCACGCGGCCCTGGTCGTGGAGCATGGCGACGGCTCGATCGTTAGCCGTTGCGTGGCGTTCGACACGGCCCAGGTGAGCGGGGAGCAGCTGTTGAACGCCTCCGGAATCGTGTGGTCCGGGCAGACGTTCGGTGGTTTCGGCGTTGCCGTGTGCGCCATGGACGGCGAGCCGGCGCGATACTCCAGCTGCCCGGGCGCGGACGGCTACTGGGCCGTCTTCGTAGCCCGAGGCGGCGGCGCGTGGCAGCTTTCCAACGTGGGCATCTCGGCCCTGACCCTGGGCGAAGGCGATGCCGAGGGCTTCCGATTCGTGCCTTCGTCCGGGAACCCGGTCGCTCCGCCGCTGCCGGCCGGCCTCTGCACCGTGGCATCGCCGGGGCCCACGACCTCCGCAGCGCCTACCGCGGTCGCCACGGTCATAGCCACCGGAGTGGCCGTCGCCTCGCCGACAGCCCGCCGGACTGCTGCCGCGTCTGACGTCCCCGCAGCCGTCGCTTCGGCCACTTCCGCCGCTCCGACGCCCGTCAATTCGCCCGTCAATACCGCCGTCGTAGCCGTGGCCGGTGCGACGGCACGGGCCGGTTCCGCCGGGTCCGACGGGATCGCCGTTCGTCCCGACTCCCCGGCTCCGACTCCCGGTCCGGCCCCCGGCCCGGACCTCGGGCTGCTGGCGGCCGCTCTCACCGGCGGTGGGCTCGCCGGGCTGGCGCTGCTGAGACTCATCGCATCTCGTCGTCCGGACCGGTGACCACCGAGCCGGCTCGGTCGCGAGCGGTGCGGTGGCACCGACGGCGGGCGGTGCCACAGCCGCCGGTGCCGCAGCGGGGTCTTGCGCCGCGCGCCTGGCTGGTCTGGTCGCTGGCCGCCGTGACCACGGCCCTGATCAGCGACAACCCGGTCTACCGAGGCCTGATTGCCCTGGCCGCCCTCAACGTCCTGTTGACGTGGCTGCCACCCGGTCGGAACCTCCGCCCCCTGGTCGTGGCCGTCAGCCTGGCCGCTACCTTCGCCGCCTTGGTCAACGTCATCGCGGGCCACACCGGCGCGGAGGTCTTCCTGCGGCTCCCCGCGGATTGGCCCCTGGTGGGCGGCCCGTGGACGGTGGAGTCGCTGGCGTTCGGGGGTGCGCTTGGACTCGGACTTGTCGCGGCGCTCCTGGCCGTGGCACCGCTTTCGCTGGTCCTGGAGCCGCACGACGTCGTCGATGCCATGCCCTCGCCGTTGGAGCGTACGGGGATCGCAGTCGCCACGTCGCTCAACCTCGTCTCGGGTTTCGGCCGGACCTTCACCGCCGTGCGCGACGCCCAGCGCATGAGGGGCTGGCGTCCCCGTGGCATCCGATCCTGGAACGAGGTCCTGGTGCCCGTGGTGCTGACGGCGATCGAAGATTCGGTCCTGCTCGCCGAGGCCATGGAGGCTCGCGGCTTCGGCGCCGGCCGGCGGACCAGCTATGCCCGCTCGACCTTCGGTGGTTGGGATTGGATAGTCGTCGCCACGGCGCTCGGGGCCGCCGCGCTATTCGTTGCCGCCCGGGTCGTCGGTACGCCGGTCGACTGGTATCCGTATCCGACCCTCGCTTTGCCGCCGCTCGAGCCCGTGCTCGTCGCAGGCTGCCTGGCTCTGGCTCTGCCGGCAATCGCTCGGCCGGCGAAGGCCGGGCTCGAGCCGGCAGTGGCCGAGCCTGATGAAGGCCGGCCGTGACGAGCCCGATCGCCCGTTTCGACCGCGTGTCATACCGCTACCCGGGCGCGACGGCGCCGTCTCTGCTCGAGGTAGATCTGGCGATTGAGCCGGGCCTGACGCTCGTGGCCGGCAGCTCGGGCGGGGGCAAGTCGACGCTGCTGCGACTCTTCAACGGCCTGGTGCCGCAGTTCCACGGCGGTCGGGTCTCGGGGCGTGCCGTCGTCGCCGGCATGGATCCGCTGCGGACCCCGATCCCGCGCATGGCAACTCGTGTCGGCCTGGTATTCCAGGACGTCGAGACCCAGTCGGTCTATGGGTCGGTGGAGCGCGAGGTGGCGTTCGGCCTGGAGAACCTCGCTCTGCTGCGGCGAGAGATGCACGACCGCGTGGACCAGGCGTTGGCTGAACTCGGCATCGAGTCGCTGCGGGAACGGCGGCTCTCGACGCTCTCCGGCGGAGAGAGGCAGCTGGTCCAGCTGGCCGCGGTTCTGGCCCTGCGGCCGCAGCTCGTGGCGCTGGACGAGCCCACGTCGCAGCTCGATCCGGACGGAGCCGCCGCGGTTCTGGCCGCATGCTCCAGTGCGGCCGACGGCGGACGGGCCGTCGTGGTGGCCGAACACAGGCTGGAGGCGCTGCTTTCCCAGGCCGACCGGCTGCTGCGGGTGGAAGGCGGGCGCGCAACGACCGGCGATTTGGGTGAGGCCGGCGGCCCGACGCGCCCGCCGGCGGACCGCGCGGCGCCACGGCCGGAGAGCGCGGCCGGGGCGCGGCTGGCGGCGCCACGGCCGGCGAACGCGGCCGGCGCCGGATGGGAGTTGCGCGACATCGCCGCCGGTCCGGCGGGAGTCGCGATTCTCGAGAGCGTCTCTCTGGCGGGCGGCGTCGGGGAGGTTGTGGTGGTCGTCGGCCCGAACGGCTCCGGCAAGACGACGCTGCTCCGAACGCTGGCCGGGCTCCTCCCCGCGCTGACGGGCACCGTTCGGCGGCCGGACGGACGGACGGCGTACCTGCCGCAGAACCCCGGCGCCCTGCTCCATCTGCCCTCGCTCCGGGCGGAGGTGGAGCTCACGCTCAGGCGGACCGGCAGCGACGAGTCGCCGGACGAGATGCTCGGCGCTTTCGGGCTGCTGGCACTGGCGGACCGATACCCGCGCGACCTGAGCTCGGGTGAACGGCAGCGTGCCGCTCTGGCGGCCACTCTCGCCGGCTCCCCGACGCTCGTCGTGCTCGACGAGCCCACCCGCGGAATGGACCTGGCCGCGCGGAAGTCGCTCGGCTCCGCAATCCGCGGCCTCACTTCCCGAGGCTCGGCAGTTGTCGTCGCCACTCATGACGCGGATCTGGCCGCGGACCTGGCGGATCGAACGATCGAGGTGCGGCACGGCCGGGCGATCGAGCTGCCAGTTACCGGGCCGACGGCGTGATCGCCTTCGTCTCGGGCGCTGGGCTCCTCCTCTTCCTCTGGCCGTTCCTCGGCGGAGAATTGCCGCCGGAGGGACCCGCCCTGGCCGTGACCTTCGCGTCCGTGGCCGCACTCGCGCTAATGGAGGCCGGAGCTCGTCGCCTGGACTCGGGCCGGCTGGCGTTGCTTGCGGCCCTGGCCGCGATCGACGCCGCGTTGCGCCTTGCCGTTGTGAACGGCGTCGCCGGGTTCAGCCCGATCTTCTTCCTGGTGATGGCCGCGGGCTACGAGTTCGGCCCTTCGTACGGGTTCCTCGTCGGCTCGTTCTCGCTGCTCGTCTCTGCGCTCGTCACCGGTGGCGTCGGACCGTGGTTGCCGTACGAGACGTTCGCCGTCGGCTGGGTTGGAGTCGCGGCCGGTCTGGCCGGCTCGCTCGTGCGGCGCGTTCGACCCGTGCGCGAATCCTGGCTACCGCGAAGAATCGACCTGACCGCCCTGGTCGTCGTTGCCGTGGTGACCGGTTTCGCCTACGGCGCGCTTACGGACATCTGGGGCTGGGTCGCCTTCTACCGCGGCGTCGAGAACATCGGCTGGATTCCGGGCCTGTCACCCGGCGCGTCTCTCGCCCAGTTCGGCCGCTACTACCTGCTCACGTCGCTCACCTGGGACGCCTTCCGCGCCGTGGGAAACGCAGTCGCCATCCTCGCCCTCGGGACGCCGGTTCTCATGGCCCTGGGCCGTCTTCGAGCCCGTCTCGGTTACGAGATCGTGGCCCCCGCCGCAACCTGATTGGGCCACAGCCGCCGGACGAAGAGGCACCAAAGCGCCACGAGCCCGTATAGCGAGCTCGACCAGGCCAGCGTCACGATCGGCGCCAGCGGACCGGAGGCCGGCGGTTCGATCGCCCATACGGCGGCCCAGACCAGCGCTGACCCGAACCAGACGCCGAGCAGTCCCAGGTCGACCCCGCCGAGAGCGCGAAGCCGGAGGTCGGGCGCGTCGACGGCCAGCAGCAACCCGACGGCGACCAGGGCGATCGACTGATTCCAGAAGCTCTCCTTGGGCGCCCCAACTATGCCGGCCACAAGGGCCAGTCCCAGACCGAGCGCGACTCCTCGCCGGGTGAGCATCTGCCCGCGAGCCCGCCACAGGACTGCCAGTGTCGCCAGGCCGAAAGCCGCGGTGGCGACGAGCATCACCGGCCGCGGGTCGAAACCGCCGTTCCACGGGGGAACCGACCTGTCCGACGCCACAACCAGCCGGGTGACGAAACCGTTGATCGACTGGTTCGTGTAGAAAGCGTCGGCGTCCAGGAGCGAGGCCAGACCGCCACTGCCAGCCGCGGCCCAGGGCAGGATGGCGACGGCAGCGGCCAGCGCTCCGAGCATCCCGGCTGCGATCCCGAGCGCCGCCGCGAAGCGCCGCCCGAGGCCGAGAGGCGCTACGAACGTGCCCGGAACCAGCTTCACGACGGCGGCCAGGCCAACCAGCGTGCCGCCCCAGAAGCGGCGTGCGGACGTGGCCCCGTCCAGGGCGAGGACGGTACCGATCCCCAGCAGCGGCAAGAGAACCAGGTTCGCCTGGCCCATCGCCAGCGTGCCGTAGACAGGCGGGTACAGGCCGGCGGCGAGAGCGGCCACGAGGCGCCGCTGCCGCCCCGCCCCAGCGCCGCCGTGGGCCCAGCTCAGCCACGCGGCCACCGTCAGCCCGAACAGGACGAGCGAAATGGCGCTGAAGAGTGCCACCGCGACGGCGAAGGGCAGCAGCGCGAAAGGGACCATCGCCACGGCAAAGGGCAGCGGATAGGAGTACCCGCCCCCAACGAGGAGGCTGAGCCCCTCCCGCCGAGCCAGTTCCGCGAGCGCCGCGGAGTCGTACGGGGAATGGCCCTCCAGGATGAGCTTGCCGGCCAGCCAGTAATCGTGGAAGTCGTTCGGACCGAGGCGGAGAACCAGGGCCCAGAACGCCCAACCGATGAGCGGGATTGCGGCCGCTGCGATTGCCAGAGCGGCGATCTCCCGGCGGGGCCGATCGGCGCTCAGAGACTCGTGACGAGCGGACACATCGCCCAGCTCATCGAAGTCCGCCATCCGGAGTCCTCTCCCTCACGTCTGCATTCATCCTGCCACCATCGGGCCACGGACATCGGGGTGGCCGGCGACCCGCACAGGCTAGTCGGGCGCGCCGGTAACCCGAAGGCCGATCGTTGACTCGCGGATCACGAGCTCGGTGGCGAAGATGAACTTGCGGGGAGCTTCATCGGGCTCCTGAATCTGGCGCATCAGCATGCTGACCGCCTCGCATCCCATCTCCTCGATAGGCTGCCGAACGCTGGTCAGAGGCGGGCGGGTGGCGCGGGCCGTGGGCGAATCGTCGAAACCGACTACGGCCACGTCCTCGGGGATGCGCTTTCGCGCCTGGTGGAGAACGCGGATCGCGGCCGCGGCCATCAGGTCCGAGGCGGCGAAGACGGCGTCCACCTCGGGGTGGTTCAAGAGGAGCCGCTCCATCGCCATGTGGGCTCGGTTGGGACTGTAATCGGCCACTTCCTCGAGCGTCGGGTCCAACGGCAGGCCGGCGGCCACAAGAGCGTCCCGATATCCAGTCTGGCGGTCGACGGCGGCGGCCATGTCCAGATTGCCCGAGATCGTGGCAATCCTCCGGCGGCCCAACGAGATCAAGTGGTTGACTGCCATCAGCGCGCCCTGACGATTGTCGCTGTCGACGTAGCTGGCCGCGAGTCCTCTTGCCGGCAGGCCGCAGAAGACCGCCGGGATCCGCGCCTTGCGCAGCCGGCCAGGCAGCGGGGTGGGGCCGTGGAGACTCGCCAGGATGACGCCGTCAACCTTCGCTTCGAGCAAATAGGCCTCGGTCAGCGCCAGATCCAGGGCCGACTCGGGCGCGAGCAGGACCATCAGAAGGGACCGTTCGGCGAGCGCGTCGTGGATGCCCCTGATCAAGGACGAGAAGAACGGATCGCCGAAGATCCAGGTCGTGGCCTCATTGATCACGAGGGCCACCGACCTGCTTTTCGGTGCGAGACTGCCGGACGCGCTCGGGGCGAGGCCGAGATCCGCGGCGTGTTCCGCCCCACGTCGGGCCGCACGACCAGTCCTCCCGCCACCGCTCGGCACAGGCGAATCCGTGGCATGGGACGCGGCGGCGAGTGGGGCGATCTGCCAGAGCGTCCCGCCACTGGAATTGCCGGGCCGGGGCGACGCTTGGCGCATTTCTGTGTCTCCAGGTCGAACCCGCGCCGGCCTGTCTGCCGGCGCCTATCGGAGAAGTCGGCTCGGTCGGCCCGGAAGACGAATCGCTCTGGCGGTGGCGACGGTGCTCGCAGACGGCGACGGATAGGTTGACGCCCTCCCGGAGGGAGATCGGGAGGGCGTCGAGGGAGCGGGGGAGAGTTCGTGGTCGTCGCCGGGAGAGCCTGAGGGGTTGGGACGCGGCGCGGAGGAGGGGAGCAGGCCGCGTCCCTTGGTGCTATTTGTCGCATCGGTTGCTGAGGGAATCCTGAAACCGGGAGGCTGGATCGGGGAGTGGGCGATTCGCGCCGTGCGCCGGCCCGGCCGGACGCCCCGAGATCCGCGGGGGTCGCCGCAGCCGTCCCCATGGCACTCTGGGCCCACCTTGGCCGCGTTTCGCTTATCGTTTGCGCGTTGCCCCGTCCCGCTTCAAGGAACATTCCGTGGCTCTTCCGCTTCGCTCGCTGACACCCGCTCCGCCCGATCCGATTCTCGGCCTGACCGAGGCATTCCGCGCGGACACGCGCGCCGGGAAGGTCAACCTTGCCGTGGGCGTCTACGTGGATGAAACCGGCGTGACGCCGGTCATCGGATCCGTCCTGGAGGCGGAGCGGCGCCTCCTCGAGAAGGCCGGCCCGAAGGGCTATCTCCCGATCGACGGTCGACCCGGATTCAAGAACGCGGTTCGGGATCTGATCTTTGCGCCGGACCACGAGATCGTGATTAGCGGCCGGTCGTCCACGGCCCAGACACCGGGCGGAACGGGAGCGCTGCGCGTAGCGGCCGACTTCCTGCTCCAAACGGGCTCGTCCAAGACGATATGGCTGAGCGAGCCGACCTGGCCGAACCACCCGCAGCTATTCACCATGGCCGGCTTCAGCGTCCGCACGTACCCGTACCTGGACAGTTCCGGGCGAAAGGTTGACGCGAGCGGGATGCTTGGCGCGCTCCGATCGGCCGTGCCGGGCGACGTGCTCTTGCTCCACGGCTCGTGCCACAACCCCAGCGGCGTGGATCCGGATCAGGAGACCTGGGCCGCCATCGGGGAGACCGTGATAGGGCGGGAGTTGCTGCCGATCGTCGACTTCGCCTACCAGGGATTCGGCTTCGGGCTCCGCGAAGACGCCGACTGGCTGGGCGGCCTGGCCCGACCCGGGCTCGAGTTCCTCGTTTCCACGAGTTACTCCAAGAATTTCGCCCTGTACAACGAGCGCGTGGGGGCACTGACGGTCGTCGCGGCGGACCCCGGCCGCGCCGCTTCCGCGCTGAGCCACCTCAAGATCGCAATTCGCTCCAACTATTCGAACCCCCCGGCCCACGGCGCCGATATCGTCGAGACGATCCTCACGGACCCGGCACTGCGGGCGCGTTGGGAGGTCGACCTGGCCGAAATGCGGAACCGTATCCTGGGCAACCGCGCGAGCCTGGTGGAGGCATTGGTGGCCGCGAAGGTCCCCGGCGACTGGGACCCGATACGCCGCCAGCGCGGCATGTTCGCGCTGCTCGGATTGTCCGCCGATCAGGTCGCGCGCCTGCGCGACGAATTCGGTGTATATGTCGTCGGACGCGGCCGCATCAACGTGGCCGGCCTCACGTCCGCCAATCTGCCGAGCGTGATCCGGGCAGTGAAGGCGGTCATCGACGGGTAGCGCCGGCCGCGGCGGAACCACGCGCTGCTGCCCGCTTCTTCGGGGGTGCGGCCCGGCGGAGTTCGGTGACGGCCCTCGGAACTCGCCGAGTCCGAGCGGCGTCTAGGCTGTGACAACGCAACCGCCGCCTGATGGGATCCTATGAACGCCACAACACATCATCTGTCGATCTCGGTAGCTCGCTCAGCCGGTGCCGTGGCCCTGTCCTTGGTGGTCGCCGCGTGCACGGCCGCCGGGGCGACGAATGCACCAGGCACGTCCAGCTCTCCCGGTGCCGAAGGTTCGCCCGCTCCATCGGCGAACGGCTTCTATCTCCGGGCATCGCAGAGCCAGGCCCTGGCACCGCAATACACCTTCGGCTGGTTGCCTCTCGCCACGATCGCCGACGGCAAGTTCTACGACGGCATGATCGCCGTCCCGGCGATCTACCCCGGCCCGATGTACGTCGGGCTGTCGTTCCAGACGATCTCACCGAAGGGAATCGACGAGATCGTCGCCGAGGCGAGATCCGACGGCCTGCTCGGGCCGGCGGTCGACCTCGGTGGGCAGTCGCTGGCGGGCGCGATGATGTGCAGTCTCGAGCTGATCGTCGACGGCGCGACACACGACCTGTCCGGGCCGTGCCCTTCCGGCCCGACCCAGAGCGCCGAAGCCGCCGGAAGCACGGCTGCCTTCGCGGACTTCTGGAGCAAGCTGACCAACCTCTCTTCCTGGATCGGCCCTGAGCTCGGACCCACCACCCCGTACACGCCCTCGCGCCTGGCCGTGCTGGTGGTGCCGCCCGTCGCGGACCAGAACGGCCCGATCAGCCCCGAGCAGAAGCCGTGGCCCCTCGCCACACCGTTCGTCTCATTCGGTTCGCCCGTGAGCGCGGCCAGCTACCGATGCGCGGTCGTTTCCGGCTCCGATCTTGCGGCGCTCCTGCCGGCCGTCCAGGCGGGCAACCAGCTGACCCGCTTCGTCGACGGCCAGGGGATGGAGAGATCGCTCCAGGTGAGGGTGCTGCTGCCGGGAGAGACAGACCCCTGCTGATCTCAGAGACATGCCAAGGGGGGCCGAACGGCTATTGCGGCCGGGCTCGGACGAGTCGATCCTGGGCCCCATGAGACAGCTTCCTCGGTCGGTCAAAGACCTCCGGCCGGCCGGTGTGGTCCACACCTCATTCCGCGGGGCCGAGCTTCTCGAGCGCCCATTGCTGAACAAGGACACGGGCTTCGACGAAGAGGAGCGAGACGTCTTCGGTCTCCGAGGGTTGCTCCCGTCCCGAACGGCGGCCATCACAGAGCAGGTGCGCCTGGAGCTCGAGCACATCCGCCGCAAGAGCGACGACCTCGAGCGTTACATCGGCCTCGCGGCACTCCAGGACCGGAACGAGACGCTCTTCTATCGGGTCCTCCTCGAGAACCTCGAGGAGTTTCTGCCGATCGTGTATACGCCAACCGTCGGTCGGGCCTGTCAGACCTTCAGCCACATCATGCGCCGGCCGCGCGGCCTGTGGATTACACCGGCCGACATCGACCGGATGCCCGAGCTGCTGCGAAACGCACGCCCGGATTCGACCCGTCCGACCGCGGCCGCGGAGGACGTGCGCCTGATCGTGGCCACGGACAACGAGCGGATCCTCGGCCTCGGCGACCAGGGCGCCGGCGGCATGGGCATTCCCGTGGGAAAGCTGGCCCTGTACACGGCGGGCGCAGGCATCTACCCGGCTAACACGCTGCCGGTGTCGCTGGACGTGGGCACGGACAACGAGGATTTGCTGGCGGATCCGCTCTACCTCGGGTACCGCCAGCGGCGGCTCCGTGGCGCGGAGTACGACGACTTCCTGGAGGCCTTCGTTGGCGCCATCCTGGACGCGTGCCCGCGCGCCATCCTGCAGTGGGAAGACTTCAAGCAGCACAATGCCATCAAGATCCTCGACCGCTATCGCCACCGGATCACCAGCTTCAACGACGACGTACAGGGCACCGGCGCCGTCGTCCTGGCCGGGATCCTGGCCGCGGTCCGGGCCCTGGACCGGCCTCTGGGCGAGCAGCGGCTCGTCTTTCTCGGAGCCGGCGCCGCCGGCATCGGCATCGCCCGCACGGTTCGCGCCGCAATGATGGCCGAGGGCCTGGACGCCGCCTCCGTCAAGCGGGCGATCGCCACCGTGGACACGAAAGGACTGGTCTTCGCCGGCCGCGACCAGCTCGACGACGACAAGATGGAGTTCGCCCTCGGGCCCGAGGAACTGGCGAGTCACGGCCTTGCGGGCCTGGAGCCAAGCGGCCGGGTGGACCTGGAGGCAGTCGTGGCCGCGGTCAAGCCGACGATCCTGATCGGCACGAGCGGCGTCGCAGGCGCCTTCACCGAGAAGGCGGTCCGCGAAATGGCCGCTCACACCGAGCGACCGGTCGTCTTCCCGCTCTCGAACCCGACGGCCAAGACGGAGGCTGTCCCGGCCGACATCATGGCCTGGACCGGCGGCCGAGCCCTGATCGCAACCGGCAGCCCGTTCGAGGCGGTCACGATCGGCGGGAAGGCCCACGTAATCGGCCAGGCAAACAACGTCTTCGTCTTCCCGGGCGTGGGCCTCGGCGCCATCGTGGCTGAGGCTCGCGAGATCACCGACGAGATGTTCCTGCTCGCGGCGCGAACGCTTGCGGAAATGGTCTCGCCGGAGCGCCTCGCCGCCGGCGCCCTGTATCCGGCCGTCTCGGAGCTGCGCGAAGTATCCCGGCAGATCGCCGCAAAGGTCGTCTGCCAGAGCCGCGACTGCGGCGTCGGCCGTCTATACCGGGACGAGGAGGTTCTCGACGCGGTCGACTCGGCGATGTGGTACCCGGACTACCTGCCGTACCGCCTGATCGAATAGGACGGAAGCGCCTGTCGTTGCCTCCTGGCACCACCTGGCTAGAGGCAACAGGACCTTCGGTTGGTGCACGAATAGCCCCGAGTCCGTCAAGTTGGACAGAAGCGGATCCGACATCTAGAGCAGAACCTGCGCTGGAGCGGTTCTGGTGGCCCGAGTCCGCGCGGATGGCTCGGCCCGGCCTGGGAAATGCGGCCGGCGGGCTCAAGGAGTATGTCCATGGCCGTAGGCACGTTCGATCCGGCGTCAGGGACGACCGGGATAGTTGTCACCCGCAGAAGGCCCGGCCACTTCGTTGTGCTCACCGAAGACGGGCGCATCGACGCGGTGCTCTCTCAGGGCGGAGTCAAGCTCGCGAGCGCCCTCGAGAGGCGCGCCCCGATCGTAGTGAACAACGCCCAGGTAGGCCCGAACGACCTCTCCGTACCGCTCGAACCGGCCAATAACATCAGAAGCGTCGACCCGTACGACGTCACGATTGCGATGCCCGCCGAGGACGGAGAGCCGGTTGTCACCGACGCCGATCGCGACGCTTGGGATAAGTTCCGGGTCGCATATGACGTCACCCTCGATGCCACGCCATTCAGGGTCTCGGGCGTCCTGCTGCTGTTTCCGTCCCAGGACCCGATGTCACTGACCGAGCGCGGCACCGAGCTCTTCCTGCCCGTCTTCAGCCCTACAGTTGAGGTCGGGTCCACGACCCTTCGCGACACTCCGCGCGACGCGATCCTGGTCAACAGATCACATATTCGGCGGGTCAGCGCCGCCATGCAGCGCTAGACCGCGCCAGACCGCACTCTCCGACTCACCTGCAGACGGCGCGGCTTGGGCCAGTCGCGCCGTCTGCCTACGAGACGGCCTAAGCGCGACGCCCGATCGCTCGGCACCGGCAGGCTGACCCGAAATCCCGATGCCACCGGCGGCAAGATCGGTGCCAGGTGAGAGAATGGCCGAAACGGCTCCCATGTGAGCAGGTCGATCGATCCCCACGGCGACCAGGATTCGGCTGTTGGCGGCCAGCCTCGAGAAGCATTGCTCGGCGCGGTGCACTTCGCCACCTGCCTGGGAGCCACTCGCTGCGTAGCCGGGATCGCCCGGAGAGGTCGAGATGATTGTTGGCGTACCCCGCGAGATCAAGGACAACGAGTTCCGGGTAGGTCTGACGCCGAGCGCCGTCAGGGAGCTAGTGGAGCACGGCCACGAAGTGGTCGTCCAGACGGGCGCAGGGGAGGCGATCGATCTCGACGACGATCGCTACCGGGCCGTCGGCGCCGAAATAGCTCCAGATGCCGCGGCTGTATTCGGTCGGGCAGATCTCGTAGTCAAGGTCAAGGAGCCGCAGCCGGCCGAGATCGGAATGCTGCGAGAGGGGCAGATTCTCTTCACCTATCTCCACCTCGCCCCGGACGCGGCCCAGACGGAAGGGATCCTTCGGTCCGGCTGCATCGCGGTGGCCTACGAGACGGTCACCGACGAGCGCGGCGGCCTGCCACTGCTAGCCCCGATGAGCGAGGTGGCCGGACGGATGTCGATCCAGGCCGGTGCGCACGCGCTGGAGCGCGAGGCCGGCGGTCGAGGCGTCCTGCTCGGCGGCGTCCCCGGAGTGCCACCGGCGAAGGTCGTCGTGCTGGGCGGCGGAGTTGTCGGCATGAACGCCCTGCGCATGGCCCTTGGGCTTGAGGCCGACGTCACCGTCCTGGACAAGTCGCTGCCACGTCTCAAGGAGCTTGACCTGGCCTTTGCCCCGGCCCTCAAGACCCGCTACGCCACGATCGACGCGGTCGAGGAAAGCGTTCTGACGGCGGACCTGGTGATCGGCGCCGTACTCACGCCGGGCGGCACGGCGCCTCGGCTCGTGACCCGCGAGATGATTCGCAGCATGCGCCGCGGCACCGTCGTGGTGGACGTTTCGATCGACCAGGGCGGCTGCTTCGAGACATCCCGGCCGACGACGCACTCGAATCCCACATACGTTGTCGACGGTGTGGTCCACTACTGCGTCACGAACATGCCCGGCGCCGTCGCCCGAACCTCGACCTTCGCGCTGAACAACGCCACGTTGCCGTTCACTCTGGCTCTCGCGGATAAGGGTGTTCGCAAGGCCATGGCGGAGGACTGCCATCTGCTCGACGGATTGAACGTCTGCAACGGCCACGTGACTCATCGGGCCGTGGCCGAGGCGCACGGGCTCGAGTACGTCCCGCCGGAGAAGGCCCTCGGCATCTAGGACGCGTCGAGGACAAGTGATCGCCGGGAGGAAACTAAGTGCCCTTCGATCTGTATCTCGAGTCGGGGCCGCAGCACCGCAAGACGTGGGTCTTCGTGCCGAGTCTGCCCGGCTGCGTTGCCGTGGGACCTACCAGCGACACCGCCATCGAGATCACGCGGGCCGCGATCGCGGAGCGACTCGACTTCCTGCGCCGCCATGGCGAGACGATCCCCGGCGCGGAGCCCATCGAGATAGTCGTCGCGGACCACGTCATCGAACGCAAGCTCCTGGGCTTCGGCCAGCAGTTCTTCACGCCCGACGCGGAGCCTTTGACACAAGGCGAGGCCCGTCGCCAGCTGCGCTGGGCGGCGTGGTCGCGCGAGGAGTTCGTGGCGGCGGCCCGGGCCCAGACCGAGCCGCTCACCGTCAAACCGGCCGCGGGCGGGAGATCGGCCGCCGCGATCATCTCGCACGTCGCCGGGGCGGAGTGGGCCTACGTCAGCGCCACGCTCGGGACGCTGCGCGGCGGCAGCGCGGCGATCGCCGCGATCGAAGAGGCGGGAGAGCAGCCGTGGGATGCGTTGGCATCCGAGCGCCGGGCTCTCATGGCGCGCCTCGAGACGATGACGCCGGAGGAACTGACCCGAGTCGTCGAACGCAACGGGAAACCGCGCTGGACGGCCCGTCGCATGCTGCGCCGTCTGCTCGAGCACGAGTGGGAGCACGTCAGGGAGTTGCGGTCGCGACTGCCGATCTGAGATGCCGGAGCCGCGCCGGCGGGTCGGTCAGGCGCCCAAGACGACTTGGGCAATCTCCGGATCGATCGCCTCGCCGAGCAAGGCCCCGAGTCGCTCGGCGGCTCGCTCAGCCAGCGGGTTACCCATCGTGAAGCGAGTATTCGGGACCGCGAGATCGAGCTCGTTGAGCCGTGACTGGCTGAACCTGGCGCGATGGCGCTGGCAGCAGTTGATGGTCAGGTCCTGCTCGTTCTCGATGCCATGGCCGGTGATGAAGTAATGGCCGACCCGGGCGACGACCTCGACAGGGCCGGTGCCGTTGGCGTAGAAACCCACCGGCTGGACGGCCGGGCGGCCGAGCCAGGTGACGATCGCCTCGACGAGCACGGCCGATGCCTTGGCCTCGTGCCATCCATCCCCTCGGACGATCTGCGCGACGGAGCGGCCGATCTCGGCCGCTTCATCGGAAACGAGGACGGCCAGGAACTCGCGGTTGAGCGAGACAACCGCCTGGCTCGGGCCTTTGTCGGTCATGACATTCTGCTGACGATCGGGCTGATCCACTGTTGCACTCTTGATTCAGGCCGTGTGCGGGTAAACGTTAGACGAGCCACTCCGGCCGTCAAGTACAGCCACGGGCCCACCCGGTCAGTACTTTCGGCTGTACCGGGATAGGTCCCACGACAGGATGCATTTGTCGCCTGCCGTTACCCCGGCGCGTGTGACGCCAAATCGAGCAGACTGCCACAAGCATAGCGCGCCGGTGTCATACCGCAACGGCCCGGGACGGGCAAAGCGCGCCAATTGCGGGCCGGAGCGAGTTCGCGGCGCTGGGTCGGGGCGCTGGGTCGCGGCACTAGGTCGCGGCGCCTGCCGCCGCGAGGGCGTCCGCCACCACCACTTGAGCCTCGCCGAGCAGGAGCTCGAGATGCTCCTCCCCCAGGAAGCTCTCCGCGTAGACCTTGTACACGTCCTCCGTCCCGGACGGCCGGGCCGCGAACCAGCCGTGCTCGGTTATGACCTTGACGCCGCCGATCGGCTCGTCATTCCCGGGCGCCCGAGTGAGCACGGCCAGGACGGACTCACCGGCAAGCTCCGACGCCGCGATCTGGGCCGGCGAGAGCTTCGCCAGCACGGCCCGCTGTGCGCGCGTGGCCGGAGCGTCGACGCGCCGGTAGGCGGGTGCTCCAAATCGCGCCGTCAGTTCCCCATACGCGACGGCCGGGTCGTTCCCGCTTCGCGCGGTCAGCTCGGCAGCGAGCAGACATGCGATCAGGCCGTCCTTGTCGCTCGTCCAGACGGTCCCGTCGTGGCGCAGAAACGAGGCGCCGGCACTCTCCTCTCCGCCGAATCCGAGAGAGCCGTCGACCAGTCCGGCAACGAACCACTTGAACCCGACCGGTACCTCTGTCAACTTGCGGGGCAGCTCGGCGGCGACGCGGTCGATCATGCCGGTGGAGACGAGCGTCTTGCCGACGGCCAAGTCCGGCCGCCAGCTTCGATTCCTGTACAGGTAGGCGACCGCAGCGGAAAGAAAGTGGTTCGGGTTCATCAGCCCCGCCGTCCCGGTCACGATGCCGTGGCGGTCGGCATCCGTGTCGTTGGCGAAGGCCACGTCGAAGCGGTCCTTGAGGGCAACCAACCGGGCCATCGCGTATGGCGAGGAGGGATCCATGCGGATACGGCCGTCCCAGTCGACGGTCATGAAGCCGAACCGCGGATCGACGATCTCGTTGGTGACGGTCAGGTCCAGGCCGTAACGGTCGCGGATCGCGGCCCAGTAACCGACGCTCGCACCTCCGAGCGGGTCGACGCCCAGCTTGAGGCCGGAGGCCCGGATTGACTCCATGTCGATGACGCGGGCGAGATCGGCGACGTAGACACCGGTGAAGTCGTAGCCTCCGACGGCGTTCACGGCGCGCTCGTACGAAAACCGCCGGACGCCCGCGAGTCGGACACCGAGCAATTCGTTCGCCACGCGCTCGATCGCCCCGGTCATTTCGCTGCCGGCCGGGCCGCCGGTCGGGGGGTTGTACTTGAAGCCACCGTCTTCGGGCGGATTGTGCGACGGCGTCACGACGATCCCGTCGGCCAGGCCTTCGCGCCGGTCGCGGTTGTAGGTGAGGATTGCGTGCGAGACAGACGGCGTGGGCGTCAGGCCGTCGGCACTGTCGACCAGCACGGACACGCCGTTCGCAACCAGGACTTCGATGGCCGACCGTGTCGCGGGCCCCGAGAGAGCGTGACTGTCGCGACCGATGAAGAGTGGCCCGCTGGTCCCCTGGGCCTTTCGGTAGCGGAATATAGCCTCGCTCGTGGCCAGGATGTGATCCTCGTTGAACGAGCCGTCGAGCGAGGAACCTCGATGTCCGGAAGTGCCGAAGGAAACCGCCTGCGCGGGGACATTCGGATCCGGGTGGATGTCGTAGTACGCCGCTATCAGCCGGTCGACGTCGACCAGCATCGACGGCTCCGCAGGCTTGCCCGCCCGGTCGCTGACTGCCACGACTTGCCTCGTACTCGTTTGGCCCGCGGGGGGCATCATGACGCGCCTGATCCCGGGAGGCCAGTCTGCGCCGTCCGCGGCGGGATCGGGCTACAGGGCCCGCATCCGGTTGTTCCTGGGGTTGTGCTCGACCTCGGCCAGTCCGAGCGCCTCCATGAGCGGCGGCACGTACATGCCGAACCGGCCACGCAAGCCCTTCTTGAGGCCGTACCAACCGCCGACGGGATTCGCCGGTGACCGGCCCCAAGCCTCGACGGTACCCTGCGCGGCGGGCTTCTGTTCGTCGGCGCTGCCGAGCGGGAGCCAGTCGCCGCGGTCCTTGAGCATTGCGTGAAGATCGTCCAGGCAGCGGAGCTGATAGCGCAGGACTGTAGTGCCGACCGTGCAGACGAGCGCGGGTGGATCGGAGGCTTCGTCCTTGTACATCTCGTAAGAGGATGTCCCGCTGGGCGTCTTCAGCTGCCAGGGCCGCGCCCGGGTGCCGTCGCCTTCGACCTTGTCCATGTGCACCTCGTCGCCTCGCTTGAACGAATGTGGTGGCGATCGTAGCGATCTCCGGGTGAGCGACCCGGAGGAAGGCCGGTCGGTGCGACACGTGGGTCGCGCGACGCGACTCTTGCTCGTTCCTTGACGGGCTGTCAGCTCCTCGCCTGAATCGGGGCGTTCAGCCGCTCACCAGGGGAAAGTCAGCGCGGTAGCGGTCTGGGCCTGGCCCAGGAACTCGAGCCCCCAGGCCAGCTCGATGGTGCGAAGCAGCGAGTAGTGGTTGGAGAGAGCGCTGTCGCGCGATCCGGGCGTCATCCCCGGCGTGATGGCGAGGGTGGCTATGTGGCCGCCGCCGTGCAGGGAGCTCGACCCCTCGTCCCACGTGATAAACAGGACAGAGCCCTCAAACGCCGCGCTGCCTGTGATCAGGGGGACGAACGTCTTCAGGAACGCATCGCCCGCGGCGGTCGAGCTGCTGTGCATGTCGTTGATCTGGTTGGGGGCGATGAACTCGAAGTCGGCGGCCGCGGGGTCGAAACCAGCGAGCCCGGTGATACCGGCGCAGCGGGTCGGGTTGCCGCTGATGGACGTGTAGCTGATCGCCGGGTTGTGCTTGCGGGCGTACTCGCCGGGCGCCCCCGGCCCGTCCACGCCGGCGCTGAAGACGGAGCCGCGGAAGCAATCTCCCGGGTAGCCCTGCGCGTACACGCGCCATGTCCGGCCCGACGCCTCGATCTCGTCGAACAGATTCGAGGCATTCAGGTCGTAACGTCCGTCGCTGCTCGTGCCCTGGAGACCGCCCGAGGTCAGAGCGATGTAGTTTGGCTCGGACGGATGAGTCTCTCCATAGAAGTTGGTGGCCAGGCCGTACCGGGCGATCAGCGAGTTGATGTATGGCGCCGCGGCGGACCCGACGATGCTCGAGTACTCCTTGTTCTCCATCACGATCACGTAGATGTGGCGGAAGTTGGGCACGAGAGGCGGAGTTGGCGATGGGGTCGGCGTCGGTTCGGCCGGTGATGCCGACGGCCATGGCGTGGGCGTCGGGACGTGGCCCGGCGTAGCGGTCGGCGCCGAGGAGACCGGACTCGAAGCAGCCGCGGACGTGGGCGTCACCTCGCCGCCACCGCAGGCGGAGAGCGCCAGGGCGGCGCACAGGGTGCCGGCCGCCAGTCTCGCCTTCACCAGACGGCCCATCACGCGCCTCCTCCTGAGCCGGGGACCTCGGGCGCCGGACGAGCCGGTCCGGCAGCGAGCTTGCGGCCACGGTCACGACCTGGATTCTAGGCCCAACAGAGCTCCGGGCGGGGGCCCGGCTGCACCGCAGCGAGGTTGTCTTCGAGGGGCACCGGCCGAAAGGCTGAGGGTCGAGCCGGCGGGCCGGCCACGGTCCCGGACGTCGCTATTCGGCGGCCCCGGGTGCCGTCCCGGCCGGAGCCTGTACGAGACCCGCCCTCGCCGCCTGATCGGCGTGGAAGTGGGCCCGCAGAGGCTTCTCTTTGAGCACCAGGGTCGTCACGAACGCCAGAGCGGCGGCACCCACGCCCACCCACATCGAGTTGGCGAGGGCGACTGAGAAGGCTTCATGGAAGCCCGAGACATAGAACCCGACCAGCTCCTTCGGTATGTTCGCCAGCGCGTCGGCAGGCGAGCTTCCGACCGCGGTAAGGCTGCCCACGTCGAAGCCCTTCGGGGCCGTCAGAGGGACGGCCTGTGCCGGGGCCCCGGCTCCAACGACCGAATCGTGGATGAGATCCCAGGTGAGGTTGTTGCGGAAGAAGGTGAAGGCGACCGTCAAGCCCAGCGAAGTGCCGATCTGGCGGATGAGAGTCAGGTCGCTGGTGGCCGTGCCGAGACGCTCGAAGGGCACGTCGTTCTGAACGATGAGGGTGAAGATGGCCATCGTTGGGCCAACGCCCAGACCGGCGATCAGCATCCAGGCCCACAGAGCGGGCGTGGACGTGTCGTTGCGCAGGTTCGTGAAGAGCACGAGGCCGAGAGTCAGGGTCGCCATCGAGATGGCGAGCAGCACCTTGTAGCGGCCGGTTCGGCTGACGATCTGGCCGGCGAGGATCGAGCTGAAGATGAGCCCGGCCAGGAACGGGAACAGGGCGTAGCCGGAGGCCGTCGGGCTATCGCCCTGGACGACCTGGAACCACAGCGGCAGGAAGATGATCAGGGTCGAGAAGCCGAATATGGCGAAGAGAGTCGCCACCGCCGACACGGCGAAGGTACGGTTCTTGAACAGGTCCAGCGGAATGACCGGGTCCTCGGCGCGGGTCTCGGCGACGAGGAACCCTGCGAGCGAGAGGAGCCCCACGGCGAACGAGACGAGCACGGCCGGGTCCACCCAGCTGCTCGTCTCGGCCAGCGTGAGGGCGATGAGGGTCGGCACGATGGCCGTTGTCAGAAGGACGACGCCGGGGATATCCAGCGTGAATCTGGCGCCCGCGGTGCGAACTGTCGGCAGCAGGCGGCCGATTAGATACAGGGAGATGAACCCGATCGGCACATTGACGAAGAAGATCCAGTGCCAGGACAGGTGCTCCGTGAGCAGGCCGCCGATGGCCGGCCCGACCAGAAACGCGATACCGAAGACGGCGCCGAAGAGACCCTGGTACTTGCCTCGTTCGGCGGGGGTGAACAGGTCTCCGATGACGGCCAGGGAAATCGGGAAGAGCGCGCCGGCACCGAGCCCTTGAATGCCGCGGAAGGCGATCAGCTGCCACATCGTCTGGCTGAGCCCGGACAGGATCGAGCCGGCCAGGAACAGGCAGATGCCGACAACGAGCATCGGCTTGCGGCCGTACAGGTCGGACAGCTTGCCGTACACGGGGATAGCCGCGGTGCTGGTGACCAGGTACGCGGTCACGACCCAGGTGTAAAGGTCGATGCCGTTGAGGTCCTTGGCAATCGTGGGCAGGACCGGCCCGACGATCGTCTGGTCGAGGGCTCCCAGAAACAGGGCCAGCAGGATTGCTCCCAGGATCTCGAAGCGCGCCCTGGCGTTGACCTCGACGGCGGGATGAACCATCGCCTCTTCCACGTTGCCCGATCTCATTGCTCTCCTTGCGCGTGCGGCGCTTACGTCCGATCGATCATCAGAGTGAGATCGGCTTGTGATGAACAGGTGAAGGTGCGCCGCAGAAGTCGTGCGGGCGGCCAATAGGTTAGGCCAGAAGCGGGGATTCGTCGCGCGGTCAACCAGTCGTGGCGTCCTGCGCATCCTTCGAGCGAGTCCGCGACGCGCGGCTGGATCAGACGAAGGCGGCGGCGGCGTAGCCCACGGTTCGTCGAGGGTCGCCGCCCGCGTCCGCGGAGGTCGCGGCGGCCAGGAGGATGCCGCGGCCGGCGCCCATCTCCGTCAACGCGGCGAGGGCCACTCTAACCGGGTCGATGCCGCATAGCCCGCAGACCAGTCCCGGCAAGCTCTCCCTCCTGAGTCTGGCGTCCACGCTGTTCAGCGCGTCCGCATCGAGTCGCAGCAGCGGCTCGAGCAGTTCGGCGTCGGCCTGCTCGCATATCCGGGCCGGCGGGTAGTGAGCCATGTCCGAGCTGGCGACCAGGAGGATCCGCTCCCCAGCCGCGCGCCGGGTCGCCAGGAGGCGACCCAACAGGACGCCGGCCTCCGCGTGGGCTCGGAGTCGTGGACTGACCGCCAGCGGGACGATCCGCGCCGCGGGGCAAGCGGCGGAGAGGAGCGGCAGCTGAACCTCCAGCGAGTGCTCGGCCAGATGGGCGTCGTCGTCGGCCTCGAAGAGCGGGCCCAGGGCCAGGATTCGGGTCGTCAGATCGGTGTCTATCGGCACCTCGCCGAGGGGAGTTCGCCATGGGCCACCGGTCCAGACGCCAATACTCCGAGCCGAGGCCTGGTGATCCGTGCCGGCCAGGACGATGGTCGACGGATTCATCTCCCCGGCAAGCGCCCAACCCAGCGCCGCCACCGCACCGGAGTAGACCAGCCCGGCGTGGGGCACCATCAGCCCGAGAACGGCCTGGGGCACGAGGTTCGCGGGCCTCGGAGTCAGCTTCGCCGCGGCCATCAGCTCATCGACCATGGCCCGAAGCCGGGCCGGTTCCGCCGGATAGAACGTTCCGGCTATGGCCGGAACCCGGGGCTCGCCGGTCACGGGACCGCCGCTGGACCGTCGAACTCGGCCAGGCCGATCCCTGCCAGCGCGCGACCGCAGTGCACGCAGCGTCCCTCGGTCAGCCCTGCTCGGGACGCCCGAAATCCCCGGCGCCGGATCAGGACGGCGCCGCAGCCGGCGCAGTTAGTGTCCTGGTCGCCATCGTTCACGTTGCCCGAGTAGACATGGCGGAGTCCGGCGGCCAGACCGATCTCAACCGTCCGCTCCACCGTCGACGCCGGCGTCGGATCCAGATCGGTCAGTCGATAGGTCGGGAAGAAACGGCTCACATGCCAGGGCGTTTCGGGCCCAAGCTCAGTCACGATCCAGCGGGCCAGCGCGGCGAGTCCGTTCGGGTCGTCGTTGAGGCCCGGGATCACAAGCGTGGTCACCTCGACCCAGACGCCCCGTTCGCGCATGCCGACGAGCGTGGCCAGGATCGGAGCCAGGCGCGCACCGCACACCTTCCGGTAGAAACTATCGTCGAACGACTTGAGATCGACGTTGGCGGCCTCGACGAGTGGGCCCAGCAGGTCGAGCGCCTCCGGCGTCTGGTAACCGTTCGTAACCAGGAGGTTGGCCAGGCCGGCTTCGACGGCCAGGCGAGCGGTGTCGAGCACGTACTCGATGAAGATCGTCGGCTCGGTGTACGTGTAGGCGATACTGCGCGAGCCTGCCGCCAGGGCGGCCTTGACGACGTCCCTGGGAGCCAGCGCAAAGGACGGAGCGGCGAAGCCGTCGCGGGCGGCCTGGGAAATGGCCCAGTTCTGGCAATGCAGGCAATGGAAGTTGCAGCCGCGCGTCGCGATCGAGTACGCGACGCTGCCGGGGTATGCGTGGAAAAGGGGCTTCTTCTCGATCGGATCCGCGTTGGCCGCCACGGCGCGGCCGTACACGAGCGTGACCAGAGTCCCGTCGCGGTTCTCACGGACACGGCAGATTCCGGCCCGGCCGGGGCGGATCAAGCAGCGATGGGCGCAGGCGATGCATCGAACGGAGCCGTGTGGCTCCTGTTGGCCGAGCACGGCGAGCCGGGCAGATTCACCGGTGAGCGAGCGGGTCGGCGCTAGCGTTGACACTGGGGCGGTCCTCATGACTGATGCTCGTCTTGAACCATGGCTCGGGAAAGGGCCGAACGGCCCAAGCGAACCGACCCGGACGGGGCGGCGGGTAGCGGCGAGGTCGCGGACGAAACGCGCCGGCAGGGTGATCGTGGCCCGAGCGCGATCGACCGCCACGGCCACGGCCCCAGAACGCGCCATTGGACTCTGGCACCACGGCCCGATCGGCGTAGCCTCTGCTCGTCCATCAGCGAGGCGACCACGAAGCAGCTCGAACCGCCCGACCAGCGCCTGCTCCTCGACATCGCGCGCCGCGCCATCGAGGCCGCGGTCCTCCGCAGCCCGTATCCCCGGCCCGAGGCAGGAGCCCCGTCGCCTGCGACCGCCGATGCCGCGGCGGCGTTCGTCACGCTCCACGAGGAAGGCCAGCTGCGCGGATGCATCGGCCTGATGCGCTTCGAAGTCCCGCTCTGGATCAACGTCCGCGACGCAGCCGCGGCCGCCGCCCTGAATGACCCGCGGTTCCTCCCGGTAACCGAGTCGGAGCTCTCCGCACTGGAGGTGGAGGTGTCCGTGCTCGAGCCGCCGGTAGAGGTGCCAGACGCGGCCGCGTTCGAGGCAGGCCGGCATGGCATCGTCGTGGAGCGCGGCGGGCACCGAGCGTTGCTGCTGCCTCAGGTCGCAGCCGAGATGGGTTGGGGGGCGGAGCAGATGCTCGACGCGGTCTGCCGCAAAGCCGGGCTGTCCGAGAGCGCATGGCGGGATGAGGAGACTCGGCTCTTCGTCTTCGAGTCGGTCTGTTTCGGCGAGACGGAGCCGGCCGGCTCGACCGGCGAGTCCCCAACGGCCTAGGGGCCGGTTGCCCGCGCCGGTTTACTCGTTACCAAACCGCTTCAGGTTTGATTCAGCTTTCGAACCCAACATGCCCTCAGAGTTCGATGCCGTCCAATCCAACGAAGGCGGCATCCAGGAGGTAAGCATGGCTTCCCAAACGCGGCGACGGAGCCGACTGGTCGCCCCGATCTTCTCTCTCCTCTTCGTCGGGATCGTCGCGGCGGCCTGCGGTTCCTCGACGGGTTTAACCACCGGCCTCCAGGCCAAAGCCAGCGCAGTCGCGGCCGCTCAGGTCGCGACTCCCAGCCCGACAGTCGGAGCCAACACGCCGGCCGGCCTTCAGCTGGCCACCCCGACACCGACGCCTCCGCCCGTAACGGCGGTCAACGGGTCGGCGAGTGCGCTCCAGGATCAGATGGTCAGCGTCATCCAGGCAGTCAAGCCTGCCGTCGTACAGATCGAAACCAGCCAGGGCCTCGGCTCGGGCATCATCTATGACTCCAATGGCGACATCGTCACGAATGCCCACGTCGTGGGCAGCTCCACCAGGTTCACGGTGACGTTGTCCAACGGTCACGCTTACCCCGGGACGCTGGTCGGCGCCTACGTTCCCGACGACATCGCGGTCATCAAGATCAACGCGACCGGCCTCACTTCCGCGGTCTTCGGGGATTCATCCGCCCTGTCTGTGGGTGACTTCGTCCTCGCCGTGGGCAATCCCCTGGGCCTCCAGTCGAGCGTGACCGAAGGAATCGTCAGCGCCCTCGGACGCCAGGTCAGCGAGCCAAACGGCAACGCGCTCCCGGACGTGATCCAGACGAGCGCCGCAATCAACCCAGGCAATAGCGGTGGCGCCCTCGTCGATCTCAAGGGTCAGGTCGTCGGCATCCCGACTCTGGCCGCGACCGACGCGCAACTTGGCGGCAGCGCGCCCGGGATCGGCTTTGCGATCTCGAGCAACCGGGCCAAGACGATCGCCGATCAGCTCATCTCCAGCGGCAAGGTCACCAACTCGGGTCGCTCCTATATGGGCGTCACGCTCAGCGATGCCACCAACGGCGCCCTGATCGTCTCTGTCGTCGCCGGCGCGCCGGCGGCAACGGCAGGTCTGGTGGCGGGTGACGTCATCACCGCCGTCGACGGCACGACCATCCCGGATAGCACGACGTTGGTCGATCTCATGATCACCCATCACCCCGGCGACATCGTGAAGCTGAGTGTCCTGCATCAGAGCGGCACCACCACAACGGTCAGCCTGACGCTCGGCCAGAATCCTGGCTGAGGTCAGTCGCACAGACGCAAGACGGAGAGGCGGTCGGGAAACCGACCGCCTCTCTTCATGTTCAGGTATGTCTTCAGGCCACGTCCCGCCGCCGCATCCCGAGCCCGCCCAGCGACAAGCCACCGACGGCGATTGCGAGGCACGCCGCCACGCCGTACCAGTCCCACACTCCGACCATCGGCAAGCCAAGGTGCGAGGTCAAAGCAAGCTGGCTGAACCAGTCCGGGAGTTTCAGGGCCGGGCCCAGGAAATCGATCAGGAAAGTGGCGATGGCAAAGAGAGCTGCGATCTCGGCGGCGAGTGACGTTCGCCACATGCCGCCCACGGCGAGCCCGATCCCCACGACAGCGGCCGACCACAGCGCGACGTTCAGGGCGCCGACGGTCGGAGTCACGACGTCGCCGCCTGCGAAGAGCACGCCCGCCGCGATACCAACCATGACCAGGGCGGTCATGACGAGGATCGCGGCGAAGATGCCGATTCCGCCGGTCACAGCCCAGCGCGTCCTGGTCATCGGAGTCGCAAGCAGCATCTCGAGCTGCCGGTCCTGCTCCTCGTTAGCCCATCCGGAGACCAGTGTGGCCGCGCCGAGCCCGGCGACGACGTAGGCGATGTAAGCGAACATCAGCTGCAGGAAGCCGCCTGAAGTGCTGATGTCGAACTTCGGGAAGATAGCGTCCAGCGCTCGCTTGAAGTCGCCTATCCCGTTGATCTCACTCGAGAATGAGGCGCTCGAACCGGCGATCAGCCCGGCGAAGATCGCGAGGCCAATGCCCCAGGCAATCGCGAGCGGAAGACGCTCGCCGAAAGCCCGGCGAACGGGCCCGGTCGTTCCAAGCAGAAACCCCGGCATGGCCGGGATCGGGATCGCGCTGGAGACGCCAAGGTCGCGCCGCTGGAAAGCCTCAATCCCGACGACGAAGAGGACGAGCGCGAGCAAGACAACGGGAATGAGCGTCGGCCAGTCCGAGTGGCCCGCCAGAGGCACGTCGTTGTAGGTCCAGTAGAAGGGCGTCACAGCAGCCAGGGGCTGCAGGCCTGGGAGTACCGTCTGGTAGCCGCTGACGACGAAGCCCACGAGCAGGTAGGCGCCGGCGACCCCTGCGGCGCTGGCGCGGCCCAGGAAGGGCGCGAGCGCCCAGGCGACCGAGCCCGAAGCCAGCGAGACCAATCCCAGCCACACCGCAAAGCCGATCGAGTCCGACACAGCCAGATGATCCTGGGGCTCCACCGAGAAGGCCGCCGTGCAGAGGGAAGTCACGATGGCCAGCGCGATCATGATCGCGACCATGCCGGTGACGTGGGCCGCGAGCTTCTCGATGGCGAGGCGCCGCTTGCCAAACGGAGACGAAGCCACGATGTCGAGGCTTCCCTTCCGCGCCTCGGCGGCCAGCGTCCCGGACAGAGCAAGGATGGACCACAGCCCGGCGATGATCGCGAAGAGGGGACCGTACTTCCAGGAGATGTAGCCGCCGATACTGTCGATGTTGACGGGATTGCCGCCCAGGCCCTTGAGGATCGGCGGCAGATCTTCGATTAGCTTGGCGCCCTGGCTCCGATCCGTTATGACAAGCGGAATAGCGGCCCAGCCATAGGCCATGAAGCCGATGATCATGCCCCCCACGATGAGCACGGCGAGCCTGGAGTCGCGAAGGGTCTTGGCGTAGACGCTGCCCAAACCGTAGAACCGGCTCCAGAGAGAAACCCGGCTCCGCGCAGGCAGAGGCGCGGCATGAGTGGCCATCACTTCGCCTCGCCCGAAGGAGCCTCGCCCGAAGGAGCCTCGCCCGCAGGAACCTCGCCCGCAGGAGCCTCGCCCGCAGGAACCTCGCCCGCAGGAGCCTCGCCGGCGCGCCCGTACTGGGCGAGGAACGTCTCCTCGAGGCTGGGCTCACGACTCAGGAAATCGGTCACGCCAAGGCGGGCCGCGGCCTGAACGACCGGCGTGATCGAGCCGAGGACACGCATCCGCAGCAAATGGTCCTCGGCCTCGACGTCGCTCACGCCCTTGAGCTTGCTGAACTCGGCGAGCGGCGGCTTGCCCTCGAAGCGAAGCTCGACCTGGTGGTGGGCGAGATCCCTGAGCGCATCCACGCTGTCGACTCGCGCCAGCCGCCCCTCGCGGATGATGGCCACACGGTCGCAGCTACGCTCGACCTCGGAAAGGATGTGGCTGGAGAGGAAGACGGTGCTGCCGTCCTTGACTCGCTCGCGCAGAAGCTCGAAGAAGGTCTGCTGGACGAGCGGGTCCAGACCCGAGGTCGGCTCGTCGAGCAGCAGCAGTTCGGGCCGATGTTGGAGCGCCGCCACCAGACCGACCTTCTGCTTGTTGCCCTTCGAGTACTCGCGGAATCGACGGCTCGCGTCCAGGTCGAAGCGCTCGATCAGCTGGGTCTGGTAGGCGCGATCGACTCCACCGCGCAGGTTGCCGAAGTACTCGAGCGTTTGCCGGCCGGTCAGCCTGTCGTATAGCGCAAACTCGCCGGGCAAGTAGCCGATCCGGCGGTGGATAGCCGACGGGTCGGCCGACAATTCGATATCGAAGACGAACGCCTTGCCGGAGGTCGGCCGGATCAGATCGAGCAGGACCCGGATCGTGGTCGTCTTGCCTGCACCGTTCGGCCCGAGGAATCCGAACACCTCGCCCTGCTGGACCTCGAGATCGACGTCGACGATCCCGCGGTGGGATCCGTAGGACTTGGTGAGCTTCTCGGTGCGGATGATCGCCGTCACGCAGTACCTCCCGAACCCCGGTGGACGGCAGCGCGGCCGTTCTCCACGAGCGGGCCGCAAGATCGACCCTCGCCGTGGGCGCGGTCATGAAGTGCGCTACGCGATCCGCCGCCGGTAGTTGTCGAGGATTCTCGCCTATTCGGCCGATCGGTCAACCATTGCGCCGCCTCGCAACGGGGCCCGAACCTTGGACCGCGGCACCCCGCCCGGGAGAGATGGGCAGCCCATCCGAACGCGCTGCCAATACAAGGGCCGCACCCCTGCCGTCGAGGCGGTCGCCCTCGCCGACGACAGTTCGGCTCGGCCCGCGCACCAGGCGTCTCACAACCCAGTCCATTGCGGCCGTTCGTCGCCATTCGGAGGGTCGCGCATCGAAACTGGGACCGGGCCGGCTCCCACGCCTCCATCTCAACGAGGAACTGACCGGCCCGGAGGATCGAACATGTCGAGCCGGTCGTCGGAATACTCACCGCCCGCCATCGGTGTCGTGCGCTTGCTGCTTCTCGGCGCCGGCCTGTCGCTCGCGATCGCGGCTTGCAGCTCGGCAGACGCCAGCCCGGCGGCCAGTCCGACAGGGCCGGCCGCATCTATCACGGAATCTCCGGCGGCCACGGCCACGGCCACCGACACACCGACCGCCACGCCGACGGCCACGCCGACTCAGGCACCCACGCCAACCCCGGCCCCAACACCGGCGCCGACGCCAAAGCCACCGCCCCCGCCGACGGCCAAACCCACACCGACGCCACTGCCGCCGCTGGCAATCGGGCTTTGCACGGGCGCGCAGCTCAGCCTCGCCATCGCATCCTGGCAGAACGATGGGACCACCTCGTATCCTCACATCACGGCGACGAACGTCTCGTCCGGTAGCTGCAACATGCGCGGAACGCCGCAGACGCAGATCCTCGACGGGCACGGTTCGGTCATCGGCGACGCCGGCTCGGGCGGCGGCGAAGTGAAGACCAGCGACCCCGTCTACACCCTCGCGCCCAACGGCACGATCTACGACATCGTCACGTGGGGCAACTGGTGCAAGGCGGCTCCCGCTCAAGACGTGCGGGTGGCAGTGGTGATGCCCTTCGGGCTGGGCAAGATCGTGGCACCGCCGCTCGGCTCGGCACCGATCCCGACGTGCCTGGCCTCGAACCAGTCGACCTCGGTCAGCGCCGAGCAGTGGACCCCCTGATCGGCTCCTCATAGCTGGACCACGAGCCGCCCGGGGGCTCGATCGACTCGGGCGCCGACCTGTGGGTCCGCTCGACTAGGCCCGATAGGAAGTGAGCCGCCCCTGGCTCCAGGGACGGCTCACTAATCGATGGTCTCGAGCGGGCAGGTTAGCTGTGGGTCGCCTGCGTGCCCGAGTCGGTGAAGGTCTTGCCCGCGACGGGGACGAACGCCCAGCTATAGCTGTTGGCGTGCAACGTCAGCTGCAGGACACCGAAAGTGCCCGTGCTGCGGACCTCGGAGTTGGCGCGGATCGTCCCGAAGGGTCGCTGCCCTGCTCCACCGGTACCGGAGACGAACTCTCGTATCCCGTTCGGGTCTGCCGCCCCGGAGGGCGACTGGAGGGCGAACCGCTCGTAGTCGTGGTCGTGGCCGTTGATGACGATGTCTGCGTGGGCGGCGTAGAGGTCGTCCCACCAGGCTCGATAGGAAGTGTTGTTGCCGTGGGCACTGCCCGAGCTGAAGGACGGGATGTGCCATATGGCGATGATGTGCTTGCCGGGGTTGGCGGCGAGGTCGGCCTTGAGCCAGACCTCTTCAGGTGAGCCGGTACCACAGCCACCGACCTCCGAGCACAGGGCATTCAGCGCGACCACGTGCCAGTTGTTGGCCAGGTTGTAGCTGTAGTAGCCCTTGCCGGCAGTCCCGGCGGCGGAGCCGAAGTAGGAGTAGTAGGGACCGGCACCCGAAGTCATGTAATCGTGGTTGCCCGGCACGGGATGGATGCGGCTCTTGAAGGCGCCCCATGACTTGTCGACGCAATTGGTGTAGTTGGCGGTAGTGCCTGTCTCGTTCGAGTTGTCGCCGGCTGTGAAGACCACGGCGTTCGGGCGGGCCGTAATGAGCGCCGCCGTGGCATTCGCATTGGAGATGCTCGAAGTGATGCAGATGTCACCGGCGCCGACGAGCACCGGGTCGCCGCTGCCTGAGGTCTGAGTTGGGGTGGCCGTCGGCGTTGCGGTGGGCTTCGGCGTGGCCGTCGGCGTGGCCGTCGGCGTGGCACTCGCGGTGGCCGTTGCCGTGGGCGTGGGGTTCGGGGTGGCCGTCGGCGTGGCACTCGCGGTGGCCGTTGCCGTGGGCGTGGGGTTCGGGGTCGGGCCCCCAAAGGTGAGGGTCAGAACAGGCGGGTTGGTGGACTCGCGACTGGCGAGGCTCACGGCCGTCGGGCCTTGCTCGATCACGACGAAGTCGACGAACGTGCCGGTTTGCACGGCTGAGGTCACGTCGACGCTGGTGGTGGTGCCGGCCGCGAATGGGCCGACGACCCCGACCGTCGCCCCGACGGCCGGCGCGTTGGCGTAGGTGATTCCGGTCTCGGTCCAGTTCGAGCCGTCCGTGCCGGCGACGTCGAAGCCGCTGCTCGAGGACGAGTTGGCGTGGATCTGCAGCGTCGCCGCGCTGACACCTCCGCTGAGCGACCCGAGGTCGAAGCGCAGGTAGCTCCGCACCACGGGCGAGCCGTCGATGCGGAACTGGGTGGACGTGCCGTAGTTGGCCGTGGCCGCGGTCGAAACGACGTACGAGTCGGCACTCGGCGTCGCCGTAGCGGATCCGGTGGGCGGCGGGGCGCTCAACGTGACTAGGAGAACAGGCGGATTGGTCGACTCGCGACTGGCGAGGCTCACGGCCGTCGGGCCTTGCTCGATCACGACGAAGTCGACGAACGTGCCGGTTTGCACGGCTGAGGTCACGTCGACGCTGGTGGTGGTGCCGGCCGCGAATGGGCCGACGACCCCGACCGTCGCCCCGACGGCCGGCGCGTTGGCGTAGGTGATTCCGGTCTCGGTCCAGTTCGAGCCGTCCGTGCCGGCGACGTCGAAGCCGCTGCTCGAGGACGAGTTGGCGTGGATCTGCAGCGTCGCCGCGCTGACACCTCCGCTGAGCGACCCGAGGTCGAAGCGCAGGTAGCTCCGCACCACGGGCGAGCCGTCGATGCGGAACTGAGTGGACGTGCCGTAGTTGGCCGTGGCCGCGGTAGAAACGACGTACGAGTCGGCACTCGGAACGACCGAGGTAGGCGACGCGGCGGCCGCCGGGAGGGCGACGGTCGCCAGTCCGGCGGTGAGCACGACGGCAGCCGTCAGAGCGGCCAGCAGCGCAGACATCCGGGCGTGCCGGCGAGGCCGTAGAGACGTCATGAGAACTCTCCAATAGCGGAGCGAGCGTGCGCGTGTTTCGCACGATCGGGGTGGGGGTGAGGAACTCCCCGACCGTAACCCGAGGGCCTTGCCCTCCGCCCCCTCCTAACCGTCCCAAACGGGGTAGGGCATATGCGGCCTACCCGGCGTGGACTACGTGTCGTAGTCTGGGCACGCAAGTCGCCCCTTCTGGGAGGATCGATGACGACGCCGGCGACCCCGAAACACCGCGCCGCCTCTCTCGAATTCAGCGGCGTAACCAAACGCTACGGTTCCGGCGACCATGCCACGGGCGCCGTCAACGACCTCTCCTTCGAGGTCCCGGCGGGGGCGATCTGCGTCCTCGTGGGGCCGTCCGGTTGCGGCAAGACGACCAGCCTCAAGATGGTCAACCGCCTCATCGAGCCGACGAGCGGCCAGATCCTGCTCGACGGCGCGGATGTCATGACCGAAGACGTCACCGCACTCCGGCGGCGCATCGGCTACGTAATCCAGCAGGTCGGCCTCTTTCCGCACCTCACGATCGGCCGCAACGTGGCTGTCGTGCCGGCGCTCGTGGGTTGGTCCCGAGGGCGCCAGCTGGCCCGGACGGACGAGCTGCTGGCGATCGTCGGCCTCGAGCCGGGGCGCTACAGGGATCGGTACCCCTCGCAGCTCTCCGGCGGGGAGCGCCAGCGCGTCGGCGTGGCTCGGGCGCTCGCCGCCGATCCACCGCTGATGCTCATGGACGAGCCCTTCGCCGCGGTCGACCCGATCGTTCGCGAGCGCCTCCAGGACGAGTTTCTGCGCCTGCAGCGCGAGCTGGCCAAGACGATCCTGTTCGTCACGCACGACATCGATGAGGCGATCAAGATGGGCGACTTGATCGCGGTCATGCAAGAGGGGGGCAGGCTGGCCCAGTTCGGCTCGCCGGACGAGATCCTGGCCCATCCGGCATCCGATTTCGTGGCCCGCTTCGTGGGCCAGGATCGCGGCCTCAAGCGGCTCTCCCTGAGCACGATCGCGGACCTCCGGACAGAGCCGCTCGGAAAGCATGAGGACCTGCCGACCTTCTCGCCGGGCACGACGCTGCGCGACGCCCTTTCGATCCTTCTGGTCGCCGACACGAGGGGCGGCATCGCCCTCGACGAGGCAGGCCGGCCGCGCGGCCTCGTGACGGTCGACGCGATCGCGAGCGCACTGGCGGATGAGCGGCCGCGCGGGGCAGGCCGGGCGAGCACGGCCGAGGGCGACGCCAAAGTCACCGCCGAAGGCGGTGACTCATGAACGGCGAGCCGTTCGTCCGTTGGGACTGGCTGGGGGCCCACCTCGGCCCAATCGCCGACCGAGCCGGGCAGCACCTCTACCTGACCGCAATCGCGGTCGGCGTAGGTTTCGTCATCTCCTTCGCCCTCGCCGCAATCTCGATCAGGCGACGAAGGCTCTATCCGCCGATCGTGGTCATCGCGACGGTGGCGTACACGATCCCGAGCTATGCGATGTTCGCGGCGCTTGTCGTGATCACGGGTCTGTCGACTCTGACGGCGGAGGTACCGCTCGTTCTGTACACGTTCATCCTGTTCGTTCCGAACATCGTCGCCGGCTTCGATGCCGTACCAGTGGACGTCCTCGACGCCGCGGACGGCATGGGCTTTACCGCCGGTCAGCGGTGGTGGCGCGTGGAGCTGCCCCTGGCGGTGCCGTTGGTCGTGGCGAGCCTCCGACTCGCCACGGTCTCGACCATCGGCCTGGTGACCGTGTCGGCGATTCTCGGGGATAAATTCGGAGGCCTTGGCTACTACATCCTCGACGGCTACCACCGTCATTTCCCGACCGAGATCCTGGTCGGCGGCCTTCTCTCGATCGGGCTGGCCGTGGTGGTGGATCTAGGCTTCGTCCTGCTGCAGCGATCGCTTACGCCGTGGACGAGAGTTCGAGCGGCGGCTCGCTGATGGACCTCCTCGCCGCCACGGCTCAATGGCTGGCCGATCCCATGCACTGGCAAGGCCCCAACGGGATCCCGGCCAGGCTGTCCGAGCATGTTGCCCTGAGCGGCGTTTCTCTCGTCCTGGCGTCCCTTGTGGCGATCCCGCTGGGGCTGTGGATCGGTCACACGGGCCGGTTCTCGTGGCTGGTCGTAAGTTCAGCCAATGCCTGGCGAGCGCTCCCGTCGTTCGCCGTGATCGGGCTCCTCGTTCCGTTCACGACGCTGATCGACGCCAACGCCGGTTTCACTCTGTATCCCACCCTCATAGCCATGATCGTTCTCGCCGGACCGCCGCTCCTGGTCAACTCCTATCAGGGCATTGCCGGCGTTGATCGCGACCTCGTGGAGGCGGCTCGGGCCATGGGCATGCGGGAGCGCCAGATATTGAGCGGCCTCGAGGTGCCGATCGCCTTGCCGGTCATCGCCACTGGGATCCGGTCGGCGGCGGTTCAGGTGGTGGCAACCGCCACGCTCGGGGTCTTGTTCGGGTTCGGGGGCCTGGGCCGCTACATCGTCCTGGGCGCCGATAACCACAACGACGGGGAACTGTTCGGCGGTGTCGTGCTCGTGGCAGCGCTGGCCCTGACCACTCTGGCCCTCTTCCTGCTCATCGAACGACGCCTCGTTTCGCCCGGCCTGTCCGGCCGGACCGCGGGCTGACCCGACCCGTCAGCCGGATCACCGGGCGGTCGCTTCCATGGTCAGCCGATCCCCGCCCGTTATAGTCGATCAGCGTCGTGGCGGCCCAACCCCTGGGCTTGCGCGGCGGGTTACTGGGAGGTTACCCAAATGCGGCTAACCCGCATGCTTGCCCTCGGGGCGTCGATGCTGGTGCTTTTGGGCGCCTGCTCGACGGGTGGGGGCAGCCCATCTCCGGCTACGCCTACGGTCAAGATCGGTTCCGACGGCTTCTACGAATCCAAGCTCATGGCCGAGATCTACGGTCAGGCGTTGGAGGCAAAGGGTTACACCGTCGACAGAGCCGGCATCGGTATCGGCACCCGCAAGGTGAGCGCCCCCGCCCTGGAGAGCGGTCAGTTCGACCTCAAGCCCGAGTACATCGGCAGTGGCCTGGCGTACTACGACGCCACGAAGACCACCGGCGACCCCGCGGCGAATGCCACTGCCCTGCAGGCGATCCTCAACGACAAGGGCGGCGGCATCACCGTGCTCGACTACTCGCCCGCGGCCGACCAGAACGCATTCGTGGTCACTCAGGCGACGGCCACCCAGTACAACCTGGCCAAGATGAGCGATCTCGCCGCGGTCCAGGCTCAGCTCAAGTTCGGCGTGGCGACCGACTGCGCCACGAATCCCGTCTGCGCAGCGGCGATCAAGACCGCCTACGGGGTCGACCTTGCGAGCGCTCTGCCCTTGTCGGCTTGCGACCAGCCGATGGTGGACGCGCTGAAGGCCGGGACGATCACCGTCGGCGAGTTGTGCTCGACGCAGCCGGACATCGTTCAGAACGGCTGGGTGGTTCTCGAGGACGACAAGCACACCCAACCGGCCGACAACATCGCCCCGCTAGTCCGCAACGATCTGCTCGCCAAGGTGGACAAGACCGCCTTCGAGAAGATCCTGAACGACGTGTCGGCCAAGATGAACACGGCAGACCTGACCAAGCTCAACGCCGAATACGTCTTCGACAAGAAGGACATAGCGACGATCGCCAAGGAGTGGCTGCAGGCCAACGGCTTCGTCTGATCCGTAGTCGCCACGAACTCAGATGCCTCGCCTCACCGGCGGGGCATCTGCTTGTCGGGCGATCCGGCGCGCGAAGTGCGGCGTTCCGCGCCCGGTGCCCCCCGCCGTCAGGTGCGTTCCGGGTCGCGAATGCCCACGGCGTTCACCGCGGCTCCCGCCAGGAGGAGTCCCGCGGCCAGACCCATGGCCAGACGGAATGAGTCCGTGGAAGCCTCGCGAGCGGCGACGGCGACGGCGGCTGAAACTGAGGGATCCGGCCGATTGAGCGGCGGAATCTCCTGCCTGATCTGCGGGGAGGAGGCGTCAATTCCTGGAACCCTGTTGGACAGATCGGCGTAGAAGGCGCCGGTGATCGCGACGAAGATCAGCGCCCCGGCGAGCTGCGGGCCTACTCGCGAAATGGCATTGTTGACGGCTGACCCAAGACCCGCACGAGCCTCCGGTATCGAAGACATCAGGGCCGTGGTGAGCGGGGTTACGGTGATGGCGATGCCAAGCCCGAAAAGGAGCGTCTCGGGAAGGAAGTCCAGGATGTACCCGCTCGACGGCAACCAGCTGCCCGGAGAATTGGCTTGCAGGTTCCAGGCCGGGCTGTCGGCAGGCATCCTCGTGAGCCACAGGATTCCGCAACCCATCAAGGCGGGGCCGACTGTCATGAAACGGCGGTATCCATGACGCGCCGAGAGAGCGCCCATTCGAGGCGACAGCGCGATCAACAGCAGCGCGCCCGGCACGCCGATTAGCCCGGCCGCGGCCGCCGAGTATTCGAGCGTCCCCTGGCTGAAGATCGACTGCTGGTAACCGACGACGTACAGAGCACCGTAGATCAGAAACGTGGAAAGGTTCACAACGGAGAAGTTGCGCGACCGGAATAGCCCGAGCGGGACGAGGGGGTGGCGGCCCCGCGCCATCAGGACCACGAAGAGAACCGTGGCGACCGCCCCCACGATGAGGGCCACCGGGCCAACCGCATCCTGCCAGTCGTGCTGCTGGCCGTAGATGGCCCCGAATGAAAGCCCGCCCACAGCCAGCGCGACCACGGCCGCGCCGACCCAGTCGAAGACATGCCCGGCATCGGGATCGCGGCTCTCCTCGACGTAGCGCCACGCGGCCCAGAGCGCGAGGACGACCAGAGGCGCGTTCAGGAAGAAGACGGCCCGCCACGAGATCGTCTGCACGAGCACGCCTCCGACGAAGGGCCCGAGTATCGAAGTCGCCGCGGAGGCGGCGGCCCACAGGCCGAAGGCACGGCCTCGCTCGGCGCCCTGGAAGGTGGCGGTCAGCAGCGCCAGCGAACCCGGCACGAGAAGCGCCCCGGCCGCGCCCTGGACTATCCGGAACAGGATCAGCGCCTCCATGTTGGGCGCAACGCCGCACAGCATCGACGACAGACCGAATCCGACCAGTCCGATCACGAAGAGGCGGCGGCGGCCGTACGCGTCGGCCAGGGCGCCGGCCAGAATCAGCAGGGCGCTCAGGCTGAGCAAGTAGGCGTTGTATACGTACGACTGGCCTTCGAGGACGCCGAAGTAGCTGCTCGGCAGGTCCTGTCCGATCCGCTGAAGCGCGACGTTGACGACGGTCGAGTCGAGGAAGACGACTCCCGTGCCGACGATGGCCGCGAGCAGGGTGCCATTCCGGCGGTTCATCGACCGACCGGCAAGGCGGAATGGCGGGCCGTCGAGGCGAAGGTGGCGGGCGTGCCGGCCAGGACAGACTCCACGTCCCGGCGTGCCCGTTGCGCCGGCGTGAGCGCCATGCGCTGCCTCCAATGCGGCCCGAATCGGCTCGGGGTGACCGGATGCTGATAGGGCAGCGAAGGAGTGTCAACCGACGTCGAGAGCGTTGCGTCAGGCGAGGGAGCCAGAAACGGGAACGAACGGCAGGTAATGGGCTGAAGCGCGGCCGATGGCAGAGACTGGGGCACGAGCGCCGCCGGGCACCGGCTTCGCTGCCGGCGGCTCTCGGCGTCGACTCGGGCGCGACGCGAACCAGTGGCGCCCGCGGCCCGGAGCTAGGGGTCACCGTATGTGTCGATCAATTCAGCCGCTCCACAACTACGAGCCGCCGACGAGCGCCGAGGAGGTATATGCGGCGGCAAGGCAATACGTCCGCAAGGTCAGCGGCATGGCGCGCCCCGTGCCGGTGAACAAGCCGGCCTTCGATCGCGCCGTCGAGGCCGTCGCGGACGCGACCCGGCAACTGCTCGACGGACTCGTCACGACCAGCCCGCCGCACGACCGTGAACTCGAGCGGCAGCGGGCTCACGCCCGCTGGGAACGGCGTCAGACGGGTGCCCGGTTACCCGAGGGCGTGTTGCCGCGAGCGTAGCTCTCGGTCCGGTTCCCGCCGGCGTCCTTGGCGCGATAGAGGGCGGCGTCGGCCGCCGCAACGAGTGACGCCCCGGTACGCGCGTCGGTGGGGTGGCAAGCAACGCCGGCGCTGGCCGTGAGCGTCCGCGCCGCGATTGGAGCGAGTTGCGTGATCGTCCGCCGGATGCGATCCGCGACCTGGACGGCCAGGGCCAGGTCCGTTCGTGGGATGAGAATCGCGAACTCGTCGCCTCCGTAGCGGAAGGCAAGATCCCGACCTCGGACCGCCGAGCCGATGGCGCGACCAACTGCCTGCAGAACCCTGTCCCCGGCCGGGTGGCCGTGCCGATCGTTGTAGTCCTTGAAGGCGTCCAGATCGACCATGACCAGCGCAAAGGGCTGTGCTGCCGGAACCGCCACCAGTGCGGCGAGGCGTTCGTCGAAGGCGCCGCGGTTTCGCAAGCCGGTGAGCGAGTCGGTCTCCGCGCGGTTGCGCACCGCACGATGGGTCTCGGCGTTCTGTATGGCAATGGATGCCTGGCTGGCGAAGAGCCGCGCCAGTTCAAACTCCTCGGGGCTGAAGTGCGACTCGATACCGCCCATCCTACCGACGTTGAGCGTGCCCGCGATGTCGCCGCGAACCCGGAGCGGGACGACGATGAGAGACTCCGGCTCGTCTGGGGTACCGGGAATCGTCGCGGCGCGCTGGTCAAGATGGATGTCGTTCACGCACTGAGCCTCACCGTGGGCGATAGCCCACCCGGTGACCCCGGTGTTCAAGGGGAACGTCGTGCTCAGGATTAGCCTGGCGAAGCGGTCACGCGCTACCACGGGCCTCACCACGCCTGCGCGGCGATCCACCCGGTAGATCGTGAGGTTGTCGTAGGGAAGCACCGGCCTGAGCGAGTCGGCGATGAGACCGAGCACGCCATCCGGATCGAGAGTCGAGAGCAGCAGCTCGTTGATCTCCAGGAGCTTGCGCTGACTTGCCAGCGCAAGCTGCGCACGTGCCGTCGCCGACCACCAGCGATCGGCCGCCCACCACACCAGGCCGTACACGAACGCCAGCATCGCGCCCGACTCGATGAGGGGCTGCGGCCAATTCTCGACTCCGACGATGGTCTTGATACCACCGAACGAGTACGCGGCCGCCTCGCCCGCGAGGCTGGCTACGAAGGCGAGGATGAACACGGCGGCGAGCTGCGGGCCACGCTGCTTCGGCAGGGTCAGCACCGCACCGGCCAGGGGCAGAATCGCGGCCGCGTCCAGGCCGTCGGGGAGCAAGGCGCCGGCTGCCACTCCCAGAATCATCAGGGCTCCGCCCGCGATGTCGAGGCCGTAACCCCATGTATCTCGACGGAGGAGAACTACTGCGGCTACCAGCGTCGCGCCACATCCGGCTGTTACCGCGAGGCGGCCGGGCGTCTGGGCACCGGGCGCGGCGGCCAACTCTCCGAGCAACAGGAGTAACGTGGCCAGAGCGGAAGCGGCGGCCAGGGCAGTGAGCAGGCGGGCGTGGCTCGAGGTCACCCCAGACCATGCCCGTTCACGCGTTTCCCGACGTCCGGGTTATGCAGGGCGTGCGCATGGAACCCATCTCGTCCACTTGAGAGGCTACCGGCCTCCAGGGCAACTAGCCTATAAGTCCCATAGTGCCCAGGACCACCCATGTACAAGACCTCTCAGCCGGCGGAAGCCCTCGCAAGCCGGGACGCCGCCAGGGTCACCCGGTGCGTCAGAAGGGCATCTTCGTATGGGGACCGAATCCTGTTCGGCTTGCCCTGGACCGCATCGATGAACGCCCGATCCTGAGCCTCGTATGGGGTGTCGAACGTAGAAGGCGGCTTATGGCTGGCCGTCTGCGAGCCCTGCTGGACGACGAGCCGGTGATCCAGCACCTCCAACCTCATGCGCAGCCCGTCGGACACCGTCTCGAGGTCGACTTTGTGCGGGCCGTCCAGGAGACACGTGGTCTCGATCGATCCGATGGCACCGGAGGCGAAGCGCAGGGATGTTTGCGTGACATCGAGGATATCGCTGTCCGGGTACGACGGCCGAACGACTCGACGCCCGGCGGCGGAGATCGGCTCCATCTCGCCGGCCAGATAGCGCGCCAGATCGAAGATGTGGGTGGCCTGCTCCACTATCTGGCCGCCCGACAGGTTATTGCGCGTCCACCAATTCACCCCGGGCGTGTCGCCAAGCCAGGCGCCCGTGATCATCTGCGGCGGGCTACTTCCCAGGAGTTCGCGGGCTCGATCGACAACCTCGAGGTACCGCCACTGGTACCCGACGCAGGAGACGATCCCGGCCTGGCGGATCCGCTCGGAGACCAGCTCCGGCACATCCTCGTCGAGTCCAAGGGGCTTTTCGACGAAGAGGCCGATGCCGCGGTCGGCGGCCGCCAGCTCGGGTTCGCCATGCCCGTCCGGCGTCACGCACATGAAGACCGCATCGAGGCTTGCTCTGTCGAACATGGATCGGTAGTCCGAATATGGACGGCCGCCGACCGACTCGGCCAGCCGGCCTGCCGACTCCGGACTACGTGACGTAACGCCAACCACCTGGACGTCGTCGAAGGCCGCCAACGCGCGCAAGTGAACTCGGGCGATCGTCCCGGCCCCAATGAACCCGACCCGTGTAGCGGTCACTCCGTGCCTCCGTCGCTCCTTGACGGCTCCGGCCGACGTTGCCTGCCACCCAATCGTGCCACGTCTGGGTCCATCCGCTGGCGCCCGAGGGACAAGTTGGCCTCCTGCCGTCAGTGTGTGCGAGACCGTCTATTCACGATGGTCCTGCGTCGCGTGTGCTAGAATGTGCCTTCGCCGCGATATGTGGCGATGCTCCGCGTGGTCGACTCCCTTCTGGCGGCGAGCGGGTCGAGTTCGAGATCGAAACCAGCCCCAAAGGCCTGCGCGCCACGCAGGTGCACGCAATCTGAGCACACCGCACGCGGCCGATCCGCCGGATCGGTCTCGTACCTCATTCAGCGGGTGGGAGGAGCGCTCCTCGGAGCCAGCCCCGTTGAGTGGCCCCCCGCCACCCCCTCAAGGAGCGCCGATCGGGCAGGGTTGCGCGTTCTGATGGAGTGCGCTTATGGTGGGTTTACTGGAGTCTGGTCCTATGCCGAAAACGGCCTTCGCCTCCACCTATGCACCCCGCCGATGCGGCATTGCCACGTTCACCCACGATCTGGCGGCAGCTATCGGTGACCGCGAGATCGTCGCGCTGCACCCGCGCGATGAAACCGGAACGTACCCTGCTGAGGTGCGGCATCGTGTCCGCCGTGACGTTCTATCCGACTACTTAATTGCCGCCGGCGACCTCAACGCCGGCAGCGCCCACGTCGTCTCGATCCAGCACGAGTATGGGATCTGGGGCGGGCACGACGGCGACTACGTGCTGAACTTCGTTCGTGCGCTGCGCAAACCGGTCGTCACAACTCTTCACACGGTGCTCCGGCATCCGACGCCGCATCAGCGGTTCGTCCTGGCCAACCTGATCTGCCGGTCCGAAGCCAATGTCGTCATGTCCAGGTCTGCGGCGGATCTCGTGAGCCGGATCTACGACGTCGACCCCAAACGGCTGGACGTGATCCCGCATGGCGTACCGGACCTGCCGTTCGTCCACCCCGATTCGGTCAAGCCGCAGCTCGGCATCCAGGGCGGAAGGGTGATCTTGAGCTTCGGCTTGCTGGGCCCCGGGAAGGGCTTCGAGTCGGTCATCGCGGCAATGCCGGCTGTGCTGGCCGAGATACCGAGAGCCAGATACGTGATCGTCGGTGCGACCCATCCTGATCTTGTGTGTTGCGAAGGCGAATCCTATCGAGACGGTCTCCAGAGGCAGGCCGCCGAACTGGGCGTGGTGGACCGAGTCCAGTTCGTGGACCGTTTCGTCGGCAAGGCCGAACTCGCTGCGTGGCTGACGGCCGCCGACGTGTTCGTGACGCCATACCCCAACCTTGAACAGATCGTCTCCGGCACTCTCGCCTACGCGATGAGCGCCGGTCGAGCGGTTGTTTCGACGCCCTATGCATACGCCGCCGAACTGCTGGCGCATGGACGCGGGAGGCTCGTTGAGCCCGGCTCGCCGGACGCGCTCGCCCGAGCCTTCATCGAACTCCTCTCCAACGATGAACAGCGTCTCGCACTTGGGCGGCTGGCCTACATGTACACGCGATCGATGGTCTGGCCTCAGGTGGGTGCCCAGTACCGGCGTCTGTTCGAACGCGTCGCCACCAAGGCGGTTGCGGCGGTTGACAACGTCGGCGCCGTCGGCGCTTTCCGTGTCTGAGGGGTCGATCCAGCCGGCACCGCTGTACCCGGCCAGCCGGCATTACCTGGACGTGTTGAGCACCGAGCTCGGAGTCTGGCAGCACGCGTCGAAGGAGTGCCCGGATCCGGCATTCGGCTTCTGTACGGACGATGTCTCGCGTGCACTCAACGTGGACCTGCTGCAGTCGCGAGAGCTGGGCTGGGAGGCTGTCTCGGCGAGCGCCAGGCGCCACCTGACCTTCATCGAGCAGGCGGCGAACGAGCCCGGACGGCGCTTCCGAAACTTCCGTGCCGCGGACGGCACCTGGCTGGAAGACGAGGGATCGGAGGACTGCCACGGGCGTGCACTGTTGAGCCTCGCCCACGCGATGAACGACGCCCTGGATCCGTCGATTCGCGAAGCCGCTCAACGACTCTTCGAGCAAGCGCTGCCCGCCGCCGGGTCGCTGCGCGCCCTCCGGGCGACCGCCTCTTCCGTGCTGGCATGCGACCGCGCGATCGGCGCCGGCGTGGGACCCGACTCGGAGGCGACCTTCGACCGTCTCGCGGAGCAACTCGCCCAAGCCTTCCGGCATAATCCACTGGGGCCGGATTGGCGCTGGCCGGAACCCATTTTGACCTACGAGAACGCCCTGCTACCACGGGCTCTGATAGTCGCCGGACGGCGCCTCGGAGACCCGTCGATGGTCCTGAGAGGTTGCCTGGTGCTGGACTGGTTGATAGAAGTGCAGACGAGTCCGAGCGGCACGTTCTCGCCGGTAGGAAACCGTGGATGGTGGCGCAGAGGGGGCGCGAAGAGCCAGTTCGACCAGCAGCCGATCGAGGCGATGGCCCTGGTTCTGGCGGCTGAGACCGCCATGGCGGCCAGCGGCGACGAGCGTTATCGACGCGCTGCCGAAATGGCCTACGCCTGGTTCCTGGGCGCGAACGACGGCGGCGTGGCCGTCGCGACGCCTCTCGCCGGAGCCTGTCACGACGGACTGACTCCCGGGGGCCTCAACGACAACCAGGGAGCAGAGTCGACCCTGGCGTGGCTGACCGCGCTCGAGCATATGCGCGTCCTGCGGGAAACGGAGAAGGGTGTGGCTGTCGGCTCGGAGGAAGGTTCGTCCAGGGTGTCGCACTCATGATTCCGTCGGACGGCGAGCGGCTCTTCCTGCGCGCTCCAGGCAATCCGATCATTCGTGCCACGGATCTGCCGTATCCAGCCAACGCCGTCTTCAATCCCGGAGCGGCTCGGGTCGATGGCGAGACAGTCCTGCTGCTGCGGGTCGAGGATCTGCGTGGCATTTCGCTTCTCCAGGTGGCGAGGAGCCGCGACGGCGTGACGGACTGGCATTTCGACGAGCAGCCCTTGCTCCAGCCGATCACGACACATCCGGAGGAAATCTGGGGCTGTGAGGACCCCCGACTGGTCTGGCTGCCCGAGCGCGACGAGTGGTCGATCGCCTACACCGCGTACAGCGATCGCGGTCCGCTGGTGTCGTTGGCCATGACGCGCGACTTCCGCGAGGTCCAGCGGTTGGGCCCGGTCATGCCGCCCGAGGACAAGGACGCAGCCCTCTTCCCGCAGCGCTTCAACGGCCGCTGGGCCATGATCCACCGCCCCGCGCCCCTCCGGGGCGGAGCTCACATCTGGATCTCATGGTCGCCGGACCTGCGGCACTGGGGCGATCACACGCTGCTGGTCGAGGCTCGCATGGGCGCCTGGTGGGATGCCGAGAAGATCGGCCTGGGACCACCGCCGCTCGCCACCCCAGAGGGATGGCTGGTCATGTACCACGGCGCCCACATCACGGCAGCGGGCCCGATCTATCGCGCGGGCCTCGTGCTGCTGGATCTGGAGCGGCCGGACGTGGTGCTGCGCCGGAGCGACAACTGGGTCCTGGGTCCCCAAGCCGACTACGAGAGAGTCGGCGACGTCAACAAGGTCGTCTTCCCGAATGGATGGGTCCTGGACGACGAGACCGGCATCCTCTCTCTCTATTACGGCGCGGGCGACTCGGTCGTGGCGCTCGCCACCGCCCGCCTCTCGGAAGTGCTCGATCACGTGCGCCGCATGCCTCAGCCGCAGCATCGCCGCAACTCCGACTCCGCCTCGTAGCGGAGCCTCGGCCGCGAGCGGCCTACCGGGCCACGCTCTCCTTCGTGCGCAGTTTGGCCGCTTCCTCGTCGTATATCGTCTCGATCGCGTTGACCATAAGCTCGATGCAGAAGCGGTCATGGACCAGGTCGTGGCCGCGGCGGGCGATCGTGTCCGCGTACGGGTGGTCCATGAGCAACTCGATGATCGCGGCCGCCAGGGCGTCGCAGTCATTCGGCGGCACCAGCAGTCCGGTCACGCCGTCCTCGATCATCTCCGGGATCCCGCCCACGTTCGAGGCGACGACTGGCCGGCTGAGAGCCATCGCCTCCAGCACACTGAGACCCTGGGCCTCGCGGTAGGACGGCAGAACGGCCACGTCCAGGGCGGCGGTGACCGCCGGCACGTCTTCGCGGCGTCCTGTGAAGACGACCCGCTCGCTCACACCCAGGGATGCAGCCTCGGCTTCCAGGGAGTCGCGCTCCGAACCTTCGCCGACGACGAGGAGCCAGGCGTTGGGAACGGCGGTCAGGACTTCCGGCCAGGCGTCGATCAGGGTCCGGTGGCCCTTCTCAGCCTCCAGCCGGGCCACCACACCGACGATCGGCGAGTCCTCGGGGATGTTGTAATCGTCGTGCAAGGTGCAGCACGGTTGCTGGTGGTTGTAGCGCTGCAGGTCGACGCCGTTGTAGATCAGGCTGACGGGAACGTCCAGACGGCCCTCGTCAATTACCTTCCGCTCGATGGCCCGCGAGACCACGATGAGCCGGTCCATCAGCGGCGTGAGCTGACGGAGCGTCTGCCGATCCTCGACGCACCGAACCCGGCTCGAATGCACGGTCGAGATGATGGCGGGGCGCTTGCAGCCCTTCTCGCCAAGCAGCAGGGCGGCGCGTGTGCCGATCACCTCGGCCCGGTACATGTGGTTGTGGATGATCTCGGGCGCGAACGAGGCCATCGAGTCGGCCAGCTCCCGAACCGCCTGCCGGTCGTCCGGCTCGTCGATGACCGTCACGTCGATGCCGACCCGCTGGAGCCGCCGGACGCTGCTGCCGTGCGACAGCGATACGACCCGGATGTCGTAGCACTCCGGGTTGAGACGGGTCACGAGCGAGTGGACATGCTCCTGCGCGCCGCCGTTGGTGCCGGTCGCCATGACTTCCAGAACCCTGACGCGACCGCCGTCGAGCGGCAAGCGATCGACATTGTCGAGGCAGGGCTCCAGGATCTCGTGTTCGGCGCCCATCGCTATCGACCCTCCGCTGGGGCCGTGCGCTGGACGAGCAGGCGTTCGATCGGTTCGTCGACCGCCCCCCATTCGTATTTGTAGGGCTCGTTGCCGCGCATGAAATCGATGCGCGACCGGCCTTGCTCGATGGCTCGTTGGATGTAGCGGGCGACCATGACCACTCCGGGAGATAGCTCTCTGGCGTCCGGCTCCACGCCGGCGTTGTAGTAGTAGACGGCGGTGCCGTCGTCGAACGTGACCCCAGCCGAAATCCTGCGGCCGGAAACTGAAAGGAAGCTGAGATCGACCAGGCCGGAGGGCGCGCAATTCTCGAACAGCCTGGCGAAGAACACCCGACTGGCGGCGCCGCCCTCCGTATCAGGGAAGAGACCCTCCGAGCCCCAGCGTTTCTGGTGCAGCTCCACGAAAGCGTCGAGATCGCCGAGTGGATCGGCCGAGCGCTCGAGCCGGACTTCGCCGGCCGCCTCGGCGCGGCGGATCTTGCGTCGTATCTCGTGCCGCTCCTTCTTGTCCAGCGTTCCGAGGTAGTCCTCGAACGAACTCCCCGACGGCAGCGTGAGAACGGGACAGACGTCCTCTTGCTCCCGAGTTACGTACCAGCAGGCCCTGGGCGCAACCCACTCGAACGACGCCGCCAGGGCGTCCCCTGCCGGGTCGCCGGAGCGAAGGCGTCGCAGGTCGATCACGTCCCAGCGCGACGGCTCCTCCGCGGCGAGCGCCTCGACCACGGCGTCGCAGACCGCCGCGAGATCGGCCGGCGCCGCCAGGACCGTCGCGTAGTCGGCGTGGTACGAAGCCCCGAAGAAGACGGCGGTCGCCGAAGCGGGCACGGGTGGGAGGCCCGGGCCGGCCTGATGGCGGATGGTTGTTCGCGCCGCCACGTCCCCCGGCTCCAGCTCGTGGCGATGCATCAAAGGAACGATGCCGGCGATCGCGTCCGGAGCGTCCTCGTCCACCACGACGAGAGTCTGGTCGTGGGCGGTGGCTCCGTATGCGTCCCACCATGCCCGCTGCACGCAGTGGCGCGAGAATGGCGTGGCATCGGGCACCCGATCGACGAGCGAGTCCCAGGTCTGCGCCGGGATGGAATCGAAGGCTCGGCGGACGGCGACGAGGCGGCGCGGCGCGGCGCGTCTTCCTTCTGCCGTCCCGGCAGCCGCCAATCCGACGCCGCTGGATCGTGGGTTCATCTCTGCCATCCGTGCGGACAGGCAGGCCCGCCGTCGCGGAGGGAGAGGCTGGTCACACGCCGAGAATAGCACCGCGGCCGCGGCAGGCCCGCCGCCCACTCCGCGACCCCGCAGGGTCGTTCAGAGGCCGAGGATCCGCTTCGCCTCCTCATACTCGGCGGGAGTGATCTCGCCGCGGGCGAAGCGCTCGCGAAAAAGCCTGGCCGAGTCATCGCGTCCACCAGTTCGGGCAAGCCGGATTCCGAGCGCGACGATCAACACCCCCATTGCCGCGGGGAGCGTCAAAATCGCCAGCAACTCGATCCAGCCGACGAGCGGAACCGCGATCACTCCGAAACCCCCTTTCGCCACCGCAACCAGCGTGCTTCCCATCCAGGTGCCCTGTCAAGACTTGGCTCCGTTCTTCGACCTCGGGCTACCTCAGGGAAGACGCTCGAGCAGCACCACCGGGATCACCCGAGTGGTCCGCTGCTGATACTCCCCGAAGGCCGGGTATCTCGCGGCACGCTCCGCGAAGAGGCGGTCGCGTTCGGCGCCGTCTGCCACGACCGCCCGGGCCCGGAATCTCTCGAGGCCAACCTCCGCCGTCACGATCGGGTTGGCGATCAGATTCAGGTACCAGGCGGGGTCGGTCGGAGCGCCACCCTTCGAAGCCACGATGACGTAGCGGTCGCCGGCGCGGGAGTAGACGAGCGGCGTGAGACGCGGCAAACCGGACTTCGCCCCGGTGGTCGTCAGGAGCAGCAGGTCCCGGTCCACGAATGGGCCGCTGGTGACCTTGCCACCGTGGGCTCGGAAGTCTTCTACCAGGGCCGCGGTCCTCGCGGTGCGTGCGGTTCTCGGGTCTGGACCTGACATCTGTTCCTCGCGTCTGGTCACGCTGGACGTTACCGGCATGATTGACATGCTAACTACCCGGGACGATCGGTCCCTCGGCCGTGGTCTCCGGTTACGCCCAGCGGTCCGGACTCTGGCCGGACAGCGGACGCACAACGCCCGCGAGTCAGCCGGGGCTATTTCGGCGGGGCTCCCTCGCGCGGCCCTTTGGATGTCCGTCTCGCCTCGGCCCCGGCCGCTCGACCAGTACTTCCCGAATTCCCCGCCTCTGTCGTCGATCGCTTGAGACCCGGGTGCGCGAACCGGATTCGTACGAGGTCCCAGGCAACTCGGAGGGCCAGCGCCGGCCGGGCGTGCATGCGCGAGCCGCGCCGGTCCGCCCAGACGACCGCCACGACCGCGATCCGGTAGCCTCGCCGCCGGGCCAGGTAGATCAGGTCCGCGTCGAAGGCGATGCTGGTGATCCGCAAATGGCTGAAGAGATCCCGGGCTGCGGCTCGCCGGAATCCTTTGAAGCCGCACTGGGTGTCCTTCACCGGACCCGTCACCCAGAGCTGAGCGGCGAACCGGAAGAGCCGCCCGACAAGGCGCCGGAAACGCGGCTGGCTAACCCGCATGTCCGAGCCGTCGGGCTGGATGCGGCTGCCGAGGGCGACGTCCGAGGTCTCGAGCGCCTCGACCAGCTTGGCCAGCTGATCGGGTGGCGTAGCCATGTCGGCGTCGGCAAAGACGAGGGCGCCGGCGTCCGCGGCGAGCATCCCGGCCCGAACGGCGGAGCCCTTGCCGCCATGCGGGACTGTCAGGAGCGCGAGAGCGGGACAGCCGCGGCGTGACGAGGCCGCCCCTTCGACCGTGAACTCTGGTCTGGCCCGCACCAACGCCGCGGTCCCGTCCGTGCTGCCGTCGTCCACGACGAGCACGCTCACCAGGTCGGGCAGGTCCCCGGACGGCGCCGAACACAGGTATGCGAACAGCTCATCAAGAGCGGGCCCCAGGCGGGACTCCTCGTTGTACGCGGGAAGAACGATAGCCAGGCTGGAAAACATGATCGGGAGTGTACGGGCCTGCCCCTCGGTTCGCACCGTCCGCTGCGGCGCTAGGACTGCCCGGTCCGCCGGTCGGCGGCCACGATAGGTCGTTTGTACCGGTGGAGGCAGTCCCGGCCGATGCTACGCTGCGCCGACGTGCGGATCCTCTTCGCTCTGTTTGCGTTTGCCCTGGTCGTGAGGGCGCTGCTGTTCGGGTTGCACCCGGACGCGGCTTACCCCGACTCGTACTACTACGTGGACGTCGCTCGGGCGTTGCAGGCCGGACACGGCTTCAACATCGACTTCATCTACTCCTTCCTGGACGTCGGCGGCAGGATCCCGCCCAACCCCACCCTGCCGATCCCGAGCAACGGCTTCTGGATGCCTCTCGCCTCGATCGTCCAGGTGCCGACGATGTGGCTGCTCGGACCCACAGCGCTTGCCTCCGCCCTGCCGTTCATCCTTGTCGGCTCGCTCGCCGCGCCGCTGACGTGGCTGGTTGCGAGAGAAATCGGCTGCCGGCCCGCGGTGGCTCTGGCGGCTGGAATCGCCGTAGCCAGTCCCGCGGCCTGGGGCAGGCTGCGAGCCTGGCGCTCAGGGGGTGCCCGAACGCCCGCGATACCGTGGCGATATGCCTTGGCCTGCCTCGGCCTGTTCCTCCTCGCGATGGCGCCCTGGTACCTGCGCCAGCTGGCCGTCTTCGGCAGCCTCTCCCCGTCGTCGGGCTCCGGCAGTGTCTTCTTCATCCAGCACTACGACGACATCGAGCGCGTCGGCGGGGACATATCGCTGACGGCATACCTTGGCCAGGGTCTGGTCCCGCTCCTCACCAGCCGGCTGGTCGGATTGGCGGCCGCGCTCGGCATCTTCGCCGTGCTTGCCCGTTCGCTGGCCCTCGCTCCGTTCGTGGTGGTTGGCGGTTGGGCCCATATCGTCGCGCCACTCGCGCCGGTGATCGAATCGGTGGTGCGACCGAGCTGGCTGGGCCCGCCGATCTTCGTGATCCCGTACACATGGCCCCGGACCGGCGATCCGGCCGCGGACAGCGCGCCGGCTCTGGCGATCTACCCGGTCTGCATCGCCGCCACCGATACGCGCTGCGGGGCAGCCCCGGCCACTGCGCAGGTCCCCGGCGGCGCCGGGATCGAGTACCTGCCGTGAGTCGGCGCGAAGCCTGGATGAGTGCCGGCGCCGTCTTCGCCGTCGCACTCGTCGTTCGGGCGGTTGTCGCGGCCACGGTCGGCTTCCCGGTCCCGGAGGACACGGCCTACTACGCGGGCGTCGCCCGCAACCTAGTGGAGGGCCGGGGCCTTATCAGCGACGCCCTGTGGAGCTACCAGACCCAACCGCTGACGGTGCCGCGCGCGGCATTCGAGGTCTGGATGCCACTGCCGTCGCTCCTCGCGGCCGTGCCGATGGCGATCGCGGGTGCGGCCAACTGGTTCCGGGCCGCTCAAGTCGTTTCCGTGCTGGCTGGCTCGGGCCTCGCGGTGCTGGCATGGCGGCTCGGCGCCGACGTTGCCGCGGAGATGCGACTGCCGGTCGGACGGGCACGGACGCTGAGCGTGGGCACGGGCCTGGTGGCGAGCCTGCTGGGCCCGCTTGTCGTCTACAGTGCCCTGCCCGACTCCACGGCCCTTTTCGCCTTGCTTGCCGTGGCGGCCTGCCTGGTCATGACCCGCATCGCCTCCAGGTCCGGGTCCGGCCTGGAGGCCGCAGTCCCGAGCCGGCAGCTGGTGGCCCTCGGCGCCATTCTCGGCCTTGCCGCCCTGACCCGCAGCGAGGCCATCTGGCTCGGGTTGGCCTGGTTGGCTATCGTGTGGCGCGGTTTGCCGACGCGGACTGTGGAGGGCTCACCGGCCGCCGCAACTGCCGAGGGAGCCGCCATCCGGTCTCCATCCCGCCGGTCGGAACGCCTTCGGCTGGCTCTCGTGCCCGGAGTCATCGCCGCGCTGGTCTTCGCCCCATGGGCCGTTCGAGACTGGCTGACGTTCGGCAGTCCGCTGCCCGGTCAGACGCTCAACAACGCCTTGTACGTAAGCAACGTCGACATCTTCGCGTACCGGGACCAACCATCCCTGGCCGGGTACCTGGCCCAAGGCCCGGCCGCGCTCATCGGGATGCACGTGGCCGGCATTGGCCACAACCTGTTCAACGTTCTGATCATCCCCGCTTTCCCGCTCGGCCTCATAGGGCTGCTCGTGCTCCCGAGAGTCTGGCGGCTCGCGTCGCTGCGGCCTCTCGTCCTGACCTCGCTCCTCATTTTCGCGGTCACCAGCCTGCTGTTCCCGGTCAGCACGCAGTCCGGCACTTTCTTGCACGCGGCGGGCGCGGTTCTGGTACTGATGATCGTCAGCAGCCTGGTCTGGTTCGACGCCTTGATCGTGTGGGTTGCGCGGTTGCGGCACTGGACCCGGCCGGTGGCCTGGCTCGGGCCCGCCTTCGCGATAGCAGTGACATTCCCCCTCACCGGAGTCTCGGTCTTCGCGGTCTCGCGCCAGGCCGAGGATGTCCGGGCCCGATACGAGGCGCTGCCTGCGGCAATGGCGCGCGCTGGAGTTCCTCTCGGAAAGGCCGGGCCGGTTATCACCAACTTCCCGATATGGCTGGCCGAGTCGGCTCGTATCCAGACGCTCGCCCTTCCTGAGGAACCGCCGGACGCCGTCCTGGACCTCGCCCATCGATTTGGGGCGAGTCTTCTCGTCATTCAGAATGACGATCTCAGGCAGTGGCCGGGTATCTTGACTCGCGACGCAACGGCGGCTGCGTGCTTCACAGAAGTCCCACTGACCAATTCCACGGGAGGAAAGCCAGTGGAAACCTCGCCCCTGGCACAAATACACGTATTCCGGATTGTCTGCCCATGAAGGACGCCCCGTATACTCCAAGCGGTATGGACGCTGCCAGAGGCGCCGCAGAATCGCGTGACTCGCGCTTCGACGAGTTGTACGCCGAGGCGAAATCCGCGCTGGGCTACGGGGCCAACAATCTCCGCTCTGTCACCGAGAGATACCGCGAGGCTTATCGCGACACTCTGGGTCGCTGGCACCATCTCCGAGATGAGCTCGATGTATCCGACCGCGCCCCCCTGCCGCAGTCGGACAGCGGGGATCCGGAGGCCGCGGCCGAGGCGGGCGCGGAGGACGCTCGCCAGAAGGCGCTACGTGCCGAGGTCGAACGCCTTACCGGCGACCTGGGCCGGCACCAGCAGGAACTGTCCAAGCTCGAACTCTCGGTCCGGAGCATGGAGAACTCCTGGCTCTTCCTCGAGCGCGGCGACGCCAGCCTCGTGGCCGAGGTCGCCGACGCGGGCCTGGCCACCGACTTCCAGATGCGCATCGTCCAGGCTCAGGAGGCCGAGAGATCGCGGCTCGCGCAGGAGGTCCACGATGGGCCTGCTCAGGCCCTGTCCAATGCCATCTTCCAGGTCGAGTACATCGAGCGCGTACTCAACGAGGACGTTCGGGTTGCCGGCAGTGAACTGCGCTTCCTGCGCGAGCTGCTGCGCCGTGAGTTGGGGGAGGTACGCACCTTCATCAGCCAGCTGCGGCCCCCACTTCTCGACGAGCTCGGCCTGGACGGCTCGATCATGGACGCGGTCGAGAGCATGGCCGCCCTTACCGGCGCCACCGTCGAGACCGAACTTCGAGCGCCCGGCGACGACCTGACCCCAACCCAGCAAACCGCCGTTCTGCGGATCGTCCAGGAAGCGCTCCAGAATGTCCGCAAGCACGCGGCCTCAAGTCGTACTGTCGTGTCGACGCGTACGGAGCCTGGAAGCTGGATCGTGGAGGTCTCCGACGACGGCCGCGGCTTCGACGTGAACGCGGTGGCGGCCAGGGGTCGACGCAACTTTGGCCTCCAATTCATGCGGGAGCGAGCCGATCTCATCGGTGCCCAGTTCGAGGTTCGATCACGGCAGGGCGGCGGGACTGTCGTCTGGCTGTCGATTCCAGTGGGAGAGGAGAGCACATGAGTTCAACGGACCACAGCGGGTCGGACAGGCACCGGCCGGTGCCAGATGACCGCGGCGTAGAGAAGACGACAATCCTCCTGGTGGACGACCACACGCTGTTCCGCGTGGGCATGCGCCAGATCCTGGAGCGCGAACCGGGGTTCGACATCGTCGGAGAGGCCGACGACACCCGCAGCGCGTTCGATCTGGCGGTCCAGCTGTCGCCGGACATCATTCTCATGGATCTCTCCCTACCGGCCCCGGGGGGGATCGAGACGACGCAGCGCATCAAGCGCGAGCTGCCGTCGGCCGGGATCATCGTCCTGGCAGTGAACGAGGATGAGGACGCCCTCTTCGATGCCATCAAGGCCGGGGCGGCCGCCTTCATTCTCAAGGACGTCGCGCCCGACGACCTGGTCGCCATCATCCTTCGCGTCGCCGGCGGCGAGTACTTGATCAACGACAAGGTGTTTGCCAAGCCAGCCGTGGCGAGCCGCGTGCTCAAGGAGTTCCGCGAGCTGGCTATCTACGGCCAGGAAGCGGCCCCGATCTTCGCACCGCTGTCGCCGCGCGAGGTCGAGATCCTCGACAACATCGCCCAGGGAATGACGAACAAGCAGGTCGCCTACGCCCTGTCCATCAGCGAGCAAACCGTCAAGAACCACATGTCCAGCATCCTGCGCAAGCTCAGCGTGAACGACCGCACCCAGGCCGTCGTGTACGCCATGCGTCAGGGCTGGATCCGGATGCCCGAGGACTGAGCTGCCCGTGGCCATCGAACCGATGCCGCTCCCACTTCTCGAGCTCGCGGAGCGGGCCAGACGCGAAGTCGATCTTCTGACCCGGGAGATCGGCGAGTTGGAGCTGCTCGTCCAACAGGCCCGCACGGAAGCCAGCCGGCACGAGCAGAAGCGCTCCCAGGCTGCCGACAAGCTCAAACCTTCGGGCAAGGGATCCACCCCCGAGGTGGACAACCAGGTCGAGCAGCTCCTGGCGTTGACCAAGCGCTCCGCGGTCATGGAGTCGCAGATCGAGATCCTCGAGGGCAAGCTCAAGATCCTGACCCGCTTCCGGGAGAGCCTGCGCCGCTACAGTTCCGAGCTGGACCGAGCATCGATGGGCGGTGCGATGCCCCAGCACACGTCGGGCAAGCTGGACACGAGCACGCCGCTCCCACCGGCAGTCTCGCGCCTGGTTCAGGCGGCTCAAGAAGACCTCCGCCGAGAGATCGCGCGGGCGATGCACGACGGCCCGGCCCAGAGCCTGACCAACATCGTGCTTCAGGCCCAGATCGTGGAGCGGCTGCTGGAGCGCGACCCGGCCGCGGCCAGGGCGGAGATCGGGCAACTCGTGGCCATGGTCCAGCACACGCTCGACGCGACCAAGACATTCATCTTCGACGTGCGACCCATGGTCCTGGACGACCTCGGCCTCGTACCCACTCTCCGGCGAGTAGCACGGGATCGGGGCCGCCGTTCGCAGATTCCCATCGAATTCGAGTCGTACGGCACAGACCGCCGCCTGCCCATGGACGTCGAAAGCGCGCTCTTCCGCATCATCGACGAATCCGTCACCGGCTTCCTATCGTGCCATCCGGACCGGATATCCATCCGCTTCGAATGGGCGGACAGCCCAGAGGCGCGCATCTCCGCCAAGCGCGAGGGTGTCGAAGAACCCGACGAGCCCGAGTTCGAGACACCGTTGCCGGGGGACAAACATGGCCGGGCGGTCGATCGGGATCTCCCGGAGGCGCTCAAGGCGATGATCGACGAGACACGGGCAGCCAAGGTGTCCCGCGCGGCCCGGACCAACCAGACGCTGGCCCTGCCCCCCAATACCTGGCGAGAGATTCAGCAGCGTGCGGCCACGATCGGCGTCACGGCCGAGCTCGTGGACGAAGGCCGGGAGGTCGTCCTGGTCCTGGCCGCGAGTTGACCGAAAGCCTGCCAGCCGCGGATCCGGGGGTTTGGTCGGAGTCGCCTGCAGAGAGACTCCGGAGACATCCAACGGCGAGTCTTCCTTCAACGGAACGGTCAGGGCATCAGTCCGGTCAGGGCCTGATCGAGTACGGGCTCATCCTCGTCTTGATGGCCGTGGTCTGCGTCGTGTCGCTGGTCTTCTTCGAGGACCAGCTCTCCTCCCTGCTGAGTCTGATCACGTCGGCCGTGTGATCGTTGCGTTGACAGCACGCGCCGACTTCGCCCATCAGGCACGCCGAACCGAGGTCGGGAAGGTGGGGTTACGGGCGGTCCCATTACCATCTTGCTAGTGGCGCCCGGAGGACCCGCCACCCAGAATACAGGTCATGCCTCCTATTGGAGGCGCACTTATCAGGAGGACATCATGTTGTTCCGGTCCCAGAAGGGCCAGGGCCTCGCCGAGTACGCCCTGATTCTCGCACTCATCGCCATCCTCGCCATTGCCGCCCTCGGGCTCCTGAGCGGAAGCATCAACGGCATCCTCGAGGAGATCGGCAACAGCCTGTAACCGCCCCGCTGCGACAAGAAACGGGCCGCGCCTCAAGCGCGGCCCGTTTCGTTTGTCCGGGAGAGACGCCGGCCAGATCGCCGGACGCGGGCCTCATGGCGATGTCACCTGGTCCAGGCGAACAAGCGTGCTCCAAACTGCCTGACATCCGCCCCCCATCCCGAGCAGATTCCGAGAATCCTTCCTAGAGTGCCTAGTCCATTGGTATAGTCGCAGTAAGGTTGTCCGCAAGGCTACCGTCGTGCCATCTGTCACATGTGCTCGGGAGTGTCGTCGTGAAACGATCGAATCGGCTGCTCATCCTGCTAGGGGTCTTTCTGGCGGTCGCCGGTGGCCTGGGGACGATGGTCCTCATCAACGGCAGCGGCAGCAATGGCGGCGGCGACAACGGCGGCAACTCTGCGTCTCCAACACCTTCACCCGAACCCGTGACGACGGTCGTCGTCGCCAAGCAGAACATCGTTCTCGGCGACAAGATCACAGCGGCTATGGTCGACACCAAGAAAGTGACCATTTCCGAGCAGCAGCAGCTCGGCGCTGATACCTATTCCGATGTAAGCCAGGTGATCGGGAAGATCGCTGGAGGCAGCATCGTCAGCGGACAGGTACTCCTGGCGAGTCGTGATTTCCTGCCTCCTGGGACCGTGGCCGAGGGACAGGACATCGCGAGTCTTGTAGGGACCGGAATGCTCGGCGTGATCGTGGAAGTCGACCAGTTGAACGGAGTGGGAACGCTGCTTGTGCCCGGCGACCGCGTGGACGTCATTCTGAGCGTGTATATGGATCAGGTAGCTCTGACGGCTGAGGACTCGAACAAGACGACGATCGCGCTGCCCGGCGGAAGCCGTGTGACCAGCAAGATGGTGATCCAGAATCGCAAGATTCTGACCACGCTCCTCGCGCCGGCGGAGGCTGGAGCGAATCCCACTCCCGGCCCTTCGAGTGTCCCGGTAGCCGGACCCACTCAGGCGCTCGTCCAGAACACCGGGCGGCACATGCTGGTCCTGCTGGAGGTCAAGCCAGACGAGGCGGAGATCCTGCGTTGGGCTCAGCGCGAGGAGAGGACGGATCCCCCAACCTATATCGACCTGTCGCTCGCTCTGAGGTCGGACAAGGACAACGATCTGCCCAACGCGACCACGCCGGGCATCACCTTCAAGATGCTCGTCGACAAGTACGGCGTCCTGCCGCTCGACCCGCGTGGCATTCTCCCGCCCGACCTGGCCCAGGGCGTCTCGTGGTAGAGCGCTCCGCCGACTCTCGGCGGAGCGAACGGCGAGAGGTCGGCCCCCATCGGCCTCTCCCGACAACTGGAAGCGACCGAGTTCGATGACTGACCGGATCCGAGTTCTCATCGTCGACGACATTCCTGAGACAAGAGACCACCTCGTCAAGCTGCTCGGATTCGAGTCGGACATCGAAGTGATAGGCACGGCATCATCGGGAAATGAGGCCATCGAGATGGCCACCAAGCTGCTTCCTGATGTCATCCTGATGGACATCAACATGCCGGACATGGACGGCATAACCGCCACAGAGCGGCTCTCCTCCCACGTACCGACAGCCTCGGTCGTGATGATGTCCGTTCAAGGAGAGGCCGACTACCTCCGCCGTTCAATGCTCGCCGGCGCTCGTGAGTTTCTGGTCAAACCGTTCAGCAGCGACGAGCTGACGGCCTCGATCCGGCAGGTGAGCGAGCGCGAGCGCGAGAAAGTCGGGCGCGCCGTCGTCGTCGCCGCGCGTGCGCTGGAGCTCTCCGAAGAGGGGCGGGTGGTGGCCGTGTTCAGCCCAAAGGGGGGCGTGGGCCGAACCACAATTGCCGTCAACCTCGCCGTGGCCGCGGCTTCGGAGCTTGGCAAGAAGGTCACGCTCGTCGACGCGTCGTTCCAGTTCGGCGACGTAGCGGTGCTGCTGAACCTGAATCCAAAAGACAAGTCCATGGCCGAACTCGTGCCGCAGCTCGAGGGCGCGGGCGACCCGGACTCGGTCGAGGCTTACACCCAGAACCACTCGTCCGGCATTCGCGTCCTGCTCGCGCCGCCATCGCCGGAGATGGCCGAACTGATTACCCCAGCGGGCGTGAAGCACGTCCTCGAGATCCTTCGCCAGCGCAACGAGCTGGTAGTTGTCGATTGCGCTGCCTGGTTCAATGACGCGACTCTGGGTATCCTGGACCTGGCCGACATAATACTGACGGTGCTGACCCTTGAGATCACCAGCATCAAGAACACGCGACTGTTCCTCGAAGTGGCGGAGCAGCTCGGCTACGCGCACAAGGTCCGGCTTGTCCTCAACAGAGCCGACACCACTCTTGGCATCAGGGTCGCGGATGTCGAGCACTCGATCGGCCGCAAAGTCGACCACACCATCGTCAGCGACGGGCGAGCGGTCGTATACGCCCTCAACAGGGGCGTTCCTTTCGTCTTGAGCAATCGTGAGAGCCAGGTCTCGCAGGACGTGTTTCGTCTAGCAGCATCGATACTCGGAAGCCCAGAGCCGCGCGAAGAGGAAAGCCGCAAGGCACCCCAGAAGGGCAAGTCCCTCTTCGCATGGAGATAGATGCCCTCCCGGGCCACCAAGGGGTGTAGGCAATGTCCCTTCTGAAGCGAATCGAAAGCGCCCGACCGGGCGTAGCCCCCGGAGCTCCGACCGGGGCCCCCACGGCCCCACCAGGGCCTCCCGGGATGTCCGGGCAGGGCGGACAGCGGCTGCTCAGCCAGGCTCCCGTTCGAGAGTCGCTCCGCGAGGTCAAGTTCCGCATCCAATCCCGGGTTATCCAGGATCTGGACCCGAAGCTCGATCTGGCCAATCAGGTCGAGGTCCGCCGTCAGATCGAGGAGATCTTCGGTCGTGTCATCGATGAGGAGGGCCTGGCTCTCACCCGCGCCGAGCGGGTCCGCATGCTCGAGCAGATTACCGACGAGATCATCGGCCTGGGCCCGCTCGAGCCGCTCCTGCGCGACGAGAGCGTCACGGAAGTCATGGTCAATGGGCCGCGCCAGGTGTACATCGAGCGTAGTGGTCGCCTGGAGTTGACCAACGTCGTGTTCCAGAACGACGACCACGTCATGCGCATCATCGATCGGATCATTTCCCCGATCGGTCGCCGCATCGACGAGTCGAGCCCGATGGTCGATGCGCGCCTCACCGACGGCTCGCGCGTCAACGCAATCATTCCACCGCTGTCCCTCATCGGACCGGTCATCACCATTCGTAAGTTCTCTGCCTCGCCGTTCACGGTGGACGACTTGATTAAATTCGGGACCGCCACGCCGGAGATGTTCGACTTCCTTCGCGCCTGCGTGGAAGCTCGCCTCAACATCTTCGTTTCTGGAGGCACCGGCTCCGGCAAGACCACGACCCTGAACGTACTCTCCTCGTTCATCCCGAACGACGAGCGGATCATTACCGTAGAAGACGCGGCGGAACTCCAGCTCCGCCAGGAGCATGTGGTCACGCTCGAGTCGCGCCCATCCAACATCGAGGGCAAGGGCGCCATCCCGATCCGCGAACTCGTCCGGAACTGCCTGCGAATGCGGCCCGACCGGATCATCGTCGGCGAGTGCCGAGGCGGAGAAGCGCTCGATATGCTCCAGGCCATGAACACCGGCCACGACGGCTCGATGTCCACCGGCCATGCGAACACGCCGCGCGACATGCTCTCCCGACTCGAGACGATGGTCCTCATGGCCGGCGTCGATCTGCCTCTACGGGCCATCCGCGAGCAGGTTTCGTCCGCGGTCGACCTCATCGTCCATCAGTCACGCATGAAGGACGGCTCCCGCCGCATCGAATTCATCACCGAGGTCCAGGGCATGGAAGGTGATGTGGTCGTCATGCAGGACGTCTTCCTGTTCGAACAAACCGGCGTGGTTGACGGCAAGATCCAGGGCCGGCTCCGAGCCACAGGCATCCGGCCCAAGTTCGTGGAGAAGTTCGAGATCAAGGGCATCCATCTGCCGCGCGGTCTGTTCGGCTTCTCATAGACCGAGGCAGGAGAGACGAAATGGTATCGGTCATTCTCGGGCTGCTGGTGTTCTCAGGCATATTGCTGCTCGTGCTCGGCCTGACGAGCTCGGGCGGGAGCGCCGGCATCAGCGCTCGTCTTGAGCGCTACGCCGCCGGCAGGAACGAGGTGACGGCATCGGCTGGCACCGCTCAGCAGTCGCCCGGCATTGGCGAGATCCTCGGTCAGAGCGTGGCCCTGGCCCGCTTGAACCGAGTAGTGGAGCAGCGGGACTTCGGCGCCAGTCTGGCGCGCGATATCGCTCGCGCCGACCTCAAGCTCAAGCCCGGCGAGTTCATCGCCATATGGGCCACGACGATAGTGACGATCCCGTTCATCTTCTTCACCCTCGGCCTGGTATTGACACCGCTCAAGACACCAATCGCCCTCCTGGTCGGGGCCACGGTCGGCTTCTTCCTGCCGCGCATGTGGCTGGGTCGCCGCCGGGCGGGGAGGTTGTCCGCGTTCAACAAGCAACTGCCCGACACCATCACGCTGCTGGCGAACGCGCTGCGAGCCGGGTCGTCATTCCTCCAGGCCATCGAGATGGTCGTACGGGAAGCACAGCCGCCGATCACCATCGAGTTCGGCCGTGTCGTCCGAGAGGTCAACCTCGGCCTCGCCTTCGACGCCGCGTTGGAGAACATGGTCCGGCGGGTTCGGTCGGACGACCTCGAACTGATGGCGACGGCGATCACCATTCAGCACCAGGTCGGCGGCAACCTCGCGGAAATCCTGGACTCGATCGCATTCACTATTCGAGAACGCGTCAGGATCAAAGGCGAGATCCGGACCCTGACCGCCCAACAGCGGCTGTCGGGCTACGTGGTCGCCGGCATGCCGATAGCCCTTGTGGGCATCCTCTTTGTCATCGCCCCAAAGTTCATGGAGCCGATGTTCGAGAACCCACCAGGCGTCCTGGGGCTGCCGGCCGGCATCATCCTCCTCATGGTTGGCGGCTTCTTCATGTTCATCGGGTTCATCCTGATTCGGCGCATCGTCGCCATCGAGGTCTGAGAGATGCTTCTCTTCATCCTCCCCGCTTTCGTCTTCGCCGGGATCCTGCTCCTCATTCTCGGGCTGGCCGGCGGCTCACCGGTAGATCCCGTCCAGGCCCGCCTGACTCAACTCGGCTCGGCCCAGGCGAAGAACCTCGAGGAGCTCGAGCTTCAGCAGCCCTTCACTGAGAGGACATTGCGACCGCTCGTCGCCCGCCTGTCGAGAATGGGCGGACGCCTGGGGAGGGTCTCTTCGACCGAGGTCGCCGAGAGGCGACTCGCCCTGGCCGGCAATCCGGGCGATCTGAAGCTGGCCGACTGGATGGGCGTGAAGATACTGGTGGCCATCGCCGTCGGCGTGCTGATGTTCCTTCTTCTCGGCGTGCTGTCGGGCGACGTGGTCGTCGGGCTGCTCCTGGCCGTGCTTGGCCTCGGCATCGGCTATCTGCTGCCGGAATTCTGGCTGGGCGGCAAGATCAAGGCCCGCCAGAAGGTCATTCTCGTCATGATCCCGGACACGCTCGATCTTCTGACCATCTCGGTGCGCGCGGGACTCGGCTTCGACGCGGCTCTGGCGAAGGTGGTCGAGAAGCTTCCCGGCCCATTGAGCGACGAGTTCCGCCGGGCCCTCGCCGAGGTTCGCGTCGGCAAGGCGCGGCGGGACGCCCTGCGGGACATGGTCCCGCGCACAAACGTCGCGCCCCTGTCCAACTTCATCGGCGCGATCGTCCAGGCAGAGCAATTGGGCGTATCGATTTCCAAGGTGTTGCAAATCCAGTCCGAGCAGCTCCGCATCGAGCGACGGCAGCGCGCGGAGGAGCAGGCGGCCAAGGCGCCGATCAAGATGCTCTTCCCGCTCGTGGGCTGCATCTTCCCGTCCCTCTTCATCGTCATTCTGGGGCCGGCGATCATCTCCATCATGAAGACCTTCAGCTCGAACGCCATTCCGTGAGTCGGCGGCGGCAGGTCGCTCGCAACGTCAGCCGCGGAACCCAACTCGCCGAGCGGCTCGAAGTCGGCTCATCGTTCTGGGCCAAGTTCATGGGTCTCATGGGTCGGGCGGCCTTGCCGGACGGCGACGGACTCTGGCTTCCCGGCGAGAACGGCATCCACATGCTGTTCATGAGGTTTCCTATAGATGTCGTGTTCGTGGCACCGCCCTCGAGCGGCAGAGACGGCTCCCGGCGAGTGCTATCAGTGCGCCGGGCGGTGCGGCCGTGGCGGGGCGTGGTGTGGCGGGTGAGCGGAGCCAAGGGTGTTCTGGAGCTGCCGGCCGGTACGATCGACGAATCCGGAACGGCGGTGGGCGACGACATCTACATCGGCTTTCCGTGAGCACGGCGCATTGCCGTCGGGAACCGTGAACCGGCTGAGGAGGCCTCTCGGCGCGGCCCGACTCCTGCGGATCGCCGAGCCGCCTGGGAGCCCTGTCGCTTCTGCGTTCGACGGAGCGAGTTGGGTGAGCCCCGGATGCGCCGCGGATAAGGGGGCGCGTCTATCTTCGCCGCATGGTTTCGCGTGCTCCCCACTCGATCGCGGCGTCGCTTCTCGATCTGGCCCTGCCGGCCGCCTGTCCGGGGTGCGGGGCGGAGGGCACGGCTCTTTGCCGCAACTGCCGGCGCGCCTTCGAGGGACGCCTGCGAACCCCGGCCGGGATCCCGATCGGCCTGCCTGCGGCAGTACCGCTGCCGCTCGTCCAGCTGGAGTGGTGCGCGCCATTCTCAGGGGTAGTGAGGGCGGCTTTGCACCACCTCAAGTACGAGGGAGAGAGGCGTATAGCCGGACCGCTCGGCTCGGCGATGGCGGCTCGATGGCGCGAGGTCGGCGCGGGCGGGGAGTTGCTGGTTCCGGTCCCGGTCCATGCGCAGAGAGCGCGTCAGCGTGGCTACGACCAGGCGGTCCTGCTCACTACCGGAGTCTCCCTGGAGCTGGACTTGCCGTGGCGAGCGCCGCTGGAGAGGCTCCGACGCACCTCGCCGCAGTTCGAACTGGGCCGGCGGGCGCGCAGTATAAACGTGGCCGGCGCTTTCGGGCTCCGAAACACGAGGGAAGCGGCCGCCGTCCGGGGAAGGTGGATCATCCTGGTGGACGACGTCGTTACGACCGGATCGACTCTCGTGGCATGCGCCGAGGCGCTCTACGAAGCCGGAGCGAGCGCGGTCGCAGGTTTGACGGTGGCGCGAGAGCGCTGAATTGGACATGGCCGGGTTCCGTTCAAGGGCCCGGCCTCTGTACCGGCCGCGTGGCGGCGGCTCATCAGAAGACGTCCATGCTCCGGAGGGCCTCGAGCCGCCCGGACACGGGCGACGTGCGTTGCGGAGGTCAGCCGTGAGGACGATCGTCAAGGGCAAGAACATAGACGTCTCGGACTCGGTGCGACAGTACGCGGAGCGCAAGATGCGCAGGCTCGAACGGCTGCTCGACGACAGCACCGACGCGGTCGTGGAACTCTCGAACGAGCAGCATCGCAGCGCCGCGGACTCGCAGATCGCCGAGGTAACGATGGTCGTCGACGGTCAGATGCTCCGAAGCCACGCAGCCGGGCCGACGTACCAGGCCAGCCTCGACACCGTCATCGACCGGATCGAACGCCAGGCGGTCGATGCCCGCGAGAAGCCGCGAGGAAAGGCCCGGCCCGAACAGGCCAGGGCGCGCCGAGCGGCCGGCGAGGAACCGGAAAGCGTCGCCGAGCCGGAGCAGCCCAAGTACCGGATCGTCAAGACCAAGCGCTTCGCCATTCAGCCCATGTTCGAAGAAGACGCGCTCGAGCAGATGGAGGAACTAGGCCACTACTTCTTCATCTTCGTAAACGCTGAGACCGAGAGACTGTGCGTCCTCTACAAGCGACACGCCGGCGACTACGGGTTGATAGAGCCGGTTATCGGAGGCGAGTACACCCCGGGACGCAACGTCCACAGGGTTGGCTGAAGGCAAGAGCGGGGACAACTTGACGCCCGCACCTCCGGCGATCGGGGCCGATCGGCTTGCAGGCGAACCCGTGAGGCGCGTCGAACGCGTCGAATTACCGGGCGGGAGGCGCGCCGGCGTCCATCTGCCGATGGCGACGGGCCTCGTCCGAGTGGCCGAGCGAGCGTCCGAGATAGGCGCATCGGCACTGCAGATCTTCAGTGACAACCCCACCGCGTGGCGACGACGCGCGGAGACCCCGCCCGAAGCCGCCGAGTTCCGGCAGCGACTCATGGAGCTGGACATCCGGCCCGTCGCGATACATGCCGCCTACCTGGTCAATCTCGCGGGGCCGGACGACGAGCTGTTCGGACGATCCATCGAGATGATCAGGCACGAGCTGGAGCACGCGCCGGAGTTCGGCGCCCAATTCGTCAACGTGCATGTCGGCTCGCATCGTGGCTCCGGCCTGGAAACCGGAATCGGCCGCCTGGTCGACGGCCTGGAACGTGCCCTGGACCAACGAACTTCGAGCCCCGACGCACCCATCCTGGTGCTTGAGAACTCGTCCGGCGGCGGCTTCACGATAGGCTCCACGATCGAAGAGCTGGCGATGGCGCTGGACTCGGCGGCGGCCCGCGGGCTGGACGGCCATCTGGCCATCTGCCTTGACGTGGCCCACCTGTGGGGCGCCGGCTACGACGTGTCTCTTCCGGAAGAGATCGACCGCCTCCTCGAGCAGACCGACCGGATTATCGGCCTGGAGCGACTGGTTATGGTCCACCTGAACGACTCGCGCTCCGACCTCGGATCGCGCCGGGACCACCACGCCCATCTCGGCGAGGGCCAGATCGGCCGGCTCGGGTTGGCCCACTTTCTGTGCCACCCGGCGCTGAGCCACGTCGCGTTCTATCTTGAAACGCCCGAGATGGAGAACGGCTACGACGCGGTCAACGTGGCCAGGCTGGCGGACCTGGCGGCGAACAGGCCGCTCACTCCCGGTCCGGCTGGTCAGTTTCAGGAGTTCGAACACGCGGTCGCGGCGCCACCTGAACCGGGGCCCGACTCCGAGACGGAACGATCGGCCTCGAAAGATCTGGGAGGGGGTCGAACGTCGCCAACGGGCTGACGCTGGGCGAAGCCGGCGGAGGGGCGAGACAGCAAGCCGACGGCGACCAGGCGCCGCATGCGCTACGAGCGGTCAGCTTGCGTCGCGGCCTGTGCGGGCGCGAGGCGGCAGGGGACGGAGCAGAGGTCGCACGGCGTGGCCGACCGCGGCTGCCGAGAGCATCGGCTGGTTGCGGCGCTCGTCCAGGAGGCGGCGCGGTTCCATCGGCCGGTCGCTTGGCCGGATGCTCGCGTAACCGCGAGCGAAACGGCGCATCCGAACGGCGAGGTAGTACTCCATGACCTGGCGGACTTGAGGTTCCGAAAGGACCTCGTCCGCTCGGAGTGCGTACTCGATGCGAGCCGTTGGGTTGGCCGTGCCGGAAGCGACGGCGCTCAGGTACTGCGGCGCCTCGGCGTCGTCGCGGATCTCGCGAAGGCCGCGAGCCAGCTTCGTGGCGGTTCCCAAAGACGGCATACGGTCGCCGTGGATCAATCGCGAGATGGTGGAGTGGTCTACGCCAGATTGCTGCGCCAGCTGACGCTGCGACATCTTCTTCGCTTTGAGCTGGGCCTTCAGCCACTCGTTGAAGGCTCGTCCAGTCTGTCCGGCCATGCGCGACGTAGGCTCCCAGGGTCGACGCGTTCTGCGCCAATACTGGAACTATCGGATGAGACGGCCAAAGGTTTAATGGCCTTTTGGTACTTCACGGGTGACGACTCTCGGGCGGGCGGACGTTCGGCGCAACGTGTTGCCTGACGGTAGTACGTGGTCGCCGGGGAGTTGGCGCCGCCCGCGCGGCCTCAGCCGGCCGAAACCGGCGACGTCGCGACCTCCTCGATCTTCATCCCGCCACCGCGCGGCTTGGAGGAGACCACGTAGGCGATCGAACCCAGCAGGACGATGGAGAAGACGCTGATGGCCCGGTCGACCAGGATGATTGCCGACGCCTGTGGGAGCGGCACGCCGAAGACCGTGGTCAGCAGTCCAACTCCGCCGGCTTCGACGAAACCCAGGCCACCCGGGGTCAGCGGGACAGCCGTCAGTAGCGAGCCAACCAGGGCCACGAACATGGTGCCGCTGAGGCCCAGGTTGAGGTTCTGGAAACCGAAGGCCTGGATTACGAAATAGAGTCGGAGGCCCTCGGTCATCCAGATGAGGACGGTCAGGACTCCCAGCCACGGGAGGCCGCGCAGCCCGACGGACTGGAAGACCCCTTCCTCGAATCGATAGTAGAGCTCCTCGGCCCGGTGGGGCAATGGGAGTGCCTCGACGACACGGCGGCCGAAGTTGCGCATGCCAATCAGGGCCAGAGCCAGCAGGACGAGGAATGCCACACCAAACGCGAAGATGATCTGGACCTCGCGCGGCAGTCCGTCTCGGAAATGGAAGTAGCCGGCGGCGAGGCCGAGACTTGCGATCGCGAACAGGTCCAGGATCCGCTCGATGAAGACCGTTCCCAGGGTCTTGGTGAGCGAAACGGGGGTGTTGAGCTTGAGCAGATAGGCTCGGTATACGTCGCCCAGCTTGGCGGGAACGACGCAGTTCACGAGCCAGGAGAGAAACAGGATCTCCGTCCCGTCCTTCGTGGAGATCCGGTACCCGGCCCCCCTCAGCAGCACCGTCCATCGATGGCCGCGCAGCGGGAAGCCAAGGTAGTAGATGACGAGTCCGAGCAGGATGAGCCAGAGGTTTGCCTGGCTGACATCCCTGGGCACTTCAGCGAGCTTGTCGCGGTTCGCGACAACCGCGACTACGATCACTGCCAGAGGCACCGCGATCGAGAGCATCGCCCGAGGCTGACGCAGCCGCCGCACCAGGGACATCTGCTCGGCCGGCGGGACCTCGATGGTCGCCTCCGGATTGATGAGCGCGTCGGCCTCCTGGCCGAGCGGATCGCCGATCGGGTGGAGGTGATGCTCTGGTCGGTCGGTCACCGGGAGTCCCTCTCGGTCTCGCGGGCCCGGCGGCGGCCGTTCCCCCGTATGGACTGGATCATCTTGGCCAGCGGCGTCCAAGCTCTGACGTAGAAGGTGGCCCGGCCGGGGTGCATGTCGACAACGCCGATCGCGGCGAGCAGCCCCTCGGGCGTGCTCGGATCTCCAAGGACCGTATTGTAGGAGACCCCGACCTCGACCACCGTGTGCGAATCAGAGGCGGCCAGGCCCGGCAGGCGGTGCTCCTGAGCGAAGCGCGCGGCCCGCTCGTTGGCCGACACGCCGATCACGCGGGCGTTGTACGCCTCGATCCAATCCACCAGGCCGGCGATGGACTCGAGCTGGACGCCGCTTTTGCGACCGAAGCCCCGGCGCCGGTCGAAAGGATGCGGAACCCCGACGAGGCCGCCCTGCTCACGAACCGCGGCTATCGTTTCGACGGCCGAAAGCCCGGGCGGTACCAGCTCTTTGAGGAAGATGGCGATGAGATCGCCGTCGGCGGTATTGACCTCCTCGCCCACGATGACCGTCAGCTCAGGGGGCGCCACGTCTTGAGCCCGCAGCGCGGCATCGATTCGGTCGTGGTCGGTCACGGCCAGGTGGGTCAGGCCCCGGGATGCCGCCGCGCGCAGGACCGCGTCCAGAGTCGCAAGCGAATCGAAGCTGGCGCTGGTGTGGCAGTGCAGGTCGATGAAGGAGCGGACGCCTTCGGTCGGGTCAGGAGCTGGGGCAGACATCAGGCCTGTGAGCCGAGGTACTTCTTGAAGAAGTCGAAGTGCTCGAGGGCCACACCCGTGCCAAGCGCGACGCAATGCAAGGCGTTGTCGGCGACGTGGCAGGGCACGCCCGTGACCTGGGTGAGCAGCTTGTCGATGTTCCGCAGCAGCGAGCCGCCGCCTGACATGACCATGCCCTTGTCGATGATGTCGCTGGAAAGCTCGGGCGGCGTCTGTTCGAGAACGAGCCGGACCGCGCCGATGATTTGCTGGAGCGGCGGCTCGAGGGCCTCCATGACCTCCGTGCTGTCCATCGGGATCGTTCGCGGCAGACCCGCGATGAGGTCGCGGCCCCGGACATCCATGGTGAGGTCCCGCTCGAGAGGCAGGGCCGTTCCGATCTGGATCTTGACCTCTTCCGCGGTTCGGTCGCCGATCATGAGGTTGTACTTCTTGCGGACGTAGCTGGCGATCGCCTCGTCCATCTTGTTGCCGCCAACCCGGAGGCTGGTCGACACGACGATGGCGCCCAACGAAATGACTGCGATCTCGCTGGTCCCGCCGCCGATATCGATGACCATCGACCCGGACGGGCCGCTGATGGGTACGTTGGCGCCGATCGCCGCCGCCAGCGGCTCCTCGATCAGGTATGCCTCGGCAGCGCCCGCTTTGAGAGCGGCGTCGCGAACGGCGCGTTTCTCGACGCTGGTCACGCCGGCAGGAACGCTGATCATGACCTCCGGCTTGCCCCAGCCGAAACGACGTCCCTGCTGGACGCGGTGGATGAAGTGGTCCAGGAGCGCCTCCGTGATGACGTAGTCCGCGATGACGCCGTCCCGCATCGGCCGAATGGCCTGGATGTTGCCGGGCGTTCGGCCGATCATCTCGCGGGCCTCTTCGCCGACCGCCACGATGTGGTTCTGATCGTCGACGGCGACTACGGAGGGTTCCTGCATGACGATGCCGTGGCCCTTCACGTAGACGATGATGTTGGCCGTGCCGAGGTCGATGCCGATCTTCATGCCGAAGTGCTACGTCCCTTCCGAAATGCGTTCGATCCTGGCCCCGAGTTCCAGGAATTTCGCGTCGATCTTCTCATAGCCGCGATGGACATGATGCGCGCCGCGAATCGTAGTCACGCCGCCGGCGGCAAGGGCAGCAAGGATAAGCGACGCACCGGCCCGAAGATCGCCGATTTCGACCTCGACGCCGTGGAGCGGAGTGGGCCCGTTGATGACGGCGTGGTGCTGGTCCTCGATTTCGACGCTGGCGCCCATGCGACGCAGCTCGCCAAGCCACTCCAGCCGGTCCTCGAAGACCGACTCGTGGACATGGCTCGTGCCATCGGCCTGCGTAAGCAGGACGCACGTGGGCGGCTGGAGGTCCGTGGCGAGGCCCGGATAGGGCCGGGTTTCGATGTCGCGACAACGAAGGGATCCGAGGTCGGCTGATGTGGCATCGACCTCGATCAGGCCCGCGGTGCAACTCACGGCGACGCCGACCTGTTCCATGACGCTGAGGAAGGCACCCAGATGGCCGAACTCGGCGCCCCGAAGGGTGATCCGGCCGTGCGTCACGCCGGCGGCGACGATGAAGGTCCCAGCCTCGATCCGATCGGGCACGACCGAATGATCGGCACCCCGCAGGCGCCGGCGCCCGTCGATTTCGATCCGGTCCGGGGCCGTGCGCTCGATCTGCGCGCCCATCTTCTGCAGGAAGGCAATGAGGTCGTCGACCTCCGGCTCCTGCGCGGCCGGCTCGATGACCGTATGGCCGTCTGCCAGGACCGCAGCCAGCATCGCGTTCTCGGTTCCCATGACGGTGATCTGAGGGAACTCGATCAGGCCGCCCCGGAGCCGACCCGGAGCCTTGGCGAAGTAGTATCCGTTGCGGTAATCGATCTCCGCTCCGAGAGCACGCATTGCGTCGACGTGCAGGTTCACCGGTCGCCGGCCGATGCGGTCGCCGCCCGGGTTGCTGATGATCACGCGCCCGAATCGCGCCAGTAGCGGCCCCAGCAGGATGAAGCTCGCCCGCATCTTGGCCGCGGCCTCGAGCGGCACGAAGAGCCACTCGGCGTCGGCGGAGGCGATCTCGTAGACGTTCGGCTCGGGGTGGTCCACGGTCACGCCGATGTCCGTCAGAACCTCGGTGAGAACACGGACGTCTTCGATCTCCGGTACGTTGGTGAAGCGACAGCGCTCCCCGGTCAGCGTGGCGGCGGCCATCAGCTTCAGGGCCGCGTTCTTCGCCCCGCTGATCGCGACGGAACCTTCCAGGCGGTGGCCGCCCTCGATCCGCAGCACCTCGCGGGTGACGGGCCCCGGCTTGAACTCCCAGTGGAATGGACGGTCGGCCATGCGCTACCCGCCCGGGGGCTTCGCGTTGCGAGGCGGAGTGGCACGCCGCAGCGCCTCCCGCTCGCTTCGGGCCGTCCCTCGGGGCCCGCGCTCGGCCACTCGAATCCGCACCAGGGCCCGCTGCAGTGCGGCCCGGGCGGCAGACAAATCGACCGGCTCCACGAAGCCACCCTCGATCGCGTTCTGGGAATCGGCCCGGGCGCGTTCGGCGCGCTCCAGATCGATCTCCGAGGCCATGTCCGCGGTTTCGGCCAGCACGACGACGCGATCCGGCCGAACCTGGATGAAGCCGCCGAAGATCGCGAAGAGCTCCTCTTCCCCACCCCGCCTGAGACGCAGCACGCCCTGGCCGAGCAGTGAGATCAAGGGTGCGTGGTTGGGCAGGATACCCATCTCGCCCTCACTGCCGGGCACAATGACCTCATCGACGTCGCCTTCGAAGGCTCGTCGCTCCGGGGTGACTATCTCCAGATGCAAAGGCATCGCTATTCCCTACTTCTCCCTGCACGAGTTGCGACGCCTTGTCGCTGCCCGGCGACGCCGCGCCCAGCAAGCCGGGCACGCAGTGCGCATCATTCCGCCAGCTTTGCCGCGCTGGCGCGCACGTCGTCCAGGGTGCCCGCCAGGAAGAAGGCCTGCTCCGGCAGGTCGTCCACCTTGCCCTCCAGGATTTCCTTGAACGACGCGACCGTGTCGCGGATCGGCACGTAGACTCCGGGCCGGCCGGTGAAGACCTCCCCCACGTGAAACGGCTGGCTGCTGAAGATCTGCAGGCGCCGAGCCCGCGCAACGGTGGCCTTGTCCTCCTCGGAGAGTTCGTCGATCCCCAGAATCGCGATGATGTCCTGCAGGTCGCGATAGCGCTGCAAGACGCGCTGCACTTCGCGAGCCGTGTCGTAATGCTCCTCGCCCACGATCAGCGGATCGAGCACTCGTGAGGTGGACGTCAGCGGGTCGACCGCCGGATAAATACCCAGCTCGGCGATGGCCCGCTCGAGGCGGATCGTCGAGTCGAGGTGGCCGAAGGTGGTGGCCGGGGCCGGGTCGGTGTAGTCGTCCGCCGGCACGTAGACCGCCTGGAGCGACGTGATCGAGCCCTTCTTGGTCGAGGTGATCCGCTCCTGCAGGGCGGCCATCTCGGTGGCAAGGTTCGGTTGGTAGCCCACTGCCGATGGCATTCGGCCCAGCAGCGCCGAGACTTCCGAACCGGCCTGCGTGAAGCGGAAGATGTTGTCGATGAAGAGGAGGACGTCGCGGCCTTCCTGGTCCCGGAAGTACTCGGCTATGGTCAGCGCGGTCAGCCCGACCCGCTGCCGGGCGCCAGGCGGCTCGTTCATCTGGCCGAAGACGAACGCTGTCTTTTCGATGACGCCCGACTCGGTCATCTCGCGGATCAGGTCGTTGCCCTCGCGCGAGCGTTCGCCCACGCCCGCGAAGACGGAGTAACCCGCGTGCTCCGAGGCGACGTTGCGGATCAGTTCCTGGATGATGACCGTCTTGCCAACGCCGGCGCCGCCGAAGACACCGATCTTCCCGCCCTTGGCGAACGGGCAGACGAGGTCGATGATCTTGATGCCGGTTTCGAAGATCTCCGTCTCGGTGATCTGCTCGTCGAACGCGGGGGCCGGGCGATGGATCGGCAGCCGCTCGGACTTGCCTAAGGGCCCTTTGTTGTCGATCGGCTCGCCCAGGACATTGAAGACACGGCCGAGAGTCAGCTGGCCCACCGGCACCGTGATAGGCCCGCCGGTGTCCACGGCCTCCGCCCCCCGAGCCAGACCGTCGGTAGTGGTCATGGCCACGCTGCGGACCCAGTTGTTGCCCAGATGCTGCTGGACCTCGCAAACGATTGCTACGCCGTCAGCTCGCGAAACCTCTACGGCGTTGTAGATCCCAGGCAGCTTGCCGGCTGGAAACTCTATATCGACGACCGGGCCGGTGATCTGGATCACGCGGCCGATGGCCGTGCGGCCGATGGCCGTGCGGCCGACGGCCGTGCGGCCGATGGCCGTGCGGCCGGTCGCGGCATGTGCGGCGGACGCCATGGTCGTGTTGCAGCCTCCTGTCGAAGTCACCCGTAGGGTGACTCCCTAACGCGCCCGTGCGCCGGACGCGATCTCGATCAACTCTCTGGTGATGTTGGCCTGGCGAGCTTTGTTGTAGCTCAGTGTCAGGTCGTCTATGAGCTCATCCGCGTTCTCGGTGGCGTTCTTCATCGCGACCATCTGGCTGGAGAAGAAGCTGGCGCAGCTCTCCAACGCAGTCTGATAGAGCCTGGCCCCAATGTAACGAGGCAGTAGCTCCTGCAGGACCTCCGCCGGCGCGGGTTCGAAGATGAATTGGGCGCCGGGAATGCCGCGAGTGTCCGCACTCGCTTTGATCGGCAGGAGCTGAACCATGTCGGCCCGCTGGACCAGGGTCGAGACGAACCTCGTGAAGATGATGTCGACCTGGTTGTAGGTGCCGTACTCGTACTCGTCGGTGACGAGTCGGGCCAGAGGCAGAATCTCGTCGAACGTTGCGCGGTCGCCGAAGCCCGGGAAGTGAGCTACGATCGGAACGCGGGCCCGGCGCATCGCGTCGCGGCCCTTCCGACCGACGCTGACCAGCTCCAGATCCCCGGGATGGTCCACGATCTCCTTTGCCGCGAAACGGACGATGTTGGTGTTGAGGGGTCCCGCCAGGCCACGGTCGCTTGTGATGAGGACGATGAGGCGCTTCCCGTGTTCTCGCCGGCTGAGGAGTGGGTGTTCGTCGCCGCGCAGGACGGCAGCCAGGTCTGCCAGGATCTCGTCGATCAGCTCCGAGTAAGGCCGCGCCGCGAGCGTCGACTCCTGGGCGCGGCGGAGCTTCGACGCTGCCACGAATTGCATCGCCCGGGTGATCTGCCTGATGTTCCGCGAGGCGGTGATCCGCCTTCGGATGTCCCGTTGGCTTGGCACGCTGGTCCTGTCTACTCCCTATCGTGAGCTGGTCTGATGGAGCCGCCCCGCACCATGCGAGGAAGGTGACCTTCCCCGCTACGCGAGGAAGGTCTTGCGGAAGTCCTTTGCCGCAGCTTCCAGAGCCGATGCGGTCTCGTCGTCGAGAACCTTCGTCGTGGCGATCTTGCGCATGACCTTCTCGTGCTCGGCCTCGAGGAAGCGCGTGAACTGCGTCTCGAAGTCGCGGACGCGTGGCGTCGGAATGTCGTCCAGCAGGCCGTTCGTGGCCACGTAGAGAATTGCTACCTGGCGCTCCAGGGGTACCGGCTGATATTGCGGCTGCTTAACGACCTCCGACAGCTTCTCGCCGCGTGTGAGCTGATCGCGCGTGGCCTTGTCCAGGTCCGACGCGAATTGGGCGAAGGCCGCAAGAGAGCGGTACTGGGCCAGCTCGAGCTTGAGCGGCGCGGCCACTCTCTTCATGGCCGGGGTCTGCGCCGCGGAGCCGACGCGCGACACCGAGACGCCGATGTTGAGCGCGGGTCTCTGGCCCGAGTTGAATAGATCAGTCTCCAGGAATATCTGGCCGTCCGTGATGGAGATCACGTTCGTCGGGATGTAGGCCGAGATGTCCCCCGCCTGGGTTTCGATCAGTGGCAGGGCCGTGAGCGAACCTCCGCCGTTCGCCTCGCTCATGCGAGCGGCCCGCTCCAGCAACCGGCTGTGAAGGTAGAAGACATCGCCGGGGTACGCCTCGCGGCCCGGTGGGCGTCGCAGCAGCAGCGACATCTCGCGATAGGCCCAGGCGTGCTTGGAGAGGTCGTCGTAGACGCAGAGTGCGTCCTTGACGATATGGCCGTCGATCTCGACGCCGTTCTCCATGACCTCCTCGCCCATGGCGCAGCCGGAATACGGGGCGAGGAACTGGAGAGCGGCCGACTCCTCTGCGCCGGCAACCACGACAATCGTGTGTTCCATTGCCCCGTGCTGGTCGAGGACCGCCACGACCTTGGCGACGGTCGAGAGCTTCTGGCCGATAGCGACGTAGATGCAGACGAGGCCTTTGCCCTTCTGGTTGATGATCGTGTCCACGGCGAGGGCGCTCTTGCCGGTCTGGCGGTCACCGATGATCAGCTCGCGCTGACCGCGGCCGAGGGGGATCAGGGCGTCGATGGCCTTGATGCCGGTCTGGACGGGCGTGTCGACCCGCTGGCGGGTGATGACGCCCGGGGCGATGCGCTCCACCGGGCGGGTCGAGGAGTGGACGATCGGACCCTTGTCGTCCAGGGGTCGACCTAGAGGGTCGACCACGCGGCCGAGCAAGCCGACCCCAACCGGCACCTCCACGACGCGACCCGTGGTCTTGACCGTGTCACCCTGCTTGATATGGGTCGGGTCGCCGAGAATGACCGCGCCGACGGTCTCCTCCTCCAGGTTCAGGGCAATCCCCATCACGCCGCCTGGGAACTCCAGCAGCTCGGAGGACAGAGCGCCGGACAGGCCGTAGATCTGGGCGATGCCGTCGCCGACCTCGACCACCGTGCCGACGCTGCGCGACTCCGCGCCTGTGTCGAAACGTTCGATCGTGTCCCTGATGATGCTGACGATCTCGTCTGAGCGACTGGCCATTCCTTCTCCGTTGGGCCGCGGGACTTGCCGCCGTTGCGGCGCCTGCTGTTAGCTCGTTCCCCCAAGCAACTGCTTGCGCAGCCGGGTGAGGCGGGTGCTCACGCTGGCATCGATCTGCCAGTCGCCGATATTCACGCAAAGACCGCCCATGAGCGACGGATCGATTGTCGCGCTCAGCTCGACCTTTGCCTTGGCCAGCTGCTCCACGCGCGCCTGAACCGCCGCAAGCTCCCCGGCTGATAGGGGCGATGCCGTCGTCACGGTCGCCCCGACGATACCCCGGGACCGCCGAACGAGTTCATCGAATTCGTCGCTTACCTGGGGAAGCAGCCCGAACCGGCCTCGCTGAGCCAGGACCAGGGCGAGGTTCAGGGCCGTCCCTGAGACGTGCGGGCCAAGCAGGGCCTCTACCGCCTTGCGGCGATGAACGAAGGCCACGGCCGGGCTGTCGATGGCGCGAGCCACGCTCTCATGCTGTGCCAGCTCGCAGGCCACAGCCAGGTCTTTTCGCCACTCGTCGACGGTTCCGTCACGTTCGGCCAGCTCGAAGGCCGCCTCCGCGTAGCGCCGGCTGGCTCCCAGGCGCCGCATCAGTTGGCTCGCCTCGGATCGGTCGCGCCTTCATCGCGCAGGAAGTCCTCGACGAGTCGCCGCTGGCGAGGGGCCGTCATCGTCTCGCCTACCACCTTGGCGGCCGCCTCGAGAGCAAGATCGGCGACGTAACCGCGGAGCTCTGCCATCGCGCGATCCCGCTCCGCCGCGATGTCGGCCACCGCCTTCTCGCGCAGGCGATCGAGCTCGGCCTTCGTCGCGGCGATATTGGCCTCGCGAAGCTGCTGCGCGGCGTGCTGATTCGCGGCCACGAGCGCATTGGCCTCGCGGCGCGCTTCCTGGATGAGGCGCTCGCGCTCCAGGACCGCGATGTCGCGATCTCTGCGGGCCTGCTCCGCGTCCGCGAGGCCCTGGTCGACGCGGGCCTTGCGCTCGGCAAGCATTTTCGCGATCGGGTCGAAGCCGAACCGCCAGATCACCACAAGGAAGACGATGAAGTTGAGGGCAGCGACGATGACCCAGAAGACGTTGATCGACAGGCCCGACGCGTCGGACGCGGGCGCTGCTGTCGCAACGGCCGCCAGGGGGTTCACGATATGCGCTCCGTCGGTCCGGTCTACTTGATGAAGAGGGCGAGCAGGCCGACGACGATGGCGAGGACGCCGAGGCCTTCGGCGAGGGCGGCAAGGAGGATGGCCAGACCTCGGATCTGCCCTGCGGCGTCCGGGTTCCGCCCGATGGCGTTGCTGGACATGCCCGCCAGGATGCCGATGCCGATGCCGGGGCCGATGACGCCCAGGGCCGCAAGGCCCGCTCCGATGTGTTCGACCATTTGGGTGATCCTCCTTCGAAGGTATGTGTCGGCCGGTGGTGTCAGGCCCGAGTGGCGGTAGTTCTTGAGGCGCCGGCTGGCGCCCTGGATGAAGGGGCCGGGTCGATCGTCGGGCGGTGAGCCTCCTGGGGCTCGTGGCTCTCGACGGCCATAAGTATGAAGACGAGCGTCAGGATCGAGAAGATGAGCGCCTGAATGAGGTTCAGAAGTAGTTCCAGGCCCATGAGGGCGACAGGGAACACCGCCAGAGTAAGCGCGGTTATGACAGCGAGGGCAACCTCTCCGCCGTAGATGTTGCCGAAGAGTCGCATGGCCAGGACTACGGGCTTGACGAACTCGAGGAACAGCTCGATGAAGCCGACGTACATGGCCAGGAGACCGGTCCCCAGGCCATGGCGGAATTCCCCAATCGGAAAGAACTTGCTCAAGTAGGCCCGCGCTCCGCACCGCCGGAAACCTTCACCCTCGAAGATGGCGAAGGAGACGACGGCCAGCCCGATGGTCACGTTTACGTCGCTGGTGGGAGCGCGAAGCTGCGGGATCGAGCCGATGGGCGGTATCAAGCCGCTCCAGTTGCAGGCCAGGATCAGCACGAAGAAAGCGGCGAAGATCGGATAGTAGCGGCGCGTTCCATCCCCGCCGAAGCCGCCGGTGAAGTCCATTCCAAACTCGTAGGCCCATTCGATCGCGTTCTGGACGCCTCCGGGCACCAGCTTCATACGCCTCGTCGCGAGGAAGGCCAACAACATGAGAAGGATCATCACGATCCACATGGTCAGGATGGTCGAGCTTATGCTGGGGTGGAAGTAAAACATCGGCGCGGATGCGGGAGCGCCAGACGGCTGCAGGTCCACGACGACCTCGGGTGGCGGCAGCTCGATGACGCTGCGGACGAAGCAATCGGGGAAACTGCACGCCTGGCCGGGCTCACCGCCCTTTGGGAAAGGCGGCACCACCATGGCCGCGAGGACATCGAGCGCGACGACGGCCGCGACCAGGACCAGGAAGGCCTTGCCTCCGAAGCGCCTCGCGTGCGGAGTTGCGGGGGCGGCCGGCTGGCTTTCTTGTTGCCTGTTCGCGGACGCACCGCGGGGATCGATTGTCACACTCGCTCCGCTAGGAAGCGGCCCTCGAGAGGCGCCGCGTCATCGTCTGTCACCCGCGTCCAGGCGGGCCAGGAACCGGGCGATCAGTCGCCAGCAACCGATGGCTCCGCTGACGGTTCCGATCGCGAATCCAACAAGAACGAAGATCGGGACGGTTCCCAGGCGCTGGTCGAGCCAGTAGCCGCCGAGAACGCCCGCCAGAACGGTGATAAGCAGAACGAACGCGATCTCGGAGAACAGGGCGACATAGGCGGATGTTTTACCGAAGTCGTTCATCGGCTCCCTGGCAGGCCGCGGTGAGTGTAGCAGTGGCCCTACTCGAATGCTAAACCCGAGAGAACACCCCACCTGGAATCCGCGTAGCGCATCTTCGCCTGGAGGCCGCCCGGCTAGTCTTCGGGGGCCGCGAGAGGGGCTTCTGCGCCCGCGGCCGTGCTCTCGCCAGCCGGCGGCGGATCGTAGGAGTCGCGATCGAGATCCTCGCCGACCACGTTGCCACCGCCGCCCAGCTTTGTGATCAGGAATAGGACGAGACCGAAGAGCACGGCCAGTCCCATAAACGCGTACATCTGATTCCTGCCGGAGAGCCCCAGGGAGAGCAGGGCCAGCAGGCCGCAGACCCCGTATATGACGAGCACGGTGTTCCGATGAGACAGGCCCAGGTCGAGCAGCCGGTGATGGATGTGGCCGCGATCCGGGGCGAAAGGCGATCTGCCGGCGGCGAGACGCCGCACGATGATCCAGAAAGTGTCGATGATCGGCACACCCAACACGAGGGCCACCACGGCGATCTTCGCGGTTCCCAGGATCGAGAGAACGGCCAGGCAGTAGCCGACGAGCATGATGCCGCTGGTCCCGGCGAAGATCGACGCGGGGTGGAAATTCCAGCGCAGGAAGCCGGCCAGGGCGCCGGCGAGGATGAAGCAGAACATGGCAACGTACGGCTCAACGGGGTTGCCGGTCAGGCTGATGACGCCGAGGGTCAGGGCGGCAATCAGAGCGATTCCGGACGACAGCCCGTCCAGGCCGTCGATGAAGTTGATGCTGTTGATCATGCCCACGATCCACAGCAGTGTCGCCACCGCGGCAACGGCGCCGGAGATTTCGAGGGTGCCGCTGGGATCGAGGGGATCGTTGACATGGGCGACGACCACTCCCAGAGCGACGGCGACGCTTGCCAGCAGGAACTGGCCCAGGAATTGCCAGCGGGCGCGGAGCTGGAGCCAGTCGTCCAGGAAGCCGAGGCCCGTGGCCAGAACCGCGCCACCGAGCAGCGCCAGGCTCTGAGGCCTCTTGACGATCTGCGGCGCCTCGACGAAGTGCATGCCGATGATGCTGTTGGCAAAGAGAAGAAGGCTCGACACGAAGACGAACCCCAGCAAGATGGCGATGCCACCGCCTCGAGCGATAGCCTGCTTGTTCACTCGCCGCGCTTCGGGCCGATCGACCATTCCGAAGCGACGGGCAAAATGCCCGACGATCGGCGTCGCCACCAGGGTGATCGCGGCGGCCAGGAAGAATCCGAATACGAGAGCCGGGAGTGCCTCGACCGCTTTCTCGTTCAGGCTCATCGGGCAGCCTGAGCAGCCGATCGAGCGTCGGTCCGGCGACCCATCTCAGGCCGGCAAGCAACCGCCCATTGCGACGTGACTGCCCGGATCCGCCTCGCCGTCCAAGGCACCGCGCACACGGGCCGGGCGACGCCGGGTGCTTGGGGCGAGTAGCTCGCCGTCGGTCAGTCCTCCTGGAGTCCCGGGACCGGGAAGCGCGTGCAGAGATCGCGCGCCAGCGCGGCAAGCTTGGCCTGCTCCGAAGGATCGTCGCGAGTGACGATGGCTTCGACGATCATGTCGCCGATGCTTCGCATCTCGGGCTCGCGGAAGCCGCGGCTGGTCGTTGCGGGCGTGCCTACCCGAATCCCCGAGGCGATGTTGGGTGGGTTCTTGTCGAATGGGATGGCGTTCTTGTTGACGGTGATCCCGATCTCGTCAAGCAGGCGCTCCGCTTCGCGCCCGGTGACGCCGAGCGGCGTCACGTCGACGAGCATCAGGTGGTTGTCGGTGCCACCGGAGACGACCCGTGCGCCCTTCTCGGCCATCGTGGCCGCAAGGAGTTTCGCGTTGACGATCGTCTGGCGCTGATCCTCGCGATACTCGTCGGTTGCGGCAAGCCGCAAGGCGACCGCCTTGGCAGCGATAACGTGCATGAGCGGGCCGCCCTGGGTACCGGGGAAGACGCTCTTGTCGACGGCCTTGCCCAACTCTTCGCGGCAGAATATGAGCCCACCCCTCGGGCCCCGCAGCGTCTTGTGAGTGGTGGTGGTCACGATGTCGGCGTGGGGGAAGGGGCTCGGGTGGCAGCCGGCGGCCACGAGACCAGCGATGTGGGCCATGTCCACAAACAGGTAGGCGTCGACGCCGTGGGCGATGGCGGCCAGGCGCTCGAAGTCCAGGGTGCGCGGATAGGCGCTGGCGCCCGCGACGATCATCTTCGGCCGCACGTCCGCCGCTTGCCTCTCGAGCGCGTCGTAGTCGATCTGCTCGGTCACCGGATCGACGCCGTATGCGTGGACCTCGAACCATTTGCCGCTGAAGTTGACCGGCGACCCGTGGGTAAGGTGGCCACCGTGAGCCAGGCTCATGCCCAATATCTTGTCGCCCATCTCGAGGACGGACAGGTATGCGGCCATATTGGCCTGGGCGCCCGCGTGTGGCTGGACGTTCACATGCTCCGCGCCCGGGAAGAGGGCGAGGGCGCGGTCCTGGGCGAGGCGCTCTGCGACGTCAACGAACTCGCAGCCGCCGTAGTAGCGCTTTCCGGGGAGGCCTTCGGCGTACTTGTTGGTGAGAGGCGAACCCTGCGCCTCCATCACCGCGGCAAAGGTGTAGTTCTCGCTGGCGATCAGCTCGATCTTCCAGCGCTGGCGATCGGTCTCGCCGCGAATGGCCGCCCACAACTCGGGGTCGACATCGGCCAGCCGGGCCCAGGCGATTCCATCTCGACGCGCGATCGTCATGCCGCCTCCTTGCCCGGCCGGCGCAGCCGGCGCCTAACCATCCTTTTCGACGTGCGCGGGACCGGGTCGAGCCTATTGTCGCCGAACAGGGCGACCGGCGTGGTATGGCGGGATCGCTACACCCCGTGCGGCAGGCTCGCGGCGTCCAAGACCGCCGCCAGCTCCTCCCGCGGGATCGCACCGGCCCGGAGGATTCTCGGTAGTTCGCCCGAGCAGTCCACGACCGTGGACGGGATCCCGCCGCGGGCCGGACCGCCATCGATGACGAGGTCGATACGAGAGCCCAGCTGGGCAAGAACGCCCGAGGCATCGTGAGCATCGGCCTGGCCGGAGAGGTTGGCCGAAGTGACGGGCAACGGGCCCAGGGCACCGGCCAGGGCGCGGGGACAGTCGTGATCCGGAAGGCGGACGCCGACCGTCGCGGCACCACCGGTCAAAGCCGCTGGTAGCCGCGCCCCGGGCGCCTGCGCCAGGACGAGGGTCAGCCCGCCCGGCCAGAAGCGCGATGCCAGGAGTCTGGCCGCGGGGGTGAGAAGGCCGACCGAACCGGCCTGATCGAGGCTGGCCACCAGCAGCACGATCGCCCGGTCGAACGGCCGCTCTTTGGCCGCGAAGAGCCGTTCCAGGCCGTCAGGAGCCTCCAGGGCAACCCCCACTCCGTAGACAGTGTCGGTCGGCATGGCAACGATGTCGCCCGCCCGCAGAACGTTCACGGCCTCCGCGCGCCCCCGCGCGTCGTCGGGGAGCAGCCGCGGCCGCCTCGGCAGTCCACCGGAACGCGTCATCGCCGCTCGACCCTGACACCGCCGTCGGCAAGGGCGGCGCGCAGTTCACGGTCGGAGGCACCCGCCGGGCCGCCCGTGCCGCGCACCGAATGAGGCCGTGCGCCCTCGAACGCGATCCGTTCGATCATCTGCGCAGCCCCCTCTTCGGTCACCGGCGGAGCCACGAACCGCGCCACGGCCTGGACGGCCGGCGGAGCGCTGGGCATTGCCACTCCGTGGCCGACCTCCGCGATCATCTCCAGGTCGTTGTACTGATCGCCCGCGGCCATGCACTGAGCGAGAGGCACTCGGAGGCGCCTGGCCAGCCAGCGGATTGCCATCCCTTTCGAAACGCCGGGCGCCAGGAACTCAAGGAAGCGTGGATGACTCAGTGTCACTTCTGCCCGACCGGCAAAGTGAGTTCGACCTTCGTCCAGAATGTCCAGCGAGTGCTCGCCCTCGCCGATGGCAACTACCTTGGTCACCGGCCGAAGAGCTCGGGCGGCTATGTTTGGCACGGTTCGCAACCTGTCGCCCACGAAGAGGCGGTACTCCTCTATCCGCGACTCGTCGGCAGCCACGATCATCCACTCCAGGTAGTTGAAATGCGGGATCAGCGCGCGCTCCTGGCACCAGCGCACGATCTCGACCGTCACGGCCGGGGTGAGCGGCCGGTGGAACAGGATCCGGCCCAGGCGCCTCGAGCCTGGAGCGGGCATCCCCCGGATCAGCGCGCCCTGCTGGGCGACGAGCGGCCCTCTGAGACCGAGCGCCTCGGCGAACGGCATCGCGCTGGTGGCCATACGGCCGGTTACGAGCGAGACGGCGATCCCTCGCCGGGAGGCTTCGCCGATGGCCGCGAGGGTTCGTTCGCCGATGACCAGATCGTCGCCGACGAGGGTGCCGTCGATGTCGAGGGCGATCAGGCGAATCGGGTGAATCGGCTCGATCATCGGTGAGCCTGCGGGCCGATCGCGCGCTCCACGTGAGCGAGGCGAGGGTTGCCCGACAGGTCCGGCTGGATCCGACACGACCACTCGCCTTCGAGTGCGGCCACCGCTTGCTGTACTGCGGGCCCCTGATTGAAGCCGATCTCGAGGAGCGCGGCACCGTCTGGAGCCAGGGCGGACGGCAGCGCTTCGAGCAGCCTCCGCACGACTGCCAGGCCATCGGGCCCGCCATCGAGTGCCAGACGCGGCTCGTAGGAGGCCGCCACCGGCAGGACGTCGACTTCCGCGGAGGGGATGTACGGCAGATTCGCCAGGATCAGGTCGAAGGAAGCTTCGGCAGGCGGCAGCAGGTCGGCCTCGAGGAAGACGATTGCGTCGGCCACGGAATGCGCGACCGCGTTCTCCCTGGCCAGGCCCAGGGCATCGGCCGAGCAGTCGACGGCCAGGAGGGAGACTTCGGGGAGCATCCGGCGCCGCCTCAGCAGAGTCGCCAGCGCGATGGCGATCGCGCCGCAGCCGGTCCCGACGTCGACGACGCGCAGCCGCGGAGTGCCCGCCGGCCGTGGCGCCGATGTGAGTCGCCACGCGATCTCCCGCTCCGCCTCAGAGACGAGCAGCTCGGTCTCGGGCCGAGGGATGAGCGTCCGCCGATCCGCACCAAAGACCAGGCCGTAGAACTCCTTGAGGCCGCGAATGTAGGCCACGGGCTCGCCGCCCTCGCGCCGGACAACCCCGGCCTCGTACGTGGCCGCGGCGTCCGCACCAACCGGAGCCTCGGGATGGGCAATGACCGAGGTCCTCTCCGCGCCGATGGCCCAGCCGAGCAACAACTCGGCATCGAGACGGGCGCTCTCCGACCCGGAGGCACGGAGCCGTCTGGTTCCACTCGCCAGGAGATCGCCGATCGTCGCCACGCCGGTTCCCGCGACTACGACCGCGCCCAGGACAGTCCCGGATCCGTCACGCGTCGGAGTCCTCTCCCAGGAGGCGCAGCTGCTCGGCCTGGTACATCTCACTCAGGGCGTCGATCAGCTTCTCGATGTCGCCGTCCATCACGTTGGGCAAGTTGTGAAGGTCCAGCCCGATTCGATGGTCGGTCAGCCTGTCCTGGGGGAAGTTGTAGGTGCGGATCTTCTCGGATCGCTCACCCGAGCCGACCATGCTCCTCCGCAGTGTCGACTCGGCCTCCGCAATCCTGGCCCGCTCGCGATCCAGGAGCCGGCTGCGAAGGACGGCCATCGCCTTGGCTTTGTTCTTGATCTGGCTCTTTTCGTCCTGGATGGCAACGACGATGCCGCTGGGCTTGTGAGTGATGCGCACGGCCGAGTCGGTCGTGTTGACCGACTGCCCCCCGGGGCCGGTAGAGCGGTAGACGTCGACCCGGATGTCGTTCTCGTCTATGTGGACGTCGACCTCCTCGGCTTCGGGCAGCACGACGACGGTCGCGGTGGAGGTGTGGATCCGGCCGCTCGACTCGGTGACCGGGATGCGCTGGACCCGGTGAACGCCCGCCTCGAACTTCAGCCGGCTGAAGGCGCGTCCGCCCGCGATCTCCACGATCGCCTCGTTGATCCCCCCGACCCCACTCCCTCCGAGGGTCAGAACCTCGGCGCGCATGTGGTGGCGCTCGGCGTAGCGGAGGTACATCCGCAGCAGCTCGGCCGCGAAGAGCTTGGCCTCGTCTCCTCCGGCTCCGGCTCGAATCTCCAGGATCACGTTCTTCTCGTCGGCGGGGTCGCGTGGGATCAGCTGGAGGCGAAGCAGTTCGATGAGTTCCTTCTCGCGGGCTTCGAGCCGGCGAACCTCATCCTGGGCCAGGTCGTGCATCTCCTCGTCGCCGCCGTCGCGCATCTCGAGCGCCTCGGCCAGTTCCTTGCGAGCCGCGAGCAGCTCACGCCAGGCGGAGACGGCCGGCTCGAGCTGGGCCAGCTCCTTGCCCAGACGCTTCAGCGCGGCCGGGTCGGCTGCCGTTTCTGGCCGGGTTAGCTCGTCCTGGATGGCATCGTAGCGGGAAGCGAGCTCTATGAGCTTGGCGTCGATCACGAGTCAAGCCTGACAGGCTCGATCTTGGCGGGCTCTCCATCTCTCACCCCATCGCCCTCCGGGCTGCCTGGATCCGACTCCAAGGGCCGCGACGCCAATTCCGCGCTGCCTTCCGGGATCTCGCGGCCATCGGCCATCATTGCCCGCTGGAGCGAGACGATCGCGACCTCGATCATGTCGTCGGACGGCTGGCGAGTAGTGATCTTCTGAACCCAGATGCCGGGAGACCACAGCAACCGCACCGCGGCATGGCGGCGGTGCCGAGCGCCCAACTGGAGGAGTTCGTAGCTGATGGCGGCGATGACGGGGACGAGGACGACGCGCGAGACGACCAGCCACAGCAGCGGCAGCTTCCCGACGACGGCGAAGGCGAGTATCGAGACGATCAGCACGACCACCAGGAACTCGGTCCCGCAGCGTGGGTGGGCCGTCGGGTACTTGCGGGCCGCTTCGACGGTCAACGGGTCGCCGGCCTCCAGAGTGTGGATCGACATGTGTTCGGCGCCGTGGTATTGGAACGTGCGTCGAACGTCCGCGGCACGGCCCACGAGCAGCAGGTAGCCGATGAAGATGATCACCCGAATGACGCCTTCGGAGAGCTGGAAGGCGAAGCCCTGGTCCACTCGGCCTACGGTGGCCTGAGCCAGAAACAGCGGCAGCAGGAAGAAGAGGCCGATGCCGAGGGCCAGGGTAAGCAGCAGCATGCCGCCGACCGCCACCGTATAGCCCTTGCCGAGACCGCGACCGGACTCCATGGCCTCAGCGGACGAGTCCTCGGGGGCATCCGGGCCGGCGGGACCCGAGTCGTGGCCCTCGACCGCACCCACGACCGCGGCGACGGGGGCCAGCAGCAACATGTGCAAAACGGAACCGGTCCCGGCGGCCGCCCGGCCGCTCTTGCCCGCGCCCTCGTCCGAATCCTCGAGGGCCAGGGCCTGGAGCGTGGCCGACCGGACCAACCAGCGCGTGCCGGTTACGAGAGTGTCGTACAGGACGACCAGGCCGCGCAGGAACGGGAGCTTCAGGGCGCGGCGGGCGCGAAGGCCCAGATCCAATCGTTCGGTTGCCCAGACGATGGAACCGTCAGGGTGGCGGAGGGCGACCGCAAGCGCGTGCCGGCCGCGCATCAGGACGCCCTCGATCAGAGCCTGACCGCCGTATTGGTAGTTAGCCATGGAGAGAGTCTAGCCCCTGAGTCGTGCGGCGCCGGGTCGCTTCATGAAGGACCGACCTCCGGATGCCACGCGCGATCCGGGTTGCGCCACGCAAGGGAGACCCGTCGGAGGATCGGCTGGCCGCCGGAGCGATCCGGCGGAGCCGGGCGATGCGCAGCCTAGGCCCGCTCGGCGCGCTCGAGACGCCGCTGGAACCGCTCGACCTGCCCGGCCGTGTCGATGATCGTTTGCTTGCCCGTGAAGAACGGGTGGCAGTTGCTGCAGACGTCGACCCGCAACTCCGACCTGGTCGATCCGATCTCGAAGACCGTCTTGCACGAGGCGCAGTGGACCGTCGCCTGCTGATAGGTCGGGTGGATCTTCGGCTTCATTCGTTGCTCCCAGGCGCCTTCCGTACGGTTTCCCGCCGGTGGTCGTCGGTGGTGCGATCGGCGTCCCGGCGCCGTACCGCGAGGTTGATCCTGCTGGCTACTCGCCAGCCAGGGCTTCGACTCGAATTCGCTTCTTCTGGCGGGTCTCGTGCTCGATGTGGACGGTCCCGTCCACCGTCGCGAAGACGGTGTAGTCGTGGCCCAGGCCCGCGCCTTTGCCGGCCTTGAAGGTCATTCCGCGCTGGCGGACGATGATCGAGCCGGAAGTGACGAACTGGCCGTCGCCGGCCTTCATGCCGAGCCGCTGACCGACGCTATCGCGGCCGTTCTTGGAACTCGAGCCTGCCTTCTTATGGGCCATCGCTACTCGTCCTTCTTTGCCCGGGAGGGTCGCTTGGGAGCGGCCGGTTCGTCGGTCTTGGCCGCCTTGGGCGCGGCCTTCGCAGGAGCTGCGGCCTTGGGCGCGGCCTTCGCCTTGGAGGGTTCATCGTCCTTAGCAGGCGCGGCCTTGGCCGCCTTTCCCTTGGGCGCGGCCTTGGCCGCCTTTCCCTTGGGCTTGGCCTCGTCCGCGACGGCCGTGCGAGCCTTGAGCTTCTCGGCCAGCGCCGCGTCCTCGGCCGCCTGTCGGGCGGCTGCCTTGGAGACCCTTGCGCGCTCCGCCTCGGCTTCAGCCTCGGCCTCCTGAGCCTCCGCGGCTGCGCTCTTCGAGCCGAGCCGAACGTCGGTGATCTTGAGCACCGTCAGCTCCTGGCGATGCCCCTTTTTGACGCGACTGCGGGCCTTAGGACGGTATTTGAAGGAGATGGTCTTCTCGCCCCGAGCCTGACGCAGGACCCGAGCGCTCACGGCCGCATCCGCCACCAGAGGCTGGCCTACTGACGACTTGTCGCCGTCGACGACCAGCAGGACTCGGTCGAGGTTGATCTCCTGACCCGGCTCGACGTCGAGCAACTCCACCTCGAGCTCCGTTCCGAGTTCGACGCGGTACTGCTTTCCGCCGGTCTGGATGACTGCGTACATTGGCCCTCGGGAGGTTGACGGGCGCGGGGCCCACGGGTGCATGACACGAAAGCGCCCCCGGTTTCCCCGGGGCGCGAAGTGCGAGTGTACGGCGCGAGGTCCGCCTTCGTCAAACGCGGAATGGCGTCACAGCAGGTCTGGACCGGTCCCTGTAGCTCGACCGGCTGATTGTTCATGTGCAGGGCCGAACACTCTCGCCGAGGCGGCGGTACCGGAGAGTGCAAGCCGGGCTCCGCGCGCGGCTGCCTACGAGTCGATGAACCCGTCACCTGCACGATCCGGCGTCGGCGGCAGCCACGTTGCGGCCGGGGCGGGAGCCTGGCGCTCGATCAGCTCCTCGGCCAGCCACAAACGCTCGCGGACGGACAGCACGCCCTCGAGGGCCGGCCCGCGAGCGTCCGGCGTTTCGGGGGCGTCCTGGGCCAGTTCGTCGGCGAGCGCGGCCACGACCTCGTCCGCGCGGCCACTGCCCCGTTCCTGCGAGTGGCGCAGCCTCATCCAGAGTTCCGCCGCCGCGCCCGAGACCCCGGCGGCCTCTGCAGCCACCGGATCCGTGTCACGAATCTGGAGGTCGATTACCAGAGGCCTCAGGTCGTACGTGACGGTCTTGCTCTCGCGGTGCCGCTGGCGCGGCAAATGCTCCGCGGCCATGAGCCGGGACGCCGCTGCTGCGAGGGTCGCTCGTTCCACGCCCAACATCGTCATCCGGTAGTCGGCCGCGACGAGCTGAGGAGCAAGGGCCGGCGCACCCATCCACACGTCGTGCAGATCGATGACTCTGTAACCGGCCGGCACCCCGGTCGTGAGTCGCGCCCTCAATGCCGGGGCGGTCAAGCGGTCGGCCAGGAAGAGGTCGGCCAGTTCGTGCTCCGCGAGCATGCCGAGCTGGAGAGGGGCCGCGAAGACCAGTTTCGGCCGGGCGTTGAATCCGCCAGTCGTCGCCACGGGGATCGCCCCTCGTCGAAAGGCTCGCTCCCATTGCGTAACCGCGTCAAGGTGGGCCAGGTAGCGAGCCTCCTCATCGCGAGCGAAGACGATCCGCCACCGCTGCCGGGCTTCACTCACGGCAACGACTCGATGCCGCCTTCGGCCGGAGCGATTCCGGTTGCGTCGGGTTCGCCAGATAGCCCGCCACGTTCGCCGCCCGCCCCGCCGGGTTCGTCGCCGGCGGCGCTCGCGTCCCGCCGCTTACCCAAAGGTCGGCCAGACGGGCCGGCCTTTCGCGAGCGACCGGAGGCCTCCAACCGGGATCGGCGATGACCCCATTTGGCCACTACCAGCTCCGCCGTCGTCGCCTGAAGGAGGAGGGTGAAGAGAACCACGCCGAGCGTGATTCCCTGCAAGGCGGAGCGATTCGGAAAGTCGAGCGGAAGTGAGAGGGCCAGGGCCGTCGAGACGGCACCCCGCAGGCCGGACCAGAAGATCACGTGTAGCCAGTCGATGGGAATGACCGCAACCGTACGGGCGGCCGCATCCGCACGCTGCGGCCTCGAGGAGCGTTTAGATGTTCGCATCCTATGCTGGACGAGCCGCCATGCACCCAACAGGCCGTAGACGATGACCGCCCTGCCAGCCACGGTGGCGGCGAACGCCCAGGCTATCGGCGAGGCCACGTCGGCCATTGCTCGAATCGATATCGCGAACCCGACGACGAGGAAGACGAATGCGGTCGCCAGGAAGGCGACGAACTCCCAGACGGTGTTGAGAGCTTCTTCCGTCCGTTGCGAGAGGCCGTTCTTCCGGCCGTACGTACCCAGGACGATCCCCGCGACGGCGGTGGCGATAACGCCCGACAGGTGGAATGCGTCGGCCGCCAGATAGGTGCCGTAGGCCAGCACCACAGACAGGCTGATCTCGATCAAGTGATCGCCGACTATGGGCAGTATCCGAGAGGCCGCGTATCCCGCGACTGCGCCCAGGACTGCACTTGCGAGCGTCACCCATATGAAGGTCAACCCGATCTCCGCCGGGCCGACCGGGCGCGAGACGAAGTCCACGGCCAGGGCGAAGACGACAATGCCGGTCCCGTCGTTGAAAACGCTCTCCGCTTCCACGAGGGTGGCCAGGCGCCGCGGCGACTTCATGCGCTTGAACGTGGCGATGATCGCGGCCGGATCCGTCGCCGAGAGCATCGCCCCCACGACGAACGCCTGCGGCAGGGCAAGACCGGCGCCGAGATGCAGAGCGACCGCGACGATCGAAGCGCTTACCAGGACTCCCGGTCCGGCCAGCAGGCTCACGCCGACGATGGAGGGACGCAGCTTGCCGAAGTCGGCTTGATAGGACGCCTCGAATATCAGGGCCGGCAGCAGCACTACGAGGACGAGCTGGGGCGTGATCTCGACTCGGAGTGGCGCAAGGGCGCCCGCCGCGATACCGAACGCTACGAGGGCCACCGTGTAGGGCAGGTGTATCCGACGGGCCAGGAGGGTCACCAGCGCGGCGGCGCCGACCAGCAGGACGAATAGGCGAATCAGCCCGAGGGTAGTTTCACCCGAGCCCACGACGCTTGCCGCGGTCACCCGGACTTCTCACCGCCGGCCGCGTCCACCGGCGACGCGAGACCCTTGGGCCCGGCGTCCTTCAACTGCATCTGCGTCCTCAGCGGGTCGTCTGGTCGGCCCCGTCCGGGGCCCCGGTGGCCTTTCACCTTAGCATCAGCGTCGGACGAAGCGGCGCCGCCCGAAGCGATGCCGCCGGCCTCGGAACGGCGAGCGTCGCCGGGCGGGCCCACATATCGCCACTGCCTCGACGGCCGTCCGCCACGCGTGTTGCCGTCAGGGCCGTCGTCGGCGCCGCCGACGCTGATGAGCAGCTGCCGCGGACCCTGTTCGCCCGTGTCGCAAGCGAAGCCGGTCGCCGCGGGCGCGCCGCAGTTGGAGCACGGGCCCCAGTGGCAGTCGTCGGTGGTCCTGGCGTCCAGGGCAAGCTTTCGGTCGCGCAGCAGGAAATCGGTCGAGACGCCGGCACCCAGATGCTCCCAGGGCAGATGCTCCTCGGTCGGAATGTCCCGCTGGGCATACCACGCCGGGTCGAGACCTTCTTCGGCGAACGCCTCGAGCCAGGCGTCGAACGCGAAGTGGGCGTCCCAGGCATCGAAGCGGGCGCCCTTCCGCCAGGCTCGAACGATCACTGGATTGAGCCGGCGATCGCCGCGGCCGAGTGCCGCCTCGAGGAGCGAGTTCCGCGAGTCGTGCCAGGACAGGACGAGACTCTTTCCGCGGAGCGCCTTCCGCAGCTCCGTTACTTTGGCCTCGATCTCGTCCGTGCTGTCCTGCCCGTCCCATTGGAACGGCGTCTTGGCCTTGGGTACGAACGTGGAGACGGCGACCTTCACCTGGGCTCGGCCACCGTGACGCCTTCGGCCGATCTCGAGGACACGGTGGCAGATTGCGGCGATGGCCAGTACATCATCGATCGTCTCGCCCGGCAGGCCGATCATGAAGTAGAGCTTCACCGCACTCCAGCCGCGACTGAACGCCAGTTCGGCACAGCGAGCGATCTCCTCGTCGCTGACTCCTTTGTTGATCGTGTCGCGCAAGCGCTGGCTGCCGGCCTCGGGCGCGAACGTGAACCCGGAGCGCCGGCCGCCGGGAGCGATGGCGTCGACCAGCTCGACGGTGAACGCGTCGACGCGCGTGCTCGGGATCGAGACCACGACCTCCGGGTTGCGCCGGTGCAATTCCGAGGCAACCTCTCGGACGTACGTGTAGTCCGCGGCGGAGAGGCTGGTCAGTCCCACTTCCTCGTAGCCGGTCGCGCGCAAGATCGCGTCGGCCGCCGCGATCGCGACGTCCGGCGCGCGTTCCCGAAGCGGCCGGGACTGCATCCCGGCCTGGCAGAAGCGACAGCCGCGCGTGCAGCCTCGCATGATCTCGAGCTGAGCCCGATCGAAGACGATGCCGATGTTGGGTACGATCTGGCGAATCCCGCGGACGTGGGTCTGGAAGTCGACGGCGATCCTTCCCGTGACCGAGGCCGGGGCGGCCCCGTCAAGGCGTTCCAGCGCCGCGAAAGTGCCGTCGGCTTCGTAGCGGGGCCTGTAGAGCGAGGGCACGTAGACGCCGGATATACCGGCCAGTGCTCGTAGCACGGTGGCGCGATCCACGCCTCGACGCCACTCCCCGTTTCGATCGGGCACGCGCCGATGCCAGCCGAGCGACTGCAGGACCTCGCTGATCTCCAGCACCACGTCCTCGCCCTCCCCAAGGACCACCGCGTCCGTCAGGTCTGCGAAGGGCTCCGGGTTCAGGACGATGGAGCCGCCGGCGATCACCAGCGGGTCCACCTCCGAGCGCTCGGCGGTCGTCAACCCGATCGACGCCAGGTCGAGCATGTCGAGGACGTTCGTAGCGACGAGTTCGTAGCCGAGGCTGAGGCCCAGCACGTCGAAGTCGCGGAGAGAGCGCCGCGACTCAAGGCTCCACAGCGGCACCCTCTCCGCACGTAGCTCTGCCTGAAGATCGACGTCCGGCGCGAAACAGCGCTCGGCCAGGCAGTCCGGCCGGTCGTTCAAGACCTCGTAGAGGATCCGCAGGCCGAGGTTGCTCATCCCGATCTCATAGAGGTCGGGGTACGCGAAACACCACTTCAGCGGGGTGTCGGACCAGTCTTTCCGAACCGAGTTCCACTCGCCGCCCGAGTAGCGGCCCGGCTTGCGAACGCGACCGAGCAACCGGCGGACGATCAGATCGGGCAGCGGGGGTGGGGCGTGGAACGGCCCGATTTCGGTCGAGTCCGGTAAGCGCTTGCCGGGGGTAGCCATCGTCATCGGTGTCGTCTCGCTAGATGGACCTACGGCCGGGCGTATCCGTGCTGGCGGCAAGGGGTCGCCCCCTCACCACTCGGGCTTCTCGCGGCGCAGATTCGTGCTCTGGAGCATGCCGAGGCCGGCGGCCAGGCTGACGAGGGAGGCGCCGCCGTAACTGATGAAGGGCAGTGGGATGCCAGTGACGGGGACAAGCCCTATAACCATGCCAACGTTCACAAACACCTGGAAGAAGATCATCGTCGCGAGGCCGCAGCCGAGGAGCATGGCGAAGCGATCTGGCGCGCGCCATGCGCAAATCGTCAGTCGCAGCAGAAGGAGTGCAAAGAGGGCGAGGACGACCATCGAGCCGATGAAGCCAAGCTCCTCGGCAAGAACCCCCCACACGAAGTCCGTTGCCTGAACTGGCACCACGACCGTGCCGTTGGTGAGCCCCTTCCCTCCGAGTCCGCCCGCATTGACCGCGGTCTCGGCCTGGTGCACCTGGTATCCGGCGCTGTTCGGGTCCGCGCCCGGATTGAGCAACGTGAGCAAGCGGGCTTTCTGGTAGTCGCGCAGACCGTTCCATACGATGGGGATGGCTCCCGCAACTCCCGCAACCAGGGTTCCCATCCAGAACAGGCTCGCCCCGGACATGAAGAGCATGCCGGCCACCAGGGCGACAAGGACGAGGGACGTGCCCAGGTCCGGTTGGAGCATGACCAGGATCCAGGGCGGAACCATGATCGCGATCGCCCCGACTATGGTCCAGGGCGATTTCGCACTCTCCTCCCGATGGGCCAGGTACGCCGCGAAAACGATGACCATGACGATCTTGGCGAGTTCGCTGAACTGGAACTGGAAGCCACCGATGGTGACCCAGCGGGCCGCATTTACGGCCTCGCCGGTGCCGCGACCGATCCGCAGCGTCAGGATCAGCAGTCCGATGTTGATCAGATACAGCGGCCAGGCAAAGGAACGCAGCCACCTATAGTCGAAGACCGTCGTCAGCCCAAGGACAACGGCCGCGATTACGGCCCACATCAGACTCCGCACAAACGGCGATTCCAGGGACACTGACTCGTTGGTCGATCCCACCGTGTTGCTGTACGCCATCACCAGTCCGAAGATGGTGAGGAGCACCGCGTAGGTCGTGAGCTGGAAGTCGTAGTTGCGCCACGCCAGCCAGCCGGCTTTGGGGGCCCAGCCCCGGAGTCTGAGGGTTTCGCCGCGCAGAATGCTCATAGGTCAGTCGATACCGTCAGTCCCTGTTGGGACTGCCATAGAAGTTGGTGACACGCTGGGTCCAGGTCTGGATGTAGCCGGGCGTGCGGATACTGAATGGGTCGCCCTTCAAGCCGAAATGCATCATGAGGTAGTACTTGACGACCTCGGTCGCCACGTTGCCCCAGGTGTCGGCGCCGTATATGAACGCCACCACAGCGAGCTGCGAGTCCGGCTTCGTGAAGTCCCCGTTGTACGGATCCCCGGGCACGTAGCCGACGAACCACTCGTGGTACGGCAGTCGGCCGTATTTGTCGATGACGCCGAACTCCGCCGTCCCGGTCTTGCCGGCGACCTTGATCGGCAGATCCACGAGGTTATACGTGTGTCGGGTCGTAACCACGGCGCGCGTCGCAAGACGCATGGTCTCGAGGGTCTGCTGCGAGGCAGGCAACTTGTTCAGGAGTTTCGGCTGGATCGGCGTGATGTTGCCCGCGGAGTCGATGGTCGACTGCACCACGTGTGGCTGCCAGAGGTTGCCTCCGTTGGCCAGGGCACAGTACGCGTTCAGGAGCTGGAGCGGCGTCGAGGCGTCATAGCCCTGACCGATCCCGGCCTGGAGGATTTCGCCGGTGAACATCGGCTGGCTCGTGTTCTTCAACTTCCAGTCGTTGGTAGGCACGATGCCGCTGGCCTCGAAGGGGAGGTCGATGCCGGTCGGGGCCCCGAAACCGTACTGCGTGGCCCAGAAGGTCAGGCGGTCGAGACCGACCATCTGCGCGAGCTGGTAGAAGAATGTGTCGCTTGAATAGGCAACGCCCTGGGTCACGTTCAGGGGTCCCCAGCCCTGCTTGTCCCACTCCCAGAACTTGAAGTCGCCGATCTGGATGTAGGGCTGGGAGAGGAGAGTCGTCGAGGCGTTGAACGCGCCGCTTGTGCTGTTGAAGCTGCCGTTGCAGTAGTCGAACTCCGATCGAGTGGCGTCTCCCGCGAACTGGCACTGAGGATTGTCCTGAAGGCCGGCCGTCCCGGTAACCAGCTTGAAGGTGGACCCCGGAGCGTACTGGGCTGCGATGGCCTTGTTGAGAAGCGGCTGGGACGGATCGGCGTTTAGTTTCTGGAAGTCCGTCTCGCTGATCCCATCGGCGAACTTCTGGTCGTCATAGCTCGGCAGGCTGACCATTGCCAGGATGTTCCCGTTCTGGGGGTTCTCGACGATGATCACGCCTCTCGTCGCAATGGGCACGCCGTTGCCGTTGAGGCCCCACTGGAGCGCCTTCTGTGCGATCTCCTGCTCGTGGGCGTCGATGGTCAGGGTCAGGGACTCACCCGGAATCGGGGGCTTGTGGCTGGTCACGAGCCCGGGGATGGCCTTCCCAGAGCTGTCAAGCGCCACGCTCTCATCACCATAGGTGCCGCGGAGCAGCTGCTCGTACGACGCCTCCAACCCGTTCTGGCCAACCACGTCCGAGTTCGAGTAGCCCTGGTCTTTCAGGGTGTCGTATTGAGCCTGCGTAATCTGGCCGGTGTAGCCGAGGATCTCGGAAAAGAGGGGACCGGTAACGTACTGGCGGTGCTGTATGACCGCTACCTTCACGCCCGGCAGCGAATCGCTGTTCTCCTCGATGAAGCGCGCCACCTCGACGGGGACGTTGTCGGCGATCTTCACCGGCTCGTACAGCGACCCGGTCGCACTGTCAATCCTCGTCTCGATATCGACCGGGCTCGCGTTCAAGAGCGACCCCAAGCGTTCGGAAACCAACGGCTTCTCGGAGAGCGACAGGTCGCTCGGTGTCACGGTGACCGAGTAGCTGACAACGTTCTTGACCAACGGCGCTCCCGACGCGTCGTAGATGAGTCCCCGGGTCGACGGAACGCTCTGCTTCGCCGTCCCCGGAGCGTTGGCCGCCTGATCCGCGGGTTGCCCCTGCACGACCTGGAGATAGAACATCCTGCCGCTCAGCGAAGTCACACCCACGACGACTGCCAGGACGAACGCACCGAATCGGTAGATGTTCCTGAGCTCGGCCTGTCGGCCTTCTGTCTTGGTGCTCACAGCGTCACCGCCACCACACCACGCGTTCCCGTTGCTCGGCGCGCCGCTTGAGACCGATCACCAGTGGCGCGACCAGCGCGGAGACGGCAGCATTGACAATCCCGGCGGCCAGGAAGTTGGCCGGTTGAATCGGTGGCGCAGGGGGCCGAAGCAACCCCGTAACAACGCCGGATATCAGTAGAAAAGCTGGGGTAAGCACGAGCACGGCGCCGATGACCCCCGGGTACCGCGATCGCGAAAGGAGAGGCACCGCCAGATCGGTCGCGGCCATCACTATCAAGAGCCCGAAGACCGTGGATCCAATCGGTCGCAATGCCAGGAAGTCCAGGAAGAGGCCGCCCACGAATGCCCATGTCATGCCCTCTTCGAAGCCGTAGACGAGGGTAATGGCGACGCCGACGACCAGAACGATCTGGAGTTGTGCGCCAGCGATCTGATATCGCGACGCGATCGTGGACTCCAGGAGCGCCGCGATTCCGGCACCGACCGCAGCGAACGCGGGAGCCATGGCGGTCAGCCCTCATGGTGTTGGGGGAGCGACACTCCGGGGAGCGGAGCGCGACCGAGTATCGTCATCAACCGGGGGAGTATAGGGCCGCCGGCACGATCGGGACAACGCCGCGGCCTGGGCTGCAACCGGCACGAGGCCGCTTACGAGGGAGTAGCCAAGCGGCATCGCCGAGGCAGAGCGGGGTCCTCGGGGCAGACCCGCGAGACCCAGGATTGGAAATCGTCTAGGTGACCCGTTCACTCCGCCACATGTTTCACGTGAAACGATTGAGAGGCAGCGCGCGTCAGTCCGACTTTCCGTTGTTGCACGTGAAACACACGCCATCACGGTCCCTCGCGGCCTTCGCCAGCCTGTGACACCCAGGCGCTCCGGCTCCTCGATCGACCTGGTCCGCCCGCGAGTCTCGCTTTGGCCCGCAGCAGCGCGGCCCAAATCCGAGCAAGGGTCGAACCGCCCTCGGCCGTCCCCGGTCCACCCACATCGTCCGGTCGACACAGCAATGGCAGTCCGGTGGCTTCCCGCCGGCGGCAGATTGTCCCGGTGACGCGCACGTAATTGAGGGAGAAGCACGTAGGAGTACTTTCGAGATGCCGCGCACCAGTTCGGCAGTCTGAGGAATCGATGCTCGCGCGGCCCGCCGGAGCCTCACTCGAAATCCGAAGGGAGGCTCCGAATGCTAGAATTTGAGCGTGCTGCCGACCGAAATGGGGACCTGAGTGGGCCAGATCATCGCCTGCGCCAACCAGAAGGGTGGCGTCGGTAAGACGACCACGGTTGTCAACCTGGCGACATACCTGGCGCTTGCCGGAGATGCGGTTCTCGTCATCGACCTCGACCCTCAGGGCAATACCACCAGCGGCTTCGGCTTGGATCGTGGCCGGATCGAGCACTCGGTCTACGAGGCCATCATCGAGGACACCCTCGTGTCCGAACTGGTGGTCGGGACCGCAATCCCGGGCCTTTCGATCGTGCCATCCTCGATCTCCCTGGCCGGCGCCGAAGTCGAGCTTGCGCCGTTGCCCCAGCGTGAACGGCGTCTCGCCCGCATCCTGACCGAGCTCGTCGCCTCATACGACTACATCATCCTCGACTGCCCGCCGTCGCTCGGACTGCTGACCGTCAACGCGCTGACCGCGGCCGACGCCGTCGTGATCCCGATCCAGTGCGAGTACTACGCCCTGGAGGGCCTGTCGCAGTTGATCGCCACCATCAATCTGGTTCGCAACCATCTCAACCCCGACCTCGCCATCAAGGGCGTTGTGCTGACGATGTACGACGCCCGGACCAACCTCTCGGCAGAGGTCGATGCGGAGGTCCGGAAACACCTCGGTGCCGCCGTCTTCGAGACCGTCATACCGCGCAGCGTCCGTCTTTCGGAGGCGCCCAGTTACGGGCAGCCGATAGCCCTCTATCGCCCCGAATCAAGGGGGGCGGAAGCATATGCCTCGCTGGCAGCCGAGTTGCGAAAGCGCGATGGCCGTCCGGCGCCCGGGCCAGCGACGATGCCGGCCACCGGAACCGGTGCAGCCGACGCCGGAGCCGTTCGTGGGGGAACACTGTGACGCCACCCCATATCGAGCGGCACACAGGACTCGGGCGCGGGCTGGGAGCACTGATCCCTCAAACCAACCCGACCGGCGCGGCGGCCGTCGAGATTCCGATCTCTCGTATTCGCGGAAACCCGTATCAACCGCGCCAGCACGTCGAGCAGCAGTCTCTCGAATCGCTCGCCGGAAGTATCGCCATCCACGGAGTCCTCCAGCCGGTCATCGTGACCGAGGTCCTGGACGGCTACCAGCTAGTCGCCGGCGAGAGAAGGGTCCGTGCCGCACAGATGGCAGGCCTGGACCACGTTCCGGCCATCGTCCGCCAGATGATCGAACGCGACCAGCTCGCGGTCGCCCTCGTCGAGAACGTGCAGCGTGCGGATCTCAACGCCATGGAGGAGGCCCATGCCTACCGCCAGCTCTCCGACGAGTTCGGTCTCACCCAGGACGACATAGCCGCTCGCGTCGGGCGGGCTCGCTCGACCGTCGCCAACACGCTCCGCTTGCTCGAACTCGAGCCATCGGTTCAAAAGGCACTCGGAGGGGGCGACATCACCGAGGGCCACGCCCGCGCCCTGGCCGGAGCGCCCCCCGCCGCGCAGCGTCAACTCGTCGAAGTCGTGATGTCTTCGGGCCTCTCCGTGCGCCAGACGGAGGAGCTCGTCAGGAGACTCCGAGATCGACCTGCCTCCAAGAAAAGGGCCTCGACCGACTCTGACCTCGAGATGGAGCGTTTCGAGGAAGACTTGCGTCGAGCTTTGGGCACGAAGGTGCTCCTGGCCCGATCGCGCAAGGGCGGACGCATCGTCATCGAGTACTACAGCGACGAGGAGTTCTCTCGCCTCTTCGAACGCCTGACCGGAGGACACTCTTGACCCAGGAACTCCCTAACCGCGCCCCCAACGGATCGACAAACCCGTCCGGCCCGCCCGCGGCTGGGCGTCGCTCCCGAAAGTCCGCGACCGGCGACTACAACGCCGAGAGCATCCAGGTCCTGGAGGGCCTGGATCCCGTACGACGTCGACCGGGCATGTATATCGGCTCGACCGACGTGCGCGGGCTCCATCACCTGGTCTGGGAGGTCGTTGACAACTCCATCGACGAAGCCATGGCCGGGCACGCCACAAACGTCGAAGTGCGCATCCTCGAGGACGGCTCCCTCAGGGTGACCGACGACGGTCGCGGAGTGCCGGTCGGACGCCACCCCAGCGGCAAGGACGCGCTCGAAATCGTGCACACGGTGCTCCACGCCGGCAGCAAGTTCGGCGGCGGCGGATACAAGGTGTCCGGGGGCTTGCACGGCGTCGGAGTGAGTGTCGTCAACGCCCTGTCGGAGTGGCTGCGCGTCGAATCCGCCCGCGACGGGTCCGTCTGGGCCCAGGAGTACTCGCGCGGCGAGCCGACGAGCACCGTCCGCAAGATCGGCCCGCAGGGCGATCGCCGAGGGACGACAACGACCTTCAAGGCCGACCCAACAGTCTTCGAGACCGTCGAGTTCTCGTTCGACACGATCGCCCAGCGTCTCCGCGAGTCGGCCTACCTGAACAAGGGCCTGTGGATTCGCCTGCTGGACGACCGAGCCGATCGTGAACGTTCGTTCTATTTCGAGGGTGGGCTGGTCTCCTTCGTCAGGCATCTCAACAAGAACAAGGCGGCGCTCAACGCCCGACCCATCTACGTCGAACGCCGAGAGTCCTCGACCGCGATCGAGATCGCCCTGCAATACAACGACTCATACGCGGAGAACGTCTTCAGCTTCGCCAACAACATCAACACCATCGACGGCGGGAGCCACATGACGGGCTTCCGCGCGGCCCTCACCCGCTCCCTCAACGACTACGCCCGCCGGGCCGGCATCCTCAAGGACGCCGACGCCAACCTCAGCGGTGACGACGTCCGTGAGGGCCTCACGGCGGTGATCAGCGTCAAACTCGTCGATCCCCAGTTCGAGGGCCAAACCAAGGCCAAGCTCGGCAATCCCGAGATCAAGGGCCAGGTGGAGGCGGCCGTGACAGAAGGGATAGGCCAGTACCTCGACGAGAATCCGGCGGACGGGCGGCGCATCATCGAGAAGTCGCTAATCGCGGCACGCGCCCGCGAGGCCGCTCGCAAGGCCCGAGACCTTGTCATCCGCAAGGGCGCCCTGGAGGGCATGTCCCTCCCCGGCAAGCTGGCCGATTGCCAGGAGCGGGACCCGGCCAAGAGCGAGCTCTATCTGGTCGAGGGCGATTCCGCCGGCGGCTCCGCCAAACAGGGTCGGGACCGGCGCTTCCAGGCGATCCTGCCGCTCCGCGGCAAGCTCCTCAACGTCGAGAAGGCTCGCCTGGACAAGATCGTCTCGAGCGAGAACATCCGGCCGCTCGTGATCGCCCTGGGGGCCGGCATCGGCGACTCGCTCGACCTCAGCAAGCTCCGCTATCACCGGATCATCATCATGACCGACGCGGACGTCGACGGAGCCCACATCCGGACCCTGCTGCTCACCTTCTTCTTCCGACACATGCCGCAGGTGATCGAGAACGGCTACCTCTACATCGCTCAGCCCCCGCTCTTCCGCGTGAGCACCGGGAAGGTGACCCACTACGCCGCTTCAGAAGCGGAGCGCGACGCTCTCGTGAAGAAGGTCGCGGTCAAGAACGTCACCGTCCAGCGGTTCAAGGGCCTCGGCGAGATGAACGCGGATCAACTCTGGGATACCACGATGAACCCGGAGACGCGGACGCTACTGCGCGCCGAGGTGGATGACGCCGCGGAGGCCGACGCCATCTTCACGATGCTGATGGGCGAGCGAGTCGAGCCGCGCAAGGACTTCATCAAGACCGAGGCTCGAAAGGTTCAGAACCTCGATGTCTGATCTGCTCTCCGGGTCGACGCAGACGACGACTGCGGAGTCCCAGCCGTCGGTCCGGACGGCGGTGCTCTCCTACGAGGATTTCCGCATCCGGCCGCACAACTGCTTCGCATGCGGCGAGCTCAACGAGATGGGCCTCCACTTGAGGCTGAATCTGGAGCCCGGCCGGTGCTGGACCGAGCTCGAGATGCCGCGACAATTCGAGGGCTGGGAAGGCATCATCCACGGCGGGATCCTGTGCACAGTAATGGACGAGGTCATGGCCTGGGCCCTGGTGCAAGACGACAGCTGGGGCGTGACCGCTCGGATGAGCGTTGACTTCCGCAAGCCGGTGACCGTCGGCCAAAGGATCCGGGCGGAAGGATGGATCATCGAGTCGCGTCGCCGCATCCACGTTACGGCCGCGAAGCTCGTCGACGCCGAGACCGGCGTCGAGCTCGCGTCCGCGCAAGCGACCTACGTCGCCGCACCGGAGGCAAGGAAGCGCGAACTCAAGGAGCGCTACGGCGTGGCGGAGCAAGACCGATGAGCCCTCCGTCCGCCAGGGCCCCTTCAGCCGTCACCGCGGCGTCGAATCTCTTCGTGGCCGAGCATCTCGCCGCCGCAGTCGCTCTCGGCGAGCGGTTGGTCGATCTCGTCTACGACCCGGACGCCTTCGTCGCGACCATAACCGAGGGATTCGAGGCCATCGCAGATCCCGTGGCGGCCGACGGCGCTCACTTCGTGACCCCTGGCCTCGGACCCGTGTTCGGGGTTCGGCTGCCGTTGATGGACGCCGCCCAGAAGGCCTTCAGGCGCGGCACGAGCAAGACGCCGTCGTCTCTGCTCCTCGACACGATGGGGCGACTGCTGCGCGAAGAGAAGCGCGAGATTCGCTGGTTCGGAATGTGGAACCTCGCCCGCCTCCTGCCCACGGACCCGGAGAGAACGTGGCAGCTTCTCCGCGGCGCGGCCCGCGAGGCGGACGAATGGATCACCGTGGACACTCTCGCCCACCCCTACGGCGAAGGGATCCTTCGGGACGCTCGCCGCTGGCCTGAGCTGGAGCAGCTCGTGTACTCGACGTCGCGCTGGGAGCGGCGTCTGGTCGGATCCACCCTGGCGACGATGCCCCACGTCAGAGGTGTGGCAGGCGGCCGCGACCGCCCGGTAATCGAGCACGGCCTCGCGCTCGTCGGTCAGCTCATCGGCGACGACGAGCCGGACGTCCAGAAGGCCCTGTCGTGGGCGCTTCGCGCGCTAGCCCAGCTGGACGCAACGGCGACAACCCGCTTCCTGGAAGCGGAGGCGCGGACCGCGCGACTGACCGACGACGGTCATCGCGCCTGGGTAATCCGCGACTCCGTATCGAAGCTACCGGCCGAAACCGGCGCTCGCCTCCGGGCTGATCTCGGCGGGATCCGGCGCCGTGCCCGCGCTCCGTCCACATCTCGCGCCGCGGCCACCGCGGCTGAATTCGCCACCGTCGGCACCACGAGCCCCACGCCACGTGCCGCCAACTCCGGGAGGAATACCGCACCGTGACCGAGGATCTGGGCCAGGTTCGAGTCGTCCGCGTCGAGGACGAGATGCGGACCAGCTACCTGGACTACGCGATGAGCGTCATCGTCGCGCGTGCCCTGCCCGACGTTCGCGACGGCCTCAAGCCGGTCCACCGGCGAATTCTTTACACGATGGGCGAGATGGGGCTGTCGTCCAGCTCGTCGTTCCGCAAGTGCGCCGCGATCGTCGGCGAGGTCATGGGCAAGTACCACCCCCACGGGGACGCCGCGCTCTACGACGCGCTGGTCCGCCTCGCCCAGGACTTCTCGATGCGCTACCCCCTCGTCGACGGTCAGGGCAACTTCGGCTCGATCGACGGGGACAGCGCCGCCGCCATGCGGTACACCGAGGCACGCCTGACCGGCATCTCGGCCGAGATGCTGGCCGACATCGACAAGAACACCGTCGACTTCGTGGACAACTACGACGGCACGCAGAGAGAGCCCACAGTCCTGCCCGCGAAGCTGCCGAACCTGCTCATCAACGGTTCATCGGGCATCGCGGTCGGCATGGCCACGAACATACCGCCCCACCACCTGGGCGAAGTGTGCGACGCGGCCCGAGCGCTCATCGACGATCCCCAGCTCACCTCGGACGACCTCTGCAAGTACATCATCGGCCCCGACTTCCCGACCGGCGGCACGTTGTTCCGCTACGAGACTCGCCGAAACCCCATCACCGGCGAGAGCGAGACCATCGACGCGATACGAGAGATGTACGCCCACGGGCGAGGTCGTGTCGTCATCCGCGCCCAGGTCGCCTTCGAGGAGACCCGGCAGGGGCGCATGTCGATCATCGTCACGGAACTGCCCTACATGGTCAACAAAGCCGTCCTGCTGGAGAAGATGGCCGAGTTGGTCGGGGCTAAGAAGCTCGAGGGGATCGCCGACCTCCGAGACGAATCGGACCGAGACGGCATGCGCATCTATATCGAGATGAAGCGCGACGCGGATCCCCACCGCGTCTTGAACAACCTGTTCAAGCACACGGCGATGCAGGTCGCCTTCAACCTAAACATGCTCGCCCTCGTCGACGGCCAGCCGCAGACCCTCCCGCTCAAGGCAGTTCTGCAGCACTACATCGACCACAGGCGCGAGATCATCGTGCGCCGCACGGAGTACGACCTGGAAAAGGCGCGCGCGCGGGCCCATATCCTCGAGGGCCTCAAGATCGCCCTGGACAACCTCGATGCGGTGATCAAGACCATCCGCGAGTCGGCCGACGTCGAGACGGCCCGAGCGAACCTGATGACCCGCTTCGGACTGACGGAGATCCAGGCCCAGGCCATCCTGGACATGCGCCTGGCCCGCCTGGCCGCCCTCGAGCGGAAGAAGATCGAGGACGAGTACCTCGAGGTCATCAAGCTCATTGCGGAGCTGGAGGACATCCTGGCGAATCCGTCACGCGTCATGGCGGTCATCAAGGACGAGCTCGCGGCGCTCAAGACGAAGTACGCCGGCGTGCGCCGGACTCGGATCGCGGACGACTCAAGTCGCGCGATGACGGACGAGGACCTCATCGCCGACGAGGACGTCGTGATCACCATCAGCGGCCGCGGCTACATCAAGCGCCAGCCGGTCGCCACGTACCGCCGCCAGGCCCGGGGGGGCAAGGGGATCATCGGCCACGTGACCCGCGAGGAGGACGCCGTCGAGCACCTCCTTGTCGCCAACACCCACGACTGGGCGCTCTTCTTCACGAACCGCGGCCGGGTCTTCTCGGCCAAGGTCCACACCATCGTGGACGCGAGCCGACAGGCCAAGGGCATCGCGATCATCAATCTCCCCGGCGTCCAGGTGGAGCCGGGCGAGGTCCCGATGGCGACAATAACCCTGTCGGACTTCAACGCCGGCAAGTTCCTGGTGATGGCCACGCGGAACGGCATCGTCAAGAAGTCGCCGCTGGAGCAGTTCGACCGTGTCCGTTCAAACGGCATCATTGCCATCACCATCGCGCCCGAGGACGAGCTCGCCTGGGTCGACGTGGCAACGGGCAAGGACGATGTGATTCTCGCCAGCGCTCAGGGCAAGATCGCCCGCTTCCACGAGGACGAGGTCAGACCGATGGGCCGCACCGCAGCCGGCGTGATCGGTATGCGCCTGGCAAGTCCCACCGACCACGTCGTCGGTATGAGCGTTGTCCAGATCACCGCGGATCTGCTCGTCCTGACCGAAACCGGATACGGCAAGCGCGTTCCTCTGACGGAGTTCCGGGCAATGCACCGGGGCTCCCAGGGCGTCCGGCTGATCTCCCTCGAGGGCAAGAAGACCGGCGACGTGGCCGCCGTCCAGCAGGTCACCGAGGAGGACGAGGAGCTGCTCCTCATCAGCGCCGGCGGCCAGGTGGTCCGCACCGAGACAAACACCATCAACCGCTACTCCTCGCAGGCCAGGGGCGTCATCGTGATGCGCCTCAATATCGGGGACAAGGTCGTCGGCATCGCCGCCTTCCGGGCCGGGCTGGCACAACGCGATGGCTTGTCGGACAATGGACCCGCAGATGCTCGCCCCGCGCCCGACGGCGGGCCTGCCAAATGAGCGGCCGCGAGAGCCGGGAGATGGCCTTGCCAGCGGACCAATTCGACGTCTACACCGGCAACGCCAACCGGGAACTGGCGAGCAACATCTGCCGCTACCTGGGAATCGATCTCGGGCAGGCCCAGGTCTTCGAATTCTCCAACGAGAACATCTTCGTCCGAATCATCGACAACGCTCGAGAGAAGGACGTCTTCCTGATCCAGCCGACGTCGCGGCCCGTCAACAAGTCGATCATGGAGTTGCTCATCATGATCGACGCCTTCAAGCGAGCGAGCGCCGGACGCATCACCGCCGTCGTGCCCTACTACGGATACGGACGGTCCGACAAGAAAGACCAGCCTCGCGTCCCAATTACGGCCCGTCTGATCGCAGATCTGGTCACGGTGGCCGGGGCGAACCGGCTTCTCACGGTCGACCTCCACCAGGGTCAGATACAAGGCTTCTTCAACATCCCCGTCGACGAGTTGACCGCAGTCCACCTTCTGTCCAGCCACTTCCGCCAGAAGCAGCTGGAGAACCTGGTGGTCGTCACGGATCTCGGCTTCGCCAAGCGCGCCCGCACCTTCGCGGAGCTGCTCGAGGCTCCCCTGGCCATCGTGGAGAAGCGCCGCATCGGCAACCAGGACCGGACCGAGGTCCTCAACGTCATCGGCGACGTCCGTGGCAAGAGGGCCATCATCGTCGATGACGAGATCGACACCGCCGGCACGCTTATCCAGATCGTCAACGCTCTCGAGCGCGAGGGCGTCACCGAGATGTACGCCTGCGCCACTCACGCCGTGTTCTCCGGAGAGGCGGTCAGTCACATCGCCGAGTCCGCCCTGCGCGAGCTCGTCGTAACCGACTCGATCCCGATCGCACCGGAGAATCGCAACGCCAAGGTCAAGGTGATCTCGCTCGCACCGCTTATCGCCGAGGCGATCGTCCGGATCCATCGCGGTCAGTCCGTGGGAGCGCTGTTCACCAGCGAGGTCAAGTTCACCCAGGAGATGCTCCTGTGGGATGTGGAAGGTCGGGGCGAACGACCGGCCGGCGGTGGCAACGGCCGCTCCGACAGCCAGCCCGCGACCGACAGCCAGCCCGGAGGCCTCGACCCCTCCGCAACCGAGAACCAGGGACTCTGACGGGCGGCGAAATCGGCGCCCGATCGACTCCCGATCCTTCTGAGGAGATACGCCAGCGATGAGCCTTCAACTCCATCGGCCGGACGGCAGCGGAGGCCTTGTCCCCTCGCCACCGCCGGCCCGCGGCCGCGGCGAGGATTGGCGGAACAGCCTGAAGTCACCGCGCTGGCGCGTCCCGGCTCTCCGCAACTCCGAGATGAACCCCACGTCCACGTTTGCGGCGGTCATCTTCTGGGCAGTGCTTGCCGTCCTGACATTCGGGCTGCTGCTGTGGGGTTACGGGAGCCACTTCTGGCACTGACCGGAGTTCCGGTCGCGCCGAGGCCGCCCGAGAGAATGGTCGCAACCAGTCGTTCCACTCGTCACGCGGCTTGCGCCGGCGAGTGTTGGTTCGGCCAGCTGGCCTATACTTTCGACCCAGCCCTTGGCCCAGCCGGGCGACTGGCATCGGCCGACGCCGAGGGGCGTCGCCGCCTCGGCCGACGGACAGACACTGGACTCGCGCGGCGAGCCCTTAGCTATCGTGAGCCCCAATGCTTGGCTTCCTGAGCCGCTTCGTCGACTCGAATGACCGGGAGCTCCGGCGGATCGAACCCCTCGTGGATCGGATCAACGAGCTGGAGCCGGAGATGCAGGCGCGCACCGACGCGGACTTGCGCGCTCTCATCGAAGAACTGCGCGAGGAGATCCGCGACGCCGGCGCGCCCGAGGAGCCCTCCGACGACGAACGCCACCACCCCGAGCCGGAGCGCCGCCGGGAGATCGCCCGCGACCGGCGCGAGCGCGAGTATCGGCGTGTCCAGGAGGCAATGGACAAGGTCCTTCCGGAGGTCTTCGCAGCCACCCGCGAAGCCATGCAGCGCTCTCTGGGGATGCGCCATTTCGATGTCCAGCTCATGGGCGGGATCGTTCTGCACCAGGGCAAGATCGCCGAGATGAAAACCGGCGAGGGCAAGACCCTCGTGGCGCCGCTTGCCATCGCACTCAACGGCCTTACCGGCCGCGGCGTGCATCTCGTAACCGTCAACGACTACCTGGCCCGTCGCGACGCACAGTGGATGGGCCCCATCTACCATTTGCTGGGACTCTCGGTCGGGATCATCACCCACGACACGTCGTATCTCTTCGAGCCCGGCTACCCCACCAACGACGAGCGGCTGATCAACCTGCGACCCGTATCTCGACGCGAGGCATACGCGGCCGATATCACCTATGGGACCAACAACGAGTTCGGCTTCGACTACCTGCGCGACAACATGGTCGTCGAACTCGACCAGCGGGTTCAGCGCGACCGCTTCTTCGCCATCGTCGACGAGGTCGACAACATCCTCATCGACGAGGCTCGGACTCCCCTCATCATCAGCGGTCAAGCCGAGGAATCGGCCGACAAGTACTTTCTCTTCGCTCGACTGGTGCCGCGCATGGTCCCTCGCCCCGAGGGCGCCGAGGAGGGCGGCGACTACTTCGTCGACCTCAAGGAGAAAGCCGTCTCGCCCACCGAGGAAGGCATCACCAAGATGGAGCGCCTCCTCGGCGTTCAGAACATATACGACTCGGATCCCACGCTGGCCCGCTACTTCGAATCGGCCCTGAAGGCCCACGCGCTCTTCAAACGCGATCGCGACTACATCGTCAAGGACGGCGAAATCGTCATCGTCGACGAGTTCACCGGCCGGCAGATGCCTGGCCGCCGGTGGAGCGAGGGCCTCCATCAGGCTATCGAGGCCAAAGAGGGCCTGCGCGTCCAGCGCGAAAGCGTGACCCTGGCGACGATCACCTTCCAGAACTACTTCCGGCTCTACACCAAGCTGGCCGGCATGACCGGTACGGCCATGACCGAAGCCGAGGAGCTGCACAAGATCTACAAGCTGGAAGTAGTTGCCATACCGACCCACGAGCCGATGATCCGCGACGACGGGGCGGACCTCGTCTTCCGCAACGAGCAGGGCAAGTTCAGCGCCCTCATCGACGAGATCGCCGAGATGCACGAGCAGGGCCGACCGGTCCTCGTCGGTACCGTCTCGGTCGAGAAGTCCGAGCACCTCGCCGACATGCTCAAGCGCCGCGGGATCAAGCACGAGGTCCTCAACGCCAAGTTCCACGAGAAGGAAGCTCCGATCGTGGCCCAGGCCGGTCGGATCGGCGCCGTAACGATTGCCACCAACATGGCCGGCCGAGGCACTGACATCAAGCTCGGCGGCGACGCGGCCGGTCTCGCTTCGGAGATGCTCCACCGCAAGGGCCTCAACCCGGCCGAGGTGGACAAGGAGACCTACGCCGCGGCGCTGGCCGAGGCCAAGCGCATCTGCGACGAGGAGCACGAGCGGGTCGTTACCGCAGGCGGTCTGCACATCATCGGTACCGAGCGTCACGATTCGCGCCGCATCGACAACCAGCTTCGCGGCCGCGCCGGCCGCCAGGGCGACCCAGGCTCGTCGCGCTTCTATCTCTCTCTTGAAGACGACCTGATGAAACGCTTCGCCTCCGACCGGGTCGCCGGCCTCATGGAGCGCCTCGGCCTCGACGAGGACATGGCGATCGAGTCGCGCCTGGTCTCCAAGACGATCGAGAACGCCCAGTCCCGTGTCGAGGGCTACAACTTCGACATTCGCAAGCACGTTGTCGAGTACGACGACGTCATCAACAAGCAGCGCGAGACGATCTACGAGGAGCGTGACAAGGTCCTCCGCAACGAGGACCTCACCGACACTGTCGAAGCCTTCCTGGACCGGGAGCTCGACTCACTCGTCGACGTGCACCTTCCTGCGGAACTGCCGATGGAGGAGTGGCACATGGCCGCCCTCGTGGCTGCCGTCGAGGCGATGGGCATGGCCGGCCCGGAGACGACCGAAGACGCGCTGTGGGATCTGAACGGCCGGGACGCGATCGCCGTTCGCCTGAAGGACCTCGCCGCCGAGAAGCTCGAACAAAAGGCTGAGGAGAACCCGGACGAGTGGTCCCTCATCGAGCGCCTCGTCCTCCTGCGCACGATCGACTCGATCTGGGTCGAGCACCTGACCGAAGTCGACGAACTGCGCCAGGGCATCCAGTTGCGGGCCCACGCCCAGGAGGAGCCGCTCAACGCCTTCAAGAAGGAGGCTTACGGGCTCTTCGAGGAGATGAGTTCGCTGATACGCCACCAGGTCGCGACGACCATCTTCCGCGTCTCGATCGTTCGACAGCCCGCCGTGCCCCAGGGCACCGAGAATTCCGGCGAGACGGCACCCGCGGGAGGGGCCGGTGGCGGTTCGACCGGCGGACCGGCGACCGGTGGCCCCAACGCGCCGAGTGGCAACGGCCGCGGTACCAATACCGGGGGCAAGCCGCTTCCCAAGCCACTCCCCCAGGGTCGCCCCGCCGGCGGAGCCGGTGGCGGGGACAGCGCCATCCGACCCGGCTATTCGCCGGCGGGTGTGCGCATGGGCCGAAACGACCAGTGCTGGTGCGGTTCCGGTCGCAAGTACAAGAAGTGCCACGGACAGTAGCGGGCCTCGCCGGACGTCCCAGGGGAAGGCATGGAGCCCCAGGGCCGGCGGCGTGCCCTCTCGCCCTCGCTCAGGCCCTGGCGGAACCCTGCCGGTGACGCAACCGCGACTGACACTGGGAGAGCGCCTGCGGGACCTCGTTCTGGTTGGACTCGCTTTCGTCCTGGGGGGTTGCGCGCTCGTCGGCTACACCACGTTCCGCATCTGGCAAGTGGGCGAGCAGGACGGTCGCCGGCATGTCGACGCCATCGTGGTGCTGGGGACCGCCCAGTACAACGGCCGCCCCTCGCCTTCTTTCGCCGCCCGACTGGACCACGCCATCGCCTTGTACAAGGAGGGTGACGCACCCTACCTGATCACCACAGGCGGCAAGCTGCCCGGCGACTGGACCACCGAAGGCGAGGTGGGACGCAAGTACGCGATGTCCCAGGACGTCCCCGACTCCGCGATCCTGATGGAGACCACGGGCCGCTCAACCCTGGAGTCGATGCAGAACGTGCGCACCATCATGAACGAGAAGGGTCTCCGCACGGCCCTCTTCGTCTCCGATCGGAGTCACATGCTGCGCGTCCTGCGCCTGGCCCAGGATGAAGGAATCGAAGGCTGGTCGTCGCCTGCGGAGACCAGCCCCGACTACAACGGGCCGGCCATGTTCCGCGCGACTCTGCACGAACTCGGCGCCACGGGGCTATACCTGTTCGTCAACCAGGACACGGAACTGCCTGATCTGGGGCCTGAGTCAACCCCGACTCTCACCGCCACCCCGACGTCGTCCGCCCCGGTCTCCGGCTAGACCGCCTTGCCTGCTGCCGACCGCGGGCGGTCGACGGCACAACTCCATGCGACGGGGCTCACCAGCCGGGACTTGCCAGGCCGCACCGCGAATGTGCGTCGCGGGTGCGCCTCGAGGCCGATTTCCAGACGCCGAGCCCAATTAACCTCTTGGCTAAGGCGAATTGAAACCGTATACTCCGGCCGACAGCTGTCGCGGCTGCGCCCCGTCAGGTGGCCGCGGTCCTGTGGAGGGGCACCGCGCCGTCACTTGAGGAGAGTAGTGAAGCAGGCAGAGGAAGCGGCATTCATCGATCTCATCGCCTGTGAACGTGATTGCCGCAACTGCAGTTATGCGGCTGCGCTCGATTGCGATGGGAACTGCGGCGTCTGCCCGCATAACATCTACTGTCCCTGCGTGAACCCCGTCGTCGCCCGGAGCAAGAGCGCTCTGCGCTTGATCGAGCTCCGACCGATCCTGCTCCAGGACGCACGAGGCCGCTCTTAGTGGAGCCGGCCGAAATCCGCGACCTGGTCCAGCGGATCCAGGCGACCTCGGGGCGTCTTTGACCTCCCGGCTAAAGAAAGCCGTCTTTCCGATCTAGACGCCCGCGTCGGCGAACCCGGCTTCTGGGATGACCAGCGTGCGGCCAAGAAGGTGCTGCGCGAGGCCGAGAGTCTTCGCGAAGAGTTGGGGCTGTGGCGCGGTCTCGAATCGCGAGCCCAGTCGACGGTCGAGCTGTTGGACCTGGCGCAATCGGAAGACGACGCGGCGTTGCTTGCAGATGTCGTCCGTGACGCCGAGGGCCTGGTTCGCGAGTACGAGCAGGCTCGACGGGAGCTTCTGTTCGGCGGCCAGTACGACCAGCGCAACGCTCTGCTCAGCCTCAGCGCGGGTGCGGGCGGCACGGAAGCCACCGACTGGGCCGAGATGCTTCTCCGCATGTACCTGCGTTGGGCCGAGCGGCACAAGTTCGCCACCGAAATTCTCGACCTGACGGAGGGTGAGGAGACGGGCATCAAGAGCGCCACCGTGGCCGTCGACGGCCGGGCCGCCTACGGTTACCTGAAGGCGGAGCGGGGAGTCCACCGTCTGGTCCGAATAAGCCCCTTCGACTCGCAGAAACGCCGCCATACGACCTTTGCGCTCGTAGAGGTCCTGCCCGAAGTGGAGAGCGACATCGAGGTCGAGCTCAACTGGGACGATATCCGGATGGACACGTTCCGAGCCACGGGCGCCGGCGGACAGCACGTCAACAAGACTGATTCGGCCGTTCGGCTGACCCACAACCCAACCGGGATCGTCGCCCAGAGCCAGAACGAACGGTCGCAGACGCAGAACAAGGAGACCGCGGCCAAGATCCTCCAGGCCCGGCTGCTGCAGCGGGCCGTTGAAGAGCACGAGGCCGAGATCCGCAAGCTCCGCGGTGAGCACGTGGAGGCCGGCTGGGGAAACCAGATACGCAGCTACGTCCTGCACCCTTACCAGATGGTCAAGGACCATCGCACGGAACTCGAGACGGGCAACACAGCCGCAGTCCTCGACGGCGACCTGGATGCGTTCATGCAGGCCGAGCTGGAAAGGGAGGCCACCGGGGCGACCGTCGGGAGCGACGGGCCCGGTTCGCCGGCCGGATGACGGAGCCCGTCAGCTACCGACCGCCGCGCCCCGGCGAGCTCGCCGATTGCGCGCTCATCTGGTACTCCGCCGTTGACGAGTACATGGCCCGCCTCAACCGGCCGCTGCCGTCGCCGTATCTCGACCCGCTTCTGGGTCTACTGAAGCATCTCCTTGCCACGGACCCCGAGCGGTTCCTCGTGGCCGTTCGCCCGGCAAGGAGGGAAACCGCCAACGGCCGGCCGGAGCGTGTCGTCGGCTTCGGGATCGCCGTGCAGCGCGAGCACGTCTGGTTCCTCAGCCAGCTGTACGTGCTACCGGAGGAACAGCGCCACGGCATCGGCCGGGCGATCCTGACCCAGATCATGCCCTCGATCGCGCAGGCGCCCCTCCCGGACGACGCGGCCGCGGCCGGCGCCGCCGACCATCGGGCCGGTCGGCGAGATGGCGTCATGGCCACCTGCACGGACTCGGCTCAGCCGGCATCAAACGGCCTCTACGCGCGGTACGGAATCGTCCCGCGAGTACCGGTCTTCAACCTGGTCGGCCAGCCCACGGACCCATCGTCGCTGCCGGGCCTTCCGGCGGAGATCGAGGCCGTGTCCATGGATCTTCAAGGTCCTCGCGCCGCCCGCATGGCCTCCGTCCGCGCCATCTCGGCGAAGCTCGGGCGCGCGCAGGGCCGCGAGGAGCAGGTCCGGGCCATCGATTCGATCGATCGCGCCATCGAGTCTATCGATCGATCCGTCCTCGGATACGCACACCCAGTCGATCACGCTCACCTTCGGGCCACGGGCAGGGTGGGGTTCGTGTACATGACGGCCGGCGGCGAGCCGGTCGGCTACGGCTACAGCTCCGAAGTCGGCCGATTCGGGCCGGTATCCGTGCTCGACGAAACCCTCACTGCGGCGGTCATAAGGCACTTGATGGCGACGATCAAACCGCGCGGCTCCACGAGCGTATGGGTCCCCGGCGCCAACGATCGAGCCATGGTTGCGCTGCTCCGGGCGGGCTTGCGGATCGAAGGCTTTCCAGCTCAGTTGTGTTGGACCCGACCCTTCGCCGCCTTCGACAGATACGTACCGGCGAGCCTGGCCTTGCTGTGAGGCTGCCCGGGCCGCCAGCCGGAGCTCGGAATCGGTGCTAGCCTCATGACCATGGTGAGCGCGGCGTCGTCCAATTCCAAGCCGAGCCAGACTCGCCTGCCCGGCGGTACGGGCAAGAGCGCCGAGAGCCCGATACGGGCTCGCGTGGTGTTCGCGATGGAGGGCGTAACCAAGTCCTACCCGAACGGCAAGGTGGCGCTGCGCGGCGTCGACCTGATTGTTCCGGAGGGTGACTTCGTGTTCCTCGTGGGGCCGTCGGGAGCCGGGAAGTCGACGATCATCAAGCTCCTGATCCGCGACGAAATGGCCACCAAGGGCGTGGTTCTACTCGATGGTCGCGATCTGGCCCGCCTGAAGCGCAAGGACGTGCCCCGTATTCGCCGCAAGATCGGCATCGTCTTCCAGGACTTCAAGCTCCTTCCCCACAAGACGGTCCGGGAGAACGTTGCGTTCGCCATGGAGGTCACGGGTGCCCCGCGCCACGAGATCGGGCCGGTCGTAGATCGGGTCCTTCGGGTCGTGGGTCTGTCCGGACAGGCGGACCAGCTACCGGGTCAGCTGTCCGGGGGCGAGCAGCAAAGAACGGCGATTGCCCGCGCCCTGGTCCACAACCCACGCCTGTTCATCGCCGACGAGCCGACAGGCAACCTGGACCCCCTGATCAGCTGGGAAATCATCCAGCTCCTGCTGCGGATCAACGAGCTAGGCGTGACCGTTCTGATGGCTACGCACAACGCCGAAGTCGTCACTGCGCTGCGCAAGCGAGTGGTGGCTCTGGAGGACGGCCGCGTCGTGCGGGACCAGACCGAAGCCGCCTACCACCGCGAGGACTGAGTGATCGCCTTCGTCGCCTTCAGCCTGCGCCGCGCCTGGCAGGGTCTGTGGCACAACGGCCTCATGAGCGTGGCGGCCACCGCAACGATGGTCTTGATGCTGGCCCTGCTTTCGGGTTTGATCATTCTGCTGACCGGCCTCGACGCGACGCTCAAATACGTCGAGCAGGAGGTCCAGGTCGTCGCCTACCTGAAGGATGCGGCCAACCCGCAGGACGTCACCGTGCTGGAAACAGCTGTGGGGCAGATGCCTCAGGTGACCGAGGTGAGCTACGTCTCCAAAGACCAGGCGCTCGAGGACTTCCTGGCTCGCCACCCGGACGAGGCCGACGTCATCAACTCGCTGCCCACGAACCCGCTGCCCGCGTCACTCCAGATCAACCTGCGCGATCCGAACGACTACCTGGATGTCGCCACCTACCTTCGCAACCAGGCGCCGGTCGACCGTGTCCTCAACATCAAGCAGACCGTCGATCAGATGATTGCCGTCATCGGCATCCTCCGGGCAGGTGGAATCGGAGTCCTCGCAGTAGTCGGCCTGATCGTGTTGTTCATCATCGTCAACACCATCCGGCTGGCAGTCGTCTCCCGAGCCGACGAGATCGAAATCATGCGCCTGGTCGGCGCTTCAGACGCATTCATACGCTGGCCCTTTATCTTCGAGGGCGCACTGGTTGGGCTCTTCGGGGCCCTGATCACCATCGGCCTGCTCTGGGCGTGCCAGGGCCCGATTACCGGCTTCATGGCCGACTACTTCAAGGTCCTGCCGGTCGAAGCCAGCGCCACGGTCGGACGCGACGTGGCCCTGGTCGTACTGGGCACCGGGGTCGGCATTGGCGTCCTCGGTTCATACCTGTCCATCCGAAGCTACCTGATCCGCTGATCGGTGTAGCGATCCGCAAATCGGCACCAGAATGCCGGAGGTTCGAGATCGATGTCCCCGAAATGGCCCACCAGAAAACACGACCGGACTAACGAGCGGGACTCGGTGCCCGAGGCCGCGGCAGCTTCCGCCCGAGCAGAGTCGTCGGCCACCGCGACCGTGAAGGCAGCCCCGGCCGGCGGAGTCGAAGGCGCGGCCGCCATGACAGACGACTCCGAGGCGTTCGCGACGACCGACCGTACCGGCGCGGGCCACCGTCGGGGCGTGGCTCCTTCGCGCTTCGGGTTGATTCTCGTCGCCATCGTGACCGGCAGCGCCCTGTTCGTGGGCGGGTTCAGCCTGGGTGCGCACGTAGCGACCACCCCGGGAACTCCCGCCGACCAGGAGTCGCGCTTCGGGCCGTTCTGGGACGTCTACTCGCTGATCCAATCGAAGTACGCCGGATCGCCGCGTCCCAGCCAGGACCAGCTCGTTCAGGCCGCGATCAGCGGCATGATGCAGAGCCTCAACGATCCGTGGTCCTACTACCAGAGCCCGAGTGATTTCGAGAACTCCCTGTTGGACGTGGGCGGCCAGGCCCAAGGGATCGGAGTCCAGGTTCAGCTCCAGCCCGTGGATCCCAACTCGACCACTGCTTGCCAGACGATCGGGGGCGGCTGCGAACTGGCAATCGCGCAGGTCATCCCGGGTTCGCCCGCGGAGGCGGCTCGAGTACTCGCCGGCGACGTGATCGTCTCGGTCGACGGCAAGTCCCTCGACGGACTGACGGTCGATCAGACGATCGCCCTCATCAAGGGGCCCAAGGGAACGTCGGTGACGCTCGGCCTGGATCGGAGCGGCACGTCGCTCCAGATTGGGATCGTACGCGCCGTCTACAACCGGTCCGAAGTCTCGTCCCGAACGCTGGCCAACGGTGCGGTCGCATACATCGACGTGAGCGGCGTCAACGACCCGGCCTGGACGCAATTCCAGGACGCTCTCGCCAAAGCAATGGCGGCAGGCCAGAAGTACGTCATTCTCGACCTCCGAGGCAACCTTGGCGGGTACGTGCAGGATGCGGTTCACATGGCCAGCCAGTTCATAGGATCGGGGCCCATCGTCTATCAGCAGGATGCTACGGGCGCGCAGCAGGAGATCACGGCGGACCCGAACGGTCTGGCCACGGACCCGTCGATCCACGTGGTCGTGCTGGTCGACGGCAACACGGCGTCGGCAGCCGAGATCGTGGCGGGCGCGCTGCAAGCTCGAGGCCGAGCCGAGCTGATCGGCGCCAAGACGTACGGCAAAGGCGTTGTCCAGGAATGGTTGCCGCTGTCCAACAACTTCGGCGGGATCCACCTCACCGTCGCCCGCTGGCTGACCCCCGGCGAGGTCTGGATCCAGGGCAAGGGGCTACAACCGGACATCGCGGTCAGCTCCGACGGTGCCCGGGCCGGGACGGACCCGGTCCTCGACGCCGGCCTGAAGCGGCTGGGATTCCCGCCGGAGGCCGCGCCTTCCGCGAGCCCCAGCGGCAGCCCCGCCCCAAGCACGGTCCCGGTGCCAAGCCCCAGCTGAGCCCGACCCCCGGGTCACGGTTGCCCGCGTTGCGGGCTTCCTATACCATTCCTTCGAACGAAAGGAGGTGATGTGCAGTGTCGATACCGATTCGCTGCACCACCTCGCGAGGAGCCGGCCTCTAGACCGGTCACCGCGGGTGGTGATCACAGCAGACCGAATGCCGGTCCTTCGGGACCGGCATTCGCGCGTTTGCCGCCAGTTACCTCCAGTTCGCGCCCGTCCGACGGCCTCGCCAACGACGAGGGTCCGCTAACCTCAACCAATCCGGCACGATCGTTCGGACCGCCGGCCTCAAGGAGTCCGCATTGGGCGAAGAGAAAACCGTCGCCCAGAACCGCAAAGCACGCCACGAGTACTCGATCGAGGACTCGTTCGAGGCCGGCATCGCCCTGACCGGCACGGAGATCAAGTCGATCCGAGCCGGCAAGGTGAGCCTCGCCGACGCATACGCGCGCATCGAGCGCGGGGAGGCGTGGCTGATCGGCGCGAACATCGCGCAGTGGGATACCGGCAACCGCTACAACCACGAGCCCAAGCGCCAGCGCAAGCTGCTGCTGCATCGCGACGAGATACTGGCCCTGCTGACCAAGACCAAGGCCAAGGGACTCACTCTGGTCCCACTCAAGATGTACATCACCGCCCGTGGCCGAGCCAAGCTGGAGATCGGCCTGGGACGCGGCAAGCAGCTGCACGACCGCCGGCGCGACATCGCCGACCGCGACTCGCGACGCGAGATGGACCGCGCTATTGCCGACTCGGACCGGGGCCGCAATCGGTAGGTGCTTCCGGGCGGCACCACTGGCCAGGCCGGCGACAACGCTATGAGCTCCATGAAGGCGGGCGCCCGGTGATCCGGAAAGAGCTACCCCGCCTATCCCCATGTGGGCACGAGCAAGTACCCCGGCTAACTTCTGCGTCGTTCGTTACGGACGGCCGGGCCCCCGAGTTGATTTCCGTGCCCGCCGCTGTACAATCCGCTTCCGCCGGTCGCGGCGGACTCTGTGGGGATGCGTGGTTTCGACAGGGGCCAGTGACCGGAGAACGCGAGCCGAGGTTGGACTCCAGGCCTCGTAAAAAGGAGCCCAAACGAAGTAACTGGCAACAACCAGTCTGCTTTCGCCCTCGCTGCTTAGGCAGTAAGGTGAACGTGGAAACAGCCTCACCCCCGTGGGCTGCGGAAGCGTCATTGAGCGGGGGTGCGATCCCGGGTAGCGTCGCGTAGCCGGAGTCAAAGCCCGAAAGGGGACGTGACTGGAGCGCTCGGCAGGCTGCCGATGGTCGGCCGGGCGATCGACGACAAATCACCGGACACGCTCGTAGTGGTCTCCGGAGAAGGTTTCTGGACGGGGAGTTCGACTCTCCCCCATCTCCACCATTTCTTTGCCCGCCCGCCCGCGGCCAGTGGAGGCGCGACTCGTGGAGACGGCCCCGCGGACTTTCCTCACGGTCGAATTGACCTCCCGGCGGATCGGACTGCTGGGGCTCATGTCGGTCGCCGTCATCCTGGCCGGCATGGTCGTGACGGCTATTCCCTACCGCGGCTACGGCGGCGAGGGGTACTCCCCGCTCAACCACTTCATCTCGGAACTCGGCGAGATCGCCGCTTCCCGCCTGGCCTGGGTCTTCAACCTCGGGATCGTGCTCGGTGGCGTGGGTCTCGGGTCGTTCCTGATGATCGCGAGTCGCGAGCTGAGCGGACGCTACCGCCTCGCCTTCGGGGTCGCCGCGACCGTCGCCGGGATCTCGGGAACGCTGGTCGGTGTCTTTCCCATGGACTACCTGGCCACGCACCGCGTCGTCTCGGACGTCTTCTTCCTGTCGGGCTGGACGGTCGCCGCGACCTTCAGCGTGTGGCTTCTGACGAGCCCAAGACCGACCTTCCCGCGCTGGCTACTGATCCCCGCCTGCCTGGTGGTCGCGGTCTTCCTGACCTTCATTGCCGTCTACTCGACCTATCACCCGGCGAACCCGGACGCGAGGATCCTGGAGCGTTCCGGCGTCTGGACGGTTCCGATGCTCGAGTGGGCGTCGCTGCTGAGCCTGCTCTTGTGGCTCGCCTGCGTTGCCGTGACGCTGCTGCGGCGACCTTCCGAGTAGACGCCTCCAGCACCCTCAGCGGGCACCTGGATCGGGGTGGGCGCGCCCAGCGACGGCATCGAAGCCTTGCTAGAAGACTTGCCGGATTGGGTGGGGCAGTTACGGCTGGACGATCACATACTGACCATCCCAGATGGTCGGATAGTCGTCCGTGTAGGGCGTTAGCTTGCCGGCCATGTAATCCATCGACTCGCCCGAGCCGGGAGGTGGGTCGTAGGCGCTGGAGCCGTAGTACGAGGCCATGACGATCACCGAAGTAACGGCAAAGTCCTGCGACACCGATGGGTCGTCGCCAACCGACGTGAAGCCGGCCATCACCCAGGCATGGTGTCCTTCCATCACCACCAGGCCAACCGGTTTGCCCGTCACACGCATCCTGGTAGCCGCTGCCTTGATCGCCGCATCTGCCGTGACGTACCCAGCGGCGGCATACGCGCCAGCACCGAAATAGGTCAGGGCATTCGCCCAGCCGTCAACTTCGGCGCCGATGCGCGCCACATACTGGCTGTGGGCGAAGGCGTAGCTCATGTACGCGCTCTGCGTGCTGCTCGTATGGTCCGATGCCCCCGTGACCGTGTTGAGCATCATCTGCGTCGAGGCTCCGATGCACCAGGTGTTCGTCGCCTGGTGGCTCCAGGCCGATCCGCGATAGAGAGAGATCCCGGAAAAGGACGGCGTTCGAACCGCGGAGACGCCGCTACCGCCCGCGAAATAGCCCGTAACGTCGACGACGAAGTCCGCTGTTGCCGACCCATTGAAGGCGAGCCCCAACGTTCCCACCGACGAAACCGGCGAGACGAAACCGTTCGCCCGAATGTCGTTTGCCGGGAAGTTCACGGTCGACGTCGACGGAGTCGGCGTGGCGATAGGGGTGATGGCGGCGTAGCCGGCGAACGGCCCCGCTACGGCGACGAGGTTGGCCGTCACGCCCTGGACTCCGTCGGGCACGTCCAAGCGGCCGACTGCTTGCAGCGTCACCGGACTACCCGTGGATATCGGTCCGTTTAGGCCGTCGTCGTGGCGGGAATCGGCAGCGCGGACCGGGGCGATCGGGAAGTAGCGGGCGCCCGTCTCGCCGGGCACGAAGTAGCCCGTCACATCGAGGACCACGTCCGTGGTGACCCCCGGAGAGTACCCAACGAAGGTAATGCCGATGGATCCGTCGGCAGCAAGTGAAACCGTGAAGTTGTTCGCCCTGATGTCGCCGGCGGGGAAATTGAGGGTGGACGTGGGCGGCGTGGGGGCCGGATGCTGGGTAACCGCGATGTGCCCACTGGTGTTCGGCGCGTCCACCACGACATTGCCGGTGATGGCGGCCGCTCCTGCGGGAACGTCTCCCACTCCTGCGATCTGCAGAGTTCGAGGGGTGTTCGATTCGAATCGATGGCGGAGTCCTGTTCCGTTGCGAGTGTCGAGGAAGCGCCTCGGCTCCATGGGGAAGTACGTGGCTCCCGATCCGTTCACGAAGTAACCGGTAACGTCGAAGACGACGTCGGTCGCGGTCGAAGCGGTGATCGAGAGCGACCCATCTGGGCCAAGCGCCGCAAACACGCCGTTAGCCCGAATGTCGCCCTCGGGGAAGTTCAGCGTGGAGGTACCCGGCCGGGGGATGGGCGTCGTCGTCAGGCAGATGTATCCGTTGCTGGCCTGACCAGTAACGGTGAGGTTCCCGGCGACGGCCACGGCTTCGGCCGGGACGCCCTCGACTCCGGCGACCGCGAATGTCGCCGGGCTGAAGGGTGCAAGGGCGCCTCCTATACCCAGGCCGATCCGCGAGTCGACGAATCTCGTGGGCCCATACGGTACATAGACGGCACCGGCCATGGCCCGGGCTGGGGACATGTCCGCCAGGAATGCCCCGGTGGCGAGCGGCGCGATGAGCAGGAAGCGGATGAGGCCGCCTCCGAGTCGAAGGAGGCCGATACCCCTCCGAGCTTTGTCGAGGTCGATCTTCGTCCCCAACCCTTTCGCCTTCCCGATCGGTCCGTGAGCGGGCCCATCTGGAGCGGACGTAGTATCGCAGGCCCTCAGTCAGTCCGGCATAACCCGTTCGTCCAGGCCCGTGGGCGACTTACGATAGGCCGAACGCCAGAGCGGTCATCCTGTGTCCCGCGGGAAATAGAAGAGCCGGCGCTGTGCGCCGGCTCTTGCCGTTGATCGCGTTGGCGGCTACAGGAGCTTGCGGCGTCGAGCAGCTGGGGCCGAGGACGCGCTGGGGGCTGACGCAGACGGTTGCGGGGCCGGGGTTGGAGTCGGGGTCGGGGTCGGGGTCGGGCCCGGGGTCGGGGTGGGCGGGCCCGCCGACGGCGTCGGGGTCTCAGAGGGAGGCGGCGAGCCGCCGATCTGGAGGATCCCATCCACCTTGGTGTAGTGGGACTTCCACGTGTCGTTGTGGATCACGGTGCCGGTGCCGTCGGTCACGATGCGGGTCGCCGACGTGTCGAAACCGTCCGTCGGGTACTCCGCGCAATTCTGCTGGCCCGGCTTCAGAGTGCTCACGTACTGCTTGCCGTCGGTGGCAGTGGCGATGTTCGACTTCACCTGGCCGGTGAACGCGACGGTCCGCTCGATCGGCCGGCTCCAGAGCTCGATGGTGATCGTGCTCCGCGATCCGGGTGTTGTGCGGGCGATGATCACGATCGGGTACGGGGTGTCGTTAGTCCACTTCAGGTCCCACGTCGTAACGCCGTTGGAATAGACGGTGGCATCGAGCCCGACCGGATAGCGGTTGATGTAGTAGAAGTGGGCGTGGCGTTCGTCGATCTGGAGTCCGGCCCTCGCGGCCGCGTTGAACATCGTCGTCGAGGCCGAGCAGATCCCTCCGCCCATGGCCCCGGTATGGTCGCTCCTGCCGTCCAGGATGACGCCGCCGTTCGCGTATCCGTGGGCCGCGTCGATCGGCCCGACCGCGTCGAGGAAGCTGAACTGCTGGCCGGGGCCCACGACCTGGCCGTTGAGGAGCTTCGCCGGCGTTCGGATGTTCACCCCGTTGCCGTTGCTTACGTCCGGGTAGAAAGTGGTCGTCCAGGCACCTCTGCCGATCCTGACCAGGTCGGTCAGGCTGGTGGCGGTGAGCTGAGGGGCGATCGGCGTCGTGACGACGGCGATCGTGGATCCGGGGTTCCCGCCCGAGACCAGCTCATCGAGATAGGCCTCGATTGCCTTCGTTGTGGCCGCTATGTCTATGCCGGTGCCGTCCTTGCCTCCGTTGACGCCGACAGGCGTATTCGAGCTGTCGAACTTGACCGACGGCTCGACCGGCGGTATTGCCACCTTCGCGGAGAGCTGGAAGAGGTACGCCTGCACCAGAGCCGGATCGGCCGCCGGACCGTAGCTCCCGTCCGGCTTGGTGCCGAAGACGATCCAGTCGCGGATTGTCGGGGCGTCGATGGTGAAGTCCTTGGGCGGCGTCTGGGACTGGGCGGGGGCCGTGCTCTGGCTCGGATCCGCGCTCGGGGCTGGGGCGCCGTTCCAGACCAGGGTTATGTCGACGATCATCTTCTGGGCAGCCGCGATAGCGTCCTGGGCATTCTTGTCGCTGACCCGCGGGTCGAGCGTCACGAATGTGCCACCGGCCTGCAAATCGGCCGGAGCGTCCGGCTGGGTAAGCTTGTCGATGATGTCGCGGGAGATTGCCATCTCATCGATGCCGCTCCCACCCGTCGACGGCGAGAGGGCCAGTGTTCCGCCCGTGAGCGTCACCTGGGCATTCTGCGGGGGCAGGACGCTCGTGCCGACCAGCTGATGGATGCGGGTCGCGAGGGCCATTGGGTCGACCTGGACTACGACAGGCACCGACTCTCCTGCGATGGTGGATCTGAGAATGGAGGCGGCGTCGCCGATCGGATTGCCCGTATGCCCGACCGTCATGGCCGCATCGGTCATGGCCTCCACATCCGGTCGACGGGCGACTTCCTGGTAAGTGATCGTGGCCGCGCCAACGGGCGTGGTGACGGTTACCTGACCCTGACCGAGATATGCGTAGTATGTCTGGAGCTTGGCGATCACCTCGACACGGTCCAGGCCGGACACGTCGACCGGCCCGACGTGCACGCCGGGGATGACCCGATTCGAGTAGCCGCTGGAGAGACCCAGCGCCACGGCCGTCACCAGAAGGAGGGAGGCTATCGCGCCCACCGCGAACGCGATCGCGAAGCCAGCGGCTTGAGGATCGAACGTCGTGTGGAACCTGGCTCTTGCCAGCGGGTTGCCCAGGCGGAGTTTGCGCTCGGTGGCAACCGTTGAGGGCGCACTCCCCATAGAGGTCGAAACGGACTCGGTGGGATCGGAGGAGACCGACTCGGTGGCACCGGGTGAAACCGATCGCGAGGCCGGCGGCTTTCGCGTCGGGCTCTTCGATTGTTCCTTGGGCTCGAACGGGTCGAGCTCATCCATCGTCATGTTCGTTCCTTTTGCCGCGTCTATCCACGGATCGTCGCCCGAAAACCGGACTCATGGGCAGTTAAGCCGGGACGTCTCGTCCCCGCCGCGCGATAGACGTGCTGCTGTGGCAATCCGTTACGCCGCCCAATTCACAATCGTTGAGCAGGATAGGGCACTTTGTTGCCACTCGCCAATATGGCCGGCATTCAGGACGTCTCGCGACGGTTGACACGGCCGCGGGTCGGCCGTTTGGTCAGACCTCTCGCGGCAGGACCACGACCCGCCAATTCGGCTCCTCGCCGATCGACTGCGTTGCGACGCGTTCGTGATCGCGCAGGGCAAGATGGATCCAGCGACGCTCCAGGGCGGGCATCGGCTCCAGTTGAAGCATCTTACCCGTCTCCACGACCCGCTCCGCGGCTCGATTTGCGAGGTCGCGCAGCTGTCGTTCGCGGCGGCCACGATAGTCCTCGACGTCGACGAGGATCCTAGTCCACTCCCCGACGCGCTTGGAGAGCAGCAGATTGACGAGATGCTGCAGGGCGGAGAGGCGCTCGCCCTTGCGCCCGATCAGAGCGCCCAGGGACTCCTTCTCGTCGCCCTCACCGACCACGTTGAGCCTGTTCGTCTCGCCGGCCTTGATCTCGACGCGGACGTCGAAGTCGAGCTGGGCCATGAGGTGTTCAAGGATCTCCTTGGCCGCTGCCATCGCCTCGGGTGTGACCTCAGCCGACTCAGGGCGCTCCGAGTGCGGAGTCACGCGAGCGGCTGCGACCTCTGCCAGCTCCTTGGCGGTCAGAGCGACTTGCGCGGCCGAACGGGCGGGGCCGGGCCGCGCGCCCCGTCCAGCCTCAGAGGGTCTTCGGCCACGGTCGCGGTCGAAGTGGCCACCGCCCGGCGCTCGGTCGGGGCGAGAGTCCTCGGAATGAGGCGCGCCAGCAACCGGTACTTGCTGGCCCTCGGGCCGGCCGCCGCCGGAATGGGCGCCGCGGTCATGATCCGGGCCTCTGTTGTCGCGCCAGGGGGGTCGAGACCCACGGTCTCGATCACGGCCAAAGTCGCGATCGTGGCGGGGCCGTTCCTCGCGGTCGGTACTCGGGGCAGGAAGCGGAACCTGGGCCGCCGCCTCGCGCTTGGGGGTCGCCCCACCAAGCAGCGAGCGAGGGGCCGCCAGTACCCTGGCCGGCTCGGCGCCCATGCCGAGTACGCCTCGGCTGCCGGGCGTCAGGATCTCGAAATCGAGCTCGTCGAGGCCCACGCCGAATTCTTCCCGAGCTCCGCGCAGGGCCTCCTCAACGGTCTTGCCGGTGAACTCTCGGTATGCGTCGCGATAGGCAGTCATGTCAGCGTCGTCTCCCTCGTCGACCCGTTCGCCTGTGGGTGTTGGGTCGGACCGTTGAGGCCGCCGATGCCCATCGCTCCTCCGGCTTGTACCGGGTGGCTGCCAGCGACTTGCCTGCGTTCACTGGCTCGGGCATCGTGACCGGAAATCGTGGATTGTGACTTTGGGCAAAGGCCGGGTTCCAACCGAACAGCGGGAACATGGAGCCCCAGCCAACGATCAGGAACTGCTGAACGATCGAGAACGCCGAAGTTGTGATCCAGTAGACGAACAACCCGGCCGGAAGGAAGCCGCCGTACAGGATCGAAATGAACGGCATGAAGATCATCATGCTGCGCTGGGTGCTCGCCGAAGGGTCGTTCTCGGCCGCGGGCGGCATGAGCATCCGGCTCTGCAAGAACTGCAGGAACGCCGAGGCCAGGGCCATAGCGCTCACACCCAGGGTGAAGCCGATGATCGTGATGTCGAAGAGGACCTGAGGCTGGCCCATGTTGATCCCGGCCACGACCGTGTTTATGCAAGGCTGGGCCCTGTCGACCACGCCGTTGACAATGTGGGCAGGGTTGGGGCACGTCAGCGAGGGCACCAGATTGACGCCGAACGGCCTGAGCATGGCGCTGGGGTCGAAGCTGGTCAGACCGTCACGGATGACCCAGTACATCGGGAACAGGAGTCCCATCTGGAGGATCGACGGCAGACAACCTGCTGTGGGGCTGACGCCCCTCTCCTTGTAGAACGCCTGTGTGGCCGCGTAGACGGCTTGTCTGTCGCCCTTGTACCGGCGCTGGAGTTCCTTGGTCAGCTCCTTGAGCTCGGGCGCCAGGACCTGCATCCGTTTCTGCGACACGATTTGCCGGGCGGAGAGACGGAGAGTAAGCAGGCGGATCAGCACGGTCATCAGGATGATCGCCAGGACGACGTTCCCGCTCAGCGCATAGAGTTCGGCCAGCAGGATGAACAGCCCCTGGAAAAGAGGCGTGAACAGGAAGGCCAGCAGGCTGAGAGGGTCCGCGCCGGGCTTGGCAGGCTCGAGTGGCCCGGGCGTGGCCGTGGGGCTTGGCACGGCCGACGCGGTCGGAGATGCCGCGTCTGGCGCCGCTCGGCGACGACGGCACGGCCGCGACCTGTACGCCGGCCGGTGGGTGAGCCGCCGCGGCCGTCCCGCACGCCACGACGGCGATGGCCACCAGGGCGAGGAACAGACCGATCGCGGCCCAGCGCGCGCGGGACCTTCTGCGAGGGGAGGGTGTAAGCCCGTTGGATTCCATGCTAACGAACTGGATCGTAGCCACCGCGACTCCACGGGTGGCAGCGGGCGATCCGACGCATTCCCATCCAGCTCCCTCGAAGCAGGCCGTATTTCCGTATCGCCTGCTCGGTGTAAAACGAGCAGGTCGGCTCGTAGCGACAGACTGACGGTCGCCATGCGAATAGGCGGCGATAGAGCCTTATGAGCCCGATGCCGACCGTTTTCACCTGACGGTCCGCCCTCCGAGGACGCCTCCCCGGCGGAGGAGGCTCTGTAGTGCGCCGGTCAGCGAACGGTAATCCGCTGCAATGACAGGCGACCGGGCGATGATCAGGACGTCCCAGCCGAGCTGGAACGAGGGCGCCATCACCCTTAGCGCCTCTCGGAGCCGCCTGCGGACCCGATTTCGAACGACCGCTCCGCCGAGCTTGCGACCGGTCGAGAGCCCGAAGCGCGTCACCTCGAGGTCGTTCCGTCGGACCCGAACCACCAGTAGCGAATGGGACCTGACGGTTCCCTCGCCCTGCAATGCGGCAAAGTCCTCCGGCCTGGAGAGCATTACCAGCCGCGGCGAGTTGTGGCCGCGGTCCGTGATCAGACCGTTAGCTTCTTGCGTCCGTGGGCGCGACGGGCGGCCAGAACTCGGCGTCCTCCGGTGGTCTTCATCCGGGCGCGGAAGCCGTGTTCCTTGGCGCGATGCCGCTTCTTGGGCTGATAGGTCTGCTTCATCGGATGGTGTGTGTCTCTCCATTCGGCCTCGGGGTCAGGATACCCCGAAAGGCACGCGAACGCGCCTGGCGCACGTGAGCGCTTTGGCGCGTCTGCCGGCGGATTATATGTATGCCCGATTGGCAGTGTCAAACGCGGCGGACCCAGACCACGTAAACGAGGGCCCCGGCCGTGTCCGCCGACCGATACTCCCAGGGAGTATTCGATTCGCTACCTTCCCGAACCTTGCCCGTGTCCCCTGGGCAGTGCTATTCTTCGTCGGCCGGAGGCGCCAGACAACCCTTGGCATCGGCCCAGAGGGACCGTGAGGACCGCCAGACTGCGTCGGAGCAGAGCCTGGATGGCCGGCAGCTCACGGCGCCGGGAAGGCGATAGTGGACCAGGTGGCCGTCACGAATCTGGCTATCCATATCGGTTTCAATGAAGACTGAGCCTGCCCCGATGGACGCGAAACAGGTCTGGCGCGCGGCACTGGGAGATCTCCAGGTCTCCCTGTCTCCGGCCAACTTCGAAACCTGGCTGCGTGACACGGTGCTCGTCGAAGTCGATGACAAGAAGTTCAGGATTGCGGTCCCGAACGGTTTCGCGAAGGATTGGCTGGAGAATCGCTACCGCTCCCTGATCTCCCAGACACTGGCTCGCATCGTCGGCTACAGCGTCCAGGTCGAGTTCATAGTTCGACCGGCCGGAGAGACGAATGGCGTCGGCGTCAACGGCTCTGCGGCCAGGGCAGCCTCCCCGGCCGTACGCCTGGAACCAACTCGGGTCGGCGCGCCCGAGGGCGCCTCTACATACCTCAACCAGCGGTACACCTTTGCCAACTTCATCGTCGGCTCGGCCAACCGACTGGCCCACGCCGCCAGTCTCTCCGTCGCGGAGCGGCCCGGACACGCCTACAACCCGCTCTTCCTGTACGGCGGCGTAGGACTGGGCAAGACGCACTTGATGCATGCCATCGGAAATGCAGTCATAGCCCGCTTCCCGCGCAAGCGCGTCGTCTACGCCACCAGCGAGAAGTTCACCAACGAGTTCATTACCAGCATCCAGCAGGGCAAGATCGACGAGTTCCGAGCGCGATACCGCAGGATCGACCTCCTCCTGATCGACGACATCCAGTTCATTGCGGACAAGGAGCGGACCCAGGAGGAGTTCTTCCACACCTTCAACACGATCCATGAGGACGGCAAGCAGATCGTGCTCTCGTCGGATCGACCTCCGAAGGCGATCCTGACCCTGGAGGAAAGGCTCCGCAGCCGTTTCGAGTGGGGCCTCATCGCGGATCTGACCGCACCAGACCTGGAGACGCGGATCGCGATCCTTCGGGCAAAGGCCGAGGAGCAGTCGGTCCCGGTCAGTTCGGACGTGCTCGAGTTCATCGCCCGCAAGGTCGTCAGCAACATCCGGGAGCTCGAGGGCGCCCTCAATCGAATCGTCGCCTACGCCAGCATGGGCGCCGTGCCGATCACCATCGAGCTGGCTCAGGCTGTTCTCTCGAACGTCCTGTACAACCCGAAGAAGCGCCAGGTCACGCCCGAGAGAATCACCCGTGCCGTGGCCGACTACTACGGCGTCCAGATTGAGGCGCTCAAGGGCCAGAAGCGCGACAAGGCGATCGTCGTGCCGCGCCAGATAGCGATGTTCCTGATGAGGGAGGAGACAGACGTCTCCTTGCTCCGCATAGGGAACGAACTGGGCGGCCGTGACCACTCCACGGTCCTGCACGCCTGCGACAAGATCAACCGCGAGATGGGCAGCAACGACGAGCTACGACGGGAACTCGCGGCTGTTCGTGAGCTCATCTACGCCGACTAGGACGCGGTTGCGGGCGCACGGCGGCCTCCTCTCAAGCGTCGTCTGCGCCGTCCGAATCAGGCAGCCGGCCGTGGACAAGTCGCCCAATTCGGTGGATAAGGTGCGGCCGATGTGGAGAAAGGGCCCTCCTTGTGGGCCTGCTCTGGGATTACGTCACCACGCATGGGACCAACTCGACCCTGAGCCAGCTGGCTCGTCCACACAGCCACACAGAGTGGTCCCCGGCCCGAGACCAGCCTTCCACCTGGATGCGGCCTTCCTCCACCGACCTCCCGAGCGTGGACGTGCAGCAAACCCACAGCGTCCACACCATTATTACGGTGATGACGGGATTGGTAGATAGATAGACAATCCACAAGGAGTAGGATCAGGGTCCGTCACCCAACGCCTACCGTGGCTCTCGCCCGTCTCGCCAGACCCAGGGGAGTACAGCCGAAGTGAAACTCTCGGTCATGCAGGAGAACCTGGCTCGCGGTCTCCAGGTCGTGAGCCGCGCCGTGTCGACCAGGAGCACCCTGCCCGTTCTCAACAACGTTCTGCTCCGAACCGAAGACGGTGGTCTCAAACTCACCGCGACCAACCTCGAGATCGGCATCACGTACTGGGTGCCGGGCAAGATCGACGTCGGCGGCTCCATGACGGTTCCGGCTCGTCTGCTGACCGACATAGTCGTCGGTTTGCCGGCGAACGAACGAGTCGATCTCGAACTCCAGGCCCAGGAAACCCTCCACGTCAAGGCCGGTCGGCTCGAGACACACATCAAGGGAATCGATGCCGAGGAGTTCCCGGCAATTCCCACGGCTGGTGAGCGGCCGACGACTCGGGTGCCACAGAACATCCTGCGGGTGGCCCTGGGTGAGGTGACCTTCGCGGCCGCGACCGACGAAGCCCGACCGATCCTGACCGGCGTGCTGGCGCATTTCGAGGGTGACAAGCTGACGCTGGCCGCGGCGGACAACTACCGGATTGCGGTCAAGACGATCGCGGTCCTCGACCCCGTCGAGGAGACGAGTCTGGTGGTTCCAGCTCGGTCCCTTCATGAGCTGTCACGCGTCATCTCTGACATAGACGACCCGGTCGATATCGTCCTATCGCCCAGCCGAAACCAAATCCTCTTCCACCTGGAGGGCATAGACGTCGTCAGCCGCCTCATTGACGGGCAGTTCCCCAATTATCAGCAGGTTCTGCCCAAGGGCTTCACCACGAAGGCCACTGTCGACCGCGACCAGCTGCTCAAGGCGGTCCGTCTGGCCAGCCTGATCGCCAGCTCCTCGGCGAATATAGTCAAGATCCAGGTGGGCAAGGACTCCGAGATCGGCCTGACGGTGAGTGCGGCAACGGATGTCGGCGATAACCGTAGTGAGGTCGAGGCCGCGGTGGAGGGCGACGGAACCACGATCGCCTTCAATGCCCGCTACCTCCTCGACGTGCTCACCAATGTTGACGCCGAGCAATTCTCCTTGGAACTGAACGGGCCCCTTTCGCCGGGTGTCTTCCGGCCGGTCGGCGACGGGCAATACGTGCACGTCGTAATGCCGGTTAAGACGACCTCGTAGGAGCAGCAGATCTCCGCAACTCATTCGGTCTCGGCTCCCAGCAGCAGGCCGTTGACGCTTCTCGATTCGCTGACCATTCGGAACCTGCGGGGCTATGCCGCGCTGGACCTGGAGCTTGGTCCAGGGCCTCAGTTGGTGTGGGGCCCTAATGCCGCTGGCAAGACGACGCTCCTAGAGGCGATCGTGCTGATCGGACTGGGCCGCTCACACAGAACAGCCGCGGACTCCGAACTGATCCGATGGGGCGCCGACTACCTTCGAGTCGAAGGCGTGATGGCGGCGGTGCCCAACCTGGTTGAGGGCATTGCCGCGGCGACTGCCGAGAGCGGTCGACCGGCCGGCGGCCCCGAAGCTGCTCCGCGGGGAGTCACGCTGGAAGTCACCCTCCAGGCAGGCGGCGGCCGGAAGAGGATCCAGATCAACGGCGTTCCCCGCCGTCCGGGCGCCCTGGCGGAACATCTACGGGCGGTCCTTTTCGCCCCCGAGGAGATGCTCCTCGTCGTCGGCCCGCCGAGCCTTCGCCGCGCTGCCCTGGATGGGCTGACCGCGCCCCACGATCCGCACTACGCCTCCAA
>CAWFBR010000002.1:0-245251 GCA_963814125.1 uncultured Chloroflexia bacterium
CGTGCGAGGCCGGATTCTTGTCGCTCCGGAGTCCTCTGGGAGCGGGCCGAGACGGAGCTTCGCTGGGAGGAAGCTGTCCTGCTCAGGCGCGCCAGTCCTCGACCTACGGCTGGAACAACTCGGCAGTCTTGTAGCTGGTTCCGTCGTCGAGCCCTCCACCGCCCGCGATGAGGACCCTGCCGTCCAGCAGCCTGACGGCGCATGCGCCGACACCCACCGAGATGGGCATCTGCTTGATCAGGGTGAAATCGTCTGTCCTGGGGTCGTAGATCTCCGCCGAGGCGGCCGGATGAGCCGCGTCACAAGGGTAGTCGGCCCCACCAGCGAACAAGACTCGACCATCGACGAGCGGCGTCACGGTTGGACCGTTGTGCTGTTCCGGACCCCGCGGGCAATGCAGCCAACCACCAGTACTCTCGAACGTCTCAGTCACCGGGTCGTACACCTCGGTCTGGACGAGATTGCTGCCGCTAGTAGCTCCTCCCTCCGCAATCAGGACGCGGCCATCTGGAAGGAGCGTGGCGGTGTGCCCACTGCGGGGAAACCCCAACGAGCCGCCCACCGGGGAGACATGCCCGGTTGCTGGATCGTAGATCTCGGCGCGACCATCGCAGTTCTCCTTCCCCTGCTTGGCCAAGTACCCATAGCACCCTCCCACAAACAAAACGCGGCCGTCGGCCATCAGGGTGGCGGAATACCCGGCGAAGTAACTTCCATCCGGTCCAGTCTCGCTGGGGGACACAGCGCCCGTGGCGCTGAACGTCCCTGAAGCTGGGTCGTACAGCTCCGCCGAAAGGGACAAGACCCCGGCTGGACTCTTGGAGAACTGGTTGAACAGAACTCGCCCGTCGATGAGGCGTGTGACCTCGCCGCAGTAGTTGTTGCCGACCATCCGACCAGTCGCCTGGAACGTCCCCGTTTTGGGGTCATATAGCTCCGCTGAGGTACTCGCATTGGTGTCCTTGCCAAATCCCCCGCAACCCACCACCAGCACCCTTCCGTCCAACAGGGCAACGGCCCGTCCGCCATCGTCCGGCTGGGCCATCGCTCCTGTCTTGGTGAACGCTCCGGTCCGCGGGTCGTAGATTTCGGCAGATGCCAAGATGTGGCCCTTGCCGGGTGAGGTATAGGACCATCCGCCCAGGACAAGGACGCGTCCATCGGGCAGCAACGCCGCGGCAGCGTGCACTCGCGGCTCCAGCATGGATCCGGTCTTCGTGAACCCGGCTGGGCCATGGGCCAGCGGCACGGTCGGAGAAGGGGTCGGTGTGGGCGCAGGCGTGCTGGGTGTGCTAGCAGACGGGGCGCCTGTCGCCGTGGACGGTGCGGCGGACGGTGTCTCCGTCTGCAACGGCTGTGATGGAGGCGCGGAGGTTACCTGCGACTGACCGCACCCGGTCGCTGACCAGATGATCGCGGCTGCAAGGCCGACGCACGACCACGGCCGCGCCTGTCGATACCGTGCGGCCGGCCGCAATCGCACGCCAGATCGTCCCCCGAATCGCACGGTAAGCCACCTCATGTTTCCCAGACGCGTGGCTGCGTACACGCGTAGCTCATTCTATCGTCCTGGAATCAGCTCCCGGAGGGAGGTGGAGCGGGAGACGGGTCTCGACCCCGCAGCATTCAGCTTGGGAAGTCCCAGCTTGATGAGCGCAGTAGCGTGAGCGTGGACCGGAGAGTGTACGTGGCTCAGTTAGGGTGTCGTGACGGGCGTATCCGGGTCCCGGTCGGGCAGGGCGAGCGCAACAGCAGGCCTCTCGGGCTCGGTCGATCAACAGGCGGCAGGTCGTCCCACGCTCAGGCATGAGGTTTGGCGTCCCCGGCGGGAATCGAACCCACGACCAACCGCTTAGAAGGCGGCCGCTCTATCCGCTGAGCTACGGGGACACCGAAAGGAACCCGAACCGTGCCTAGCGTAACCCGCTCTGCCGGATGAGGCCAGCCTGGCGCCAGCACGAGATGTGCGGCGGCGCCGCACCTCCGGACGGCTCCGCGGAGGCCCGACCATGGTGCGATAGTCCTGTCCGCGGCTCGCTCTGTCGGTGCTAGACTCCGTCTTCTTCGCGTTCACGCACGTACGCGCCTGCGGTGCCCTGGAGGTCGTATCGGTGTCGTCGCTTCCGCTCGAATCCGAACTGACGGTCGTGCCGTCTGCAGCCGGCGAGCGGTCGGACTCCCGAGCAGAAACCCTGCCGCGGCGTCGTGCTAATGGCCAGCCCACTCTCGTTGCCTCGAACGTCCAGCTTGCCCTTCAGCTGCCGAGCGAGCTGCCGCATCTCACGATCGCACCGGAATGGAAGGACCAGCAGCGGCTCTGGGGTCACAGCTTCCACCCGATGTGCTCGTACCTTGCGAGCTTCCCGGCCGGCCTGGTACACGCTTTCGTCGCCCGCTACACCCGCCCCGGCGACGTGGTTCTCGATCCGTTCAGCGGCCGCGGGACGACCGCGCTGCAGGCGTGCGCGGAGGGACGGATCGGCGCCGGGAGCGACCTCAACCCGTTCGCCCACATCCTAACCGCGGCCAAGGTGGACCCCCCGACGAAGGCGGACGTGAAGACCCGCCTGGCGTCGTTGCGCGTCGCCTGGGCTGCCTCCGCCGGAGAGTGGACCGGCCTCGCCGAGGCCATCGCCGCCAACCCGGGCTCGGATGAGATCCTGGCGCCGGGCCCCGGCAGCCGGCCATCGAGCGGTTCGGGGCCGATCACACTGGACGCGCCCGTCCCCGCCGAAGTCGCCCTGGCCTTTCACCCTCGAACGCTCGCCGAACTGCTGTACCTTCGAGCGAGCCTCGACCCGGACGACCGAGCCGATCGCTTCCTCCTCGCCTCCTTGACGGGCATCCTCCACGGCAAGAGCGCGAGCTACCTGTCCACGGTGATGCCGAATACCTTCAGCATGGCCCCGCGTTACGTCCTCGACTTCGTCTCCAGGACGGACTTCCATTCGCCCGAGCGCGACGCATTCTCGCTTCTCGACGACAAGCTGCGCCGCCTGTACCGCCAACCGCTGCCGAGAAGCCGAGGCATCGCCCTGCTGGGCGACGCTCGCGACGCCGGCGTTCGCTTTCACGAAGCCCTCAGCGCCCGCGGCCTGCCCGAGCGGGCCCGGCTGGTCGTGACGTCGCCACCCTACCTGCGCGTCGTGAAGTACGGCTACTACAACTGGCTGCGACTGTGGCTGCTCGGCTACGACGCGAACGCGATCGACGACCTGCTCGACGACGCCCATCATCGCGACGCCTACCTGGTCTTCATGCGCGAGGTTCTGCGAGGGCTCCGGTCGGCGCTGGCCGACGACGCGGTGATCGCCCTGGTCATCGGCGACGTAGAGCTGGACCGGGGCCGCCCGGCGGTTGGGGGCGTCGGTTTGGCCGAGTCGGTCTGGGAGCTAGCCGCCGCGCCGGAGGGGTATCGCCTGGCCGGAATCGCCACCGACGACGTGGCCGCCGGCCGCAAGATGACGAAGCTCTGGGGCGACGAGGCGGGCCAGGCCACCAAGCTTGACCGAATCGTCGTCCTGGCCACGAGCGAGGCGGGGCGCCGGCGTGCCCTCAACGGCGCCACCCTCCCGATCGACTGGGAGTGGCCACCGCGCTCGCTTCGGTCTCTCTGAGGCCGTACGCGGCCGTCGCGACACTCCTGCGCCGCGGCCCATACAATCGCGCCATGAAGCTGATGTACGAACCCGGCGACCTGGCGGCGATGGACCCGCTCGTGCTGATGAAGAATCTCGACCACGTCCGCATGACCAGCCGGCGCCTGAGCTACGTTCTTCAGCAGCAGGTGCACCTGTACACGCCAAAGGCTAACGAGCTGCGGGATCGGATCGACGAGTACGTCGAGGCCGAGCGCCAGATCGAGGCGGAGATGGCGAGGCGCCAGCTCCGAGCCTAGCCGCCGAGCGCAGACGCCCCAGACAGAGCCACAGCAAAAGGCCCTCCGCGGGAGGGCCTTTTTCGTGGAACGGCGGCGAGGATCAGCCGGCCGCACCCAACAGGATCTGAGGGCGCCCGGCCTCATCGCGCGCCTCATCGCGCGGTTCCACCGCCAGCGGCATCGGTGCCACGATGCCGACCAGCGGGCGGGCTCGCCGCTCGGCATCCTGGCGGGCAACGTCTACTACCAGCCCCGCCAGGCGCGGCATCTCGGCCAGGCCGAAGGCGATGCCGTGTTCGGCAAGCTCGGCGAAACCCCACCCGTGGTAGAGACCGCGACTCGCGACAGCGCACATCTCGTCGTACAACTCCGGCCAGCCCGCTCGCCTGCGCCGAAGACAGAAGCGAACGAAATCGACCGCGGCGTCGCTGGAGCTGGAATCTTGCTGCTGCCCGCGCGAATCCATCGATGCACCGCTCCTCTATCGCGACATGGAATCCCGATCCTGGTGACGGGACCGCTGGCTCGGTCCAGGAAGGGCTCCGTTCCCCCGCGCTTGACTCCGCCGCGGCAGGTTGGGTGCATGCTAGGCGTCTGCCGCGTGGCCGGATAGGGGTTTCTCCACCAAGAATTCCACCTTCTTGTCCACAGAACGGCCGTTCGAAGACCGTTTGTTCGACCGGCCCGATCCGATACCCCGGAAAGCCCTGCGACCCCCTTCGAATAGCCCCCTTTGATGCCCGGATGACTCCCGGCCGGTGGGCGAGAGACGGCCGACCGCGACCCTTTGACGACCGATCGGCCCGCGGCGCGCGACCGGAGAAGCCGGTGCCGGCCGAACGAAAATGCGGAGGCCCGAGGCCTCCGCATTTGTCTGGGAAGATCGGTCAGCGCGGATAGAGTTCGTACAGTTGGGCGTGAACTACGACCGTACCGACAGCCATGTCGTGCCAGGCGCGTTTCTTCGAGTCGAAGGCGACCCAGATGAACGCCAGCAGGCCGATGAGGAGGACGCACAGCAGGAGTTCGCCAATGATGACCAGCCATCGCACGATCGCGGTCCCCGAGTCGATCGGTGTGCCGTCGTTCGCGCGAACGATGCGGAGTCCACAGAGCTTCTGCCCAGGAGTCGCCCCTCTGGCCCAGAAGAACGGGAAGTAGCCAAGCCACAGGAACGGGATGAGCAGGATGCCGACGATCGTGATCGCGCACAGGATCGTCAGGAAGTACAGCGCAATGAAGTCCAGCCCACGCGCCGCCTGGCGTACCCAGAAGCCGCCGTACTGGAACCCAGCTGCCATGCCAGGAGGCGGCGGGATCGTTCCGAGCTGCAAGCCTGGCTGCAGAGGGTAGTCGGGCGGAGGCGGATAGCCGGGCTGGGGCGGGTATCCGGGAGGGGGCGGATAGGCGCCCTGCGGAGGGTAGTCCGGCGGAGGCGGATAGCCGGGCTGGGGCGGGTATCCGGGAGGGGGCGGATAGGCGCCCTGCGGAGGGTAGTCCGGCGGAGGCGGATAGCCGGGCTGGGGCTGTGGAGACCACGCTCCCGACGCCTCGGGCTGCGGCGCCTGCTGAGGCGGCTGCTGTGGGTCGTCTGACATAGCCCACCTCCTGCGTAGCGGCATCCCCCGGCCATCGCCAGGAACGAACGCGGGCTCGGGTCGGTCGTCATGCTAGCAGGCGCCACAGACAGAGAACGCCCCGGGGCACGGTTCGGGGGCGTCGGGTGTCGCCGATCTGGTACCGCATATCGGATTCGAACCGATGATCTCAGCCTTGAGAGGGCTGTGTCCTAGGCCTCTAGACGAATGCGGCATCGGGCCGGCCGGCATCCGGCGGGCCGGGCGGGATGATAGCAGGCAGCGCGGGGCCACGCCACCTTTCGAGGGGCGGAGGGGAGCAGTTGCGGCCGGCCTGGCGGTGCCGGCGGGGATAGCGGCCCGGCGTGCAGCAGGTGCACACATGTATATGTATTCACCCCACACACATCAGTACCGCCCGTGGGGGCCGGATGCTCGATGTGTGCGTGCGGCGACCGGAATCGGCACGAGTCCTCGGTTGATCCGGGGCCGGGACTCAGTTGGGGCTGCCTCCGCAGCTCGCCTCTGCCCAGGGCGGACTACAGCCGGTGCGACTCCAGGAAGGCGCGGACCCCGTCGGCCACCTGCTGGAAACTCGACTCGCCGATCACCAGCCCGTAGTGGGAGTGTGCCCCGAACGGCTCGTAGGTTCCGCCGAGCCAGTCGGCAAGCCGCTCGGCGCCGGCCGCCGACGACGTGCCGTCCAGGCCAGCGCCGACCACGAGCATCGGCGTGCCGGCCAGGAGGGCGCGATCGATCGCGATCCCCTCGCGGATCTCGCGCTTCGCCAGGCCCGACTCGTGGGGCTTCTGCCCGAAGAGGTGCTGCAGGCGGACTATGTCCGCGATCGTCAGGTCCCGGTTGTCGCGCTGCAGTCTCTCAGGGAGCGTCTCCCAGCCGATGTGGTCGCGGCCGTAGACATCCGGGATCTCGCGCAGCTCGTGCGGCCGAACCGGCGACCGTAGATCCCGGGGAAGCTCGCTGTCGAGCAGGACGATCGCGCCGACCGGGTTTCGTTCGGCCGCCTTGAGCGCCAGCAGCCCGCCCATGCCGTGGCCAACCGCAACCAGATTGTGCCCGATCCGCTCTATGACGCCCGCAACGTCGTCGACATACGCCTCGAAGTCCACGCTGGCGATGTCGGTGGTCTCCGACCAGTAGTGATTGCGCAGGTTGAGAGCGTGGCCTTCCCAGCCCCGGCTGGCGAAGTACGAGAGGAAGCGCTCCCAGATCCACGATCCCGTCAGTTCGCCATGGATGAACAGAAGCGGGCGGCGGCGCGAGCGCCGCTCCGGCATCCACGACTCCACGTAGAGGCCGCGGTCCGTGAGCTCTATCTCATCCTTGCGTATCGGCCGGCCGTTGGAGCCCACGGGATGGGGCCGTGCGACATGCAGTTCATCGAATTTTTGGTCACTCATGTGATCGTCCTCGCGCCGTCCCGCCCGATCGGTTGTATCCCGAACTCACCACTCATGGGGATTGATCAGCAGTCCGGTAAGAGCTTTAGGATAGAAGTAGGTCGACTTCTGCGGCATGACGTCGCCTTCTGCCGCCACCGCCGCGATCTCCGTCACGGGTGTTGGGTCCAGCAAAAAGGCCGCATCCGCCCCGTCCCGCGACGCGTCGACCCAGTCCAGTGCATCCATTACGGACTTGCTATAGGCCAGACGGCCCGCAGCTATTGCGGCTGCGTCGATGGCGCACAGCCGGTCGAGCGCGACCTGCAGCAGAGTTACATCCAGGCGTCGGAGGGCGGGGCCACCCTTGCGCAGAGACATGGCGAATGCGTCGCGGCGAGCACTCAGGATGGCCCCTCCGCGGCGAGTCCACAGTCCGAAACGGCCTTCTCCGCCCGAAGTCCGGGCAACCGACGCAAACGCGGCTTCCAGGTCGGCGCGCTCCGCGACCGGCCGGACTTCGAACAGCCATTCCGCGTGGTTCAGGAGATCGTTCACGCCTTCCCCGCCGAGGCCCTTGACGATCCTGTGAGTCGGCAGGACCGTCAGCTTCTGACCCGTGGTTCCCAGGAACAGCATCATCACGTAGTCGTAGGGGGGGTCCGCCTCGCCCGTCTTGTTCGCCCGGCGCTCGTCGCGGTAGCGGAGCGCGGTCTCATAGCGATGATGCCCGTCCGCGATGGTGACCGGCTTACGGCGTGCGGCATCGAGCACCAGGCTCACGAGGTCGCTCTCCGGCCCGTTCTCGGCCACGGCCCACAGACGGTGGCGGACACCGTCGTCGTCCGTAACGTCGGTGTCGGCTGGGCCTGTAGCGAGAGCCGCGAGCGCCTTGACCGCCTTCCCACCCGGATCCCCGAAGAGACCCACGACGGGGCTGGTGTTCACGCCAGTCGCGCGGAGCAGCTTGTAGCGATCTTCCTTGGGGGCGGACAACGTTCGCTCGTGGGGCAGCACGCCCGAGCCCGCGGTCAGATCCTCCAGGCGAAGCCGGCCGAAAAAGCCGCGCTGGGTCCTGGCTCTCTTGCTGCCCGGGACCTTGTAGATCTGCTCGTAGACGTAGATGCAGGGGCTGGGGTCCTTGCGCAGCGTGCCGTCTACGCGCCAGCCGGCCAGGAGGCGTGCCGCTCGACGATACCGGTCGTCCGGCTCCTCGCCGGGCTGGATCTCGGGCAGGTCGAGCCGAACGGCGTTCGTCGGATGGCGCGCCAGCAGAGTCTGCTGCAGATCGGGTCCGATCACGTCGTAGGGCGGGCAGGTGACCAGGTTGGGATCGCCGACCGTTTGAGGGTCGAACCGAAGTGCGCGAAAGGCTCGAATCTGTGGCACCCGGAACTCCTTGGCGGCCGAATGGCGGCAAACCGACGGTCCTCGCCCCGGCCGAAACGGGCGACCGACAGGATTGCCGGAAGGATCAAGCCTGATCCTAAGGCACAGGTGCCCCCGCAGGCGAGTCGGCTCGGGAGCCGGCACCGAGGTCGGCCGCCACGCCGGAGGTCCGTAAGCAGATTTCGACGCACGCTGCTACTTTTCTCTGATGCATCGGGAACCCGCCACGCCCACGGACCGACAGTCCGCGACGCAACCTGGCGACGACCACACCGCCCCGACCCCCTTCGAACACGGCACGGACGCTCAGCTCATCAAGCGCGTCCGGACCATGACACCCCTCGTCGCGCCCACGCCAAGTCCCGGTGCCTCGTCCACGCTGCGGCGCGAGGTCCTGTACGCCCTCCGAACGGGTGGCCCCGCGCCTCCGGACCAGGTGGCCGATCGCGTCGGGGCCAGCCGAACCGGCGTACTACAGCAGCTGCGCACCCTCGAGACCGCGGGGCTGGTCAGTCGCAGTCTCAGCCGCCACGGCGTGGGCCGGCCGCGTCACGTGTACGACCTTACGCCCGCCGCCCAGGATCTTTTCCCGGCCAATTACGGGGCGCTCGCCCAGTCGTTCCTCACGGCGATCCGGTCAATCGGCGGCGAGACATTGATACGGGACGTGTTCGAGGCTCGGCGCGAGCAGCTGAAGACTCGCATTCGCGACCGGCTCGAAGAGCGTTTGCCAAGTGGCGCTTCGCTGTGGGATCGGGTCCGCGAGGTGGCGAGCTACCAGGACGAGACCGGCTACCTCGGCCGCGCGTCGCGCGACCAGGACGGCACGATCAGGCTTTGCGAGCACAACTGCGCCATCTACGGGGTCTCCGGGCCGTATCCGATCGCCTGCCAGGAGGAGCTGGAGCTCTTCGGCGAGGTGCTCGGGGCAACGGTCACGCGCGAGTGCCACATAGCGTCGGGCGACCGGAGTTGCACCTATCGAGTAGAACCGCTCGCCTAGTACCGATCCGCGCGAGCCGAGAGCCTTGCCGTTCCCGCCCTAGGCCTCTTCCCGCTCCACTTCCCCGCGGGTTGCCGGCTTCCGAATAGCTGCCGGGATGTCGGTTACCTTCGGCACAAAGGACGCCTGCAGCGATGTCTGGGCGGCCTGGAACTGCTCTTCGTAGGAGAGGATACCGAGCCTCCCAAGCGTTGCCAGTTCGTCGCGAATGTACGTCTTGAGCATCTCCGGGCCGTCGGTGCTAATGGCGAAACGGACCTCGTTGCGACGGAACTGATCGAAGATCCAGCGGAACTCCTCCCAGCCGGAGACGACCCCGGTCTGGAGGTTCGAGGTCGGGCATATCTCGAGCACGATTCCGCGCTCACGAAGCATGCCCATCGTTCGGGGGTCATAGGCCGCCTTGACGCCGTGCCCGATCCTGTCGGGCTCGAGCAACTCGACGACCTGGCCCACCTCCTCGACCGGTCCCGCCTCACCTACGTGGACGGTGATGCCGAGGCCGAAACTGCGCGCCCGCCGGAACAGGTTCCGGTAGTCGCCAACCCGGAACGCGGTTGACTCGGGACCGGCGATGTCGATCCCTACGACGCCCCGATCGCGCCAGAAGATCGCCTTCTCGGCGATGATCTCGTTCAGATCGTATGAGAAGGCTCGGTCCAGGCAGAAGATCAGGCCGGGCCGGACCGGATATTCGAGTGTGGCTCGGTCCATGCCACGCAAGGCCGCGGCGATGATCTGGTCCAGGTCCTGCTCACCGCCACGGTTTCGCTTCATCGGGTTGAAGCGCAGCTCCATGGTGGTGACGTTGTTCTTCCGGTATGCGCCGCCGACCACTTCGTAGACGGACCGCTCCACGGCCAGCGGTGATGACTGGATAAGCTCCGTCCAGTGGAACAGCTGCAGATAGCCATCGAACGAGTGGCCGCGCTTCAGCGAGGCGGTGATCATCTCGCGGAACTGCCAGTAATCCTTCGTAGGGAGCTTGATCCCCTGGGAGTGGGCGATCCCCCACATCACCGAAGGCGTGACGGCACCGCCGAGGTGGCAATGGAGCTCGGCCAGCGGGATGCGGCGTGGCAGCTGACGGACCATCGACGCCAGCATAGCCGCTCCGCAGCAGGGCGCGATCTGCGCACTTCGACCGCTATCCGAGCCGATCGCAAAGCCTCAACTGCAACCCGCTCGCAACCGCCGGTGACGCGCGCGCCTTGCATGCCGCCGCGCGTGAGGCTACGCTCCACTCCATTGATACCCCGAAGCGCGTCGAGGGAGGACGGCGCGCCTTGTTGGGCGTCTAGGAGGACAGGAGGAAGATTCGTGACTCGATCTCGATTCCGCGTCGTTGGCGTCCTTGCCGCTGCGGCGCTTCTCGTGGGTGCCTGCTCGAGCAGCGCCGCGTCGCCGACGCCGGCCGGTGGGACGACCAACGTCGTGGCCACCGTACCCGCCGACCAACTCATCAAGGCCGGCACACTTACCGCATGCTCGGATACGGGCTACCCGCCGCAGGAGTCGCTCGACTCGAGCAACGTCGCGGTCGGTTCGGACATCGACCTCGCGAAGGAAATCGCCGCGCGCCTCGGCCTGACTCTGGAGGTCAAGTCGACCACGTTCGACTCGATCATTCCCGCGCTGACGGGTGGAACCTGCGACATCATCGTCTCGGCCCAGACGATCACCGTGGAACGCCAGGCTGTGGTCGACATGATCCCCTACTTCGCCGCCGGCCAGTCGTTCGTGGTCGCAGCGGGCAACCCCGACAATATCCAGACCATCGATGACCTGTGCGGCAAGGCAGTCGCCGCGGAGAAGGGCACGATCGAAGCCGATCACATCAACGGCGCCGGCTCTGGCTACGACGACACGAACAGCCTGGATGCCAACTGCAAGGCCAAGGGCAAGTCGAACATCACTCTTCAGGTGTTCGACGCCGACACCAATGCCCTCGCCGCCCTCACGGCCGGCACGGTTGTAGCCCACTTCACCGATGAGCCGGTGGCCGGCTACGAAGTCGCCAACGGCGGCGGCAAGTTCGAGGAAGTCGCAGCCATGACCCTCGAGCGCGGCGCCGAAGGCATTAGCGTTCCCAAGACCAAGACCGCCCTGAGCGACGCCGTGAAGACCGCTCTCCTCTCGATGATGAGTGACGGCACCTACACGACAATCCTCACCAAGTGGGGCGTGCAGTCGGGCGCGGTCGGGCCCGCCGACGTCAACGCTACCCCGTTGCCTGCCGCGTCCTAGCCAAGTCCAAGGTAGCTAGAAAGACGCGATGACCGCGTCCCTATTCAGCCGTTTCGGCACCCGGCGGGCCATTCTCGCCGGGTGCCTGATATTCGTCGCGATCATCGTCAGCGGCTGCTCGAGCCGAGCGAATATCGAGCCCCAATACTTCTGGGACTCGATATTCCACCCCAGCCCCGCGCTGGTGAACGGGATCGGGTTGACTCTGGTGATCTCGGTGGTGGCCCAATTCCTGGGGGTCATCCTTGGGGTCATCGCGGCCATCGCGAAGATGGCCAGGATCTACCCATTCCGACTCGCGGCCGGCCTCTACGTATGGGTCTTTCGCGGAACGCCGCTTCTCGTTCAACTGATCTTCTTCTACTACGGCTTCCCGACGGCCGGCATCTTCAAGTGGCCCGAGATCATCGTCGGCCCGGTTGACGTACTTCCCGCCGTCCTGGCCGGCATCATCATCCTGGGCATCAACGAAGGTGCCTACATGGCCGAGATCGTTCGAGCCGGCATCATGTCGGTGGATCCGGGGCAGACCGAGGCGTCCAAGTCGCTCGGCATGACCTACGGCCAGACGATGCGGCGTATCGTTCTGCCGCAGGCGGCGCGAGTGATCATTCCGCCCCTCGGCAACGAGTTCAACAACATGCTCAAGACGACGTCGTTGCTGACCGTGATCAGCGTCTTCGAGCTGTACAACACGACATCTGTGGCCGCGGGCCATACCTATCGTACGTTCGAGCTGTTCGCCGGCGCGGCCGTGTGGTATCTGGCAATGACCACCATCTGGGGGTTCGTTCAGTCCTGGATCGAGCGCAGGTTCGCGAAGGGAACCGCGTCATCGCAAGGCGGCGGCGCCGGACCGCGCCGCGAAGGGTTCGCTTCCAGGTTCATGTCGCTGAGAGCACCGATCGAACAATGACCACCGCAGCCTCCAGCCTCCTCGGCGCCATCGGCGGCGTGCCGCGACCGGAGACGGACGTGGTCGTCGACGCGCGCGACGTCAACAAGTGGTTCGGTCGGCTACACGTTCTCAAGGGCGTCAGCCTCCAGATCAAGCGCCAGGAAACGGTCGTCATCATCGGGCCGTCCGGTTCGGGCAAGACCACCTTCATCCGGTGCATCAACCATCTCGAGAAGATCCAGCGCGGCCGCATCTTCGTCAACGGCCACCTCATCGGCTACCGCGAGACCCCCGCCGGTGGCGGGCTTCCGATCGTCGGAGGGCTGCCGGTCGTCAACCGACTCCCCGTCGTCGGGCGGAACAGGAGTGGCGCTTCGGGCCCGATGAAGCTGGTCGAGGACAAGGAGAAGAACATCGCGGCGCAGCGCCAGGAGATCGGCATGGTCTTCCAGCGCTTCAACCTCTTCCCCCACATGACGGCCCTGGAGAACATCATCGAGGCGCCGCTGCAGGTCCGCGGAATGGCCCGCGACGAGGCCGAAACCGTCGGCCGCGCGCTCTTGGAACGGGTCGGGCTGGCTGCAAAGGAGAAGGCCTACCCCAACCAGCTCTCGGGTGGACAGCAGCAGCGCATCGCCATCGCGAGGGCCCTGGCCATGAAGCCGGCCCTGATGCTCTTCGACGAGCCGACCTCCGCCCTGGACCCCGAGATGATCGGCGAGGTGCTGGAGGTCATGAAGGAGCTGGCCCGCGAAGGGATGACCATGATCGTGGTCAGCCACGAGATGGGCTTCGCCCGCGAAGTGGCCAACCGGGTGGTCATGATGGATGAAGGGGTGGTCGTCGAGGAGGGCACACCCGACCAGGTCTTCAGCTCGCCGGCCCAGGAGCGGACAAAGACGTTCCTCTCCAAGATCCTCTAGACGGAGCGAGCGAAGGCCCGACATCCGACGGGCGCCACGCCAAGCCTGGCGCAGCGACGGCCACCGGACCGACGCCAACCCGACCATTCCGCGCCGGGGCTCAGCCGGCCCAGTCCGAGTCGGAGACCACCCGAGATCGGAGCGCGGCGAGCCGATCCGCAGGCAGCCAACAGCTGTCGACCGCGTTGAGGACGAGCGTCCGGACCTCGTCGTCTGTGAAGCCGTGGCATCGCTGCAACGCCGCCAGCTCTCCCGCAAGAGAGAGCCCGAACATGGCCGGATCGTCCGTGGCGATGCTGACCAGCAGGCCCGCGTCCACGAACCGGCGAATCGGGTGCGCTTCAAGGGAAGCTACGACGCCCGTGGCGACGTTCGAACCGGGGCATGACGTCACGGGGATGCGCCGCTCAGCCAGGAAGCGCATGAGTTCGGCATCTTCCCACGCCCGCGTCCCGTGGTCGATCCGCTCCACCCCCAAAGTCCGAATTGCGCCCCAGATGCTCTCCGCGCCGGCGGCCTCACCCGCGTGCGCGGTCGTTCGGAGGCCGAGGCCCCTTGCCCGCCGGTAGACGGGCTCGAAGGGCTCGGGAGGAAAGGACTGCTCCGAACCGCCCAAACCGATGCCCACGACACCCGCCTCACCCACGACCTCGGCCACTTCCTCCAGCGTTCGGGCCGCGGACTCGGGGCCTTCATCGCGCGACATGTCGGCGATCAGAGCCACGTCGATCTCAGGTACCTGAGCGAGACCGCGGCGAAGAGCCAGGGTCACGTCCGCCGCGGTCCGCCCGGAGCGCGCGCCATCCGCCGGCGTGCAAAACGCCTCGGCATAAACGACGCGCTGCCGAGCCAGATCGGAGGCTACAGCAGCGCCGATCAGTTCGTAGTCGTCCATGTCACGCACGAAACCTTGTTTCCAGATCCACGTGTCGATGAATTCGCCGAAGTTGCGGTAGTGGAAGACGCCCGGCAGCGCTGCCAGTGTCGGCACCCGTGGATCGCCGCCGTACTTCTGAATCAACTCCCATAGCGCCGCATGTGGAATGGCGCCTTCGAGGTGGAGGTGGAGCTCGACCTTGGGCAGGCGCTCGAGCCAGTCCGGTCGAACGACGGGGCTCGGATCGAGGGCGGGTTCAGGCGTCGGCACGGCGGCCCCTCCGGTGGCAATGGCGGTCAGCGTACGGTGGTCAGATCGGACAATAGACGACGAGCGTGTGCGGCGTCGGCCGCTGGACGACGAGGGCCGGCGGGCCAGAGCCCCTTGCAGAGCACTCCGGCCCGCTCGCCGCGAACTCGACCATTCGGGGGCGCCGACGGTTGATACGATGAACAGGAGAGCCGGCCTGCCCAAGCAGACCGGCGTGAGGGAGATGAGGCGGTGGTTCAGACTCGTGGCCGGCCCAGAGGATCGCTCGGCCGTCGCCCGCGGGTCACGATCGCGGTTCTTATGGCCGCGTGCCTCCTCCTGACAGTGCTCGGGCTGGTGGGTGCCGCCGGTTCGTTCTCGGCTCTAGGCGCTCCTGCCACACCTTCTGCCTCATCACGGCTCGAGTCCTTCGCAAACGGCGCGACCGGAACCTCCGGGCAAGCGACGGTCGTCGCCACCCCCTCGCCGGCCGCCACCCCTCCTGCCTCTCCCACACCGTCTCCGCCACCGACACCGACGCCCGGCCCCTCACCGCAAGTCATTTCGGAGGTCAGGGTGAACGCCGGGACCGAGCCGACCGTCTCGGCGAGCCCTTTCGACCCGAATCTCGTCGCGGTGATCAGCCAGAGCATCAACTGGTCGAAGAACTGCAGCGTCCCCGTTCTCAGCGTCTCCCACGACGCCGGCGCCACATGGGCTGCGGCCAAGCCTCCGTTTGGCGTTGCCTGCCAGGACATGCACGCCATCGTAGCCTGGGGCCCTGGTCCCACGTCCGGGTCATCCCGGCTCTGGGCAGCCAACGCCACGGCGGTCACGGGAGGCGTTGCGCTGGCGGTCGCCCATAGCGACGACGCCGGCGCGAGCTGGTCCCCGCGCTACATCGAGAGGTTCACCCGGCCGTGGGTCGGCTGCTACCCGGCCATCGCCGTCGACAACTCCCCCGACAGCCCCAACTTCGGGGTCGTGTACCTGGCCTACAACTGGCTCCCAAGTCCGATGGGGGTCGGCATCAGCGTCATAGCCACGCGCGACGGCGCGAACTGGCTCCACACGGAGGTTCCGGCCCTGGGCCAGCCCGGGTACCCCTACACGTGGAGGTTCGGCGACCGTGTGGCGGTGGGGCCGGACGGCTCGGCCTACGTCGCGTTCTGGGAAAACGACATGCGCTACTGGGACAGCGAAGACATGTTCAACCAGGGTTGGTCCGGCAACATCGGCCGCACGGGCTACGCGACGGCTCGCCTCCACCTCGGCTCTACTCTCACGGCGGACCCGCCCGTGTGGTCGATCGACCAGGTGCCGGCCCCGAGTGCCGCGTTCGACCCCGGGAGCCAGTCGAGCCTGGCCGTCTCGGACAGCGGGGAGCTGTGGATGGTCATCAACGACACCACGGCGACCGCGGGCACGATCAGGATTGGTCGGAGCAGCGATGACGGCGCCACCTGGACCTGGCGCACCCTCGACGTTCCCGGCAAGCAGAGCTTCAAGGGATCCCTCGCCCTCGCCGACGGCCGAGTTTTCGTCGGCTGGCATGCCGTGGGCAAGGACGGGCTGGTGGGGACCTACTACACCATGTCGTACGACGGCGGGGCCACTTTCCTGCCGCCGCGTCCCGTGACGCCGGCAACCTATCGCGAGCCGAAGATCACGAACGGAACCGGGCTGCGCGAGAACGCCGATTTCGAGAATGGCCGCGTCTACTACGCATGGGGTGACGCTCGAGACGGCCTCTCGACACACGTGGCCACGATCCAGCCCTGATCGGGCCACCCGCCGCCACGGAGGCTCCGCCTCAGCCGTGAGGCCGGTAGACGACCCGACCCTGAGAGTCGACCGTGGGGCCAATCCTGGCGGTTGCCGCGCCCGTGACGGCCGCCTCGCTGCCCCGACCTTGCGCGCTCAGAGCCCGCGCAACTCCTCGGGCTTCCGCATCCGGAACCTGGTCTCGGGCGTGGTAGCTCGATCGCACCAGCGGTCCCGACTCCACGTGCTTGAAGCCCAGTGCCAGCGCCTCTTCGCGCATCTCGGCGAACTCGTCGGGATGGTAGTAGCGCTCGACGGGAAGGTGCTCAGGCGAGGGGCGCAGGTACTGCCCGATCGTCAGGATGTCGCAGTCGACGGCGCGCAGATCGACGAACGTCTGGTGCAGCTCTGGTCTGGTCTCGCCCAGGCCGACCATGATCGAAGACTTGGTGTGGACCGCCGGCAGGGCACCGGCCCCCTGCCCTCCCCCGGCCGCCCCGTACTCCCGGGCGTATGCCTTGGCCCGCTCCAGGACGCCGAGCGACCGATCGTAGCGGGCCCTCTTCCGAACAGGCTTCTGCAGCCGCGCGACCGTCTCGACGTTGTGGTTGAGGATGTCCGGCCGGGCCGCCATCACCGTGCGAAGAGGCGCTTCCTCGCCGTTGAAGTCGGGAATCAGCACCTCCACGCCCATTTCCGGGCAGGCGTCCCGCAGCCGGCGGATCGTCTCGGCGAAGATGCCCGCTCCTCCGTCGTCCAGATCGTCGCGGGCGACGCTGGTGACGACCACGTGCTCGAGGCCCAGGCCTCGGATCGCCTCGGCCACCCGTCGCGGCTCGTCCAGGTCGTGGATTAGCGGCTTGCCAGTCTTTACGGCACAGAATCCGCAGGCCCGCGTGCAGGTGTCGCCCAGGATCATGATCGTGGCGGTGCGCTGGTCCCAGCACTCGCCCACGTTGGGGCAGTGGGCCTCCTCGCACACGGTGTGCAGTGAGAGGCCGTGCAGCAGCCGCCGCACCTCCTGGTACGTCTCACCCGACGGGATCCGGGCCTTGATCCAATCCGGGTGGCGGCGCGGTGCGCTGGAACCGTCGGCAGCCACTCCGAAGGTCCCGCCTCCCATCGCGATCGTGGGCGGCGCCATGTCATGGCCTGGGCGAAGCTGGGTGGAGTCGGACACTTCGATACCTGATGGCCGCTTAGTAGACCGGCGTGTTGTCGGGCCCAACACCTTCCAGCCAGCAGGTCACGTCGCGCACGAAGCGACCGACCTGGGCCCCGTCGGTGGCCCGATGGTCGTAGCCGGCAACGAGATTCATCATGGACCGGACCGCGATCACGTCGCCCTCGGGCGTTTCGCGGACGACGGCCCGCTTCACGACGGCCTCGGTCGTCAGGATGCATACCTCAGGCGTGTTGATGATCGGCACGGTCAGGATCGAGCCGAACCAGCCGGTATTGTCGACCGTGAAGGTCCCACCCTGGAGATCGTCCAGTCGCAGCTTGTTCGCTCTCGCTCGGGCGGCCAGGTCCTGGATGGCCCGGTTGATGCCGTTTATCGAGAGTTGGTCGGCGTCGTGTATGACTGGCACGATGAGGCCGTTTTCGACCGCGATGGCGATGCCGACATTGATCCTGCGCTTCCGCAGCAACCCGGCGTCGGTGTAGTGGGCGTTGAGATCCGGGTTGGCGTGGAGCCCCTCCACTACGGCCTTGACCACGAAGGGCAGGAAGCTGAGCCCGACTCCCTCGCGAGCTTTGTAAGCCTCGGCCTGTGAGCTACGCAGCTTCACGACGGCCGTCATGTCGACTTCGAATGTGCTGTGCGCGACCGGAACGGCGGCTGCCTTCGTCATCTGGGCGGCGACACCGCGACGCATCTGGCTGTGCGGCACGAGGATCTCGTCCTGGCCGGGTTCCCAGGTGACGGCTGGAGGGGTCGACGAAGGAGTAGACGGCGCCAGGCCTGGCGAATGGCTGGCGACTCCTAGCACCGGCGCCTGATGAGTCTGCGGTGAGGCGGCGGCCTGGGCTGTCGTGCCGACAGCTTCGGCCGCCGTGGCGGTTCCCTGCCCCGTGGCTGCCTGGCCGGTGCGTAGCCGTTCGACGTACGCCAGCACGTCCTCGCGCGTGATCCGGCCGGAGTGGCCGGTTCCGGCGATCTGGGCCGGCGAGAGGCCATGCTCACGCATCAGCATTCGAACCGCCGGCGTCATCCGAGCATCGGGATCCCCGACCTGCTCCGCCATGACGGGGAGGGCCGCGGCCGGGGCGGGTGGCCTGGAGGGATTCGCGGTTGGCACTGGCGCGACCGGCGCGGGGGCTGCGGCTGCGGGAGCGGCAGCCGTGGCGGCTGGGGCCGGAGCCGCGGCGGAGGCAGTGCCCGCACCACGGGGAGTGGCCACGGACTCCGCTTTCTCCTCTATGACCGCGATCTCGGCCGCGAATGGGACCGTCTGCCCCTCATCTACCAGGATCTCTCGCAGAACGCCGGCAAACGGCGACGGGACCTCCGCGTTGACCTTGTCCGTGACCACCTCGAGCAGCGCCTCGTCGCGCGCGACGTCATCGCCGATGTTCTTGAGCCATTTCCCGATCGTCCCCTCGGCCACGCTCTCGCCGAGCTGGGGCATCGTCACCTTGGCCACGATTTGCACCTCGCGAGGATGGGCACCGCCACCGTGCTATTCAGCCAGACATCCGGCGCAGCCGGTTGGAGGCGCCGTCTCCGTAGTTTGGCCCAAATCGCGGCGATCCGCGCCGGCCGCCAGACCGTCGCATCACTCCACGAGCCGCTACTTGCCGGTCGGAGCGGCGATGAAGTTGATCCCCACGAGCCCGACGATCGCGATTGCCGCGCCCAGGTAGTACAGCCCCGGCGGCTTGTGGCCCTGGAGCCAGCGCGCGAACGGGACGGCGATCAGCGGCGACGTGGCCACGATCGACTGCACCACGCCCGACTGCAGCGACTGCTGAGCCCAGATGGCCGCGGAGACTCCCAGGAGCGGACCGAAGAGCGAGTTGAGGGCCGCCCAGTAGAGCGGCCGTCCGGTGATCCCGGTTCCTTCCTGTCGGCTGAGCACCGCTCTGTACTGGCCGTCGTCGCCGGCGAACCCCCAGCGACGGCGCCACACATACCGGCCGATGACGTAGACGGCGACGGCCACCGCGAGACCGCCGATCAAACGTTGGAAGGCCGCCGTGGGTACGTCGAACCCGAACTTCTCGGCCCTCGACAGCAGGATGGCCTCGCGCGTCGCAGCCAGGCTGAAACCCTGAGCCACCGCCGCAATGCCGGCCAGGACGATCCCGAGGAGTACGCCTTTGCGCGGGGCGTGTTCGAGGACGTAGGGCGCGAGGCCTACCAGGACGCCCGCCAGCACAACCGCGCACCACAGGATCTGGTCGTTGGTCAGCCCGTCCGAGTACCAGAACCAGGCTATCAAGGCCGCGACCGGAGCGGCGCCACTCTCCTCGATGAGCGACGTCAGCGGTGCCCCCAGGCGCGGCAGAGCCGCGAGCAACGTCAGCCCGCCGATGCCGAACCCAACCGCCCCGGCGACAACGAGCAAGCCGAGCTGGCCCTGCAAGCCCTTGCCGACGGCGAAGGCCCATACGCCCATCACGACGATGGCAATCGTCAGACGCAGCAGGTTGGCACGGACGAAACCGATCAGGCTGATGGCCCGGCCGGCAGCCACCGGCGTGATTCCGAACATGATCGCGTTGAGGACCGCGCCGATCATGGCGCCGCCTCCGGACCGCGACTAGTCAAGCGTTGATCTGCCGGCCCGCGACCGCGAGCGCCGCTTCGCCGACGACCTCGGCCAGCGTCGGATGGGGGTGAGTCGCCGCGCCGATCTCCCACGCGGTCGCCTCCAGCGTCATCCCCAGCGCCGCCTCGGCAATCAGCTCAGTCACGCTCGGACCCACCAGGTGTACGCCCAGCACTTCATCGGTGGCCTCGTTCGCGATCACCTTGGCGAACCCCTCGGTCTCGCCCACGATAAGGGCCTTGGCATCTGCTACGAAGTTGAAGACGCCCTTCTTGACGGCGATCCCCCGCTCTGCGCATTGCTGCTCCGTCAGGCCTATCGAGGCGACCTGGGGATGCGTGTACGTGGCTCGCGGCTGGTGGTCGTAGTCGATGGGCTCAGGGTTCTCGCCGGCGACGTGGTGGACCGCCACGATCCCCTCGTGCGCGGCGACGTGAGCCAGCATCAGGCCTCCGATCAGGTCGCCGATGGCGTAGACGTGCTCCTGCGCGGTCCTCATCCAGCCGTCGACTTTGACGAACCCGTGATCGATCTCGACCTTCGTGGTCTCCAGCCCGATCTCCTCGGAGTTGGGCGCCCGACCTGTCGCTACCAGCAGCTGCTCGACACGCATCTCCTCCGCGGCGGAGCCCTCCGGCCCGACCTTGAAGGAAACACCGTCGTGGCCAACCTTGATCGACGCGGTGTCGAGACGGGCCTTCGTGATGACCTTGATCCCGCGCCGCGAGAAACTGCGCTCGAGCACCTGGCTCGCGTCTCGGTCTTCGAGCGGCATGATTCCGGGCAGGTACTCGAGGAGCGTAACTGCCACGCCTAGATCGTGGTACAGCGACGCGAACTCACAGCCGACCGCCCCCGCGCCGACGATGGCGATGCTCCCCGGGAGGTCGGCTTTGGTCGTTACGTCGTCGGATGTGATGATCCGGCGCCCGTCCGGGACCAGGCCCGGCAGGCTCTTGACGCGACTGCCCGTCGCCAGGATGACGTTGTTCGCGCGCAGTACCTGCTCGCCGCCGGCCCCGGGCGTTCCATCCTCGCCGTTGAGCGCGACTCGAACCGTGGTCGGTCCATCGAGTCGGCCCCGCCCGGCGACCCACGTGACCTTGTTCTTGTCGACCAGGCCCTTGAGGCCGGTCCACATCCGTTTCACGATCTGGTCACGGCGCCGTGCGATCACTTCGATGTCGAAGCCGGGCTGGCCTTCCAGGACGATCCCGAAATCGCCGGCTTTCTTGAGGCGAGCGAACAGCTCCGCCGATTCGAGGAGCGCCTTGGTCGGGATGCAGCCAACGTGCAGACACGTACCACCGACCTTGCCCTGGTCCACCAGGGCGACGCGCATGCCCAGCTGCGCGGCCCGGAATGCGGCACTGTAGCCGCCGGTGCCTGCGCCCAGGACGATCAGGTCGAAGTCGGTTATGGAGCCTGCCGGCATGGTTCTCGCGGCCTCGCGCTGCGGTTGGTGGACGCTGGAGTCTGAGTCGGCCGGACCGGCCGCCCGGGCATCGTAAGCGACGCTCCTCGGGGCGGCAACCGGCCCGGGCTTCCCCGGCGCCCGGCGCAACGGCTACCCGGCGCCAGGTCGCGCGCGGATCGAGCGCTGCCTCGCGCGCCGAAGGAAACGACCCGGACACTCGGCCCGGGTCGTCGTCTGCAGAACGGGAGTTGGATCAGTTGCCGCGAACGGTCCGGAAGCAGTCGCTGCAGTAGACGGGCTTGCCGTTTGTCGGCCGGAACGGGACCTCCGTCTCCTTACCGCATTTGCTGCACGTCGCGGCGAACATCTCGCGTGGGCCGCGATCGTAGCCGCCGGCGCCATATCCCCCGCCGCCGCCCTCGGGCCGCGACGCCTTCCGCGCTGCTCGGCAGGCACCGCATCGCTTGGGGTCGGAGAAGCCACGCTGGGCGTAAAAGTCTTGCTCGCTTGCAGTGAACACGAACTGCTCGCTGCAGTCGGCACAGACCAGGATCTTGTCCGTATACACGGGACCCCAGAACTCCTCTCAGTAGCCGCTCCCTCCGTGTCCTCGCGGCTCAGCGTGAGAGGCCCGGTCGTCGTGCTACATAAAACGAGCCCGCAGCCAGCCCGCGGGCTTTGCGGCGGGATTGTACGTCCGGCGGAGCGGTGTGCAAAGGCATTTGTTTGCGCGACGCCCCTCGCGCCTGCGATTCCGACGCCGGATCGGCGCGCGAGCCGTGCCCGCGGCATAGATGGCGCCAGCTCGCCTGTCCCGTCGATGCGATTGAGGCCGCCTGCGGCGGCAGTCGCCTCCCGGCGCTTCAGCCGCGATCGGCCTCCGGCGGAATCCCGATCGGCGCCACGAGTACGCGACCGGCCACACCGGCTCCCCGGCGAGTCAGCAGTCCCGTCTTGGGCCGATGGAAGGTTACCGTTACGTGAGCCCTCACCACCGGGTCGGAGAGGTCGCCGCTCGTCAGATCGACGGCCGTGGGCGCGTCGACGGCGAGAATCGCGATCCCCGCCCGGCGGGCTCGCTGGATCAGGTCCACGCCGCCCCGAATCGGCTCACGGAGCGGACCCTGCACGCCGGTGCCGAGCAGCGCATCCACGACAACCGCCGCCTTCTCCACGCCTTGCCCGAGTATCGCCACGTCTCGAGCCACTGCGGTGTGAATCCGCTCCACGCGATCCTCGGCCTCGAGGCGGTCCCAGTTCCGGACTGCATCCCGGCCGACGGGCCGGCCTTCCGTGCTCACCAGCACGGCCACCACGCGCGCCCCGTGGCGGGACAGATGCCGAGCGGCCACGAAACCGTCGCCGCCGTTGTTCCCCGGTCCGCACAGAATGAGGATCGGACCGTTGTCCCAGCGACCGGTCTGAACGGCCAGGGCTTTGACGACGGCCGCTACGGCACAGCCCGCGTTCTCCATCAGGCGAGTGCTCGTTACCCCCAGGCCCTGGGCCCGGCGGTCGGCTCCACGCATCCCCTCCGCACCGATTGGAGGCATGGCCATCGAGCGAGCCCAGCGGGCGGCAAGTCCATCCAGGTCCAGCTCGAAGAGAGTTGCGTCGTCCGCAGGCAGGGGCGGCGGCGCGCCGGGCTGCTCTTGCTCGCCCGACGTGGCGGCTGTCGACTCGAAGGCTCGGGAAGACGTGACATTCCGTCGTCGCATGGCCGGCGCTGTCCTCCTTGCCTATCCGGTGTTTTGAAGGCCTGCCGCCACGCCGTTGACCGTCAGCTGGACGAGGCGCCGGAATCGCTCGCGATCAGGGTCGTCGGCGGGAAGCAAGCGAAGCCTGGCCAGGAAGCGTACCTGGATGTGAGACAGCGGGTCGATGTAGGGGCGCCGCAGCCGAATCGATCGGCCCACGAGCGGCTCTGCCGCCAGCAACTCGGCGCGACCGGTCACCCTCCTCAGCAGCCGCACGGATCGATCGTACTCGTCGAGAATGCGAGTCCACAGCCGCGCTCCTTCCTCGTCGGCGGCCAGGGCGGCGTAGAGCCGCCCGATTCTGGGCTCGGACCGGCCGAGTATCAGCTCGGAGTTGTCCAGCGCGCTGGATAGGAAGGGCCAGTCGCGGTACAGCTCGGCTACCTTCTCGAGCGAACCGGCGCCGTGGGCCCGCTCGAACCCCTCCAACGCGGAGCCCAGCCCGTACCATGCCGGCAAGCCGATGCGGGCTTGCGACCACGCGAATACCCAGGGGATGGCGCGCAACGACTCGATCCCGGACGGCCGCGGGGTGGGCCCGCCCGCAGCACCGGCCGCAGGCTCTCCGCGGCGGGCGGGCCGGGAGCCCAGGGCCATCGTCGACAACTCCGCCAGCGGCGTGCAGGCGCGGAAGAACCTTTCGAAGCCCGGCTCCTCGTATACGAGCGAGCGGTAGGCCCGGCGGGCCAGCTCGGCGAGCTCGTCCATCGTGGCCCGGCCCCGGCCGTCGATCTCGTCGATGCACTCGTCATGCTCCGGCGTGGAGGCAACGACGACGGCGCTCCCGACGAGCCCGAGGTGATGCTCGGCGATGGCCAGGTTGGCGTAGTTGGCCGCGACCGTCTCACCCTGCTCGGTCATCTTGAAGCGGCCGTCGATCGAGCGGGGGGCCTGAGCCAGAATGGCCCGGTTCGTGGGTCCACCACCCCGGCTGATGGCTCCACCACGGCCGTGGAAGAGCGTAAGCTCGATCCCGTGCCGGCGGGCTACCTCCGCAAGGCGTGTCTGGGCGCGGTACAGCATCCAGCCCGCGGCCAGGAAGCCCGACTCCTTGTTCGAGTCCGAATAGCCGAGCATCACCTCCTGGCAATTCCCTCGCGACGCCAGGTGGCGCCGGTATCGCTCATCCGCGAAGAGGGCGTCCAGCAGCTCTCCGCAGCTTTCGAGGGCGTCACCCGACTCGAACAGCGGCACGACGTCGAAAGCCGGCGTACCGGGCGGAAGGCCGCCAGTAACCGCCGTCGGAATCGACGCATCGGCGGCGGCCGTGGCCAGATCCAGGACTCTCAGCACATCCTCGTGGGATCGCGTGAAGCTGATCACGTAGCGGTGGCACGCCTCCTCGCCAAAGCGCCGCTGGATCGCGGCCACGGCCCGGAAAGTCGAGAGAACCTCACCGAGAGTCACCCCCGGGGCCAGCTCGCGGCCCAGGTCCGGCGCCGCGGCTGCCGCGTCGCGCAGCGCCGCCAGGGCTGCGGCGTGCACTTCCGAGTGCTGACGAAGCTCGAGCGACGCAAGGTGGAACCCGAACGTCTCGACCTGCCAGCGGAAGTCCTGGACTTCCCCGAAGGCGACGCGCGACAGGCGGTCGGCCACGAGGCAACGCTGCATCTCGTCCAGCTCCGCGATCAGCTGCCCCGGTTCCGCATATCGCCCGGCAACGGAGCCGATCTCCTCCGTCAGATACGCTCTGGTCCGCCTCAGGCGCTCGGCGATTGCGCCCAGACGGCGGCGGTACGGCTCGTCCGGGTACCGCCGGACCAGGTCCCGCATCGCGTCGGGCAGCTCCTCGGCATCGCGAGCCAGGCGCGCCTCCAGGGCCGGTCGGACGTCTTCGCGAGGCACATAGACCGCGATGGTCGACAGCAGCCGGTTGGCTACCGCCTCGTACCCGTGGAGCAGGTGATCGGCATGGACGCGCGGCACCTGGCGCGTCAACTCCGCCGTGACGGAAGGATTGCCGTCGCGGTCCCCGCCGATCCAGGAACCCCAGCGCATGAACGCGGCGACTCGCGCCGGCCTGGTTCCGGTCAGGCCCGCATCGCTGGCAAAAGCGTCCCCGTCCGGTCGAGGCCGGCTCGATGGAGCTTCGGCAGTGCCTTCGGAGCCTCGTCCGGAGTCGACCCCGTCAATGTCCGCCCGGTCGAGTGCACGGTCGAACAGCCGGTATACGCGCGGAACCACCCGGAACAGCGTTTCATCGAAGAACGTCATCGCCGTCCGCACTTCGTCCATCGGACTCGGCGCCAGCCGGCGGACCGCCGAAGATCGCCACAGGATGCTGATCTCCTCCCGAAGCCGGCGGCGTACCTCGGCGTCTTCGGCCGTACCACGCCGGGAATCGTCCAGCTGCTCCAGGAGCCGATAGCAGCGTCGCAGTGCCGTCAGCATGGTGCGGCGACGCGCCTCGGTCGGGTGCGCGGTGAGAACCGGAGTCACCCGCATGCGCCCGAGCAACTGCACAATTCGCTCCCCCGTCCAGCCACGCTCACGCAGCCAGTCGACCGCCCCCTCCGGAGTGTCCTCGGCGGGGCTACCGATCCCCTGCCGGTCATCGCGGAGGCGCCTCACGCGATCGCGCTCTTCCGCCAGATTGACGAGCTGGAAGTAGAGGCTGAAGGCAGTCGCCAGAGCCTCAGCCTGGCCGGCATCGAGCGAGTCGAGCTCGGCAGAGAGGGCACTCTCCGCCTCCTCGTCGCCGGCCTCTCGGAAGGCGATGGACCGCAGCCGAGACCGCTCCACGAGGTCGAGCAGGTTGGGGCCGCCCTGCTCGGAAATGACCTGACCCAGCAAGGCGCCCAGCAGCTTGACCTCGCGCGACAGCGTGTCTCGCGTCCCCGCGGTGGCACGGGCCGGCGCGTTGGGCGGTGAAGGCTGGCGTCGCGGATGACTATCGGCCATGCCGGCGAGGATAGCGGGCCTGAACCGGGAGCGCCCGCGCTAAGCCCGGCTGGAGCCAATCGGCTTCTCCGAATGGTACGAACGTGACCCCAAGGTTCGTCCCGCCGCGGGCGATGCCTAGAGGAGAGATTCGACCGAGAACGGGCAGCTTCTGCCGGAGATCACATGAACCTCAAACTGCGCCACTGGGCTGCGATCGGACTGATCGTCGCCACGAGTGCTGCCAGCCTCGTCCTTGCCGGGGCCGGCCTGAACGGTTTCTCGACCGCCCCGAGCAACAGCGTCATGGTGACGGCCTTCGGGCAGGCAAACCTCAACCTGATCCTCATGGGAGCGCTGTTGCTCTCCGCGATGGAGGTTCTCCACGTCCGCGGTCTCCATAAGGGCGGCCTGCACGTGCGCCGCCAGCAGGTGCCCATCCATGACGCCCGCAGACCCCACGGCAACACTCAATCGATGACCGCGACCGGGGCGATCGTACGGATCTAGACGAGCTGGTCATCGGCTCGCGGACGCGTCGGTCCGTCCCGCGCAGGCCGTTCCGGGGGCGTACCATAGCCCGCCATGACGACCGACACGCTGCCCCGTCCTGAGTCAGTCGACGACGCACCCGTGGCCCACCTGAGCTGCCTTACGGTCCTGTACGACGACGATTGTGGCGTCTGCCGCGAGACTATCCGGCAACTCAGCCGCTGGGACCGCGAGGACCGGTTCGAGTTCATGCCGCTGCAACGAGCCGCCTCGTCCGGCCGGCCGCTCCTCGAGCGCCTCGCTGCTGAAGGCCACCTCCCCGATGCGATCCATGTCGTCGACGAATCGACGGGTCGCGTGGTCTCCGGAGGCCACGCGGCACTGGCGATCCTCGACGCACTGCCCGGTGGCTGGCTGCTCCGACCCTGGGCTGCCCTGCCCCCCGCGGCTCGGGCCGCGGATGTCGCGTACCGAGTCGCGGCCCGACACCGCGACCGCCTGGCATGGCTGATGGGGATGCGCGACGAGGTCAGTTGTCCGGTCCGGCCTCCCGCGCGATCCAGCCACAGCATCGGCGACCGCTGAGCCGCGGCAGCGGCCCGGCAACTCATTCGGGTAGGCAATTACGGGCCGTTCGTCCCGCGTTCGCGCGACAAAGTCCGATGCCGGCGTCCGATCCCGACCGCTAAGCTCACCGGCATGGCGAGCGTCCCCTCCCACGTGTCCTCCCACGCCACTCCCCTTCGGCTCGTTCAGCCGGCGACCGTCGATCTGACGCGCGCCCTGCCGATCCTGGTTGACCAGGCGCCCGATTGGCTGGGGACCCCAATGCCCGCCATTCGCCCTGGTAGTCACCGCTACCTCACCGACCTCAGCCTGCCGATCCGCGACCATGCGCCCAGCCTGACCTTCAAGAAGGCAGCCTACGTCGACCTCGGCCAGGTTCGATCCGGCCTCGACATCTGCGAGATCGAGATCGAGTGGCGGTCTGCGTCGCTGGCGCCCCTGTTCCCCGTATTTGCCGGCCACCTGACTCTGACGCCAACCGAGCTGCGACTCGAGGGGTACTACGCTCCGCCGGCAGGAGACCTGGGCGCCGTTCTCGACCGGGCGTTCCTCAACATCGCGGCTCGCGGCACAGCCCGATGGTTCCTCGGGCGCGCGGCGGAGGTGATCGAAGCCACCGCCAGGGGGGCCTGACCAGGACGGAGTCCTGCCGGGGACTTGCCGATTTCCCCCTGTAGTCCGCGGCGGAAGCGGCCGATACCTCAGACGGTTGGCCAGAGACTGTCATGGAGCCTACCGTGCTTACAGGCGCAACGAATAAGCTCGACGCCGGCGCCGCGAATACGGATCCGCGCATACGGGCCACGCACCGCCGGGAACTTCAACAGAGTGTCCGTTTCGCGGCGATCGTGGCAGCCGCGGGATCTGCGGCCGCGACGATCGTCTGGTGCGTTGCCGTGCCCTCGACGGCTCTACCTCTGGCCGCGCTAACGCTCCCACTGGTGCTCGCGGGCGCGGCCATCTCAGGGTTGGCCAAATACCGCGGACGGCGTTACGTCGTCCAGCTCGGCATGGCGACGGGGCTTCTCCCGGTCGTCTCCGTGGCCCTTACCGTGCTCCTGATACCGCAGGCCGGGCCGGTCACCCTGGGCTCTTTCGGACTGATCCCAATCGCGTTCGCCGTGTTCATTCCACTAGACCGACGGCCACTTCTGGTCTGGCTTGCGACTGCCAACCTGATCCTCGTCACGCTCATGATCGGCTTCGGTCGAAGCTCGCCCTGGATCGACCTGCCCGCCATCACGTTCGCGGTGGCGCTTGCCTCCTGCCTGAGCCTTGCCGCCAACGAGGCCCGGCTCCGCAGACGTCGCCAGATCGATGGACAGCTGCTGGCTGTTCGAGGTCTCTATGCCCGCATGAAGGAGCACGAGCTCGACCTCGGACGCCAGGACGAGTTCCTCTTCATGCAGCAGGAGACGCTCGTGGTCCAGCAGGACGAGCTGATCCGGCTCAACGGGGAATTGGGGACTATCGCTCGCCTCGACGCCCTTACCGGGCTCGGAAACCGTCTCCGCCTCAACGAGGATCTGGCCCAGATCGCCGGTCGGATCGAGCGCAGTGGCGGGACTGCCGGCCTGCTGCTCATGGACCTGGACCACTTCAAGCGCCTCAACGACTCGATGGGCCATCTGGCCGGCGACGCCGCCCTCAGGGGCGTGGCCGAGGTTCTCCGCAAGACGAGCCGCGTCGGCGACGGGGTGTACCGATACGGCGGCGAAGAGTTCCTTCTGATTCTCCATGATGCCGACCAGGCCTCGCTGGAGACAGCGGGTCAGCGCTACATCACCGCCATCGAGGCCGCCCGCATGCCCCACCCAGGCAATCCGCCATACGATGTCGTGACCGCCAGCGCCGGAGCCGTGGAATTGTCCCAGATCAACTGCGTGGATGTGGACATCGCGCTCCACGACGCGGACGAGGCACTGTACGAAGCCAAAGCGAACGGCCGCAACCGGCTCGAGGTGCGAAGACGGCACGTACAGGGCAAAGTCGTCCCGATCGACCGGGAGCGCGCAGCAAGCTAGCGCCCGGCTGTGGTTCCCGACGGTGGCTCAGCCGATGGGCAGCAACGCGGCGACCACGCCGACCACAAGACCGATGGCGAGGCTCGCCAGCCCGATCTGCATGGACTTGAGCCTATCCCGCCTCCGTGCCTGTGGGTCCACAACCCGCTCCGTCGTTCCGAGCGGACCGAAGTTGAAGACTCCCTGCGACCCGAAGCCGGCGCAGAAGTGCAGCGTGGCTTGCAAGTACCCCGAAGCCGATCCTCCGGCCGGCAGTATCAGCACCAGCCTGGCCCAGTGTGGAGCTCCGAGCACTATCAGAGCGGCGAAGAGCACGACTGTGGCAGCCAGACCCACGTGGCCGGCGCGGCGGCGCCGGGCTATCTCTTCCGGTCCTATGTTGCAGACGCCGGGCCGGTAGCCGGTGACATTCGATGCGCTCGAGCCCTGGACAAACATCGTTGCGACCTCAACTTTCCAGGTCGCGATCGTACTCGTGTGGAGGCCACCCGCCACGGGCTGCCGACGCCCGGACCGACAGGCGGGCCGGTCGCGGTTGCAAGGTCCCCGTCCGAGTGCGAGTGCGCACCTGGACCTTGCGGGGGTCCTTTCGGTGTATCGACCCCCGTACAATCAGGGAGGATCGCCGGCGGACACCGAGGGCATGATTGGCGTGGCGGCTGGTCCAGGAGCCGGCGCCACTCGGGGGCGTCCATCCCGGAGGATGCGTCGTGGTCTTCAATCGCAAACAGCCGAAAGACGAGGCGAACCGGGACGACGTGCAAGCCGCCCTGGTGGAGATGCTCCTCGACGCCAGCGAGCTAGAGCGACGACGGCTGTTGCTGATGGCGCTGCAGACGGGTGAGCTCAGGAGAAGTGAGGCGGGCGATTTGCTCCGCCTGGTCGAACGCCTTGAGTCCGTCTCTGGTGGCCGCCACTGATTCCACGGGCGCATCCGAGAACTCGATCTCCGAGCCCGTGAATCGAGCCCCCTGTTACGCCTGCGCTGTCAGCCGGCCGAACAAGCCCCTGACACTGCCGACGATTCGGGCGGGAAGGTGGAAGCCGAGCCTCCGATCGGAATCGACTCCGGCAATCAGCCGATCGGCCAGGCCGCCGATGTCGCCTATCACCCCGGAGGTCGGGAACCTCTCCACGGCCGACTTTCCTTCGTCGGCGGCTCGAACGAACAGCATGCCGGCGGAGCGAACCCTGGCCAGGGTCGGTATGCCCACGACGCGCTCAACGTCGGAGGGGGCCACGCCGCTGTTCGCGCGATTGATCACCATTGCCAGACGATCGCGGATGCCAAGCTCCTCGGCGACCTCACGGAATTGGACGGCAGCCCGGATGCAGGGCACGTCCGGGGTAACCGGCACGATTATCTTGCTGGCAAGCGCGAAGAGGGCCTGGTTGAGCGGTCCGTAGTCCGGATGCATGTCCAGGATCACGAAGTCGTACGACTCACGAGCCCTGGCCACGGCCTCGGCCACCCGCTGCGGATCGAGAACCTCGGTGTGTAGCGGCGACTCGGCCATCACCAGGACTCCCACTCCGCTCGAGTGCACGGCGGCGACCTGCGCGAGGGATTCGCCCGGTCCATCCGGCGCGTCTTCGAGCCACGCGCTCGCCAGCGTCCTGGGGTGCGTAAGGCCGAGCGAAGAGGCGATGTGTCCGGTGATCGTGTCGCAATCGACCAGCAGGACGCGCTGGTTCTTGCGAAGCCGAAGCGCGGCTCCCAGGTTAATGGAGATCGTGGTCTTGCCCACGCCGCCCTTGGGATTGAAGACGATGACCAGCTTGCCGTGCGGCCTGTCGATGCCCTCGGCTATCGGCTCGCCCACTCCTGCCCGATCGGTCGTGATGACCGGGCCGATATCGCCGGCTGTCTCGGCCGGGACGTTCTCGACGCGAATCAGCATCGCCTCGATGCGCCACCGCAGCGATTCGGGCGAATAGGGCCTCGTGAAGTACTCGTCCCTGACGTAGCCGCTACCGCCGAGCCCCAGGTGGCCCAGAGCCCGCGGCGGCATCAGCATCAGGGAGGGGATGTCGCGGCCGCCCTCGTGCAGAATGGCGTACATCTCGAGCGTGTTGTCGAAGTCCCTCTCACCGTCGAGAATCGCGACTCCGACGTCGTCTCTGCTGTCGAGCAGCTTGCTGAGGTCGTCCCCGGTCTCCACGGCGACAGCCTCGTAGCCTGCCTCCGCCAGGTGCTCGTTAACGGCGAGGAACTCCTGGCGCGGCAAAGCAATTGCTACGGCGGACCGTGGCACGACTGGACAGAGCCTCCCTGCGACGCGGAAGCGGCTCTCAGTCTATCCGATCAGCTATGGCCCCGAACCGCTCCGGCGACCCCCGGGGCGTTGCAATTTGCTGCAGATTCGCCGGGCCCCGCTCCCGCCCGCCGGGCACCCCGCGACGTTGCGGCATCCGTCTCGCCGTGTCGAAACGAGAGATACTGGGAGTCGGGAGTTCAACGCAACAACGAGGTTCGTCAGCCGATGCCGCCGCATGCCGTCGTAGCCGGCCACATCTGCCTCGATTTGATGCCCGGCCTCGGCAGCCGGCCGCTCGACCTTCGGCCCGGGGATCTCCGGATCGTGGGGCCTGCCACGATCTCGGCCGGCGGCTCAGTCTCCAACACCGGTCTCGCCCTCCATCGACTGGGCGTGTCGACGCGGCTGGTCGCACTCGTGGGACCGGACTCTCTCGGCACTCTGCTCCGAACCGCCCTCGAGACGGAATCGCCGGGACTCGGTGCCGGGCTTGTCGTCCGGCCCGGAGAGGGCACCTCGTACAGCGTGATCCTGAGCTCATCCCTGTCCGATCGGATCGTCCTCCACTTCCCCGGCGCGAACGACACCTTCTCGTCCGACGACCTCGACCCCGAGCAGTTGCGCGGCACCGAGCTGCTTCACGTGGGCTACCCGCCACTAATGCTCCGGCTCTGCCTGGACGACGGCCGCGAACTGAGGGAAATCATGCGGGCTGCGAGGCAGGCCGGGCTGGCCACCTCGCTCGACACCGCTGAGCCGGATCGCAGGATCGGCGAAGTGGACTGGCCCCGCCTCCTCGCCCGCGTGCTGCCGGAAGTGGACGTCTTCATGCCGAGCCTCGGCGAGTTGGAGGCCATGCGGGGGACGGCCCGGCCGTGGGATGGTGTGGACCCTCCGGACGAGGCCGTCATCCGCTCGCTGGCCGAGTCCGCGCTGGGTCTTGGCGCCGGGATCGTCGGCATCAAGCTCGGGCGCTTCGGGCTCTACCTCCGCACTGGGACAACAGCACGCATCGACTCGATCGCGCGACGGCTGCCGGGTCTCGCCGGCGAAGCCTGGTCGGACCGCGAGCTGTGGTCGCCTATCTTCGAGGTTCCCGTCCGAGGGACTACAGGCTCGGGCGACGCCACGATCGCGGGGTTCCTCGCGGCCATGCTCGACAGGCGCAGCCCCGTCGAGGCGCTCGATCTCGCGTGCGCGGTCGGCTCTCTGTGCGTGGAGGGGGAAGACGCTCTGAGTGGCATCGGAGGCCGCGACCAGGCCGAGGCGCGGGCACGCTCTACGGTCCCCCGGCCCATGCCGCCGGTCTCGAAGGCCTGGGAAAGGGCCGGTTCGTCCGGCGTGTTTGCGGGACCAGGGGATGGCCGCCCCGGCAACCCGGGAGACTGATACCAGTTGAGGACCGAGCCCGTGGCTGCTTCTGTCAGCGGCGTCCGTTTCGAGCACCATCGCGAGCCGTTCGGGATCGGTGAGCCGCGTCCGCGCATCTCCTGGCGTGTTTCGGCGGACGTCGCGGAGTGGGTCCAGCAGGCTTACGAGATCGAGGTCGCGGACGAAGCCGGCGGGCAGGTCTGGTCGAGCGGGCGAGTCGAGTCGAGCGAATCCGTCCTCGTGCCGTGGAAAGCGCCGGATCTGCGCTCCCGAGAGCGCCGGACGGTGCGCGTCCGAGTTTGGGGCGCCGGCGAGGGGACGTCCCCGCCCTGGAGCGAGGCGGCTCGCGTCGAGGCAGGCTTGCTACGCAAGGAGGACTGGTCCGCGGCGCTGATCGGGCCGGATCGGGATGAGGGAGACCGGCTCGATCGCCCGCCGGTCCTCTTCCGGCGTGCCTTCACGCTCGCGGGAGACGTCGAGAGGGCGCGCCTGTACGTCACCGCCCACGGCGTCTACATCGCCGAGATCAACGGCAAGCACGTCGGCGACCACGTCCTTTCCCCCGGCTGGACGAGCTACCACCACCGCCTGCGCTACCAGACTTTCGACGTCACGGCGCTGCTATCCCGCGGCGAGAACGTCCTCGGCGCAACCGTCGCCGAGGGTTGGTATGCCGGCCACCTGGGATTCCACGGGGGACGGCGTCGTATCTTCGGCGAGGATGTGGCATTCCTGGCCCAGCTGGAGGTTCGTTACGCGGACGGACGGACCGAGACCCTCGCCGCCGACGGCGAGTGGCGCTGGGCGAGTGGCCCGACCCTCTCGGCAGGCCTCTACGCCGGCGAGACCTACGACGCGCGGCTCGAGCGGGCGGGCTGGTCCACTCCCGGGTACGACGATGCCGGCTGGGCAGCGGTTCGGATCCTGGGCCCGGAGGCGGCCGAAGTCGTCGCGCCCGCGGGGCCGCCCATCCGGCGAATCGAGGAGCTCCGACCCGTCGCGATCGCTGCCTCGCCATCCGGCCGGACCATCATCGACTTCGGCCAGAACCTGGTCGGCCGCGTCCACCTCCAGGTGCAGGGCGACTCCGGGACGACGATCACTCTCCGGCACGCCGAGGTTCTCGAGGGCGGCGAGATCGCGACACGGCCTCTGCGCGGGGCCGCGGCCATCGACCGCTACACGCTCAAAGGCAGTGGCGAGGTCGAGGACGTGGGAGCCGAGCTTCACGTACCACGGCTTTCGGTACGTGGATGTCGAGGGCTGGCCCGGAACGCCTTCGCCCGATGACCTGCGAGCGGTCGTGATTCACACGGACATGGCCCGAACCGGCTGGTTCGAATGCTCGGAGCCGCTGCTGAACCGGCTCCACGAGAACGTCGTTTGGACGATGCGCGGCAACTTCATGGACATCCCCACGGACTGCCCGCAGCGCGACGAGAGACTCGGCTGGACGGGCGACCTGGGCGTCTTCGCCCCGACGGCAACCTTCCTGTACGACTGCGCCGGCACTTTGCGGAGCTGGCTCACCGATATCGCCATCGAGCAGCAGGCGTACGGGACGGTGCCGATGTACGTCCCCTGGTTCGCGCTCAGCTTCCCGCTCGTTCCAGTCGCCGTATGGGGCGACGCTGCCGTGGTCGTGCCGTGGATCGTCTATGAGCGGTTCGGGGACCTGGGCGTGCTGCGCGACCAGTACGGCAGCATGAAGGCGTGGGTCGAGCAGGTGGCCTCGATCGCCGGCGAGGACCACATCTGGAAAACAGGCCTCCAGCTCGGCGACTGGCTCGATCCCGCGGCGCCGGCCGACGCCCCGGAAGCCGCCCGAACCGATCGATACCTGGTCGCAACGGCCTACCACGCCCTGACGGCACGCCTTCTCGCCGACGCGGCCCGACTGCTCGGCCGAGACGACGACGCCAGGCGCTACGCGGATCTCGCGGCCGCGGTCCGCGACGCCTTCGACCGCGAGTACGTTGCGCCGAGCGGACGCGTCGTCAGCGACGCGCAAACGGCTTATGTCCTGGCCCTGGAGTTCGATTTGCTGCCCGACGAGGCTCAGCGAGAGCGCGCCGGCAGTCGCCTGGTGGAACTCGTCCGGGCGAACGACCATCACGCCGGGACCGGCTTCGTGGGCTCGCGCCTCGTATGCGACGCCCTGGCGGATGCCGGAGCCACGGACACGGCCTACGACCTGCTGCTGCAGCGAACCTGCCCCTCCTGGCTGTACCCGGTGACGATGGGGGCCACGACGATCTGGGAGCGCTGGGACAGCCTGCTCCCGGACGGGCGTCTGAACCCGGGCGACATGCTGTCATTCAATCACTGCGCGCTCGGCGCCATTGCCGATTGGCTGCACCGGACCGTCGCCGGGCTTGCGCCGGCCGAGCCGGGCTACCGGAGGATCTTGGTCGCGCCGCGACCCGGCGGTGGGCTGGCGCACGCCTCCGCCGCCCACGAGACGCCTTACGGCCGGGCCGAGGTCGCGTGGGTTCGTGCCGGAGCGCGGCTTGAGGTGGATGTAGTTGTGCCCGTCGGCGCCGTCGCGATCGTGAGTCTGCCCGACCCTGATTGGACCGAGCTAGAAGTCGGTTGCGGGCGCCACCATTTCAGCTGCCCATTCCGGCGCCCCGAAGACGATCCGCCCAGACCGGCGGCTCCGTCACCCCTCGGCCTCCAACCGGCGGAAGAGTCGGGAGTCTTCGAGGGTTAGGGGCGGCTCGGGGGGCGTCGCCGTCCGGCCCACGCACAATCTGGTCTCGCACGGTGAAGGGACTATGGGGCCGCGATGGAGACTCGGTGAAAGTCGCGCGTAGTTTCTGGTGCTCGGCCGGCGGGCACGATCAAGCGCAGGCGGAAGCGAACCTCCAAGTCGGCGCCGTGCGATCCGGCCTAACGCTTCGCCAGTCAGCGGCTCTATCCGAGCGTGACTTGAGCAGTGGCTGGCGAGGAAGGATTCGAACCTTCAATCCCCTGATCCAGAGTCAGGTGCCTTACCGTTAGGCCACTCGCCAGCGGCGCAGGGCGAAATCCTAGCAGGAATGCCGGGCCCACGGCCCCGACCTGGGGAGCGGCCGCCGGAGTCAAGCTACGGCCAACCTCCGAACATCGGTTCGACATGTGCCAACGGGCGTGGTATGGTATTCGAACGACACCGGATGTGGTGTCGTACCAACAGCGGCACACGACACTCCCTCTCATCGGTTCTCGGCGAGAAAGTCGCTGGGGCCGCACGAGAAGGAGTTTCTTTTTGTACGCACAGGAAGACAAGACGCTGGTATGCGCCGACTGCAACCAGCAGTTCTCGTTCACCGCGAGCGAGCAGCAGTTCTACGCCGATCGGCAGTTCTCCGAGCCGCGTCGCTGCCCGTCCTGCCGCGCTGCCAAGAAGGCCGCGCGCGGTGACAGCGGTGGCGGCGGATATTCAAGCGGCGGCTCAGGCGGCTACGATCGCGGTCCCCGAGAGATGTTCAGCGCCACCTGCTCCAGTTGCGGGCGCGAGGCCCAGGTTCCGTTCCGCCCGAGCGGCGCGAAGCCCGTCTACTGCAGCGACTGCTTCACGAGCCAGCGCAGCTCGAACAATCGCTACTAACCCACCACGCCGCATCATCGCGGCACCGACGAAGGAGCTCGAGCAATCGGGCTCCTTTTCGATTCTCGGGCGATCGCGGCGCGGCCGAAGCCCAGTCCCCTACTCGATGCCGGCCGCAGCGACTTCCAACTCGTCCAGAAGCTGTCGCTTGCGCCCCGCGGTGGCGAACGAACCATAAATGGCATTGGCCGCGAGCCGTTTGAGATCGGCTGCTGTAAGCCCGAGTGCCGACGCGACCCGGCGGTAGTTCTCGCCGATATACCCGCCGAAATAGGCCGGGTCGTCCGAGTTGATCGTGACCGCGACACCGGCCTGCAGCAGTGTCCGGATCATCGAACGCTCCATCGACGGGATTACCCGAAGGCGCAGGTTCGAAAGCGGACATGTCGTCAGAGTGATGCGCGATTCGGCGAGTCGGCGAACAACACCGGGGTCGTCCGCCGCACGGACGCCGTGGTCGATCCTCGACACGCCCAGGCTGTCCAGCGTTCGCGCGACGAGCGAAGCATCGGTCTCTTCTCCAGCATGGGCGACGGCGCGGAGTCCAAGCGCCCGAGCCCGGGCAAACGTCGCGGCGAACGGTTCGGGCGGGAAGCCTACCTCGCTCGAGTCCAGGCCCACCGCCACGATCTGGTCCAGCCACGGCTGCGCCGCCTCCAGCGTCGCATCGGCCTCTTCCACTGGCAGGTGGCGAAGGAACGAAAGGATAAGGCCGCTCGTGATGCCGAACTCGCGCTCGCCGTCGGCGAGGCCGTCGAGGATGCCGCCGATCACGTCCGCGATCGGAATGCCGCGGGTCGTGTGCGCCTGAGGGTCGAAGAACGGCTCCACGTGGCGGACTCGGTCCGCGTCGGCTCGCTCGAGGTACGCGCGGGTCATCTCGCGGAAGTCCTCGCGGGTAACGAGGACCGCGCAGGCCGCGTAGTAGATGTCGAGGAACGACTGCAGATCGCTGAAGTCGTACGCCGCGCGTATCTCCTCGACCGAGGCGAATGGGAGGGCAACGCCGTTTCGGGCAGCGAGACGGAAGGCCATCTCGGGTTCGAGCGTCCCTTCCAGGTGGACGTGCAGTTCCACCTTGGGCAGCCGTTCGATCAGGAGTCGATCGACCTCCGGTAGGTCGACGGGCTGGCCACCCTCGTCGTCCAGCTGATCACGCACATCCGATGGCACGCCGCTCCGTACCTCCGCTTGCGACCAATTCTCTACCCTTGCCGGCCCTGCGCCTGGAGTTTGGCCCAGGTGTCCTTGAGCGTGAGCGTGCGGTTGAAAACCACGTGTTCCGGCGTCGAGTCGGGGTCCGGGCAGAAGTAGCCCAACCGCTCGAACTGCACGGTCTCCCCTACCGGAACCTCAGCCAGAGTCGGCTCCACCATGCAGCCCAGCAGCACCTTCTCCGAGTCGGGGTTCAAGTCCGCGAACAGGTCGCCGTCCGCGCCCGGGTCGGGCCGAACGAACAGGTGGTCGTAGAGCCTGACCTCGGCTGACGTCGCGTGCGAGGCCGAGATCCAGTGGAGCGTCGCCTTGGGCCGGCGGCCGTCCGGCGAGTCGCCGCCACGAGTCGCCGGGTCGTACGTGCAGCGCAGCTCGACGACCTCGCCACCGGCATCTTTGAAGACCTCGCGGCAGGTGATGAAGTAGGCGCTCCGCAGGCGAACCTCGCGCCCGGGCGCCAGGCGGAAGAACTTCGCCGGCGGATCCTCCATGAAGTCATCGCGCTCGATCCAGAGCTCGCGCGTGAACGGCACCTTGCGAGTGCCTGCCGACGGGTCTTCCGGGTTGTTGGCGACGTCCATCTCCTCGGTCTGGCCCTCTGGGTAGTTCTCGATGACCACCTTCAGGGGCGCCAGGACCGCGAAGCGGCGCGGCGCGGCGCGGTTCAGCACATCACGAACGGCATGCTCGAGCTGGCCCACCTCGACGACGCTATCGCTCTTCGCCACCCCGATCTGGGCCGCGAAGTTCCGAATGCCCTCGGCCGGGAAGCCTCGCCGGCGCAAACCTGAGATCGTGGGCATCCGGGGGTCGTCCCAGCCACGCACGTGGCCCTCGTTGACGAGGCGAAGGAGGACACGCTTCGACAGTACCGTGTATGTGAGGTTGAGCCGCGCGAACTCGATCTGGCGGGGCTTCGACGGCACCGGCAAGTTCTCGATGAACCAGTCGTAGAGAGGCCGGTGGACCTCGAACTCGAGCGTGCAGATCGAATGTGTCACACCCTCGATCGCGTCGGACTGGCCGTGAGCGAAGTCGTACATCGGGTAGATGCACCACGCGGCTCCTGTCCGCGGATGCTCGGCGTGCAGGATCCTGTAGATCGCCGGGTCGCGCAGGTTCATGTTCGGCGACGCCATGTCGATCTTCGCGCGGAGGACTCGCGCGCCGTTGGGAAATTCGCCCTTCCGCATCCGCTCGAACAGATCGAGGTTCTCCGCGATCGACCGATCGCGCCAGGGGCTGTTGCGGCCTGGTTCGGTGAGCGTGCCGCGGTGGTGGCGGATCTCGTCGGCCGAGAGATCGTCCACGTAGGCCTTGCCGGCGCCGATCAGGTAGACGGCCCACTCGTAGAGCTGCTCGAAGTAGTCGGACGCGAAGAAGAGGTTCTCGCCCCAATCGAAACCGAGCCAGCGGACGTCCGCCTCGATCGAGTCGATGTACTCCTGCTCTTCCTTGGTGGGGTTCGTGTCGTCGAAGCGCAGGTTTGTCCGGCCGCCGAACTCGCTCGCTACGCCGAAGTTGAGGCAGATCGACTTCGCGTGGCCGATGTGGAGGTAGCCGTTGGGCTCCGGCGGGAAGCGTGTGACGATTGTCTCGTGCTTGCCATCCCGCATATCCGCGGCCACGATCTCGCGGATGAAATCGCCCCGTTCAGGCGGGGCAGGATTCTCGGTGGTCACGTGGTGGTGCGCTCCGACTCGTGCTCATGGGCTCATGGGGACCTGGCGGCGAGCTTATCGCATCCCGGCGACTCTGGGGCAGTGACCCTAGCGGGTACCCGTCTAGTCTCCCCTCGGCTGCAGCGCACGTTCGCCGCGCGAGGCACTCTCGGCGATCACGGCGACGCGCCGCGCGCGTGTCTCGGGCCGCTTCGCCTGCACGATCCATCCGAGGTGGAGGCGCCGAACGGATGGTGGGAAGCTTTCCCACTTCTCGCGCGAGCCCGCAAGCGCGTCGAAGGCGACCGATAGATCGTCCGGCACGATCATGTCGTCGACCGAGTCGAACATCGCCCAGGTGCCGTCGGCCTTTGCGCGCTCGATGACACGGCGCCCGGCGTCCGTCATGTAGCCGTCCCGCTCGAGCCGCTCCACCCGCGCCTTGTTCGTACGAGCCCAGGCGCTGCCCTTCCGGCGCGGTGCGAACCACAGCATCGAGCGCTCGGCGTCTATAGGCGAGGACTGGCTGTCCACCCAGCCGAAGCACAGGGCATCGTTGATCGCCTCCTCGTAGGTCACGCGAGGACGGCCCGTAGCCGGCTTCCAGAAGACGAGCCAAACCCCGTCCGCGCGGGCGTGGTTGGCGACGAGCCAGACGCGCCACTCGGCTGCCGTCTCAAAGTGAACGCGCTCGCGCTCTCGAAGGTTGCGCACGGGCCCCAATCCCCTAGCCGGAGGCCGGCCTAGCCGACGGCATGACCGACCAGCGTCCCGAGTCCAAACGTGATTGCCGCGGCGAACATGCCGAGCAGAACTTGCCGTCCCCCCGTCCGCAAGACGCTCGAGCCCGTCACGACGGTGATGGCTGCCCCGACGAGCATCAGAGCGACGGCGCTGACGGCGATCGAGGCCACGACCGCGCCCATCCCCGAGGCAAAGATGAACGGCGATAGGGGCACTATCGCACCCAGGGCAAACAGGAAGAATGAAGTCGCGGCCGCCACCCACGCCGAACCCCCGAGTTCGTCCGGGTCGATGCCCAGCTCCTCGCGAGCCAGCGTATCGACCGCGTGGCCCAACTCTCCGGAAACGATCGACTTGGACATCAGGCGGGCCTGCTCGGCGGTGAGACCCTTGGCCTGGTAGATGAGAGTCAGCTCCTCTTCCTCCTCGTCCGGGACCATCAGCAGCTCCTCTCGCTCCACCGTTACCTGGTGGGCGTAGAGTTCGCGGGCGCTCTGGACCGAAAGCCATTCCCCGATGGCCATCGAAAGGGCGCCTGCGAGCATCCCCGCGAAGCCGGCGATCAGCACGGCGTGACCGCCCTGCGACGCCCCGGCCACTCCCATGGAGATGCTGAGATTGGAGACGAGACCGTCGTTGGCGCCCAGCACGGCCGCGCGCAGCTGATTACCGCCGCTGCCGCGATGGCGGCCCTCGATCCGCGCGATCGTCCCGCCGGTGGCGCCGCCGCCCGCAGCCAGTTCGCGGAAGAGGCGAGCGTGGGACCGCTCGTCGCCCGGCATGCGCGCCAGCGCCTCCGGCTGTTCGTCGTACATAGCCTCGTCCGAGGCCTCGCGCTCTGCGATCGTCGGCACCACGAGGCCCGGCCCGAAATGGCGGGCAATGAACATCAGGACTCGCGCTCGCCAGGCCGGCGCCATGCGGCTCGTGTCGACGCCGGCAGCTTCCAGCTGCGCCCGCCAGACGCCGGCGTGGATCTCCTCAACCTCGACCATGCGGGTGTAGAAGTCCTGGAGCATCCCGCTGGGCTCGCTCCTCGCCAGGAGGGCATAGAGTGCCACCGCGTCGATCTCGCCCTGGAGGTTCTCGCGGAAGCGGGCGATATCGGCCTTCGTGACCGGTCCTGACGGCGCGGGTTCGGTGGCCTGCGTGGGCTCCGCTGCTCGGGTAGAGGCGGCCGTGGGGGTGCCGGCCTTGGGCTTGCTCGACTCTGGAGTGGACTTCGGATTGGGGCTCATGCCCGTAGTTTGGCCCAGCTCCGCCCGGACGACAACGCCAGCGCTACCGTGGGCGGCCCGAACGCCTCCGGTCCCCTGGCGGCGGCTATCCGCGCTCCGCGACCATCCCCTTGGCTGGTCGCCGGGCCAGCGGGCCCGGGATCGCGGTGCTGGGCATCCAGGCCCGGAATCGATCGCCCAGCTTGGAGCGGCGCTCGGAGCCCCAAACGAAGACGTCCGCGCCTCCGCCGTACGGACAGAAGGCGTCGCCTGTGGCTGGGCAGAACACGGCGATGCGGCCGATCCGGTCACACGCCACCGCCCGCCACAGGGGATCCATGCAGCCGCGCTGCCAGCTCATCATGGCGCCGACGAACTCCACCCGGTTCGGATCCTGCAAGTAGCCGCCCAGCGTGTCGATCCACGTCTGCGGTGGCGCGATCGACCTGGCCCCGAGAGCCTTCAGATCGGCCGTGTCCTCGTGGCGGGGATCGAGATGGATGGCCAGAACGAGCACGGTAGTGCCGGTAAAGAGCGCGCTCGCAACCGCGTCGAAACGCGCCGCGGTCCGCTCGTCGTCCTCTTTGGAAGCCACCTCTGCGCCGTCGAGCAAGTAGTGGATGCGGGTCCAAACCGACTCATGCGTGAAGCGCAGCATGAAGCCCACGGGCGGCTGCCCGGAGTACTGCGCCTGCCAGGCGTCGAGCGCTTCGTCGACATTCATCGGTGGCTCTCGATCGGACTCGTCCCTAGGGCCGCATCACAAGGCTGCCGCCGGGCCGAGAGCGGCGACTCGCTCGGCACAGACCGCAACGGGAACCGGCTCGGCATACCGTACCCGGAATGGAAGACACATTCAACGTAATCGCTGCCGGATCGAACCTTCGCGGCCGAAGAGCCAGGTGCACCGGCCCGATCGCGCTGAGCTTCGCGGGTCAGGGCTATCCGGAAGGGCCGCCGCTGGCCGCCTGGGGATCCTCGAACTGAGCCTGGTCGCCCGACTCCAGTACCTCGTAGTGTTGGACCTCGTAGCTCTCGAATACATCGGCCGCGCCACGGTTCAAGACGGGCGTGTCGAGGAGGTCCGTGCCGCCCACCCAGCGATACAGCGATCCGAGATCGCGCCACACACTGACGAACAAGACCTCCTCGCGGCCGTCGGAGTGGGACTGGCGGCCTACATGGCCGTAGACGAATCCGTCGCGGCCATGCGCGTCATCGAGAACTGAACACGCCTGCGCCCGGAATTCCCCCAATTTCACAGGTTGGACCTGACCGCGAAGCACCCGGATTATCAAGCTTCTTCCCAGTCCGAACTAACAATCGCCCCTTTTGATTCTCGGGGATGTCGGCTCGATCGGGAATTACAGGGCCATATCAGGCGGAGCGTGGACCAGCGGCAAATGCATCAATACGGCGGGCCGCGCGCCCTGTCGCCCGCGGTTCCCCGATGCGGGGCCTGGACCGATCGCCCCAGCCCGCGTGGCACCCGGCGCTGCCGTTGCGAATGGCGGCCAGCGCAGGAAGCCTGGAGAGACGCCTTCCAGGCCTGAGTGGAGCTGATCCTTACATCCCCCTTACCTGCACCCCGAAGTCCGCGAAGGCGGCCGCTTCAGCATCCCCAGTGTCACCTCAGATCGAGCGCGGCAAGGAGACAATCGCGTGAGCAATAAATTCAGCCCTGTCGTCAGGGTCGCGGCGACAGCCCTCTTCGTCGGCGTCATCGCCGTTGGCTGCGCCAGGCACGATGGCGGCCAAGCCATCGCACCGGCCAGCTCGACTCCCACGGCCCAGGCGCCCCAGACCCACGCGGCCGAGATCCTGGCGCCGACGCCCGACCCGACCACAGTCGAGGCCACGCCGACACCGGCCGACGCGACGCCGTCGGCTAGCCCGACAAGCGCCCCGGTCGTGACGGCCGACTCGCTCGAAGCCTCCCTCTCGAACCTCGACCAGCTGCTGAACGGCGTCGACAGTTCGCTCTCCGGCAGCGACGCCAGCACCTCCGGCGGCGAGTAACCGCCCCAAAGTGAAGGAGTAGTCCGATGACCAACCGCACGCTCTCTCTCGTCGCCAGCCTCGTGCTCGGCGGCTCGCTCCTCGTGGTCTCCACGGGTGTCGTGACCGCCGTGACGTCCCCTGCCGGACCCGGAGGGAAGGGCGTCTGCGCCACCGAGGCCGCTGCAGTCAAGGCGGCGGGAAGCGTTACCACCCTGCGAGCAATGGGCGATTGCGAGATCAATCGCCGCTTCTCGACTCTCAATACCATTGCGTCCAGGGTCGCCGGCTCCAAGGTCCTGACCAGCTCCCACGCCACTGCCCTAACGGCCGAGATCGGCTCGACGAAGTCGGGCCTTACCAGCCTCAAGGCCACGATCGACGCGGAGACGTCGCTCCCCGCCCTCCGGGCCGAGATCGCGAGAATCGCCACCGACTACCGCGTCTATCTTCTCGTCGGGCCCCAGGTGAGCCTGGTGTCCGCGGCCGACGGGGTGGTTGCGTCGCAAGCGACCTTCGCCAAGGTCAACATCAATCTCACGGCTCGGATCGCCGCCGCCAAGGCAGCAGGCAAGGACGTCACAACCGCCCAGGCAGATCTGGACAAGATGAACGCCGCTGCGACCGCAGCCGTTGAGTTGGCCAGTCCGCTGGCCGCCGTCCTGCTACCCCTCACACCGGCTCAATTCAACGCAGGTACCGCCGGACCAGTTCTGGCCAGCGCTCGCACCGCCCTGGGCCAGGCGCGAGATCAGATGAAGGCCGCGATGGCAAACGCCAAGGCCTGCCGCGACGCTCTCAAGTAGAACAAACCGCCAGTACTCAGAAGCGGCTCTCCGAATGCGGGAGCCGCTTCTTCATGAACGACACCGCCGAGGATGGGCGGCCGCCGGGTAGATTGCACGCACCATGGGTCCAGCAGTAGTGTCAAACTGCTCAGCAGGGACTTGCGGGGTCCCGTATCGTCTCACTCACGGTCCGCGGGACACCGCCTTCATGTGCCATCACTCGAGAAGCGGAGGTCGTCATGGTCTGCGCAAGCTGCGGCGCCGAGATCGACAGTCCCGGTAAGTTCTGCGCCAAATGCGGGGCGCCCCTTCCCGAGGCAGCGCCGGTCTCACCCACAATCGACTTTGCCGAGGAGCCGCCTATCGTGCCGGAGGCGCCTCCCGCCGAGGCGCCAGCTGCGCCCGACTGGGCGCAGACAACGACTCCTCCCGCCGAGGCACCCGGCGCGCCCGCTTGGGCGCAGACGCCACCGCCTCCCGCCGAGGCACCCGGCGCGCCCGCTTGGGCGCAGACGCCACCGCCTCCCGCCGAGGCACCCGGCGCGCCCGCTTGGGCGCAGACGCCACCGCCTCCCGCCCCAGGCGCGGCGCCCGTATGGTCCGCTGCGCCGCCGCCGGCGCCCCAGGCGTGGTCTCAGGCGCCGGCCCAGCCAGCTGCGCCCCAGCCACCGGCGGGCGCGCAGCAGTACGGCGCTCCGCCCTATGGCGCGCCACCGTACGGCGCTCCGCCCTATGGCGCTCCGCCCTATGGCGCGCCGCAGTACGGCGCTCCCCAGTACGCGGCGCCTGTCGCTGCCGCGGCTGGTACGGGCATGCTTGCTGCCCTTCTCGCCCTGGCCGGCGGCGCGGTCGCCATCGGTTCGGCCTGGTTGCCCTGGGCAGCTACGTCCAGTGGCGATTCCCTGATCAAGCCGATCGAGTCGACGTCCGGCTCGGATCTGGCCAACGGCTACTACCTGATAGCGGCCGGCGCGGTCGCAGCGGCATGCGGTCTGCTTCTGTTGCTTGGACTGGTCAAGACGCCCAGCGCCCGAATGCTGTTGAGTCTTGGCGCGATTGCCGGCGGAGCGGCCGTACTGGCCGTCGAGTTCGTCGCGATGGACGACGTCAACAAAGTGATCAACCTGGGCTTCGGCCAGACGGTCTCGATCGGCATCGGCCTGTACCTTGGAGCCGCCGGAGGCGTGGCCGCAGCTGTCGGAGGCTTGCTGGGGCTGGTCTCAAAGCGCTAGCCCGCCTGGTTGGCTGGCCGCCATCGGGCGAATCGACCGGAGTGACGGTCGGACCCAAACGCCAGCCGGGACAGGTCACTGGTGGAGGCCCTGCCCTTCGGAGCGGGGCCTCTCTTCATGCGGCGTCCGGGTCCAGTACGAACGAGCCGGCCACCGGTCCGGCGATCCCGGGTGCCCGCGTCAGGGAGTCCAGGGGCGGGGTCGGGTCGGTTCGCGTTCCGGCGCTTCCTCGATTGGATGCGGGCCGATCCATTCGGAGCGGTCTGGCTCGGGTTCGAGCCGCTTGCCGTCGGCAGCGCGTTCGCTCGCGGCGGCCGGCGCGTCGGCGCCGGTTACATCGTCCGGGTGCGGCCGCGCCCGGCGCCCAGCCGACCGGGCCGCGATCGGCTTGACCGAGGCTGCGGGTACGGCAGGCTCCGGCAGAGCGGCAACCCCGGCCACGGACAACGGGGCGGCGTGAGGGCCGGCGGGCTTACTCCGGGCCAAACCGGCGGCCCGCTGAGCTGCAGGACCCGCGGTTCCGATCCCCGGCCGAGGAACGGCACGAGGCGACTTGCCGGCGGAGGCCTTCGGTTTCGTCGGCGCCGGACTCTTCGACGGAGCCTTCGAGGACGCCCGACGCTTCGAGCCGAGCGAGGCGGAAGTCTCCCTTGAGACTACGATCGGCCCGGCGACGCCCGCTCGGTGGGGTGCGGCTTGCACGAGAGCGATTGGCATCGCTTGAGGAGAGCGACCGTCGATGCCTGCGAGCAACCCTCGGACGAACTCGCAGATTCGGTCGGCTTCCTCGTCCATGCCCTTCAGGACCTGGCCCTCGACCTGCACCGCAACAATGCGATGTCCGCCGCTGGCTTCGACGCCAAGCTCGCTGATCGACAGTTTGGACCACCGGATCAGCTTGGCGGTGACCCGCGGCCCCTCTTCCGGCCCCGACAATCGGATGGCCACCGAGATGACACCCGGCAGCGTCGGAACCAGGACCGAGTATCGAAACCCGGGGTCGTCGCCCCAGACCACCCAGCACTCAGGGTCCGGATCGGCCCCAAGATCGGCCAGGACCGGATGAAGAACGGCCAGAACCCGGTTGTTCATCGAGTCCCGAGTTGGGGCCGCCTTCCGCCACTCGCTCAGTCGCATCGGATCGCCTCCCAACCTACACCGGCGAGTTCACGCCGTCGCGTTGAGGCTATCACGGCACGGCTCTGGGACGACGGCGATTAGGTCTAGCGAAGTACACGACCGCCCCCTCGCGAATGACGCAGGGGATGAATCGGGGCGCGTATTCTCGCCTCAGCAGCCCGTTCGGCCGGCCTCACGGTCTCGCCGAGTTCGGGCCGAAGCCCCCGAGCGAGGCCGACGCCCGCGCCACGGGAGAGTCACAGAGAGGTGGTGTACATGCGAGTTGACCGGAGTCGACTCAACTGGGGAGTCTTCTTCATCTTGCTGGGCGCCGTGCCCCTGGCCTATCACCAGGGCGCCGTGTCCGGCTCCGTTCTCGCCGAAGCCTGGCGGCTGTGGCCGTTAGTCCTGGTTGGGCTCGGGCTGGGCCTCGTCCTGTCTCGAACTCCGGCGGCGTTCCTCGGCGGCCTGATCACGGCGGCCTGCCTCGGGCTGGTCCTGGGCAGCGTCTTCGCGACGGGCCCGAATGTCGGCTGCGGCGGCGGCGGCGGCAACCACGTATCGATCGTCCGGGATGGCTCCTTCCAGGGAGCCTCGTCGGTGAACTTGAATCTGCAGTGTGGATCGGCCACGGTCAACACATCCACTGACGACCGCTGGCACGTAAACGCCGCCAGCGACGGTGGGTCGGCTGCCCAAATCAGCTCGGACGCGACATCACTCTCAGTAGTCTCGAGCGACGGTGGCGGCTGGTGGACCGGCCGAGGTGAAGACGACTGGAAGATCGCAGTCCCGCGATCCAATCCGGTGAGCCTTTCTTCCACGCTCGATCTCGGAGATGCTCGCTACGACCTCTCCGGAGCGAACCTGTCGTCAGCCGCGTTCACCCTCAGCCTTGGCTCTCTCCACGTCGATCTGACCGGCGCCAGCGTGGGCAGCCTGACCGTATCGACGAACCTCGGCTCGGCCTGGATCGAGCTGAGCGGCTCGTCCGACGTCACCGGAGACCTCAAGACCAGCCTCGGGTCGCTCGACGTTTGCGCTCCTCCGGAGCTCGGCCTTCAGATCACCGCGAGCGACAGCCTGTCATCGAGCGACTTCTCCGGCGTGGGAATGATCCGGGTCGGAAGCGTGTGGCAGACGCGCAACTTCGCTACCGCGACGCACAAAGCAAACCTGACCGTGAATACGAGCCTCGGCTCCCTGAAACTCCATCCTGCAGGAGGCTGCAAATGAATCCCCGGCGTCTCTATCGTTCTGCCGATGACCGCATCCTCGCCGGAGTCTGCGGCGGAGTCGCGGCCTACTTCGATGTCGATCCCGTCATCGTCCGGATCATCTGGTTCCTGTCGGTCTTCTTCACCGGCACGCTGACCTTCTGGGCGTATCTGATCATGATCATCGTCGTCCCTCTCGAACCGGCCGAATGGCCGCCGCAGGCACCGTGGGCTCCAGGTGGTGCTCCGGCCGGATTCACCCCCAGCTATGCTCCCCCGGCGGGCCCTCAGGGAGTGCCGCCGTCAGGCGGCGACGCCGGGGCAGCGACCCCCTCGGCGCCGGCCGGTTCAGTCACTCCGCCCGCTGGCACGGTTCCGGCGTCCGATGCGCCCCCTGTCCAGGGCTTCGCACCCGGCGCGGGCTGGCAGGGTGACTGGCGATGGCAGCGGCACCAGGATCGCTGGCAGAGGCAGGCGGAACGCTGGCAACGGCGCGCCGAGAGATTTGAGGGACGCCGTGAACGCGGCCCAAGCCTCGTCTTCGGGCTACTGCTGATCCTGGTGGGCGGCATGCTGGCCTGGCATCAGATCGACCCGAAAGTCGACCTCAGTCTCTCCTGGCCCATCGTGATCATCGCCTTTGGCGCGATCCTGGTGGGATCGTCGCTCCACATCCGCGACCACGACCGAGGTCCGGACCAGCAGCCTTAGTTGGCCGGCGCGCGCCGTCGGCGCCGCCGCCGCAGCAACACGAACGCGTACGCGACCAAGAGCACAAACGCGGCCAGGCCGGCCACTGTCGCAACGGCACGGGACAACTGTGCCGGGATGACCGACGCACGGTCGGCCGGGCCGCCTGAGCCGACCCCGAGCTGAGCCGCGGCCGCGCCCCGGGGTGGAGCAGCGTCGCCGACGCCGCCGGCGCGGGCGATTCCCGCAACTGCCGAGGTCGGCGATTCGGTCGCTTCTGCAGTCGGCGATTCGGAAGGGATTCCAGATGGAGTGACCAGTTCCGAGGCCGTGGCGACGGCTACCGGCGTCGGCGCCTGGGTTGGCGCAACGACAACCGGCCGCGGGGCGACGCGAACGGGAGCGGGCGTCGGCACGGGCGCCGGAGCGGTCGTGGGCGCCGGAGTGGGATCAGGCGGAGGTGGAGGCGTCGGGACCGCACCCGGGAACGGCGACTGCGTCGGAGGGGAACTCGTGCCGTTTGGGCCGCCCGAACTGAAGATGCAGTCGTAGTAGAAGGTGCCGTTCGCGGATATCCAACCGCCACATCCGATCCGGTCGTACCCTCCAACGATGATCGCGGCGTGGCTGCCGCTGCTCATCCAACCGAGGATCCCGTTGCCGGTCGTGGAGTAGCTGTACGTTGCGTACAGGGATGCACTACCCGAGTAGTTCAACAGGTATTCGCCGGTGCCGTAGCCACCGTTCTGCAGCATGATCTCGCCCACGCTCCCGTAGCCGTACGTGCTCTGGAGGATCGAGACGAACTTCACGTCCGGGCAAAGCCGCAGGTTGTGTGAGACGTAGTTGTTCTCGGCTCCGTCCCGTGCCCGCCCTAGCATGACGAGCGAGGAGTCGGACGGACATGACATCGGGGAGTCTTGGGCCAGACCCGCGAGGAACGGATCGAGTCTCAGCGCACCGAGACCATTCGCGGCGCGAACACCGTTGATCAAGCGCACGTACTCGGAGGCTTCCGCAGTGGCTGGACCCGCCGCGGCACTGGCTGGCGGAACCGCCCATACGAGAGAGGCGCCAAGCGATAGCGCGCCAAGAACCAGGGCAGATGCAAACACGCTGAGGCGCGGTTTGTGCACAGTGTGCACGATGGTCTCCTCCGGACGGTAGAGGCTGACGCGTCGAGGCTAGTTACGATCCCCCACGTCACCCGGTGATTCCCGGGGCCGTGCGGCACAGTCTCTTGCACGCTGACAACCACCCGTTCAGGCGGCTACGTGTGCAAGTGGCCCATCGGAGAAGGCGTCGGCCGGCTCTTCGGAGCCGTTTCCTACAGTCAACGGAGGAGATAGGCCGCACAAGTGGTACTTCCCGCCCACCGGGTAGGAGAAGAAATCCCAACCCGTTCGGCGCAGTTCCTTCACCGAGACCGCGGGCTGCGCTCCAGGAAGGAGTGCGCGGGCAGCCCGGCGGGGTCCCCAGTTCCACGGTCGTCGGCACTGCGGCGCGAGCCCGTGGCCTACCCGGCGACGACCTCAGCCCCGACCGTTCCCACCGACGCGGGAGGCCTACGGCGTGGGCGCGGTCGGTCCCTTCTTCTTCGAACGGCGGCGGATGACCTTTGGTTGTGCCGCCTGGACGCACGGGAGCAGCTGGGTGTCCGTGCGCTTGATGTGGGTGGACAGCCAGCGCAGCAGCTCGACTTCGACCCGCACCACGAGCTTGGCGCTGGCACCCTCCCGGTCGTACTCGTCCCTCAAGCCCGTGAACGTGGTGACGAATTGGTTGTGGGCGCGCACGTTCCGCTCGGCCACGGGGCACTTGTACCTGGCCATGCACCCTTCTTCGTTGCCGAAATGAGTGGCCGCATAGGTACCCAGCTGATCGAGCAACCCCTGAACCTCGGAGCGCGCCCGGCCCTGGCTAATGGAGACGAGCAGGTCGTTCAGCCAGGCGATGAGCTGCTTGTGCTGGGCATCGACGCTGTCGATTCCGGTCGCCATCGACTGATCCCACTGGATGGTTGGCATATGCGTCTCCGCTGTCCGTTACCGACCCGTGTCAATTGCCGCCCAGCCCCCTCGGTGCCGTAGGTCCGGCCGTCCGGACCTCGGTTCCGCCAGGCGCACGATCCAGGCCCTTTTCAACCGGTCTTCAGATGGCCGTCCTATGTTCAACGCGGGTTCGCGCCCACGGATCCGACCGGGCATGTCCCGCGCAGGAGGCGATACTCCATGTCCGCGCCGCTCCCCTCAACCATCAAGAAGTCCCGTCCCACCCACAACCTTCTGCTGGTGGTCATCGCCGTCTTCGTCCTGGCGGCTGTCGCGGCCGGCGGCTACGGACTCTGGTACATCTTAGTCGGACCGGCAGCCCCCGCGGCCGTGAGCGCCGAGGCACCTGTCATTCCGGCCGGCGCCCCTGCCTCCGCTCCGGCTTCGTTCGACGGATCCTGGCAGGTGAACGACAGCCTCGGCTCCATGACCGACTTCAGTGCGTCCTGGGCCGGCTACAGAGTCCAGGAACAACTCGTCGGCGTGGGCGGCCACACGGCTGTCGGACGAACGCCCAAGGTATCCGGATCGATGACGCTCACCGGCGCGTCGATCAGCGATGTCCAGATCACCGCCGACCTGACCGCACTCGCCAGCGACGATCCCAATCGCGACAACCAGCTGCGCCGCCAGGCAATCAACACGGACACATATCCGACGGCGACGTTCAAGACGACCCAGCCGATCGATCTCGGAACCCTGCCGGCCGACGGCAAGATCGTCAGCGTCACGGCAACCGGCGCACTCACCATCCATGGCACGACCAGGACCGTCCAGATTCCCCTGCAGGCTCAGCGGCAAGGCGGCATCATCGCGGTGGCCGGCTCAGTGCCCATCGTCTTCGGCGACTACGGCTTCCAGGGGCCCAATTCCTTCTCGGTCCTGTCGGTTGACGACCACGGGACCATGGAATTCCATCTGCTGTTCACCCACGCGTAGTGTCCGGCCGGCAGCGCGCTCGTGCCGGCGACCGGGATCTAAGGAGAGTCGATGTCCTTCATGCGCTTCCTCGGTGGCAACGCGCCGCAGGCCCCCCTCGACCCGCCACCGGTAGAGGCCGAGACAGAGGCCGTTCGGCACATAGTGGCAAGGCTCGAGGCAATGCCTCCGGAGCAGGCCCGCTTGCTGGCCGGCATCGCCTACGTCCTGGCCCGCGCCGCCTATGCGGACCTCGAGATCAGCGACGCCGAAACGGCCGCCATGGAGGAAGAGCTCACCGGCTCCGGGCTGGATGAATCTCAGGCCGTCCTCGTCGTGGAGATGGCCAAGCTCCAGGAGAAGACGAGCGGCGGTACGAGCGATTACCTGGTCACGCGCGAGTTCCGCGAGCTGTCGACGCCGGAACAGCGCCTGACCGTCATGCGAGCCTGCTTCCGCATCTGCTCCGCCGACAATTCGATCAGTGGGACCGAGAGCGCCACGCTCGACGAGATCGCCAGCGAATTGGACATCCCCAGGCATGACCTGACTGGGATACGAGCCGAGTTCGCCGACAAGATCTCAGCTCGCCTGGGATTCGGCTCCTTCTCGGGCGGGTAGGGTCACCCGGCCTGCCAATCCCGGCGCTCCAGGCTCGTTCATGGCGGCGACTCGAGCGACCCCTATGCCGCGCGACGCGGCAACCCGACCGAGTCGGTACCGAACCACGTTCCGGAGCTGCCCCGGACGATCGCCACCGCGTTTTCCAGAGCACCGATGGCGGCGAAACGGCCGCCACCCTTGATGAACTCAGCGCAGGCCCGGACTTTCGGCGCCATCGACCCCGACGGCCAGGCGCCGGCAGCCAACCCCTCAAAGGCTTCGTCCACCGAGAGCCGCAGAATCGCCTCCTGGCGCGGCGTGCCCCAGCGCCGATAGACCGCATCCACGTCGCTCAGCAGCACCAGACCGTCTGCGTCGACGGCACGTGCGAGAACGACGGCGGCGAGATCCTTATCGATGACCGCCTCGCAGCCCTGCAGACGACCGTCCGACCCTTCGACTACGGGCACTCCTCCACCCCCGGACGCGACCACCAGCGTCCCGGAATCGACGAGCGCGCGGATTGCCGCGGCCTCGAGGATCCGAATCGGGGTCGGCGACGGCACGACGCGCCGCCAGCTCTTCCCGTCCGGGGCGACGTCCCAGCCCCGCGTCCTCGCATGCTCTCTGGCCGTCTCCTCGTCGTAGATCGGCCCGACCGGCTTCGTGGGATTGGCGAAGGCGGGATCGTCGCCCGCGACCACGGTCCTGGTCACGATCACGGCGATCTCACGGCGCCTGCCGCGCTCGATGAACGCGTCGTTGAGGGCATTGGCCAGCAGATAGCCGATCTGGCCCTGCGTCTCCGCGCCCAGGACGTCGAGAGGCGGCGCCGGCACGACCGACGCGGCCATCTCCGCCCCGATCGCCAGGAAGCCCACCTGCGGACCGTTGCCGTGGGTAATGACGATCTCGGCCCGGCTTCCTTCTGCGAGAGTGACCAGACCCCGCGCGGCCGCGATCAGGTTGTGGCGCTGGCCTTCCGTCGAGCCCGGCTCGCCCCGCCTTATGAGGGCGTTGCCGCCAAGGGCGATCGCAAGGCGAGTCACCGCGCGACTCTGCGGGTCATCGGATAGCGGCCCCGGTCATCGATGACCCTGCCGATCATCAGGGACGCTCCCACTGCTCCTTGCCCGTGATCAACAGGTAGAGGAGCGCCTGCTCGGTGTACCAGCGGTTCTCGGCTTCGTCCCACACACGCGACTGCGGCCCGTCCATGACATCGTCGGTAACTTCGTCGCCGCGATGGGCCGGGAGGCAGTGCAGGAAGATGGCACGCGATGAAGCCAGCGCCATGAGGGCCGAGTCTACCCGGTACCCTGCGAAAGCCCGTGCCCGCTCCTCGCGCTCCTTCTCCTGGCCCATGCTTGCCCACACGTCCGTGTAGACGGCGTCGGCGCCGCTAACGGCGGCCCTGGGATCGTGGCCCAGCTCGATACCACCGCCGTAAACGCCGCAGTTGGCGCGCGCCGCCTCGACGATGTCGGCGCGCGGCTCGTAGCCCTCCGGGGTCGATACGGCCAGGGTGAAGCCGAGCCACCCGGCTGCCTGGATGAGCGAATTGGAGACGTTGTTGCCGTCGCCAACGAACGCGACCCGCAGGCCCGCGAACGTGCCGAACTCCTCCCGCAACGTCATGACATCCGCCAGGGCCTGGCAGGGGTGGTGGTCGTCGGTCAGGGCGTTGACGATCGGGATCGTGGCATATCGCGCGAGCTCCTCGACCTTCGCCTGCTCGAACGTCCGAATCACCAGGGCCGAGAGGTAGCGGGACAGAATCCGGGCTGAGTCTGGGATGCTCTCGCGCTGGCCGATCTGGATCTCGTCGGAGCGCAGGGTGATCGGGAGCATGCCCAGGCCCCAGGCGGCCGCCTCAAAGCTGACGCGCGTTCTGAGCGAGGGCTTGTCGAAGATGAGGCCGACTCGGCCACCCGGAAGCGCCTCGCGGGTCATTCCCTTGACCTTCTTGGCATCGGCCGCCAGGTCGAGGACCCGACCGATCCCTTCGCCGCCCAGGGAATCCAGAGTCAACAGGTGCTTGGCCATCGCCGGGCCCTCCTCTCAGCGGCTGGACCCGGACTTCGAGCCGGCGCGCGCCAGCTCGACGATCGGGCCGAGAAGATCCGTCAGGCTCGGGGTACCGGACGGTGACGCCATCTCCTCCAACTCGTAGCGTACCCGGACCACCGGTTTCGTGAGATGGAGGACGCGCGTGAGGTCGATCGGGGTCGCCGAGAGGACCAGGTCGGCCGGCATCGCGTTGAGGGTCGTCTCCAGCTCGTGCATCTGTTCCTGGCCGTAGCCCATGGCTGGGATCAGGCGCTCGAGGGCCGGGTAGCGGGCCAGGGTCCCAGCCAGCTCGCCGACCGCATACGGAACGGGATCGACGATCTCCGCCACGCCGTAACGCCGTGCGGCAACCACGCCCGCGCCGAAGGTCATGCCGCCGTGGGTGAGTGTCGGGCCGTCTTCCACCACAGCCACGCGCTTACCCGCGATCTCGCCGCCCTGGAGCGTCAGCGCCGATTTGGCCTGCACGACCTTCGCGCCCGGGTTCAGGGCCGCGATGTTGGCCTTCACCTCGGCGATCTGCTCGGGCGTGGCCGAGTCCATCTTGTTGATCACGATCACATCGGCCATGCGGATGTTCGTCTCGCCCGGGTGATAGCGCAGTTCGTGACCCGCTCTCAGCGGGTCGGCAATGACGACGAAGAGGTCCGGTCGATAAAACGAGAAGTCGTTGTTGCCGCCCTCCCAGATGACGACATCTGCCTCGGCTTCGGCCTGGCGAAGGATCGCCTCGTAGTCGACGCCCGCGTACATGACGCGCCCGGCATCGAGATGCGGCTCGTACTCTTCGCGCTCCTCGATCGTCGTCTCGTAGCGATCGAGGTCAGCGTACGTGGCGTAGCGCTGGACCCTCTGGGCGACCAGGTCGCCGTAGGGCATGGGATGGCGGACCACCACGACCTTCAAACCCTGCTTCTCGAGCAGCGCGGCAAGATAACGCGTCGTCTGGCTCTTGCCGGCCCCTGTGCGGGTGGCGCCCGTCGCCAGCACGGGCCTAATGCTCCGGAGCATCGTGCGCTCCGGTCCCAGCAGCTCGAAGTCGGCGCCGCAGGCGAGCGCGCGGCTGGCCGAGTGCATGACGAGTTCGTGGGTGACGTCGCTGTAGGCGAAGACGACCAGTTCGACGGACTTCTCGGCGAGCACGCGCTCTAGCTCCGACTCGGCGACGATCGGGATCCCCTCAGGGTAGAGGGGCCCGGCCAGCTCAGGCGGGTAGCTCCTACCGGCTATCCCGGGAATCTGAGACGCCGCCGCCGTGAAGGCCACCACCTCGAAGCTCGGGTCGTTCCTGTACACGACGTTGAAGTCATGGAAGTCGCGCCCCGCGGACCCCATGATCACGACTCGCTTGCGATCCACCATTCCGGCCCTCCCACAGTCGCGCCAACGGGTCTTCCCCGGCTGCGGACCTGGAGCCGACGAGCCGGTTCCGCCTCTGGTCCAGCGGTCGTCTAGCGATGCTAGTGTCTCCGGCGGGACGCTCGCGCGCAATCCCCGGGTCGCCGGAGTGCTGGAGCGCCCACCAGGCGGTTCGGTTCGAGCCGGTCCGCCGGGCGCCCGAAGCAAGCCGAAACGGACTCAGGCTATGACAGGAATTCGACCATTGCGAAGATGCCGGAGGCGAGAAGAGCGATCGTCAGGCCCCACAGCAAAGCCGCGTGGCGGCGCGAGTTGGCAAGATCGCCAAGGAGTTCGCGGTCACTCGTGAGGCGAACTAGGAAGGTCAACGGGAGGGCCAGGACGATGACATTGAAGACCATCGCCCCCACGCACACGTGGACCAGATCGCGCGAGATCAGGGCCACCGCGGCGGCGGGGAGAACCTCGACCAGATAGATGCCGTAGAAGCGGCGCGCCTCATTGGGAGGTAGGTTCAGGCTGTGCGGCCAGCCCAACAACTCCCCCACGCCCCAGGCCGCCGACAGGGATACGACCACCAGGGCCAGCAGACCCGAGCCGATGAGGCCGATAGCGATCAACCAGCCCGCGCCGCCACCGGCCAGGCGAGCCAGTCCCTCCGGCAGTTCTGCCACGTTGGCGGGGAGGCCCGCAACCGGCGCTGCGGATTCCATGGCCGCGGCCGAGGCGATGACGATGGCCGCCATCAGGGCCTGGCTGGCAAACGCCCCGACCAGAGTCTCCACGCGGGAGCCCTTCAAGTCCTCTCGGGTCAGCTTCTTGTCGACGCTGGCGGACTGCTGATAGAACAGCATCCAGGGCATGATCGAGGCCCCGACCATCGCCACGACCAGGGCGAAGTAGTCGGGCGGGAGGTCGCTCGGCACCGGGTTCAGGTCGGACGCCAGATGGCCCAGATTCGGGTTGCCGACGATGGCCAGGACTACGAAGCTGAACAGGGCCAGCGACAGCACCAGGGCGAGCCTCTCGAAGACCGAGTAGCCGCCGGTTAGCACCATGGCGGCATGGACCACCAGAGCGCCGACGATCGCCACCGGTCCCGGGATGCCGAGGATGGCGGCGCCAAGCGCGATGCCCGCGAACTCGGCCACGTAGGCTACGAAGTTGATGACGGCCATGCCGGCGACCGACACCGCCGCCCAGCGCCACCCGTAGCGCGATTGGACGAGCTCCGCGTGCCCCTTGCCGGTAGCCAGAGCAAGTCGTGCGGTCATCTCCTGAACCAGATACAGGATCGGCACCAGGGCGAACAGGGGCAGGAGAAGCGCGTACCCGGACTCCGTGCCGCCCTTGCCGGCCGTGATGACGCTCGGGGCATCCACGTCGGCCAGCATCACCACCCAGGCCGGCCCAACGACACGCAGCCAGCGCACGACCGACGGGCTACCCGCAAACCCGGATGCCGAGCGCAGACGTTCCAGAGCGGTCATTTCCTAACCATAACGGACTACGTATTCGATCCGGAGGGCCGAGTGAACCTCGCGGGCGTGCTCTCTCGCCCGATCAGGAGGTCCGGGTGGGCCCGGCGGTGACCGGCCCGGGAGCAAACCGCCGTCCAGTGACGATCGGCCATCGGGCGGCCGAGGCACGCCTTGGCCCGGGCCGGAACAGACGCCACGAACTTGACCCTTATGGTCGCGGCTGCTGCTACGCCTTGCTGCCGGAGGTCTCCGCCACCTCGGTCGCGACAGCGATGTCCACCCCGAGGCGCTCCAGCGCGCTCAGGACCGCCCGCATCGAGGCTGTGGTGATGTTCGGGTCCATGCCGACGCCCCAGCGGACTTCGCCGTGGGAGCGAACCTCCACGTAGGCCACGGCCGTGGCTTCCTCGCCGGCGCCGAGGGCATGCTCCGCGTAGTCCAGGACATCGACCTCGATGCCCAGATCGTGGCGCAGGGCGTGGACAAGGGCCGCGATCGGGCCGTTGCCCTGTCCGGCGATCGCGCGCGTGACGCCGCCCGCGCTCGCGGCCAACTGCGCGCGAACGGTCACGCCGTCCGCACTGGACGAGGTCTCGTAACTCGCCAACCGCGTTCGCGGCAGCTCCGGCAGGTATTCGGCCGCAAAGGCGTCCCACATCTCCTCGGCCGTGATCTCCGTGCCGCTCCCTTCCGTGATCACTTTGATGCAGCGGCTGAACTCGATCTGGAGACGGCGCGGCAGATCCATGCCGTGCTCGTTCTTCATGATGTAGGCCACGCCGCCCTTGCCGGACTGACTGTTTACCCGGATGACCGCCTCGTAGCTGCGGCCGACATGCTTGGGATCGATCGGCAGGTACGGGACCTCCCAGGCCGAGTAGCCGGGCGGGAGCGCTTCCATCCCCTTCTTGATGGCGTCCTGGTGCGATCCGGAGAACGACGTGTACACCAGGTCGCCCACGTACGGATGGCGCGGCTCCACGGGCAGGCGGTTGCAATGCTCGGCCACCCGGCGCAGCGCGTCGATGTCGGTGATGTCGAGCTTAGGGTCGACCCCCTGGCTGAACATGTTCATGGCCAGGTTGATTACGTCCACGTTGCCGGTGCGCTCGCCGTTGCCGAAGAGGGTGCCCTCCACGCGGTCCGCCCCGGCCATGATGCCGAACTCGGCCGCGGCCACGGCCGTGCCACGGTCGTTGTGCGGGTGCAGCGAGAGAACGATGGAATCTCGACGGGGCACGTTTCGATGGAACCACTCGATCGCGTCGCCGTAGATGTTCGGCGTGTACATCTCGACCGTCGCCGGCAGGTTGAGGATGATCGGTCGCTTCGGCGTGGGCTGAATGACGTCCATGACCGCGGCGCAAACTTCGACCGCGTAGTCGAGCTCGGTGCCGGTGAAGCTTTCCGGCGAGTATTCGTACAGGATCTCCGTGCCCGGCACTCGGGCTTCCTGCTCCAGGCAAACCTTTGCAGCGTCTACGGCGATCTTCGTTACGCCTTCCTGCTCAAGTCGGAAGACGACTCGCCGTTGTAGAACGGAAGTCGAGTTGTAGAAGTGGACGATCGCCCGCTTCGCTCCCACCAGGCACTCGTAGGTCCGCTCGATCAGCTCCCGGCGGCACTGCGTCAGCACCTGGATCGTGACGTCGTCCGGGATCAGGTCTTCCTCGATGAGCTGCCGGATGAAGTCGTAGTCGGGTTGGGAGGCGGACGGGAAACCGACCTCGATCTCCTTGAAGCCCATCCCGACAAGGGCCCGAAACATGCGCAACTTGCGAGCCGGGTCCATCGGGTCGATGAGGGCCTGGTTGCCGTCGCGCAGGTCGACGGAGCACCAGACCGGCGCACGCTCTATCTGGCGGTTCGGCCACTCGCGGTCCGGAAGGCGGATCGGCAGGGGGCGGAAGGGCGCGTACTTCTCGACCGGCATCTTCTTGGGGCGGGCTGGTTCGGGAGGCATCTTTCGAATCCTTCTTGGGCTCTAGGCTGGTCCGCGATGGGTCGCTGCGGGTTGGGCGGGTCTTTCGGGGAAACAAAAACCTCCTGCGCCAGCGCAGGAGGCAGTCGGCGAGCACCCGGTGGCGCTCGCCTCAGGTAAGGAGCAGGCTGCTGTCGAAGTGGCTTCTGTTCACGATGGCGCACAGTCTAGCCGGTTGCACCGATTCCGGTAACCACTACCCGCATGAGAAAGTCGGGTGGTACTCGCGAGTGGCCCGCCTGCCGGCCGCTCAGACTCCGGATCCGTCGCCGGTTCAGCCGTTCGGAGTTCAGCGAATGGCTCCGGCGGACGGGAGCCGGGCGCCTACTGAATTCGGGTCGCGCTTCGGCCGATCTAGCGCTCCCGCTTCTCACTCGGTCGCGCGAATGGTTGGCACACGTGCTTGTGGAATGCGCCACATGCCACCAGATCGTCCCACGTGAATCTCCGATCCGACGCTATTGCGCCCCGTGTCGAAAGGCTCGCAAGCGCAGGCAGAGCCGCGAGGCGGTAGCACGCTGGCGGCGAAGGGCTAGCTCGCTCCCCCACTCCGAATGAGTTGCTCCGGCCCACGGGGCCCCGGGCGCCTACACTCGGCGCGTGGGGGTTCCGGGCTCGGGGCTAGCTTTGCGCGGCAGTCGACTCCGTCGAACCCGGCCCCACCTGGCAGGCAGGAGGAGCAAAATAGAGAGGACCGTCCGCGTTGCAGATCACCTGCCGCCAGCGCGTGTTCGTCTGAATGACGACGCTGAGGTTGTCTTTCGTGATTGCTATCGGCGCGAGCAGGACCGCGGTCAGCGGGTCATGGCCGGGCCAGGTGAGCGAGGCACTGCCGGCCACCCGAGTGATGTCTGGGTCGTGGCACAGCGCGATGGCGACCTGGGCAGTCACGGTGCCGAGCCGCTCCGGGTTCGCCCAGACTCCCACCACTTGCGTACCGTCGACGACGCTACGGAAGCCGTCCGAGCCTGAAGCTGTCCCCGCAACGGCGACTTTGCCCGAAAGTTTGGCCTCCGCGAGCGTTAGCTGCACGTCAAAGACCGTGGTGGTGCTGGCCGCGCTCTCGACCGCCACGGCATCTACCTTGGCGCCCTCGAACAGGAGCGCCGTCAGCCCAATAGCTCGATCGTCGTGCTCGCCCCAGTCAATCGTGGCGAGGATCTTGATGTCGCCCCTGTCGACCGCGGGCTGCAGGATCTCCAGGATCCCCGCCGTGATCAGGTCGCTGTCCGGCGACGGGGAATAGTGGTCCTTGATGATGACGTAGTTGCCCTTGGGCTTCGCGGCGAGCAGGGCCATAGCCTCCTGTCGACCTTCCTCGACCGGGTCGTAGGCGACGTACAGCGTCCTGGCATGCTCGATGGCTCGGGAGTAGGCGATCACCGGGATCCCGGCGTTGATGGCTCTCTGTACGGCCGGGAGATAGTCGCTCGCCGCTCCGGGCTCGACGACGATGACCTTCGCCCCGGCAGCGACGAGCGCGTCGATGTCGTCTCCCTGGCGGTCGAAGCTCTTGTCGTTCTTTTCCTGGAAGACGGCCCCGGCGTCGAGGACCGCCTTCTGCAGCGCCGGCTGCTCCCACTCCGGGATGTCGCCAGCTGACTCGTTGGACCAGGAGACCCCGACGACGCACTGCTGCGGGGTCGTCGGCGTCGGCGTCGGTAAGGGGGTCGCCACCGGTGAGGATGTCGCGATTGGTGAGGGCGAGCTGCTTATCTGGCTGCCGCCGTCCGGGTTCGCCGTGGCGCAGGCGGCCGTCAACCCTCCCACTAAAGCGCAGGCGACGATCACGCGAACGATACGACCGTAGATCGAAGTGCAAAGCCGCCCGCCCATCCCGAGATCCCCCTCTGCTGCGGCACTCCAACGTCGAGAGCGTAGAGCACGCGCTCCCGGACGGAAAGGCCGGATTGCATCGGCCTGGGGCAAGACGGGAATCAAATGGCTCCGGCGGTAGGATTCGAACCTACGACCAAGCGGTTAACAGCCGCCCGCTCTACCACTGAGCTACGCCGGAGCGAGTCGATCGCGAGTGATCGCCTTCGGCGATCACTTTGGGCGATCTGATGCGCCGTTGCGGCGCCGCGCGACAGGATAGCACGGCGTCGCCGGGGTGCGAACGCCGGCCCTCACTCGAGGGAACCGGCGCCGGGCGCCCGCAGAGTGAGGACGAGCGCGGCCGGCCCGAACTCGGCCGGCGCCATCCTACTTCTCGACCGGTAGATCGGGCCGATTCCCCCACTCCTCCCACGACTCGGCGTAGTTGCGAACCTCCGTCAGGCCGGCAAGCTCGTGGAGCACGAACCACACCAGGGCAGCCCGGACGCCGCCCTGGCAGTACGTCGCGCGCACCTCGCCGGGGTTCACACCGGTTCCTTGCAGAATCGCCAGCGCTTCCCCTGCCGGACGGAGCCGCCCGTCGCGCGCCACGAAATCGCTGAAGGGGCGCGGCCTTGCGCCGGCGATCCGACCGCCGCGGGCTGCCCGGACGTCACGGCCCAGAAACTCGCCGATCCCTCTGACGTCCAGCAGGCGCGTGGGGCCGGCCGGCGAGGCGGCCTCGCGGCTCCACTCCAGGACCTGCTCTGCCGTGGCCATGAGGGAGTCGTCCCGCTCGTGAAGCAGTTCCGTTGCCTCGACCCGGGTGGGTTCGGTTGCGTCGGCGGTCGTTGGGCGCCCTTCCACCTGCCAGACGCTCAGGCCCCCGTCGAGGACGTGAAGTCGCCCGGCCGGAAACCCGTACAGGCGCAGCAGCCAGTAGCCACGAATCGCATGGCGACCCTGACCGGCGTCGTCGTAGAAGACGATCCGCTCGCCCGGCGCCACTCCCCATCGAGCGAGGCTCTCCGTCATGTCCTCTCGGCCGGGGACGAGGTACATCCGCTTGGCGGCTCCGGTCTCGGGGCGCTGACCGGCCTTGGCCAGGTCCACGTGCAGGTCTACGAAAACGGCGCCCGGCAGGTGGCCCTGGTCGTATTCCTTTCGATCCGTCGAGACGTGAATGAGCCGGAGGCCGGCGTCGCCCAGATGCTCGGCCAGCCACTCGGCGGAGACGAGAGGTCCGGGCTGCGTGGCGTTCAAGGACTCCTCCGGGCTTCGGGCGTGACCCCGCAAGCGTACCCCGTGACCGACAAGCCGCCCTGGTCAAGGTGGCATCTGCGGATGCACAGATCGACACCCCGAGTTCCGTCCCGACCTCCGAGTTCAGACGGCCCCCCTGCCCGGATCGGACCCGCCGCTCGGCCGCCGCCCCCTTACTCCAGGTAGTCCTTGAGCTTGCGGGAGCGGGACGGGTGGCGCAGCTTGCGGAGAGCCTTCGCTTCGATCTGGCGGATCCGCTCGCGAGTCACGTTGAACTCCTTGCCCACTTCCTCAAGGGTGCGGGCACGGCCGTCCTCGAGCCCGAACCGGAGTTGCAGCACGCGCCGCTCGCGGCCGGTCAACGAGTCGAGAACCGCTTCCACCTGCTCCTTGAGCAGCTGATGGGACGCGGCCTCAGCCGGCGCGAGGGCCCCGCGGTCCTCGATGAAGTCGCCCAGATGTGAGTCCTCTTCCTCGCCGATCGGCGTCTCGAGCGACACCGGCTCCTGGGAGACCTTGATGATCTCGCGAACCTTCTCCGGGGTGACGACCTGCTCCTGGCCCTTGCTCATCGCTTCGGCGATTTCCTCGACCGTCGGCTCCCGGCCCAGCTCCTGGAGCAGAGTCCGTGAGACTCGGATCAGGCGGTTGATCGTCTCGACCATGTGGACCGGAATGCGGATCGTACGGGCCTGGTCGGCGATCGCACGCGTGATCGCCTGCCGGATCCACCACGTCGCATACGTGCTGAACTTGTAGCCCTTCTCGTAGTCGAACTTCTCCACGGCCCGGATCAGGCCGATGTTGCCTTCCTGGATGAGGTCCAGGAACGACATGCCGCGTCCGATGTACTTCTTCGCGATCGATACGACGAGCCGCAGGTTCGCCGACGTCAGCTGCTCTCGGGCGTCGCGGCCGATCCGGACCAGCTCACCCCTGCGATGGGCCAGCTTCGTGGCGAGCGGAACCTCCGGGTCATACCCGAGACGCTTCAGCAGATCCGCGTCCGGGCCGGTCTCGACCCAGCGCCGCAGTGCAGGGAAGGCCACCTCTTCGCGCGTCCAGTCGTAGATCGCGCGTAGACCCGTGTTGTCGCGGGAATCCAGGTCCCCGTTGTGAACGGCGAAGTACGCCCAATCGAGCAATTTCAGGAACGAGTCCGCGGTGAGCGACTCGTTGTAGGCGGTCACCAGGTGGCGACCTTCTTTGATGAGGTCCTTCGTGCCGTCGGTCGTGGCTTCCTTGCCGGCCTTGATCAGGTGGAAGTCGACCGTGGGAACGAGCAGGTCCGCGGCTTCGGGGGACGAGACCGCGTCGGCGACCATTCGAGCGGCTTCCGGTCCGAAGGGCAGCCTGTACTGTGGCTTGATCGTGCGGGTCTTGCGTTCGGTGTCGTGGTGCGTCCACTCATGGAGGGACACGATTCCCTTCGCCGGGTCCTCGACCATCTGCTCGCCAAGCTCGATGGCCTTGGCCAGGACGACTTCCTCCTCTGCCGTCAGAAGGGCGACCTTACCGATTTCCTTCAAGTACATCCGGACCGGGTCGTCGATCCCGATCATGTCGGCCGAGAGGGCCTCAAGCTCCTCCTGGGTCGGCTCTTCGAGCGCCTCCGCGTCCAGCTTGGCCGGAGCCTCGCCGGGGACACGAGGCTCCGGGAGGGTGTCCTCCTCGATGACCTCTACCCCCAGATCGGCCGCGTCGTCGTCCGAAGCGTCGGGCGGCGCCGCTTCTTCGTCATCGTCCGTGAGGAGTTCGTCGTCGAGCGCCTCTTCATCGGCGAGACCACGAGGGGCGCGCACGCCGGCCAGCTTGGCTTCCTCCAGGTCCGCCTTGCGCCGGCCGCCGCCGGAAAGGGCAACTTCGACGAGTTGCTTGTCGAGGGGGTCGGTCATCGGTGTCCTCCAGCGGAAGCCAGGAGGCTCGAGTCCTGCCGACGTCGGCCGAGCGACTTGAGAGCCTCGTACAGGTTGCGATTGGTATCGAGAAGTCGAGCCTTTGCGTCGGCGTCGCCGGCGGCTTCGGCCTCGATGATCTCGGCGTGGATGTAGTCGATCTGGGCCTTGACGCGGTCCGCCTCGAGAGCCAGCAGGCACTGGTCAACGCCCTTGCGAACGCGATCGCCACTGAGTTCATTTGGGTCCGGGCCGCGTTCGGCGTAGAGGGCGATCGCCAGACCGTGCAGCTCCGCAGGCAACGCGTCGAGGAAGCGCATGCGCTCGAAGCGGCCGGTCCCGCCCGCTTCGCGGTCGCTCTCGCGGTCGGCCAGCATCGCCGCCAGCAGCTCCCGCGCCGGAGTGCTCGGTAGTTGCGCTCCCTCAGCCCGGAGAGTCTCGGCGACGCGTTCCTGCTGCTCCGGGACGAGCAGGCACAGCCGGAGGAGCTTGCGCTCGTCCAGCGACACCGCCTTCAGCTCGACTCTCGTGTCGATGCTGTCCGGGGCAGAAATGACGGCATCGGCCGTGAACCTTCCGCTCCCGCCGGCCGGTCCTGCGCGGCCCGACCTCCCGTCCGCGCCGGAGCCCGCCGGCGCCGGCGCTCGCATGGCCTCGAGCAGGACTCTCTCCTCCACTCCAGTCCGGCGGGCCAGGGCCTGGAGATAGCTGTCGCGAACGACCGGGTCGCGGATCTCGCGGAGCAGCGGGATCAACGCCCCCACGGCGTGGCGCCGGCCCTCGGCGGTGCGGGTCGGGTATGCCGTGGCGTAGTAGTCGATCAGGAACTCCATGATCGGCTGGGCCGTTCTGATCGCCTCCCGCCAGAGATCGGGCGACTCGCGGATAACTTCGTCCGGGTCTTTGCCTTCGGGCAGCCGGGCCACCTGGACGCGTGTAATCTCGACGCCGGTCTCCTCGGCCGCCAGGGCCCCGATCAGATGGAAGAGCTCCGTCCCGCCGATGGAGCCCGCATGCTGACCGGCCGGGTCGACGTCGTAGGCCAGGACGATCCTGTTGGTGTAGCGGGCGATGACCGCAACCTGGGCCGGCGTGAGGGCCGTGCCGAGGCTGGCGACCACGTTCTCGAAGCCGGCCTGGTGGGCCATCAGCGCGTCCGTGTAGCCCTCGACCAGGACCGCCTCCTCGCGCTTGCGCATCTCGTTGCGGGCCCGCTCGATCAGGTAAAGCGTGCGGCTCTTGTCGAATAGAACGGTCGCGGGCGAGTTGAGGTACTTGGGAGCGTTCGGGTCCGAGTCGGTCGCGGTTGCGCCCGTTGCCGGCAGGATTCGGCCGCCGATTCCCACTGCGTTCGCGGCCGCGTCGCGGATCGGGAAGATGACGCGCGAGCGGAACTTGTCGTACGCGCCGCGCCCGCTGGATCGCTGGCTCGTCAGGCCCACCTCGGCAAGGTCTGCCAGCGCCGCGTTGCGGCGGCTCTGGAGCATCTTGATCATCTGGTCCCAGCCGTCCGGCGCCCAACCGAGCTGGAACTTGCCGATCGTTTCGTCCGTGAAGCCTCGACCGTGCAGGTATTCGAGAGCCGGCGCGCCCACCTTCGACTGTGTGAGAACTGCGTGGTAGAAGGCGATCGCCTGCTCCAAGACCTCGCGCAAGCGGGCCTTTCGGGCGTCCTCGCGGGTCGTCCGTTCGTCGATCTCGATGCCGGCCTTCGCGGCCAGACGCTTGAGCGCCTCGGGAAAGGTCAGCCCTTCCCGGCGCATCACGAAGCTGAAGATGTCCCCTCCCTCGCCGCAGCCGAAGCAGTGCCAGCTCTCGCGCGCCGGGGTTACGACGAAGCTGGCAGTCTTCTCGCCGTGGAACGGGCACAGCCCCTTGAAGATGGTCCCCGCCTTCTTGAGCGCCACCGCCTCGCCGACCACGTCGACGATCGAAAGCTTGTTCTTCACTTCGGCGGCAACGCCTACGGCCAAATTCGTCTCCCGACTGTCAGACGTCCGGCGGAGCCAAAGCGTTCGCCCTTCGACCGACCGAACCCTGATTCGGATCTGCTGGCCGGGGGTCGGCCAAGCCGACCTTGGATCAGCTGGCCGACCGTCCGGTAATCGCCCGGGCGACCCGCGCGCCCTTTCGCCGACCACCCCGACACAACTAACGGCCTGTCAACTCTTGACAGGCCTTCGCTGCGAGAATGATACCCCAAAAGTCAATACCCACCGGGAGTATTGACATGTCAAGGGGCGGCCATCTCCGGTGAAGCGGTGGCCCTGCCGCTCACCAGTCTGATGGCTCCCGTGCAGACCACTTCCCTCTTCCAAGACCTCATCGGCGACCCTCCACGCCTTGAGGCCCGGCCTCCTCGCCGGTTCTGTGCGGATCGTCCAGCGACCCGCGCAGCAGAGAAAGGGATTCTGCTCGTGCGCGGCCTCAATCACCAGAGCCTGTTCGAATGCCGGTCATGCCCGACGGAGACTCTGCGCTGACGCGTCCGACATTCGTGCCCGTCCCGCCTGTGGCAAGCACCGAGCCCAGGATCACAAGCCCCAGGCCGACGGCCATCGCGGCGGTGAACGACTCGTTCAGAACCAGCACGCCGAGCAGCGACGCCACGGCAGGGTTGATATAGGTAACCACCGTGGCTCGGACCGGGCCGACCTCCTCGATAAGCTCCGAGAACAGCACGAACGCGGCCGCCGTGCAAACGACGCCCAGGATCGCAATGGCGGCCAACGCTCCGACACTGGGCAGGACAACCGGTCGCTGGACGAAAGCGACCGGGGCGTAGACCAGCGCGATCAGCGAAAGCGCGAGGGCCTGGACTCCGACGGCCGGCAGGCCACCAAGCCGGCGAGCCAGAATGGCGGGTCCGACGGCGTAGCCCACGACCACCAGTGCCATCTCGAGAAGAGCGGTCGTATCCGAAACGCCGATGTTCGAGCCGACGATCGCCGACACCCCAGCCAGACCCATGAGCAGCCCCAGGAAACCGCGACGAGCCATGTGATGGCTGCCTCCGGTGGCCACAGCGATGACGGTTCCGACCAATGGCACTCCGGCAACGAGCAGACCTGCGAGTGAACTGGTTACGTGCTGCTCGGCCGAACCCAGGAGCACCCAGGGCAGACCGACCTCCACCACAGCGAAGGCCACCACCCAGCGCCAGCGCTCCAGCACCGGCCGCAGATCGATGAGCAGGACCGCGATCGGTAGCAGAACCACGGCGGCGATTCCCGTGCGTGCGAAGACCAGCGTCGCGGGGGAGATCTCCGCGACGGCGACGCGAATCAGCAGGTACGGGATACCCCAGATCAGGGCCATGAGGCCGAAGAGAAGCGCGGCCCGCCGGGTCATGCGGCCGCCCACGACGGCAGCCGTTCGACTCGCTGGGATCCCGTCCGCTCGGTTCATTGCCCAATCGTGGCATAGCGGGACGAGTACGTTCAGGGGCGTGGCTCGCGCACCCACTTGAGTCGTCGTTCGCGCCGCTCTAGCCCTGGCCGCCCCTGAGCCAGCCCGCGTCGGCCCCGTCCGGGGACAAACCGGCCAATAGCCGCAGCATCGGGACAGCCACAGCGAACGTGTCGGCCAGGAGATCCGGAAGGCCCCGTGAGAGAACGTCGTCGTCGGACAGGCGCCGGCCGAAAGTGACGTCCTTGAGCTTGAGCAGCTCCGCGCCGGGATGATCGGCCGCGAATCCGGTCGGGACGCGCTTCAGGCGATCGCCGCTGACCTCGCCGAATGTCGAGACGAACGCCGGTTCCTCGAGGACGGCCCGAACTGCGCCGAGGTCGCCCTCGACCGCGTGCCGCCACGCCGCCAGCTGAGCCGGGTCCGGATGCCACATCCCTCCGCCGGCATACATCTCCCCGGGCTGGAAGTGGAAGTAGCCGCCGACGCCGCCGCCGACGCCCGCCCACGGAAAGCTCGCCGAGACGTGCGTCTTGTAGGGCGACTTATCGGCCGAGAAGCGGACATCGCGATAGATCCGGAAGGGCGACTTCGCCGGGTCCGACCTGAGCGGCAGACCGCGCGCCTCGAAACGATCCTCCAGGGCCAGGCACAAGGCCTCGAGCGGCCCCTTCAGCAACCGCTCGTACTCGGCCTTGCGCGGCTGGAACCATGACCGCTCGTTGTTGACCGCCAGATCCGCCAGGAAGCGCACTGCGTCGCGCGAGAAGCCGGTGAATGGCGCTGCTGTGACCATCGATCTCCTCCGGGGAATGCGAAGCGGGCGGCTGACATCTTCCCACCGCACGTCCCGATGCTCCCGACGGAACGGCTCGGGTTCCCAGCTTGCCTGGCCGAACGCCACATCGGGTCCCGCTCAGGCGTCGCCGGACGTCTAATATGGGCGGCTCGAACGCCCAGCGAAGTGTCGGAGGATCCGCGGTTGCCGCAGACGGAGGAGACGCGCGACAAACGCGTGCCGGACCGGATTGGGGCCGCACAGGCCGCGCTCTACGGTGATGAGCCACCGAACGGAATCCCACCCTTCGACCGGCTGAAGAAGATCGCTCGGACCTCGCTGCCGAGGAACGCGGTAATCCTGGCGATCCTCATCCTTGTTGGCGCCGGCATGTCGTTCTTCAACCTGCGAGTCCTGGGTCACCAGTATGGAGCCGGACCGGAACTCGACGCGTGGTCCGCAGCGATGCGGCTTCCCCAGCTTGCTCTCGACTTCCTGGTGGTCGGCGGCGTAGTCGGGCCATTCCTGCCCCTCTTCATTGGACTCAAAGGCGAGGAAGCGGACAAGGCGCGGGAGTTCGCGCGAACGATCCTGACCCTCGCGATCCTGGTGATGGCGCTCGCAATGGCGATCATGTTCGTGTTCGCCGAGCAGACGCTGGCGATCGTCGCACCCGGATTCACAGGAGATCAGCGCGAGCTGTACATCGGGCTCTTCCGGATCCTGTGCTTCGCACAGGTGCTCTTCGCCGCCTCGTGGGTGCTCGGCGAGATCCTGGTGGCGGAACGGCGCTTCATTGCCTACGGATTGGCCGAGCCGATGTACTACGGCGGAATCGCCGCGGGCGCCGTGCTGCTGAGCGGCCCTCTTGGAATCTACGGCGCGGCCGTTGGAGCGGTCTTCGGGGCGGGCGCCCACCTCGGGATCCGGCTGGTGGGGATCTATCGGACGAGTTTCCGGCCGTGGCCAAGCCTGGCGTTGAGGACCAAGGGCCTGGGCGAGTTCTTCAAGCTCATGGCGCCCAAGATGCTCAGCCAGCCGCTCCTGGCATTGACGGCCCTCTACTTCACCGGGCTGGCGTCCCGCCTCGAGCCTGGATCGGTCACCTCGTTCACCTTCGCCCAGCATTTCCAGAGCCTGCCCGAGAGCCTATGCGGAGTGGCCTTCGCCACAGCAGCCTTCCCCGCTCTCTCTTCTGCTGTCGCGGCGGGCGACAAGAAGGGCTTCACGCGAGTGTTCAGAACGAACCTGGCCACGATCGCGTTCCTCTCGATCTCCGCGGCGGCAGCCCTGCTGATCTTCGGCCCGATGGTGATCCGGATCTTCCTGGGTGGCGGAGCTTTCGACGCCACCGATGTCTCCCAGACGACGATGGTCGTGCTCATCTTCGCCGTTTCGATCCCCTTCGAGAGCCTGACTGAACTCCTGGCTCGAGCCATCTACGCCACGCACAACACGATGGAGCCGACGGCCGCCGCGATCGCCGGGTTCGCAGCGACGGTCCTCTCGGCCACCGCGCTTTCGACCCAGCTCGGGCTGGCCGCCATTCCGACCGGCTACGCGATCGGCATGGCAACGAAGCTGGCCGTCCTGGCCGTCGCTCTCCGGCCTCGAATGGCCCGCATCGGCGGGGCGCCGCCCCTGGCACGGGGTCTGGTGAGGGATCGCCGGGGTGCGCTTCTGCCGCCGAGACGGCGGCCGTCGCCCGCGACCAACGCGGTCCTCGCGATGCTGCTCGTGGCTCTCGCAGGGGGTGCGTTTCTGGCCACCACACAGGCTGTCAGCCAGTCCACGCTGGCCGTGGACCCGGTGGTGACGCCATGGGCCCGCGTCCAACCCTCGGCGCCTCCGGTTATCGCGCTGGCTTCGGCCACCCCTCGACCGACGTTGGCCGTCCCCGGCTCCGCGGCCCCGACCTACTCCGTGCCGACCCCGCCGGCTCCAACTGCCAGCACCACTTTCTTTTCCATGGACCTATACAAGGAGGGCGACTTCGTCGAGGAGGTGAAGAACACCTGGTGCGTGCCGGCGGCGATGCAGACCTCGATGAACATCATGGACACCTACCCGGACACGACTCGGGACACGCAGGCCAAGCTCTTCGACCTGGCCGTTTCCATATCCGGGAGCAGCTACGGTGGCACCGATCCCGAAGGCTGGGCGGAGGGGCTCACACAGCTTGGCTACGGCAAGTACAAGGTCGCGGCCAAAGCGACGATGGACGAGGCGATCCGCGCAGTGGTGAAGCAGATCCGCCTGACCCAGCGCCCGGCCGGACTGGTCGTGTGGTCGGGCTGGCATTCGTGGGTCGTCTCGGGCTTCAGTGCCTCCGCAGATCCGGCGAAGACCGACAGTTACACCGTCTACTCGCTCCGGATCGAGGATGTCTGGTACGACCGCGTCTCCACTCTCCACAACCAGACCAGGGGCGGGCATTCGCGCCCGCCGGACTCGGAGGTGCCCTACGACGAGATCCACCAGGACTTCGATCGCTGGCACCAGGGCAAGGTCATCGACGGCCGTGAGGGCCTCTACGTCTACGTGATTCCGTACTAGCGGGCCGTGGCCCAACGCGACTAGTGGCGGAACGAGACCGCGAGTTCCTTCCCAATCGGTTCCGTTTGCCGTTCGAGCTCCGGCAGCAGCCGCTCCAGATCGGCCAGGAACAGGGCCGCCAGATCGTGCGAGAAGCCGTTGCGGACGACGATGCGCAGGACTGCCAGATCTTCGCGATTGGCCGGGAATGTGTAAGCCGGGACCTGCCAGCCGCGTTCGCGCAGGCGCCGTGAGACGTCGAACACGGTGAAGTTGTCGATCCCGGCCTTCACCCGAAAGGCGATGACCGGCAGCTGGCCGCCGTCCGTGATCAACTCGAATGGGCCCATCTCGGCCAGCCGGGCCGAAATGTCTCGGGCCACGTCGCGGCACACGGCATGGACGAGCCGGTATCCCTCGCGACCCAGGCGCAGGAACATGTAGTACTGGGCCACGACCTGGGCTCCCGGCCGCGAGAAGTTGAGCGCGAACGTCGGCATGTCACCGCCCAGGTAGTTGACGTGGTAGATCAGGTCTTCGGGCAGGGCAGCCTGGTCACGCCAGATGACCCAGCCGACCCCTGGGAAGACCAGACCGTATTTGTGTCCCGAGGTGTTGATGCTCGCAACTCGGGGGATGCGGAAATCCCAGGCTAGCTCGGGATCGAGGAACGGCGCGATCATTCCGCCGGAAGCACCGTCCACATGGATCGGCACGTCGAGGCCGGTCTGGGCCTGGAGCCGGTCCAGCGCCGCGGCGATCTCCGCGACGGGCTCGTAGCTGCCGTCGAAGGTCGAACCGAGCACGGCGACGACGCCGATGGTGTTCTCGTCGACCAGCTTGACCGCCTCGTCGGCCGAGAGATGGAACCTCTCACCCTCCATGGGCACCAGGCGCGGCTCAACCTCGAAGTAGTTGGCGAACTTGTCCCAGCAGACCTGGACGTTGACGCCCATGACGATGTTCGGCCTGTCCGCGACGCCCGGCTCGCCGGGCGCCTTGCCGGCTGCTTTGCGCCTCTGTTGCCATCGGCGCTTCAGGGCCATCCCGCCGAGCATGCAGGCTTCGGACGAACCCACGGTCGAGCAGCCGGGCGCGCTGCTCGGATCCGGGGCGTTCCAGAGATCGGCCAGCATGGCGACGCAGCGGTGCTCCATCTCGGCCGTCTGCGGGTACTCATCCTTGTCGATCATGTTCTTGGGCAGGCACTCCGCCATGAGGCGGCCCACTTCCGGCTCCATCCACGTGGTCACGAAGGTAGCCAGGTTCTGGCGGGCGTTGCCGTCGAGCATCAGCTCGTCGTGGATGATCTGGTAGGCCGCCGCGGACGACATCTCGCCATCGGGGAGCCGCCTCGCGGGGATCGGGGACATCACCGCGCCCTGCGCGAAGAGCGGGTTCACCGATAGGTGCTCGGCCTGGCGCCGGTGCCGATGGCTCGAACCTAACATCCGACTAACCTCCTGCTGGCCGATGCGGGCGCGGACGACCGAGGGCTGCCCGATCGAACTCTACCGCGCGACAACACCACCGCAGCACCTGCCGGAACGATCAGGCGTACAGGTCTCTGAGCTGCTCGGGGCTGATGTTGCCGCCGCTGCAGATGAGCGCCACCTTGCGACCGGCGAGCCGATCGCGAATCTGCAGCGCGGCAGCGAGAGGAATCGCGCCGGCGGCCTCCACGAGCGTCTTTGTACCCTCGATCATCAGCTTCGTGGCATCTCGGATCTCGCCTTCCGACACGAGAATGAAGTCGTTCAGACCGTCCCAAAGGATGCGCTGTGTCAGTTCAAACCCAAACCGGGTCGCCACGCCCTCGGCGGCCGTGGCCGTCTGGTCTTCGACCAGCTTGCGTTCGCGCCACGATCGGTACGCCGCGGGGGCGGCAGCCGCCTGGGCGCCGATTAGCTTGACCTGGGGGGCGATCGCACCGGCCACAACGCAGGCGCCGGCCATACCGCTGCCACCTCCCACGGCACCGAGGATCACGTCGACGTCGGGCTGCGCCTCGAGGATCTCGAGTGTCTCGGTCGCCACGCCGGCCACGATGAGCGGTTCGTTAGCCGCGTGGATCATCCGGTAGCCATTCTCGGCGGAGAGTCGAGCACAGTGCTCTCTGGCCTCGTCGAAGTCCTTGCCGACCGCCACGACTTGCGCACCGAGACGCTCCATGGCCCTGACCTTGAGCGCGTTCGCTCCCTCGGGCACCACGATCACGGCCTTAACACCGAACAGTCGGGCGGCGTACGCGACCGACTGCCCGTGATTGCCCGTCGAGGCTGTGGCCACTCCGGCTCGCCTCTCATCTTCGGACAGGCGCGAGATGAGGTTTATACCGCCACGAACCTTGAACACGCCGATCGGCTGGTGGTTCTCGTGCTTGACCCAGACGTCGGTTCCCAGGAGCTCGCAGAGCGCTGGGTGCGAGTACAGCGGAGTCGGCCGCAGGTACGTCGAGATCTGCCGCCGCGCCTCCAGCACGTCAGTCATGCCTGGTACCGAGATCACGTTCGCTCCTTTCGGGATTGGCCTGGGCTCAGCATCGGGGTCCGGCAACCCCCTCGGCCCGCCCAGCCTACCTGAACAATGCCCCGATCTTGGGGAGCGGAAACCAGCCCGGAAATCGCCAGGACGCCCGAACGCGTATCCGACCATATGGGCGCACGGTCCGCCACGTCGGGCGCCGATACTACTGGGCGTGCCGGCCGCAACAAAGCCAGGTCGCGAAGAACCGGCGCAAACGATGCCTCGTACACCCTATGATCCCATTTGACAAGCCCAGGCTGCCGTCCGAAGCTGAACAAAGAGTCACCCGACCAGGAGAGAGCACAATGCGTCGCACTTCACGCTCATTGTCATTCGCCGGTCTCGCGCTTGCCACGGCCTTGTTCGCGGCTGCGTGTGTTGGTGAAGAGTTCACCCCCGTGCCTGAAGGCGGGGGATCCGCGACCGTTCCCGCCGCGAGCACTGAGACGAGCGCGGCTCCGAGCTTCACGATCGCCATCACCGACGACCCAACGCTGGGCGCGTACCTCACCGGTGCCGAGGGAATGACTCTCTACGTCCTGGCAAGGGACCCTGCTGACTTGAGCACCTGTGCCCTGGATTGCGCCACGAGCTGGCCGCCGCTTACTTCGGCCTTGGGGGCCACGATCCCCGCTCCCGCGGGCGCCACCGGTCCTTTTTCCACGATCAACCGTTCCGACGGGAAGGTCCAGGTCACCTACAACGGCATGCCCCTGTACTACTTCTCCGGCGACTCCGCTGCGGGTGACACCACTGGCCAGGGCAAGAGCGGCGTGTGGTTCGTCGCACCGGCCTCGGGTGTCAAGCCGACCGCCGGCGCTGACGCGGCCACGCCGGTTCCGCCATCTAATCCCCTGGCCGTCCCAAGCGTCTGAGGCTTCTGGTCCATAGAGCGGCCTTACCGGCCGCATCCTCGATCCGAGAGTAGGCCCGCCGGCATTCTGCAGGCGGGCCTTTCCGTGGCCGACGGGAAGTCGCCCCTACCCGAGCAGGACCGCCGCAAAGGCCTCGGCGATCGCCCGGTAACCGCGAGCGTTCGCATGCAGGTCCGGGCCGAGCGGCGGTGGCGTGCCCGCCCAGGTCCACTGGCAAGCTCGAGCAACGTTGACCGGCACCGGTCCGACACCCTCGAGATCCGCGACGGTCTCGAAGTCCGTCGTGGCGAACGCTCCCTCCACGTCCGCCATCGGCAGCCCTGCGGCCTCGTAGATCTCTCGGAAGCGGGCGTTGATCGGCACGACGGCATCCCAGACGGAGATACGGGCCACTTCCCGGCCTTCCGGCCCGTCCAGCCAACGAGCCAGGAAAGGGTCGTAGGCGGTCATGCCGACTATCGGGATGGTCGGACCGGCTGCTTCGCGAAGCGTATCCAGGATGCGCGGCAGGTTCAGCCCGATGGTTACTAACCCGGGCGGGATCGCCTCGAGAGTATGGCCCGGAAAGTCGTTGAAACCCACGTCCAGCGTCACGAACGCGACGCTGTCGCGATGGCTCCGCAGGAACGAGACGGCTTCGTGGAGCTGGCTACCTTGCGGATACCAAGCCAAACCCCCCCCGATCATCGTCGTAGTCGACTCGCCCGGGTAGCCGAGCTTGACGGCCTCCAGCCCCGACGCGTGCGATCGGGCGATCGAGAGCAGCTGGTCGGCGTAGCCCTCGTTCGTCCTGAACTGCCGCTCCTCAAGGCCGGTCGGCTGCACGCCGGTGGCCAGCGAGTCGCCGAGCGACAGGTAGTAGCTTGGAGCCGCTTCCGCGTCCTTCAACCCCGCCCGCGAGCCGCCCATGGCCTCGCCTCCTTCGCAAGGATCGGCCGCCATCCCGCTGGCCGACCGCCCGAAACCGCCGATTCGCCGGGCTCATGGCCACAGCTGCTTCGGACGCAGCCTACCAGCGGTCCGGCGGGTCAGGTGTCGGCTCGCGGACACGCCCTTAACCGGTGATACTGGCACCCTACGTGGAGCCAATCCGACCGGGCGAACCCGAGCCGAGCACGAGGTGGGCCGGGGACTGAACGGATCGGGCCGACAACCGGAGGCGCAGGCCGGTGCTCGATGCCGTCACGGGGTCCGAACCGATCGTCGACGGGCCGCCGTCCCAGTCCGAGCCGTCTCCCACGCACGACCGGCACGGCCGCCCGACCCGGAAGCTGCCGCTGACGCAGCTGATGCTGATCTCGCTCTACTGGCTGGGCATCTCGGCCGTCTGGAGTGGCATCCTCGACATCGTCAACGGCCGGCTCCAGTTCGCACATCTGGCCGAGAAGGGAGCCGAAGGGATCGGCGCCCTGCAGATCGCCCTGGTCGGTACGGTCATCGCCATTGCCGTCCAGCCGACCGTCGGCTCGATCAGCGATTACACGATCACCCGCTGGGGCAGGCGCAAGCCGTACATCTTCATCGGGGCGACACTCGACATCGTCTTCCTCTATGGAATCGCGACGTCCAACAGCGTGGCCGCCATCGGGGCCTTCGTTGCCCTGCTCCAGTTCAGCTCCAACTTCGCTCAGGGACCGTTTCAGGGCTATGTGCCGGACCTCGTCCCGGCGCGGCAGGTTGGACTCGCCTCCGGGTTGCTCGGGCTCTTCTCGGCGATAGGCAACCTCCTCGGATACGGAGCCGCAGCGCTGGCCGTGCGGCAGAGCGGCAGCGACCCCAACGCGTTCTTCTATGGAACGATGGCGATCGGCGTGATCGAGTTCATCTCGATGCTGGGCGTTATTGCCAGCGTCCACGAGGGGACGCGTGTCAAGCCCCGGAACGGGAAGTCGTGGTTCGCGATCGCCCGCGAGGCCTGGGGGTTTGACATTCTGCGTGAGCGCAGCTTCATGTGGCTCGTCGGCTCAAGGTTGTTCATCCTGATCGGTGCGTCGCTGTACCCGGTCTTGAGCACCTTCTATCTGGCCCAGGTCTTCGGCCTTGACGCGAGGCAGACCGGCGACACCAAGATCCTCCTGCTCGGGATCGTGGCCGCCTGCCTTACGGTCGCGGTAATCCCCGCGGCCCGACTCTCGGATCGACTGGGCCGCAAGAAGGTCATCTACGCCTCCTGCGCCATGGGAGGGACGGGACTCGGGCTCGGGGCGGTCGCCCCCGTCCTGCCCGTCGCGTTGCTGGGAGCGGGCATGTTCGCGCTCTCCGCGGGGGCCTTCCTGGCTGTCGACTGGGCCCTGATGAGCGACATCGTGCCGAAGGCGTCGACGGGCCGGTACATGGGCATCTCGAACGTGGCCACCGCTTCGGCGGGCACCGTCGCACTGGCTGTGGGCGGGGCGGCCGTAATGGACACGGTCAACCACTGGCTTGGCTACGGGGCAGGGCCGCGGGCGGCCCTGCTGCTCGGAGTGGGCTGCTACATCGTTGGCGCGCTCCTTCTTCACCCGGTCGTGGAGCGGCGACGGGAAGACGAGCCCGCACCTACAGGGGCCGCTACCTAGCCTGCCGGCGACCGACGAGAAGCGGTTCCTGCGGCTGGAACGAGACTGCCGGAGGCTCCTCGCGCTGACTTCCGGACGGCTTCCCATCACCAATTTGCGGTAGGAAGTCAAGTCTGAGTTGCTCCGATAACTCAGTTGATGGCATCTTCGCGGGGGAGCGTGTACGCGACCCCCGGGGCTGCCCGTCGCTCGCGACGTTCGCGCGCACGCAAAGAGAGCCGCGTCGCCAGATGGTCCCACATCGTCATCAGCTCGCGCCTGCAGGTTCTCGCGAACGTGCCGGCTTGATAGTCAACGACCGCAACGCCTGCGAGCCCTCGGCGTCGTCGGAGGCTACCCGTCGCGGCGCTCGTACTTTCCGGTGCTCGGTGACGTCCTCATGAGCCGCGAGCTCGTACTTCGCCACGCGGACCTCTTGCCCGTTTCGAGCGAAGCGCTCCTGAAGCCGCCGCGCGCAATCGGGCACGGGCGGCTGGATCACCCCGGGCTGATTCTCCTCCTCGGCTGCCTGGCGACGGCCGCATTGGGACTGGCCGACCTGGCTAACGTGGCCGGTCAGGCAGTTGGATTCGAAAACCTCCAGGGTCTGGCCGCAACCGGAGCGGGCACCCTGGCGATGGCGCTGCTCGTCCGCAGGCCGGGAGCCTCGGTTCTTGCCTATTCCCCTCTCGCTCAGTCGCTCGCGCTTGCCGGGGCAGGCATCGTCGCGCTCGACCTGGGGCCGGCCATCGGAGCCTCCCAGGCAGTCGTGATGGCGAACCTGCTCTTCGCCGGAGGTGCCGCCCGGGCAATGGCGATCATCGTTCCGGCCCTGTACCGACGCCTTGACAGGGCGGCGATGGCATCTGCCGTGCTGGATGGCGCCATCGTCCTGTTCGCGGGGATCACGCTGGTGTTGACTCTGTGGAGAACCGACACCACCGGCCCGGGGAACATCGCAGAGCTGCTCGTCCCGGTACTTGCGGTAGGCCTCTTCGCGAGCGCGGGAGTGGCCACCGTGGCCGCTTTCTCCCTCAGAAGCGCTCCCGGATTCCACGGCGTGTGGTGCGGCATCGCCGGAGTCTCCGTTCTCGGCCTGTCGTGGATCGTCTGGCTGGACCTTGCCTTCCACGGGTCGGGTCGCGACGCCGCGGCGAGTCTCCTATTCTCGTTTGGAATCCTGCTGGTCGCGTACGCCTGGATGACCTGGAACGACGAGGTCGGCGGCGGCAAGCGGTACGAGTGGGTCGCGCGCACGCTCGTCGACTGGTTGCCGATCGTAGCGATCTCGCTCTGTGTCACCGTGGCCGCGGTTCCCCACGCGCGCATCTCAGGGGTCGATCCGGCGCCGGTGGGGACGGCCGTGGTGGTGCTCCTCTCGATCGCCCGCCAGCGGCTGCTGATCGTGCGCGAACGGTGGGCATCTCAAAGGCTCGCAGGCGAGGTTGAGGAGCGCGCTCAGACGATGCTCTCGCTTGCCCGGCTCGAGCAGGCGGACAGCCTCGAGGAAACGGGTGCCCGGATCTGCGCCGAGGCGCTTCGGCTCGACGGCATCGGCAGCGCCGCAGTCTACGGTTTCGGCCCGCTCGGCGGCGCCGTGCCTCTCGCCCTGGCCGGCGATGGCGGGCGTGACGAACTCGTGGGAGAGCCGCTCGCCGCGGAGCGCGCCACTCATCTCAGAACCTCCGCGAGCGCGGGGCCATGGGTCGATACGCCGCGGGGAACGCTGGCCGGCCTGAAGCAGCTGCGCGCCGAGGCATTCGCGCCGATGCGCTGGGACGACCGCATCGTCGGAGTCGTCGCCATGGGGACCGCCAATCGAGAGGACGCCCAGAGACTGGCGCTTCGGCTCTCGACCATGTCCGAATTCGGAGTCGTGTCAGCCGCTTTGCTGGGGCCGATGCTGACCGACCACTGGCGCCTGGCCGACGTCCGCTCGCAGCTCGAGTCCATCATCATCGATCGCGCTTTCATGCCGGTCTTCCAGCCGGTCGTTCACCTCAAGACACGCAAGGTCGTCGGTTTCGAGGCCTTGATGCGGTTCCACGACGGGATGCGCCCGGACCAACGGTTTGCGGAGGCGCACATGGCCGGGATGGGAGTCCGCCTCGAGACCGTCTGTATCAGGGAGCAGCTCGAAGCCGCATCGTCGCTTCCGCAAGGGACCTGGCTCAGCCTCAACGTGTCGCCGGCACTGGCGACGGCCGTCGTGCCGCTGATCTCGGTGCTCGAGCGGGCCGACCGAGACGTAGTCCTGGAGATCACCGAGCACGTCGAGATTGACGACTACCGGCCCCTGCTGGGGGCCCTGGACTTCGTCCGAGGCCGCGCCCGGTTGGCCATCGATGACGCCGGCGCAGGCTATGCCGGACTGCGCCACATACTCGAGATTCGGCCGCAGTTCGTGAAGCTCGATCTGTCGCTGGTCCGCCATGTCGACACGGACCCGGCGCGCCAGGCGATGGTGGCCGGAATGGCGCATTTCGCGGGCAAAGCCAGCTGTGAGCTCATCGCCGAGGGAATCGAGACGGAGGGTGAGCTGGACGAGCTCGTCCGGCTCGGCATTCCCCTGGGCCAGGGCTACCTCTTCGGCAAACCCGCGCCGATCGCCTGAGCTGAAGCGTTCCATGGCACGGGAGGCTCCATTCGGGACCCCCTGCGAGACGGGCGGGCTCGTAGTCGAGACGGCGTGTAATCTTCTGCTCCGAAGACCCGGAGGTTGCACGTGGAGCCCCTGGAACAGCGCCTGCTCGCTCTGGAGCCGCAATATCGCGAACGCGTTTGGGGCGGCCAGAGGTTGCGCCCCGCGAATCCGCCCATCGGCGAGGCGTGGGTTGCGTTCGGCTCGAGCATCGTGGCGGCGGGGCCGGAGAAGAGCCGAACCCTGGACGAGCTGGCCCACCGCGTCGGCCCGGACCTTCTGGGAACAGACGTGGCAAGTCGCTTCGGGTCGCGATTCCCGCTCCTCATCAAGCTGCTCGACTGCGCCGACTGGCTCTCCGTCCAGGTTCATCCGGACGACGCCCAAGCTCGTGCCATGGTCGGTCCTGACGAGTTCGGCAAGACCGAGGCCTGGTACTTCATCGAGACGAGCCCGGGCGCGCGAATTCTCGCCGGAGTCAAGCCTGGGGTAGACGGCCAAGCGCTGGCGGCCGCCATTCGGGAAGGCAAGGTCCTCGAGGTCGCCGCGGAAGTTCCGGTCCAGGCCGGTGAGACCATTCTCATTCCGGCCGGCACACTCCACGCCCTCGGCCCCGGTCTGTTCCTCTACGAGGTCCAGGAGGCCAGCGACACCACGTATCGCGCCTATGACTGGGGCCGACCGCAGTCGGATCGCCGCAAGCTCCACATCGAGGAGTCCGTCGCGGTCGCACGCGCGGTAGGACCGGAGGATCGGAGGCACCCTGAGCCGGCGATGCCGTCGGGTGAGGTGCCGGCCATCGCCTCGCCCTATTTCGATGTGGAATTGGCGCGGGCTGTGGCCGCCGATCCGCTGGTCGCAGACACGCGCGGGCTGACCTTCCACATCCTCACCACGATCGACGGGACCGTCGAGCTGAGCAGCGGCCGGGAGACGGTCCGCCTGGAGCGGTTCGAAACCGGGGTCGTGGCGGCGGCGGCCGGGCAGTACCGAATACGGGCGATCGGCGGACCGGTCACCCTCCTGCGCTCATCCGTGCCCGGCCTGTAGCGCGACTCGCGTCGAGGATCCGGCGCGCCGGACGGGGTTCACTCCTCCGGCCTGGGGGGCCCTTCGCCTGCCCCGCTCGACGCGACGGCAGCGGCTATCTCATCCAGGTCCGACGGCGCCAGGGCCAGGGCGCCGGCCGGCAACCAGCCGTCCACCTGTTCCTGCCTGCGCGCGCCGACTATCGCGCCGCTCACGCCGGGCCATGCCAGGGTCCAGGCCACAGCCACGGCAGAGACCGTGGTCCCAAGGCGAGCGGCGATGGGCCTGAGGGCGTCGCGCAGGGCGATATTCCGCGACAATGCCGGCTCGGTGAAGCTGGGCGCTTTGGTGCGCCAGTCCTCGTCGGCCATGGCCGCGACGCGATCGCGCGAGAACGAATCGGTCAGGATCCCCGAGCCCATGGGGCTGTACACGATGACTCCGGTGCCATGGGCGGCGGCCCACGGGATCAGATCGCTCGCCGATCCGCGATCGATCAACGAGAACTGAGGCTGCAGCGTGTCCACGTGCCGAACCTTCTCGCAGCGCTCCAGCAGGTCGATGCTGTAGTTGCTGACGCCGATCGCCCGGACCTTGCCCTCGTCTGCGAGCCTGCCCATTTCGGCCCATGAATCCTCGGCCGGAACTCCCGACTCGTCGGGCCAGTGGATCTGGAACAGGTCGATTCTCTCGACACCGAGCCTGCGCAGCGAGGCCTCGCATTCGCGCCTCAGCGAGGCCGGCTCCGAGAAGCGTCGAGCTGGAGCCATCGGGTGGTCCGGGTCCGAGACGAGGCCGCACTTGGTGAAGACGAACGGCCGATCACCGGCGGGGATCATCGCCAGCGCCCTGCCCACGACCTCCTCCGAGTGGCCCAATCCGTAGGCGGCCGCCGTGTCGATCCAATTCACTCCGCCCTCGACAGCTCGCACGATCGCCCGGACCGAGTCTTCATCGTCCTGGGGCCCCCAGCCGAAGACCCAGTCGCCTCCTCCGACGGCCCACGACCCGAATCCGACGGTCGTGATCTCCAGACCGCTCCTGCCGAGGTCTCGCTTATGCAGCATCTGGGCTCCTTGGGCGGCCGGCTTCGATTATGGCTGCAAGGTGAACAAGCCAGTGGCCAGCAGGTTGTCGTTCGAATCGACGACGCTGAGAGTGTGCAGCCCGGCGTCGAGGTTGCTGCACATGCTCGACGTTGACACGGTGTCCCCCAGGAACCAGCGGCCGTCGGGCTGCTTGGTGAACTCGACGCTCACCGCCTCCGTGCTCTCGTTCGAGCCATCGGTCTGGGCCGTGATCTGCTCCGAGGCGGAGACAGTGGCAGGCAGCCAGATAGAGATGGTGACGTCTACCGCGGGGGCCGAGCAGCTGACGCTCCATGGTTCGACCGTGATGATGCCCTCACCGTCGCCAGGGTTTGGGGTTGGAGCCGGTGTCGCCAGGTCCGTGATCCTGAAGGACCCCTGCGCCAGCACATTGTCTTTAGCATCGAGGACGCCGAAAGTGTGCCTGCCGGCCCCGTAAGCGGAGCAGAGATCCGACGCGACCTCCGTGTCCGTCGACAGCCATCTGCCGTCGGACTGCAGGGTGTAGCTGTCGCTCACCAATTCGGTGCTGCCGGTCTCGCCGTCGAGCTGGGCCGTCACCTCGGCCGACGCGTCCAGCGACGCCGGCAGCAGGATGGTCATCGTGACTTCGGTTGTCATATCAGAGCAACTGAAGGTCGATGGCCTGACTACGAGGGAACCCTTGCCAACGCCAGGGGTTGGGGTCGTGTCCACGGGAGTAGCCGTAGCGACAGTCTCATCGGTTGGGATGGCGCTCCCGAACAGGCTGCCGCCATAACCGGCGCTGGGGCTCGGAGAGGCCTTGGAGCCGTTCACGAAAAGGACCCCGGCCACGGCGATGGCAGCGATAACGAGGATGCCGACCAGAGCCATGGCGGGGCTGACCGCGGTCTTCGGGGCCAGCGGCCCGACCGGGGCGGCCGGCGGCATTGCCCAGGGTGGAGCCACCGACGGCGGGCCTGGCGGAGGCGGAGGCACGACTGCCTGAGCCGGAGCGGCGCCCGTGGAGCCGGCAGCGGAAGCCGGCAGGGTGAACCCGCATTCGGCACAGAATCTCTGCCCCGCCTCTGTCAAGGCGGCTCCGCAGTTGGGGCAGAAGCCGAACCCGGTCGTCATCGAGATCCCTCCGACCTGAGCGTTCCAGCGTCGCGACGGGTCAGCAGGGCCGCATACCAGAATCGGTTTCCCCCGGGCCGGCAACTGACCGCGCCATTGTAGCCGCTGACCCAAGCCGCGGCCGCGACGACCACTCATCCGTACGGCGGCGGCGTCTACCTCCTGGAGGCCTCCGCCGGCCCCGATCGACTCCCGGCGAGCCTGTCGCGTACGCTTCCGCAATGGCCATCCGAACCAGCGCCGGCATCCTGCTCTACCGTATCCGAGACGGGCGCCTCGAGGTGCTCCTCGGCCACCCCGGCGGCCCCTTCTTCGGTCGCAAGGACCTCGGCAACTGGTCGATACCGAAGGGCGAGCGCGCAGTCTTCGACCAGGACCTCGAAGCGACCGCCAGGCGCGAGTTCCAGGAGGAGACCGGCCATCCCGTGCCAGCGAGCCCGCTCCTGGATCTCGGCTCCGTTCGCCAGCGGGGCGGCAAGATGGTCTACGCCTGGGCCACCGAGGGCGATCTCGATCCAGCCACGGCAACGAGCAACATGATCGAGATCCCCTGGCCGCCATTCACCGGTCGGGTGAAGACCTTCCCCGAGATCGACCTGGTCGCATGGTTCGACCCGCTGGAAGCCCGACAGCGTGTCAAGGAGGCTCAGATTCCCTTTATCGAGAGGCTGGAGACCGCATTGGGCCCGGCAGGTCGGCCTGAAGCCGCCGAGAGAATGCCGTGAAGAGTACGGACCGGGCTGCCGTCGCGTTCGACGTGGGGGGCGTCCTGATCGACTGGAATCCGCGCTATCTCTATCGGAAGATGTTCGGCCCCGACGAGACGGCGATGGAGCGGTTTCTGTCGGAAGTCTGCACGCCAACATGGAACGCCAGACTCGATGCCGGCCGGCCCTTCGCCGAGGGCGTCGCCGAGCTCGTTCGGGAGCATCCGGGTCAGGCGGAGGCAATCGAGGCGTACCACTCCCGATGGGGCGAGATGCTGGGCGGAGCCTTCGGGGACTCCGTCCAGATCATGAGGGAGCTGCGTCGCGCCGGCGTCCCGGTGTACGGACTCAGCAACTGGTCCAGAGAGACCTACGCCGCGACCAGCGAGCGTTTCCCGTTCCTGGACGAGTTCGACGGCATCTTGATATCCGGCGACGTTGGTGTCGGCAAGCCGGATCCAACCATCTTCCGGGAGTTCCTCCGGCTCTTCGGACTGGACGCGGAGTCGACGGTGTTCATCGACGACAGCCCTGCCAACGTGGCGGCGGCGCGATCCCTGGGGATCGAGGCGATCCAGTTCCTCAACGCCGACCAGCTACGGCGCGACCTGGTGAGTCGGGGGTTCCCGCTCGTGACGAGCGCGTCGACCGGTCCCCTGTCGGCGCCCGACGAGCCCAGGCATCTGTAGAGCCTGGTCTGCCGACGGCCGCCCCGGCTCCGGGACACGGGCGGGCTGGTGGACTACCTGTGGGCCAGGCCGGCCTCTTGCCGGCTTCACTCATCAGTGCAACGAGGGCATCGACTCAGCGGGGGTAGATGGTTCCACCTCCACCTGCCAGAGCCGAGGCCAGCGGGATCAGCGCGAGAGCCAAACCCAGGATCCAGGCGACGACGAGGGTACGAATGCTGAACAGGCGAGCGAACATCGGACGATCTCCTTCCGAGAATCGCCCGCCCGAGGCACGGGCCGGCACGGCCCGTCGGCATTGAGATCGTATGGGCGTCCGCCAAGGGGGTCAAGTATTTGTAAACCTGGGGGGGCGTATACACCATCCCCGTATTACCTGGACTGGACAGGGGGTACACTTCTTGTCATGGCAAGAGTCAGCAAGACCCGTCCCCGCGTGGACAATTCCCCGCTCGCCCGGCAGATTGGAGAGCGACTTCGCCGTACTCGCCTGGCCGCCGGCCTGACCCAGCAGCAGCTCGCCGAGGGCCGCTACACCAAGGCTTACGTCAGCGCACTTGAGAACGGCCTCAGCCGACCGTCGATGGCCGCGCTCGCCTACTTCTCGAACCGTCTCGGCATCCCGGCCAGCAAGCTGATCAACGACGAGCCCGCAGCCTGGGCCCGTCTCGAGGCCGACCTCGCCCTCGCCTCCGGCCGGTGGGACGACGCGATCGCCGCCTACCACGACCTGCTCGAATCCACGGTCACGAGAGAGACGCGCGCGGAACTCATGAGCGGCCTGGCCGAGGCGCTCATCCGTGAGGGCAAAGGGCGCGAAGCGACGTCATTCGCTGCCGAAGCCGCCCGCATCTTCCACTCCGCGAACAGAGATGCCGAGGCGGCGTTGAGCGAGTACTGGCTGTCGGCCGCGCACTACCAGCAGGAGAACGGCGCCGAGGCGAAGGCGATTCTCCAGTCCATCCTGTCGCGGGTCCGAGCCGGAATGCGGGTCGAGCCTGACTTCGAGTTGCGCGTGGTCATGGCGCTCTCGAGCAACGAGGCCCGTGAAGACAACCACGCCGGGGCCCTGGCCTACCTCGAGGAGGTCCGGGGTCTCGCCGGATCCCTCGACGACCGCAGGCGGGCAGGCTTCTTGTACGACTTGGCCTACAGCTATCGCGAGACGGGCGACTTCGAGGCCGCGGTCCGTTCCGGCATCGCCAGCCTGGAGCTTTTCCGGAGGGTCCAGGCTGCGCGTGAGACAGCGGCCCTCGAAAACGACCTTGCCCTCTCCTATCTTTCCCTCGCCAACACGGCCAAGGCGGCCGAGCTCGCGGCTTCAGCCCGCAGCAGATTCGAGTCCATGGGCGACGACTGGTGGCTGGCGCACGTCATGGACACGCAAGCGCGGATAGCGCTGGCCGGCGGTGCAACTGAGCGAGCTGCAATTGGCGCTCAAGAGGCACTGGCCACAGCGGAACGCGCCGGCAACATCAAGGCATCGGTCGATGCGCTCCTAACCCTTGCCAGTGCCAGGGACGCGCTCGGCGAGAATGAAGCCGCCCTCGACGCGAACCGCAGGGCCGGCGAGCTGGCTCGACAGCTCGGCAACGCCAGCCTCGTCCGCAAGGCCCTGCGCGAATGGGCCGACGCCCTTGCGGCCGCGGGTCAGCACGAGCAGGCGTTTGCCGTGATGCGTGAGGCCCTCGCGGTCTCCTGACCCCGGCGGTTCGCGAACCGCCGAACGTTTCGAGGGCTGTTGTGGTTGAGGAAGCCACGCACCCTTCTCTCCCAATTCTGTGACCGCCGGTGGTATTGCGCCCCTCCCAAGTGAAAACATTTGCGCACACAAATCGAACGTTAGGTACAATCGGAGTTGACTCCGGCCTCACAACGTGAGAATCGAATGCCTCTCGTCTCTGCTCCACGCCCTACACCCGGTCGGCGGAAGCTCGGCCCCGTGCCCTGGTACGAGGGCGGTTGCCGTGGCCTGACCGTTCACGCGGGCACCGACGTGCCAACCTTTGACGACCCCATGATCCGTGTGGCCCTGGTTCGCGGCGCCCTCGCGTGCAGCCAGATCGACGACCTCGAACGGGCACTGAACCGAGAGCTCTGGTCGCTCGGTTACGTTGCGCGCCTGGAACACAACCTGGCGGATCGCTCGGTAGTACTCGTGGAGATCGCCAGCGGCCGTTGAGCTCTCTCGTCAGGCCGGGGCATCATTGGGGGGAATGCCCCGGCCGAGGGTTCCTCACGCGGGGCATGCCGCGCCCGGCGCGCCCTCCCTGTAGCTAGGCGGCGGCGGGCCCAAACACGCACGACGGGACAGCGCATCCGGACCAAATGAGGCAATCTGGGCCAATGCCCAGCATGCCGTCGCCGGTGGCTCCAGACTCCAACCTCCACGATCCGGGCCCTCAAGCGGCCGGCCAGCGGGCCGTGGCAGTGGAGAGGGCCGCAAGTGTGCCGCTTACGACACTCGGCGGCGCAATCATCCGGATCGGTACAGCCTCATGGACCGACCCGACCATGACCGCCCCGGGCGTCTTCTACCCGCGAGGCGCGGACTCTGCGGAGGAGCGCCTGGCCTACTACGCCGGCACTTTCCCGATTGTGGAGGTGGACGCAACCTACTACGCGCTCCTCTCGGCGCGAGTCGCGGAAGCGTGGGTCGCACGCACGCCACCGGACTTCGTCTTCGACGCGAAGGCCTACGCCCTCATGACCGGCCAGCCCACCGAGACGAAGCGGCTGCCCAAGGACATTCGGGCCGCCCTGCCCGACGATCTCGCCGCAAAGACCCGGCTCTACGCCCGAGACCTGCCGTCGGAGCTGCGCGACGAGATCTGGCGGCTCTATCTGGCCGGCCTGGAGCCGCTCGCGGCCAGCGGCCAGCTGGGCTCCGTGCTCCTGCAGTACCCGCGCTGGTTCTTCCCCACCGGTGAGAGCCGGGACGCGATCCTGGAGGCCCGCCAGAGGCTCGGGACCATCCGATCGGCCGTTGAGTTCCGTAGCGAGACGTGGTTCAACGAGAAGAACCGTGAGCGCACTCTTCTCTTCCTGGCCGACAACGCAATCCCGTTCGTGATGGTTGACGGGCCCCAGGGGATGCGCAGCAGCATCCCACCGATCGTGGCCGTCACTTCGCCGGAACTCGCCCTTGTCCGCTTTCACGGCCGTCGCGTCGAGACGTGGGAGGCGAGGGGCGTGCCCGTCGTCGAACGGTTCCGCTACCTCTACACGGAGCAGGAGCTAGCGGAATGGGTGCCGCGTATCCGCGAGGCCGCAGAAGACGCCCGCGAGATGCACATTCTCATGAACAACTGCTACGCCAACTACGGCTCGACGAACGCCCGCGAACTGGCCGCGCTGCTCGAGTCGGAGTTGGCGAACGCCGGCGCCTAGGCTGTCCAGTCCCCGGCGGCGACCAGCACGCGTACGACGGACGTGGCCGCTGAACCGCCGGCTCCCTAGGCGGCGCCTCGCCGGACCGTCGCGCCAGCGCGACGCCGACACAGCAAACGGCCCGGGAGGGGGACCCGAGCCGTTTGCGAGGAGCGCGCCGTCACTCGCGCCCAGGGAATTTGAGGAGAATCGTAGGCCGGTGCCGCGGCAGCGGCCGGGAGGTGGAGAGGCGTCCCACTGCGTGGCCCAGCCTCCGGGTGGCCGCACCGCGGCGCGTGCGTCGTGTGGGACGCCGGTTCTGAGTCAACCGGACCCTCCCGCATGGGCAGTAGCATCCAGCGCGAACGGGCCGCGTGCCACTGACACTGCATCACCTTCTCTGCGGGCCGCGGAAACCGTCAGGGCGGTCGTACCGACCTCGAGGTTGGGACACCCGCCCAGGGCTCGAACGCGGAGCACTCCCGATGCGCGAACGCATCTCGCGAAACGAAACAACCGAGACGAATTCAGCGGGCGGGCTCGAAGCGCAGTTCGTCGACTTCCCCGAAAACCATCTGGATCCGGTGCTGAGGGACCGGAGTGCACGATCGAGCCCGAGCGAAGACGCGGTCGCCGGGTCGCTTCGCCGCCACGACCCCGATGACCCGGCGCCGCAACCGGTAGGCGGACGACGACGCTTCCGACCGGAGGTCGTTCTCGTCCTGGCAGGCTCCGTCTTCCTGGTCGCCGCGCTCCTGAAACCGTGGTCTTCAGTCACTCCTGCACACATGCCCGTCGCCACTCCGGCCGGCGGATCGACCGAACTCGCGACCGTCGTGCCGGCCCGTTCGGTCGGTCCGGTCGGTCCGGTCGCCCAGGTCGAGACTCCCGCCGCAACGGCATGGCAGTCCCCCATCGGCTGGCCCGACGTGCCCCAATGGGACTATGGCTGGCCAGTCGCCAGTGCGAGCCAGCCGCCGGGAGGCTCGGAAGCGGCCGCCGATCCGCGCTGGACGGCAGTGGACTGGACCGTGCTCGGCAGCCTGGACCCGCACGACGGCTGGGGCTACGGCACGGCGATCATGCCCGACCTGGCCCAGTTGCCGTCCAGCGCGACGCCGCCATCGCCGGTCACGACATGGGTACCCGCCGGTCCACCGCGCTACACCACCATCAACGTCGTCCACGGGAGCCAGATCTTCGGACTGGCCGTCACCTGGCCTCACTCCGTCGAGGTCAGGAGCGTCACGGTCGGGTATATCGGCGGCCCTCAGCACCCGGCGAATATGCCCCCGGCCGGGTTCCCGGCGTACGCCCAGGTGAGCCCGCTTCCGGCCGCACAGGTCGCGTCGAGCGCTGGCGCCGACACCGGTGCCATCGCAGCTTCATCGCCTACCCAGCAGGCGGTCGGAGCGGCCGGAACACTTGGGTCCGGGCAGTTCTGGATCGCACCCTCGGCCGTGTCGTCCGGCACCGCCTCGGCCTCGATCCCGAGCGCGTGGCGGTCGCAGCCGTGGCCGTGGCCCGACGGCATCTACACCGTCACGATCACCTCGACCGCCGGCGTCACCAACTACCTCTTGTCGCTCCAGACCAGCTGAGGCCGCGGCCGTATGCGGCCACGAGATCCTCGGCCGCCGCCGCGATTCGGTCACGCAGCTCGGCAGGCTCCACGACCACGGCATCGGCTCCTAGCATCAGCAACTGCGACTCGGCATGCGAGATGTCCTCCAGGTGGAGCCGCAGAACCAGCCAGCCCGAATCGTCTGGTTCACCCCCGGCCGCGATGGCAGCCTTGACCATCCCCAGATCCCAGGGCCCACTCCAGCTTCCAGACGGCCTCCGGGCGGACTCGTACGACCGCCTCGAATGAAGGGAGGCTGTGCTGGTAGGCGTCCACCGAACGATCCCAGTAGCCGGCCAGATCGAAGTCGTCGGGGCGCAGGAACTTCTCGTCCAGCAGGTCCAGATCGAGGATCCGTGAGATGCGGTAGGTCCTCATGTCGGCACCGGCCCTGGCCACCAGATACCAGATGCCTCCCTTGAGTACCACGCCGAGGGGGTCAACTACACGCTCGACCGCCGTCCCATCGTCGTCACCGCGGCGGTAATGCATGTGCAGCCGCCGATCCGACCAGACCGCCTCTGCGATCGGCTCGAGGTAGTCCGCCGCGTCGGGCTCCTGGAACCAGCCCGGCGCATCGAGATGGAAGCGCTGGCTGATCCGCGAAGCTCGGCTGCGTAACTCCGGCGGCAAGGCCGCCAGCACCTTGAGCTGCGCGGCGGCCAGGACCGTACCGAGCCCCAGCTGCGCCGCCGGACCGGGATAGCCGGATAGGAAGAGGGCCCCGGCTTCCTCCGAGGTCAGACCGGTGAGCCTGGTCCTGTAGCCCTCGACCAGCTGGAAGCCCCCGTGGCTGCCCCGGTCCGCGTAGACAGGTATTCCAGACGCGCCAAGCTCGTCGACGTCGCGGTAGATCGTTCTGACCGAAACCTCAAGTTCGCCGGCGAGCTCCTGGGCGGTGAGCCGGCCGCGCGACTGGAGAAGCAGCAGGATAGAAATGAGGCGGCTTGCTCGCATCTTCGTAGCGTACGCGATTCTGGAGCCGAATACATGACAGGATCAGTCAGGTATCAGGTGTACCTTGACGAGGAAAACAGGGCGAGCGCGAGCAGCCGAAGAACCGGCTCTCGGTCAGGTAACACGAGGAACTCAAAGACCAATGTATCCGTACAGCGTCTTGAACGAAATCGAGCAGCTACGACGTAACAAGGCCTATGGCAGGATGCTCGCGGACGAATGGCGGACGGCCAACTCCTCGAGGTCCGATCGCGGCGTGGACGCGTCCCCTACTGGGCCGGTGCGCCGCGCCCTGAGAGTCGCTCGCCGAGCGACCGGGAGCATCCTGATCGAACTGGGACGACGCATGCTGCCCGTGGAGACAGGGCAGCGACCCCGGGCGGCGCGTCAGGCCGACGGGGGTTGCTAGGCGCCGCCCCGGCGGCGCGAGGCCGCTAAGCGGCCGGGCGCCGTCGCCGGGCGTGCTCGGAATGGCGCGAGCCCAGGTCCGCGCCGCGACGCATACGAATCGCAACGCCCGGCGGGTTTCCGCCGGGCGTTTCGAGCTGCGGGTCGAAGAGGTTACTTGTCGCGCTCCGCGGCTCCCGCGAGAGCAGCCTGGGCCGCGGCGAGGCGGGCCACCGGCACCCGGAACGGCGAGCAGGAGACGTAGTTGAGGCCGATCTGATGGCAGAACCCGATCGACATCGGGTCGCCGCCGTGCTCACCGCAGATCCCGACCTTGAGGTCGGGGCGCGTCTTGCGTCCCAGCTTCACGGCCATTTCCATCTCCTGGACGATGACCGGGTCGAGCGACTGGAAGGGGTTGTACGGGAGGATCTTCTCCTCGACGTACTTGAGGAGGAACCCGCCTTCGGCGTCGTCGCGGCTGTAGCCAAACGTCATCTGGGTCAGGTCGTTCGTACCGAAGCTGAAGAACTGAGCGTACTTGGCGATCTCGTCGGCAACCCAGCAGGCTCGCGGGATCTCGATCATCGTGCCGAACTTGTAGTCGATCTTGACTCCGGCAGCCTTGACCACGGCGGCGGCCTCCGCTTCGAGGAGCGCCTGAGTGGCGATGAGCTCGTTCACATGACCGACGAGCGGGATCATGATCTCCGGTCGCGGATCCTTCTTGGCCTTCTTCACGGCGACCGCCGCGTTGAGGATGGCCCGAGTCTGGATCTTCACGAAGTCCGGGATCATGAGGCCCAGACGGCAGCCGCGGAGACCGAGCATCGGGTTCTGCTCGTGCATCGACTTGATGGTCGCGAGCAGTTCCTTGTCCTTGGTGGTGGCCTTCGCTCCGGCCTTGGTGACCTTGACAAGCTGATCGTCCAGGTTCGGGAGGAACTCGTGGAGAGGCGGGTCGATGAGTCGGATGACGACCGGCAGACCGGACATCGCCGCGAGGATGCCTTCGAAGTCGCCCTGCTGGAGGACCTCGAGCTTGGCCATCGCGGCGTCGAACTGCTTGACGGCGGTCTTCTCCTCTGAGGTGAGGGGCTGACCGGCCGCGATCTTCGCCTTGGCCCGCGTGGCCACGTTGGCGACGAGGATCGCGCTTCGCACGATCTCGAGCCGTGGGCCCTCACGGAACATGTGCTCGGTGCGGCAGAGACCTATACCCTGGGCGCCGTACGAGCGCGCCTGAGCAGCCTCTTCGGGCTTGTCGGCGTTCGTCCAAATCTGGAGGCGGCGAACCTTGTCGGCCCATCCCAGGACCGTCTGGAGGTCCTTCTGGTCCTCGTACCGGGCGTGGATCGTCGGCAGCGCGGCGGCGAATACCTCACCGGTCGAGCCGTCGAGGCTGACCGGATCGCCTTCCTTGATCGTCACGCCGTTGGCGGAGGCGGACTTGGTAGCGTAGTTGACGTCCAGCTCGGAGCAGCCGGCGACGCAGGGCTTGCCGATCTGGCGAGCCACAACCGCGGCGTGCGACGTCGCCCCGCCCTTGGCGGTCAGGATGCCCTGCGCGACGGCCATGCCGTGGAAGTCATCCGGTGAGGTCTCCTCGCGAATGAGGATGACCTTCTCGCCCTTGGCCGCCCAGGCGGCAGCCACATCTGCATGGAAAACGGCCTTGCCGACCGCGGCTCCCGGCGATGCATTGAGGCCCTTGGCGATGCGCTTGGCGGCGGCACGGGCTTTCGGGTCGAATTGATCGCGCAGGAGCTGATCCACCTGGGCGGGCTCGATGCGGGCGAGCGCCTCCTGCTGGCTGATCAGCTTCTCCTTGACCATGTCGATCGCGATCCGCACCGCGGCGGCGGCAGTTCGCTTGGCGGAGCGAGTCTGGAGCATGTACAGGCGGCCGCGCTCGATCGTGAACTCCATGTCCTGGACGTCGCGGTAGTGCTTCTCGAGCTTCTCCGCGATCTTCTTGAACTCGGCGAAGACCTTGGGCATGTCGGTCGCCAGCTGGGCGATCTTCGGGGCGGTCCGAACGCCCGCCACGACGTCCTCGCCCTGCGCGTTGGTCAGGTACTCGCCGTAGAGAACTTTCTGGCCGGTGTTGGGGTCGCGGGTAAAAGCAACGCCCGTGCCCGAGTCGTCGCCCATGTTGCCGAAGACCATCGTCACGACGTTGACGGCGGTTCCGAGGTCGTGGGCGATCTTCTGGCTGTTGCGGTAGTCGTTGGCGCGCTTGCCGAACCAGGAGGCGAACACGGCCTTGATCGCAAGGTCCAGCTGCTCGTACGGGTCGTCCGGGAACTCGCGGCCCATCGCGTCCTTGACGATCTTCTTGTAGACGACCACGAGCTTCTTGAGGTCGTCCACTGTGAGGTCGGTGTCTTTGGCGCCCTTGCCGTGCTTCTCCTTGGCGGCTTCGAGCGCCTCGTCGAACCGGTTGTACTCGACGATGGAACCGTCCTTGCCCTTGACCGAGCGGGTCGGGACGTCGAGCACGATCCGGCCGAACATGGAGATGAAGCGGCGATAGGCATCCCAACCGAAGCGCTCGTTACCGGTGCTCGCGACGAGGCCCTGGAGTGTCGTCTCGTTCAGGCCAAGGTTGAGGACCGTATCCATCATGCCCGGCATGGAGAACTTGGCGCCGGAGCGGACGCTGACCAGGAGTGGGTTCTTCGGGTCGCCGAAGCCCTTGCCGGTCTGCTGCTCAACCACCTTCACGGCTGCCAGGACGTCGTCCCACAGCCCGGCCGGAAGCTTCTTGCCGGCGTTGAAGTAATCGTTGCAGGCCTCGGTCGTGATGGTGAAGCCCGGAGGCGTCGGAAGACCGGCGTTGGTCATCTCCGCCAACCCGGCGCCCTTACCGCCGAGCAGGTCCTTCATCCCACCGTTGCCCTCGGCCTTGCCGCCGCCCCAAGCGTAGATGTAGCGCTTGGCGGCTTTGTGGGTCTTGGAGCCAGAGTCGGCCATGGGGGTGTCATCTCCTTGGATGCGGGGCTTGTCGCGCCACGGGCGGCGGGGAAGCGCCCGAGCGACTGAATCGCACTATGTCCAGGTGATTGTACAGGCGCGAGCCAGCCGGCCTCGCTGCCGACCGGCACCGCGTGTCGGTATTCGGGTCCCGCTCCCGGCCGCCATTCGGCCCGAGACATGCGGGACTCTCGGACTCGCACTGCCCCGCGTATCGCGAGGCTCAGTCGTGGCCGACGTCTCTATCGCAGGTCAGCCGACCACCAACCGCAACCCCGGACCTACGCCCGGCCGGCTCGACGCCGTTCGATCCCGCGCCTTGACGCGAGGAACACTGCACCCGGCACTGGCCGACGGATTTACGAGAGTCTCGACGAACCCCGCTCCAGCCAGGCCAGCCATGCCTCCAGGCCTTCGCCAGTGGTCGCGGAGAGGCCGAGTACCGGGACGGATGGGTTGAGCAGACGCACGTCCGCCTCGAACGCCGCGCGGTCGAAGGTCAGATAGGGCAGCAGGTCGATCTTGTTGAGCAGCAGCACGTCGGCAGCCTGGACCAGGTACGGATGCTTGGCGGGCTTGTCGTCACCCTCGGTCGTGCTGAAGATGCCGACCTTGGCGTCCTGGCCCAGATCGAAGCCGACGGGGCAGATCAGATTGCCCACGTTCTCGATGAACAGAAGGTCGACCGAGTCGAGGTTCACCTGACCAAGCGCGTCTCGGACCTCCCCGGCCTCGAGATGGCAGCCCTGGCCCGTCGAGATCTGGACCACTTGATCGCACCATCGGGCCAGCCTGTCACCGTCGCGACGGGTCGTGAGGTCGCCTACCAGAACTGCCGGCCGGCGCCTTCCCTTCAGCGCCTGGAGCGTGGCTTCGAGCAACGCCGTCTTGCCGCTGCCTGGGGCACCGATTATGTCGACCGCGAAAATGCCCCGGCGGGCCAGCTCGCCGCTCGTCGCGGCGGCGATCTCGTCGTTCGCTTCCAGCACCCGTTCGACTATCGGCAGGCGGACGGTACGTGTCTGTTCGGTCATCCTGAGCCTTCAACTTCGTCGACCGTGATCGCGAGCAGGTCCAGCTCGTCGGTCCCGTGTGGCGCGGGCGTGGAGTTCCCGCACTCGCAGGTGACGAAGGGTACCTCGCTCGTCCATTGCCTTCCGCAGCTGGAGCACGTTACTGACCACGGCAGCAAATCCACCGACAAGGTGGCTCCCGCCATCGCAGTGCCGAATGTCACAGCGTCCCAACACATCCGCAGGGCGTCCGGTTCGAGACCCCGCAGCGCCCCGACTCGGATCTCGACCTCGCGTACGCGAGCGTGCGCAGGCGCGCGCCGGCGCACCTGGGCCGCGAGAGCCTCTGCAATCGAAAACTCGTGCATAACGGGAATCGTAGTCCACTTCCGTAGGCAGGGACGTTTGGCAGCCTTGGAATGCTGGCCTGTCACGACCTTGAAGGCCAATTAGCCCGCCGTGAAGGTGCCGGTGCGGAGGGCCCAAATCGACGTCCAGCGGCTACGGTCCTTGTATCGAACCACCACGCGGCGAACGCTCCCAAGATCCGGGCCGCAATTCTTCCCGCCGGGACGGCCCGGGCACTCCGAAAGAGTCACGGCATGGCGAACATACTTCTGGTAGATGACGACCCGGCATCGGTCGCCGTCAACACCGAGGCCATGGAGACGGACGGCCACTCGGTAACGTCGCTTTCCACCAGGGCCGAGGCCACCCGTTACGTGCGGCACGAGACCCCCGATCTCGTGATCCTGGAGGCCGTTCTGGGGGGCGAGCTCGCCGGTCTTGATCTGGCTCGATCGCTCGCCCTGGAGCATCCGGACCTACCGCTCATCATGCTGACCAGGGCGGACGACCTGCTTTCCAACGGACAGCTCGACAGCCAGGACTGCGACGGCTGGATCCCCGTTCGGCGCTACCTGGAGAAGCCCGTCCTCACCGACGTCCTCCTGTACGAGATCGACCACCTCCTGCCAAAGGCGTCGTGAACCTCCCCTCGCTCATCGTCGTTCTCGTCGCCTTGCCGGCGGTCGTCGGCGCCATCCTGATTCTGGTCACCTCGTCTCGACTGCGCAACGCGCTGGTCGTAGTCGGCGGCGTCCTGGTGGCGGCGACCGCCGTCGCCACTGCGATCACGTTCGGCAACACCGACGGCGCCGTCTTCGGCCTGCCGTGGGCCGCCTCCACCGGCCAGCTCGTCCTGGCCGTCGAGGTGGCGCTCACCGCCTTCATCGTCGGCGTGAGTCTCCACTACCGCCGCTTCGTTGCGCCGGTCCTGGCGCTGGCGCAGCTCGGCATGTCGCTTTACCTGGAGCAGTCCGGCCGGGTGCCGGAGGCCGATCCGCAGCGCCTCTTCTGGTTCGACCGCCTGTCAATGGTCATGGTCCTGGTGATCGGCGTGATCGGTGCTCTGATCTGCATCAACGCCATCGGCTACATGAGGGCCTACCACCGCTCGAGCCCGATGGTCCAGGGCCGGCGCACGGTGTTCTTCTCGCTGCTCTTCATCTTCCTTTCGGCCATGTTCGGATTGGTCGTGGCCAACTACCTGCCCATGCTTCTGGTCTTCTGGGAGATCACGACACTCTGCTCGTTCCTGCTCATCGGATACACCAGGACCGAGGAGACCATCGGCTACGCGTTCAAGGCCCTGAACATGAACCTCCTCGGCGGCCTGGGCTTCAGCCTGGCGATTGTCCTGCTCTCCGGCCAGACCGACGGCCTCGACCTCGCCAGACTCACCCAGGCTCGGGCGGCGGGTGCTTTCCTGCCGGCCATCGCGCTTCTCGCATTCGCCGGGATCACGAAGGCGGCGCAGATGCCTTTCTCGTCCTGGCTCATCGGCGCGATGTACGCCCCCTCACCCACCTCAGCCCTGCTCCACTCCAGCACGATGGTCAAGGCGGGAGTATTCCTGCTGCTTCGCCTGTCGCCGGCCATGTCCGGGACTACCCTCGGCTATCTCGTCGCGTTCGTCGGCCTGCTCACGTTCTTGTTCGTCTCGCTGGTCGCGGTCACGGAGCAAAACACCAAGAAGGTCCTCGCCTACTCGACCATCGGCAGCCTCGGCCTGATCGTAGGCTGCGCGGGCATCGGGACACCCGAGCTAGCCTGGGTCGCGGTGATGATCATCATCTTCCACGCCCTGGCCAAGGGCTTGCTGTTCCTCGCCATCGGCACCATCGAGAACAGGCTCTACACCAAGAACATGGAAAACTTCGACGCGCTCCTGAGCCTGATGCCGCGGGTCAGCATCCTCTTCTTGATCGGCATCGCCGGAATGTTCATCGCCCCGTTCGGCGTCGCAATCGCGAAATGGACCGCGATCCGCGCTTTCCTCGACGTTCCCGGGCCGGCCGGCGCCGCGATGATCCTGATCCTGGCCTTCGGCAGCTCGCTCACGATCTTCTACTGGGGCAAGCTGCTCATCAAGATCCTCTCCGCGCGACGGCAGACGGACTACGAGCGATCCATCGAGAAGCGGGTCTCTCGCTACGAATGGCTCACCGAGGCGCCCATGGCTTTCGGCGTTCTCGCCGCAACCGCGTGCATGGGACTGATCTCCGACCAGGTGGTCGGGCCGTACGCGATGACCGCCTTCGGTGCCGGCCCTCGGGTCTTCCTGGCCATCGATCCCGTGATCCTGCTGGTGATGCTCTCGGCCGTGCTGCTGCTGCCGTTCGTGGCCTTGCTGTCCTGGCTGAACCCGACCTACGACCATGCCGACTTCTACGCGGGCGGCCGTTCCGCGAACGTGGGCCACGTGATGGGGGCGGCGCTGGGCAAGGTCAAGAAGGTGACGCTCCGCAACTACTACCTCGACGGGGTCATCGACGGCGGGCTGATGTTCCGTACCGGGACGGTAGCCTGCGGCGCCGTTCTTGCCGGAATGCTGGCAACGGGAATGGTGGTCCGCTGATGTCTCCCTGGATCAACGGCGCGCTGTTCGTATTGCTGGCGCCGGTGTTCGGCGGTCTGCTGGCAGGCGCGGATCGGGTCGTCTCGGCTCGAATGCAAAGCCGCGTCGGGCCGCCGCTGCTTCAGCCCTTCTACGACGTCGGCAAGCTTCTCCAGAAGAAGACCCGCCAGATCAACCCAATCGCGGAGCCGCTGCTGATTGCCCACGTTGGCTATATGGCCGCGACTGGAGCGCTCCTCCTTGGGGGAACGGACCTGATCTTCACGACCTTCGTCTTCGCGCTCTCGGCCCTGCTGCTGGTCCTGGCCGCCGGCTCGGCCAACTCGCCGTTCAGTTTCGCCGGCGCCGAGCGTGAGCTCGTCGTCCTCCTGGCATCCGAGCCGTTCTTCATCCTGATGATGGTCGGCATATGCAAGGTCACGGGAGCCAGCACGTTCGAGGGGGTCATGGCGTCACCTCAACTCGTCGCGGTTCAGCTGCCCGGCATGCTGCTTGCGTTCCTGCTGGTCGCGACGATCAAGCTGCGCAAGTCGCCGTTCGACATCTCCATCTCGCACCATCCCCATCAAGAGCTGGTGAGCGGCCTTACCTCGGACATGTCGGGCCGGCTGCTCGCCTACGTTGAACTCGCTCATTGGTACGAGTCGGCGCTGCTATGCGCCTTCATGGTCCTGTTCTTCAACTTGAGCATCCCGGTGGGACTGGCCGCGTTCCTGGTCGCCTACGCTCTGGAAATCCTGGTCGACAACTCAACCTCGAGGATCAAGTGGCAGCTGGTCCTGCGCTCGACGTGGGTCGCCACGCTGCTCTTCTGCGGCGGAAACCTCGTGGCCCTGTTCGTGGTGCCGTAATGAGCCCCTCGTTCCTGTCCCGATCCCCTTGGATCCTCCACTACGACGGGTCGAGCTGCAACGGCTGCGACATCGAGGTCCTGGCATGCCTGACGCCGCTCTATGACGTGGAGCGGTTCGGGGTGATCAACACCGGGAACCCCAAACACGCCGACATCCTCCTCGTGACCGGCAGCGTCAACGAACGCAACATCGAGATCGTAAAGAACCTGTACCGCCAGATGCCCGATCCCAAGGTCGTTGTGGCCGTGGGCGCGTGCGCCTGCTCCGGCGGCATCTTCGCCCGGGCCTACAACATCCAGGGCGGCATCGACAAGGTGGTCCCCGTGGACGTCTACGTTCCAGGATGCGCCGCGCGTCCGGAAAGCATCATCGACGGCGTGGTCGCAGGCATTGCCGCACTCGAAGACAAGCGAAAGATGACGGCCTGATGGACGGCACGGCGTTCCTCGCCAGGGTCGAGGAGTACCACGAGGCCGGCTGGCGGCTGGCGCTCATCAACGTGACCACGATCATGGCGGGCGTTGGGCCAGCCCATGGACAGCGAACCGCTCCGGCCGCGCCCGCCGAGGCTCCGGCCGCGGCTCCGGCCGCGGCTCCGAGGCCACGCCCGAGGCCACGCCCGCGTCACCCGGCCATTTCGAGATCGCCTGGGGCTTCGCAAGGGCCGGCGACTTCGTGACCATTCGCGAGCGGATCGAACCCGGCGAGCCGGTGCCCAGCATTTCGGGCTATTTCGGAGCGGCGTTCCTCTACGAGAACGAGATCCGCGAGCTGTTTGGCATCAACGTGACCGGGATCACGCCCGACCTGAAAGGCCAGCTCTACAAGACCGCGACCAGGGTGCCGTTCTCGCACGCGGCGGTCAAAGCACGCCTGGCAGCACTGACCCCGATCCCTTCCTCCGCGACCGCGCCGGCGTCCCCGTCCGCGGACGTGCCGGCGCCTGGGAAGAACTCATGAAGCGCACGACCATCCCGTTCGGGCCACAACATCCTGTCCTGCCCGAACCACTTGTTCTGGATCTGATCCTCGAAGACGAGAGGGTCGTCGACGCGATCCCGACGATCGGATACATCCACCGCGGCCTGGAGATGATGGTCGAGCGGGTCGAGTACACCGAGATGGGCTTCGTCGTGGAGCGCATTTGCGGCATCTGCAGCTTCATGCACGGCATGGGCTACGCCGTCTCGATCGAAAGCATCATGAACGTCGAGGTGCCCGAGCGCGCCCTCTGGCTTCGCCTCATCTGGGCCGAGATCTCCCGCGTCCAGAGCCACCTGCTCTGGCTCGGTCTCGGGGCCGACGCCTTCGGCTTCGAGAACCTGTTCATGCATTGCTGGCGGATGCGCGAGGAGATACTCGACATCTTCGAGCGGACCACCGGCGGCCGGATCATCCATTCGGTCAGCAAGATCGGCGGCGTCCGGCGCGACATCTCCGACACGGAGCTGGCAGGCATCCTGGCGCAGCTCCAGGAGATGGGCGATGCCTTCAGAGAGACCGCCCGCGTCTTCTCGACCGATCCGTCGATCGCCCATCGGCTTTCTGGCGTCGGTGTGCTGTCGACCGAGGATGCGCGGGCCGTGGACGCCGTCGGGCCGATGGCTCGCGCGTCGGGTATCTCGACTGACACCCGACTGATCGGCGCCAACTTCTACGACCGACTCGAATTCGAGCCCGTGGTGGAAACCGCCGGCGATTGCCTGGCCCGCGTGCTCGTCCGACTTCGTGAAGTCGACCAGTCGATCGATCTCATCCGTCAGGCGGTCGAGCGAATGCCCAAGGGCGAAGGCCTGCCGATCGAGACGAGGGTTCGCGGCCTTCCCGACGGCGAGACCTTCACCCGCCTCGAGCAGCCCCGAGGCGAGGTCGTGTACTACGTCAAAGCCAACGGCACCAAGAACCTGGAACGGTTCCGGGCTCGCACGCCGACCTTCGCCAACATCCCCGCCATGATCAAGCTGGTCAAGGGCTGCGACCTGGCCGACGTGCCGAACATCATCCTTACCATCGACCCCTGCATCAGTTGCACGGAGCGCTGAGATGGCGAATCCGCTGAAGCTGCCGATGGTGCCACGCGCACTCCGGAATCTAGTGTCGAAACCTGCAACCCGGCGGTATCCGCTCGAGGTCCGGCTGCGGCCGGCGGGCGCTCGCGGCACGATCGAGTTCGATGTCGAGACCTGCAACTACTGCATGCTCTGCGCCAGGCGCTGTCCGGCGGCGGCGATCACGGTGTCTCGCGAAGACCGCGTCTGGTCCATCGAGCAGTTGACATGCATCGCCTGCGGCGTATGCGTCGACGTTTGCAACAAAGGCAGCCTCAGGATGGTGGCGGAATCCCGCCAGGTCCACACCCGCGCCGACCTCGGCCCGCAGGGCCAGCGCCCCGGGCACGAGGAGTGGCACTCGGAACCCCCCACCGCAGCGCCTCCGGCAACAGCCGAGACAACCGCAAGTTAGGTGGCGGCCGGCGGCAGCCGCATGTACAGCCAGTTCCACAAGACCCGGCGGTGCTCCTGGGCTCGCAGACGGCCATACCGCCGCCAGTACTTCCGGGGCCATATTCGAGCCCGCGCGGAAGGTTAGCATGGGCAAAAGTCGTCACCCTGGGGTCTTCTATGCTCGGTCTACCGCCGGACCTGGTCGCGCCATCCGTCCTCGGACTCATTCGACACGTAGGTCAGCCTGAGTTCCAGGTTCCCGGCTACCTCGACCCCGGAACCGGAAGTCTTCTCCTCCAGGCGGCGCTTGCGGCTGCGCTCTCGGTGCCGTTCATACTCCGAAACAAGATCAGGGGCATCGTCAGTCGCGTCCGGGGACACGACACGGCAGACGATCGCGCGGCCGGCAACAAGCCTTCGCGGTAGCCCGCCTCGTGGAAGACCCAGCCTCTTTCCGCGATCCGAGCGGGGTCGTCTTCACCCGCGACGGAGTCGTCTTCAGGCAGATCAACCGGTCCTACGCCGATCAGTGGGCCCTGTTCCAGACCTCCGGACTGTGCGATGAACTGACCGGCGCAGGGTTGCTGATACCTCACGAAGAAGCTCGCGACTCCAGGCCCATCGACGATCGCGCCGTGGTCGTGATCAGGCCGCTCCAGCTGGACTTCGTGTCGTATCCGTATGAGTGGTCGTTCTCACAGCTCAAGGACGCCGCCCTGGTGACGCTGGAGATCCAGGAGCGCGCCCTCCGAAAGAGCATGAGCCTCAAGGACGCCAGCGCCTACAACATCCAGTTCGTTGACGGCCGCCCCATGCTTATCGACAGCCTCTCCTTCGAGGCCGCGCAGCCGGGCGAGCCGTGGGTCGCTTACCGGCAGTTCTGCCAGCACTTCCTCGCACCTCTGGCGGTCATGGCCTACCGCGACGCCCGGGTAGGCCTCCTGCTCGGGGAGTTCCCGGACGGTCTTCCTCTCGACCTGGCAGCCGCGTTGCTGCCCGGCAGGACGCGCCTCCGGCCTGGTCTGGGAGCGCACGTCCACCTGCACGCCAGGGCCCAGCGCAACCCCGGCAGCAGCGGGTCGGGTCGGGCCGCCCGCGCTCGCGTCTCAGACACCGGCAGGCTTGCGCTTCTGGACAGCCTCAGGCGATCGACCGAAGGGCTCACCTGGAAGCCGGATGCCACCCGCTGGGCTTCGTATACGGTGGAGACCAGCTACACGCCTGCGGCAGCCGCGTCCAAGGCGTCGATCGTCGCCGCGATGCTGGCCGCGGCGCAGGACGGGCGGGTCTGGGACATCGGCGCCAACTCGGGCGCGTACAGCGAGATCGCCGTCAGGGGCGGCCGGCGCGTCGTTGCCTTCGACGCCGACGCGGGCGCCATCGAGAAGCTGTACCTGAAGGTGCGCGCCGGCGAGATGCCTGAAACGCTTCCGCTGGTGATCGACCTCACCAACCCGAGCCCTGCGAGCGGCTGGGCCCTTCGCGAGCGAAGGTCATTGGTCGATCGCGGGCCCGCGCCCGTGGCGATGGCCCTGGCCCTGGTCCACCACCTCGCCATCTCTCGAAACGTGCCGCTGCCCATGATCAGCTCGTTTCTGGCACGTATCTGTACCGAACTGATCATCGAGTTCGTGCCGAAGGAAGATCCGCAAACCCAGACGCTGCTGGCGAGCCGTGACGACATCTTCCCCGATTACTGCCTGGACGGCTTCCGGACCGCGTTCTCCCGCGACTTCCAGATCATCGAGGAGGCCGCGATTGCGGATTCGCAACGAACAATGTTCAGGATGAGGACAATCGGCGCGTGACCGGCGTCGAACCGGGCACGGCACCGGAACCGGGCGATTCCGCCGGGACGACCGGGGCTGCCGCTCCGGCCGCGGCGTCACGAGGCCGCGGCGCCGCCCTGCGCGCAGCCCTGCCCGGCCTGCTCTACCCGCTGGAGATCCCCGTCGTATACATCGTCGTCCTGGCGTTCGCAGTCGGAGTCAGCCCGTACGTCGTGTTCCGGTCGCTGGTCGTGGCCGTGGTCGGCGTAGTCCTGGTGATGCTCGCGTTCACGGCCATCTTCCGGAGCGTTCACCGCGCCGCCTTCGCGATGCTGCTGGTCTTCGTTCAGATTGTCTGCGGGACCGTTATCGCCGTGCTGGCGTTGACGGAACTCTTGCTCGTCTCGATCTTGCTGCGGCGCCACTCCAATCGCCGAGTCAGCCTGGCGAGCGTCTCGAGCAAGCTGTCGACGGTCACCACGGTCCTGCTGGCGATCGTCCTGATCCAGGGGTGGATGACGGGGGCCCTGGGCAACGCCATTGCCGACCTGAATCAGGGCGGCGGCCTGGAGACCGCGGCCGTCGCGAGCGCGGACCCTGCCGACCCCGACATCTACGTGATCATCCTGGACGGCTACGCGCGAGCCGACACTCTGCTCAACTCGTTTGGGTTCGATGACGGACCATTCCTCAACCAGCTCAAGAGCCGAGGCTTCGAGGTCGCGACCGACAGCCACTCCAACTACCCGATGACCGCCCAGACTCTCGTCACGATGCTCAACATGGCTTACGAGGAAGAGATCCCGGCGATAGCGGACCTGCACACCGGCGATCCCGCGGGGAACGGTGAGTTTCGGGAGGCGATCAACCACAACGAAGTCTTCGGCCTGATGAAGGGACGGGGCTATCAGATCGTGGCGACCGGCTCAGGCTGGGAGCAGGGTGCCATCCGACAAACCGACGTCTACTTGGACGGCGGACAGGTGAACACTTTCGAAGCCCGACTCCTCAGTGGGACAAGCCTGGGCAAGCTCATCCAGTGGATCGCGCCAGACTGGGCGGCCGACCAGGCTCGAAGCCGCACCGACCGCACCTTTGCGGAGCTTCGCCAGATTGCGTCGGCGCCGTCGAGCGCGCCCCGGCTGGTGATCTCGCATGTGTTCGCGCCACACCCACCGCTGGTATACGGCCCGAACGGCGAACACCTGCAAATCGATGCGAGCGCTATCTACACGTTCGATTGGACACACGCCCGGGCCAACGAGGCAGCAAGGAACGCATACGCCGGCCAGGTGGCCTACGTCAACCAACAGGTCCTGCCCGTCGTTGACGCCATCATCGCTGCCGCCAGCCGGCCGGCCGTCGTTGTGCTGATGTCAGACCACGGCTCTCGCATGGACGGCGAGGTGGGGTCGCTACAGCTGTCGCCAGAGGCGAACAACAACTTCTTCGCGACTCTCACGCCCGGCCACCAGGGCCTCTTCGGTGAGAGCCCCACACCTGTCAACGTCTTCCCCCAAATCCTGAACGCCTACCTCGGCACGGACTTGCCGATCCGCCCGGACCTCACCTTCACATCTCTCTGGGGCAACCCGCTCAACGTCACGCCCCTCTCGACCGGGACCGCCCCCTGACGGACCCCTCGAGCCGCCGTTCCGATAGACTGCGACCCGAACTCCGCCGGCAGGATCCCCCACCCGAACGCGGGGTCAGACGATGTGACCTTCGGCACCGTCGGGAGGTACAGACCGGGCGTGCCTGCGGGTTTCCGCGGGCGCACCATACTAAAGAACACACACTGGCTTAGAACATATTCGGCCGAACTACCACCGGAGCAAGATGCATCCCATCGTTGATAAGACGCAGCTGTCGCCCAACGTAACCCGCCTTGTCGTCCAGGCGTCGCGGATCGCCGAGATCCGCCAGCCCGGCCAGTTCGTGATAGTCCGGCGCGGGCCGGGTGCCGAGCGCATCCCTCTGACCATCGCCGACGCCGACAAGGCGGCCGGCACTATCACGCTGGTCATCCAGGCGATCGGCAAGAGCACTCATGAGCTGACGGCGCTGGGCGTTGGGGACGCAATCACCGACATCGCCGGACCGCTCGGCAAACCGACGGAGCTGCTCGAGAGCGGCCACGCGGTCTGCGTCGGCGGCGGCGTCGGCACGGCCGTCGTCTACCCCATCGCTCAAGCCCTGGCCAAGCGTGGTGTGAAGGTTACGAGCGTCATCGGCGGACGATCCAAGGAGTGGGTCATCTACGAGGACGAGCTGCGCGCCGCGGGAGACGTGGTCGTCTGCACCGACGACGGCAGCTACGGCCGCCCGGGTTTCGTAACGGAGGCCCTCAAGGATCTGTGCGACGCCGGCGGTATCGACGAGGTCTTCGCCATCGGCCCGGTGCCGATGATGCGGGCCTGCTCCGAGCTGACCCGACCGTTCGGCATCAAGACCACCGTCTCGTTGAACTCGATCATGGTCGATGGGACGGGGATGTGCGGCGGCTGTCGCGTCTCGATCGACGGCAAGAGCCAGTACGCCTGCTGCGACGGCCCGGAGTTCGACGGTCACAAGGTCGACTTCCGCCAGCTGGCCGATCGACTGAACACCTATCGGGAGTTCGAACAGACCGCGCTCGAACGTTGGACCACCGGCCATTCCGGTGCGCCCGGAATGGCGCAGCCTGAAGCCGCCAAGCCGGCTTCGGCCGAGGCCCACGCATGAGCGACCTAACCCTCTCCGGCCGAGCTGCGGAGCATCCCGAACCGCTCCCCAAGAAGGAACGGATGAAGATCCTGCGGGGCCAGATGCCCGAGCAGGACGCGATGGCCCGGGCCCACAACTTCGCCGAGGTGAACCTCGGCTACACCGAGCAGCTGGCGATCATCGAAGCCGACCGCTGCCTGCAGTGCCCCAAGCCCTACTGCATCGAAGGCTGCCCGGTGGCGGTGAACATCCCGAACTTCATCCGGTTGCTGGGCGAAGGGAACGTGAAGGGGGCGGCCGACTCGCTGCTCGGCGACAACGCCCTGCCCTGCGTCACCGGTCGCGTCTGCCCTCAGGAGACCCAGTGCGAGCAGGTCTGCCTGCGCGCCAAGACCGGCACGCCGGTCGCGATCGGCTACCTCGAGCGGTTCGTCGCCGACTGGGCGATCGAACACACCGACGTCTTCACGAGCACCAAGGCCGCACCTACGGGCAAGAAGGTCGCGATCGTGGGCTCCGGTCCGGCCGGCCTCACGGCGGCCGGCGAGCTGAACAAACGCGGCCACAAAGTCACGATCTTCGAGGCGTTCCACGCCGCCGGCGGAGTCCTGATCTACGGCATCCCCGAGTTCCGCCTGCCCAAGGACATCGTCCAGAAGGAAGTGGACCGGTTGGTCGCCGACGGCGTGGAGATCGAGCCGAACTCGATCATCGGCAAGACCTACACCCTGCCCGAGCTGCGGGAGAGGTTCGACGCCGTCTTCGTCGCCGTGGGCGCCGGTCTGCCGGTCTTCATGAACGTCCCGGGCGAGAACCTAAAGGGCGTCTACTCGGCCAACGAGTATCTGACCCGGGTCAACCTGATGGGCGCCTACAACCCCGACTCCGACACGCCCGTCCTGCACGGCCAGCGGGTGGCGGTGGTCGGCGGCGGCAACGTTGCCATGGACTCCGTCCGCACTGCGCGACGCCTGGGCGCCGACGAAGCGGTGTGCGTCTACCGCCGCTCCCGCACCGAGCTCCCCGCTCGGCTCGAGGAAGTTCACCACGCCGAGCAGGAAGGGATTCGCTTCGAGTTCCTGACCGCGCCCGTGGAGGTACTCGGCGACGAGAAGGGCTGGGTCTCTGGGCTGCGCTGCATCCGGATGGAGCTGGGCGAGCCCGACGCGTCAGGCCGGCGTCGCCCGGTCGAGATACCCGGGTCCGAGTTCGTCTTCCCGTGCGAGATGGTCGTGGTAGCGATCGGGACGAAATCCAACCCGCTGCTCACCTCCACGTCGCCGGACCTGCGCATCAACAAGTGGGGCTACATCGAGATCGACGACAACCTCCAGACCTCGATGGACGGCGTCTTCGCCGGCGGCGACATCGTCCGCGGCGCGGCCACGGTCATCCTGGCGATGGGCGACGGCAAGAAGGCGGCGGCGAACATCGATGCGTACCTGCGCGACGAGCTCGCGGCGCCGGCCCCGGCCGAGTCGGGAGCGGAGACCGAATCGGGGACGGGCGCGCAGGCAGCGACGGCTCACTGAGTCGAGGCAGGCGGGCGGCCGGGTCCGTTTCCGTCAGATACGCCTGGTATGCGTGCCAGACGAGGATCCGGCTCCGTTTCCGTCATTTACGCATGGTAGGCGTGCTATCCGCGGATGCCGCCCGCTGAGGCGGCGAACGCAGCCACCGTGATCGGGGTCGCGCGCCGTCCTGAGCGTGGATTCGACGTCACCAACCCATCCCGTCACCGAACCCGGGTCCCTGGCCGCGGATAGCACTCCCCGCACGCGTATCTGACGGAAACCATCCTGGACCGGAACTCCGAAGGCTCCCGGAACTCCCGGAGCTTCCGCCAGCCCTAACCGCGGGCGCCGGCCAGTCGCTCCATGACGATCGGCTTGACCTGCGAGATGTCGACTCGGATCTGCTCCATCGAGTCCCGGTCGCGGATCGTGGCCTTGCCATCTTCAAGCGAATCGACGTCGATGGTTACGCACCACGGCGTCCCGATCTCGTCCTGCCGCCGGTATAGCTTGCCGATGGCCGCCGTGTCGTCGTAGACGGCCATGATGTCCTTCGCCAGGTCGTCACGGAGAGCGTGGCACTTCTCCACGATCTCGTCGCGCTTCTTCAGCAGCGGCAGGACCGCCACCTTGTACGGGGCGAGGTCGGCGTTGAACCCAAGGACGACGCGCTTCTCGCCGCGCACCTCTTCCTCACGGTAGGCATCGATCAGGAACGTGAAGGCCGCCCGGTCGCCGCCGGCCGACGTCTCGACGATCCAGGGCACGTACTTCTCTTCGGTGGCCGGGTCGAAGTACTCCAGGCTTTCGCCGGTGGCCTCCTGGTGGCGGCCGAGATCCCAATCTCCGCGGTTGTGGATGCCTTCGAGTTCCTTCCAGCCGAACGGGAAGCGATATTCGATGTCCACGGCCTTCTTGGCGTAGTGGGCCAGTTCGTCGGGCCGGTGCTCGCGGAACCGCAGACGCGCCGGGTTTACGCCGTAGCGTTCGTACCAGGCCCTGCGGCGCGGCATCCATTCCTCGAACGTTGCGGACGCGGTGTCGGGCCTGACGAAGAACTGCATCTCCATCTGCTCGAACTCGCGCATACGGAAGACGAAGTTGCCCGGGCTGATTTCGTTGCGGAAGGCCTTGCCGATCTGGGCGATCCCGAATGGCAGCTTCTTGCGGCTGGTCTCGCGGACGTTTCGGAAGTTGACGTAGATCCCCTGGGCTGTCTCAGGGCGCAGGTAGACCTCGTTGCCCTCTTCTTCGACCGGGCCCATGTGCGTCTTGAACATCAGGTTGAACTGGCGCGGGGCTGATAGAGGCCCGGCGTCGATCGGGCACTTCAGGCCCATGCGCTCGACGATGGTCGGGTCGCGCAACTCTGTGGTGGTCAGGTTCTCACAGCCCGGAAGCTCGTCCAGCCGGAAGCGACGGCGACACGTCTGGCACTCGACCAGCGGGTCGCTGAAGCTGGCTACGTGGCCGGACGTGACCCACACCTGTGGCGCCATGATGATCCCGGCATCCAGGCCCACGATGTCGTCGCGCTCCTGGACCATCGCTCGCCACCATGCCCGCTTGACATTGTTCTTGAGCTCCACGCCCAATGGCCCGTAGTCCCAGACGGCATTGATGCCGCCGTAGATCTCCGAACTCGGGAAGATGAAGCCGCGCCGTTTCGACAGCGAGACGATGGTTTCCAGATTGGCGACGGACGGTCCCGGGTCGTCGGCCGGCGGTGTCGGCGTGGCGGCGGTCACTACGTTCTCCTCGGACACGGCGGGCGACAGCTGGCATGCGGCCGACTCGCCTGGGGAGCCAATTCTCGCACGAGCGGAACCGGTGAGGACGCGCGCACGGCGCCGAGCCGTCATCATGTTGGCACGAAGCCGGGGCGCGGCGCCGATTTCGCGTAGAAGGAGACTCAGTGGCAGCAGACCGAAAGGGCGCGTCCATCCCGGGGAAGCACTCGGTGCTGGGTCCGGCGGTATCGATTCCCGACGACCGGCGCCAGGCCTTGGGCAGTCTGTTCGCATATCTGGCGTTCGCGCTCATTGGGCTCATGGGCCTATACATCGGCCGCACCGATCTGGACGGCGGGAGCGCCCTGCTCGGCCTGGGCGAAATCGCCGCCGGCCTGGTCGTGGTTGTGTACTGTGTTCGGGCCGTCATTGCGGCCGCCGGACGTCTGCGGCATCCGATCGCGCTCGTTGTAGGCAGGGACGGCTTCGAGTACTTCGGGGGCGACGGACCGGTCAGCTGGGAGGAAGTCGCCGCGATCGGCGACCCGGTGCCCCCCCCGCGCGCGCCGAAAGCGCTGAGAGTCCATCTGCAGGATCCGGCCGATTATGTCGTGCGACACGCCATGTCTCCCGTCGCCCGCGTCATCCTTCGAATCCACCGCAACGATCTGCTGCTGGGCCGCGACACCCTGATGCCGGTCGAGGCCGTGCATGCCCTCATGTGCAAACGGCTCGCCGAATACCGTCGCGGGCCGCTCGAGGAGAGTGAGACGCCACCCGTTCGGGCGCCCAAACGGCGCCGGGCGGCGCTGCGGCACTAGCCCCGGCGCACCTCGTCCAGGAACGGCAGCGAGCGGGCGTCGCGATCCAGCGAGAAGCGCAGGAAGTCGCGCATTGCCTGTTCGACCTCGGCTTCCACTGCCGGCGGGAGGCGCAAGGCGGCCAACGCCTCGATGTCCAGCCGCTGGTAGGCCTTGAGCAGCTTCAGCGCCTCGAGAGACAGGCCGGCGCGTTCCGTCGGCGGACCGGGGCAGCGGGAGCAGAGCACGCCGCCGAGTGGCGGAACCCACCGGAACGCTTCGTCCGCGTCCAGCATTCGGTCGCACTCGACGCAGCGGTCGACCTCCGGTCTGACGCCCAGCTCGTCGGCGAGATGCATCTCATACCAGCGCGCGACTCGGCCCGGATCCATTCCGGCGTCCAGCAGCTCGTAGGCGTGGCGGAGCAGCGCGTACAGCCCCTCGGCCTCGTGACGCTCCTCGAGGGAACGGTCCGCCAGCTCGGCGAGGTACCAGGCCGTAGCCGTCGACTCCAGTGAGTCGCGAAGGCGCAGCCAGGCGTGGTTGACCTGTACCTGAGTCACGACGTCGAATGTCCGACCGCGAGCGAGGGCCACGCGCAACTCGGCCAGCGGCTCGAGGGAGCCGCCGATCCGGCTCTTCGTCCGGCGCACGCCCTTGGCGATCGCCTTGAGCTTGCCGAGGTTCGGCGTGAAGAGCGTCATGATCCGGTCCGCCTCGCCGTAGTCGAAGCGAGTCAGGACGATGGCGTCGGTAACGTACAGGCGCGGATTCGGCACGAGGCCACGCTACCATGCCTCGCCCGCGCCGATCCGGGCTAAGCTTCGTCGATGGACGAGACGACACGCCACCCCGACCTGGTTTCGGCCGCCCCCGCCCCTGCCCCGGCCGCCGCCCCGGCCGCCCCCGCCCCCGCCCCGGCCGTCCCCGCGCCTCACACGGACCGGACCCGCATCCGTAGGCACGCCGATCGAGCCGTCCCCGACCGAATCGAGGAGTTCCTCCGGGCCGGGCTCGTCGCCCACGTCGCCTGCGTCGAGGAAGGCGAGCCGCGGATCATCCCGTTCCTGTATCACTACGAAGCCGGACACGTCTACCTGCACGGATCACCGGGCAACGCCACGCTTCGACTGCTCCGCGACGGCCGACCCGTGGCGATCTCGGTAACGATGATCGACGGCCTGGTGGCATCCAAGACGGAGCCGGATCATTCGGCCAACTATCGCAGCGTGGCCCTCTACGGCCACGGCCGCCAGATTGCGGTCGTGACCGAGAAGCGACGCGTGCTGAGCCTCCTCCTCGAGCGCTACTTCTCCGACCGCCACTCGCCGGAGGACTTCTCAGCCGCCACCGACGAGGACCTGAACCGCATGGAGCTGATCGCGATCGAGATTGACGAGGCCCAGGCGAAGGCGCGTGAAGGCGGCCCGATGGGTCCGAGAGACTCCGACCCGAACGCGGCCGGGTCGGCCTTCGTTCGGTCGGTCTGAGCGTTCGACGGGCCGCGACCAGGACCCGCTCGATTCTGAAGGCAGATTGCTATGATCCGCCCGTGCAGACCCACGCGAGCTTTCCCGGCTTGATCTCCGACACCGAGGACGAGATCCTGCGCCTCGTCTCCGACCACGACGCGTCGACCGCGGGCCTGTACGAGATGCTGCGGTACCACCTGGGCCTGGACGGGAGCGGGTCATCCGGCAAGCGCATGCGGCCGCTGCTCGGACTGCTGGCCTACGCCTCGATCGCCGGCGACCACCGCAAGGCATTGCCCGGCGCCGCGGCCGTGGAGCTGGGCCACAACTTCAGCCTCGTCCACGATGACATCGAAGACGGCGACACCGAGCGACGCCACCGCACGACCTTGTGGGCGCTACACGGCATTCCCCAGGCCATCAACGCCGGCGACATGCTCTTCACGTTGAGCCGCGTGGCCCTGCACCGCCTCACCGAACTGGGCTTCTCCGATGCCAAGGTGCTACGCCTGATGCGGGTCTACGACGACACGTGCGTGGCGCTGTGCGAGGGCCAGTACCTCGACATCTGGGCCAGCGAGCGGTCCGAGCCGATGTCGGTGGAGATCTACTTCGACATGATCGGCCGCAAGACCGCGGCTCTCATCGCGGCTTCCGTCGAATCCGGGGCTCTGCTCGCGACAGACGACGAATCGGTCATCGCCCGGTACCGCGCTTTCGGATGGGCGCTCGGGATCGCCTTTCAACTGAACGACGATCTGCTCGGCATCTGGGGCGAGCAGGCTGCGACGGGCAAGGAACCGACCGACGTGGCCCGGCACAAGATGACGCTGCCGGTCATCTACGCATTCGAGCACGCCTCGCCCGACGAGCGCTCGCGTCTGGAGTCGATCTGGCGGACCGACTCTCCGGCGGATGGCGACGTCGCCGAAGCGGTCGCGCTGATCGAGAAGCTCGGTGGCCGGGGCTACACCCGCGACCGGGCCCGCGAGCAACGGGACAGGGCCCTCGCCGAGCTGGAAGCCGCCGGCGTGGTGGACGCGGAAGCTCTCGAGTCTCTGCGCGCGATCATCCTGGGTGTGATCAAGGCCTAGCCGGCCGGCCTCATCGCGGTCGATCGACCCTGGCTATCGCTCGCCGTCGTCATCGTCGGGACTCCCGCCCTCGCGGACATGGCGCGCTGCCAGAATCTTGCCTACCCGATGGCCGTCCGTCGACTCGACCGTCAGCGAAAGCCCCTGAGCCTCGAGCTCGATCTTGTCGCCCGGCTGAGGCACGCCCCCGATGCGGTGGTAGATCAGACCGCCGACAGTGTCGTACTCCTCCGAATCCTCGAGCGCCTCGAGGTCGAAGTCGAATAGGTCGGCCAGGTCGTCCACCGACGCCCTGCCGTCGACCCGAACCTCATCGTCCGAGAGCCTCACCGTCATCGGCTCCTCGACGTCGTACTCGTCCTGGATCTCGCCGACGATCTCCTCGAGCAGGTCCTCGATCGTGACGAGACCGGCCGTGCCCCCGTACTCGTCGAGGACGATGGCGATGTGGACCTTCCGCCGTTGGAGCTGGTGGAGCAGGTCGTCGATCGACATCGATTCCGGCACGAACAGCGGCATCCGAAGGAGCGTCCGCAGGTCGGGTCGCTTGTCCTTGCCTTTGAGGAACGGCAGCAGGTCCTTCGCATAGAGGATGCCGACGACTGTGTCGATCGAGTCCTCGAAGATGGGGATGCGGCTGTGGCCCTCGGCGATAATCGTATCGATCGACTCATCGAGGGTGGCCGTGACGGGCAGGGCGCTCATGTCAGTCCGGGGAACCATGACCTCGTGGACCCGGCGATCGCTGAGCCCGATGACCGCGCTGATCATCTGCTCTTCCTCCGCCTCGAGGATCCCCTCCTCGCCGCCTCTTTCGACGATCAGCTTCAGCTCGTCCGTGGAGATCTGCGCCCTCTTCTGCACGTCCGCACCGAACCCGCCGGCGATGACACGCGTGAGCCAGGTAAGGACCGACACGACCGGGCCGAGGATCCGGCCCAGCACTTCCACCGGTCCCGCCAGAACGATGGCGTAGCGATCGGTGTGGGCCAGCGCCAGCGTCTTGGGCACCAGCTCGCCAAACACGATGAAGAACATGGAGAGCAGGGTCGTAACGACGACCAGTGCGGCGCCACCGGCGGCCTGGTCGAGGACGGGCACCTTCAAGAACAGGCCCTCCAGCCGCGTCGTGAGGTTCACTGCGGCGTAGGCCGATGAGAGAAACCCGACGAATGTGACCGCTATCTGCACGACGGCAAGGAGCCGGCTCGGGTCCTCGATCACCCGGCGAACCCGGCGGGCGCCCCGCTGGCCTTCGTCGATCAGCTGCTCGACACGGCTGCGCCGGATAGTGATCAGGGCAATCTCGGCCGCGACGAAAACCGCCTCGATCAGCACGAGGAAGAGGATCACCAGCAGTTCGACGATGACGTCGCTCATTCGGTCTTGTCTGGAGGCGGATCGTCACCTGATTCGCGTGGCTTGCGAAGCCGGGCCGGCACGCCAACGGCCAGCATCCCCGCCGGCACGCTCTTCGTTACCACTGATCCGGCACCGGTGCGCGCCTCGTCGCCTAACTCCAGCGGAGCCACGAGCATCGTGTCCGAGCCCAAGAATACGTGCTTGCCGATCTTCGTCCTGTGCTTCCGCACGCCGTCGTAGTTGCAGGTGATCGTTCCCGCGCCGACGTTCGTACGTTCGCCCACGTCCGCGTCGCCGATGTAACTGAAGTGGTGCTGCTGTACACCCGCTTCCAGGCGACTGGCCTTTACCTCGGCGTAGTTGCCCAGCCTGGCGCCCCGCCCAATGGACGACTTCGCCCGAAGATGCGAGAACGGCCCGATCCGGACCTCGTCCTCCACCTCCGAGCATTCGAGAATGCTGGCCCAAATGACGCAGTCGCGGCCGACGAGAGTGTCGATAATCTGGCTACCTGCCGCGATGCGAGTCCCCTCCCCGATCCGGGTGCTGCCGCGAAGGATCACGCCGGGCTCGAGGACGACGTCCCGGGCCAGCTCGACCGAGGCGTCCACGTACGTCCGGAACGGGTCGACGAACGTCACGCCGGCGAGCATATGGCGCTCGTTGATTACCATGCGCATCTCGAGCTCGGCCGCCGCCAGCTGGGAGCGGTCGTTGATGCCGGCCAGCGTACCGTCGTCCTCCACCTCGAGCGAAACCACGAGCCGGCGATCGTCGCGGGCCAGTTCGACCAGGGCCGGCAGATAGAACTCGCCGGAAACGGGCGAGGGCTTCACGTCGCCGATTCGGCTTCGCAACCAGGCCGCGTCGAAGGCGTAGACGCCGGCGTTGATCTCCTCGATCTCGCGCTCCTCGGGCGTGGCGTCCTTCTCCTCCACGATTCGGAGCACCTGGCTGCCGTCGTCCGTACGGACGATGCGGCCGAGCCCCTCCGGCTCGGCGCTACGAACGGCCACCAGTGCCATCGCCGCATTGCGCACCCGGCGCAGGTCGATCATCTCGGCCAGCACGTCCGCCTGGACCAGCGGCACGTCGGCCTGGAGCACGAGTAACTCAGCCGCGGTCTCCGGGACGGCAGCCAGCGCGGCGCGCACGGCGTCGGCCGTGCCGAGAGGCGCCTCCTGCAGGGCGAAGTCCGCGTCCCCGGCGAAGATGCCGGTGACCGCCGCCGTCGCCGGGGAGTAGACGACGAGAGGACGCCGGCCGGTGACTTCGCGCGCCACGTCGAGAACGTAGGCGAGCATGGGGCGGCCGCACAGCTCGTGCAGGACCTTGGGTGTGCTCGACTTCATCCGCGTGCCGAGGCCTGCGGCGAGCACGACCGGCAAGACGCCTTCGGTGGGCTGGCTCATGGCTCCGGACGGTAGCACGGAACGACCGACTCGCGTGAGCGTCCGGTCCCGAGATTCGCCACGGATGTCAGCTCGACCGCCGCGCGATCGCCTCTATCTCGAGCAGGGCGTTGCGCGGCAGGGCGGCCACCTGGACCGTGCTTCGGGCCGGCGCAGGCTCGGCCATGTGCGAGGCATAGATGGCATTGACGATGGCAAAGTGGGCCAGGTCGACGAGGAAGATGGTGGTCTTGACGATGTCGGCGGTGGTCATACCGGCAGCGGCCAGCACGGCCTCCAGGTTGAGCAGCGCTCGTTCGGCCTGATCCTCGACGCCCGCGAGCAGCTGTCCGGTCACCGGATCGAGCCCCAGTTGGCCGGAGCAGAACAGGAAGCCGTCCATCTCGATTGCCTGGCTGTAGGGACCGATCGCCGCGGGCGAAGCCGCCGTCGAGACCGCCTGTCGACTCATCGAGAATCATCTCCCTTCGACGAATGAGGCCGAGCCGCCGAACCACTCAGGCGGTGCACTGCGTCGCCGGGACCATTGTGGACCGTGCGCGGACGGTTGGCGCGGGCCGCCCGACCGCCGGTCTGGTCACGGTCCGCCGATAGCGGGTCGTCCGGACGAACCGCTATCGAGGTGGCGACGACAAACGCTTCGCCCGTTCCGAGCGCCGGAAGCCTGCCGTGGAGCATCCCCAGACGCACGACCCGGGCGGCCTTCCTGGCCTCGGGCAACGAGGGGTACAGCACCCAGAGTGTCGGCCCCGAGCCCGAAAGACCCACCGGGCGCCCCAGCAACTCCCGCAGCGCCCCCCTGAAGTCCGGCAGACCCGGGGCAAACGATTGCGTCGCCGGCAACAGATCGTTGGCTCCGGACAGGTCATCGGCCAGCTCGAGCAGCCCGGGGGCGCTCAGGCCGGACCGCATCGCGGCGGCCAGGCTCACCGAGACGGCGAGGGCGCGGGACGTCGATCCGGCGGCCGGGGGTGGCCCGGCGGGTGGGCGTGCCCCGGCGGGCGGACGCGGCCGCGACCCGCCCGCGAATGCCGCGAAGACCGCGGCGGTCGAGATCGGCAGTTGGGGCGTGACCAGCAGCACGGCCGGCGGTTCGCCCTCGAGTTGCGGCAGAGGCTCGACGAACTCGCCGCGGCCGGTGACGAGGGCGGGACCACGAGCCAGGAAGAACGGCACGTCGGAGCCCAGGGACGCGGCCACGAGCGTGGCCTGCGCAGCGGTGAATGTCGCGTTCCAGACGGCCAGGGCGGCATCCATGGCCGCCGCCGCGTCGCTGCTACCGCCGCCTAGACCGGCCGCCGTGGGTATCCGCTTCAAAAGTCGAGCGGCCAGCCACGGTGTCTCAACCGCTACCCCCAGTCCGGTCCCCGCAGGGTCCGACTCCCCGACGCCGGACTCCCCGACGGCCACGCGCGTGGCGGCAATGGCGCGCAGGACGAGATTCTCCGGTGTGGCGGGAATGGAGAGGCCCGAGATCCTGAGCGAGTCGTCCGTTGCCCCGGCCGGCGCCACCGAGACCGTGAGAGCGTCGCCCAGCGTGAGAGGAACCATGACCGAATGCAGGGAGTGGTAGCCATCGCTGCGGCGACCCACGACGGCGAGCGTCAGGTTCAGCTTGGCAGGGGCATACCTCACGACATGGAGGCGGCCACTTGCAGCCATGGACGCGCCGGAACCGTCGCCGCGGCGGCGGCCAAGCTCGGGGACCTGGCCGTGCTCCGCGCCGGTGCGAAATCCCGGGCCCCGACCGGAGCGGGTATCCCTGCGGTCGCCGGAGTTGACGATGCGCTGCGGCCCCGTCATGGTGCGGCCTGCCACGGCAGCGGCCCCAACACGGCATGAAGAGCCAGCCATTCGTCGACGGAAAGGGTCTGCGGTCTCCTGTCCCCGTCAATCCGGCTTGCCGCGAGCGCCTGCGCGGCGGCCGCGGCGGAAATCGGCAGCCGCCGCGACAGGACGTTGTGCAGCTTCTTGCGCCGCTCTCGAAAGCCCGCCTGGACCAGCCGCCAGAGTTCCCCCTCGTCCGTCGGGGAGAGGCGCGGTTGCGTGCCGAGCGGATCGATCGGGCGAATCTCGACCACCGCCGATTCGACCTCGGGCACCGGCTCGAAGGCCTCCCGTGGCACCGTGAACGCGATCCTGACGGTGGCGTGGTACTGGACGAAGACCGAGAGGTAGCTCATGTCGCCGGGTGCGGCGGAGATCCGCTGGGCCACTTCCCGCTGGAGCATCAGGACGAGCCGCTCCGGTCGTGGCGGCTCTCCAAGGAAGCGGTGCAGGATCGGGCTGGTGATGTGGTACGGGACGTTGGCCACGACTTCGTAGGGCGAGGCAACCAGACCGGGAATCCGTTGGTCGAGGATGTCGCCCTGGATCAACCTCAGCGCGCCGCTGGCGACCTCTTCTTCGTGGAAGCGGCCCAGACGCTCGGCCAGCCGCCGATCGAGCTCCACGGCCGTCACGCTGGCGCCCCCGGCCAGCAGCCCGCCCGTGAGGATGCCCAGGCCCGGGCCAACCTCCAGTACGCGGCGCCCCGGCTCCGGCACGGCCAGGTCGAGGATGGACTGCAGGACGTCCGGATCTGCCAGGAAGTTCTGCGAGAGCGAGTGGCGAGCTCTCAGCCCCTCGTCGCGGAGCTGGCGGCGAACGGCCAGCGGGTCAAGGCGCGGCGCCTTGCGGTTGGGCCGCTCCGGGGCGCCCACGGCGCCGCTCTCGGCCGCACCGCCCTGACCCGTGCCACTGCCACCGCCGCGTGCATCCTCGGCGTCGCCTCCAGGATCGGGCGACTCGCTCACCTGCGAGCCAGCGGCATCGACGGCCTGGCGTCCAGGTCCAGCCCGGCCCGCTGCCCCGAATCGAATCGCCAGGCGGCCGCGGCGCCGATCATCGCTCCGTTGTCCGTGCAGAGCGCCGGCCGTGGCACGACCAGCGGAACCCCCGCGCTGCGTGCCCCCTCGGCGAGCCGGTCGCGCAGCACTCTGTTCGCGGCCACGCCCCCGCCGAGGACGATGGAGCGCGCGTCTGCTGCCTGGGCCGCTCGCAGCGTCTTGGTGACGAGCACGTCAACCACCGATTCCTGGAAGCCGTAGGCCAGCTCGGCCACTCGATCCTCCGTCAACGGCAGGTCGCCGGCTTCGGTCCCCTGCCCGCCCCGCTCCACGGCGATGGTCCGCCGTGCCGCCGTCTTCAACCCGCTGAAACTGAAGTCGAACGAGTCACCCAGCCAGGCCCGTGGGAATACGACGTCTTTGCGCACCGCCCCGGCCGCCGCGCCCATGATCGCCGGCCCACCGGGGTACGGCAGTCCGAGTAGACGGCCCACCTTGTCGAACGCCTCGCCCGCAGCGTCGTCCACCGTCTCGCCAAGGAGCCTGTACTGCAGGTGGTCGCGCATCTCCACCAGGAACGTATGCCCGCCGGAGACGATCAGCGCCACCAGCGGGAAGAACGGCTCCGGAACCTCGCGCGTCTCGTCGGTCAGCCAGGCGGCATAGAGATGGCCCTCCAGGTGGTTCACCGGGACGAGCGGCTTGCCGTGGACGTAGGCAAGCGTCTTGGCGAAGTTGATCCCCACCAGCAGCGATCCCGCCAGCCCCGGCCCCTGGGTAACGGCCACTGCCGAAACGTCGTCCCAGCCGGCGCCCGCCGACGACCACGCCTCGTCCAGGACGGGCACGATCCAGCGCAGGTGGGCCCGGGCCGCGACCTCCGGCACGATTCCGCCCGACGCCGCGTGCATCGCGACCTGACTCGCGACGACATTCGAGAGGATCCGCCGGCCGCCCTCCACCAGAGCGACCCCCGTCTCGTCGCAACTCGACTCTACGGCCAGTATCAGCCCGCCGCTGGTCACAGCTTCCACCTGTCGACACGACTCGGCCTGATAACGCTCGGGTCGCCAGGACCCGGGATCGAAGAGGCCTGCGTCGAGCCCGAGCCGGCTGTCGCTCGCTCGTCGCCGCCCGGTGCATCGGGCTCTCGCGACGGCCCGATCGGCCGCCCATCCGGGCCGACTTCGATCGCCGGCCGCCTGGCCAGCTCCTCGCGGAGCGTGATCAGCCGCACGCGCATATCCCGGTTGTCGAGCGGCTGCGTGGTCATGATCAGGGCGTCCTCATGGTTGTCGGTGTAGTAGCGAGGCCGGACGCCGGCGTTGCGAAAGCCGTACTTCTCGTAGAGCCTGCGCGCCGCGGTGTTCGAAGGCCGAACCTCCAGCGTCGCCTCCCGGGCACCACGGGCCCGGGCCAGGTCCAGCAGCGCCAGCAGCAGCCGCTCCCCTATCCCTTGCCGGCGCCACGTCCGGCGCGTGGCGAACGTGGTCACGTGGGCCTCGTCCACGAGAAGCCACATGCCCGCGAACCCGACGATCTCGTTGCCCCAGCGGGCCACGACGTAATGCGCCAGGCGGTTGCTTTCCAGCTCCTGGCGATAGGCGTGCGAAGGCCAGGGGGTGCTGAACGCCTCCCGCTCGATCTCGTGGACGGCGTCCAGGTCGTTGACCGTCATCCGTTCGATGACTACCGCTACGGGAGGTCGCGCGACCATCGAACCTCCCCTTTCATGGCGGGCACTCCCCGGGGCAGCGTCACGTATTCGGGAACCAGGTGCGCCACGTCGTCTCCGCCGGCGGCAAGCCTTCGGGCGCCGAGTCTGAGCAGGGCTGCAGAAAGCCCGGCCTCCGCCTGCGCCCCCCTGACCAGCGCATCCGTCGGGGCTCGGTCCGGCAGGTCGACCGCGACCAGGACCGTGCCGGGTTCGACCTTCGGCTCATCTCCGCCCTTGATCAGTCGAGCTTCTCCGGCGACGACCAGGACTCGGTCTGAAGGTCCGGCCGGCAGCAGGAGGGCGGCCTGACTTCCATCACCCACCGCTGCCGCCACGAGAAGAGCGTCGGAGGTCGCGATGCCGGCGATGGGGATGGCGAGCTCTCGCGCGAGCGCCTTCGCCGTTGCCAGTCCCACTCGCAGACCAGTGAACGCGCCAGGCCCCGTACCCACGACGACTCCGGCAAGCTCCGCCAGGGTCACGCCCTGCTCTCTGAGCATCTCGTCGACTCGGGTGAGCAGCTCCTCGCCGTGACGATAGCCCGCGGCCCATCGCCCCTCGGCGACGAGCGCGCCGTCCGCTTCACCAAGCGCCACCAGGGCATCCATGCCGGACGTGTCGATAGCCAGCAGTCGAGGCGCGCTCACGGCATGCCCTCGTCGGTATCCGGCACCGCGGCGATGTAGCGCGCGTACCCTCGGCCGCCGGCGCGCAGCTCGATCTGGCGGGGATCGTCGCCCGTGCCATCGATCAAGACCTCGAGCCGTTCCGCCGGCAGGGCATCCGCCATCCGTTCCGCCCATTCGATAAGCGTGACACCTTCCGCCTGGCGCTCGTCGAGCAGCCCGCCGGCCAGCGCCTCGGCCGCGTCCGTCAGGCGGTATAGATCGATGTGGAACATCGGCAGCCGGCCGCGGTATTCGGCCATGAGCACGAAGCTCGGCGAGACGATCGTGTCCTCGATCCCCAACCCGGCCCCGAATCCCTTGGCGAACTGCGTCTTACCCGCCCCAAGCTCGCCGATCAAGCTGATCAGGTCGCCCGGGCGCGCCACCACCGCCAGGTCCGCCGCCAGTCCGCGCGTGGCGGCGGCCTCCCGTGTCACGACCTTCCGTTCGAGGCTCTCTCCGTCGATCACCCCGCGAGGTTACCCGAAAGCGGGCTCGTGCGGTCCCCGCGCTGATGACGGGCGGATCTCTGGTCTCGGCTCTCAGAACACGAAACGCTCCAGGTCCGCGAAGGGGAGAATCGTCGTGTCCGTTTCGTCGACGAAGCGCACGACCGCCGCGTCGAGGTGGATGCCCGAGCGGAAACGGTAGAGGCCGGCCGAGCCGATGAGGCGTCCTTCGCGACCCGCGTGGGTGCCGCTTCGAACGCGGATCCAGTCGGGCGCCAGCTCGGGCAGCGGCACCGAGGACACGTCGAATACGAGCAGCGGTGGGTCGGTGACGATCGCCACTTCGCGTCCCGACAGCGCGGCCAGTAGAGCCAGAATGGGCGTGGCGATCGGGCGGCGCTGGTGGCCGTCGAGGGCGATGAGACCGAACGGCACGGAAGGTGCCAGGCTCGCCTTCTGCCTCAGCTCGGAGGCTTCCAGGTCGCGCAACTCGCCCTGGCCGACGGATCCCGCGACGAGGCCGCGAATCGACATCGCCCGGGCCCGGCTGATCGCCTGGGCGGAGATGCGGCTGCCGGCCACCACGATTGCGCCGGAGCGGCCCACGTCCAGGGCACTGGCCCACAACTCGCCGTCGGTGAGCAGCGGGACGTCGAGGTAGCCCCGCGACGGCTCCCCGGCCGCGATGGCGCCGGGGATCGCGGCTCCGGCCACCTCGATCGTGACCTCGACGCTGTTCCGGGACTCGCGCACGATCCCGGCCACAGGCGATTCGATTATCTGATGGTGCTCGCCCGCCGCTGCGCGCCACCGGCCCTGCGTCTCGAACAGCAACGTCCCGCCGACACGGGGGACGGGCCTGTTCCTCGACTTGCCGCGGCGCTCGCCCCCACCGACCCACCACTTTCCGGGTTCCGGCGGCCGCCGCCGCTCCTGCCGCACCGTGCCCTCGGGGCCCGGGCCCACCTTCGTGGCCATTTGGGTACGGCTCGCGCGATTGGGGTCGGCCGGATCGGGTGCGCCTTCCCTCCAGAGCGGCGCGGCATTCGAGCCCTCGACCAACGCGCCCTTCCCGGCGGCCTCACCATTCTTGACTGACCTGGCCTGATCATCCAGGCGTCCGGCATCGACAAGCTCGGCGTCGGGCGTCCGCTCGGCGATCGGAGTTCCGATGGAGACGGACTCGCCTGGCCCCACCAGCGCACGATCGCCGGGCGACAGCCGAAAGTGGATCGTCGGCGAAAAGACCAGGATCCGCCGGGCCGCGACACGAGCGAGCACCGTCGCGATATCGCCGCCGGACGGGCGCCCCCCGACGCTCATTCGTCCACCTCCGGCCACATGCCGCGTTGCCAGGCCTCGAGAGCGGCACGCCTGGACTCGGCCCGATCCGACAACCGAAGTGGGATGTCGCGAAGATCGACCACCAGGCCGCACAGGCCACCCCCCACTTCCACGCTGAAATGGTGGCCGCGAGTCCCCAGGCGCACGCTATCTCGGAAGTCCATCTCGGCCTTCGCGGTCCGACCCGGTGGCAGGTCGACCACCTGAACCGCGCCGGGGTGGAGTTCTATCTCGGAGATCGCATCGGTTCCCTTCAGCCGCAACTGCCCCGCGGTTCGACCTGGCTTGACGCCGGCCGGAAGGATGAGGCAACCGATCGGCATGAGGATGTCGTCGGCGAGGTTGGCCAGCAGCCGGCGCCGATCGGCCTCGTCTTCCACGGCACCCAGAGGCCCGAGCAGTCGAGCTTGATCGCAGACGATCTGGCCGACTCCCGGGCGGCGACCGAGGTCCGCCATGGCCAACGCCACGACAGACGGAGGCAGCGAGGCGAAGATCCCGCCGGCGGCCACCATGAGGTCCGGCATGGGGTAGGCGGCCAGCTCGGCCGTGGCCTCGATCAGTCGCGCGTAGGCCGCTTTGGCGGCGGCTAAGCGGAAGGACGCCCCATCGCCGTCGGCGTCGCCCCAGGGCACGAGACGCAGGTCCTGGAGTCGATCCGTCATGCGGTGCCTGTCCAGGGCGGTGGTGGACCAGGCGAAGACGCCGTCGATGACGTCCTCCGAAGGGTCGGCCGGCGAGAACGAGGCACTGGCGAGGCAGGCGTGAGACGAGACGACCGCGGAATGGCCCGGGCCTATGGGCTCGGAGTGGGCCCGGAGACCGCCCTGGAGGCCGACCTCGACGACTTCCACCGAGCGGTCGAGCACGTAAGCAAGCGAGCGTATCGAGCGTGCAACGCCCAGCCGGCTGTCGTTCGGCAAGGCTCGCAGGCCCTCCAGCACTTGCTGGAGCGAGGCCCCGGCTGGTTGTCCCGCGCCCGCGTCCGGGGCGAGCAGGATCTGTGCCGAGACGCTCCGATCGGCGTCGTTCGTTGGTGCCACCGACCCACGGACGGCCAGGAAGACGGGCGGAGTGGGATCCTCCGGAACCGGCTCGGCATCGGGCGCGGGCTCGGCATCGGGCGCGGGCTCGGCATCATGTGCCCCCCCGGCGTCGAGCTCAGGATGAACATCGGCGGCCTCGGTGGGCGTCTCCGCCCCTGCGGGACCACTCGCCGGATCCGTCGCCGGCTCGTACGCGGCCCCGGTGTCCGAGGCCTGGGCGAAGGCCGACTCGTAAGCGGCGGCGCCGCCCGCCAGGACCACCGTCAGCTCGGGCCGTAAGCGCCGCGCGGCGGCTGCCAGTACCGCCAGGTCCGGCAGGTGGCGTCGTTCGTCGCCCGCCGGGGACCTGTCCGCGCCCAGCAGGACGGCCGCGGTTCGCGTGGAGAGAATGAGGCGGCTCAGGGCCACCGGATCGTCCTGGTCGGCGCTTCCACCGACCACGAGCCAGCCTGCCCTCCGGGCCGCTTCCTCGAGTCGCTGACGTTGCCGCCGCGAGCCCGCCAGGATGGCGATGCGGCGCTGGGGAGTGGTGCGGGCCTCGAGTCGCGGCCACGCGGCCACGAGATCGGCAACGTCGGGCCGTTCGTCGCCGGCCATCTCCGCGAGCATCTCCGGATCGGTGACCTGAATCTGGCTCAGCAGGCCGGCGAGCACCCTCTCGGCGTCTACGGTGGCGGGAGCGGCCGTGTGAGCGATCAGGCGCCAACGGCCGCCTACGTGCCCCAGGAGAGCGGCAGAGGTGGTAGCCGAGCCAAGGTCGAGGGCGAAGAACGCTCGAGGCTGGCTGGTCACCCGGCTATGCTACCCGGCTCGATCCTCGCTGTCGCCGGTCAGGCGTCCCAGGCAGATTCCTCGTCCGGGTCCTGCAGTCGCTCGATGAGCTGCTCGATGCCCAGATCGTCTGCCAGTATCTCGCTGGCAACCGGCATTTCGCCACCGAAGACGCCACGCAGGACGGGATCGAAGAAGACCATCGCGCTGCTGCCCAGCGGACGGTAGGGACGGCTGGCCTGCAGAAACAAGACGGCTGGAACGGTCAGACCGCGCAGCTGGATCTCGCGCGCGACCTGTTCCACCAGGTCGTCACGCTGCTCTTCGGAGCGGCCCTGCATCTCCATCAAGTCCGAAACCTGCTCTCCGTCGATACGACTGCGGAACGGGTCACTCGTTGCCGAGCGGACCATGATCTTTCCTGGATGCTTCGGTCGGTGGCCAGTCGAGCGTTCCCCCGCCCCGACTCGCATCGCTTGCAATTGTGCGCAGGCCGACCGCCTCGGCTGCCGCATAGTACACCCGGGGTAGTCTTCCGGACATCGCGGCGACTACCTCGTGCGAAATGGTGTTGCCCCACCGCGCCACCTCCAGGGCACCGATTCGAACCCCGCCTTGTTCACCCATGAGCGTGAACTCGTCGTCCACGGTCACTTCGGGCCCTCCAACGTCCGTCACGTCGACCATCACGGCGTCCATGGCCACGGTTCCGACCAGCGGAACTCGTACTCCTCGGACCAGGACCTGAGCCCGATTCGAGAGGCTCCGCGGGTAGCCGTCCGCGTAGCCGAGAGGCAGCGTGGCGATCAAGCTCCGGCGTGCAGTCGTGAACGAGGGCCCGTAGCTGACTCCCGTTCCCGGCTCCAGCCAGGCGACGCGAATCGGCCGGGCCCGCAGCGACATCACCGGACGGAGGCCGGCGGCAGCCGCGCGCACCCCCTCGGCCACGTTCAGGTCATCGGGCACGAGCCCGTACAGGGCCAGTCCGACCCTCACCGCGTCGTAGGTTCCGGCGGTGGCCGCAAGCACCGCGCCGCTGGCCGCCAGGTGTCGCTCGGGCAGGGTCACTCCGGCCCCTTCCAGGAATCCCGCCGCAATCCCGAACTTTCGGTCCTGGCGAGCAGTCAGGTCGGCATCGCCCGCGGACTGGAGGTGCGACCACAGGCCGGCCAGGCGAGCGAATGGCGACGATGCGATGGCCGCGGCAGCCGCCGGTACCAGGTCCGGATCCACGCCGCCCCGGCCGAGGCCGGTCTCGACCTCGAGATGGATCGCCAGCGGCGGGTCGCCCGATCCTGCGGCGTTCGGCCGGCCGGCGGCGAACTCCTTCGCCAGGGCCGCAAGGGTGCGTTCGAGCAGCACCCTGTCTCCGGCCGTGATCGAGAGACCGTAACGCCGTGCGTCCGGCGCAAGCTCGGGCGGGATCGGAAAGACGACGAGGATCGGCACCTCGATCCCGGCCTGGCGGAGCTCGAGGGCCTCGTCGAACGTGGCCACGCTGAGGCCGCGGGCTCCGTCCGTCACCAGGGCGCGAGCGACGCCTACGGCCCCGTGGCCGTAGGCGTCGGCCTTGAGGACCGGCTCGAGACGAACGCCGGCCGGCAGCAGGTTCGTCAGCAGCCGAGCATTGCCCACCACGGCGTCCAGGTCTATCTCGAGCCAGGCCGTCTTGGGGAGGGGCGGAAGTGGCTCGCCCGGGCGAACCTCGATCAGGGGGTGGCGCATGGCGGTGATTCGGCCGGCGGTCAGGCCCGGGCGCGCGGTCACGCCACCCTCAGCGAGCCGAGAACGTTGCCAGCCGGCGGCGGACCAGTGGCAGCTCAGGCGGGAGATCGGAGGCGAGCAGGCCGGCATCGCCGATGCGTGCTCTGACGGCCTCCCCTGCACCACCGTGGAGATAGACACCGAGCTGGGCCGCCTCGAACGTGTCCAGTCCCTGTGCCAGCAACGCCCCGATCGTCCCGGCCAGCACGTCGCCCGTTCCGCCGCTGGCAAGGGCCGGGTTCTCGAATGGTGAGACGGCGGCTCGACCGTCGCGATCGGCGATGACCGTGCGGGCGCCCTTCAAGACCACGACCTGGCCCCACGCCCTAGCGGCGTCGCGAGCTGCGGCAAGTCGCCCGGCATCGTCGAAGACCAGGTCGCCGTCCTTCTGGGGATCGTGGCCGTCGGCCGCCCGAAGCCGCAGGAACTCCCCCACGTGGGGCGTCAGGACGCACCGAGCGGCGACCTCTCCTGGCCACCCGTCGACGGTGGCGAGCGACCTCAGCGCCTCCGCGTCGAGCACGGCCGGCAACGGCTCGCCATCCTCGTCCGGCGCGAGCAAGGCGCGGATCAGCTCGGTCATGGACAGGCTCGGCCGCAGACCCGGCCCAACCACGAGGGCGTCGTGGTCGTGATCCATGATGCGCGCCAGGGCCCCTTCCGGATCCACTTCTTCCACGTCGTCCTCGGGCAGCGCAAGCGTCGTCGCCTCAACGACCTTGGCCGCGAAGAGCGGCTGGAGCGATTCCGGCGTGGCCAGCGTGACCAGGCCCGCACCGGCCCGCCCCGCTGCGGTGCAGACCAGCAGCGCGGCCCCGGCATAGTCCACCGATCCGGCGATGACCAGCAGCTTGCCGAAGGTTCCCTTGTGACCGCGTGGAGGTCGAGGAGGCAGAAGCGCGGCCGCGGCCGCGTCGTCGAGCAGTATCGGTTCGGACCCGACTCGGCTAGGCATCGACATGCTCCTTGCTCGCCCGGGCGAGCACCGCCCCGGCAGGACCGGCGGCGTCGGTCACGTTGAGATTAGCCTCCTCCGTGGCCGCCTCGCGGGCCAAACCGCGCAGCCGCTCGAGGCGCCGCAGGAGAGCCGCCTCTCGCTCGCCGAGTCGCTCTTCGATGTCCGGCGGCAGGAGGTAGCGCCCGCCCACCGTTCGGACGCCGTATGCGATGGCAACGGCGAACTCGGACTCGTGGCTGATCGAGACGGCTACTCGGCTCATGCCCAACTGGGTCGCCCGCCGCGCCGCACGGCCGTGGAGACGGATCGCTGGCTGACCGGTCGGCAGCCGTTCGACTTCGATGTCTCGCCAGCCGATTCCGCGAACACCGAGCCCGAGCACCTTGGAGACGGCCTCCTTCGCCGCCCACCTGCCCGCCATGGTCTCGGGCCTGTTGCGGACGTAGGCCGCTTCGGCCGGGGTCAGGACACGCCGCGTGAAACGGTCTCCGAAACGCTCCAGCGAGGCCGCGATGCGCGCGACGCGGATGATGTCGATCCCCAGCTCGGTCGTCTCCGGCGGCGGCGCCGCGGCCAATCCGGCCAGGCTCCCGGCGGCGGAACCGTCGCCGACCGGCGCGCCGCGGTCATCGGGCGCGTCGTCGCTTGTCCCATGAGGCCGCCGCGAGCCTGCCACCTACTCCACCGTCACCGACTTGGCGAGGTTGCGGGGCTGGTCCACATCGCGACCGCGCTTCACGGCCACGTAATAGGCGAAGAGCTGCAGGGGGATCACCGCCAGGATCGTGCTCAGAGGCTCGAGCGTGTCGGGCACCCAGCACACGTCCGTGGCAAGACGCTCGATCTCGGTATCGCCCTCCGTTGCCACGGCGATGACTTGCGCGTCGCGGGCACGACCTTCCATCAGGTTGCTGATCACCTTCTCGTACACGGCCGAACGAGTCGCCAGGGCCACCAGCGGCACGTCCGGATCGAGCAGGGAGATCGGCCCGTGCTTCAGCTCACCGGCGGCGTAGCCCTCCGCGTGGAGGTAGGCAATCTCCTTGATCTTGAGCGCGCCCTCGAGTGCGGCCGGATAGCCGAATGCGCGGCCGATGTACATGAAACCGTTCGCGCCGGCGTACCGCTCGGCCATCTCCTCGGTCGAGGCGGCCAGCTCAATGGCGCGGCCGGCCTGCGCCGGCAAGCGGCGCAGGGCCGCGACGAGCTCCAGCTCCGCTTCCGCAGTCAAACGGCCAAGCTGATGGGCTACGTCCGCGGCCAGCATGACGAGCGTGGCCACCTGGGTCACAAACGTCTTGGTGGCCGCCACGGCCACCTCCGGTCCTGCCTGCAGGAAGACCGAGGCGTGGGACTCGCGAGTAATCGCCGACCCGACGGTGTTCGTCACGGCGATTACGAGAGCGCCGCGGTCGCCGGCCATGCGTGCCGCCGCGATCGTGTCGGCGGTCTCGCCGGACTGCGTCACGGCCACGACCAGGGTGTGGGGATCGATCGGCGGCGGGCTATATCTGAACTCGGAGGCCACGGTGGACCGGGCCGGCACGCCCAGCCAGTCCTGGAAGAGGGCCGCTCCGACCAGCGACGCATAGTAGGCCGTGCCGCAGGCGATCATCTCGACGCGGTTGATACCGGCGAGGCGGTCGCGGATGGGATCTAGTTCCTCCAGGCAGACGGCGTCATGCCGCAGCCGACCGGTCAGTGCCGCCGTCAGCGCCTCTGGCTGCTCGTGGATCTCCTTGAGCATGAAGTGGGCGTAGCCGCCCTTCTCGGCGGCCTCCGCAGACCAGGGGATGATGTCGACCCGGCGGTCGACGGCGGTTCCGGCTCTGTCCGTGATGGTCGCCGTGCCCGGCCGCAGGTCAGCCACGTCGCCATCCGCCAGGAAAACCACCTTCTTGGTGTAGGCCACGATCGCCGCCGCGTCCGAGGCCAGGAAGCTCTCGCCCTCGCCGATGCCGACGATGAGCGGGGCGTTGAGGCGGGCCCCCACCAGGCGGTCCGGCTCGTCGCGGTGCATCACTACCAGGGCGTACGCGCCCTCCAGGCGCCCCAGGGCGGCCCGGACAGCGTCCGCGAGATCGCCCGCGTATGCGGCCTCCACCAGATGAGCCACGACCTCCGTGTCCGTCTCGGACTGGAGGACATGGCCGGCGGCGGCCAGCTCTTCGCGCAGCTCGCGGTAGTTCTCGACGATGCCGTTGTGGACGACGGTGATCCGGCCGGTGCAGTCGCTGTGGGGATGGGCGTTGAGATCGCTCGGGCGGCCGTGCGTGGCCCAGCGAGTGTGCCCCAGGCCGATGCCGGCGCTGGGCGTCAGTTCGCCGATGGCGTCCTGGAGGACGGCCACCTTGCCGGCCCGCTTCTCGACGAACAGGTCGCCATCCTGGGTAACCAGTGCGATGCCGGCCGAGTCGTAGCCCCGGTACTCGAGCCGCCGCAACCCATCGAGAAGAACAGGGCCGGCTTCTCGAGGCCCGGTGTATCCGACGATGCCGCACATGCGCAGTTCACTCCCGGTCTCGTGGACCCTGGCCCCGACGAAGGTGGCTAGTTTAGTCGCTGACCCGCCAAAGCGGCCAATTGGTCGGCCAGCTCGGCCACGAGGCCTGCCTCCGGGCCTTCCACCATGACCCGAATGGCGGGTTCCGTGCCCGATGGTCTGATCAGCACCCGACCCGAGGGGCCGAGCCGGCCTTCGGCCCCGGCGATGGCCCTGCGGATGGCCGGATCTCCCTCCCACTGGTCCTTGTGGCGGGCCGGGATGGTCCGCTGCTGCTGCGGCAGCATCGGCACCTGGCTTGCGAGATCGGCCAGACTGCGCCCGGATCTGGTCATGACGGCCAGCACCTCCAGCGCGGTCACGATGCCGTCACCCGTCGTCGCATGCTCGAGAATGATCACGTGGCCGCTCTTCTCGCCACCGAGGCCGGCCCCGCTCACCTGCATTCCCTCGAAGATGTACTTGTCGCCTACGGGCGTTCGAATGACCTGGCCGCCGGCGTCCTCGACGACCTTCTGGAGACCGCCGTTCGACAGCACAGAGACGACCAACGCTCCGTTTGGCAGGCAATTGCGGGCGAGTCGATCGAGAGCCAGCACGCCGAGCAGCGCGTCGCCATCGACAACGTGGCCGGCCGCATCGACGGCTATCAGCCGATCCGCGTCACCGTCGAGGGCGAAGCCCAGGTCCGCTCCTCGCACGGCCACTTCCGCCGCCAGGGCTTCGGGGGCAGTGGCTCCGCACTCGGCGTTGATGTTCAAGCCGTCGGGCTCGTTGAAGATGGCTTCAACTCGCGCCCCGGTGGCCTCGATGATCCGGGCGGCCGCCACGCCCCCAGAACCGTTGGCGCAGTCCACTACCACGTGGAGCTTCGTGGATATCGCCGCAGCCAGCTTGAGTCGATGCTGGACGTACAAGTCGAGCAGTCCGCGGTCCTGGATCGCGAGTCCGAGCGCGTCGGCCGAGGCGGATGGCAACTCTTCGGCGGTCCAGATCATCTGCTCCAGATCGTCCTCCACTTCCTCGTCCAGCTTCAGGCCGTGTTCGCTGAGCACTTTCAGACCGTTGTCGTCGGCCGGGTTGTGAGAGGCCGAGACCATGATCCCGGCCGCGAACCTGCCGGTACCGGCTATGTAGGACAGGGCCGGCGTCGGGACTACACCGACGAGGTGGACGTCAACGCCCATGCTCGTTGCCCCGGCCACAATTGCGGCGGCGAACATGTCGCCGGATCGGCGAGTGTCCTGGCCGACCACGATCGGACAGTCCGGCCCAGCAAGGCGGTGAGCCGTTGCCCGGCCCAGGGCGTAGGCGAGAGTCGGTTTCAGGTCGACGTTGGCTATGCCACGGATACCATCCGTGCCGAAGAGACGGGGCAAGGGACGCTCCTATGGCGGTGAGGCGGACGGCGCCGGCGGCGCTGTAGGGGCGTTGGCCACGGTGACGGTTATCTGCGGGGGGCTGATGTCCTCGACCTTGATACCGGAGGGCACGATGACCGAAATCGTGACGCTATGAGCGCCCACATCCAGAGACCCGACCGAGACGTGTCCGACAAGCGCGGACGTGTCGAAGGCATTGAGAGCAGCGGTCGCGCCACCCAGCGTGACGATCACGCTCGGTGTCGAAAGAGAGTAGACCCGATCCGATCGCGCCCCGTCGAGCACCACGCCCACGCTCACGCTGCGGGTCGATGCCGGAGACTGCAGGTGCACCACTACGGATATCTGAGACGGGCCGTCGGCGGTGACACCGCTCGGAAGGTCCAAAGCCACTATCACCGACACGTCTCCGGTGGCTCCGGCAATCGACACCGGCTTCGTGCTGGCAAGTCCCTTCATTGGTGCAAGCACATCGGCCTGGCCACGGACAGCCACCACCGATGGGCTCACGTCGATGGACGAGATTTCATAGCCCGCCGCGGCGTTGCCGACCACATCCGGCTTCACGGCGACGGTCTCCGTCTGTAGTTGACTGCCCACCTGGATGGACACATGGACGGTTGCCGGGCTGAATCGGACGTTCTTCACTTCGGCGCCGCTCGCGTCACGAGCAACGAGCGCAACATCCTGGCTGACGTCCAGGCCGGATGCATCGATGCGGACCTGGGCGTCGGCGAAGGCAACTCGCCTGACAACGGATGCCGCGCCGGAGACATCGACCGTCGACGGGTCCGAAATCGGAGTCCCGGGTTGAAGGCCGGACGGGACGGCGCCGGTGTCCACCTGGACGGCAACCTTCTGGACGACTTTCCGGTCGAGCGCCACCGTGATCTGCTGCGGCTGGTAGTCGAGGATCTGGATTCGCTGGTCTGTGACAGCCAGGTCGACCTTGACCAGTGAGTCCTCGCTCTCGCTCACCTTGACATTGGCCAGATCGACGGTCGCTCGGAAACTGTCCCGTGTCACTGGCACATCCGGAGCCGCGATGTACCGAATGTTGCTGACCGTGGGCAGCGAAGCTGCCTGGGAGAGATCCGGTTTCATCATCACGGCGTCCGGGGACTGGTTCAGGAAATCTATCGCAATCGTGCCCGGCCACTCCTGTGTGGTCTGGAGAGCGATCATCCCGACGTAAAGGATGATCGCCAGAAGCACGGCACCGATCTTGAGGGGCCAGCTGCGGAAGATGAAGCGAAGGACTCTCATGACGGAGCCTTCTTCTCACCGGGGGCATCCTCAGGTCTGGCGGGCCTGATCCCGCCATGGGTCTTGCCGGCCGGCCCGGAAGCTCCGCGCATTCGCCCGAACCGAGCTCGCCTGGCCAGCTGGCGAAAGGTCGGCCCGACGTGACGGGGTGCATCCCGCTCCTGCAGGATGAAGCTCCCGGCGGTCTGGGGGTGAAGCAGCGCGGCGAGGGAGCGGGTCAGGTTGGGCTCGTCGAGATTGCGAACGATCCGGGCCCGCTCCACCAGGCTCACCTGACCGGTCTCCTCGGACACGACGACGACGATCGCGTCGGTCTGTTCGGTCATGCCCAGGGCCGCCTTGTGCCGCGTGCCGAATCGTTCCAGCGAGATCGTGGTTTCTGCAGAGGGCAGCAACGCGCCGGCAGCGAGGATCTGGTCACCGCGGATCACGACCGCCCCGTCGTGCAGTGGACTCTTGGGCCAGAAGAGGGTGACGAGCAGGTCCGCAGAGACATCGGCGTGGAGCATCACGCCGTTCTCGGCAATCTCTTGCAGGCCGGTGTCGCGTTCGATAACGATCAGGGCCCCGTGACCCTCGCGCGAAAGACGTTCGGCGGCGCTGGCGACTTCGGCAGCGACATGAGTCGCCGCAGACTGCTCGGCCGGCGAGATCAGCCACCCGAGCGAACCCAGGCGACCGATCCTGTCGAGCGCCCGACGCAGTTCGGGCTGGAAGACGACCACCAAGGCGAAGAGCCCTACATACGCCCCGGTCTGGAGGATGACCGTCAGCAGCTTCAACTGGAACGTCAAGGCGGCGCCATAGACAAGGAAGAGGAAGCACACGCCGATGACCAGCCGAACCGCGCGCGTCCCCCTGATCAGGCTGAAGAGCCAGTAGATCAGGAGGGCGGTTATCGCGACATCGGCCACGACGTTCGCACCGAACCTGTCGAGCACCGATTGGATCAGCGGCATCGGAAGGTAAGTGTATACCGCACGACCGTTCTCTCCGCCTCTGAGGCTGCGACCGCAGGCAGGCCCGGCCTGCAAGGCTTCGAAAGATATGGAGACCCCGGCGGAACTGCAACTCGGGGCGCTACGCGCAGAGGGTCGCGAGGTGCTCGTCGTCGGGGAAGGCACGGCTGGCAACCGCGCACAGCCGCTGGCGGGTCTCCTGATCGTCGTCCAGGTCCGCCAGCCGGCCCAGCAACACGAGCTTCTCGGCAGCCAGCGCAGTCCAGCCACGCCCCAGGTACAACTCCACGAGTACGAGGTGAGCCTCCACGTCGGCGGGATTGGTCTGCAGCAACCTGTGCGTGGCGTCAAGTCCGGCCTCGAACCTGCCCTCGCGGCCGTAGGCGCGGGCCGTCCACACGAGGAGCGAGCGCAGCGTCGCGCTATCGCCTGCCCGATCCGCGGCCTCAGCCGAAGCAAGGAGCTCGTCTCCGGTCGGTTCGTGCTGCGTCTCGCCCAGGATCTTGCCCATCGCCGCCGTGTCGAACGCGCCCTCCATGACCCCGACCGCGGGGGAATCCTCCTGAAGAGCGGCGGCCGCGAGGGACTCCCCCTCGGCAATGGGTTCGGTCGGTTCGAACTCAGCGGCCACAGGCTCGGGCTCGGCCAGTGCCACGGGCTCGGGCTCGGCCGAAGGCCAGGGTGCGGACTCGGCCGAAGGCGTTGGGACGGCGGCCTTCCGCGCCCGATCCTCCTTCGGCCACTCCACGTCCCTCGCCGGTCTGGCTGAGAGAGCGGCTTCGACGCCGGCCTCGGCCCCGGCTTCCTCGGGCACGTCGGCGGCGACCGCCTCCTCGGTGGAAGCTGGCGTATCGGGTGTCTCCGCCGCAACCCTCGAAGTGACCCGGGTCTCGTCGGCGACCTCGGCAGCCAATTTCAGGTTCTCGTCGGCAGGGCCCGCAATGGGTGCGGGCGTCGTCCCCGGGCGGGCAGTTTCGACCCTGTCGCCTGCCGGCTCATCGCGCAAGCGGAGAGCCCGAGCGAGCAGTTTCTCGGCAGCAGCGTCCCCGGCAGAGAGCCTGATTTCGCGCAGAAGGCACCGCTGGCGCCGCGTTCGTTCGGGGGCGTCTTCCAGCTCGAGGGCTCGGCGAAGGGTATCCGCGGCTTCGGGGAGCCTTCCGGAGGCCTCCTGGATCTCGGAAACGTGATCCAGGGCCATGGCCGCGTCGACCCGCTGCCCGGCGAGGGTGAGCGCCTCGGCCTGGCCCAGCAGCGCTCCCTCGTCGTGTGGAGCCAGGGCAACTGCCGCCGCGTATTCGACCAGTGCCTCTTCGAGGTGACCGAGCCGGAGGAGCACGCCGCCCAGGCTAGTGTGCGGAAGCGCGCGAGACGGCGCGATCACGGTCGCAGCCCGGTACGCCTCGAGGGCGCCTTCCAGAGCGCCGCGCAACACGGCCACGTGGCCAACGCGCAGCGCTTCCTTGTAGCGCTCGTACAGATCGTCCGTCATACCGCACATGATGCCTTCCCGCGAGGGCGGCGTCTCGGGTACATGCGGAGGCGCGGTTCGGCGGTTCGTCCTACGCCAGCTGACCAATTCTGAGGCAGAGCGACCGGATTGAGGCGAAACCGAGCGCACGCCGGGCAAGTCCGGCGTCAGGAGAGCGCACTTGAACTGCGTGAACTCGGCCGCGAGACCAGGCCTGGGCGGCTGCGAGTACCGGGGTGAGCGGGCTCCAGAGTCCGCGAGCGAGCAGCGCAGCCGCCGACGACGGCATGGGCCGCCTCAGACGCGACTCGCGCAAAAGGCGCTCTAGCGCTTCGTGTACTGAGGCGCCTTCCGGGCTCGCTTGAGTCCGTACTTCTTGCGCTCCTTCATCCGCGGGTCGCGGGTCAGCAAGCCGGCCTGACGGAGCGGGAGGCGGTTCGCCTCCGGGTCCAACTGGAGCAAGGCGCGGGCAATGCCATGCCGAATCGCCCCGGCCTGACCGGTCACACCGCCGCCCTCGACCTTGATCTGGGCGTTGTATACACCCTCGGTCCCGGTCACACGGAACGGAAGACGCACGTCGGTCTCGTCCACGGCATTGCCGAAGTGCTGCTCCAGGGTGCGATCGTTGACGACGATCTCACCCGACCCCGGAATGAGCCGGACCCGAGCAACCGCGGTCTTGCGGCGGCCGGTTCCGTAGAAGTAGGCAGAGTTGGTCATGACGCTCCTCGTCAGGCGAGCGGCTCAGGCCGCTGAGCTTTGTGCGGGTGCTCCGGGCCGGCGTAGACCTTGAGCTTTGAAAGCTGCTGGGCCCCCAGGCGATTGTGAGGCAGCATCCCCTTGACGGCGCGCCGGATGACTTCCTCGGGCCGGCGCTCCAGAAGATGGCCCAGGGTCTCCGACTTCAGGCCGTGCGGGTAGCCGCTGTGGCGCATGTAGAGCTTGGTCTCTTTCTTGTTCGAGGTGACTGCGATCTTGCCGGCATTCACGACGACGACGAAGTCGCCCGAGTCCATCGTCGGTGTGTAGAGAGGCTTGTTCTTGCCTTCGAGCACGCGAGCGATGCGCGACGCCAGGCGGCCGAGCGTCTCGTCCGTCGCGTCCACGACGTACCAGCGTCGCTCGATCTCGCTCTCACGGACCGTATATGTCTTCGCGATCATCGTTCTCCGTTCGATCTTGGCGATCGTTCGCCGCTTTCGCGGCGCCTTGTCGGTGCCGTCCTGCCCCTCGCGGGACCGAGGACGACTCGCCGGAGGCAGAGGCCCTTCGCCGGGGCTACAGCCCCGTTGAATGCCGGTCGTCTCGACGCGAGCGCCGCGGTGACCGCCTCTTCGTTTGTCCTTCCGTGACCGACCTCCAGGAGAGCGGCCACAATCCTTCGCACCATCTGGCGGAGGAACGCGTCGGCCGCGACATCGATCGTCACGAGCGACCCGTTCCGCCTGACACGGATCGAGTGCACCATCCGCACCGGCTGCCGGTGCGCCACCCCGAAAGCGCTGAAGTCGTGGCGGCCCGTCAGGACCGACCCGGCCCGCTCCATCGCGGCGGCATCCAGCGGGTCCCGCACCCCGAGCGCGAAACGCTCGCGGAGCGGGCTTCGCGGCCCGTTCCAGACGGTGTAGCGATACTCCCGATATCGCGCCGCATAGCGGGGGTTGAACCCGGCCGGGACGCGCCTCACCTCGCGGATTGCCACGTCCTCCGGCAGCAGGGCGTCGAGCGCCCTGGCCAGCTCCTTCGCCGTCCTCCCCTTCGGATCGGTGAACGAGATCACCTGCCCGGTGGCGTGGACTCCGGCGTCGGTACGACCCGCCGCCCCGACGCGGACCCGGCCTCCGCCGGAAATCCTGGTCAGTGCGGCCTCTAGTTCTCCCTGGACTGTCCGCGCTCCAGGTTGGAGCTGGAACCCGGCGAAGTCCGTGCCGTCATATTCGACCCGTGCTCGATATCGCACGGGCGCGCCCTCTCGGACGCTCTCGTCACCGTTCGGCCGGCGCATCGCTGCGTTGGCGGAGCGGCGATTCAACGTTCTGCTCTACACGAGCTCGATCTGAACGATCGGAGCCGCGTCGCCGACGCGCTGGCCTACGTGGACGATTCGGGTGAAGCCGGACGTCCGGTCGGCATACTTGGGAGCGATCTCATTGAAAAGCTTCGTGACCACGAGTGGCTCGTTCGGGAACTCCGCGATAACCGCCCGGCGCGCGGCAAGATCGCCGCGCTTGGCCAGAGTGATCATCCGCTCGACCCGGCCCCGAACCTCTTTCGCCTTCGCCTCCGTCGTCTGAACCCGCTCGTATCGGAGAACGGAAACGGTCAGGTTCTTGAAGAGGGCCAGGCGTGGGCCCTGCTTGCGACCGAGCTTTCGGCCGTCTATTCGATGGGCCATCGCTCAGGTCTCCTCAGGTGCCAGATCGTCGAACTGCTCTTCTTCTTCGACTTCATCGAGGTCGTCGCCCAGCGACACCTCTTCGCTGTCGGGGAGGATGAAGCCTCGCATGCGCAGCCGCTCCTTCATCTCGTCGAGCGACTTCTTGCCGAAGTTGCGCATGCGGAGCAGATCGTCGTCGGATAGCTGAAGCAACTGGCCGACTTTAACGATGTTGTTGCGCTTCAGCGAGTTATAGGCTCGCATCGGCAGGTCGAGCTCCTCGATCGGCATGTCGAGCATGTTCGGTGGGAGCTGCGGAACGCTCGTCGTCACGCGGTCCGTGCCTGCGGCCACAAGTCCGATGTTGGCGAAGAGCGAGAACTGGCGGACGAGAATGTCTGCCGCCCGACTGAGGGCCTCCTCAGGTGAGATCGTGCCGTCCGTCTCGAGCTCGATCGTCAGCTTGTCGTAGTTGGTCATCTGTCCGACGCGAGTGTTCTCGATCGAGTAGTTGACCTTGCGGACTGGAGTGAAGATCGCGTCAACCGGGATTACGCCGATCGGGTTCGACTCGGCGCGCTCGGCTGCGAGGTAGCCGACGCCCTTCTCCACCGTCAGGTCCATCTCGATCGTCACGTCGTCGGAATCGAGCGTCATGATCGGCAGCTCGGGGTTCACGATCTCGACGTCCGCCAATTCCTGGATGTCCGCGGCGGTGACGGTGCCGGCGCCGCTCTTGATGAGCTTGAGCTGAACGGGATGCGTCGCGAAGCTCTTGAGACGGAGCTTCTTGACGTTTAGGACGATCTGGGTCACATCCTCCTTCACGCCCGGAATGCTCGTGAATTCGTGATAGACGTCACGGATCTGGATCGCCGTGATGGCCGCGCCCTCCAATGAGGAGAGCAGGACACGTCGAAGGGCGTTGCCCAGAGTGACGCCATAACCGGCCGGCAGCGGGCTGGCTTCGTACTTGGCGTACGAGCCGAGCTCTTCGACCGGCGCGATCTGAGGGATCTCGAGTTCGATCATCGGGGTGCGTTACCTCGAGTAGTACTCGACCACGAGCTGCTCGTTGAGGTCGAGCGGCATCTGGTCGCGGCGCGGGGCGGTCAGGACGGATCCAGCGAGTTTCGCCGCGTCGACGCTGAGCCATTCGGGAACCTGGCGCGACCGGATGAGTTCCGCCGCCTCCTTGAAGGGCTCACGAGTGCGATGCGTCTCGCGGACTTCGATCTTGTCGCCCGGCCTCACCTGGAGCGACGGAATATTGGAAACGCGACCGTTGACGGTGAAGTGAGCATGGCCGACCATCTGCCGCGCCTCGGCGCGTGAAGCGGCAAAGCCCATGCGGTAGACGATGTTGTCCAGGCGCAGCTCCAGCATTCGGAGCAGGTTCTCGCCGGTGACTCCGGGGGTGGAGTTCGCCGTCTGGAAGTAGCCCTGGAACTGGCGCTCCAGAACGCTGTAGACGCGGCGGATCTTCTGCTTCTCCCGCAGCTGCATGCCGTAGTCGCCGACCTTGCGGCGACGGACTCCGTGCTGACCCGGAGGCGCCTGACGGCGTTCCCAGGAGCACTTCTTGGAGTAGCAGCGGGTCCCCTTCAGGAAGAGCTTGGCGCCCTCCCGTCGGCAGAGCCGGCAGACAGGATCGGTGTAGCGGGCCATCTTTCGTCCTCCCTACACGCGGCGCCGCTTGGGCGGGCGGCAACCGTTGTGGGGGACGGGGGTAACGTCCGTGATCGCGCTGACCTCGAGGCCGGCGGCCTGGAGAGAGCGGATGGCCTGCTCGCGGCCGGCGCCGGGGCCCTTCACGTAGACCTCGACCTGGCGCATGCCGTGCTCCATGGCCTTCTTGGCGGCCTGGTCGGCGGAGAGCGCCGCGGCGTACGGGGTGCTCTTGCGGGAGCCCTTGAAACCGGCCACGCCGGCTGAGCCCCAGCTAATCACGTTCCCGTTTGGGTCCGTGATTGTGATTATGGTGTTGTTGAAGCTCGCCTGGATGTGAACGTGTCCCTGGGGCACGTTCTTCTTCTCCCGGCGGCGCTGCTTTGTCGCCCGCTTCCTTTCGGCCATCCTGCGTCAGGCTCCCTTTACTTCGTTGCCTTGCGCCGGACGCCGACCGTCTTCTTAGGTCCGCGGCGCTGCCGTGCATTGGTCTTGGTTCGCTGGCCCCGGGCAGGGAGGTTGCGCCGATGGCGCGAGCCCCGGTAGGAGCCGATCTCGATCAGCCGCTTGATGTTAAGGGCAACCTCGCGGCGAAGGTCACCTTCGACCTTGTGACGTCGGTCGATGATTTCTCGCAGGCGGTTGACCTGCTCCTCGGTGAGATCTCGGACGCGCGTGTCCGGATTGACATTGGCCTGCGTGAGGATCTTCTGGCTTGTCGGCAGACCGATCCCGTAGATGTAGGTAAGGGCGATCTCGATCCGCTTCTCGCGCGGAACATCGATGCCTGCGATTCGTGCCATGCCCTACCCCTGCCGCTGCTTGTGCTTGGGATTGGTGCAGATGACCATCACGGTCCCGTGGCGTCGTATGACTTTGCAGTTATCGCAGCGGGCCTTGACGGAAGCTCTGACTTTCAAGGGATCCTCATATCCTCGGCGGCACTACTTGAGCCGATAGGTGATCCGACCTCGCGTCAGGTCGTAGGGCGAAAGCTCCACTCTGACTCGGTCGCCCGGCAGGATGCGGATGAAGTTCATGCGCAGCTTGCCGGAGATGTGCGCCAGAACGCGGTGGCCGTTCTCGAGCTCAACGGCGAACATGGTGTTGGGCAACGGTTCCAACACCGTACCTTCGACCTCGATCGCGTCCTTCTTGGCCACGTTCTGTGTGTCGTCCCTTTCTCGCACGAATGCCGGCCTCCATGGCCGACACACGAACGAATAGATTACCAAAGACTCCCGAGCGAGGCAACCTGCCCGCTCTGGCGTCTCCGTGAGGTGGCTAATCTGCTGCCCGGAGATCGGGTCAGGACCACGTTCACGTTGCTCATGCTGTAGTCAGGATCACGGGCCCGTTCTCCGTCACCGCGATCGTGTGCTCGAAGTGGGCGGCGAGAGAGTGATCGATTGTCACCACCGTCCACCCGTCGGCGAGGGTCTCAACGTCCGCGCTGCCGAGGGCCAGCATCGGCTCGATGGCGATGCAGATGCCGGGCTCCAGCTCGATGCCGTGACGGCCGGTCCTGTAGTTGGGCACCTGCAACTCTTCGTGCATCTGTGTGCCGATGCCGTGGCCGACGAAAGGCCTGACGATGTCGCACCGGCCTTCGACCGCCACATCCTCGACGGCGGCCGACACGTGCTCGATGTTCGCGCCCGGGACGGCAGCGGCGATACCGGCCATCAAGGCCAGGCGCGTGGTATCCATGAGACGGGCCACGTCGGCGGGCGGCGTCCCCGTGTAGAACGTCCGCGCAGCGTCACCGTGATAGCCCTGCCAGATTGCCCCGGCGTCGACGGAGACGACCTGGCCTTCCTCTATCACTCGCTTGCCCGGAATGCCGTGGACGACCTCATCGTCGATGGAGACGCATATGCTCCCAGGGAAGCCCTTGTAGCCCTTGAACGACGGCTGTGCTCCCGCCTTCCGGATATAGGCCTCCGCCTTGGCATCGAGCTGGGCGGTGGTCACTCCGGGACGTAACTCCTCCTCCATCAGGGCAAGCACGTCGGCAACGATGCGACCGGCTCGGCGCATCAGATCGATTTCCTGGTGGGTCCTGCGGGCAACCGTCACCGACTCCCCCTCAACCTTGCGGACCTGTCGCGGAGGCGATCGAGGCGAGCAGCTCGCGACTCACCTCGTCGATCCCGCGACGCCCATCGACGGTCTTCAGCACACCGCGACTCCGGTAGTAACCGACGACTTCACCGAGGGCGCCGAGCTGTTGACGAAGGCGCGCCTGGACGGTCGCCGGTTGGTCGTCCGTGCGCTGATAGAGTTCCGAACCGTCGACGTCGCAGATGCCCGACACGAGCGGCCGCTTGGTCTCCTCGTGGTAGGGATGGCCCTGCGCGCGGCAGATCCACCGGCCGCCGAGACGAGCCACCAGATCCGACTCCGGCACCTCTATGTACGGCGCCACGTCCACGCGCCCGCCTTTGTCGGCCAGGGCCTCATCGAGGACCTCGGCCTGAGCGGTATTGCGCGGGAAGCCGTCCAGCAGGATGCCGGCCGCCGCGTCCGGCTGGGACAGCCGCTCCAGGAGCATGTCGATCGTCACCGCGTCCGGCACGAGTTCGCCGCGGTCCATGTAGGCCTTGGCCGCGAGACCGAGTGGCGTCTCATCTCGAACCGCAGCCCGGAATAGGTCGCCGGTGGCGACGTGGGCGAGGCCCAGTTGTTTCGATAGGATTTGGGCCTGCGTGCCCTTACCTGCCCCAGGAGCTCCCAGCAGGACGACGACTCGCCCGATGGGCGAGTTTGCGCGCCCTATCCGGGCGGGCCCCATGGGTGAGTTTGCGCCGCCGCTCGATCCCGTCACCTGATGAAACCCTCGTAGCTGCGCATCATCAGCTGAGCCTCGAGTTGCTTCATTGTCTCGACGACCACGCTGACAACGATCAGAACGCTCGTGCCTCCCAGACCGACGCCAATGCCGGCGCTTTGCAGGTTCTTGAACATCGGCAGGGCGGCAATCGCCATCGGCAAGACCGCGACGGACGCCACGAAGATGGCCCCGGCGACGGTGATCCGGAGGGCCACCCGCCTGAGGTAGTCCTCCGTTGGTTGGCCGGGTCTGATGCCCGGAATGAACCCGCCTGACTTGCGCAAGTTGTTGGCCGTCTCGTCGGGTTTGAAGACGATGAACGTGTAGAAGAAGGCGAACGCGAAGGTCAGCAGGAAGTACATGCTCAGATAGAACACCCCGGTGGGACTGAGCCAGGAGATGACACCGACCGAGATGTCCCTCACCCAACCGACATTCGACGCGGTGAAGTAGGTCGCGATCTGGTAGGGGAAGAGCAGGATGCTGATGGCGAAGATGATCGGGATGACACCCGCCATGTTCACCCTCAACGGCAGGAACGTGGAACCGCCCTGGTATATCCGGTGGCCGCGAACGCGGTTGGCGTACTGGACCGGGATCCGGCGCTGCCCCTCCTGGACGAAGATGATCACGAAGATGATCACCAGGCCGACGATGCCGAAGGCGAACAGCTCGAGCCAGTCCGGACTCGTGAAGAACGACCCGACCGCGGACGGCACGCGCGACACGATGCCGGCGAAGATGATGAAGCTGATGCCGTTGCCGATACCCTTCTCGGTGATCAACTCGCCCAGCCACATCAGGACTACCGAACCCACGGTCAGCGCCAGGATCTGGCTCAGGCTCTGATAGGTCTCGAAACTGAAGTTGGTCGTGAAGGCCTGCGTGCCCGAGTTCCGAAGCATGTCCGCCTGCACGAAGGCCAGGATGCCGTAGGCCTGGAGCGCGGCAAGCGGCACCGAGAGCATGCGCGAGTAGCTCGTGATCTTGTTGCGGCCGTACTCGCCTTCTCGGCTCAGGGCCTGCAGCGACGGAATCGTCGACTGCAGAATCTGCATGATGATCGTGGCGTTGATGTAGGGGTTGAGCCCGAGGCCCACGATCGACATGCGCCGCACGTCACCGCCCGAGAAGAGCGAAAGCAGGCCGAAGAAGCCGTTGTCGCCACCCGGAGCGTTCAATCCGCTGACATTGATGCCCGGGATCAGGACGTGCGCCAGGGCACGGTAGATCACCAGGACCAGCAGCACGAACAGAATCCGCTTGCGGATGTCCGGTGCGCGGAACGCGTTCAGCATCGACTCGAGCATTGCTCAGGCGCCCTTCTATGCTTCCGGGCCGGCCTCGTCGGCCGGGCTCGTCGGGGGGAGGGTGTCCGCGGCGGCCGAAACCTTCGGTGCCGCCCGCTTCTTGGCCGGAGCGACCGGCGCGTCGGCCGAGACCTTCGGTGCCGCCCGCTTCTTGGCCGGAGCGACCGGCGCGTCGGCCGAGACCGGCTCGGGGGCCACTGCTGTCTCGCTGGCTTCTTGTGTCTCGTAGGCCTCGGCCTCGGCCGGGAACTCGAGCACCTGAGCCGTGCCGCCTGCCGCCTCGATCTTGGCCGTGGCGCTCTTGCTGAACGCATCGGCCAGGATGAAGAGCGGCCTCGTGACGTCGCCGTGGCCGAGTATCTTGAGAGGCTTGTCGAGCGACCGAACCAGCCCTGCCACGGCCAGGATATCGGGGGTGACCGTGACCGGAGCCACGCCAGCCTTGGCTGACGCCTTGGCTCTCTTCGCGACCGTAGCCCCCTTGGCTTCCGGCTCTGGCATGTCGAGAACGCCGGTCTCGGCCAGAGCCGAGATCAGACCCACGTTCACGATCTCGTACTCGATGCGGAACTTGTTCTTGAAGCCGCGCAGCTTGGGCAGACGAACGTGGATTGGGGTCTGGCCGCCCTCGAACCAGGGCGGGATCGTACCGCCGGTTCGCGACTTCTGGCCCTTCGTGCCGCGCCCGGCGGTCTTGCCCTTGCCGGCAGCGATCCCTCGACCGACGCGGGTGCGCGGTCGATGGGCGCCTTCGGCCGGACGCAGGTCATGCAATTTCATCGCTTCTCCTCGGGCCCGCGCTCGGGCATCTCCTCCACCTCGACGAGGAAGCGGACCTGACGAACCATCCCTCGAGTGGCGTCGTTGTCGGGCACCTCGACGGTGTCGCCGATGCCGTGCAGGCCGAGCGCCCGGATCGTCCCGCGATTGCGGGCGATGTGACTGATCGTGCTCCTGGTCTGAGTGACGCGCAGCTTACCGGCCATTACCCACCTCCACTGTAGGTTGGCCGGGCACCTGGGACCGGACGCGAACGCCCCGCCGTTCGCTCAGCTCCTCGGCCGAGTGCAGGCTTGCGAGAGCTTCCAGCGTGCCCCGCGTGACATTGACCGGGTTGGTGGAACCGAAGACCTTGGCCAGAATGTCGCGGATTCCGGCCGCCTCGACGACGGCACGAACGGCACCGCCGGCGATGACGCCGGTACCCTGTGAGGCCGGCTTGAGCATGATCCTCGATGCGCCGAAGTCGTGACGGACCTCGTGCGGGATGGTGGTCCCGACCATCGGGATTCTGATGATGTTCTTCTTCGCGTCCTCGACGCCCTTGCGAATAGACTCGGGCACCTCGCCGGCCTTGCCCAGGCCGACGCCGACGTGACCGGCTCCGTCGCCCACGACGATGACGGCGCTGAAGCTGAAGCGGCGGCCGCCCTTGACGACTTTCGCGACTCGGTTGATTTGCACGACGCGCTCTTCGAGCGTCAGCTTGTTTGGATCGATCCTGGCCAAGTGATCAGCTCCTTTGCGTCAGAACTCGAGGCCGGCTTCGCGGGCGGCGTCGGCCAGGGACTTGATCCGCCCGTGGTATTTGAATCCGGCCCGGTCGAAGACGACACGCTCGACCCCCGCGCTCCGGGCGCGCTCGGCGATCAGACGACCGACGAGCTTCGCTTCGTCGCTCTTCTTCTGGCCGGCGGTCTTCAGGTCCTTCTCGAGGCTCGAGGCTGCCGCCAGCGTCTTGCCGGACGTGTCGTCGATCACCTGGGCATAGATGTTGTTGAGGCTGCGGAAAACGGCCAGGCGCGGCCGCTCGGGCGAGCCCGTGAGGCGTAGCCTGATCCGCTCGTGCCGCTTCTGGCGCGCGCCCCCGCGGCCGCCGACCTGAGTCATCGTGCCAATTCCTTCGTCAATGGGCTCACTTCTTCCCGCCGATCTTGCCGGCCTTGCCGGCCTTGCGGCGGATTTGCTCGCCGAGGTAGTGGACGCCCTTGCCCTTGTAGGGCTCAGGCTTTCGGGCGGCCCGAACCTGAGCGGCGACCTGCCCTACCAGCTCCTTGTCGATCCCCGAGACCGCTAGGTGAGTCGGGTTTTCGACATCGAAGCTGATGCCGGCCGGTGGCGCGATCTCGATCGGGTGGCTGTAGCCGAGGTTCAGTTGCAGCTTGTCCCCCACTTTGGCGGCTCGGTAGCCGACGCCGGTGATCTCGAGCGGCTTGCGGTAGCCATCGGTCACGCCGGTCACCATGTTGGCCACCAGCGTTCTGGTCAGGCCGTGCAGCTGCTTGTGGTGTTTGGCCTCGGTGGGTCGTTCCACCACGATCGTGGAGCCCTCCATCGAGACGCGCATGTCGGGATGGAGAGCGCGGTTCAGTGTGCCCCTGGGACCCGTCACGGTGATGTCCCGCCCGACGATGGATACGTCGACGCTGGGCGGAACGGCGATCGGGAGTCGTCCAATACGCGACATCGCCGGCCTACCAGACGTAGGCCAGGACTTCACCACCGAGCTGGGCCTTGTGGGCCTGAGCTCCGGTCATGATTCCCTGGCTGGTGCTGACGATGACGAGGCCGAGCCCCCCGAGCACCCGGGGGATCTCGGTCTTGCGCGCATACACGCGCAGGCCGGGTTTGCTGATGCGCTTCAGGCCCGAAACGACGGGGGCCTTGCCATCGACATACTTGAGCGTGACGCGAAGCACCTGACGGACGCCCTCGCGTTCCTCGCGAACCTCGGCGATGAAGCCCTCCTCCAGAAGGATTCGGGCGATCTGCCGCTTGGTCCGCGAGGCGGGAACGACGACATCGGCGTGCCGCGCGCGCGACGCGTTGCGAATGCGCGTCAGCATGTCCGCGATGGGATCGGAGACGTTCATATCCCTACCAACTCGACTTCGTGACGCCGGGCAGCTCGCCGAGAAGCGCTCGCTCTCGGAAGCAGATACGGCAAAGACCGAACCGCCGGATGAAGGCACGCGGCCGACCACAAACGAAGCAACGGTGGTAGGTCCGCACCTTGAACCGCGGCGTTCTCTTCGCCTTGGCGATCATCGACTTCTTGGCCATAGCTTCTCCCTCCCCGCGCCTAGCCGGCGAAGGGCATGCCGAGGAGTTCGAGCAGTCGCTTCGATTCCTCGTCGGTCTTCGCCGTCGTCACGATGCTGATCTCCAGCCCGCGGAGACGGTCCACCTTGTCGTAATCAATCTCCGGGAACGCCAATTGCTCCCGAAGCCCCAGTGAGTAGTTGCCGCGCCCGTCGAACGATTTCGCCGGAACGCCGTGAAAGTCGCGCATGCGGGGCAGGGCGAGCCGCGTGAGCCGCTCCAGGAAGTCCCACATCTTGTCGCCCCGAAGGGTGACCCGGGCGCCGATCGTATTGCCGGTCCGCAGACGGAACTGCGCGATCGAGCGCTTGGCCTTGGTGGTCACCGGATGCTGTCCGGTGATCGCAGCCAGATCGCCCACGGCGGCGTCGACCGCCTTGGGGTTCGTCAGGGCCTCTCCCAGGCCGATGTTGACCACGATCTTGGAGAGCCGTGGGATCTCAAGCCCGTTGGAGTAGCCGAACTGTTTCTGCAAAGCAGGCACGGCCTCGTCCTTGTAGCGCTGCCGCAGGCTGCCGCTCATGCCCGTGCCTCCAGCTGTTCGCGGCAGTGGCCGCAAACGCGAACGCTCTGGCCGCTGCCGAGTCGCTCGTGCTTGACTCGAGTGATCCGATCACAGCGCGGGCAGACGATCATCACATTGCTCGCGTCGATCGGCATCGGCTTGTCGACGATCCCGCCCTCCTGGGCCGGCGCCTGGCTCGTCTGGCTCATCCGCGGACGCGCCTTCTGGTGGCGCTTGGCGACATTGATGCCGGAGATGAGGACCGATAGCGACCGGCTCGAGACCATGCGCCAGTGACCCGCCGCCTTCTCCTTGGCGATCGGGTTGCGCAGAACTCGCTCCACCTTGCCGCGCTTGCCGGCGTCCTTACCGTGCAGCACGACGACGGTGTCGCCGGTCCGGATCTCGGGCACCTTGTTGGAGGGTGCGGTCCTGTCCGCGGCCATCACAGCACCTCCGGTGCGAGGGAGACGATCTTCATGTAGTTGCGGTCCCGCAACTCGCGGGCGACGGGGCCGAAGATTCGGGTGCCCCGCGGATTACCCTGATTGTTGATCAGGACGGCGGCGTTCTCGTCGAAACGTATGTAGCTGCCATCCGGGCGGCCGTATTCCTTGGCCGTCCGAACGACGACCGCGCGAACAACGTCACCCTTCTTGACCGGCGCGTTCGGGATCGCTTGCTTGACGCTGGCGATGATCACGTCGCCGACACCGGCGGTCGTCTTGCGCGACCGGCCCATGATCCGGATGCACTGGATCGTCCGGGCACCGGTGTTGTCGGCGACCCGAAGTCGCGTGTACTGCTGGATCATTCGGCGGCCTCCCCGTCGGGTGCCTGCTCCGCGGGCGCGACGTGCCTGCCGGGGTGGGCCGCGCCGTGAATGGCGACGTCGGTCTCTTCGTCCTCGATGATCGGCTCGGCCGTGGCGCCCTCACCCGCGCGGGCAAGGATGCTCACCAGCCGCCACCGCTTTGTAGCCGAGAGCGGTCGCGATTCCTCGATCAGGACCGTGTCGCCGACGTGGGCGTCGTTGGTCTCGTCGTGGGCTTTGAACTTGCTGGTCAAGCGGATGACCCGCTTGTATAGAGGATGCCGGGTCATGCGTTCGACGGAGACGACGATCGTCTTGTCCATCTTTTCGCTGACGACGCGACCGACCTTGGTCTTCCGCTTGCCCTGCACTGCTGCTCCTGCCATCGCGTGATCTCCTTACGCCATGCTGTCGGGCACGGCGCCCGTTCGAGTGCGCACATCGCGGCGCTCGCGCTGCACGGTGAGGATCCGCGCGATTGTTCGTCTGGCCTGGGGAATCGAGCTGTAGTCCTTCAACTGGCGGGTGGTGAGCTGGAAGCGAGCCTGCCACAGGTCCTGCTTGGCCTGGAGAAGCTGCTCGTCGAGCTCCCCATCGGACAGGGCCCTTACCTTGTCAATGTCCATCCGCCAGGCCCTCCTTGATGATGACCCTGGTAGCGACCGGAAGCTTGTGGCTGGCGAGACGCATCGCCTCGACCGCCTCAAGGCGATCGACGCCGGCCATCTCGAACAGGATTCGGCCCGGCTTGACCACGGCGACCCAGTGGTCCGGCGCGCCCTTACCCGAACCCATTCGGGTTTCGGCAGGCTTCTTGGTCGCCGGCTTGTCCGGGAAGATGCGTATCCAGATCTTGCCGCCGCGCTTGACCGAGCGGGTCATCGCGCGTCGGGCAGCCTCGATCTGGCGGCTGGTGATCCAGGCCGGCTCGAGAGTGGCCAGGCCGTACTCCCCGAAGGCCACGGTCGTCCCGCCCTTGGCGATGCCGGACATCCGGCCTCGCTGGACCTTGCGGTGTTTCACTCGCTTGGGCATCAACATGGCTACACCGCCGTCCCAGCGACGGCCGGCTGGACCACCGCCTCGCGCCGAGGCTTGTCCTCCTGGACCTCGCCGCGGTAGATCCAGACCTTCACGCCGATCCGACCGTAGGTCGTGAGGGCGTGGACCTGGGCGTAGCTGATGTCCGCGCGGAGCGTTCCGAGCGGGATTCGGCCTTCCTTGTCCCACTCGCGACGGGCCATCTCCGATCCTCCGAGGCGACCGGCGACGGCTATCTTCACGCCCTTGGCCCCGGCCTTCATCGTCCTCTGCACGGCCTGTTTCATCGCCTTCTTGAAGGCGATGCGGCGAGCCAGCTGCTGGCTGATGTTGGCAGCGACGAGAGCGGCATCGAGCTCCGGCTGGCGGATCTCTTTGACCTCGAGCTTGACCTTGCGCTTGGTGAGAGCGCCGACCTGCTGACGGAGCAGCTCTACGTTGGCGCCGCCCTTGCCGATGACGATCCCCGGCTTGGCCGTGTGGATCGTGACCGTCACGTGGTTGATGCCACGCTCGATCTCGACCCCGCTGACGCTGGCGTTGGCGAGACGGCGGATCACGAGCTGCCGAATCGAGATGTCCTCCTTGAGGAGATCCGTGTAGTCCTTGTCCGCGTACCACTTCGCCGTCCAGGTGCGCGAGACACCCAGCCGGAAGCCGTACGGGTGAACCTTGTGACCCATCTAGGCCTCCTGGTCTTCGACGACGACGGTGATGTGGGTCATGGGCTTGTGGATCGGGAACGCTCGACCCTGGGCCCTGGGCTGCCAGCGCTTGTGGATGCCGGGCCCCATGTTTGCCTGAGCGTCGGCCACGACCAGGTCCTCGGCGGACAGGTTGTGGTTGTTCTCAGCGTTGGCCGTGGCGCTCTTGAGCACGCTGGCAACATCGCGAGCAGCGGCTTGCGGCATGAATCGAAGGAGAGCCGCGGCCTCCTCGACGCGCTTGCCCTTGATCGCGTTGGTGACGAGTCGGGCTTTTCGGGAGGAGCCCATCAGGTACTTGGCTGTGGCGGAAACGCGCACCTTCTCGGCTCCTACTTCAGGGCGCTCGACCGCTCGGTGTGCTTCCCGTGGCCGCGGAACGTGCGGGTGGGGGAAAACTCACCGAGTCGGTGACCGACCATGTTCTCGGTTACGTAGACCGGGATGTGCTTCTTGCCGTTGTACACGGCAACCGTGTGACCGATGAAATCGGGAAAGATGACCGACGCCCGAGACCAGGTCTTGACGACCTTCTTCTCGTTGCGCTTGTTCATCGTCTGGACGCGGCCGAGGAGCCGCGACTCGACGAACGGTCCCTTCTTGACCGAACGCGACATGCCTCTCTCCTCTGCCTTACGACTTGCCGTGCCGCGAGCGGATGATGAGTCTGCTCGAAGGCTTCTTGCCGAGACGGGTCCGGTAGCCCATGGCGGGCTTGCCCCACGGGGTCTTGGGTGGCATACCGGTGGGCGACTTGCCCTCGCCACCGCCGTGCGGATGGTCCCTCGGGTTCATGACGACGCCGCGGACCTCTGGCCGCTGGCCCATGTGCCGCGCGCGTCCGGCCTTGCCAAGGCTCTGGTTCTCGTGATCGAGATTCGAAACCTGGCCGACCGTGGCCATGCATCGCTGGCTGACCCGGCGGACCTCCCCGGAGGGAAGCCGCACGGCCGCGTAGTCGCCCTCCTTGGCGAGGAGCTGGGCCGCGACGCCGGCTGAGCGGACGATCTGGCCGCCCTTGCCCGGCACGAGCTCGATGTTGTGGATCGTGGTGCCGAGCGGGATGTTGGCGAGAGGCAGGGCATTGCCGACGCGCGCCTCGACTTCGACGCCGGCGACGACGACGTCGCCGACCTTCAGGCCGTGGGGCAGGAGCATGTAGCGCTTCTCGCCGTCGGCATAGTGGAGCAGGCCGATTCGGGCCGACCGGTTCGGGTCGTACTCCACGGTCGCCAGCCTGGCGGGGACGCCGAACTTGTCCCGCTTGAAATCGATGATGCGATAGTGCCGCTTCTCGCCGCCGCCGCGGTGCCGCACCGAAATCCGGCCGGCGTTGTTACGGCCGGATCCGCGCTTCTGCGGCTCCAGGAGCGGCTTGTAGGGTTCGTTGGTCGTGACCTCCTCGAACGTGGACCGGGTCATGAACCGGCGTCCCGCCGAGGTCGGCTTGTAGCTACGCAACGGCATCTCAGACGGCCTCGAAGAACTCGATCTTCTGGCCGGGGGCCAGCGTCACGATGGCCTTGCGCCACGGGGTGGTCCGGCCGGCGACCCGGCTCCGACGCGTCCCGCCGCGCTTCAGCTTCGACTTGGTGGTCAGGACATTCACCGCGGCGACCTTCACCTTGAAGATCTCCTCGATGGCGGCCTCGATCTGGATCTTGTTCACGTCATTTCGGACGGCGAACGTGTACTTGCCACGCTGCGACTCGTCCATCGTCTTCTCGCTGATGACGGGACGGATGATGATCTCGTGCGCGGACAGGCTCACGCGTACACCTCTTCCATCTTGCTCAGCGCCGGCTGCTCGATGAGGACCGTGTCCGCGTTGAGCAGGGCAACGACGTTGAGTGAGTCGGCCCGGATGACCTCGACCCGAGGCAGGTTCCGCGCGGAGAGGATCAGGGTCTCGTCCGTCCCGGGGGCGACGATCAGGACGCGGCCGTCCGACCGTCCGAGGGCGTCGAGGACACCAAGCAGATCGCGCGTCCGAGGCTCCTCGAGCCCGAACCCGTCGACGACTCGGATGGCGCCGTCATCGAGCTTGGCCGTCAGGGCCCCGCACAGGGCGAGGCGCTTCATCTGGCGCGGCAGACGCTGAGCGTACGAACGCGGATGCGGTCCGAAGACCACGCCGCCGCCTTCGAACTGCGGCGAACGGATCGAGCCCTGGCGGGCGCGGCCGGTCCCCTTCTGGCGATACGGCTTGTTTCCACCACCGGAGACCTCACCGCGTTTCTTGGTGTCGTGAGTGCCGAGGTGGCGACCCGCCAGCTGGGCGGTGACCACCTGGTGGAGCACGGCCGTGTTGATCGGCGCGGAGAAGAGCACGTCAGGGAGCTCCACCTCGCCGATCGCCTCGCCGGTACTCGAGTACAGGGTCGTCGTAGGCATCGCTAGGCCTTCTTCACGAGGAGCAGCCCGTTGAGAGAACCGGGGACGGCTCCCTTGACGAGCAACAGGTTGCGCTCGGCGTCCGCACGGACTACCCGAAGCTTCTTGACCGTGGCACGGGCATCGCCCAGGTGACCCGCCATGCGCATGCCCTTGTAGACCCGACCCGGCGTGGTGCCGGGACCGATCGATCCGGGGGCGCGATGGTGGTCGGAACCGTGGGTCTTGGGGCCGCGCTTGAAGTGGTGGCGCTTGATGTGACCGGAGAAGCCCTTGCCCTTCGAGACCCCGGTCACGTCGACGATGTCGCCGGCCGTGAACATGGTCACGTCGAGCACCTGGCCGACGGTGTAGGCCGGGTCATCCGCGCCGTCCAGTCGGAACTCGCGCAGGACGGAGAGCTTCGGCAGGTTCTTGAGCTGCCCCATCTCGGGCTTGTTGAGCTTGCCCGACTCCTCGATCCCGATCTGGACGGCGGTATAGCCATCGCGTTCCGGGGTCCGGACACGGGTAACCGTGTTCGGCTCCACGGCCACGACGCTCACACCGATCATCGTTCCGTCTGGCTGGAAGATCTGCGTCATGCCGACCTTTCGGCCGATCAGTCCTATCGTCATCTGGTCACATCTTGATTTCGATGTCGACGCCCGCGGCGAGCGAGAGTCGCATCAGGGCGTCGACCGTCTTGGACGAGGGCTCCAGGATGTCCACGAGCCGCTTGTGAGTGCGGATCTCGAACTGCTCCCGGCTGTCCTTGTCGATGAAGGGCGAGCGAAGGACGGTGAACTTTTCGATGCGCGTAGGCAGCGGAACGGGGCCGACGACATCCGCGCCGGTCCGCTGGGCCGTCTCCACGATCTGCGCCGCCGACTGATCGAGCAGCCGGTGGTCGTACGCCTTGAGGCGGATCCTGATCCGTTGCCTTGCCATATCTGACTCCGCCTACTCGATGATCGAGGTGATGGCCCCGGCGCCGACGGTGCGACCACCTTCGCGGATGGCGAAGCGCTGGCCGACTTCGAGGGCGATGGGGGTGATGAGCTCGACGGTCATGTCGACGTTGTCGCCGGGCATGATCATCTCGGCTCCCTCGGGCAGGCCGATGGCGCCGGTGACGTCGGTGGTGCGCAGGTAGAACTGGGGCCGGTAGCCGTTGTAGAAGGGGGTATGGCGGCCGCCCTCCTCGCGGGAGAGGACGTAGACACGGGCCACGAACTTGGTGTGGGGCTTGACGGAGCCGGACTTGGCCAGGACCTGGCCACGCTCGATGTCGTCGCGCTCGATGCCGCGCAGAAGGCAGCCCACGTTGTCGCCGGCCTGGCCCTGGTCGAGCAGCTTCTTGAACATCTCGACGCCTGTGACCACGACCTTGCGGGTAGGCCGGATGCCCACGATCTCGACCTCGTCGCCGACCTTGACGATGCCGCGCTCGATGCGCCCGGTGGCCACGGTGCCACGGCCCTTGATGCCGAAGACGTCCTCGATCGGCATGATGAAGGGCTTGTCGATCGGGCGCTCCGGAGTCGGGATGTAGGAGTCGACCGCATCGAGGAGTTCCTGGATGGGGCCGTAGGCCGGATCGTCGACGCCGCCGGTAGTCTCGAGGGCCTTGAGGGCGGAGCCGCGGACGATCGGGATGTCGTCGCCGGGGAAGTGGTTCTTGGTCAGGAGTTCGCGGACCTCGAGCTCGACCAGGTCGAGCAGCTCGGGATCGTCGACCGCGTCCACCTTGTTGAGGAAGACGACCATGTAGGGGACTTCCACCTGGCGCGCGAGCAGGATGTGCTCGCGGGTCTGGGGCATGGGCCCGTCGGTCGCGGCGACCACCAGGATCGCCCCGTCCATCTGGGCGGCTCCGGTGATCATGTTCTTGATGTAGTCGGCGTGACCGGGGCAGTCGACGTGGGCATAGTGACGATTGGCGGTTTCGTACTCGACGTGGGCGATCGCGATGGTGATGCCGCGCTCGCGCTCCTCCGGAGCGTTGTCGATCGAGTCGAAGGCGCGGTACTCCGCCCCGCCCTTCAGGGCGAGGTACTTGGTGATCGCCGCGGTGAGCGTCGTCTTGCCGTGGTCGATATGGCCGATCGTGCCGATGTTGACGTGCGGCTTGGTCCGCTCGAACTTCTTCTTCGCCATCGCGGCTGCTCCCTCGCTCCTACTGCGGGCTGGGTTGACTGATCAGACTCGGGACTTCTGGACGAGCTCGGCCGCCAGATTGGCGGGGACCTCTGCGTAGTGGGAAAGCTCCATCGAGTAGCTTGCGCGGCCCTGCGTCATCGACCGCAGATCGGTTGCGTAGCCGAACATCTCGGCCAGAGGGACACGCGCCCGGACAACTTGCGTGGACCCGCGCGACTCCATCGCCTCGACATGGCCCCGCCGAGAGTTGAGATCGCCGATGACATCGCCCAGGAACTGCTCCGGCAGGGTGACCTCTACTCGCATCAGCGGTTCGAGGATCACCGGTGAAGCCTTCGCCACGGCTTCCTTGAGGGCCATCGAGGCGGCGATCCGGAACGCCATTTCGCTCGAGTCGACCTCGTGGAAGGAGCCGTCGAAAAGGGTCGCTTTGACGTCCACCATGGGGTGACCGGCGTGGGGACCCGTCTCGAGGGCCTCCCGGATGCCCATGTCGATCGGCTTGATGTACTCGCGCGGGATGGTCCCGCCGACGATCTTGTCGACGAACTCGTAACCCTTGCCGGCCTCGTTCGGCTCGATCCGGATGACGACGTGGCCGTACTGGCCCTTGCCGCCGGTCTGCTTGACGTGGCGGTAGTTGCCTTCGGCCGCGCGACGGATCGTCTCCCGGTAGGCGACCGAGGGACGCCCCACGTTGGCCGCCACCTTGAACTCGCGGATCATTCGATCCACGAGCACGTCGAGGTGTAGCTCGCCCATCCCGGCGATGCGGGTCTGCCCGCTTTCCTCGTCCGTGTGGACGCGGAAGGTGGGATCTTCCTCGGCCAGGCGCTGGAGGGCAATTCCGAGCTTGTCCTGGTCGGCCTTGGTCTTGGGCTCGATTGCGACCTCGATGACCGGCTCCGGAAAGACGATGTTCTCGAGGACGACCGGGTGCTCCGGGTCCGCGAGCGTATCGCCGGTATAGCTTTCCTTGAGTCCCACCGCCGCCGCGATATCGCCGGCGTAGACCGTGTCGATCTCCTCGCGGTGGTTGGCATGCATCTGGAGGATGCGCCCGATCCGTTCTTTCTTTCCCTTGGTCGCATTGAGCACGTACGAGCCTGCGGTCAGCGTGCCCGAGTACACGCGGAAATAGGCCAGCTTTCCCACGAACGGGTCGGCAGCGATCTTGAAGACCAGGGCGCTGAAAGGCTCGGAGTCGTTCGCGGTCCGGATGACTTCCTTGTGCGTATGCGGGTGCTCGCCGATCACCGGCGGCACGTCCAGGGGCGACGGCAGGTAGTCGATCACCGCGTCGAGAACCGGCTGGATGCCCTTGTTCTTGAGCGCCGACCCGGCCAGAACGGGAACGATCCGGTATTCGAGGGTCCCGAGGCGCAGGCCGCGCTTGATGTCCTCCGGGCTGAGATCGTGGCCTTCGAGGTACTTGTGCGTCAGCTCGTCGTCCATCTCGGCGACGGCCTCGACCATCTTCTCCCGGTAGGCACTGGCCGTCTCGACCAGATCGGCGGGGATGTCCATGACTTCCCCCTCGGCGCCGAGGTCTTCGACCTTGTAGACGATGGCCTTCATGGTGATCAGGTCCACGATGCCGCGGAACTTGTCTTCGTTCCCGATCGGCAGCTGGATCGGCACGGGCCGGGCACCAAGCCGCTCGCGGATCATGTCGACGCAACGCCAGAAGTCGGCACCCGTCCGATCGAGCTTGTTGATGAAGCAGATGCGGGGCACGCGATAGCGGTCCGCCTGGCGCCAGACCGTCTCGGACTGGGGCTCTACGCCGGCCACGCCGTCGAAGACCACGACCGCGCCGTCAAGCACGCGCAGGCTGCGCTCGACCTCCACAGTGAAGTCCACGTGCCCGGGCGTATCGATGATGTTGATTCGATGATCGTCCCAGAAGCACGTCGTAGCCGCGGCAGTGATCGTGATGCCGCGCTCCTGCTCCTGGGGCATCCAGTCCATGGTGGCCGCGCCCTCGTGGACCTCACCGAGCTTATAGATCTTCTTGGTATAGAAGAGCACCCGCTCGGTGACCGTGGTCTTCCCAGCGTCGATATGGGCGATGATTCCGATGTTCCGCGTCTTGGCGAGCGGAACCTGACGTGCCACGAGTCTCTTGCGCTCCCTAGCGAGGGCCTACCACTTGAAGTGGCTGAATGCCCTGTTTGCGTCGGCCATCTTGTGAGTGTCCTCACGACGCTTGACTGCCGCGCCGAGGCCGTTCATGGCATCGACGAGCTCGGCGGCCAGCTTCTCCGACATGCTCTTGCCGTTTCGCTTGCGGGCCGCTTGGACGAGCCAGCGCACACCGAGCGACATTCGGCGATCGCCCCGGATTTCGACCGGGACCTGATATGTGGCGCCACCGACGCGGCGCGGCTTGACTTCGATAATGGGCGTCGCGTTGCGCATCGCCGACTCCAGGACCTCGACGCCGGGGCGGCGGGCCTGGGCTTCTGCGCGGGCCAGGGCCTCTCGCAGGATGCGCTCGGAGAGGTGGCGCTTGCCGTCCGTCATGAGCTTGGTCTCGAAGCGGCTGCTCAGGCGCGGGGAAGGCGCTCCCTGGTACTTGGTCTTGCGGGCGATCGTGTGGCGACGGGGCATCGTTACTTCTTGCCCTTCTGCTGTGGGGACTTCGCGCCGTACTTCGAGCGGCCCTGCTTGCGGTCCTTGACGCCAGCGGCGTCGAGAGTGCCCCGGATGATGTGGTACTTGACCGACGGCAGGTCCTTCACGCGGCCACCACGGACCAGAACCACGGAGTGCTCCTGGAGGTTATGGCCGATCCCCGGGATGTAGGCCGTGACCTCCATCTGGTTGGTGAGACGGACGCGGGCGATCTTGCGGAGAGCCGAGTTCGGCTTCTTCGGCGTCATCGTGCGAACCTGCAGGCAGACGCCGCGCTTCTGGGGCGCACCGGGGATGGCCACCTGGCGCTGGCGGAGGCTGTTCCAGTTCTTGCGCATGGCCGGGGCTTTGATCTTCGAGATCTTCGCCTGGCGGCCGTGCCGCACGAGCTGGCTGATGGTCGGCACGGAGACGCGGCTCCTTTCGGTTCCTGCTGCTGGTTGATGTTGTTCTGGTCGGCGATCCCGTGGATGGACACCTCGTCGCGCCCGGGTTGGGCCCCGGTGCGAGTCCGATCGACGGGAACCTGCGCCGCCTTGGTGGCCTCCGGCGTCCGATGGGCCGCCACGGCGGCACGGTCGCGACATGGAGGCGATCTGTCTGGCGCAAATCGCTTCTATGGTCTGGGCGGTCCGGCCACGTTCGGCCGATGCCGATTTCGTGAACGGTTTCCGCTGTCCAGATGGCTGGCCGAGAGCCGCGATTGGCACACGCTAACCGCAGGCCTCGATGAAGCCACGAGCGCGGAGTTTATCAGCGGCCGGACGGGGGTGTCAAACCTCCGGGCATCCCGGAACGGCCCTCTGCGCCTCGACTACCCCGGCAATGGACGTCCCGTGGTGCCCTACTCCTCTTCCTTCTTTGCCTTGCCCAGAATCTCCTCGAGACTGGCGAGATCGGACAGGTCGGCTTCGACCCCGGACTCGCCGCCGATGGCCTCGAGGAACGGGTTGACGAAGTCGGTCTCGTCCGCCTTTCCTTCGCCGGTGCTGGCGGCAAGGATCGTGGCCAGGTCGGCCGTCTCGTCGGAAGGCCGACCTCCGGCCTCCTCGAGGAACGGGTTGTACTCGTACTCGGGTCCACGCAGCCTCTCGAGCGATTCGCCCGCGAGCGCCTCTTCGGCGGCCCGGCGTGCCCGCTCGCGGGCTGCGGCGATGTTCGCCGGCGCGCCCGTCCCGGCGGGGATGAGCTTGCCGATAATGACGTTCTCCTTGAGGCCGATCAGATGGTCCTTGGCGCCGTTGATGGCCGCCTCGGTCAGCACCCGGGTCGTCTCCTGGAACGAGGCCGCCGCGAGGAAGCTGGAGGTATTGAGGGATGCCTTCGTCACGCCGAGCAGGACCGTCTGGGCCGTCGCGGGCTCGCCGCCCTCGGCCAGGACCCGGTTGTTGACCTCCTCGAAGTCGAGGCGATCGATCAGCTCGGTCGGCAGGAGGTCTGTGTCGCCAGGCTGGTCGATGCGGACCTTGCGGAGCATCTGCCGGACGATGATCTCGATGTGCTTGTCGTTGATCGTGACGCCCTGGCTGCGGTAGACCTTCTGGACTTCCTTGACCAGGTAGCGCTGGACGGAGTCCTTGCCCCGCGTCTCGAGGTACTCCTGAGGATTGATAGGGCCATCTGTGATGGCGTCGCCGGCACGGATCTCGACGCCGTTCTCGACCATGATCTTGGCGTTGTGAGGGATCGTGTACTCGCGTTCCACTGTGTCCTCGGAACGCACCACCAGGGACTCCCCCTCCCGGACCAGGAAGCCCTTGGCCGGCGCCGAGACGTCGGCAGACTTGTCGGTACCGGCGCCGTCGGGGCGGGCGATGACCTGTCCGGCCTCGACGATGTCGCCGGGGGCGGCCAGCATCTCAACGCTGGCAGGCAGGGCGATGTGGGTGTCGTATTGCTCGCGGCTGGTGACCTTGACGTGCGTCCCGGTGTCGCTGCGGATGATCTCCACGATCCCGTCGATGTGGCTCATCTCGGCCTTGCCCTTGGGAACGCGGCCTTCGAAGAGCTCCTCGACTCGCGGCAAGCCGGCGGTGATGTCCAGGCCGGCAACGCCGCCGGTGTGGAATGTTCGCATCGTCAACTGCGTGCCGGGCTCGCCGATGGACTGGGCGGCGATGATACCGACCGCCTCGCCGATGCCGACGAGCGTGCCGGTGGCCAGGTTGCGGCCGTAGCACAAGCGGCAGACGCCGTGGCGAGCCTCGCACGAGAGCGGTGAGCGGACGAGGACCTCGTCGATCCCGGACTCGTCGACCGCCAGGGCGATGGCCTCGGTAATCTCGGTGTTGCGCTCGCAGATCAGCTCGCCGGTCTCCGGATGGTGCAGATCGGCAGCTGAGAGGCGACCGACCATTCGCTTCTGGTAGGCGCCCTTCTCGTTGCTGGTGATCTCGGCCAATTCGGCGCGGGTGATCCAGCTGCCTTCCTGGGTTCCGCAGTCTTCCTCGCGGGTTATGACGTCCTGCGCCACGTCCACGAGGCGACGGGTCAGATAGCCCGAGTCGGCGGTGCGGAGCGCGGTGTCGGCGAGGCCCTTGCGGGCGCCGTGGGTCGAGATGAAGTACTCGAGTACCGTCATCCCCTCGCGGAAGTTACTCCGGACGGGGACGTCGATGATGCGGCCCGACGGGTCGGCCATCAGGCCTCGCATGCCGCCGAGCTGGCTGATCTGGCCCTTGTTACCTCGGGCGCCCGAGTCCGCCATCATGCGGACGGAACCGAAGGCATCCAGGCCGTCCATCATCGCGGTCGAAAGGTCGTTCGTGGTCTTCTGCCAGACGTCGACTACCTGCTCGTAGCGCTCGTCATCGGTGATGAGGCCGCGCTGGAACTGGCGGTCGATCTGGTCGACAGCCGTGTCCGCCTCCGTCAGGCGCTTGGTCTTGTCCGGAGGGATCACGATGTCGGTAACGGCGATGGTCATCCCGCCCCGGGTCGCGTATTCGAAGCCGACGGCCTTGACGCCGTCCACGACATGGGCCGTCTCCTCGGGTCCGAGAATGCGGTAGCACTCGTCGACGAGCTTGCGCAGCTCGGTCCGCTTCATGTTGACGTTCTTGTAGCGGAGCCGATCCGGCACGATCTGGTTGAACAGGATTCTGCCGACCGTGGTTTGCACCCGGCGATCGACGGCCTCTCCGGCCTCCTCGTCCCAGGTTCGGACCATGGCCACGACCGGCTCGTGAAGGGTCACCTCGCGGAGCTGGTACGTCAGGATCGCCTCGCCCTCGCTGGAGAAGAGACGGGGATGCTTGCCCTCGACGAGAGCCTTTTCCATGGTCAGGTAGAAGCAACCCAGGACCATGTCCTGCGTCGGTGCGACGACCGGGCTCCCGTCCGCGGGGGAAAGGAGGTTGGCCGTCGAGAGCATCAGCGTCCGCGCCTCTTCCTGAGCCGCGGTCGAAAGCGGGACGTGAACCGCCATCTGGTCGCCGTCGAAGTCGGCGTTGAAGGCGGTGCAGACCAATGGGTGGATCTGGATCGCGGAGCCCTCGACCAGGACCGGCATGAAGGCCTGGATGCCCAGCCGGTGCAGCGTGGGGGCGCGGTTCAGTAGAACCGGATGGTCCTTGATGACTTCCTCGAGGACGTCCCAGACCTCCGGCCTGACCCGCTCGACGATGCGCTTGGCGCTCTTGATGTTGTGGGCGAAGCCCTTTTCCACGAGCAGGCGCATGACGAAAGGCTTGAACAGCTCGAGCGCCATCTTCTTGGGCAGGCCGCACTGGTGGAGTTTGAGCTCCGGCCCAACCACGATGACAGAGCGGCCCGAGTAGTCCACGCGCTTACCGAGCAGGTTCTGGCGGAACCGGCCCTGCTTGCCCTTGAGCATGTCCGACAGGCTCTTGAGGCGGTGGTTGCCGGTGCCGGCGATGGCCCGTCCGCGCCGACCGTTGTCGATCAGAGCGTCGCAAGCCTCCTGGAGCATCCGCTTCTCGTTGCGAATGATGATCTCCGGGGCGCCCAGCTCGAGAAGTCGCTTGAGCCGGTTGTTGCGATTGATCACGCGCCGGTAGAGGTCGTTCAGGTCGGATGTCGCGAAGCGGCCGCCGTCGAGCTGGACCATCGGGCGCAGGTCCGGCGGGATAACCGGGATGACCGACAGGATCATCCACTCCGGGCGCGTGCCGGAGCGGCGGAAGGCTTCGATCAGCCGGAGTCGCTTGATGGCCTTCTTGCGGCGCTGGCCCGAGCTGGTGCGAACCTCGACGTGGAGCGACTTGGCCAGCTCCTCGAGGTCCATGCGGCCGATGATGTCTCGGACCGCCTCCGCGCCCATGGCCGCGTGGAAGATCCGGCCGCCGCGGCTACCCGAGCCGTACCGCTCGTCGAGGTAGCGGAAGTCGTTCTCGGATAAGGTCATCAGCGGCTTGATCGACTCGATCTCGTCGCGCTGCTTGCGGATCTCGTCCTTTGCGCCCTCCGCGTCGTGGCGAAGGCGTTCGCGCTCGGACTCGATCTCGGCGTCGTTGGCGAGTTCCAGGTCGGCCGTCTTCTGGGCGACGCTCCGCTCCTCGTCCGCCTCGCGCGCCTGGATCTCGGCGGTGACCCGCTCCGTTTCGGCGGCCACGATCTTGCGGAGAGTGGCGGTCGCTTCCTTGCCGGCCGTGGCCCCGGCCGCAACGACCAGCTCGCCCGTGATGGGGAATGCGATCGCGTCGGGGGCCGCGGACTTGCCGAGCGCCTTCAGGGATTTCTCGACCTGCTGAGCGGCCTCGATGATCTCCTCGGTGCGGGCCGTCCGCTGCTGCTCTAGTTCGCCCTTGGTGGTCGCGAGCGCGGCATTGAGCTCGTCCTTCTGGCGGTGGAAACGGCTCTTCAGCTCGTCTTCAAGCTCGCCCAGGGCGCGACCGCCCTTGCCTCCCCTGCCCTCGGCCTCGTCTTCGAGCGCCGCCAGAGCCCGCCGCCGGGCCTCCTCGTCCACGTGCGTGACGATGTACAGGGCGAAGTAGAGGATGCGCTCGAGATTTCGCGGGCTGATGTCGAGCAGAATACCCAGGCGGCTCGGCGTACCCTTGAAATACCAGATGTGGCTCACGGGGCTGGCCAGCTGGATGTGGCCCATGCGCTCGCGGCGAACCTTGGAGCGAGTGACCTCCACGCCGCACTTGTCGCAGATGATGCCCTTGTAACGGATTCTCTTGTACTTGCCGCAGTAGCACTCCCAGTCCTTGGTGGGACCGAAGATTCGCTCGTCGAAGAGTCCGTCCTTCTCCGGCTTGAGCGTGCGGTAGTTGATCGTCTCCGGCTTGGTTACCTCACCGGACGACCAATCGCGGATCTGCTCCGGACTTGCGAGAGAGATCCGGATGGCGTTGAAGTTATTGACTTCGAGCATTGCTCTCCTCCACGCCGCCGCCTGGCTCGGTGGCGTAGTTAGGACCGTGGGCCGGCGACGCCTGGCTGGCCGGGCACAAGCGACGCGTCATGCGTGCAGTTGGATCAGTCTTCGAACCCAGCTAGGTTGATCCCGCCGAGATCCGGCATCGGGTAGGTGCCGGTGTCTTCGGCGAAGCGGATCTCTTCGTCGTTCTCGTTGAGGATCTCGACGTTGAGCCCCAAGCTCTGGAGTTCCTTGATGAGCACCTTGAACGACTCCGGAACGCCGGGCTGCTGGATCTCCTCACCCTTGACGATAGCCTCGTACGTTTGGACGCGACCCATTACGTCATCCGATTTGACCGTGAGCAGCTCCTGCAGGATGTTCGCCGCGCCATACGCCTCGAGCGCCCAGACCTCCATCTCCCCAAAGCGCTGACCGCCGAACTGGGCCTTGCCGCCCAGGGGCTGCTGCGTGATGAGGCTGTAGGGTCCCGTCGACCGGGCGTGGATCTTGTCCTCCACCAGATGGTGGAGCTTGAGCATGTAGATGTAGCCGACCGTGATCGGGCGGTCGAACGCCTCGCCGGACCGACCGTCTCGGACGGTGATCTTGCCGTTCTCCGGCAGACCGGCGTCACGCAACTCCTGCCGGATCTGTTCCTCCGACGCACCGTCGAAGACCGCAGTGGCGGCCTTCATCCCGCGCTCGTGGAGAGCCCAGCCGAGGTGCGTCTCGAGGATCTGGCCGATGTTCATTCGGCTCGGCACGCCGAGCGGGTTGAGAACGATGTCGACCGGAGTGCCGTCGGGCAGGTAGGGCATGTCCTCGACGGGGAGGACCTTGGCGATGACGCCCTTGTTGCCGTGGCGGCCGGCCATCTTGTCGCCGACGCTGACCTTGCGCTTCTGAGCCACGGAGACTCGGACCAGCCGGTTGACGCCGGGCATGAGCTCGTCGCCTTCCTCGCGGCTGAATATACGGACATCGACGACCTTGCCGCGCTCGCCGTGGGGCAGGCGGAGGGACGAGTCCTTCACTTCTCGGGCCTTCTCGCCGAAGATCGCCCGGAGCAATCGCTCCTCGGCGGTCAGTTCGGTTTCGCCCTTCGGGGTGATCTTGCCGACCAGAATGTCGCCCGGCTGGACCTCGGCACCGATGTAGACGATGCCTTCCTCGTCCAGGTCCTTGAGCGACTCCTCGCCGACGTTGGGGATGTCGCGGGTGATCTCCTCGGGCCCGAGCTTGGTGTCGCGCGACTCCAGCTCGTGCTTCTCGATGTGAATGCTGGTGAAGAAGTCCTCCTTGACGAGGCGCTCGCTGATGACGATCGCGTCCTCGTAGTTGCCACCTTCCCAGCTCATGAACGCCACCAGTACGTTCCGGCCGAGGGCCAGCTCGCCCTGGTCTGTGGAACTGGAGTCGGCGATCGGGTCGCCCTTTTCCAGGCGCATCCCGACATCCACGATGGGGCGCTGGTTGATGCACGTCCCCTGGTTGGAGCGGACGTACTTCTGCAGCAGGTACTCGTCCAGTTCGCCGGCATCGGTCTCGATCTGGATACGGTCGGCGGTGACGCTGGTAACGACGCCGGGGCGCCGCGCGATCACGACCTGGCCCGAGTCCAGGGCGGCGCGCCACTCCATGCCGGTGCCCACGATCGGCGCCTCCGGCTCCAGGAGCGGCACGGCCTGGCGCTGCATGTTCGAGCCCATCAGGGCGCGGTTGGCATCGTCGTGCTCGAGGAACGGAATGAGAGCCGTGGCCACGGAGACGACCTGCTTGGGCGATACGTCCATGTACTCGATGGCATTTGGCCGCGCCTCGGGGAATTGGTCCCGATATCGGCACGGGACGCGTTCGCCTACGAAATGGCCTCCCGCGTCCAGCTCGGCATTGGCCTGAGCAACGTGATGCTCTTCCTCTTCGTCCGCGGCCAGGTACTCGATCTCCGAGGTGACCACGGGACGAATCGGGAACGCCTGCGCCTTCTGGCGCTTGAGCTCGGCGATCGCGGCGTCGTTGAACTTCTCGCCGGCCTTACGGATGACCTTGCCATCCTTGCCCACGACGTCCGCGCCGGCTTCGTGCTGGCCGATGTCCGGATCGTTCCAGGCGATCGTCCGCTTGACCTTGCGGTAGGGCGTCTCGATGAAGCCGTAACTGTTGATTCGGCCGAAAGTGGCCAGCGATCCGATCAGTCCGATGTTCGGGCCTTCCGGCGTCTCGATCGGGCAGATTCGGCCGTAGTGGCTGTGGTGGACGTCTCGGACGTCGAACCCGGCACGTTCGCGTGACAGGCCGCCGGGGCCCAATGCCGAGAGCCGCCGCTTGCTCGTCAGCTCGGCCAGGGGGTTGGTCTGGTCCATGAACTGGCTGAGCTGGCTGCCGCCGAAGAACTCCTTCATCGCAGCCACCACCGGCCGGATGTTGATGAGGGCGTTCGGGGTCGCCTTGTCGATCTCCTGGATCGTCATGCGCTCGCGGACGACGCGCTCCATTCGGAGCAGGCCGACGCGGAAGGCGTTCTGGATCAGCTCGCCGTTGGCGCGAATGCGGCGGTTGCCCAGGTGGTCGATGTCGTCAGGCGTGCCGAGGCCGCGGTTCAGCTCGATGAGGTGGCCGACGATCGCCGCAATGTCCTCACGGGTGATGATCCGCTCTTCTCGGTTCAGCTCGGTCCCCATGCGCTCGGCCACCGGGGCGAGCTTCTTGTTGAACTTGTAGCGACCGACGCGACCGAGGTCGTAGCGGCGGAAGTTGAAGAAGAGGCTCTCGACGAGCTGGCGGGCGTTGTCGCCGGTCGGCGGGTCGCCGGGGCGCAGCTTCTTGTAGACCTCGATCAAGGCATCCTGCTGGGTCTTGGTCAGGTCCTTGTCCAGCGTCGAGGCGATGTACTGATGCTCCGGATCGCTGTCGACAGTGGCGAAGATGGCGCTGATCTCGTCGTTGTTCTCGTAGCCGACGGCCCGCAGCAGGGTCGTCGCTGCGATCTTGCGCTTGCGGTCGACTTTGACCGAGAGGAGGTCCTTGTTGCTGGTCTCGAACTCCAGCCAGGCGCCGCGGTTCGGGATCACCTTGGCTGAGAAGAGCGTCCGGCCGCTGGTCGGATCCTCAAGGGCGCTGTAGTACACGCCCGGCGAGCGCACGAGCTGGCTGACGACGACGCGCTCGGCACCGTTGATGATGAAGGTCCCCTGGTCAGTCATGAACGGGAAGTCGCCCATGTAGACTCGCTGGCGCTGAATCTCGCCGGTCTCCTTGATCAGCAGCTCGACGTTCACGTACAGCGGCCGGCTGAAAGTCAGGTCCTTGGTCCGGCACTCCAGCTCGGCATACTTGGGCGCACCGAACTCGTAGTCCAGGAAGTGGAGCTCCATCACCTTGCCGGTGAAGTCTTTGATCGGGCTGATCTCGTCGAGCAGCTCCCTGAGCCCCTTCTCCACGAACCAGTTGAACGAACTGAGCTGCAGCTCGATCAGGTTGGGGATCTCGAGGACTTCGGGGATTCGCGCATACCGACGGCGGGGCGCGATCGTGGAAGCACGAGAGGATTCAGCGACAGACAGCATGAACCGCTCCTTGACGGAGGAGAAGGGGGAAGGCCGCGCTCACAGAAGGAGTAGGATACCGCGACTTCGGCCGGTGTCAAGCGGGCGTGCCTGTACAACCCCGACCGTAGCCCGCGATCGCCAACGAGACGGCGATCGCGCGGGGCGGGTCTTGCCCGCCCCGCCGCGTCCTGACGACGAGTCTACTTGATCTCGACCTTCGCGCCCACCTCTTCCAGGGCGGCCTTGATCTTCTCGGCCTCGTCCTTGTTGACACCTTCCTTGACAGGGTTGGGCGTGCCGTCGACGAGGTCCTTGGCCTCCTTGAGGCCGAGGCCGGTCAGTTCCCGGACCACCTTGATGACCGGGATCTTGTTGGGGCCGATCTCAGTTATGACGGCGGAGAACTCGGTCTGCTCCTCCTCGACCGCAGCAGCAGCGGCTGGGGCGGCGACGGCGCCGACGGCCGCAACGGCCACGGGTGCGGCGGCGGTGACACCGAACTTATCCTCGAACGCCTTCTTGAAGTCGGCGAGTTCGAGAACGGACATCGACGCGAAGGCGTCAAGCAGCTGGTCTTGAGTCAGCTTTGCCATTTGGTCAGTTGCTCCTTCGTGCTGGAGCCACGCCGGCTCGAGCGAGTTCGTCTGGTTGGTGCGCCGCTCAGACCGTGGCTGAGGCGGCCTGCTTATCGGCGAGGGACCCGAGAAGTCCGGCCATGTCCCGAAGCGGGGCATCGAACAGACCTGCCACCGTTGCCATCGGCGCTGCGATGGACCCGGCGACCTGGGCCAGTAGAACGTCGCGACCCGGAAGCTGGGAGAGACGCGTGACGCCCTCGGCGTTAACCACTCGATCGCCGAGCACCGCCCCGGTGATCTTGATCACCCGGTACGGCCGAAACGCGTCCAGGACCGCCTTTGCGGCAGCCCCCTCGTCACCGTTTATGAAGGCGACGGCGGTCGGACCTTCGAGCAGGATGCCCAGAGCTTCCGCCCCGGCCTCTCGTGCCGCGATCTTCATCAACCGGTTCTTGACGATGTGGTAAGTGACGTTCTGCTTGCGCAGGTTTCGACGGATCTCGCCGAGTTCGGAGACCTTGAGGCCGCGATATTCGGAGACGATCATCGCCGTCGCCGACCGAGCTTCCTCGGTCAGCCGCGCAACTGTCTCGCGCTTGGCCTCGGTAGGCATGGATAACCTCCCTGGACTACTGCACGCAGCCGGCGCGCGGCGGGCAGGCGTGGCAACCGTGGTTCGGTCGCTCAAGGAACCAATCGAAGGTTCCTCGCGGGCTAAGTGCGGCGAAGCCGACTTAGCACAACGCCCCTGAGACGGCGTATCGCCACAGGGGCGCTCCCACCCGCGCGGGTGGAGGCTTGGTCCCTGCCTCGGCATGGAGTCGACGCCTGCGGCGTTGACCTTCGGAGAATTGCTGCGCAATTCTCCGCGAGTGGTGGGCCACGCGGCCGAGCCACCGCGATTGCAGAGCAATCGCCAAGGTGAAGGCGAAGCCTTCACCCGTCAACGCCCCGGCGCCGACGATTGAGCCCGAAGGCCCATGCTGTCTGCGGCGGTCCGTCGGTATTCGGTTAGGTGGCGGCGGACGCCCGGTGGCGCTTCGTCGCCGGGTGAATGCTTGCGCATTCACGTTACCAAAGCCTAACGCACTGCGCGTGCGGCCTCATATGTTTGGCGGCGCGGGTGGCGCCGCTGTTGCGGCGCTACGACGCCGCGGCGACCGCGAGAACGGCCGGGATGTCGACCCTGATCCCGGGCCCCATGGTCGGGACGATGGTCAGCGTCCTCAGATACTGGCCCTTGGCTCCGGTCGGGCGAGCGCGGTTGATCGCGTCCATCAGGGTCGCCAGGTTGTCGACGAGCTGCTGGGACTCGAAGCTCGCCTTGCCGAAGGCGACGTGGATGATGCCGCCCTTGTCCACCTTGAACTCGACGCGGCCCTCCTTGACTTCTTTGATGGCGCGCTCGAGGTCGAAGGTGATCGTCCCGGACTTCGGGTTCGGCATGAGGCCCTTGCGGCCGAGGACGCGACCGAGGCGCCCAACCATTCCCATCACGTCCGGTGCCGCCAGGGCGACGTCGAAATCGGTCCAGCCGGCCTCGATCTTCTTGACGAGATCCTCGGCGCCAACCTCGTCAGCGCCGGCGCGAAGCGCCTCCAGAGCCTTCTCGCCCTGGGCGAATACGACAACGCGAACGACTTTGCCGGTGCCGTGCGGAAGAACGACCGTGCCTCGGACCATCTGGTCGGCATGGCGAGGGTCCACGCCCAGGCGAAGGTGCGCTTCGACGCTGGCGTCGAAGCCGACGTAGCTGGTCTTGCGGGCGAGCTCCGCCGCCTCGGCCGGGCTGTAGAGCTTCGTCCGGTCCACGAGCTTGGCTGCGTCCTGATACTTCTTGCCGCGTTCGGCCATTTCGATCTCCTTCTATCGGTCCCGCCCGGCCACCCGGGTCTGGGCCTCCCCCTTGTCGCGGGGTCTTCGAGTCAATCGCCTCCGGCGATCGACTTTGCGGAAACGTCGGCTGCGCCGCCGTTCCCGAAGTGGCTACTAGCCTTCTATTTCGATGCCCATGCTTCGAGCCGTCCCCTGGACCTGAGCCATGGCGGCGTCGATGTCGTTGGCGTTGAGGTCCGGGAGCTTGATCACGGCGATTTCGCGGATCTGCTCACGAGTCACCTTGCCGACGTTCTCGCGGCCGGCAGTGGTCGCCCCCTTCTCGAGCCCCGCCGCCTTCCGAAGGAGGTACGGGGCCGGTGGAGTCTTGAGGATGAAGGCGAACGAGCGATCCTCGAAGATCGTGATCTGTGCCGGGATTACCTGCCCGACCTTGTCGGCGGTCTTCTCGTTGTACGACTTGGTGAACTCGACGATATTGATGCCGTGGGGGCCGAGGGCCGTACCGACGGGTGGCGCCGGGGTCGCCTTGCCGGCGTTGAGCTGGAGGGTGAGGACAATTCGGATCTTCTTGGCCACGAGCCTTGGGCTCCCTTTCTAGAACGGACTTGTTGAGCGCCGGTCGGTGCTCACAGCTTCTCGACCTGGAGGAAGTCCAACTCGACCGGTGTCTCGCGGCCGAAGATGCTGACCAGCACCTTGACTTTGTTGCGCTCCGGGTTGACCTCGTCAACCGTGCCGATGAACTCGGCGAACGGGCCGTCGGTGACGCGGACGTTCTGGCCCTTCGTGAAGGCGACGCGGTAGCGGGGCGTCTCCACGCCCATCTGACGCAGGATCTGCTTGACCTCGGTCTCGTCCAGGGGGATCGGTTCGCTCCGGACACCCGGGATGTTGCCGCCCCCCACGAAACTCGTGACGCCAGGCGTATTGCGCACGACGTACCACGAGTCCGGGTCGAGGATCATCTCGACGAGGACGTAGCCGGGGTACACCTTCTTCTGAACCGTGTGGCGCTGGCCCTGGCGAATCTCGATCTCGTCCTCCATCGGCACGAGGACCTGGAAGATCTTGTCGTCCATGCCCATCGACTCGATGCGGTGCTCGAGGTTCGCCTTGACCTTGTTCTCGTAGCCCGAGTACGTGTGGATGACGTACCAGCGTTTCTCGGGCGGCCGAACGGTCTCGCTGGCCTGCTCCGTCCTCATAGTCGAAATCACCCGGCCTTGATTGCTTTGGCGATGACGCCAAAGGCGTAGTCGAAGATCGCGATGTAGATGCTGACCGCCGCGCTGACAGCCAGCACCATGACGGTGAGGTTCCGCGCCTGCTGCGGCGTCGGCCAGTTGACCTTCTTCAGTTCTTGCCACGAGTCTTGAACGAAGCGCTGAATGCGCGACACGGCAGTTCTCTTGCTATCAGACCTGGACTTAGCTGGCAGGCGCCGCGGGACTCGAACCCACAACCGCTGGTTTTGGAGACCAGTGCTCTACCAATTGAGCTAGGCGCCTGCGAAATCCGCTACTTGGCCTCGCGGTGCAGGGTGTGACGGCGTTCTCGAGGGCAGTACTTGCGGAGTTCGAGTCGGCCTGGATCGTTCTTCTTGTTCTTGCGGGTTGTATATGTCCTCATCTTGCACTCGGTGCAGGCGAGCTGAATGATCGGACGTGCGTCGACTTTGGCCATTGGTTACTCGATGATCGAGGTGATGGCCCCGGCGCCGACGGTGCGACCACCTTCGCGGATGGCGAAGCGCTGGCCGACTTCGAGGGCGATGGGGGTGATGAGCTCGACGGTCATGTCGACGTTGTCGCCGGGCATGATCATCTCGGCTCCCTCGGGCAGGCCGATGGCGCCGGTGACGTCGGTGGTGCGCAGGTAGAACTGGGGCCGGTAGCCGTTGTAGAAGGGGGTATGGCGGCCGCCCTCCTCGCGGGAGAGGACGTAGACACGGGCCACGAACTTGGTGTGGGGCTTGACGGAGCCGGACTTGGCCAGGACCTGGCCACGCTCGATGTCGTCGCGCTCGATGCCGCGCAGAAGGCAGCCCACGTTGTCGCCGGCCTGGCCCTGGTCGAGCAGCTTCTTGAACATCTCGACGCCTGTGACCACGACCTTGCGGGTAGGCCGGATGCCCACGATCTCGACCTCGTCGCCGACCTTGACGATGCCGCGCTCGATGCGCCCGGTGGCCACGGTGCCACGGCCCTTGATGCCGAAGACGTCCTCGATCGGCATGATGAAGGGCTTGTCGATCGGGCGCTCCGGAGTCGGGATGTAGGAGTCGACCGCATCGAGGAGTTCCTGGATGGGGCCGTAGGCCGGATCGTCGACGCCGCCGGTAGTCTCGAGGGCCTTGAGGGCGGAGCCGCGGACGATCGGGATGTCGTCGCCGGGGAAGTGGTTCTTGGTCAGGAGTTCGCGGACCTCGAGCTCGACCAGGTCGAGCAGCTCGGGATCGTCGACCGCGTCCACCTTGTTGAGGAAGACGACCATGTAGGGGACTTCCACCTGGCGCGCGAGCAGGATGTGCTCGCGGGTCTGGGGCATGGGCCCGTCGGTCGCGGCGACCACCAGGATCGCCCCGTCCATCTGGGCGGCTCCGGTGATCATGTTCTTGATGTAGTCGGCGTGACCGGGGCAGTCGACGTGGGCATAGTGACGATTGGCGGTTTCGTACTCGACGTGGGCGATCGCGATGGTGATGCCGCGCTCGCGCTCCTCCGGAGCGTTGTCGATCGAGTCGAAGGCGCGGTACTCCGCCCCGCCCTTCAGGGCGAGGTACTTGGTGATCGCCGCGGTGAGCGTCGTCTTGCCGTGGTCGATATGGCCGATCGTGCCGATGTTGACGTGCGGCTTGGTCCGCTCGAACTTCTTCTTCGCCACGTGAGCGTTCAACTCCATCTGGCGCGGCCTGTGCCGCTACGGGGGTGGAGCCCTCAATCGGACTTGAACCGATGACCTCGTCCTTACCAAGGACGCGCTCTGCCAGCTGAGCTATGAGGGCCCAAGACCGAAAGTTGGCTAGATCTCCGCGAGGGTGGTGGGCAGGAGAGGAATCGAACCTCTACAGCCGAAGGCGGCTGATTTACAGTCAGCTGAGCTCACCACCTGCTCAACCTACCCACGTTGTCCGCCAGCCGGTGCGGTGGGTCTCCCGTTCAACGGCTGGCTTGTTCAGTTGGAGCCGACGACGGGACTCGAACCCGGAACCGGCGGTTTACAAAACCGCTGCTCTACCAATTGAGCTACGTCGGCGGGCGCAAAGGCATGCTTACGCTAAGACCCCTGGGCGCCCGGGAATGATATTGGCTGGCCCCCTCGCCGGTCAAGCGCACCGCCGGGAGCTCGCCGACGGACGCCCGGACGCTCAGCCGGGCCCCTCCGACGGGTCCCCGTCAACCGCAGTGCCGCCCGGCAGCAGAGGCTCGTCGGCAGCCGGATCGGACCCATCGGTCCCCGGACCGGGCGGTTCCTCGGGGCTCTTCCGCGCCTTCGCCCCGCGACGCGACCTGGGCTGAGGCCCGGCCGAAGGCACGGGCGCATCTGACGCACCAGCAGGTCCCAGGTCCGCTCCGGATTCGGGCTCGGGCTCGGGCTCGCGTTGGGGCTGTGGCTTGGAGTTGGGCCCGGAACCAGCCTCTGCCACCGGCTCGACGCTCGCTGCCAGCCCTTGATCCTCTGGCGGCTCGATGAGCACTCGCTCTCCACCGCGCTGAGACGACGCCTCATAAAGAAGGATCGAGCCCGCGACCGATGCGTTGAGCGAGGTCACTCGACCGCGCATCGGAATTCGGACGACGGCGTCGCAACGGCGGCGGACGGCCGGACCGAGACCCTGACCTTCACTGCCCACGACTATCGCCGCCGGGCCGCGAAGATCGGCCTGGCGGACGGTCAGAGAGGCGTCCGCGTCGGTACCTACGATCCGGAGGCCGCGAACGTGGAGATCGGTCAAGGCTTCGGCCAGATCATCGACTGGAACGAGAAGCAGATGCTCGACCGCCCCAGCAGAGGCCTTGATCGCGGCCGCTGAGAGCGGAGCCTGGCGGTGCGTCGGGTAGACGACCCCGTGGACGCCGGAAGCTTCGGCCGTTCGCAGCAGGGAACCGAAGTTCTGGGGATCCTCGAGCGAATCGAGAACCAGCACGAACGGCGGCTCCTGGCGTTCGATCGCACGGGCCAGGATGTCGTCCAGGCTGGCGAACTTCCGGCGGTCCGTGACCAGGGCGATCCCCTGGTGGCCGTCGAAGCCGGCCAGCGACGTCAACGTCCCGCCTTCGATCTCCACGATTGGGATACGGAGATTGGTGGCGTGCAAGACCAGTTTCTCGAGCGCCTGGCGGCGCTGCGGAACCACGAGGAGACGGTGGGCCTGGCGCCGGGCGATGAACGCCTCTTCAACCGGGTGCCTGCCGGCGACCAGCTCTTCGTCCGCTCCGAGCAGGTCACCCGCGGCGGAGTCGGACGGCGGCCGCTGCCAGCGAACCGAATCCGGGCCGCCTGACGGGCTGGGCCGCCGGTCCACGTAGCCGCCGGAGCGGCGCCGGTAGTCCGGCCGTGGCGAGGGTCTTGGGGTAGGAGCCGGCGCGCCGAAACCGCCCTCGACGACGTGCCCGGCCCGGTCGTCCGGAGAGGAGTCGAACGGCTGGCTCGGCAACGACTTCGCGGCCTCGTTGGGAAGTGCCTCGGAGCCCTGGTCGGCAAGCCGTGGCCCGCCGGGCCGTTGCCGGGGCGCGTCGGAGTGGCCCGGCCCGAATCCGAGGCCGGCGCGGCGCGGTCCGCGCTGACGGTCAAACTCGCGCGGCTGGCCGGAGCGCTCGTATGGGCGCCCACCCGGTTGCCCACCTTGGTTTGGTCGAGGCCCGCCGTCGGGCCGACCCTCGAATTCGCGAGGGCGCTGCTCGTACCGGGGCCGCGAGCCGGCGCCCGGCGCTCCCCGAGATTGGGGCGGCCTTCTCGTCCACCCGTCGGTAGGCTGCCAGTCGCGCCGGAAGGGCCGCGAAGCGTCGCCGCGACCATCGACCGCGCCGTCGTCGGGGCGGGTCGGTCGCGGACCGCCCGGGCCGAAACCGTCGGGCCGGGGGCCGGACCTGTATCCCGCCGGGCCTGTCGATCCTGGTCTGAATCCGCCCGGTCGGCGACTCGGTCGCGGACCGCCCGGGCGCGGGCCAAAGGATCTGGGCCCATCGGGCCGCGGTCCGAACGACTTCGGGCCCTCGAATTGCCGCCCTTCAGGCCGTGGTCCGTCCGCGCGAGGTCCCTCGGTCCTCGACCCGCCGGTCCTGGGTCGTTCTCCGCGAGGTCCATCGAACCTCGACCCACCCGGGTGGGGCTTCTTCCATCCGGGCTTACCGCCTCCGTGGCGCTCATCCCCGGGCTTGTGTCGACGGTCAGGCAATTCTCAGTCCAATCAATGTGTGTCCGTCGCGGTATCGCGAACGGTTAGTCCGCGCGGCGCCAGCGCTGCCCCTCACGGGTGTCTTCGACCAGCACGCCACGCCCCGCCAGTTCGACGCGCAGTCTGTCGGATCCAGCCCAGTCTCGAGCGGTCCTGGCGGCAGCACGCTTTTCGAGCAATTGCTGCAACTCCGGCTCCAGCGACGCCTCCGCCGCGGGAGCGACTCCCAGGACACGGTCCAGGTCACGGATGAAGTCCGCGGCACGAGTGGCGTCGGCGGTCGACAGAACTCGTGCATCGATCCGCCGATTGATTTCGCGGACCAGATCGAAGAGGGCGGCCAGCGCCGGGGAGATATTGAGGTCGTCGTCCAGGGCCGCCTCGAAGCCCGACTTCGTTCCCTCGAGCAGTCCCGGCAGCGTAGCATCGTCCGGGCACTCGTTGCGGTACGCCCCCAGCGCCGCGAAGAGAGCGTCCAGCCTGTCCACGGCCGAACTCGCCGCCTGCAGCGACTCCTCCCCGAAAGAGAGCGGCGTCCGGTAGTGAGCCGAGATCAGGGCCAGTCGCAACGCCCGCGGTGAGACGCCCTGGCCGAGGATGTCGCCGACGCGCTCGATGTTGCCAAGCGACTTGGACATCTTCTGGCTGCCCATCTGGAGGAACGCGTTGTGGAGCCAGTAGGCCACGAACTTCTTGCCCGTGGCCGCCTCGCTTTGCGCGATCTCGTCGGTGTGGTGAGGAAAGATGAGGTCGATTCCGCCGGTGTGGATGTCGAACGACTGACCGAGGTAACGCATGCTCATGGCCGAGCATTCGATGTGCCACCCGGGTCGACCGGGCCCAATGGCCGTATCCCAGCTCGGCTCGTCGGGCTTGGCGCCCTTCCAGACGGCGAAGTCGCGGACATCGTCCTTCGCGTAGTCGTCGGCTTCGACCCGCTCCCCTACCCTCATCCCCTCCGGATCCAGCCGTGCCAGGCGGCCGTACTCGGACCAGGAGGCGATCCGGAAGAAGATCGAACCATCTTCGGTTCTGTAGGCGTGGCCGCCGTCCAGGAGCTTCTGGATCAGCTCGACCATCTGGGGGATGTTTTCTGTCGCCTTGGGCATGAAGTCCGGCACGGTCATGCCGAGGGCCTCCATGTCCGAGACGAGCATCTTGCGGTATCGCTCCGATAGCTCGCCGATCGTGGTCGCCTCCGCCCGGGCGCCCTTGATGATCCGGTCGTCGACGTCCGTGACATTCATTACCCACGTGACTTCGAAGCCACGGTAGCGAAGGTAACGAACCAGCAGATCGTCGAACAGGAACGAGCGGAAGTTCCCGATGTGGGCCGGGCCGTAGACGGTGGGCCCGCAACTGTAGACGCGGACACGCCCCGCTTCGAGTGGCACCAGGTCACGGGCGGCACCGGCCATCGTGTCGAAGAGCCGGATCGTCATGTCCGTTCCCCGGCGACGTCCCCGTCGATCGGAGCCAACCAGACCACGGCGCTGGCCGAGATCGAGCGTCCGGAGCCTTCGGGGCCGCCCAGGTTCCCGGTCGATGCCTTGACGTTGACCGCGGCTGGGCTCATCTCCAGGATCGAGGCCACGCTGACCGCCATGTCCTGGAGCAGCTTCCCCAGCTTCGGCCTGGCGGCGAGGATCGTCATGTCCAGGTTCACGGGACGCCAGCCCGCGACTCGAACCATCTCCGCCACGACGGCCAGCATGCGACTGGAGTCGATCCCGACAGGGGTGCGGGAATCCGCGGGAAAGACCCGCCCCAGGTCGCCCAGGCCTGCGGCCCCAAGGAGAGCGTCGGCAACCGCATGAAGAGCGACGTCTCCGTCCGAATGGCCTGTCAGGCGCGGCGCGCCCTCGAATCGAAGACCGCCGAGCATGAGGGGCTCGCCGGGGCCGAACGGGTGGCTGTCGGTTCCGAGTCCGACCCGACCCGTGGCCATCCCGCCCCCGGGCACGGTCGAACGACCCGCCGCTCGGCCTGGTACCAGGCCGTGGTCGAGCATCGCCTGGGCACGTTCGAGATCGACGGGCACGGTCACTTTGAGGTTGGTCGCTTCACCGGGAATTGCATGGACGACGATTCTACAGGCCTCCAGCAGGGAGGCCTCGTCCGTCCAGGTTTCGAGGCCGTCCGGAGGATACGTGGCGTACGCGCGCTCGAGCAGGGAGCGCCGCACGCCCTGTGGCGTCTGGGCCACGACCACGTTTGTCCTGTCGACCGTGGCTCCCACGGCATCGCCGGCCAGACGTTTCAATGTTTCGGAAACAGGCAGCACGGGGATCGCGGCGCCGTGACTGGCGGTCGCCGCGGCGACCGCCTGGATCAGCTTGGGACTGGCCAGAGGCCGAGCGGCGTCGTGAACCAGAATTACGGGATCGCCCGCGGGGCGGCCCTTTCCCGCCGGGACGTCCCGTGGGTGACGAGAGCCGCTCCGGGAGCTCCGGTCACCCACAGCCTCTGCCAGAGCGGCCACACCCGCCGCAACCGATTCCTGCCGCCTGGCGCCTCCCGCGACCACGGCGACGACCTGAACGGGAAGCCAGTTCGCGGCCGCCGTCTCGGCTATGCGTGCCTGCGAGGTTACGATGACCATCCTCTCGACGCCGGCCGACGCCAGCGACTCGATTGACCGGCGCAGCACCGAACGGCCATCCAACTCGGCGTCGAGCTTGTCCACACCGCCCATGCGGCTGCTCGACCCGGCCGCAACCACGACTGCCTCGACCGAATCGCTCGAGGTGCCTCCCACGCGGTCTCCTCGGCCACTCACTCCGAGTGGGCCTGGGCAAAGACCATGCGGCCCATGATGGTCTGGAGAACCCGCGTGACCACGACGTCCAGCTCGTGACCGACGAGCTTCGAGCCACCCTCGACGACGACCATGGTGCCGTCGTCCAGATAGCCGACGCCCTGCCCCGACTCCTTGCCTTCCGTGATGACTTTGATGTGGAGCGGGTCTCCTGGCAGCAGCGCCGGCTTGAGGGCGTTGGCCAGGGAGTTGATATTGAGGACTCGGATCGACTGCAGGTCGGCGACGCGGTTCAGATTGAAGTCGTTGGTCAGGATGGCGGCGTTCCTGGCTCGCGCGAGGATGACCAGCTTGGCGTCCACGTCGGCAGCCTCGGTTGGATCGTCGGCTACGATCTCCACCGGGGTTGGCCCCTCCTTCTGGAGACGAGCGAGGATCTCCAGACCGCGCCGGCCGCGGCTGCGGCGCTGAGTGTCGGAGCTGTCGGCGATGCGCTGCAGTTCGTCGAGCACGAAGTGCGGGATCACGAGCCTGTGGTACAGGAAGCCCGAGTCGACTATGTCGGCGATACGGCCGTCGATGATCGCGCTCGTATCGACAACGACCTGGGTCTCGCCGCCTCTGGTTTCGCCCCTCGCGCTCTCGCTTCGCCGCATCAATCCGGCAGCCTGGGCAGCGGCGATGAGGTCCTCCTGCTTGGCCACGGTCAGGCCAACCATCCCCAGGCCAAAGCAGATCGATACCCCGAGGGGCAGGTAACGCCCGTACGGCTCGGGGAGCGCCGCGAGCGGCAAGCCGAGGAGAAGCGCGATCAGCAGACCCACGACAAGGCCGGCGACCGCCGCCACGAACTCCGCCGTCGACATCTCGCGCACTGCGCGAAGCGTCTTCATGGCAGGGACGACGGTCAGGTAGGGCAATACCAGGAAGCCGACCGAGACCCAGGCCACGATCCAGATGACCATCACCAACCCGGGCGAGCCCGTCTTCTCGAACGGGGATCCCTGGGCCAGGATGAATCCCAGGCCGACCAGAGCGCCGACAGCGGCGCCTAGCAGCCGGATGAAGCGGATCACGGTTTGTCGCCCTGCCGTAACGAGAGCAATGGATGAGTCCAGGATAGATGAGGCCTCGTCGAAATCAGCCTAGCATCGAGGCCGGCCTCCCGCCAGATCTGCCCAGCCGAAGGAACGCCGCTGGCGCGCACGGTCCGCTCAACCGCCCTCATGTGAATCGCCGCCTACCGGTAGGGATACGGTCTCGACGTCGCGGACTCTCTCCTCGCCGTCTCCTATCGAGCGCGCAACCGCTTCGCGCAGGTTGGACACCGCGACGACTTTGAGGCCCTTCACAGTCGGCGGTTCGGCTCTGCGGGATCGAGGCACGATCGCCGTCTTGAACCCCAGGCGAGTTGCCTCACGCAGGCGTCGCTCCAGGCCTGGGACCGGTCGTAGCTCCCCCAGAAGCCCGACCTCGCCGATGGCGACGAGGTCGCGCGGGACGACTTTGTCACGCAGCGAAGATGCCAGGGCGATGGCCAACGGCAGATCCAGACCCGGGTCGGTCAGGTCGAGACCCCCCGCAAGGTTGGCGTAGACATCGTGGCTGCCCAGACCGATACCGGCGCGGCGACCCAGGACGGCAACCAGCAGGGCCAGACGATTCGCGTCGATCCCGGACGCCGTGCGTCGCGGGCTCCCGTAGCCCCCGGGCGCAACGAGAGCCTGGACTTCGACCAAAAGAGGCCGTGAACCCTCGAGGGCAGCCCCGGCGACGCTGCCCGGTGCGTGCTCGTCTGTCGCGGGCAGGAAGGCCCGGCCCGGGTCGGCCACTTCGGCCAGGCCGCTCTCTGCCATCTCGAAGACGCCGACCTCTTCAGTCGAGCCGAACCTGTTCTTCGTTGCGCGCAGCAGCCGCATCGTCGCGGTGCGCTCGCCCTCCAGGCTGAGCACCGCATCCACCAGGTGCTCCAGGGCCTTGGGTCCGGCCAGGCTGCCGTCCTTGGTCACGTGTCCAACGACGATCACGACGACGCCGTCCTGCTTGGCGACTTCCATCAGCCGCAGCGTGCACTCGCGGACCTGACCCACGCTGCCCGCCGGCCCCTCGAGTTCGTCCGCGGTAACGGTCTGTATCGAGTCGACGATCAGGACTGTCGGCCGGAGTTCGCGCACCAGCTCCACGATGCGCCCAACTTCACCCTCGGCCACGACCTGGATCCGCTCGCCGACCGCTCCGTCGAGGAGGCCCAACCGGCCCGCCCGCAGGCGGACCTGGCCGGCCAATTCCTCACCTGTGGCGTAAAGAACGTGGCCCTCCGACCGGCGGCGGCCACTCGCGGCGCCCCCGACGCTCGCGGCGCGCGCCGCGTCCGTGGAACCCACTGCGCCCGACCCATCGCCGCCTGCCACCGCCAGTCCCGCCGAGGCCTGCAGCAATAGAGTGGATTTGCCGATCCCCGGCTCGCCCCCGAGAAGCACGACCGACCCCGGCACGAGGCCGCCGCCCAGGACCCGATCCATTTCGTCTATGCCGCTGGGAATCCGAACCGGCTCGGCCTCTCGAAGGCTGTTCAGCGACTGGGGCGCTCGGCCCCGACCGCCGGCGGCTGCCGGGCCAGGCGTACGCCGGCGTGCATCTTCTCGAACCACCGTTTCTACGAGCGTGTTCCACTCGCCGCAGGTTCGGCACTGGCCTTCCCAGCGAATGTGGGCAGTTCCGCACGCTTGGCAGATGTATCGGCTCTGCTGGCGAGGCACCCCAACGGCCTCGCTTAGCGGGCAGCTTCGACGGGTTGCTTTTCTTCGACGGTGTGGATGTCCAATCCCGCCTCGGAGCCCTTGTCGACCACGACTGTCGTCCCGGCCACGAGCTTCCCGAGCAGAAGCTGCTCGGCGAGGACGTCCTCGACCATGTTCTGGATTACCCGCCGGAGTGGACGAGCTCCGTAAGCGACGTCGTAGCCGATCTTGATGATGTGGTCTTTGGCCGCCTGCGTGACCTCGAGGCTCATGCCCTGGGCCTTGAGCTGGTCACGAACGCGGCCGAGCATCAGGTCGACGATCAAGCGGATCTCTTCGACGGTCAGCGACCGGAAGACGACGGTTGCGTCAATCCGGTTCAGGAACTCGGGCCGGAAGGTCGCCTTGAGCTCCTTCTGAACCTTCTCCTGGATCAGCTCGTACGAGGCGGCCTGGCGCTCTTCGTCGGTTTCCCCCTGGACTCGGAAGCCCAGTGACGAGTTGGTCTGGAGCTGCCGCGCTCCCAGGTTGGAGGTCATGATGATGATGCAGTTGCGGAAGTCGACCCGACGACCCTTGGCGTCGCTGAGATGGCCGTCCTCGAGGATCTGCAACAGCATGTTGAAGACCTCCGGATGCGCCTTCTCGATCTCGTCAAGCAGGACAACCGCGTAGCTCTTGCGGCGGACGGCCTCGGTCAGCTGGCCGCCCTCGTCGAAGCCGACGTATCCGGGAGGCGCGCCGACAAGGCGGCTGACGTTGTGGCGCTCCATGAACTCGCTCATGTCGATCTTGATGAGCGCGTCCTCCGAGCCGAACATGAACTCGGCCAGGGCCTTGGCCAGCTCTGTCTTGCCAACGCCGGTGGGTCCGAGGAAGACGAACGAGCCGATCGGCCGCTTTGGGTCTTTCAAGCCGGCGCGCGCCCTTCGAACCGCCTTGGAGACGATCTCGATGGCCTCTTGCTGGCCCACGACTCGTTTGTGCAGATCGTCTTCCATGTGAAGGAGTCGCTGGGACTCCTCCTCGGCGATGCGCATGACCGGAATGCCGGTCCACATCGAGACGACCTGGGCGATCTCCTCTTCGTCCACCTGGGGCTGCTCGCTGGAAATTGACGATTGCCACTCGGCGCGCAGGTCGTCGGCCTTCTGGCGGGCGACGGCCTCGGCTTCGCGCAGTGCTGCCGCGTCCTCGTACTCCTGGGAATTGATAGCGCTGTCCTTCTCTCGCGTGATCCGGTCGAGGTCCTTCTGGGCCTCGCGCAGGACCGGCGGAGCGGACGCGTAGCGCAGGCGGACACGGCTGGCCGCCTCGTCGATGAGGTCGATTGCCTTGTCGGGCAGGTGGCGGTCCGTGATGTAGCGGGTCGAGAGGTCCACGGCAGCCTTGACCGCGCCATCGGTGATGGTGACCTTGTGATGCTGCTCGTAGCGCTCACGGATGCCCATCAGGATGGCGACCGTCTGCTCGAGAGTCGGCTCCTCGACCATGACCGGCTGGAAGCGTCGCTCCAGGGCGGCGTCGCGCTCGATGTACTTGCGGTACTCGTCCAGCGTTGTGGCGCCGATGCATTGCAACTCGCCCCGCGCCAAGGGTGGCTTGAGGATGTTCGCGGCATCGATCGCACCTTCGGCCGCACCGGCCCCGACGAGGGTGTGAAGTTCGTCGATAAAGAGGATCGCGTCGTTTGTACTGCGCAACTCCTCGATGATCTTCTTGAGGCGCTCCTCGAACTCGCCTCGGTACTTCGTACCGGCCACGAGCGATCCGATGTCCAGCGTCAAGACGCGCTTGTTGGCCAGCGTCTCCGGGATGTCGCCGCTCACGATCCGGTGAGCCAGGCCCTCGGCGATCGCCGTCTTGCCGACTCCCGGCTCGCCGATCAAAGCGGGGTTGTTCTTCGTCCGGCGGGATAGGATCTGGATGACCCGCTCGATCTCCTTCTCGCGGCCGATCACCGGGTCGAGCTTGCCCAGGCGGGCAGCCTCGGTCAGGTTGATGCCGAGCTGGTCGACCGTCGGGGTCTTGCTGGCACGCTTGGTCTCCTGGGTCGGACCAGCCGAGGACGACTGCGACAGGACCCGAATGACTTCGTGGCGAACCTTGTCGAGGCTGACGCCGAGCGACTCCAGGACGCCGGCGGCAATTCCCTCGCCTTCTCGGACGAGGCCCAGGAGCAGGTGCTCCGTTCCGATGTAGTTGTGACCCAGCCGGCGAGCTTCGTCGATGGCCAGCTCGATCACACGTTTGGCCCGCGGCGTCAGGCCCACCTCGCCGACGACGGGCCGATCGCCCCGGCCGATGATGAACTCCACGGCGGTCCGGACCTTGGGCAATTCGACGTTCATGTTCTCGAGAACGCGCGCAGCGACACCCTCTCCCTCGCGCACCAGGCCGAGGAGCAGGTGTTCGGTTCCGATGTAGTTGTGGTTGAACCGCTGCGCTTCGTCCTGAGCGAGAGTCAGGACTTTACGAGCTCGGTCCGTGAACTTGTCGAATCGATCCATCAATGGGAACGCCTGTTCTGTCTCGTCGCGGGTTGCGCGACCGTGGGGCCATGCTAGCACGCGCCGCTTGCCCTGTAACTTGCCCTTATCAGGGGAGGTCCAATCGGCCCGTGACGCGGTCCGCGGTTGGGGGGCGCGGACTTGTGCGACGCGTTGCGTCTTGGATTTGCGTCGGTGCTTTGAGAGGACGACGACCCGCCAGCGAAGGCCGGCAGGTCGTCGGTTCACGTATGAGTGATACGTTCCCGGGCTGTCCGCGGATCTCTGGAACCGCCTGCGGCGATCCAGCTACTCGGCAGGATCCTCGGTAGGGGCGGCTTCGGCCGGTGCTTCCTCTTGCGTCACGGCTTCAGGGGCCGCCTCGGCTTCGGGAACCACTGCGACCGTCGCTTTGGCCGCCTTTGCCCGGGATGCCTTCGGCTTGGCCGGGGCGGCGGGTGCCTCGGCTTCGGCCACCGGCTCCGGGGCGGCGGGTGCCTCGGCTTCGGCCACCGGCTCCGGGGCGGCGGATGGCTCGGCTTCGGCCACCGGCTCCGGGGCGGCGGGTGCCTCGGCTTCGGCCACCGGCTCCGGGGCAGCGGGTGGCTCGGCTTCGGCCACCGGCTCCGGGGCTGCGGGTGCCTCGGCTTCGGCCACCGGCTCCGGGGCTGCGGGTGCCTCGGCTTCGGCCACCGGCTCCGGGGCTGCGGGTGCCTCGGCTTCGTCGCCGCCTCGGCTTTCCGACTCGGCCACCTGGGCTCGGACCTTGGCGAAGGCCGCCGCCAGCGTATTGTCGATCCCGCCCTCTGGTTCCTGGACTGCGTCGGACATCGAATACCCACGCTCCGGGCGCGGACGGCGCTCGGGCCGGGGCTGCTGAGCCGGCGCCGGGAACGAGGACTGCGCCGGCTGCTGGCCGGGTTCCGGTACCGGTCGGGCAGGTGGCTCCTCGGCCTGCTTGAGGCTGAGCCCGAGGCGATGCCGCTCGGAATCCAGGGAGATGATCTTTAGCTTCAGCGTCTGCCCTTCGTGAACGACATCGCCCGGATGGGCGACCCGCTGGTGCGACAGCTCGCTGATGTGGATCAAACCTTCGAGACCATCACGGACTCTGACGAAGGCGCCGAAGTTGACGAGCTTGGTCACCGTGCCGTCGATGACATCTCCGACCTTGAAGTCGGCGACCGTGGAGTGCCACGGATCCGGCTGGAGCTTGCGGATCGACAGACTGATGCGTCCGCGCTCGTGGTTGATGTCGATGACCTCGGCCTCGACCTGATCGCCGACCTTGTAGCCGTTCTCGGGGTTGTTGACCTTGTTCCACGAGAGTTCACTCTTGTGGACGAGGCCATCGATCCCACCCAGATCGATGAAGACGCCGAACGGGGCGATCGAACGGACCGTTCCGGAGACCTTCTGGCCGACCTGCAGACTGCTGAAGAGCTCGTCGCGCTTCTCGCGCCGCTCTTCGTACAACGCGACCTTCTCCGAGAGGATCAGGCGGTTGGCCTTGCGGTTGACCTCGAGGATCTTGAGGCGGAGCTTGCGACCCACGTAGGGCTGCAGCTTCTCGGCAATCTCCTGCGCAGCGTCACGGGGCTGATCGTTCTGCGGGCGGCGCGGGAAGTCCACGATCTGGCTGATCGGGACGAAGCCACGGATACCGCAGTCGACGATAAGGCCGCCCTTGTTGTGATCGATAACCGGGGCATCGATGATGGCTCCCGCCTCGAACTGCTCCTGCATCGATCGCCATTTGCGCTCGAGGCCTGCTCGGCGAAGCGACAGGACGACATGCCCCTCCTGCGACTCCGGCTGCAGCACGTAGACGAGTACGACGTCCCCGACGGCCAGCTGCGGTGCGGACTCGGCATGGCGACCGTAGAGCTCTCGGTTCGAGACCACACCTTCGCTCTTGGCGCCGATGTCCACGAGGATCTCGTCGCGATCGATGCGAACGACGGTGCCTTCCACGACGTCGCCGTGCTTGAAGCTCTTGATGTCGGCGTTTTGCTCGGCGAGGAGCTCCTCCATCGTCGAGGGCTCGGGTCGCGGGGCCACTGGCTCGACCGTTTCCTCGGGTTCCTCTTCGGGCTCCTCCGCGGCCGGCGCGTCGACCACGTCGGCTTCGCTGACCGTGGCCTGTTCGGGAGCGGCCGGGGCGGGCGACTCGCTGGTCTCGCCCTCCATGACCGGTTCGGGAGCGACCGGCGCGTCCGGCACGTCTTCGCGCACGGGAACGGGGTCTGGAGCGGCCTCGACGGGAGGCTCGCTGGTCTCGCTCACCATGACCGGCTCGGGAGCGGCCGGGGCGGGCGGCTCGCTGGTCTCGGTCGGCGCGGCGTCTATGGGATCGGCGGGCTCGTCGGCGATCGATACGCCGGCGGCTTGTTCGGACGCCTGGTCATCGACGGAGGCCGTTGCCTCAATCTCCGGCGTGGTCCCGCCCGTCTGCTCTTCGGTCAAGATTTGTCTCCTAATGGTCGATATGCGCCCAGGAAAAGCAAGAACGGCTCAAGCCGCGCTCAAGCCGTTCGTCGATCAGCAGTCCGGAGGCTTTCGTGCGCTCGGTCCACTCCTTCGATCAGGCTCAGCGAGGGCTATTTTCCAGTTCATGCCCGAGGGCCGGGTGAATTTAGCACACGTATTCCGGGTCAACAATCGTCTGCGGCCCGCCACGACGCGCCCTTGACGAAGGCCGACCCCAGGAGAACGGTCTCCGTACAATCGACCCATGCCCGAGTTGCCGGACCTCGCGATCCTCGCCGACGCCTTTCACGCGTCCCTGACCGGCCGTCGCGTGCTGGCCGTCGAGGCCCCCGGACCGCTTACGGTGCGGGGAACCCCGACTGAGATGAATGCGTTTGTGGGCCAGCGCCTGGAATGCTTCCGCCGGCGTGGCAAGTTCCTTTGGCTGGAGTTTGAGCGCGACCGCATCGCCGTCAACGCGATGTTGACGGGACGGCTGCAACTGGCTGCGTCGCCTGAGGTCAAGCGTCCTCCAAGGACGACGTTCCTTTTAACGTTCGCCGCGCGCAACGACGGGCCCCCGGCCAATTCCGAAGCCTGGACCGCGGGCGCGTCGTGGATCCCCGCACCAGAGGCCACTCCCGAGCTGCGTTACCGGGATCCAAGTCAAATGGGCAAGGTCTATCTGCTCCCTGACGGAGTGCAAAGGTCAGTGCCCGGTGCGTCCGACGAGGAGATTGGCCCCGACGCCGACGATCCTTCGCTGACTCTCGAGGTGTGGCGCGAGCGCATTCGCCGCCACCCCGGCGAACTCAAGAACCTTCTGCGTAACCAGGAGTTCGTGGCCGGGATCGGCAACGCGTACTCCGACGAGATCCTCCACGCCGCCAGCCTGTTGCCCTCTCGCAAACGCGGAACCCTGGCGCCCGAGGAAGTGGACGAGTTGCTCCAGGCTACGCGCAATACCCTGGCGAGAGCCATCGCCATCCTGCGAGACCGCGTCCCGCCCAAGTTCGAGATCGAGATCCGTGACTTCCTGGCCGTCCACAATCGCGGCGGCGAAGAGTGCCCGCGGTGCGGCCAGCGGATTACCCAAACGGAGGCCGGGGGCTTCGTCACCAGCTACTGTCGCCACTGCCAGCACTAATCCTGATCGGGAGGCTGGTCAGGCCGGGGCGATTCCGGGCGCGACTTGAGTCGCCACCGATCGCGCACCGAGCCGGCCCGGCCGAACCAGGCGGAACCGCGCGACTGCGGGTATCCGGTCGGCCAGCAGGAGCAGAGATGCCTCGTTAACGCAAAAACCCTGGCGACGACCTATTTTCCCGAAAGGCTGCCCTCTCAGTATCTTCGGCGCTGGAGAGCTTAACTTCCGTGTTCGGGATGGGAACGGGTGTGGCCTCTCCGCTAGAGTCACCAGGATCTTATGCGTCTGGACATGAGACGAAGTCGCTTCGCGTCTTCATCTCGCGAGTTCGCAGCACGAGCTCGCTGTTTCGGCACGGACGAGAGGCGACGCCAGGCGTCGCAAGCGCGGTCGTCCACCGCAGATCTTCAACTTCGCGTTATGTGCAGGGATGCTTCCAGGACCGGCACCTAACCCTTGGTAAGGTGCTGTAGTGGCAAGCCCTCGACCATTAGTACGGCTCAGCTTCATCCGTCGCCGGACTTCCACATGCCGCCTATCAAGCAGGTAGTCTCCCTGCGGTCTTACCCGGTTGACCCGGTGGGGAACCTAATCTCGAGACGGGCTTCGCACTTAGATGCTTTCAGCGCTTATCCCAGCCGAACATAGCTACCCAGCAGTGCCCTTGGCAGGACAACTGGCACACCAGCGGTTCGTTCACTCCGGTCCTCTCGTACTAGGAGCAACTTCTCTCAAGTTCCCTACGCCCACGATGGATAGAGACCGAACTGTCTCACGACGTTCTGAACCCAGCTCGCGTGCCGCTTTAATTGGCGAACAGCCAAACCCTTGGGACGTACTTCCGCCCCAGGATGCGACGAGCCGACATCGAGGTGCCAAACGGTGCCGTCGATGTGAACTCTTGGGCACCATCAGCCTGTTATCCCCGGGGTAGCTTTTGTCCGTTGAGTGATACCCCTTCCACTCGGAGGTACCAGATCACTAAGCCCGACTTTCGTCTCTGCTCGACTTGTGGGTCTCGCAGTCAAGCTCCCTTATGCCTTTGCACTCTACGGCTGGTTTCCATTCAGCCTGAGGGAACCTTTGGGCGCCTCCGTTACACTTTAGGAGGCGACCGCCCCAGTCAAACTGCCCGCCTGCCACGGTCCCGCGCCCGGATTACGGGTCGCGGTTAGAACCGAACTCCAACAAGGGTGGTATTTCAACGTTGGCTCCACCGAAGCTAGCGCCCCGGCTTCTCAGCCTCCCACCTATCCTACACATGCTAAAGCCCAACTCAATGACAGGGTGCAGTAAAGCTCCACGGGGTCTTTTTGCCCTATCGCGGGTAACCTGCATCTTCACAGGTACTTCAATTTCGCCGGATCCCTCGTAGAGACAGCGCCCAGATCGTTACGCCATTCGTGCGGGTCGGAACTTACCCGACAAGGAATTTCGCTACCTTAGGACCGTTATAGTTACGGCCGCCGTTTACCGGGGCTTCGATTCAGAGCTTGCACCCCTCCTCTTAACCTTCCGGCACTGGGCAGGCGTCAGCCCCTATACGTCAGCTTACGCTTTCGCAGAGACCTGTGTTTTTGCTAAACAGTCGCCTGGGCCTATTCACTGCGGCTTCGATCAATCACTGCAAGCAGCAACTGCGAAGCGCCCCTTCTCCCGAAGTTACGGGGCCATTTTGCCGAGTTCCTTTACGAGGGTTCTCCCGATCGCCTTGGTATTCTCTACCCGCCTACCTGTGTCGGATTGCGGTACGGACACCTCTGATCTCGCTAGACACTTTTCTTGCCAGCATGGCTCACTCGAATCGCAGCAGGTGCTGCTTTCATTCGCTGCTCGGGGTTGAATGAGAAGACGGATTTGCCTGTCCTCTCCCCCTACCGGCTTAGACGCGTATAGCCAAAAAACGCGCTCGAACTACCACGCTGTGTCATGCCCTTGCTCTCACCTGGGATCAGCTCCGGGACTCGGCCGACTTGCGCCGACCAACCTCCGTTCACCTACCCCCAGGCGACACCTTGCGGTGCAAACGATCATTGGTGGTTCCGGAATATCAACCGGATGTCCATCGCCTACGACTTTCGTCCTCGGCTTAGGCCCGACTAACCCTGAGTGGACGAGCCTTGCTCAGGAAACCTTAGGCTTACGGCGTGTGAGATTCTCACTCACATCTCGCTACTCATGCCGACATTCGCACTTCCGTCCGCTCCAGCCGTCCTCACGGTCGACCTTCTCAGCAAACAGAACGCTCCCCTACCATCCAAGGATCGGCAAGCCGATCCAAAGATCCGCAGCTTCGGTACCAAGCTTGAGCCCCGCTGAATTTTCGGCGCGGATTCACTTGACCAGTGAGCTGTTACGCACTCTTTCAATGGTGGCTGCTTCTGAGCCAACATCCTGGTTGTCTACGCGAATCCACATCCTTTACCACTTAGCTTGGATTTAGGGACCTTAGCTGGCGGTCCGGACTGTTTTCCTTTAGACCACGAAGCTTAGCCCTCGCAGTCTCACTCCCGAGCTCTAGAATCACGGGATTCGGAGTTTGGTTGGGTTTGGTAAGCGGGAAGCCCCCTAGCCCATCCAGTGCTCTACCCCCGTGATTGAACGCCCGAGGCTGCCCCTAGAGGCATTTCGGGGAGAACCAGCTATCTCCGAGTTCGATTGGCATTTCACCTCTATCCACAGCTCATCCCCTAGCTTTTCAACGCTAGTGAGTTCGGTCCTCCACGAGACATTACTCCCGCTTCAACCTGGCCATGGATAGGTCACTCGGTTTCGGGTCTACTGCACGCGACTAAACGCCCTATTCAGACTCGCTTTCGCTCCGGCTCCGTCCTTCTGGGACTTAACCTCGCCACGCGCAAGTAACTCGTCGGCTCATTCTTCAAAAGGCACGCCATCAGGCTACCGTCCACGAATGGGCGGCAACACCCTTTGACTGCTTGTAGGCACGCGGTTTCAGGTTCTATTTCACTCCCCTTACGGGGGACTTTTCACCTTTCCCTCACGGTACTCGTTCACTATCGGTCGCCAAGAGTATTTAGCCTTGGACGGTGGTCCGCCCAGATTCCCACATGAGAGACCTTCCACGTGGTACTCAGGTGGTCGATAACGGAGACCATGTCGCTTTCGCCTACGGGGCTATCACCCTCTACGGCCTGCCTTTCCTGACAGGTTCGACTAGCGAATGGCTTTGTAACTCCGCCAAGACCTTGCAGGGTCTCGACATCGACTCCTTCAACCCCCGCTCAGAAACGGCTGCAACCTATCGCGCTGAGTGGGTTTGGGCTCTTCCCGTTTCGCTCGCCACTACTCAGGGAATAATCTCTTTTCCTCCAGCTACTGAGATGTTTCAGTTCGCTGGCTTACCTCCAACTGGTCTATGTATTCAACCAGAGGTGACTGGGCTTACCCCAGCCGGGTTTCCCCATTCGGACATCTCCGGATCAAAGTCTGCTCGCGACTCCCCGAAGCTTCTCGCAGCCTGCCACGTCCTTCATCGGCTCTTGGCGCCAAGGCATCCACCTCGTGCCCTTTGTAGCTTGACCACCACAGCAACTCACCAAGAGGTCAGATGCTGCATGTGCGGACCATGAGTTGGCCCGCCCGAACGCAACCGTTTCTTCGTCACTCCCGGAGAAAGCCCGAAGGGGTTTCTCCGAAAGCGAGCCCAAAGGGTTCGCTCGGGGTCCGGGATGCACCTTGCACATACTCGGCGAAATTGAAGATCTTCAATCTGCCGAAACATATCCAGTTGTTAAGGTTCGGCCGTTTAGCGAACCAAAGCTCGCTAGCGGCCCCGACGGAACCCTTGCGGATCCCGCCTGTCCAGCGATCCGCTGGTCGGTGGGTTGTTGCCCACGGATCAGGGGAGCGATGTCCACCAGATACGAACACCGAGACTCGGTCGTCAGCAGCCGTCGATCGGCCCTTCGGCTCGAGCTCGTTTGGGGCTTCGCGGCCCCGCTATTCAGTTACGGTTGGTGCGTCCGGGCGGAAGATCCGCCTTCGGTTTCGATCCCAGGTGGTGGAGACGAGGAGACTCGAACTCCTGACCCTCTCCTTGCAAAGGAGATGCTCTGCCAGCTGAGCTACGTCCCCAGACGGCAACCTGAGTGGTGGGCGACACTGGACTCGAACCAGTGACCTCTGCCTTATCAGGGCAGCGCTCTAACCAGCTGAGCTAGTCGCCCGCCTGGCGGTGCCGACGCTCGTCGACGGTGTCGCCACGCGGTGCACCCTAACACTTGAAGAGTGACAGGAACTTCGGCCAAAGCGAACCCGAGGGTTCGCTCGTTCTCGAGCGGTATCGGTGTTTTTGCCAGGTCGTCTTCGATCTCGCCTGCCTGGGTCGAGAGACTCGAACCAGGGCCGGCGCCACGCTCACCTGGCGGGAGCGCAGTATCGATCGTTGACGATCAACCTGAGAGCCATTAATCGCCGAGATCGCACCGATGACCTCGACTTGGAACTCCCTAGAAAGGAGGTGATCCAGCCGCACCTTCCGGTACGGCTACCTTGTTACGACTTCGTCCCAATCGCCGACCCCACCTTCGACGGCTGCCTCCTTGCGGTTGGCCCACCGGCTTCGGGTGTTGCCGACTTTCATGACGTGACGGGCGGTGTGTACAAGGCCCGGGAACATATTCACCGCCGTATGCTGACCGGCGGTTACTAGCAACTCCGGCTTCATGCAGGCGAGTTGCAGCCTACAATCCGAACTGAGACCGGCTTTAAGGGATTTGCTCCACCTCGCGGTTTCGCCGCCCGTTGTACCGGCCATTGTAGCGTGGGTGTAGCCCAGGACGTAAGGGCCATGCTGACTTGACGTCATCCCCACCTTCCTCCGAGTTTCTCTCGGCAGTCCCGTGTGAGTGATACAACACACAGTAGGGGTTGCGCTCGTTGCGGGACTTAACCCAACATCTCACGACACGAGCTGACGACAGCCATGCAACACCTGTGACCAGGCCCCTTGCGGGGAAGCGACGTTTCCGCCGCGGTCCTGGCCATGTCAAGTCCTGGTAAGGTTCTTCGCGTTGCGTCGAATTGAACCCCACGCTCCGCTGCTTGTGCGGGCCCCCGTCAATTCCTTTGAGTTTTAGCCTTGCGGCCGTACTCCCCAGGCGGGACACTTAATGCGTTAGCTACGGCACTGGCGGGGTTGATACCGCCAACACCTAGTGTCCATCGTTTACGGCTAGGACTACCGGGGTATCTAATCCCGTTTGCTCCCCTAGCTTTCGCGCCTCAGCGTCAAGAACAGGCCAGGAAGCCGCCTTCGCCACTGGTGTTCCTCCCGATATCTACGCATTTCACCACTACACCGGGAATTCCGCTTCCCTCTCCTGCCTTCCAGTCGAACAGTATCGAATGACCCTCCCCAGTTGAGCCGGGGGCTTTCACATTCGACTTATCCGACCGCCTGCGCGCTCTTTACGCCCAGTAAATCCGGACAACGCTCGCCACCTACGTATTACCGCGGCTGCTGGCACGTAGTTAGCCGTGGCTTATTCATCAGGTACCGTCATTATCGTCCCTGAGAAAAGAGGTTTACGACCCGAAGGCCTTCATCCCTCACGCGGCGTTGCTGGGTCAGGCTTTCGCCCATTGCCCAAAATTCCCGACTGCTGCCTCCCGTAGGAGTCTGGGCCGTGTCTCAGTCCCAGTCTGGGTGATCGTCCTCTCAGACCACCTACCGATCGTCGCCTTGGTGAGCCGTTACCCCACCAACGAGCTAATCGGACGCAGGCCCCTCCCGAAGCGCCTTACGGCTTTGGAGTCACGACTGAACGTGACACCATATGCGGTATTAGCCACCCTTTCGGGCAGTTATTCCCCACTTCGGGACAGGTCACCTACGCGTTACTCAGCCGTCCGCCACTAACGACCAGGCAAGCCCGATCGTCCGTTCGACTTGCATGTCTCATGCACGCCGCCAGCGTTTATCCTGAGCCAGGATCAAACTCTCCGACAAAAGAACCAGCCTCGCGGCTGGCTTTCAGCCTTGCGGCTGATTACGTCCGAGGGTTGTTCCCGCTCGATCCTTACCGGATTTCCTGTCACTCTTCAGTTGTTAAGGTGCCCGCGCAGAGGCGCGCGACCGCGCCAGGCGCAACGCTCCAATGGTGAGGGCGAACCTCATCACTGTCAAGCGAGGAGTCGGGAGCGGCCCGCTCGCCGACGGTCCTGAACGAACCGCCGGACCAGGGCGCGAGGCGGAATGATATGGGGCGCCGACCCGGGTGTCAAACGGAGCCGAGGGCGGAATCTCTTGCGGACCCGAGCGACTGCGCCGCGGCAGTCCGACGCCCGACCGGCAAGCGCCGCGCGGAGGGCCCTGGCGGGCTGATTCGGAGGCCTTGACAATTCGTCCCGAGCTCGGCCATTGCGGCTAGATGGGGCTGCTCTCACCCAGCAGCAGCGCCACCGCCGCGGCGATCCAGCACAGGGCCCCGAGCTCGAACGACGGAGTCGCCCCCAGCGGCCCGACGGCAACGAGATACAGGATCGCGGCAACGATGCCGGCAGCGACCAGCTTGGAGAGGCGGAGCAGGATCTCGTTGCGGAGCTCACTCATGGGTCACCTCGTGCGGTCGTAGCCGGAAGCGTCGCGAAGGGTCGACGGCGGGCGCCGACCGGGTAGTGGTGGCGGGCACGGCCGTCATATCGCTCGCCGGCCCTGGAGGGCACGGATGAGCGTTACCTCGTCGGCGTACTCCAGGTCGCCACCCACCGGCAGGCCGCGGGCAATCCGGGTCACGCTGCCAACGAGCGGCTCGAGGCGCTCCGCCAGGTACATGGCCGTTGCTTCCCCCTCCAGGGTCGGGTTGGTGGCGATGACCACCTCCTCGAACCGTTCGCCCGCCATCTGCGCCTGTTCGGCCCGCTCGAGGAGCTGGCGAATCTTCAGCCGCTCCGGACCCACTCCGTCGATCGGCGAGATGGCCCCGTGCAGGACGTGGTAGAGCCCCTTGAACTCCGCCGTCCGCTCGAGCGCCAGCACGTCCAGCGGCTCCTCGACGACGCACAGCCGGGAGACGTCCCGGCCGGGGTCGGCGCAGATGTCGCACACCGGCTCCTCGCTGATGTTGAAGCAGCGCTCGCAGAAGACGACCTGCTCCCGGACGGCGATCAGCGCCGCCGCGAGTGTCCTCGCCTCGGTCTCCGGAGCGCGCAGCAAGTGGAAGGTCAACCGCTGGGCGGTCTTGGGTCCGACCCCAGGCAGGCGAGAAAACGACTCGATGAGCCGAGCGACCGGCTCGATAAGGTGCGCAGGCACGGCCGGCGGCTACATGCCCGGCAGGCGCATGCCGCCGGTGACCGCCGCCATCTTCGATTCACCCAGCTCTCTGGCGGACCGCTGGGCCTCGCTGATCGCGGCCACGATCAGATCCTGGAGCATCTCGACGTCCGCAGGATCGACCGCTGAAGGATCGATGGTGACGCTGAGGAGTTCCTGCTTGCCGTTGACGACGGCCTTGACGACTCCTCCTCCGGCGGTCCCTTCGACATTGGCGGCGGCGAGTTCCTCCTGGACGCGGACGATCTGCTGCTGCATCTGCATCGCCATCCGCTGCAGGTTCCCCATGCCCATGTGGTCTCCTCCTGACGCCTCTGTCCGCTGCCTCCGCCGCTGGGGCTCAAGTCTGGCCGAAACGGCGGTCGGCTGCACGACCCAGTTAGAACCGGAAGCTCAGCGCTCGACCGGCTGCCGGAAGATCAACCCACGTCTCCCACGTCGACGACGTCGTCGCCGTAGATGCGCCTGAACTCGGTCAGGAGCCGGGAGCTGTCCGGATCTGCCGGCAGCGGAGACACCTCCACGTTCGCGGCAACGCAACGGACCTTGACGGGGACGCCGAGCACGCGACTAACTCCATCTTCCAGGATGGCCCGTCGCCGCTCGGCCACGTCCTTGAAGAAGCTCTGCGCCTCCGGGAAGCCCAGGGTGACGACCGATCCATCCACGCTCACGGGACGGCAGGCCACGATAAGCGGCCTGGTCGGGGGACTCTTGCTTACGATTTCGACGACCTCGGCCCAGCGCTCGAGCAGCAACGCCAGGGTCGGTCCGGTACGGGCTCGCGGCGGCTGGGGATCCTCCCCGGCGGCTGGAGCAGGGGCCTCGGGCGTGGTGCTCCGGCGAGTGCCCGACGAGGCAGACTCCGGCCGTGGCGCCTCCGGCCGTGGCGCCTCCGGCCGTGGCACCTCCGCCGCAGCCAGCGCGTCCGGCGCGTCCGGCGCAGGGGTCTCGGGTGTGGCCGACGGAGCGGGCTCGGGCCGAGCGGCAGGCGACGAAGCCGCGGCCGGCTTCGGAGCGGCCGTCGATCTGCCACCCGGATGGCCGGGCGCCCCCGGGCGATCCTGTGCCCCGGCCGACTTCGGAGCAGCCGGTGGGAGCGGCGCCGCGACTCGTTCGATCGCTACGGGGGCTGCGAGCCGGGAGTGGGTCTGGGTCTCCTCAGGGGCAAGCAGCACGAGTTCCAGTTGCAGCCGGAGCCCGCCCGGGCCCGGATGCTTTGGGTCGATCGAGGCGAGGCGCCGGGCCACGGTGCCGAGAGCGTTCGGACCGGCCGCGGCCAGGCCGACCGGATTGCCGCGACCCAGAGAAGCGACCAGCGCCACGCGCAGCCGTTCGATCGCCTGCTCGGCAAAGGCGCCCAGGTCGCGCCCCAGCTCTTCCAGCCCGTCGAGCAGCTCGATCCCCGCCGCCGCGTCGCCGCGCACCAACGCTCCCAGGAATGCCTCGATCGTCTCCTCGTCCACCAGGCCGAGGACCTCCCTCACGCGGTCGGCGGTCAAAGGCCCCGCGTCGGTCGCCAGGAGCTGGTCAAGCATCGACTCGGCGTCGCGCATGCCGCCGGCGGCCAGGCGCGCGATCAGGTCTATCGCCTCCGGTTCGGCGATTCGGCCGTCTCCATCGAGGATCGTTCGCAGCTTGCCAGAGATCTCGACAACGGTCATGCGCCGAAAGTCGAACCGCTGCACTCGGGACAGCACGGCCGGCCGGATCCCGTTGGCGTCCGTGGTGCAGAAGACGAAGACGACGTGGTCGGGCGGCTCTTCGAGCGTCTTGAGGAGGACATCCCAGCCCTCCTTGATTCGCTGGACCTCGTCGATGATGAAGACCTTGCACCTCAGATCCGAGGGCGCGGTGAAGATCCGGGGCAGCAATTCGCGCATGTCGTCGACGCGGTTGTTCGAAGCGGCGTCCATCTCGCTGACGTCCAGAGCGCGTCCTTCGCGGATGGCCACGCAAGAGGGGCAGACGTCGCACGGCTCGCCGTCGCGCAGGTCGGAGCAGTTGAGAGCCTTCGCCAGGATGCGGGCCAGAGAGGTCTTGCCCGTACCGCGCGGCCCCACGAACAGGTAGGCGTGGAAGGTCCGGCCCGATCGGACGCCGTTGCGCACGGTCTCCACGACGGCCTGCTGGCCGACGATCTGGCCGAATGTCTGGGCACGCCAGCGGCGGTAGATGGCCTGGTGCGGTGCGGTCGAACTCACGACGCTCCTGGCAGCGTTGGCAAGGCGAATGGCGCGGCGGCCTCCGAGCGACGGCCGCGCTTTGTAGCGCCGTGCACCCTCCGTCGATCGACCGACCCCGCGCCCACAGCTGGTGGTGGCTCAGACCAGGCCGTACCGCGGCACTCGACGGACATCGCTTAGTGCTGCTTCCTTCCGGATCTGACACGGTTCGCGAGCCGCCGCTGCGCGGGACCCGGCCCTCAACGTCACCAAGAGCGGCGGCCTTCGAGGACGGAGACCTGGGGAGGGAATTCAGCCCTGCTGGAGCGGATTGCAGGTACAGGGCACCGCTAGTTCCCCGCCTAGCACGGCCCCGGAATCATAGCAGCCCCCGGGGCGACCCCCGAGTCGCAGCCCACGAACCATCAGGCCGCCACTCGGAAGACCTCGTCCCGCGACCGATACCCGATTGGGGGCTAGTCGCGCCTCCGTGACCGTGGTTCTATAAGCGGAACAGGGTAGGAGGGCAGGTGCGCAGATGGGCGACATAGCCGCAGCAGGAACCCTGCAGGAACAGATCCACAGGGCAATCACCGCCCATGGGGTCCTCAAGGTCCGGCTGAGCCTGATCGTCGAAACGGGTACGAACGAGATGACGGCCCAGGTTGCGGCGGCCGACGACCTCTGCCCCGTTGGGAAGTGGCTGTACTACGGCCTCGAGGCCGCGGCCATGGTCGACCCCCGCTACGAGACGGTGAGGGATCTGCATACGACATTCCACAACGCCGCAGGCGAGGTGATGGCGCTCTCGCTCGCCCGGAAACGTGGAGAGGCGCTGGCCGCCATGGAGACGCCCTCCACGTTCAAACAGGCGTCGGACAAGCTCGTGGCAGCTCTCACGGCCTGGTCGGATTCGCTGGTTTGACCGATTCACCCGCACAGGAGGGTGGCGGAGAGGGAGGGATTTGAACCCTCGATGGGTTGCCCCATACCGCATTTCCAGTGCGGCGCCCTAGGCCACTAGGCGACCTCTCCGCGGCGAGTTCCCGCACAGGCGGGCGGTAACGCCGGCGGCCACACCGGCGACTCGGGCTTCTCGAATGGCGGAGAGGGTGGGATTCGAACCCACGGTGCTCGCGCACACCGCTTTTCGAGAGCGGCACCTTCAACCACTCGGACACCTCTCCGCGCGAGAGGATAACAGAGCGAGACGATCGTTCGGCCCGAGCCGGACCGAACCGCACATGACCTGAGGGCGGGAAAGCCCGACCGGTCAGCCCAGGGCGTTCGCGCCTTCGGCGGCGCGCATCTGCTCGACGGGAAGCGCTTGAGCGAAGAGCTCCTCAGCGTCCTCACAACGGATCCCGCTCACGACCCTGAGTCGGCGACCGAGTCTGTCGTCCTGAGCCAGCTGGATCACACCCCCGGCCGCGCCGTCGACGTGATTCGGCACGGCGAAGACGAGGGCCTCTATGTCGCTGGCCAGGAGGGCGCCCACGCACATCGGGCACGGCTCTCGAGTGACGAAGATGGTTGCATCGCCGAGACGGGCACGGCCCATCTTGCGGGTGGCCTCGCGAAGGGCGACAACCACGGCGTGCGCCGTCGGGTCGTTGGACTCCTGAATCCGGTCGTGGGCTCGGGCGACCATGGCGTCGTTGATCACCGCCACGGCTCCGATGGGCACCTTGCCCTCATCGAGCGCCACCTGCGCCTCCGCCAGCGCCTCGCCCATGAACAACTCGTAGTTCATGCCGGGATCATACAGGCCCGCGACCCGCATCCGCGTCGCCGGTCCGGCCCATCCGTATGGCGTGGGCCAGGACGGACATGTCCTCGCCGCCGCGGCCCTGCGCTATCAGCTCGTCTTCCAGCGAAGCGGTCAGCGCCGCTACAGGCAGTGGCAGCTCCAGGGCGCGCGCGAGTTCGAGCGCGATCCCCAGGTCCTTGCGGTGGAGCGCCAGCCGGAATCCGAGCGGGTACTCGTCGTCGATCATCCGACCGCTCCGGTTCTCCAGAGTCCAGCTCCGCGCCGCCCCTCCGGAGAGGGCCTCGACAAGCTGGCGTGCGTCCAGGCCGGCGCGCATCCCCAGGACGATCCCCTCGGCCACGCCCAGATAGGCTCCGCTGATGACCACCTGATTGACGGCCTTGCCGGCCTGGCCGCTGCCGAGCGGCCCGAGATGCGTGATCGTCTTGCCCATGGCCTCCAGAGCGGGCCGAGCCCGGTCCACCGCGGCCTCGTCGCCGCCGACGAACATAGTGAGCGTGCCGAGACGCGCCCCTTCCGAGCCTCCGGACACGGGTGCGTCGACCATGCCCAATCCCCGGTCCTCCAGCCGGCGCCCGAACTCGCGCGTGGCATCGGGCGAAATGGTCGAGCAGTCGACCAAAAGGCTTCCCGGTGCGGCGCCCTCGACTATGCCGGCCGGGCCGAACAGCACAGCCTCGACATCCGGCGTATCCGAGACGCAGACCACGACGATTTCCGAGCGAGCCGCGGCCGCCGCGGCCAATTCGGCGGCCTGGGCGCCCATCTCCACCAGGGGACCGGTCCGGCCCGGAGTGCGGTTCCAGACCGTCAGCGAAGCTCCGGCCCGAAGCAGATTGGCCGCCATCGAGGCACCCATGGTGCCCAGGCCAACGAACCCGATGCGCTCCATTGCGCTCCTTTGGGAATGCGGCTATCGGCCCGAGCATACCTTTGGTCCAGGGCGGACGGGGAGAATGGCCGACGGCGGCGAAAGTGCGGCGGGCAATCACCACGCGCATCACCGCGCCAGATGAACGATCAGCCTTCACAATACGGGTCGTGAGGGAGTTGCCCGGAGCCGTCGCCAATCGCGTCCGTCCGCCACACCGGCGGGCGGCGCTGACCGTGGCGATGGTCGCCGTGGTCGTGGTCGCGATAACGGCCGTCGTAGCGCCATGGACAGTCCGCAGCCAGGCGGCAGCGGGGCTCGGCGCCGCGGATCGCTCCCCGGGGACGTCCGCGGCATCGTCGTCGCCTGCGGGAGGCGCCTCGGCGAGCGGCCGGCTCCCCTCCCCCCAACCGACGCGGACGTCCAGCCCACCGACTCCTACCCCGACTCCGGAGCCCACCCCAACCGCCTGCGTGCCGGCTGCCTACGTAGCCTGCAACGTACCCAACGCGCCAACGCCGCTTCCTTCGGTCGGGGTGGCCGCCACCCCGTTCACCCTTCACATACCGATACTCGAATACCACCGCGTCAAGCCTCTCGACAAGGAGACCGGCTATGCGGTGAGCCTGGTCGTGCCGCCGGACCTGTTCGCGGCCCAGATGGACGCGCTCTATGCGGCAGGCTGGCAAACGATCACCATGGCCAAACTCGGGGAATACCTGCGGCTGGGCATCGCACCCGCGCCGAAGACCTTCGTGGTCACGTTTGACGATGGGTACGCCGACGGTTACCTCAACGCGTTCCCGATACTTCACAAATACGGCTTCGTCGCGACGTACTTCGTGGTTGCCTCCCGGATCGGCAACCCCGACATGTTGAACATCGCCGAACTCCAGCTGCTGTCTGCCGACGGCGACGAGATCGGCAACCACTCCATGTCGCACGAGGATATGGAGTACATGCCGGCGGATAGGCTCGTGACGGAGACCTTCGGGGCCTCGGTGCTGATCGCCCGGGCGGTTGGCGAGTGGCCCCAGTCGTTCTCGTATCCGATCGGTCTGACCAGTCAGGCGGTAATCTCGGCCCTCACGAAGGACCCGGGCATCCAGACAGCCGTGATCCAGGGCGGCTCGAAACCCGAGACATGGCCGAATCGATTCAACCTGCCGCGGATCCGCGTCGGCCCGGGGACATATCCGCAAGATCTGGTCGACAGGTTGACCAGATTCGTGCGATGAGACTGCGGAGACGCGCCCGGAACGCTGAGACCGGAGCGAATGACGGGCGACGCAAAGGCCGGGGCCCCGGCCGGCTCTTCTCCGGTGTACTCGTGGTCCTCACCCTGGCCATCTTCACCGAACGGGGCCGGAATGCCACGCGGTCGGCGGCCAGGTGGCTGGACGCCAGAGTCGAGGGCTTCTCCGAGCCGGAGTCGCGGACCTACTCACACTTCTTCGCACCGGTGTTCGGTCGCCTGTATCGGGGTGTTGCGAAGGACGTCGTGGCGGAACTCGAGGCACGCAGCCGGACCGCACGAGCGACGATCCTGGACCTCGGTTGCGGGCCGGGCGACCTTGCCCTGGAACTCTCGCATCGGCTCCGCAGCGCACAAATCGTGGGCCTGGACCTCTCGCCGAGCATGATGCAGCTGGCCAGCCGCCACGCCACCACGGACGGGCGGCTGCGGTTCATCGTCGGCGACGCGGAAGCGATGCCCCTCACCGACGCGTCGGTCGATCTGGTGGTCTCGACGCTCAGCCTGCACCACTGGAAGAATCCGGCAGCCGTCTTCGCCGAGATCTCGCGGGTGCTGCGGCCGGGCGGGGTGGCCCTGATCTACGACCTCAGCCTCCTCGGTCTGCGGCCGTCCGAACTCGAGACGATCGCGCGCGATCTGGGACTCGATCCGGGCGAGCTGCGGCGGGAACGCGTGAAGGGCGGATTCGGGGCGAGGCTCTTCGCTCGCTTCAGGCTCGAAGGTCAGGCTGCCGGAGACGAGCTTCGGCAGTGACTCGGTCGGTCGGCTCCAGGCCTGCGGTGGGGGCCGGCCATGCTAGAATCCCGCCCGCTGTGACTCAGGAGAGGTCGCATAGCTGGTCTAGTGCAGCGGTTTGCTAAACCGCCAGGTGGGGTAACCTGCCTCGAGGGTTCGAATCCCTCCCTCTCCGCCAGTCTTTCCGCAATGGGTCACTGCGGCGCGCGCCCGTAGCTCAGTGGATAGAGCGTCAGGTTGCGGACCTGAAGGCCGTGGGTTCGAGTCCCGCCGGGCGCGCCAAACCTCCCCGATTCGATTTGACACCGACACCCGCGCCCGGTACTGTCGCGAGCACCAATGGAACGCATCTTCTTCTTTTATCGCTACCCGGCATGACCGTTCCCGGAGCTTAGGCCCGGGATCGCGGGTCGTGCCGGGTGCAGCAGAGGCAATGCCTCTGCTTTTTTGTTGCCCGATCCAGGACCCCGCTCCGGCCGGAGCCGGAGACGCCGGCAGGCCCCGCGCCAACCATCCGGTTGGCGAGCCAACCATCCGGTTGGCTACGCAAGGAGGACCGCCAGTTGATCATCGTGATGTCAGCGGCCGCAAGTGAACAGGACGCCGAAAACGTTCGGTCGCAGATCCGAGCGCACGGCCTGACCCCGCACGACAATGTGGGCACCCAGCGTGTGGTGATCGCGGTACTGGGTGACGTAGCTCCGGTACGAGACCATCTGATGAGCAAGATCAACTCGATGCCCGGCATCGAATCCGTTACCCCGATCAGTCGGCCCTACAAACTGGCGTCGCGGGAGTCACATCCGGAGGACACGGTCATCGAGGTCCGGGGCACGAGGATAGGCAACGGCACGCTCACGATCATGGCCGGCCCTTGCTCCGTCGAGAACCGAGACATGATGATCGAGACTGCCAGGGCGGTCGCGAAGGCCGGCGCCACGATCCTGCGCGGAGGGGCGTTCAAGCCACGGACCAGCCCGTACAGCTTCCAGGGCCTCGGTTTGGAGGGGCTGCGGTACCTGGCCGAGGCGCGCCAGGCCACCGGCCTGCCGGTCATCACCGAAGTGATGGAGCCGAACCAGGTCGATGTCGTCGCCGAGCACGCGGACATTCTCCAGGTGGGCACCCGCAACATGCAGAACTACTCGCTCCTCACCGCCGTGGGCAAGGCCGGCAAGCCGGTCATGCTCAAGCGCGGCTACGGCGCCACGATCGAGGAGTGGCTGATGGCCGCCGAGTACATCATCTCCTCGGGCCAGCCCAACGTGATCCTGTGCGAGCGCGGCATCCGAACCTTCGAGACGTACACGCGCAACACCCTCGACCTGACGGCCGTTCCGCTGCTCCACCACCTGACCCACCTGCCCGTCATCGTCGATCCGTCCCACGCCACCGGCAAGCGCTGGCTCGTGCGGCCGATGGCGCTGGCCGCCGTCGCCGCCGGCGCGGACGGAATCATGGTCGAAGTCCACCCTACCCCGGACGAAGCCCTCTCTGACGGAGAGCAGTCACTCACCTTCGACCAGTTCACGGACATGGCCGGCGCTCTGCGCCACATACACGATGAGGTCCAAACCCTCATCAAGGATCCCTACGTCACCGACGGGCCGATCACGGTCGGCGGCAGCAGCAAGCACTGACCGTCATGAGTGCGCCGCCGCTCCCTGTGGAGCAACCACGCTCGATCCTGCCGGCCGCGCGCCTGCGCGGCGAGCCGCGGCTGCCCGGCGACAAGTCGATCTCGCACCGGGCTCTGCTTCTGGCTGCCATGGCGGAAGGCGAGAGCGCGCTGAGCGGCGCGGGCGACGGCATGGACGTTCGGGCCACTGCCGCGATTGTCGCCGCTCTCGGGGTAACCGTGGAGCGGGTGCGCGAGGACGGCCTGAACGTTGACTACCGGGTCGTCTCGCCGGGCGCGGACGGCCTCCACGAGCCCGACGGGGTGCTGGATTGCCGCAACTCCGGAACGAGCCTCCGTCTTTGCTCCGGATTCCTCGCGAGCCTGCCGTTCTTCACTGTCCTGGACGGCGACGCTTCGTTGCGGAGCCGCCCGGTGGCCCGTATCATCGAACCGCTGCGCCTTATGGGCGCGGCTTTGTACGCGCGCCGTTCCGATACCCTCCCTCCGCTGGTCGTCATCGGTAGTCCTCGGCTAACCGCCATCGACTTCTCGACCCGCGTACCGAGCGCCCAGGTCAAGTCGGCGATCCTGCTGGCTGGCCTGCGCGCGGAAGGGCGGACGACGGTACGCGAGGCGGTTGCCACGCGAGACCACACCGAGCGGATGCTCCGATCGCGCGGCGTCGACGTGCGGTGTGAACCGACGGCGAGTTCGGGAGGAGGCCCTGTGGCCTGGACTCTGAATGGTGGCGCACGACTTCGGCCGCGCGACGAGCGCGTCCCGGCCGATCCGTCCGCGGCTGCCTTCTGGCTGGTGGCCGGCGCGATCCACGCCGACGCGGACCTCACGCTGCGCGAGGTCGGAGTCAACCCGACACGGCGAGCGGCGATCGACATCCTGGTCCGGATGGGGGCTCGCATCGACGAAACGGCCCTGGGCGACGCGGCCACGGCCGGTGGGCCGAGCGATGCCGGCGAGCCACTGGCGGACCTGACGGTGCGGTCGAGCGAGCTTCGCTCCGTGGATCTTGGTCCGGCGGAGGTCGCGGCCGCCATTGACGAGATCCCGATCCTGTGCCTGGCCGCGACGCAGGCCCGCGGCAGGACCACGATCCGCGGTGCGGGAGAACTACGCAACAAGGAATCGGACAGGATCGCGGGGATTGCCGGCGGGCTGCGAGCGCTGGGGGCACATATCTCCGTCGACGGTGACGACATCGCCATAGAGGGGCCCACGCCGCTGGTCGGGTCCGCGACCCAAACCCTCGACGACCACCGGCTGGCGATGACCTTCGCGGTCGCCGGCCTCATAGCTTCGGGCTCGACGACCATAGATCTTGCGGAGAGCGCGGCCGTCTCGTACCCGAGCTTCTTCCTCGAAATGGAAAGGCTGCGAGCATGACCAATCGTGTCGTCCTGATAGGCCACCCGGTCGCCCACTCCTTCTCGGGCGCGATGCAGCAGGCTGCCTTCGACGCCCTCGGCATCGACGCCCGGTACGAGCTGTGGGATCGCCGGCAGATCGACCTCGCCGCCGCGGTGGCCGAGCTTCGTGGAGACGAGTTCCTGGGAGCGAACGTCACCGTGCCACACAAGGAGCACGTCGTCCCGCTGGTCGATCGACTGACCGAGGACGCCCAGGCCACGGGCGCGGTGAACGTCATCTCGCGCGAAGGAACGAAGCTGATCGGCCACAACACCGACGTGCCGGGCTTCAAGTCGGCCCTGGACAAGCTCGTCGGGCGCCAGAAGATGCCCCGCCACGCCGTGGTCCTCGGGGCCGGCGGCGCCGCGCGAGCCGTGCTGTTTGCCCTCATCACCGAGGGCTTTCAGCGGGTGGTGATCTTCAACCGCCACCTCCACAAGGGTGAGGGCCTGGTTCGCCACTTCGGCCGCAGCGCCTCCCACATGGACCTGCGGGCCATGCCGTGGCACGAATCCGTCCTGGAGGCAGAGCTGGCCAAGACGAAGCTCCTGGTGAATGCCACGTCCGTCGGCCTGAACCCGGGCGAGACGCCGATCCCGTCCGAGATACTGCCCCCGGACCTGCTGGTGATGGACCTCGTATACAACCCGCCCCAGTCGCAGTTGCTCAAGGACGCTGCCTCCGCTCGCTGCACCACCATGAACGGCGAGCACATGCTTCTCCAGCAGGGGGCGCTGTCGTTCGAGCTGTGGACGGGCCAGGCCGCCCCGCTCGACGTCATGCAGGCGGAGCTCGATCGAGCCCGCAATCAGGGCCTCAGCGCGGGCCCGATCGACACGGGCCCGGCCGGCGAGGACGGCGCGATCGAAGCGGTTGGCGCCGGGCCCGGCCCGGCCGCCACCCCTACGGCCTGAGTGGCATAGCGCCATGGGCCGCCTACGCTTCCTGACCGCCGGGGAGTCGCACGGGCCTGCCCTGGCGGCGACCGTCGAGGGGATCCCTTCAGGTCTCCCGCTCGTCGCGGACCAGATCGATGTGGATCTGGCACGCCGCCAGCGCGGCTACGGCCGCGGGGCTCGAAGCACGTCCATCGAGCAGGACAGGGCCGAGATCCTGTCCGGGGTACGCCACGGCCTGACCCTCGGCTCGCCGATCTTGCTTCTCATACGCAACCGCGACTGGGAGAACTGGACGCGGGTGATGCAGGTCGAGCCGCTCTCGGAGGCCCAGGCGACTGAGCTGGCCGAGATGGCCGCGGCCGGCGACAAGCGAGCCACGCCGATCACACGGCTCAGGGCCGGGCACGCCGACCTGGCCGGCGCCGCCAAGTACGGATTCGACGACGTGCGCAACGTCCTGGAGCGAGCCTCCGCGCGCGAAACGGCGGCGCGGGTCGCGGCCGGGGCGGTAGCGCGGGCGCTCCTGTCCGCGCTGGGTATCGACGTCTGGTCCTACACCGCCGAGGTCGGGGGCGTGGCGCTGGATCCTGCCGCAGCCACGCGGTCCCGCGAGGAGGCGGAGGCGAGTCCGCTGCGCTGCCCTGATGCCGCGGCGGAGGAACGGATGGTCGCCCGCGTCGACGAGGCCCGCAGCGCCGGCGACACCGTCGGTGGGGTCTTCGAGGTCGTGGCTCGGGGCGTGCCGATGGGGCTGGGCAGCTACGTCCATTGGGACCGCCGCCTGGACGGCGCGCTGGCCGGCGCGGTCATGAGCATCCCGATCGTGAAGGGCGTTGAGTTCGGGCTCGGGTTCGAGCAGACGCGCCGATTCGGCTCGGCGGTGATGGACGTGATCGACGGTCGCGATGCCCAGGGCCGGTGGCTGCGCCGGACCAACAACGCCGGCGGCCTGGAGGGCGGCATCAGCAACGGCCAGCCGATCGTGATCCGCGGCGCGGTCAAGCCCATCTCCACACTCCCCCGCCCCCTGCCGTCCGCGGATCTGATCACCGGCCGGCCCGTGGAGAAGGCTCACTACGAGCGCAGCGACATCAGCGTCGTGCCGGCCGCCGGAGTGGTCGCGGAGGCCATGGTCTGCCTCACCCTGGCCGACTTCGCCCTGGACAAGTTCGGCGGCGATTCCCTTGGCGAGATGCTGGACCACGCCGCTCGCTTCCGGGAGCGGACTGAGCGGGCGTCGGAGGCCGGCGGCAGCTCCGGCGTGGCGTCGGAGGCCGGTCGCGAGGCCGGTGGCGAGGACGGCGACGTCATCCCCGCCGAGAGCGAGTAGCGCCATGGATCTGGTCCTCGTCGGGCTCCCCGGCAGCGGCAAGACCGCCGTCGGACGCCGCCTCGCGCAGCGCCACGAGGCGACCTTCGTCGACCTCGACGATCTCATCGAGCGCCAGGCCGGCAGCTCCGTGGCGGCGATCTTCGCCGCGGAAGGCGAAGCCGGCTTCCGCCGCCACGAACGCGAAGCGGTGCTCTCTCTCGGGGCCGCGGACCCCGGGCCGGAGCTGCGCCGCGTCATTGCGACAGGCGGCGGCGCGGTCATCGATCCCGGCAACCGCTGGCTGCTGTATCGCGGCCGCTTCCCCGTCTGGTTGGACGGCGCGCCGGAAATCCTCGCCAGCCGCCTGGGACGGAGCGCCAACGTGCGGCCTCTCGTGGCTGACGGCCACCCGCTGGAATCCCTGCGCAAGCTGGCCGCGGAGCGGCGCCGCTTCTATGCGCCGGCCCTGCAGCTCAGCGGCACCACCAACATGGACGGGCTCGTCAAGGCGATCGAGGGCAGGCTCGACGACGAGCCGCCTCCCGGCGTGACCGTCCTGCTCGCCGAGACCCCCATCGGGCGCGTGGAGATCGGTTTCGGCATCGCCGCCGCGGCCGTCGCGTCCGCTCTGACCCGTGGCGATGCCCGCCGCGCCATCCTTCTCTCCGAACCGAAGGCCTGGGACGTCGCGGGTGCCCCGATCGCGGCCCAACTCGAGGCGGAAGGCTGGCCGGTCGAGCGCCTGCTCCTGCCTCGCGGGGAGAACGCCAAGCGCCTGAGCGTCGTCGAGGAAACCTGCCGCGCCCTCGCCCGGCTGCACGTGGATCGCAAAGAGACCCTCGTCGCCATAGGCGGCGGAGCGCTGACCGACGCCGCCGGGCTGGTTGCCGCCATGTACCTGCGCGGCGTTCCCGTCGTACACGTCCCGACGACCCTCGTGGGCCAGATAGACGCGGCCCTTGGAGGCAAGACGGCCGTGGACCTGCCGGAGGGCAAGAACCTCGTCGGCGCGTTCCACCAGCCCGCGGCCTTCATCGCGGATGTGGCCTTCCTGGCGACGCTGCCACCCAGGCAGCGACGAGCGGCTCTCGGCGAGGTGGTCAAGATGGCCGTTCTCGGCGACGAACGCCTGCTGGAGCTCGTCGAGCGGGACGGAGAGGCCTTCATCCGAGGCGCCAAGGAGCCGTTCGATTCGGGCGCGGTGGCGGAGATGGTCGAGCGCTGCGTCTGGGCCAAGGTCGAGGTCGTGGTCGCGGACGAGCGCGAATCGGGTCAGCGCATGATCCTGAACCTGGGCCACACGATCGGGCACGGCATCGAGGCGGCCGCCGGCTTCAAGACGATCCTGCACGGTGAGGCGGTAGCGTACGGGCTCCGCGGCGCCTTCGGAATCGCGCGCGCCATGGACACCACGCCGGCCCAGCGCGCCGACCGGGTCAATCTCCTCCTGGACCGCCTGGGGCTCGGGATGGAGCCGCCGGCGGTATCCCAGGACGCGATCCTCGAGCGCATGGCATCCGACAAGAAGCACGCCATGGGCCGCCTCAATTGGGTCCTGCCTACGGAGTCCGGAGTGGTCATCCGGTCGGACGTGCCGGCGGATGCGGTTGCCGCCGGGCTGCTCGCCGCCCTTCGATTGGCACCGGCCCCGGCAAGAGCGGAGGCTACAGTCCTGCCATGACTCGAGTCCTCGTGCTCAACGGTCCCAACCTCAACCTGCTCGGCACCCGCGAGCCGGAGATCTACGGCCGTACGACGCTGGCCGAAATCGAAGAAGGGCTGCGAAAGCGGGGGCGCGAACTCGGCCTGGAGGTCGAGACGTTCCAGTCGAACCACGAGGGCGCGCTGATCGACCGGCTCCACCAACGCGACTTCGAATGGGCGATCGTCAACGCCGGCGGGCTCACCCACACCAGCGTGTCGCTGCGGGACGCCCTTCTCGGCATCGACCGCCCCTTCGTCGAGGTTCACCTCTCGGACCCGAGCCGGCGCGAGCCCTTCCGTGGCGTGAACTACCTGCACGACATCGCCGCGGAGCAGGTCGTCGGGCGCGGAGCCGCGGGCTACACGATCGCGCTCGAACTGATCGCCGACCGCACCGGCAGCCGGCAGGGCGAGCCCGACAATGCGGAGCGGGGCTCGCATGACTGACCGGCTGGACGAACTCCGATCTCAGATAGACGATCTCGACCGCGAGATAGTCAGGCTGCTGAATCGCCGGGCCCGGCTGGGGCTGGAGGCCGGCAAAGCCAAGGCCCGAGACGGCCGCGCCGTCGCCGACGCCAGGCGGGAGCGTGAGGTCCTGGTCCGAGTCGCCATGGCCAACGACGGGCCGCTCCCCCAGGATGCCCTGCTGGTCCTTTACCGACAGTTGATAGAGACTATCAAGCGTCTCGAGGAACTCGAAACGGCAGACTCCCCGCCCACCTAACCATCTCGCGAAGGGAAGGGGTCCATGGAAAAGCCATCGCTCGCCAGGCCAAAGATGCGCACGCTGACGGTCGGCGCGCTCCTGGCCCTCTTCGTCATCGCGGCCGTCGTCGCACTCGCCAGCCGGCTTCTGCCGGGCGGCCTCTCCGGCATCGTCGAGCGCAAGCTCCGCGGCGGCGACGCCTCGGGGAGTGGCGACGCCTCGGGGAGTGGCGAGGGCGATTCGAGAGAGCCCTGACCACACCGCGGAATCCAGCGCTGCGGCATCGCCCAGCCACTCGCCGGGGAAACACTCCCAGCGGCAGGGGCCCGAACGCGTCAAATGGGCCAGAACTAATCGCCCGTCTCCGTCATCTTAAGCGGGAGACGCATCGGAGACGTCCCAGCCGGTAGAGAGAATCACCTGATGGCGACCGCGGAGGAGGCGTTCGTGACGAAGGCGAGGTCCAGGCGCCGGGCATTCGCGTCCGGGGCACCGCGTGCGGCACTGTCGCTGCTGAGCCTGACGGCCAGCGTCGTGCTGGCGGCGGGTCTCCTCTTCGTGGTCAGCAACCGCGGCCACGGCCCCGGCAACTTAGGCGCGGGGGCAGACGCTGGCGAGAGCGCGTCGGCGGGTGTCGGCGAGAGTCCGTCGGCGGATATCGGCGAGAGCCCAGCGCCCAGCGCCGCCGAGAGCCCAGCGCCCAGCGCCGCCGAGAGCCCAGCGGCGAGTGCGAGCCCGAGCGACCGCACGACGGCGATCCCCAGCGATAGCCCAGAGACCGAGCCATCGATCACGCCCAGGCCGGCTATCTCCTTCGGCCCTCCCGGTACGTTCAGCCCGGCCGGCTCGATGGGCGCCGACTACTCCATCGCAGTACTCCTGGCCGACGGCCGCGTCCTCTTCACGGGCGCCCAGGGCGGCGACTTGACCTCAGCCAGGCTATACGACCCCGCAACGGGTCATTCCACGCCGACCGGCTCGATGCTCGGGCCTCACGGCCAGGGGGCGGCGACCCTGCTGGCCGATGGCCGAGTCCTCGTCCTTGGAGGCGTGGATTTCCGGGAAGGGGCTCGAGCGACGGCCGAACTCTACGACTCCGGGACCGGCAAGTTCAGCCTCAGCGGATCCCTGCCGGCGGGCCAGTACGTCTCCGCGGTGGCCTTGCTCGGGACCGGACAGGTGCTGGTCGTCGGCACGATGATGAGCGGGCAGACCCAGACGACGTGGGCCAAGCTGTACGACCCTCGATCAGGAACGTTCATACCGACTGGCGCGCCGTCCACTGTTCGCACGTCTCAAACACTGACCTTGCTCCCCGACGGGCGCGTCCTCGTGACCGGCGGATATGGCGCCTGTTGCACGACGGAGGCGTCACCTCCGGTGCTGGCCTCGGCCGAGACTTACGACCCGACCACCGGCATCTTCTCCGCGACAGGACCGATGATGTCGGCTCGCGCCGGTCACGCAGCCACTCGGCTCTCCGACGGGCGCGTGCTGATTACGGGTGGCTCCAACGGTTCGGCGGGACTGGCGTCTGCAGAGCTCTACGACGCGAGCACGGGTAAGTTCAGCCCCGCCGGGTCGATGACCGCCGATCGCGAGTACCACGCCTCGACATTGCTCGCCAACGGCCGCGTGTTCATAGCCGGGGGCATGCACGACCCAGGTCCCGTGGCCTGCGCGGGCGCAGCCTGCATCGCGATGGTCGGCACCACCTATCTCACCTCGGCCGAGATCTACGACCCGGCGACCGGCAAGTTCAGCCGGACCGGCTCGATGGCGACTCCCCGCACGGGCCCCACAGCGATAGCCCTTCAGGACGGTCGCGTACTCGTGGCGGGAGGGTTCACCAACCAGGGTCCCTGGACGGACGCCGAGTGGTACCAGCCGTAGAGTCGTCGCCCTTGAGCCGCCGCGTGGCGGCGCGCAACTCCGCAACCAGGGCGCCGAGCGCGGCTACATCGCGGCCGTCGGGGCCCAGGGCGTCCACCAGGGCCGAGGCCACGATGACGCCGTCGGCGCCGGCTGCCACGAGCAACCGAACGTGGGCAGGCCGGCTCACACCGAAGCCCACGGCCACCGGCACGGGTGAGTCCGCCCTGGCCGATGCCACGAGGGCACGGACTGAAGGCGGCAACGTCGCACGCGCGCCCGTGACGCCCACGAGAGAGACGCAATAGAGGAATCCGCCCGAACGCCGGGCCACCTGCGCCCGGCGGGCAGCGGTCGTCGTCGGCGCGATCAGGTAGATGACCGCGAGGCCGACGTCGCGGGCGACGGCCTCGAATCGCAGGCCCTCGTCCGGGGTCAGGTCGGCGACGATCACGCCACTCGCCCCCGCCGCGGCCAGTCGAGTGGCGACGGCCCGGCCGTCGCCCCCGCCGAGGATCTGGTTCGCGTAACACATGGGGATGAGCGGCAGCTCCGGCCGAGCCTCCGCGATCTCTCGCAGAAGCGTGACGGAACCCTCGAACGTGGCCCCGGCCCGCAGTGCGGCCGTGGTCGCCCGCTGGAGAGTGGCTCCGTCGGCGAGTGGATCCGAATACGGCAGGCCGATCTCGAGCAGGTCGGCGCCCGCATCCGCGGCCGCGAGCGCCGCGGCGAGCGATGTGGCGTGGTCGGGATAGCCGGCCACAACGTAAGGGATGAGCGCGGCGCGACCTCTGACTGCGGCACGGGCGAAAGCCCCGGCGATCCGGCGCGCCCCGGCCGTTTCGTTGGTACCGGCGTCGGGCGAACGGGTAGGCGCGGCCGCGCTCGTTGGGGCTTGCGCGGCCGCACCATGAGCGCCGCCGGTGGGCGAGCGGCGAAGTTGTGCGGTCATCGACCCACCTCGTTCAGTCCAGCCACGCGGCCCTCCGCCACGCGGCCCTCCGCCACGCGGAGTTGGGCGGAGTCCAACTCCGGAATCTTGCGGCCCTCCAGGGCCGCAAGATCCTTGTCGCCGCGACCCGAGAGCCCCAGGACAACCACGGCTTCGCGAGGCAGCGGGCCGGCGACGGAGAAGGAGGCACCGCCGCCGACTCGCTCATGATTGGAGGGCCGCGAATCGACCTCACGCGCGATTCGAGCCAGGACATCGGGCAGCGCCGCGACTGCGTGGGCTGACTCAACGGCCGCGATGATCCCTTCGGTGCGGGCGACCTGCCGCATACCGGCCACGGCCTCCGTGTCGGTCGCGGAGGAAACGATGAGCCGTCCCGCCTGCATCAGCGCCGCGAGCTGAGGCCCGATCCCCGGATAGTCGAGACCCGCCGAGATGGAGACCGCCTCGAGGACCTGGCCGTCCGGGCCCTGGAGCATGTAGGAGCGCGAGCCGTGGAGGATCCCCGGCGTACCGCCGAGCAGCGCCGCCGCGTGCTTGCCGGACGCGATCCCCTTCCCCGCCGCCTCGGCCACGGCCAGCCGAACGCCCGGCTCGCCGATGAACCGATTCAAGAGGCCCAGGGCGTTGGAGCCGCCGCCGACGCAGGCGATCGCCAGATCAGGCAGCCGCCCTTCCACGCTCTCGAGCTGCGCCGCCGCCTCGTCGCCGATCACGCGCTGGAAGTCGCGCACCAGCATCGGGTACGGGTGCGGACCCATTGTCGACCCGAGGCAGTAGTGCGACGTTTCGACGTTGGTGACCCAGTCGCGCAGGGCTTCGCTCACGGCATCCTTGAGCGTGCCCGAGCCACCGTAGACGGGCCGAACCTCCGCCCCCAGAGCCTGCATTCGGAGAACGTTCGGCGCCTGGCGCTCGATGTCCTCCACGCCCATGTGGACGACGCACGGGAGGTCCAGCAGAGCGCAGGCCGTGGCCGTGGCTACGCCGTGCATCCCGGCGCCGGTCTCAGCGATGACCCGGCTCTTGCCGAGGCGCCGCGTGAGCAGGACCTGGCCCAGGGCGTTGTTCAGCTTGTGGGCGCCGGTGTGGTTGAGGTCCTCGCGCTTGAGGTAGAGCCGGATTCGGTCGGGCAGACGGGAGGCCGCAGAACCGGCCAGCGTTCTCGCCGCGTCCTGGATCTCGGCCCCGAGCCGGTCGGCCCGGTAGATCGGCGTGGGACGCCCGCCGTAGTGGAACTGCAGCTCGCGCAGCTCGGCCCAGAAGCGGGGGTCGTGGCGGGTCTCCGCCCAGGCCGCTTCCAGCTGATCGAGCGCGGCGACGAGCGTCTCCGGCACGTAGCGCCCGCCGAAGTCACGATCGAGGCCCCAGCGACCGTTCTCGTCCGGTTCGAGGAGCGACTCCGGCACGGCCGTGGGACGGACTCGGACGTGCGGCCGGTCGAACCGGGCAGCTTTCGCCCGTTTCACGAACAGGGCCACGCGCAGGGGATCCTTGCGCGGCCGGGACCCGACGGCGGCGACCTCTCGCGCGGTTGCGGCGGCATCCTTCACTGAGGCGGCCGCGGGCCTGATCTCCACGCCCGAGGCGACGTCGACGCCTACGGCGGGCACGTCCAGGACGGCCTGGGCGACGTTGGCCGCACCGAGGCCGCCGGCGAGTATGACCGGAATCTCGCGCGCCACGGCTGCCGCTATCTGGCGGGCAACCTGGCGGCCGGTCCCTCCGGGGAACGGGCCTCCGGCGGTATCCAGAAGGAGCCTTTCGGTGCCGGCTGCGAGGTATGCCTTGCCTGCCTCGATCGCCCCGGCGGCCACTGAACCGGCGTCGGCGAGCGACGGCTCCGCCGTCGCTTTGGCGACCGCAGCATCAGAGACCTCTGAGGGAAGGTGGAGCACCTTCCAGACCGGACGGCGAACCTCCGCAATCGACTCCACAGGCTCGTAGCCGGAGAGCTGGACCGCGTCCGGGTCGATGTCGGCGATGGCCGCCTCGACATCGGCGGCCGGGGCGTCGGCGAAGACGGCCACTACCCGGGGCCGCGAACCCATGGGGGCCGCTCCGCGCACCACGGCGGCAAGCCACGCCGCTTCCGCGACGGTCAGGCAACGGGGCGTCCCCGGAACGAGGTTCAAGCCGATGGCGTCGGCGCCGGAGCGCAGCGCAGCCAGCACTCCGTCGGAGTCGGTGACGCCGCAGATCTTGACCATGGGCTGCCGCGCCTCCGCCGCCACGTCGTGTGGCACGGCTCCGGCGGAGACGAACGCGCGGGCCGCGGAGGCCGGATCGGCCGAGCGCATCAGCGCCTCGCCGATGAGGGCGGCGTCCAACCCGACCGCCCGCCAGCCGACCAGCGTTCGGGGCTCTCCGACGCCCGACTCGCCTACCACCAGGCGGTCGTTCGGCACGAGCGTTCGCAGGCGCACGCAGTTGTCCGGGTCGACCGCGAGAGACCGCAGGTTCCTGTTGTTGAGGCCGATCAGGCGAGCGTCGGTCGAGAGGGCGGCGTCCAGCTCGCGCTCGTCGTGAGCCTCGACGAGGGGCTCGAGGCCGAGATCGCGGGCGAGTTCGGCGAACCGGGCCAGCTTCTTCGCCGGCAGGAGCGACGCCAGGAGCAGGACCAGGTCCGCCCCGGCCGAGCGCAGCACCGGGAGTTGGCGCTCGTCGACGACGAACTCCTTGGCCAGAACGGGGATCGAGACCGCGGTCCTGACGGCCCGCAGGTCCGCCACCGACCCGCCGAACCAGTGCGGTTCGCACAGGACGGAGATCGCGCTCGCCCCGCCCAATTCGTAGGCTCGGGCCAGCGCAACCGCAAAGTCGATCCCGGCTGACTCGGCGTCGGTGGCGATCGCCCCGGCCGAGGGGGAGCTGCGCTTGACTTCGGCGATCAGGTGCAGGCCGGGCGCGGCCAGGCGCTCGACGATCGGCCGCGGCGCGTTGCCGGGCTGGGCCGAGTATTCGGCCGCGGCGTCGGCGAGGTGGCGGTAGGTCCGCGACCCAAGCTCCGCTTTCGCGTCCGCCAGACGCCGGGCGGCGATCTCGGCCACGACCCCGGCCCGAGAGGCCGTTCCCGCGCCCGAGGAGGTGCGTCCCTGCGGTTGAGCCACGGCCGTCATGCTCGCGCCGCCTGGAGAGACTCGGCCGCCCTGGCCGCGTCGCGGGCCGTCTTCGAGGCTCGGAGCCCTCCCAGTCGGGCCGCTGCCGCGCCCGTGTCGATCATCTCCGAAGCAAGGACGATGCCCTCCTCCAGGTCCGCCGCCCGGCCGGCGGCCACGAACGCGGCGGCCGCGTTGAGCAGGACGACGTCGCGCCGGGGTCCGGCCTCGCCGGCCAGGACGGCCTCGAGAAGGGCGGCGTTCTCCTCGCGAGTTCCGCCCGCCAGAGATGAGAGTGGCGCCGGGGTGAGGCCCAGGTCCGCGGCCACGACCTCCGACCGCGCCACTCCCGCCGGCGTCACGTCGTACAGAACGCCCGACCCGTCGAGCGGCAGCTCGTCCAGGCCGTTGCCGTGGACGACGAGCGAGTGCTCCGTGCCGAGAAGCCGCAGCACTTCCGCCATCTTCGGAGCCGCGGCCGGATCGCCGACGCCGACGACCTGGCGGCGCGTGCCGGCCGGATTGGTCATGGGGCCGAGGAGGTTGAAGGCCGTCCGGACGCCGATCTCGCGCCTGGTCGGACCGGCATGCTTCATGGCCGGGTGGTAACCCTGGGCGAAGAGGAAGGCAAAACCGTCCGCGCGCAACGCCTCGGCCGCCTCTGCCGGGGACAGGTCGGTGGCGACGCCGAGGGCCTCCAGGACATCGGCCGAACCGCAAGCCGAGGTCATGGCACGGTTGCCGTGCTTGGCCACTGGTACTCCGGCCGCGGCAACGACCAGCGCCGCGGCGGTCGAGATGTTGAAGGTGCCGCTCTTGTCGCCGCCGGTGCCGCACGTGTCGATGGCTCCGGCCGGGGCCACCACCTTGAGCACTCGCTCGCGCATGGCGGCCGCGAAGCCGGCCAGTTCTTCGACGGTTTCGCCGCGCATCCGCAGGGCCACGAGCAGGGCCGCCAGCTGGGCCGGGGTCGCGTCGCCGTCCATGACGGATCCCATCGCGCCACGGGCCTCGTCCATCGAAAGGCGCTTGCCCTCGACTACCGCGGCCAGAGCCGCCCTCACAAGCTCACTCATCGAAATGCCTCCACGCGGCCTGCACCGGCCGCTACCAATTCGGCCGCCGACTTCGCCAGCGCCGGGTCCGCCGCCGGGCTCTCGAGCCCGGAGAGAGCAAACGTTCCCGAAACCCGGTCGAGCAGGCGCCCCTCGCCCTCGCCGGCGAGTGTGAGGAAATTCGCCAGCAAACGCGGACCCTGCGGCGTCAGGACCGACTCCGGATGGAATTGCACGCCCTCGACCGGCGCCGACCGATGCCGAATGCCCATGATCACGCGGTCCTGCTCGGTCCGAGCCGTGACGAAGAACTCCGCCGGCAGGGTCTCCGGCGCGACGCTGAGGGAGTGGTAGCGGGCGGCCATGAATGGGGACGGCACTCCCGCGAGGAGCCCCTTGCGGTCGTGGCGGATGCTCGAGGCTTCGCCGTGGACCAGCGTCGGGGCGCGGCCGATGGTGGCTCCGAAAGCCTGGGCCATCGACTGCATGCCGAGGCAGACCCCCAGTGTTGGGATCCGGCGCTCGACACCTACGCGGATGGCGTCCATCGAGACCCCCGCCGAGTCGGGGTCGCCCGGACCGGGCGAGACCACGATCCCGCGCAGCCCGGCCGCCGGATCGGCGGCCAGAGCCTCGATGCCGGCCCGGTCGATGGCGTCGTTGCGCAGAACGCGGACATCGGCCCCGGCCGCTTCCAGGGCCTGGACGAGGTTGAACGTGAAGCTGTCGTAGTTGTCGATCATGAGGATCATCGAGACGCTCCTATCGAGCCGCGCCGGCGGGGGTGCCGGGTGAAGCTGGTTGGGCTGGGGAGGAGGTGCCGGTGGCGCCACGGGGCGTTGTCGTGCCACTCCCCGCGTCGGGCGTTGTGTCGGCCGTCGCTTCGGCGATGGCCAGCTCGATGGCCCGCCTGACTGCCCCGGCCTTGTGCTCCGTCTCCTCGAACTCGCGTTCCGGCACGGAGCCCGCGACGATCCCCGCCCCGACGGTGAGATGGATCCTGTCGTCGCACATGACGGCGGAGCGGATCGTGATCGCGGTGTCGAGGTTGCCGTCGTAGCCGAGATAGCCCACGGCCCCGCCATACAGCCCGCGCCGCTCGCCTTCGGCCTCCGCGATCAGCTGCATCGCCCGGACCTTCGGCGCGCCCGAGAGCGTCCCCGCGGGGAAGATGCTGCGCAGGGCGTCGAGAGCGTCCAGGCCTGGCTTCATCCGCGCCTCCACGTTGCTCACGAGATGGAGGACGTGGCTGTAGCGCTCCACTTCCATGTACTTGGTCACGGCCACCGACCCCGCCCGGGCCACGCGACCCAGATCGTTGCGGCCCAGGTCCACGAGCATCACGTGCTCCGCCCGCTCCTTGGGGTCTCGCTCCAGGGCGTAGGCAAGCGCGTCGTCCTCGAGCGGCGTGGCGCCGCGCGGCCGCGTCCCGGCGATCGGGTGAGTGGTGACGCGGTCGCTCTCGACCCGGACCAGCAGCTCCGGGCTCGCGCCGACGACCGAGAACTCGGGCATCCGCACGAAGAACAGGTACGGGCTCGGGTTGATGCGCCGCAGCGAGCGATAGAGCGAGACCGCGTCCAGAGGCCGGTCGCCGATGATCGGGCGTTCGTAAGTCACGCGGCGCGCGACGACGATCTGGATCGCCTCGCCGGCCGCGATGGCCTCCTTGGCCGACCGAACGGCAGACTCGTACTCGCCTCGCTCGAGGCTGACTTCGATCTGACGCAAACCTTCTGCATTCCCAAGCTCAGCCGTGCCGGGGCCAGACGAGCTGTCTCCGTCCGAACCTTCGACAGTTTCGGTCGTCTCTTCCGCCGTCTCTTCCGCCGTCTCCCGCCGGCTCCTACGGGTGAGACCGGAAAGCTCGGCCTCAGTCGGTCGACCTGTCCGCTCCAGGGCCTCGAAGATGGCCCGCTCGGCGATGGCGTAGCGGCCTTCGATGTCCGGGGTTTCGGTGTGGAGCGAAGCGACGGCCGAGAGAGTGTGGGTCAGGTGGTCGAAGACCAGGACCAGGTCCGTCTCCTGGAAGGCGGCCATCGGGACGCCGATCGGGTCACGCTGCGGGAGCGGCACAGTCGGCTCGAAGGTCGAGACCGCGTCGTAGGCGAGTGCTCCCACGGCTCCGCCCGGGAACCGTGGGATGCCCTCGCTTGGGAGAATCCGCCTCCTGGGCAGGAACTGCCGCAGCGCCGCCAGCGGGTCGGGCGCCGGGAAGGTTTCGGTCGGCAGATCCGGCGCGAAGTCCAGGACGCCCACCGGCCGCGACTGGATCGTGGCCTTGCCGTCGCGGACCGTCAGCAGACGCCGCGGTCCGACGCCCAGGAATGAGTAGCGACCCAGTCGCTCGCCGCCTTCGACAGACTCGAGCAGGAAGGCCGGTCCCCCGTCGTCGAAGCGCATGAAGGCCCCGATCGGAGTTTCGAGGTCGGCGTTGCGGGTGGCCGTGAGCAGAATCGTGTCGGCCGAGCCCGACATCTGCCGGACCTCGCGAAGACTGAGCGGATCTGTGAGTGCCATCGCCGATTTGCCTCCGGAACTGGGACGCCTGCCCCACGCTTCCGGGTCGGGCGGCTGGCGCCGCCTGCCGGTCCTGCGGGACGAGAATCAAAAGACCTTTCGTCTTCGGGACGAAAGGTCGATCCTTCCGCGGTGCCACCCACATTCGGCAATGCCGCACTCTGGCCGACGGGGAGTCAACGCTTCGCGTTGACTTAAGTCATCCCGCAGGGATAACTCCCGATCGGTGCTGCCCTCTATCGCTGGCGCTCTGCGCCGGAGCCTACTGGCGAGCCCTGGAAGCTCGCGGTTTGGTCCGGAGGCTCACGGGTCCATTCGCTCTCGTCGCCGCCCCAGCTTGCACCAACCGCTGGTTCTCTACGCCGGCGCCGGGAGTTACTCGTCCCGATCACAGCCCGTATTCGTATGTGGCGGGAGTCTATGGGGAGACGCGGCGCGGTGTCAAATGTGGTCGCACGGGTCGCAGCCGCCCGCGCCCTCGCGACTCCGGCCGCCCTCCGTGGCTAGTAGTTGGGTGCGTCTCCGGCCTCCTGCCGCGGCCCTCCTACCAGTACTCCTCCGTGTGGAGCGTGCCGACTTCGTGGCCCTTGTCGCGGACGAAGCCACGGGCCAGTGCCAGCTCTATGACCGTCTCGATCATGCCCGGGTTGCCGCACAGGAAGATGTCGAAGTTATCCGGCGTTAGGTCCAGCCCGGTCTCGTGCTCGACGGCGTCCGAGGCGATCACGTTTTGCAGGTAGCCGCTGCGGCCCCGCCAGGTAGTGTCTTCCTGCGGCCGCGTGATGACCGGCATGTAATGGAAGTTGAGGCAGTGGCGGGCCAGGCCCGTCAGCTCGGTCCGGTAGCCCAGGTCCCAGGAGTAGCGCGCGCCGTGGACCACCACGAACTGGCGCGGTCCATTGCACTCGAGCTCGCTGCGGAGCATCGACATGTAGGGCGCCAGCCCGGTCCCCGTCGCAACCATCAGGATGTGCTTGCCGGGCGCCTTGTCGAGGGTGAAGACGCCGACCGCCTTGGGGCCGACGTACAGCCGGTCGCGAATCTTGAGGCCGAACAGCCGCGGCGTCAGCTCGCCGCTCATGACCACGGTCAGGTAGAACTCGAGGTACTCGTCGGGGCGGCTCTCGGAGGCGATCGAATACGCGCGCCGGATCATCCGGTCCGGTTGGGCGGCGGCGCGGGCGACGGTTTCGGCCTGGGTGTCGACCGCCCACTGACTCTCCGGCGTACCGGTGATCTCGTCCGGGACGACTTCGGGCGCTCCGGCCTCCGCGCTGCCCGTGACCTCGCCAGGTCCACCGGTTCCGGAACCGGTGGCAACGACGCCCAGGGCGTCGTCCCCGGCTTCGTCGATCCGCGGCTCCGAGGCCTTCAGACCGAGCACTACGTACTGGCCCGCCTTGAACTCGAACGGCAGCTTGTCCGGCGCCACGCGCATGATCACCAGGCCGGGCGCGACCTCGACCCGGCTAACCACCGTTGCGTTGTATTCGGCCGCCATTCGTGCCCTCCGATTCGCCCGCGCGCTCCGATAAGCGGAGTCTCCGCGGCCAAGGATAGGGGGCCTCGACGGCCGTGTCAGCCCTGTCGCGCTACAGCCCCGCCAGCTTCGCCACCGGACCGGTCTGGATCATGACCGACCGAAGGCTCGCCCAGGGCACAACCACGGAAGGCAGGCCGCTCACGTTCCTCGCGACCTGGTGCTCGGCGAAGGTGATCTTCATTCCGTCCGGAGTAATCGCCCAATTGATGAAGTTCGTCCGAGACGGACTCGTGCCCTCGTCCACCACGACCGGGTCGTAATTGAGCTTCAGCTGGTCGAGCAGCTGGCTCTGCGCCGCGCTCGAAATGGTCGCCAGGGCAACGTCCGGGTCGGCGAAGAGGTCGTCGAAAGCAATCCGCTGGCCCGTGCCGAGGTCGTAGTTGATGGTCTCGACGCTGGTGGCCGGCGTCGCCGTAGAGGCATCGTCCTCCCAGGTGAGCGTGAATGAGGCCAGGGCCGGAGTCAGCAGCTCCGTCGTGTACCTGCCCGACAGCACGTTGACCTTTCCGGCGACCTGGCGATTGGAAGCAGGTCCCTGCTCCCACTGAGTCGCCCGCGTCCGGACCTCGAGCCCGATGTCGGCGTCGATGGCGTCCGCCCAGGGAGTCGTACCCGCGAGGAAGGCTGGATATCCGAGATAGACCGTCCAGATGCCGTTGGGATCGGACTCGGAGATGGCCGAGTTGATGATCGTCGGCCTCGTGTCGGGCAGGGACGCGGACGGGGCCGGCGAGGGGATCGACGTATCGGTAGCGAACGGAATAAGCGTCGGCGGCCCGGGCAGCGAGGGCCCGAGACTGGGTGACGGCGACGGGGAGTTGAAACTGATGGCAACCGGGGCCGCGCTGACGAGCACGTTCATGGCGACAAAGACGCCGGCGACGCAGATGCCCAGGATCCCGACGACGGGCAGCGTGTCCATGGCCCGGGAGGTCAGTGATCTGCGACGCGGCCTCATTTCCCGAGTATGCGGGACCAGGCCGTCACGCGCATGTCACCGAGAAGGCGGTTAGGCCGCCCTCGCCGGTGCGTGGGCAGCGGCTGCCTTGTGGGCGGTCCCTTCCGACCTGGGACCCGCCGCCCGCTCCAGGCGGCTCGCCATAGCCAGAATGTCGTCCGCCTCGCTCTTTCCGAGCGTACCGGCTTGCAGAGCCTCGAATATCAGAAGCTTGCGCGTGGGTGCGTCGGCGTCGAGGAGTAGATCGATCAGGTCCGCATGCGGGACGTCGCGGGGTTTTCTACGGAACACGTCTTCAGACCTCCGGGGCACTTGCCACCGATGAATTCCCGAGTAGGAGCGGCTCCTGGAGGTGTCGGCGCCGGTGGGTCAAAGGGTGTTCCCCGATGGTCCGGGGCGGCGGCATTCTTTCGGGCTCCGGCAGCCTAGCGAATCCGGTGTCGCAAGTTGCCCCAAATGCCGGCCGACGGCGCATTATGGAGGCATGACAAATCGCGAGCCTCTCGACCGTTCGCCACGGGCTGAGCCGCCAGTCCGCGAGGTGGATTGCCTCATCGTCGGAGGCGGCGCTGCCGGCCTATCGGCCGCGATCAACCTGGGACGCATGCGCCGGAGCACGATCGTCGTGGACGACAAGGACCGCTTCCGGTGGCGGCACCCGATTCACAACTACCTGGGCTTCCCGGACGGCATCAAGGCAGTCGACCTCCGCCGGCTGGGGCGGCGCCAGGCCGCCAAATACGGTGCCAGCTTCGTCATCGGCACGGTTACGACGGCCGCGCCGGACGGCGATCGATTCCGGGCGCGGATCGAAGCTCTGGCCGCGAGACCGGGGGGCGCTGCCGGGGCCGCGGGCAATCCTGGGGCCGCATCCACGGTCTGGGCCGCCGTCGACGGTCCGGACGAAGAGCTTGCCAGCACCTCCGAACGGATCCAGGACGGCCGCCCCATCGAGGTACTGGCGCGCTCGGTCATCCTCGCGACAGGCGTGCGCGGCCACTTCCCAGAGTTCTCCGGCCGCGAGGACTGCGTCGGCGTAAGCCTCTTCTGGTGCATCCATTGCGACGGCTACGAGTCGATCGACCGCGTCGTGTGCGTGGTAGGCGACGACGAAGATGCGGTCGAGACCGCCCTCGATATGCTCGACTTCACGAGCCACGTGACCCTGGTGGCCGGTCGGGCGGAGGGGTTCGTTGCCCCGGCGTCACGGCTGGCGGACCTCGAAGCCGGCGGCATCCCCGCCTACCCATTCGCCGTCGCCGAGTTTCAGAACCGCGACGGTCAGATGCAGGCCCTCGTCCTGGACGATCCGGCGCGGACACGTATCAACGTGGAGCACCTCTATACGGTCTGCCGGTCGATCCCCACGAACGACCTGGCTCGCCAGCTCGGCGTCGCGGTCAACGAGCTCGGCCACATCGTCATCGACACCGACCAGCACACCAACGTGCCGGGCGTCCTTGCGGCGGGCGACATCACCAGCCCGCACGATCACCAGTTCAGCGCCGCCGTCCACGAGGGCAACCAGGCCGCCTGCGCGGCCAACTACCGCCTCTACCGCCGCGAGCAACGGGACCCGCGCGACGAGGACTGCTGATTCCGGACTCGGGTGGGCCAGGAGGCGAGACAATGTCTCCTGGCGTTCCGGTCTGGAGAAACGAAATGGACGCAGGCGAATACGATCGGGCCATGGCCGACTTACAGCCGCCGATCCTCGTGGTGGACGACGACGCCAAGATCGTCCGGCTCGTCCGAACGTACCTGGAGCGCGAGGGGTTTCGGGTCGTTGAGGCGCTCGACGGTCGCTCGGCACTGGCGGCGATCGCGCTCGAGGCGCCCGCCCTCGTGGTGCTCGACGTGATGCTCCCCGAGGTGGATGGACTGTCGATCGCGCGCGCCGTCCGGCGGACGAGCCAGACGCCCATCGTCATGATCTCCGCCAGGGGCACGACCGCCGACCGCATCGCCGGTCTGAGCGAAGGGGCGGACGACTACCTGCCCAAGCCTTTCTCCCCGGCCGAGCTGGTGATTCGGATCAAGCGCGTCCTGAGCCGGTCCGCCCGCACCGAAGCCGTGCCCCCCGCTACACCGATCATTGCCCACGGCGACCTGATCCTCGACCGAGACCGTCACGAGACCACGGTCGGGGGCAGGGCCGTGGAGTTGTCCGCGCTCGAATTCAGGCTGCTGGCCACGCTGGTCGAGGCCAACGGCCGGGTCCTGACCCGCGATCAGCTCATGGACGCGGTCTACGCCACGGACGACATAGCCGTCCTGGACCGGACCATCGACGCGCTCGTGAAACGCATACGCGAGAAGCTGGGCGACGACGCGGAACGGCCGCGCTACGTGGCCACGGTCCGGGGCGTCGGGTACCGAGCGGCGCGCACGGACGCCGGCGCCTCATGACCCGGCCGCGCCTCCGGGCGCACCTCCCGCCGAACCTCCGACCGCGCGCGCCCAGAGGCATCGGCACCCGGATCGCCGCCGCCTCGGTGTTCGTGGCCGCGATCGCGGTCGCGATCGTTGCCGTCGGCGCACTCGGCCTGGGCGCCGATACTCTCGTCCACCTCATGACCGCGGACGGCCACCCCGCCGACGCGGCTCACGCCATGTTCAACCAATCGGTCGGGCAGGTCGTCGTCATGGCCATGGTCGTGGCCATCGTGGCCGGCGTGGCTCTGTCCGCCGTGCTCGGGAATCGGATCGGCCGGCCGATTCGGGACGTCGCCCGCGCGGCCCGGCGCGTCGCCGGCGGCGACTACGCGGCGCGGGTACCGCGCGCGGGTCCGGAAGAGCTGGCCAGCCTCGCGGACTCATTCAACCAGATGGCCGACTCGCTGCAGGAACAGGAGCGGCTCCGGCGCGAATTCATCGCCAACGCCGCTCACGAGCTGCGGACGCCCCTCACCAACCTGCAGGGCTATCTGGAGGCCCTCCGCGACGAGGTCATCCCGGGCGATCCGGCGACATTCGAGTCGCTCCTGGACGAGGCCGACCGGCTCGTGCGGCTGTCACGCTCCCTCGACCTCCTCGCGGCCGGGGACGCTCGCAGCGAACCTCCCGTGCTCATCCCGGTCGACGTGACGGCCGCGGTCCGGTCCGCGGCAGAGCTGTCCGCGCCTTCGATGGCTCTCTCGGGCCTGACGCTGGACCTGGACCTGCCCGTGTCCCTGATGGCGCGGGCCGATCCCGACGGCCTGGCCCAGGTCCTTGGCAACCTGCTGCAGAACGCGATCCGGTACACGCCGCCCGGCGGGTCTGTGCGGATGTCAGTCGCACCTCGTCCCGGCGAAGTCCTCGTCTCGGTGTCCAACACAGGGCCGGGGATCCCGGCTCAGGACCTGCCGCACATCTTCGAGCGTTTCTACCGTGTCGAGAAGTCGCGGTCCGTGGGGCGAGGCGGAGCCGGCATCGGCCTGGCGATCGTGCGTCAGCTGGTCGAAGCGTTCGGTGGGCGTGTCGGGGCCGAATCGGGCGATGGCATGACCCGCTTCTGGATCGCCCTGGCGGCGGCCGCCTAGAGCACCCGGCCCCCTAATCGCGCCAGCTTTCGGCGAACCCATCCGCGAGTCGAGTGAGCGACGCCAGCCAGGCCCGAGGGCCCTGCGATTTCCCGTCCTCGACGAGCGTGGCGAAGCTGGTCGCCACGATCGAGTCGACCCGCCACCCAGCGGCGAACGTGCCCCGGATCTCCGCCTGGCCCACGCGACGCGGACCCATGGTGCCCGGCTCCAGGTCGCTGAAGCACAGCAGGAAGTATCGGGCCCCAGGCACGAGCACCGCATGAAGGCCGCGCTCGAAGACTCCGCGCTCATCGTCCGTGAACGTGTGGAACAGTCCGCAGTCGATCGCGGCGTCGAAAGTCTGCCCGATGGCAGGCAGATCGAGCGCGTCGGCAACGCGGAACTCCGCGTGGATGCCGCGCTCGGCAGCTTTCCGGCGCGCCCTTTCGATGGCCGTAGGCGCGGCGTCCACGCCGGTGACTTCGAGGCCGCGCGAGGCAAGGTACAGCGCGTTCTCGCCCGTGCCGCAGCCCACGTCGACGACGGTGCCGGCGACGGTCCCTTGCTCGGCCAGTTCCACGATCGCCGGCTGGGGTCGCCCGATGTCCCATGGCGGCGTGCCGCTCCGGTAAGCCCATTCGAAGCCCATGCCGGCACGATACCCGGACCTCTGCGCGACCGAGCTCGGGATAGCCCGGCGATCCGGCCAGTGGGCGGCCCGAACGCCAGGCAGCTGATCGCCCGAACGCCAGGCCGAAGTCGCCCGGCCGCCAGCCGGCCGAAGTCGTCCGACCTAGGTCGCGGACAGGATGCCCAGGAGTCTCGCCTTCGCGACCGCCTGCGTCACCCCGACGGCGCCCACAACATGGTAGTTCGCCGCTACCCTTTCCTCATCGCCAAAGGAGTGGGTAATGCGACGTTCTTCAGGGTTCCTTCTCGCCGCCATCCTGGTCGTATCGGCCTGCGGCGGATCGTCCGGGACCGGCGGGCTCACGGGTCAGACCCAGCCTGCCGGCGAGAGCCAGGCTACGGGTCCCTACAACCTGGACTGCGGCAGAACCGAGACTCCGGCCACCGGGTTCGTGTGGTGCGGAACGGCCAGGGCAAGCGTCAAGTACGGCGACAAGACCTACGAGTTGCCGTCGGGCGAGTGCCAGCCGGACAGCGCCCTGGGCTTCATCGCGAACTTCGGCGCGATCCTCACCGGAGCTCAGGACCTGCCGGGAGCGCCTCAGGGCCTCAGCGTCTCCAAGGCGACCGACGGGGCCTCGGTCTCGGGCCGCTTCGACGGCCACGTCTGGGCCATCAAGAACAGCGAGACGACGGTCACCGTGTCGGGGGGCAAGAGCGGCGGCAGCTTCTCGGGGCCGACCTTCGACGACATTCAGGTCGAAGGTATCTTCACCTGTCTTCCCGGCATCTGAGGCCGGCGATCGACGTGTAGCGGGAGGCTCCACCGTGCCGGCTCCCCTCGGCAAGACGCCGACCAGGAAGATGCCCAAGATCGACGTCTTTGGCCTCGAGAACTCGGCTTCGACGCGCTCGGCCGTGCGGTTCTTCCGCGAGCGGCGGATAGTCGTCCGCTTCGTCGACCTGGGCAAGCGGCCCATAGAGGCGGCCGAGCTCCGCGCGTTCGTTGATCGCCTGGGCGCCGGGTCGGTCCTCGCCGCGCCGGGGAACGGCGCCGATGCCGGTTCCGTGGACCGTGGAGTGCTCCTGGATCGCGTCCGCGCCGATGCGACGCTGCTCCGGTTGCCTCTCGTCCGCCACGGCGACGAAATGACAGCCGGACCCGACGAGACGATCTGGAAGGCCTGGCTGGCCCGCCGGGGCTGACGATCATCACGCCGTGGGACACGGGATCGCCCCGGAGGCTCGCCTGCTGTAGCGTGCGGCACATCCAACTCTGCCCGAATCGGGCCCCGAGGAGAGCAAGGCAGCGATGGAACGAAAGTGGCTCATTCTGACGAGCGTGTCGCTCGGGTCGCTCATGGCGACGCTCGACGGCAGCATCGTCAACATCGCTCTGCCGGCGATCCAGAGCGACTTCCGGGTCGACCTGACCACGGTCGAATGGGTCGTCGTGGCCTACCTGCTCGTCGTGGGCAGCTTGCTTCTGACATTCGGCCGGCTGGGCGAGGTGCTCTCCTTCAAGCGCGTCTACCTGGCCGGGTTCGCCATCTTCACCGTGGCCAGCGTCTGTTGCGGCGCTTCGCCCAACGAGCTGGTCCTCATCGGCTTTCGCGTAGTCCAGGCGGTCGGCGCGGCGATGATCATGGCCATGGGGCCGGCCATCGTGGCGAGAACTTTTCCGGCAAACGAACGCGGGCGGGCGCTGGGTCTGAACGCCGTCAGCGTCTCAATCGGCCTGAGTCTCGGGCCGGCTCTGGGAGGCATCCTGACCCAGGCGGGGACGTGGCGGGCGATCTTCCTGATCAACCTGCCGATCGGCCTCCTGGCCATCGTTTGGGCCGCCCGCATCCTCCCCGCGGAGATGTCCGGGCAACGCCAGTCGTTCGACTTTCGGGGCGCAATCCTTTCAGGCGTCGCGCTTTTCGCGCTCCTGCTGGCCCTCAGCGACGGCCAGGATTGGGGCTGGACCAGCCCGGCCGTCGTCGGCCTGCTGGCGACCTTCGTGGTCCTGGCCGCCGGCTTCATCGTGGCCGAGCGCCGTGCCGTTCAGCCGATTATCGATCTCGCCCTGTTCAAGATCCGCCCCTTCTCCGCCGGCCTTGTCAGCGTCGTGGTTGCCTTCGCCGGGCTGTTCACGGCCACCTTCCTGCTGCCGTTTCTACTGCAGCAGGCCAGGGGCTTCTCCCCGATCGAGGCCGGGCTGCTGCTGACGCCGGTGCCGATCACGATGGCCATCGTGGCTCCGTTCAGCGGCGCAGCCTCCGATCGTGTCGGCCCGCGACTGCCGGCCAGCGCCGGGATGGCGATCATGGTCCTGGGTCTACTGAGCTTGACTCAGCTTCCGGTGGACTTCAGCCTGCCGGACCTGATCTGGAGGCTCGTTCTGCTGGGGATCGGCCAGGGGCTATTCATGAGTCCCAACAGCAGTGCGGTGCTGGGCTCCGTGCCGAGAGCGCGCGTCGGCACAGCGTCCGGCACGCTGGCCCAGATGCGGGTCAACGGCCAGGCACTCGGCATCGCCCTGAGCGCCGCAATCGTGGCCATACGCATGCCCGTCCACCTCGCCGCGACTGCCGGAGTGCCCACTTCCGCTGCCCGGAACGTCGCCCTGGCCGGCGCGATCCACGACGCCTTCGCGGTGGCGGCGCTCATCTGCTGCCTGGGCATCGTCGCCAGTCTGGTCCGGGGCTCCCAGGGCCATCGAGCGGATCAACTCGAGGCGCCCCCGGCGACAGCCAGATAGGCGCCAGGTGAGCGCCCTGGACGCCGGGTCAGCGGGACGCAGCGGTTCGAGGGTGAGATCGCCGGCGAGGGTTCCGTCCACTGGCTGATGCTCTACTCGCTCGATGACACGGCGAAGTTCGCGGGCTTCCAGCGCGTCGAAGGCTCGATCACGGGCCGTTCGGGCAGTCTGATGATGGAGTCGATCGGCTCGCACGACGGCCGATCATCGGTCGGCACCTGGCGAGTGGTCCCGGGTTCGGGCACGAGCGAGCTGGCCGGCATCGCGGGCCACGGCACTTTCGAAGCGCCGGGCGGCCCGGTGGTCTCCTACGAGCTGGAGTACGAACTGGGCTGAGCGGGTCGCGGCTGAGCGGGCCGCGGCTGACCGGCCGCGGCCGGGTGGCGACCGGGTGCAAGGGCGTGCGGCGCCCGCCGCCTGCGCTCGGCGCCCGCCGCTTCTTGCGAATACGCATGGCATGAGTGTTGTGCGGAGTCGCCGGCCTACCGTCGGCCGGGCCACCGACCTGGCAAGTGAAGTCCGCCCAGCGGGCCGGCTCACGCGACTGTTTCGTGCGCGGATCTGGCCCGGTGGAACCGCCGCAGCGCTCCCCGATCCGCGTGCGGCCGATGGATGCGGCGCTCCGGGCGCCGACGCTCCGGGCGCCGTCCAGCTGCACAACACTCCCCCCATGCGTATTGGCCACAAGCCAGGCTCACTGCACGGCCGGCCGGACCTCAACCCGTGCGGATCGCCGGCCTGTACCCGTCTCCGGCCGCGCGACGACCTGCCGGCTCGGCTCCGGCCGCGCGACGACCTGCCGGCTCGGCTCCGGCCGCGCGACGACCTGCCGGCTCGGCTCCGGCCGCGCGACGACCTGCCGGCTCGGGTTCGGCCGCGCGACGACCTGCCGGCTCGGGTTCGGCCGCACTGACGCGCGCAGGGGGCCCTTGACGCCCCAATTCGACACGACCAGAGTAGTAGTGCCGAGGGGCCGCGGTCGTCGAAACGGCCCCCGGCAAGGAGGGAACGATGGTATGGAGTCCGGGTGCAGATCCGTCTGTCGGAGGCTCCGCGAAGGTTAGCGACGCCCTGCGCGACGCTCGTGAAGCCGACATAGCCGAAAACCAACGCGAAGAAGCGCACGAGCGCGAGGACTACGAAGCCGCGAAGGCTCGGGCAGCCTCGGCGCCGAGTCGCTCGTTCCTGGCTCGGATCCTGAGGCGGCCGGGCATCGGCCGGTGAGCTAAGCGGGCGCCGAGACTTCGCTCGCCCAGGCTGAGCGGGGCCGGGTAGGATGGGCGCATGAACCCTGACCTCAGCACGCTTGACCTGGCACCGCGAAAACGCATCGGGCTGGTCGCCCACGACAACAAGAAGAACGACCTGATCGAGTGGGCACGGTACAACCGACCCATGCTCGAGGTGCACGACCTGGTCGCCACCGGGACCACGGGCCTGATGCTCCAGCGCGAGCTGGACCTGCCGGTGACGCAGCTCCAGTCTGGGCCGCTCGGCGGGGACCTCCAGGTCGGGGCGATGATCGCCGACGGCAGCATCGACTTCCTGGTCTTCTTCTGGGACCCGCTCGAGCCCCAGCCCCACGACACGGACGTGAAGTCGCTGCTGCGGATCGCGGTCGTGTGGAACATCCCGGTCGCGTGCGATCGGGCCTCGGCCGACTTCATGATCAGCTCGCCGCTGATGACGGGCTCGTACGCGCGCCGGGTGCCCGACTACACGGCCCACAACGAGCGGGAGGTCCCCGGGCCCGACGAAATCGAAGGTGCCGAAGAGGCCGAACCGGGCGACTGAACGGGACCGACCGAACTGAACGTGACCGACCGAACTGAACGGGACCGACCGAACTGAACGGCGGTCAACTTACTGGACCGGCACCCACTGCAAGAGAAGCGTGTTCGTCTGGTCAGTTCCTGTGCGCGCCATCCATAGCTTCACAACGCCGTCACCGTTGCTGATCGGGAGCGGGTCGTCAAAGTAGGACAGTGGGTTGCCATCGATCGCCGGCGCCAACGCGATCTGGGCCGGCGTGGAGCCGTCCGCCGGATAGCGCCACAGCTGCTCGGCGAAGTTGCCGCTGGGGTCGGTGCCCTGCGTCTCAACGTAGGCAGCGTTCTCGTCGCCGGCCACGACCGAACCGTCGATCTGGAGCGTGGCCGCCGGCGCGCCCGCCTGCGTGAAGTACTGAGCCGTCTTGTGGTCCGAGCTGCTGGTCCAGAGGCCGGTGCCGCCCGGGCGAGCCGTGCCCACGATCGCGCCCAGGGAGTCGAAGGTCGTCGAGCCGGTCGTCAGCCTGTAGTAGCCCTTGCCGGAGCCGGTGTCGTAGTAGAAGAATGCGCCCTGCGAATCGAGGGCGTAGCCGCCTTCGAACGGCAGTGGCACGCTCGTGCCCGGGGCGTTGGTCGCGGGGTCTATGCGGGCGAGCACTGTGCCCGAGTTGGTCGTCAGGTCGTATTTGCTGTCGTCCTCGTACCAGACCGCGTCGCCGTCGCTGGCGACGAGGCCCACACTCCCGCCCGGGCTGCACGGGACCTGGATCGTGGCCTGCTCGGCCAGGGTCTGGCCGTCGAAGCGGGTAATGCTGCAGTTGTGGCCGTTGGCGTCCGTCTTGAGGCCGGGCAGCCAGACGGATCCGGCCGCGTAGTGGACCTGGGTCAGGGCGGGCACGGCCACCTGGTTGACGATCTTCTGCGCGACCGGGTCCACCGCCATCAGGCTGAAGGTGGTATCGCCGGTCTGGACGGAGACGTAGACCGTGTCGTTGGCGCCGATGGCGTAGCCGCCCAGGCTCGCATTCTGGGCCACGGTCATGGCCCCGCTGACCGCTCCCGCGGGCGGCGGCGTGGCGGACGAGGAGGCGGGTGGCGGCGTAGCCTGGGCGATGCCGCTGTCGTAGAAGGTTTGGATGTCCCTGTACCCGGTGGCGAACCCGGTCTGGCCGGTGACGCCGACGTCGAAGACGCAGTCGTCGTGGAGGCCCTGGTCCGTAATCGAGGAGCAGGCCGAGTTGCCCGCCGCCTGCTGATCGGCCGAGAGGTCGCCAACGCCCCCGTACTTGGTATAGAGCGGGTACGGCCTGATGGTGTAGGTGGCCGTGGACTTGCCTGTGTCGTAGTCGAACAGGGTCGTGGAGTCGGTCACGCGCCAGGCATCGGCGAACTGGCCGTTGACGATGCCGTTGCGTTGGGGATTACTCGTCGCGGCCGGGAGGCGGGTCCCGTCCGGCAGGGCGGGAACCCCCAGGCCGCCCTTGACGATCGGGCCGAGGAGGCCCACGCCGCTCGTCTTGAGGCTGTCCGACGGCTTGATCTGGACGTTGATGCCGTACTCCCCGACAGACAGGGCCCACAGCTTGGTGCCATCGGCGAAGTCGATCTCGAAGCCTTTGGAAATGGCCGTTAGCTGCGCCCCGTCGCCGAGATCCTTCGGTCCTGCCGTGAGATCGACGACGGTCCCGTCGACGCGGGCCTGGAGGCCCGGGCCGTTTACGTAGACTCCGACGCGATGACTGCCCACCTCCGCCGCGATCGCCGTGTTGATGGAAACGTGGCCGGCGGTTCCGAACGGTTCCTGGCGAGCCTGGATCGCGAGGCTGCCGTCGGCGGAGTTGAGGAGCGTGAATTCGCCGGCAGCCTGGAAGTCGTATCGATACAGGTTGACGGTCAGCATGTGCGGATCGCCGTTCGAACCCGGGCAGGCCGTGCCGCAGGGGTTCTTCGAGGTCGGCTGCGGAGTGGCGCGCTTGTGGCACAGGTCGTCCAGCTTGGCGGCGATGATGCTGTACTTGGAGCCGCCCAGGGGTGAGTTGAAGGCCACGTCGAACGGCAGCGTCAGCTTCTTGCTGGCCATGTCTTGCCCCGCCAGCGCGGTGTCCGGGGGACAGACGCAGCCGCCGTCGGCCGTGCAGAAGGTCTGCGTCTGGAACGCCAGGGCCGAGTTGCCGCTCTGGTCGTGGACGCTGGCAAGGCCGTCGGTTGCCACGGTCACGACCTCACCGGATGACGAGGTCACGTCGAGAACGGCATTCGCTCGGCTGGGCAGCGAGCCGATCCAGCCTGGATCCGGCTGGGCCTGAACTGGAACGTCCTGGACGACCGCGGCGTCCGGCAGACCGAAGCCGTACATGATCCAGGGGTCGCCCCAGGCGGGTTGGCGGAGGTAGTTCTCGGCCCACGCGTCGCGGACGTCTGGATCGTCACCGTGGAGCACGGCGATGAAGTCGTTGGAGGGCGACACTCTTTTGGCCGCCGCCTGCCACGCCGGCAGCATCAGGCTCCACAGGTTCCGCCCGAGATGCTTCAGAAGCGCGTAGTAGCCGAAGGAATCGTACGTTCGGCTGGTCAGGGCATGGTCGAGACGGCCGATGTAGCCCTTCGTCCACACGTTGGGGAGCGTGGGCTCGGCGATCCCGGTGTCGTCCGCCGCCAGGAACATGGCCGTCCCCTCGACCAGCCAGGAAGGCATTGCGGTGGCGGTTGCCTCCGAACCCCAGATCACGTTCTGGTAGCAGTGGACGACCTCATGGGTGATGAGGACGTGGAGTCGAGGGGAGACGCCGCCGCCGGAGGTGACAGACTCGCCCTGCCAGGATTCCTTGAAGGCCGTGACATTGCACGGGGTGAACCAGGGGCCCGACACAGGATGGCCGGCGAAAGTCACGTACTTGTCGCGCGCCACGGTCACCAAGAGGGCGTCGCCGCCCGACTGGCCGCTCAGGGCCAGGGTGATGTTCGGCAGGGGGAATCCGCTTCCGATGACGGCCATATTGAGCTTCGGCCCGATGTGGGCGATATCGGCCAGGAGCTCGTTCATCATCGCCTGGGCGAGGGTCAGGGGCGCGCCGGGGGCGACGATGAGCTGGGCCCGGGACCCACCCGGCTGGGCATTGCGGGCAGAAAGCAGTCGGAAGGCCGGCTGCACCAGGGCGGCCGGGGAGGCCGGCGGGATCCACGAGCCGGACGCAGTGGGCGCGATCGGCGACCCTTGCGCGGGAGCCGATGCCTGGGCGCTTGCGGATGGTTGGTCGGTCGGCGCAGGCTCCGGGGTTGGTGAAGGGGCGGAAGTCGATGAAGGCGACGCCGTGGAAGGCTCCGTAATCGGCGAAGGCACGGCCGTAGGCACCGGACTGACCTCGAGAACCTGGTCGTCGGGACCTGGCGTGAGGTAGCGGTCGATGACGGCCTGCTGGTCCGGCGTCAGCTGATCCCAGCTGGCCAGGACCCAGCGCATGGCCCCGGAACCCGAGGTCGGCCCGTCTCCGCCCTCGACTCCCGCGGGAACGACGACACCAGGGATGTCCACCTTGAAGACGTAGGCAAAGGCCTCGAGGGCCGTTTGCTTGGGCACGGTACCGTCGAGCGTGACACCGTCGGTGATGGTCTGCCAGACCGTCTCCTGCGGCTTGGACGAGAGGAACTGAGGCACCTCGAGGACGAGGAGGCCGCCGATCACCAGCAGGCCGAGCAGCACGGCGAGCCAGCGGCGCCGGTACCTGCGCCCGAACAGGGTCGTCGGGGTCGCCGGCGGCGCGGCGGGCGATTCGGTCGATGAGGCAGGCTGTTCGGTCGACACGGATGGCTCGGTCATGCGACTACCTCAGGACCGGCTCGGGGCGGGCTGACCACCCGGATGGGTCGCCGCCGCCCTACCAGATCGCTCCACTACGATCCCGTTTCGACCGCCCTCCCGTCAATCGATCCTCCCTCGCGGCCCACGAGCCGAGACCGGGCTATCACCAGGCGGTCGATTGCCCGAATCCAGTCGGATCGGGCATCTGTCATCCTGAGGCTGGCGGCAGCACTTGCAGAAGGAGGTCGCATGACCGACGCACCGAAACCCATCTACGAGCCGCTCGCGACTCCGGACGGGGCCTGGGCGGCCGAACATCTGGCCGCCGACGTAGTCGGCTGGCTCGCCACCGTTTCCCCCGATGGCCGAGTCCAGGGCACGCCCATCTCGTTCCTGTGGGACGGTGAGTCGATCCTGTTCTACAGCAAGCCCGCCACGCCCAAGCTGCGCAACATCGCGGCCCACCCCCAGGTCTCGTTCAACCTGAACTCGGACACGTACGCGGACCATGCCCTGGTCATGGAGGGGATCGCGGCGGTGGACGAGGCCGCTCTTCCGTCCGACGTCCACCCGACCTACGCGGCCAAGTACCACGCCCCGCTGGCCCACTGGGAGATGGACGAGGCTCAGACGGCCCGCGAGTTCTCGGTGCCGATCCGCATCACCCCGACGCGCATCAGGGCCTGGTAGGTCGGGCGAGTCAGGGCGCCGAAGGCGCCTGCCGTCGCGCCTCGAACACCCGCCATGCAGCCAGACTGACCAGCGGATTGCTCCGGCGCGTCCCCGTCGGGCCCCAGCCGGCAAAGCTGCCTCGGCTGACGATGCGATCGGCTCGGGTGGAGTTGGCTTCCTCGAGCGGGAAGCCGCCGTCTGCCAGCCGCTTGCTCTCGAGGAGACGCAGCGCATCCGTGCAGCGTTCGTCTCCGATCCGTCCAACCTCGGACACGACCTCCAGGGCGAAGAGGACGTCGTAGAACTGGATCGGAAAGTGGATCCGGTCTACGTGGCCGCCCCAATCGGGCTCGATGAGCCGGCCGTTGCCGCGCCGCCACAGCAGCCGGCGCGCCAGCAGCAGCTCCGCCGCGCCCGCCGCTGCTTCCAGGGCAGTGAGGTCTCCGTAGCGCTGCCCGAAGGCCCACAGCCCGCGCACCGGTATGGCCGTCTCCTGAAAAGACGACGTCGTCGCCGTCGGACGATCGTCGCAGTTCCAGCCGCCGTCCGGCCAGCGCCACCGGATCAGCGTCCGGGCGAGCTGGGCGGTCCGTTCGTCGTCGAGCCCAAGGCGGATCGAATACCAGATCGCGTTTCCCTCCATGGACGCGCAGAAGCGAGCTCGCGACGCCTGACCTGAGGGCGTTCGGCGGCCGGGCAGCTCGCGTGCCAGGAGCCATTTGTAAACCTGGTCCATCATCGGCTGCAGCTCCCGGTCGCCGGGTGGATAGTCGATATGGGCCAGCGACTGCAGGGTCCAGTGCGGCCCCTGCCACTTCTTGTAAGGGGGCGTTCGGATGGTCCCGTCCGGCTCGCGGCCGCTCAGCATTACCCGGGCCATGGCTGAGCCGGCGATGCGGCCGCGGAGGGCCGTGGCTTCGTCGGAGCCCTCGGCCAGCCCCGTGAGGAGTCGGGCCTCGTAGGCCAGGACCGGGTCGTCCGAGGCGGCAAAGCGGGCCAGGGTCGCTTCACGGGCTCCGCTGCCGGCTCGGCCATCGGCGGCGTCGGTGTCGTGGAACGCATTCGATGGCGGACGCTGTCCCAATGCCGTCCTCCTCTCGCTCACTCTCAAGGCGGGTCGTGCGGACCGTTCGGACTTTAGCTCATCGCAGGACCGCAGCCGGACCGGCGGTCGCTCCTCTGTGCTGCGGGTCGTGCCAGTGATCGCCGTGCCGAAGGATTCCGTCCGCTTCCGAAGGGCCCCACGAGCCGGGCTCATACACGTGCAGCGGGGCTTCGTTGCCGAGAACTCCGTCAACTATCCGCCAGGCCGCCTCGACCGAATCCTCGCGCGCGAAGATCGACTGATCGCCGCGCGTCGCGTCCCCGATGAGGCGCTGGTACGGCGGCCTTTCGGTCCCGCTCTGATGCTGCGCGAATAACTCGACCGGCTCGCCGACCATCGCTTCGCCCGGCTTCTTGGCCACCGCCCCGAGGGAGATCGACATGTCGGGGGTGAGCCGGAAGCGGAAGTAGTCGGCGCCATGCTTCTCGGCTTCGCCGAAGACGGCTTGCGGCGGCCGCTTCATCTCGACCAGCACCTCGGTCACGGTCAACGGCAGGCATTTCCCGGTTCGAATATAGAACGGGATGCCGGCCCAGCGCCAGGTGTCGATCTCGAGCCGGAGAGCCGCATAGGTCTCGACCGAGGAGCCGGGAGCCACGCCCTTCACGTCCACGTATCCGCGGTACTGGCCGCGGACGACGTCCTTGGGCGTAAGCGGCCGGATCGAGTCGAGGACTTTGAACTGCTGATCCCGGACCGCCTCTGGCGTACGACCCGATGGCGCCTCCATCGCGAGGAGGCTGACGACCTCGAGGAGGTGGTTCTGGACCACATCCCGGATCGCGCCCACTTGCTCATAGAACGCGCCTCGGCCTGCGACGTCGAGCGCCTCGGGCATGTTTATCTGGACACTGCTGACATGGTCCCTATTCCACAGCGGCTCCAGGAAGGAGTTGGCGAAGCGGAAGAACAGCAGGTTCTGGACCGGCTCCTTGCCCAGGTAGTGATCGATTCGGAAGATGTCCGGTTCGTCGAACACCTCGTGCAGGGTTTCGTTGAGAGCCAACGCGCTGGCAAGATCGCGCCCGAACGGCTTCTCGACGATCACTCGGGAGCCGGTGGCGCAGCCCGACTCTTTCAGGTTCCCGACCACCTCGCCGAACAGCTCCGGCGGAATCGCAAGGTAATGAAGCGGGTGTACCGCGTGGCCGAGTTCGCGACGCAGCGCGTGGAATGTTTCGATGTCGTCGTCGGAGCCTTTGACGTACCTCAGCCGGTCGGTCAGAGCCTTGACGGTGGCGTCGTCGAAAGACCCGTGCGCGGCCAGGCTCTGCCGTGCCCTGTCCTTGAGGCTTTCGAGATTACCGGACCGCGCCACGCCGATGATGGGCAGGCCGAAAGCCTCATCGCGGACCAGGCCCGCCAGCGCCGGGAAGATCTGCTTGAAGGCCAGATCTCCGGTGGCGCCGAAGAAGACGAAGGCATCGGACCGTGGCGCCGGCCCGGTCAGACGGATCTGCATTCTCGTTCCCTTTCTGGATCGGTGGCCCTGGCCGCCCTTTCATCATGGCGTGTCATTTCAGACCGGCCTCGCCTCGAAATGACGGTTCCGCCTGGCGGCTACGGTCTTGAGGCATGGTGTTCGCGTCTGGCGCCCGGAGCCGCCCTCGCCGCGACGACCAGACGGGCATGCCTAGCTGCTGGCCGTCAGCCAGTCCCAGACCGTGCCCGAAAACGACGTGGCGCCCTCGGAGCGCCAGTCGACGCGATACCGAATCCCGTCGTGTCCAACGGCCGTCAGCACGAGGAGCCAGTACCTGGTGCGGACGTGGCCGACGTCGAAGCGCGCGGAGAACGTCGCCGTGCTGATGTCCGCCGGCTCAGTGGCGTAGGGGGTCGTATAGCCGGGAGCGATCAGGTAGGCCTGCGCCCCGTCCGGTGACCCGGGGACGGGCACCGCCCGCCAGAGCTCGAAGCGCGCGTCGTGCAGCGCGGCCAGCGCCTCGGGGTTGCCAACCCGCCAGTGCTCCTCGACCACTGGGCCGCCGATCGCACCCCACCGGCCATCGATCTCGAGCGTTCCGGGCCAGTGCGGCGCGATCGCGTTGAGTTGCGCCTCCAGCTTGCCGTCGTCGGTCCGCCACGAGTCGCTGGACGCCGTACCGGGGGTAGGTCCGGCGAGGAGCGCCACGGCGACAAGGCCGGCGAACGCCGGAGCGAGCCATCGGCGTAGCCGAACACCGGACAGTGAGAGAGGACGATCCGGCCGAACCAGGACGCCCGCGGCGAACGCCAACGGGATGCCCGCCTCCAGACAGACCATTAGCCACGTCTGATAGCCGGGGACGACAAACAGCAGGAGCAGGGCGAGCAGCAGCGACCCCGCCATGGCCCACCAGCCCAGGATTCGGCCGAGACGGCGGCGACTGACCCGACTGACCGCTCGAACCAATTCCCTGCCGGCAACGAAGGCCGGCGCCCAGATGATCGCCGTCCAGACGCCGGCGCCGTCGCTGGCCGCCCTGGCGAGGTCCGGGAATCGTTCCGCTCCCAGATTCAGGAGTGGTCGGAGTGCCGTGGCTGCGAGGGCTGTGATGGCCAGGCCGATCGCCAGCCCGATGAAGTAACCCTTGGCCGCTCCTACGCCCGCCTCCAAGATGCCCCCACCCACGCCCGCGAACAGACGCCGCGTGGTTTGATGGGCTCTCGTGAACTGGCGAGCCAGATCCATCGGGTCGCCGAGGCGCGCGACGGCTTCGCGCGTAGCCGCCTGCCGGCCCAGGCCATCGGCCGTGATGGCAGCGATCGTATCCGCAAGGTGATCCGTCAACTCGGCGCGGATCTCGACGCGATCCGCGGACGGCAGGTCCAGCCGTTCGTCCAGCGTCCGCATGAACGCAGCCGCCTCGTCCGGGAGTGGCTCGTCTTCCAGCTGCGCGGCGAGGGTCGCCTCGCGATCCCGGGTTCGAGCGGCGTCCCGGTCCCGGAGGTCCGCGACCCAGAGGAGCCAGAAGAAGCCGACGATGACCGTCGGCCACCATCCCGCGCTCCGCCATCCCAGCGTCCCGACGGTCGCGATTGCCATCGCGGCCGCAGTCCCGATTGCGAGCCTACGCACCGCTCTCACCGGCCACCGCCCGAGCTACCCCGGAGGAGAACGCGGCCCATTCGGCCTCGTGCTCGGCAAGCAGCCCGCCCCCCTTTGGCGTGATCCGGTAGTAGCGGCGCCGCGGCCCCAGCTCGCTTTCCCGCCAGGTGGCGGTCAGCGCGCCGTCTGCCTGCAACGCGTGGAGCGCCGGGTAGAGGGAGCCCTCGCTCGGCGCGAACGCTCCGCCGCTGCGCTCTCGAATTCGCTGCGCGATCTCGTAGCCGTACAGCTCGCCGTCACGCAGCACCGCGAGCAGCAGCAGGGGGGTGGTCCCCTTCACCAACTGGCCGCGTATCCGACCGCCCATCTCTGCCTCCGGTCCGGTATATCAGAAACCGAGGTAGAGGCTACGATCAAGGCCACCTCATGTCAAGACACGTCACTTCAAGTCCGGGCCGGTCCCACGATCTCGTTGGCGGAGAGGGTGAGATTCGAGGTTCCTCCCGGCCGCGGATCCGCCGGTGTTCGGCCCCGTTGCTACCGGCTGTTGCTACCGCTAGGCGGCCGCATTTCCTATTGGCGAACGGTCCCGGTTACGGGGTGTAGATCTCCGCCAACGCCACGGCGTCGCCCCCGCTGCGGCCTCCCGCGATCAGGACCTGGCCGCTCTGCAGCAAGACTGCGGTGAAGTCGGTGCGAACCATCGTCATCGACCCGGTTGGACTGAACGAGCCTGTCGCCGGGTCGTACAACTCCGCCGACGCCAGGTCCGAGTCCCACGGGGCGCTCATCCCTCCGGCGATCAGGACCTTTCCAGTTGCCAGCAAGGTCGCGGCATGGAAGGAGCGCGGGCCGGACATCGGTCCGGTTGGGCTGAACGAGCCCGTGGCCGGGTCGTACAACTCCGCCGAGGCGAGGTAGTCACTTTCCCCGTTGAATGGCGTGCCGCCCGCGATCAGGACCTTGCCGCTCGCGAGCAACGTCGCGGTCTGGCTCCATCGAGGACCTGACATCGACCCCGTCCGGCTGAACGAGCCCGTCGGAGGGTCATAGAGCTCCGCGGACGCTTCCATGGTCCAGCCGTCGGAAGCGCCTCCGGTGAGCAGGACCTTGCCGCTCGACAGCAGCGTCGCGGTCTGTCCATCTCGAGGGCCGGTCATGGATCCGGTCGGCTTGAAGGTGCCGGTGTCGGGGTCATACAGCTCTGCCGAGGCGCGGTCGGCGGGCGAGTAGGCCGACGCGCCGCCGGTGATCAGAACCTCGCCGTCTGCCAGCAAGGTCGCCGTGTGGCCGGCTCGAGGGTGCAACATGCACCCGGTCGACTTGAACGAGCCCGTGGCAGGGTCGTACAGCTCCGCCGACGCCATTCTCTCCTCGCTGGCCTCGGCGCCCCGGCCGCCGGCGATCAGGACCTTGCCGTTGGCGAGCAAGGTCGCCGTCTGGCTCGCTCGAGAGACCGACATGGACCCCGTCTTGGTGAATGAGTCGGTGCTCGGGTCGTACAGCTCCGCCGGCGCGGTCGGAAAGCCGGTGCCATCTCCCCCTCCGGCGATCAAGACCTTGCCGTTGTGCAGCAAGGTCGCGGTGGGCCACAACCGATGGACCAGCATCTGCCCGGTCGTCGCGACGAATTCACCCGGGTGGCCCACCACGAGCCGAGCCGCCGTGGCTTGAGCCGTCGGCGCTCCCGCCGAGCAGGCGCCGACCACGAGGGCTGCGGCCAGAAAGACCACTGAGCTCCTGAGATTGCTGATCACCGACGCTTCCCCCTTCTTCCCCTGGCCGCAGGGCCGCATCGAGAGAGACGCGACCGTCGCGGCGTGCAGCCCATTCTGGCATGGCCACGTCTGCCCGTCGTGGCTTCAGCTCGGGAAAACGCGTAGGCAATTCGCGCGGGCGATGGCGACCCGAAGCCGGCCGATCTGAGCGCGAAATCGTGGCGGAGAGGCAGGGATTCGAACCCTGGGACCTTTCGGTCAGCGGTTTAAGGTTCAGGGCAAAGGGTTCGCGGAGGTTCGCCGATGGCCAATTCACGCTCGAATCGGCGATCCGGCCCGGCCTCGGTTCCGTTCTTCCAACGTCCTTGATGAATGCGAGAATGCAGCAAGTGGATCGGGTCGAAGTCATCCTTGCCAACAACGATCGCGTGACGTTGCGCGTCGGCGACGTGTTCCTGAAGATCGACGCTGATCAGGGGCGCACCGACATCGAGGTCGAGGCGATGGCGTTGGCGCCGGTCCCCACGCCGGAAGTCCTGTGGCGGAAGCCGCCCGCGCTCGCGCTCGGTGCCGTCCGGGGCAGGGCGCTCGGCCGTCTTGGGGAGGCGTCGGCCGCTTCGCCCGCCGCATGGGCCGCCGCCGGTGCTGCCATCCGCAAGCTGCACGACGCGCCGCTGCCGCCCTGGCGCGGAAAGAGCGTCGACGAGCTCGCATCCCGACTGGCCGGCGAGTGCGACTGGCTGGTCGCGCAAGGCGTCCTTCCCGCCGACATGGTCGGCCGCAACCGCCGCCTCGCCGGGACCGCGCTCCGGCCTTGGACACCGGTGTTCACACACGGCGACTTGCACATCGAGCACGTCTTCGTCGACGGTGACGAGATCACCGGCATTCTCGACTGGTCCGAGGCGTCTCAGGGCGACGCCCTGTACGACCTCGCCACCCTCACACTCGCGCACGAGGAGCACCTTGACGACGTCCTCGCCGGCTACGGCACCGATGTCGACCGCGGTCTGATCCGCGCATGGTGGTCGTGGCGGTGCCTGGTTGTGGTGCGCTGGCTGTTCGAGAACGGCTACGGTGCGCCCGAGGAGTACCCCGAGGTTGCGGTGCTTCGATCACTGTCGTCCGCATAGCTGGGCCGTGCCGCAGGGGCATGGATGACCCGTTGGCGCGCGGAAGTTCGTTCACCAGCTCTCGGTCGACTCGGGCTGCGTCGGGCGCATCCTCCAGCCCCGCGAACCGACGCCGCCTACCGGTCATCCCCCGGCATCCCGGCGCGCGGCCCGTCGTGGGCCGTTTCACGCTCAAAATCTTGGCGGAGAGGGTGAGATTCGAACTCACGGGACTCTCGTCCAGCGGTTTTCAAGTCTGGGTCAGGGCGTTCGCGGTGGTTCGTGGATGACCAATTCACAAGGGAATTGGCCGTTTTGCGGACCTGGAATCCGCCGGTGTTCGGCCCTGTTGCTACCGGGTGTTGCTACCGGTAGACGACCCAGGATTCGAGACCACGGCCATCCCGCAACTACCCCTAGCGAACGGCCCTCGCCAGAATCTGTCGCACACCCCTGTTGGTCATGGTGGCGATGCGCGGGTCGGCTATTTTGGCGACCCACTCGTCGATCGCGGCGCGCTCGAAGCCCGCTGGCAGATCGATCTCGGGTACGCGACGAGGCGGCGCGCCTCGCGCCGCGCTGATGTACGCGAGGTCAAAGATGGCCTTCTCGGGCGTCGCTACGCGTCCCCGCGTCCCCTTGGCCCATCCGCCGAAGAGTTCGCCTGGGATGTGGTGAACCGCGTAGGTGCCGATCGTCGTCGTGATCCGGCGGGCGCGATCGAGCGAGGCCACCGTGGTGTCGCGCGGGATCTGATCGATCATCCCATGGAAGTTGAGCGCGGACTGGAAGGACACGTATGAAGGATGCGGCCGGGTCAGATCGCCTACGATCTGGTAAGGATCCGGCGGCGTCGGTCCGATGGACCACAGGCCGTGGCGAATCCTGTGGGCATGGCCGGCCTCGGCGAGGGCGCCCAGAGTACGGCTCGTCGAAGGAACGCTGCGCAACAAGGCCGCGGCCGCCTCTCGCGTCTCGATGACCGGCCCGATCCGCTCGAGGATGGTCTCGGCTTCGAGCAAGCTCACTTCAAAGCCTCAAGGCGCTCGACGACCTCGAGCACCATGCTGGTCCACACGTCCGGCCGGCCGTAGATGGGCACGAATTCCTCTTCGAGGAAGTCAACCACGAGGTCATGGTAGGAGTCGTAGGCGATGCCCATAGCCGCGGCGACAGCCTTGTCGATCAAGGCTGGGTCCACGTGCCCCGGCGTCAGAGCGTTCGGGTATGCGCCCAAAAGAAGGTCAAGGTCGAACACGTCTCTGGGTTCGGTCTCGGAGCGGCCTGCAAGCGCGCCGATCTTCTGGCGGATCGCGGCCGGTGCTAGGTAGTGCTCAGCCTTTACGACCCGGAGGCCGAGGCCGGCGCCTATGTCGGCACGAGCCTGCTCGAAGGCATGTTCGGGATCCACCGTTCCAACCCTCGACGAGAATTCGATCTTCGTGTTCAAGAGGCCCGCTGGACCACTCGCGACGAACTTCCATCGGCGGGTCGTCGAGGTCTGCTTCGGCTTGGTTGGGTCAGAGATCGACACGCCTCCGGAGCGGAGGATCTCGCGGAACGCGCGGGCAGCCAGGGTCTTGTCGATCTGATCCTCGACGAGGTAGAAACGTTCTGCCCGCAGGTAGTCAAGATCGATGTCCTGGGACCGTCTGCGACTGTCAAACCACAGACGCAGGTTCGCCCCGCCCTTCACAACATAGTCACCAACCGGCATGTAAGAGGGCAAAACCTGGAGGAACGCCAGGTGCACCACCTCAACCAGTTTGGCGCCTTCGGACTTCTCGCTCATGCGCTGACACTACACGGTTAGCACTGCTAGAGTCAATGTCTTGTAGTGCTAGTTTGTGTCTCGTTCTCGGCTTGGCGACGGTAAGCGGTCCGTCGCCGTCGCGCCGACCGCCTCTCACCCACATCCGCCACGACGAGCGACCTCGACCGTCGATCGCCTCGGTGAGCCGGTGAGACTGACCCTCGGTGACGATGACGTGGGCGTGGTGCAGGAGCCGGTCGACAGCAGCCGTGGCCATTCGTTGACCTCAGTGAGGCCGTCGAAGCCACTTGGCCCCATCGGGGACCGACCTGAGCAACTGAGCTCGAGCGCTGCGCTTGAATCATCCTCCACTGTCGTTCTTGAGTTGAGAGCTTGGGATCCAGAGACGGGTTGTCGCCAGCGAAGACGGTCCGCTGCAGCGGTGGACTGTTGCCGCGCAGACACATATCGCTCGGTCAGATGGCCTACCGTGACGACATGACACCGCCCACTGACACAAGACCTCCTGTGGCCAGCCTGGGATCCGTGATTGCGCTGGCTGCTGCGATAGGAGCGGTGGGCGGGCTGCTCGCGGGCATCCTGCTTGAGGGCACAGACCCCCGCGACCCTTGGTCGGTAGCCGCTGTTGTCTTATTCCTGACGTGCCTCAGCTCGCTCGCCGCAGGCGCGGCCGCATACATCGTGTGCCTGGCAATGAACCGCTGGCGCCCGAGGCGGGTCGTTGGAGTACTCGCGATGGCCGTCCTCACATACCTCTGCGCCGTCCTGATCTTTCCGGCTCTCATGGCGGCTGTGAACTTGCCGAACGTGCTCAACGGTGGCGCGCTGCCATGCATTCAGTCCGGAGGCGGCTGTGAGGAAGGGCGTCACGGCTTCGACGCCATCGCAGGCCTCGTCGTAACGACACTGCAGACGTACGGACTGTGTGTCTATGCCGTGGTCGGCCTTCCGATGTCCACGGCGACATTGCTCGTCCCGGCCGGCATCTGGGACATAGTTGCCAGGCGTCGCGGCTGGCTCCGGACTGTCGAGCGTGCTCCGACCCGTCGGTCGAATACCTGGTACGCACCTTAGGCGGCGTCAGGTCGAGGCGCTTCTTGTGCTTCGTGACTGCCTCGGCATAGCGGTCGAGCGTGGAGTACCGGACGTCGGCCTTGGACGACTCGATCTCGGCAACGACCACAGGATCAGGATCCCGGCTCAGCGGGACACCGGTGCTGGCGATGCCCTCCGGTCCATGGGACCGTTGCGTTCTGTTCGGCGTTGTTCGCCCGTGTGCGCCGTTGCTACCGCGGATTGCTACCGGCTAACGCGAAGAGTGGGCTGGTTTTAGACCACAAGATTGACATTTCACGCTCAGAATCGTGGCGGAGAGGCAGGGATTCGAACCCTGGGACCTTTTGGGTCTGCGGTTTTCAAGTCTGGGTTGGGGCGTCCGCCGCGGTTCGCTGATGACCGATTCACGAGGGAATCGGCGGTTTGCCGGGCCTCGAATTCGCCGATGTTCGGCTCTGTTGCTACCGGTTGTTGCTACCGGCTGAATGGCCGAATCGCCTGTATTTCAAGGAGGCGTCAGGACGGCCATTCTCCGCCACAGAGATATCTGGAGTCTCGATTGCCGACTCAGATCTCCCTGCGCATCTTGTCGAGAGCCGACCGAACCTGCTGGGCCACCCCCAGCTGGCCGTGCTCACTCGCGATCCGGTAGGCCTCTTCTGCTTGCGGCACGGCATCACGCAGGCGACCCATCTGCCGGTAGAGCACTGCCCTGTTGAACAGGCAGAAGACCAGGCCGGCCGAATCGTCGAGCGCTCGACATATCTGCTCCTCCTCTTCGTGGAGGGCCAATGAGCCCTTGAGGTCGCCGCGAGCTTGCAGGATGTTCGCCTGGTTTCCCAACGAGACGGCCAGGGGCGCCCGCATACCTAGATCGCGACAGATCTGGGCCTCCCGCTGGTGGAGAGCGATGGCGCCATCGAGATCTCCAAGCGCCTTCATGATATTCGCCTGGTTGCCGAGCGAACGCATGACGGCTGCGAGATCGTCGAACTCGCGGAAGATGGATTCCGCCTCCTCGTTCATCTCCATCGCGCCGTCCAGGACGCCGACCATCTTGAGGATTGAGGCCTGGTTGGCATATGAACCGGCGAGGAGCCTCCGGAGGCCCATCTCCTCGCAGATTTGCTCCTGATCGTGGTACAGCGACATCGCACCTTTGATGTCGCCCCTGGCGTGAAGGATGGTGCCATGCACTCCGAGCGACGCAGCGAGAACTTCCCGGAGGCCAAGCTTGCGACAGATCTGTTCTTGCTCCTCGATCACCGTCGTGGCGCCGTCCAGATCGCCGGTGGCAAATAGGATGGTCCCGATGCTGCCGAGCGAAGCCTGTAGAAGAGGCAGATCGCCGGCCTTGCGGTGCCTGGCGGCAAGATACCGGTGCAGCGACAGAGCCTCGGGCAGGTGATCGGTCTCGCTCAGGAGGCTGGCAAGGGTGTGCATCTGCAGGGCATTGCCCAATTCGGGAGCCTCCAAAGGAGCGCGGTAGGCATCGACCATCCGAAGCGTTGACCCGGATTCGACCTTCGCCCACAGGGTCAAGACGTCATAACGGCTGGTCAACGAAGCCGCGATGAGGAAGTCCAGATCCGCCAGCAAGTCCGCCAGTCGCTGCCAGGCCGATGCCTCGGCCAGCTGCCAGGGCAGTTCGTCGACCTTACGTGGTCCCATCTCGCGCCCGGCGAAGTAGTCGGCGAGGCGCAGATGGGCCGACTTCTTGGCCGGCTGGGTACGCAAGTAACGATGCTCGACGGCCGAACGCAGGTAGTCGTGGAAGAAACCCAGTAACCCCGATCGGCTCGTTAGCGACTGTTCCGCCGCAAGGTAGAGCGGCGACCAGAAGGCACGGGGCAACGGTTGCCCCTTGGTACCCAGAAGCTCGAGCAATTCAGTCTCTGACAGGCCGCGACGTGAGGCCCACAGCAGCGAGAAGGCCTCGCTCACGAGTTTCGGCCGGTCGCCCTCGTAGTCCTGTTCGTATCTGCTCAGGATCAACTCATAGAGAGCGTCGACGGTCTTGGCCGCGAGGTAGTGGTCGATACGTTCGCCAAGGGTCTCGTGCTCGCCCCAGACCCGGAGCTCATCGAGCAGGGCCCGCAAGTAGAGCGGATTGGCGCATTGGGAGGCACCGGCGATGCGGACGCGCAGGGCGGTACCGAGGGCTCGGGAATAGGTCGCGAGGTAGTCCACGATGAGCTGCTCGCGCTCTGCCTGGTCGAGCGGCTTGACCGCAAGGGTGGCGAAGCCACGCTTGCCGGCCTCGGTGAGCGGCCGGCCCGGCAGGGTCGAGGCGACCAGGCGAACCCTGGCCGGAACAGATGGCGGTAGCCAGCCAAGATCGAGCGCAGCCTCGCGGTCTTCGAGCTGGTTGAGAGCATCGAGGACCAGCACGACCCGGCCCTTAGCGGCGGCCATGTGGAGCGCGTTGGCAAAGGCCACCCGCAGTTCGTCGGGCTTGTCCGGGAGCTCGAGCGGCAGATCAAAGCGGGCTTTGAGCTCGCCGGTGATCCGCCGGACCATGGAGGCCCAGTCGGTACTTGCAGGTGTCGCTCCCACGAAGTGGGTCAGGACGAGGTCGCCCGGATGAGCGGCCCGAAATCGGATGGCCCAGTTGGCCAGGAGAGCCGACTTACCCGAACCAGATTCGCCCACGACCATGAGCGGAAGCCCGTCGCCTGAGGCATGGGCGTCGAGACGGCTGAAGTAGTCAAGCCGGCCGACATAGACCCCGGCCCGGCTCGCGGCAAAGGCCTGATGCTCGGCCGTTTCGCGGGCGAGCGGGTTTGGTTCCGAGCCTTCGGGGTAAAGCCTGTCTATCACCGCGGTCAGGTCGGCCAGAACCGCCTCTCCCAGGACGCGCGGATCGCGGTAATCCTCGCGCACGGGCAAGCCGCTGGAACGGATGCGGTTCTTGAGGGCGGCGAGCTTGGCCCTAGGTTCGGGCGTGCTCTCGCGGTATTGATCGACCGGCTTGCCCTCGACATACGCGGGGTCGCGCATGTAGAAGAAGGTGTGCTTGGCCATGGCGGGGTCGTTGAGGACGCCATGGAGGATCTCGAGTTCGGTGACCGAACGGCCGGCATACCCGGCAAGCCACGGCTCTTCTTCCAGAGTGGCAGGCTCGATGGCATCGGGAACCCAGCCGTATCGCTCACCCAGCAGGCCGATGAAGTAGGGCCGGGAGCGGGCAATCTCAGCCAGGCAGATCGGCAGGACCTGGCCTTCGGCCTTCTCCTCTTCGGTGATGCCCCACCGCAGGTCTACCTCGCCCCAGGCCACGCCGCGCGACTCACACAGCTTCCGCAGGGCTGGGAACGTGCGCTTGACGAGTTCGTCCCGCTCGGCCCCCATGTCGCGGAAGGTCGAGCTGACGAAGACGCGGACGACGCGCGCGCCCGCCTCCGGCACTCGAGCCAACCTAGCGGTTTGGCGTGCGGGCCGCGATGCCGATGCGCCGCCGGAGGCCAGCGCGGCGGACACGGCCGGCTTCTTTGACCGCGAAGTCGCGCCTGCAAGTGGAGGGGTCGCCGGCCTTGCCCGTTCGGGCCCATCAATAGCAGTGAGCGCCGAAGCGGCAGCCTCTCGGACGTATTGATCGGAGTCATCGAGCGCACTGGTCAGCGACTTCGCTGCCTTGGGGTCGCCAATCCTGCCCAGGGCGTTTGCCGCGCGCCAGCGAACGTGTCGATCCGGGTCGGCCAGGCCGGCAACGAGCGCCTTAGTGCCGGGCGCGCCGATCTCTATAAGCGCGCTGATCGCGGCCTCGCGCACCGGCTCACTCGAATCGGCCAGAGCGCCCACAAGCGGCTCAACGGCGCGAGCACCGACCTGCCCCAGCGCCGCGGCAGCGGCCATGCGGACGTCCTCGTTCGAGTCCCTCAGATCATCGAGGAACTGATCTATCGAGCCAACGACACTAGGGGTAATGGCAGAATGTCCACGAACAGGCGGTGCCGCCCGCGGCTTCACCCGAGGGTTGCCTTTCGGCTTGGCCTTGGGGGCGGAGGTGGGTGCGGGCGCTGTCTTTGAGGCCAATGCCCTCTTCGCAGGACCCTCCCAGTTATGCATCTTGAGCGACTGGGCGGCCGCCTGGCGCACTTCTTCGCTCTTGTCCTCGAGGGCCAGAACCAGAGCCTCGGTTGCATGCTTGTCCTTGATGGAACCCAGCACCAGGGCGGCTCTTTGCCGGACTGCGGCATTCTGGTCGTTGAGGGCAGCAACGATTCCCCGTATCGACGAATAGTCGGGAATCAATCGGATGTCGGGAAGCAACGCGAGAGCGGCAAGGGCAGCAATGCGCACGTCGGCTTCCGTATCGCGAAGCAGGGCTATGAGCGGCCTTTCAGCCGCGGAAGACATGGTGTGGCCGAGCGTCAGAGCGGCCGCACTGCGGACGCGCCAATTTGGATCGTCGAGGGCGGCGATCAAGGGCTCCAGCGGCCGGGCGTCGAATAGCGCGAACGTCATCAGCGCTTCCGCTGCGGACGCCCGCACTGAGCCGTCCTTCTGATAGCTCAGTGCTCTGATCAGCCCAGGGACATCCTCCCGCGCAGTGAGCTTGTCGATGTCGGGTGGTCCAAATAGCGGCACGGCAACCCTCCTCCGGATCAGTCTGACATTGATCTCCGCGCCTCGGAGCATGAGCGCGCGACCAGACCGAGCCAAACGTACGGTCTTCCCAGCAACGCGGTAGCGCCCGGAGTGTCGATAGCCCACGACGGCCTGACCGCTTGCCTCCAGAGCCGACACGCCTCATCCGTGAGGGGCGCCTCCGTGCGAATCTGCACAAGTCTCTCGGCACCGTCGAAGCGCCGAAGGGGAAAGCCACGCAGAGTCTCAAGGACGTAGGTCAACTCATTCCGGGTCCCCGGTCAGCTATAGCTCAGCTGCGGATGCTCTCTGACTGAGTAACCGAGCCGCTCAAGGGCCTTGATCAGGTCGCCACAAGATCGGACTTGTTCTCCGATGGGCGCACGCGAACTGGCCGCCTGGACCTTCTTCAGAGCAGCTTGACGGATCAGGGCCACCCCGGTGCCAATGCCGTACAACATGCCAAGCTTTGGCTCTGTTGAGAAGGGTTCCTGTACGAGCGGCAAGAATATCGATATGACCATGGGCATCGGCTTGGACATGTCGTAGATGACGATGACCGCGTCCGACACGGGACCGTAATCATCGGCGAGGACCTCCTCCACCTGGTCAGCAGTGAGAATCCGGTCGCTCTGGTCATTCGAAGATCGCCCCTTGGAGCCGCCGAACAGCCTCATGCTTGTCTCCTTCTCCGGTTGGAGTCCAGACCGGACTTCCCATCTATCACCGTCACACCCTGCGGCCCGAACAGGCTAGCGCACGGACGACCAGGAATCCGGACGCGTAAGCGGACCGGAAGCGCTCGCGGCTCATGCACTCTACGTTTTCATTCTGCATTGAGGACCGTTACGTTCCGTTCGGCGTTGTTCGGCGTTGTTCGGCCTTGTGCGCCGTTGCTACCGGCCGTTGCTACCGGCTTCGGACAGAATGAGTCGGTTTCAGGCCACAAATAGCCAATTCATGCTCAGAACGTTGGCGGAGAGGGTGAGATTCGAACTCACGGGACTCTCGTCCAGCGGTTTTCAAGACCGCCGCAATAGACCACTCTGCCACC
>CAWFBR010000003.1:0-233123 GCA_963814125.1 uncultured Chloroflexia bacterium
ACTTTCCATTTCAGCGAGCAGCCCGCGACGTCCTGATGCTGGTTGCTATGCGGTCCTACGGCAGCGCGGCGGGATTGGCATCCTTTGGTCCCGATTTCCAGGCCGGCATAGGCCGAGCTAAGGGCCGAGGCAGACGGATCGGTGGGTAGATGTATCCAGATCGGAAAGCCCGTACCGCCTCGGTAGCTACATTCGTGGAGGCCAAGTCGTCGAGGGCGGGTCCTAATGATGCTACGCGCCGGGGCGCACAGGTCCCGCCGGGATTGTCATGATCTCCGCCATGGGGTTTTCAGGTTCACGCACGCTCGTCGATGTGCTCTACGAGGACATCCTGCCGCGGCTGTCGGTTGAAGACGCCTACCCGGACGTGGCCTTCACCCACAATCGGGGTCGCTACTGGCAAGCTGGCTGTCCGATTCACGGGGGCGAGGATCCCAACTTCAGCGTCGATACCCAGACACTTTCTTGGACATGTTTCTCGCACTGCGGCCATGGGTCGTATCTGGCCTTTCTGAACGGCGGTTTGGCACCCCGGGGCCAACGCTTTGTTGAGCTCGTCGAAGTCCTCGCCGCCCGTGTAGGCATTCAGCTTGATGGGATCAGCCGATCAAATGAACAGAGCGCGGCCGCTCGCCGACAGGCCCTGCTTGAAGGTTTCTGCACTCTCGCGAGTCAGGAGCTTGGCCAGCCCGAAGGCGCCCACGTCGTCACATACCTCGCTGCAAGGGGTTTCCCTCGCGATCCAGCGGAACTCGCCCGGCTCGGTTTTGGGGTGCACCCGTCGTGGCGCATGAAGTATCAGATGCACGCCGAGGCGGGCGACCTGACCTCGGCTGGCCTCGATGACAAGCGATGGGGCGGCCGCCTGCTCATCCCATGGCGCGATGAGCACGGCCGGATCGCGACGATTGCCGCGCGCACTATCGGCAATGACGAGCCAAGGTATCTCTACTTGCAGGGTGCACCTCTGCCGGCGTTCTTCAGGGCCGATCGCTTCCGCGCACGGGCCGACGAAACCGTTCCCTTGGTTGTTGTAGAAGGGCTCATCGATGCGTTATTGATGCGTGCAGTCGGGACCGGGAATGTGGTGGCCACCGGCGGCACTTCGATCAGCGAACGTCACGTGGAGTGGATTGTCGCCAGTGGATTCGGAAAGGTCGTCCTGGCTTTCGATGCCGATGAGGCAGGCGTAACGGCAACGCGTCGCATGATCGACCTGCTGAGGTCGAAGGCACCTACGATCCGCATCCAGGCGGTCCCGGTGTCAGCGTTCGCTTGGGCAAAGGATCCAGCGGAGCTAATAGCTCGCGACGGCCCATCGGCGGCAAGGGATCTCCTGGCCAGCAAGCTGCCCTGGCTTATCTGGGAAGCGGACCGGATCGTGGGCGGCTGCACCCCGGGATCGCCGCTCGGCATACGACGCGACGCACTCGATTCTCTGGCGTCGCTCATGACTGCAGCGGTGCGACTAGATCGAGATGCCGACCTTGAGGATGTATCTCGGATTGCCATCGATCGCCTCGGGTACAGCGAAGCCGTCATTCGTCATGCCCTGGGGTCGGACGATGTGCAAGGCGAGTCCGTGCGCGATCGGCAGCTCACCTCGGGCATCTGGGCGCGCCCACGGTCGCGCTCTGCTCGCTGTGTGCGATGGCCTCATCCCACCTGAAGCCTCTCCGGCGTCCGACGAGGTCGTGTGGTCGATTGTCGATGCACTTCCGCCAGGCTCGGCCGCCGTCTTGAGCCATCGGTTCGGAAGATGGGATCCACCACAATCGCTTGAGAAGGTCGCAAGACTGATTGCCGATCCGGGCGAACGACCAGTTTCCAGGGAACGCGTGCGGCAACTCCAGGTCCGCGGCCTAAAGCTGCTCCGTGCGAGATCAAGATTGCCCCGTCTGCTCGGCTTGGTCCAAGAACCTGGCGATCGGCATCTGGCTTTCTCGACAGCGGATCTGATCCGCCTGACGGAAGACGGGGCCGAGGTGATCCTGTCGGTAGGGAGGCCGCTCGGAGCGGTCATGCTGACCCATGTCTTGCGAGGCAGCACTGGCCCCAAGACTCAGCGGCTGGTTACTGCCTGTAGCCCGCCGCATGTTGGTGCCTACCGCAGCTTCCTGTTCGACGAAGTGCTCGAAGGCGTTAGGGCAGCCTGGGCCGATATCCGTCGCCTGGTCTCGGAGGGCTCCAGAGCCGAGCTGGGGGGACGAATTACGCGCCTAACAGCGGCCTCCGCTGGGACAAATCCAGCTCAGAGGACCTGCATGCGCAATGGCTCGCTGGCCGACCCGTGGCTGATATCGCCGCTGCCCTCGGACGCTCTGAGCACGCCGTAGAAATCCGGCTGCTGCGGCTCGGGCTTGCCGAACTGGCGGGCGCATCCGACCCGGCAGAAGGTATCTCCCGGCGGCCGGCGCTCGTCATATCGAGAGTGCGGGGCCGGTCCCTGAGGACATGCCCACCGGCGCGAATTCAGGGACAGGAGAGCCGGACCGCATTCAGCCGGAATGTGTTTCTGCGGCCGAGCTCGTCGTTGATCAGCGTCCGGCGGTGACCCCTAAGACGACTTGGCTTCGCTGCACGTGCTGCCAACAGACTCACCGCAGTTCGGAGATGGTGAACGTCGAGCTTAAGGGCAGGCCTGGCAACGACTGGTGGGTCTGCGGGGCCGACGTCCGAAGTGAGACTTGCACTCAGGCGCAGGTGGCGATTGTCGAGGGACCACGTCTTGCCTGATCGACTGTTACACCCGTGTAGCCATGACTCCTGACGAATTGGCTGCGCAACTCGGATTTAGCGGCAAGATGATCCGAGCATGGCTGCGTGAATTCCGGCCTCGAGCAGAAACCGCTAAGCACTCCCGCTGGAGCCTGACAAGCGAGGACGAAGCGGCCGTCAGGATCGCGTTCCCTGAAAAGCTGGGCGGCTCGGATGGACATATCGCCCGAGCGGTGTAGTCCAGATGCCGGTCGCGCTCACGTCGTCGGTGGACCGCGACTGGTATTGGGAGGGCAACGTTCAGGCTGCCGTTGGGAAGCACCTGGAGTCGCAACGATGGTCGATCGAATCCGTTGCAGATACTGCCAGCAAAGAGCACGGCGACGACATCCGGGCACGGATGGATGACCGAGTTCTCCGGGTCGAGGTCAAGGGCTGGCCCACGAAGGGCCGATACGCCGACCTGCGGCGCGCCGGCGAAATCAAACGGACCCAACCAAGCACCCAGGCCGGGCACTGGTATAGCCAGGCTCTGCTCCACGTAATTCGAGATCTTGCGGCCCATCCATCCGACGAGGTCGCAATTGCACTTCCGGACTGGCCGAGGTTCCGATCTCTCGTCGCGGCGACAGAAATGCCGCTCCGTCGGCTCGGAGTTGGCGTCTTCTTCGTCCGTGCGGATGGTTCGGTGGAGGAGCGGCTGCCGCACGGCCGACCGCTGTAGACGGCGCCGATCTGGCACCGAGTGGGGGGCCGGCGCTCCCAAAGATCGACCTGCGAAACACGGGAGTTGCGATTGTGACCCCAGCTGAGCTAATCGACCAACTCAACTCCGCCGATGGCGAGATCTACATCGCTGATCCGAGCGAGCGTGTCCGTGCCCAATACCGCCGGGCGATCTATGACGCCAAAGAGCGGGGATTGGTCCCGGAGGGACTCCAGCTGTGGCACACCGGCAGGGACCGGGGCGACATGGTGATCCGGCTGCTGAAGCGCCACACCAGGCCACCCAGAGTGGCTCCGCCTGTGCAGGCGCCCGAGACGGCGCGAGTTCCGGTCATCGAGAAGAGAGTCAAAGAGAAGAGAGTCAAGCGACCAACGATCGACTTGAAACCGGCGCTGGCCTCACTCGCAGTCTCGAAGGGACTTCTGCCCCGATGTCGAGCGATCCTTCAGCAGTTAACCGACGAAGCCCTGCAGCCGGGGATACGAGGTTCTCGCCGGCGTTGAGAAGTCGAGTCTCGTCATCGTGGCCAGCGGCGAGCATCTGCCGTTCCGACTCTTCGAAGAGCAGGACACCGCGCCGGCACCGCCGCCAACAAAGGCCGAACTCCGACGCTATACGTGGCGACTGCCGCCGACGACCATCAAGGTCCCCACAGGTCGATTGGCCCTTCGGCTCGAGCACCAGTATCGAAACAGAACCTGGGCGGATCGCACCCGCTGGCGGCTCGAGGATCGGCTTACCGAAGTCATCGACCATGTCGACTCGCTGGCTCGCGCCGAGATCGAACGGCAACGCGAGGCGCACGAGGAGGGGTTGCGCGACCTCGAAGCCTGGGAGGCTGGAGCCGCGGCCGCCCGGCACGCGTATATCGCCACGCTCAACCGCCGGCGGATGCGGAACCAGGCGGCGCGCTCTGGCCGCGCCCACGCGCTTCGAGAATTCGCGAATCGGGTCCTGGCCCGGGCAGCGGCCGAAGCAGACCCATCGGCGGCCGCGCAGATGCTCGAATGGCAGGCAGCAATACTGGTCGAGGCAGAGTGGATGGATCCGCTCAATACGCCTGCCGACTTGCGCTTGGTCGAGCCCGAGGAGATCACCGCCCGCGATCTCGCGCCCTACATGCCGCGCGGCATGAGCATCTACTACCGGCCTGTCGTGCCGGCCTTTCCCCTACCAGCTCCGGTCTCGACTTCCGGAATCACCGGCATCCCGCCAGTGGTCCTTCGCTAGCCGCTATGGAGTGGCGATCCTGAACGTTGTGTTGGCCTTTCACGATCCCGTGATCGTTCGGGCGATGACCTCGGGATCTGTTGCCCTTCCTCTTGAGCTAGACCTGCTCCTTGGCGTTCCATCTGGATCCGTCAGCTCACGGAAGACTCTCACGATCCTCGGGTTAGCTGTGTCCTGGTTGACCTGGACAAAGTAGGCGTGGCCATCGGCCAGCACGCCGGTCGCGAAGATAATGTCGACCTTGCCGACGAATGGGCTTGCCCTCGAGATGACCTCGTACTTGAGCTTCCAGAGCTTTTGCTGATGGAGCCGCTCGCACGTGACCACTCTGATTGAAAGGCGCTGACCCAGCATTCTCACGCTACCGATGGAGACCGTTTCGGCCGTCCACTTCTTCCGCGCACTAACCACGGCCAGAGCTGGCTCCAGAGTCGATTTCGCTGACCCCTTCGCCATCTTGTCCACCGCCCGGTTGTGCAGATCCTTGGAGTGGCCCTGAACCCACTCGAAGTCGACCCGGCGTCCCGCGTTCTTGATAGCCCTGACCAGTCGCTTCCACTGGTCCACGTTGAGGACTGGTCTGCCTGCCCTGGTCGCCCACCGCTGCTTGGGCCACGTGAAGATCGCGTGGTTCACGTTATCCACGACGTACTGGGAATCCGTGTGGACGACGATCTTGGAGACCGAGATCGCAAGACCCAAGTCGCGAGCTTCCTCAAGGGCCTCGATGGAGGCTTGCAGCTCCATCTGGTTGTTGGTCGCGCCTTTGTAGCCGGGATGCCTAGAGTCTGTGATCTCCTCGCGGCCTTGAGAGTCGATCAAGAGGAAGCGGATCCCAATGCCACCCCGTCTCGGCGATGGAAGCGAAGAACCGTCCGTGTAGATGTGCAGCGCGTTCTCAGCGAGCATCCGCCCCACCGATACCAGCTGTGTGTCTTCTGTCGTTACCGCAGCTTTTCAGTCTATTTGTTGATCGGAGTCAAGGCACGGGTGAAGTAACCGTACTCGTGTTGTTCCTGCGAATTCAGAAGCCACTCGCAGCACGATTTCGCGGCACGAGGATGGCACGAGTCGGACCAGCCTTGTGCCACTCCCTCGCCAACTCATTGCTCATGCGTCGGTGGGCGCGGAGCTTCGGAGCGCCCGATCCATCGCGTCGGCGGCATCCCGGCGGAGGGTCGGCACGATCGCGGCGTAGTGGCTCGCCGTGATCGCAATTCCCGAGTGCCCAAGCCACTCGGAGATTACCGCCAGCGGGACGCCTTCGGCGAGCATCAGCGTCGCGGCGGAGTGGCGAAGGTCGTGGAACCGGGCGGCTGGCAGTCCAAGAGCTTCGCGAGCGTCCTGGAAGCCGTGCGAGACGGATCCGGGCTCGACATTTCGGCCGATGCTGTCCGTGAAGACGAGGTCGTCGCGGTCCTGCCACGTTTTGTCGGCCGCCTTCCGTTCGGTCTCCTGGATCGCCTTCTGCCGCTCCAGAGCTTGCTCTGGCGATCGACGGCAGCGGGATCGTCCTGCGGCTCGTCGCTGTCTTCGGCTGGGCGAGCTCCCAGCGTTCAATGCGACCGCGCGCCAGAGACCGGCGAACGGTCACCGTGCCCGCGGCGAAATCGACGTCTGGCCAGGCCAGACCCAGCAATTCGCCGAGCCGGAGTCCGGTCGACGCGGCCAGCGCGAAGATCGGCCCGAGCGGATCGTCGCGAGTCGCGTCGAGGAGACGGCGTACGTCCGGCGCCGACATATAGCCGACCGGCCGATGAGGCACGTACGGCGGCCGAGCGTCGGCTGCGGCGTTGCGACCGACCCGGCCGTCGCGAACGGCATCGGCCAGGGCGCGGCGAAGAGTGGCGCGGACATGCCGAACCGTCACTGGCGAGACCGGACGAGGCGGACGACCGCCCGGAGCGTTTCTCCGTCCTTTGGCCTGCCCGCCTGCGACGAACCGGGCCATGGCGCGCTCGACCTGGATGGGAGTAAGTCGGGCCAGAGAGACCTTACCGAAAGCCGGGATCAGGTAGCCGCGGACGTGCTGCTCACGCTCTCGCCACGTCGACGGGCGGATGCGCGTGCGCTCGCGCTGGAGCCATTCGGAGAGGTACTCGGCGACGGTCCCAGTTCCAGCCGGCGTGATGCGTGCCGAGCTTCAGATCGCGCCGGAGTTCATCCAGCTTGCCGCGTGACGGCTTGCGAGGTCGTGCCTCGAACGACCCGGCGATGCCGGCGCCCGTCGTCGTCGGTCCAGGTCATCAGCGCCACGCCAGCCATCGGCCGTTTCGTAAACGGATCCTTCGCCGCCCGATCGGTGGCGTTCTTTCCGGGCGGTACGGGTTACTGCCACTGGCACGTCTTCGTTCGCAGATCGCTCATTACAGGCGACGGTCGCCTACGGCCGTCGCTTACCTGTTCGGGATCGTAATCCTGTTGCTACCGGTGTTGCTACCGGTGCCGGACAGAGTCCCACGCCGTGGGGCTCAAAATGGGGATTTCACGAGGGAAATCTTGGCGGAGAGGGAGGGATTCGAACTCACGGGACTTCTCGTCCAGCGGTTTTCAAGACCGCCGCAATAGACCACTCTGCCACCTCTCCGCGGCACGCGGCACGACCGCACTCTAGCGCTTCGGCCGGGAGTTCGCGAAGCTAAAGGCCGTATCCGAGCCAGCTCAGTCTCAGCCAACCCGCCCCCAGCACCACCCCGCCGACGAACATCAGGTATCGAAGAACCCATACGGGCGCACTGCCCTCGCGCTCCGCCACCTGACGCGGCGCATACATGAGCATCGCGTAGTACACCGCGGAGAACGCGAGCAAGAAGCCGGCGACCGATAACAGTTCGGCGGATGCCGCGGGCAGAGGACCTCTGGCGGCGCTGCCCGCGGGCCGGCCGATCACCCCGTCGATCATGGTCCAGAACAGTCCACCCGCGGCCCAGACGAACGGCGCCACGAGTGCTCGACGGACGAACGTCGGCAGAGGCGGGGCCAGGAAGCGTACGGCGGCCATCACCACCGCGGCCATGACACAGAACAGCCCGGGGCCCCACGACGGCAGATCCAGGGCGATTCCTCCGGAGAGGGCGACAAGCAGCAGCCCCCCGGTGAACGGACCCACGGCGCCTGAGTTCAGGAAACCCGAGCCCGAATCGTCTGTGCTCGCCGGCCTCTTCGCGGCAAGGCAGGCCAGCGCCGCCAGTACGGCCCCGAGCCGCAGGATCCCCTGGAGCGGCTGGTCGGGAACGAACGGACCCGCCGGCGCCGGCGATTGGGCGAGCAGTGGAGCGCCCAGTGCGACCCAACCGAAGAGGACCCAGTCCTCGACTCGAAAGGCCGATGGCAGCCAGCGCCTCACAGTTCCCCCCGGCGCCCGGCCGGCTCGGTGTCCGGCGGGTCGTCTACGCCGACTGAGTGCGCCAGGGCACCCGACCGCCATGACGGGGCCGGCGAAGCCTGAGTGGCTGTTGACTCGCCGGGAGTCGCTCCGGGAGGAGTGGGCGTGTCGCTCGACATCGTCTCGCTCATTGCGCTCCTTGCAGCGCCTATGCGAGCACCATCTTCACCCCGACGCGGGCACCACGTTCGGGAGTTGCGCATCGCGGTCCCCGGGTGTCGAGGCCCGGCGCGCCCGCTCTATCGGATGAAGCCCCCGGCCGGGCCGTCGGCCTTGATCGTGGACTTCAGATCCGCCCAGGCCACAACCGCGCTCGGCATGCCCGCGCTCGTGCCGGCGATGGCTCCTTGCGACCACATGAAGTCGAGACCGGCTGGCGTGAACGTCCAGGCCTTGTCGAAGAAACTGATCGGCAGCGTGCCTCCCGGCCACTTGAGGTCGTTGCCCAGGGTCTCGCTCAGAGATCCACGGGTCCTGGCCGTGATGATCGTCAGTGCGGCGGCCGGGTCGGTGAACACGTCGTTCAGATTGATCGTGTCCCCGGTCGAGACGTCGAAATTGACGCTCCCCGCCTCCCCGACGGTGGCCGACCCGGTGACCTGGGTCAGGATGCTCAGCCTCAGGCTCACGAGTGAGGACGAGTCGAGGGCGATCGTGTAGTTGCCGTCGAGCGTGCTCGGTGAAGCGCCCGTAACCACGGCCGGGAGCTCGCGGGAAGTGAAGGCGGCGATGTAGCCGTTCACTTTTGCGGTGATCGCGTCGTTCATCCTGGTCGCGGCCGCGGCGGAAACGCCGCCGACGACCGGCTTCTTGAAGGTCACGGTCCAGCGGGAGTCCGGAGCCGTCGTGGCGATGATCTCGCCGGTGATCTCCGGCGGGGGCGGACCGGGCGTGGGACTCGCACCCGGAGCGAGCGTCGCGGGCGCGGGGCTGATGTAGATGATCGCCGGCGTGGCACTGCTACCGCCGCATCCGGCCGCGGCCAGAGCCACGAACGCCGCCACGCTCGCCAGTACGCCGAGGCGCATGCCTCCCCTGCCGACAGTCCGCATCCGATCCTCCTGCTCCCCTACCCGCCCGGCTCACGGAGCCGCGCGCGTGACGACTGGGCAGCCCAATCCTACGCCACGAACGGTCCGGCGGGCCCGGTCGGATTGATGACGCTCTTGAGCGAAGCCCACGGGATCACGATCGAGGGCGTTCCACTCGCCCCGGACGCGACCGTGAATTGCTGGAACGTGAGCCTGAGGCCGGAGGACGTGAACGCCCAGGCCGAATCGAAACTGGACATTACGGCAGGCGTGCCGGCGTCGATGGCCGGGGTGTCGACGTCGCCCATGAGAGCCGCTGGAAGCAGCGCCCTCGACTGCGCCGACAACAAGGCCGCGCCTGCGCCTGAGGTGGTGAACAGATCGGCCAGAGCGACCGTGGCCCCGCTCGCGACGACGAAGTCGATGCTTCCTGCGATCGTGCCCGTGCTTGCACCGCCCAGATAAACCTCCTCGCTGAACATGATGCCGATCACGGCGGATGAGTTGCTCCCGAGTTGGAACCCGCCGTCGAGCGAGCACGGCCCGGCGCCGCCTCCGGAAGCCATCTTGGACTTGAAGTCGTCGATGAAGGCCGTGACCTTGGCACTGATCGCCGCGTTCATCGTCGCGGCGGTTGGGATGCCCGAGACGACAGGCTCGGCGAACGAGACTGTCCAGTTGCCGCACTGGGCGGAGTTGCCGGTTTCCGTGACCTTGACGCTCGTGATGGTCGCCACGGCGAGGCTAGGCGTGGGTGTCGACGAGGCGGGAGTCGGGGCCGAGGAATCCGCCGGTGTCGATCCATCGGTGGCCCCCGGTGTGGACGCGGCCGGCGAGGCGCCACCGGCGAGACTCGGACTGGCCGACGTTCCCGGGGTGACGTATATGACCTGAGGCGTGGGTCCATGGCCGCCACAGCCGGCCGCGGCCAGTGCAGCGACGATGGCAAGCGCTCCCAGGCTCAACCTGGCGCTGTGACGGTTCATCTCGATCCACGCTCCATTCTCCGGGCACGGTCGCGCCATTCCGGTTGTTGGCGTCCATGCCGGTCCAGTGGAACCCCTATGGTGGCAGAAAGCCAAATGGTCCGTCCAGGAGGGCAGGGGCTAGCGCGACACCCGTTCCGTGTGCATGTACGGCTGGAGAGCATCGGGGACGAGCATGCTGCCGTCGGGCTGCTGGTAGGTCTCCAGGATCGCCGCGACGGTTCTGGGCAGCGCCAGCCCCGATCCGTTCAGGGTATGCACGAGCTCGGGCTTTGCGCCCGGTTCGGGTCGATAGCGAATGGCCATCCGGCGGGCCTGGTAGTCGCGGAAGTTCGAGCAGGAGCTGACCTCGAGCCAGCGTTCGACCCCGGGCGCCCAGACCTCCAGGTCGTACTTCTTGGCCTGGACGAAGCCCATGTCCCCGGTCGCCATGAGCAGGACTCGATAGGCCAGACCGAGCCGCTGGAGTATCACCTCCGCTCGGCCGGTCAGCCATTCGAGCGCCTCGGTCGAAGCCTCCGGCTTCTCGAAGAAGACCATCTCGACCTTGTCGAACTGGTGGACGCGCAGGATGCCGCGCGTGTCCTTGCCGGCGGCCCCAGCCTCGCGGCGGAAGCAAGGCGAGTAGGCGGCGTACCTGATCGGCAGCTGGTCCGCCTCGAAGATCTCGTTGCGGTGGAGGTTGGTGACGGGCACTTCCGCGGTGGGGACCAGGTACAGATCGTCGCGTGTGACGACGTACATGAGGTCTTCCTTGTCGGGGATCTGGCCGGTGCCACGGGCCGAAGCCGCGTTCACCATCGCCGGCGGCCAGATCTCGGTCATGCCGTGCTCCGCGGTGTGGATGTCCAGCATGAAGTCGATCAGGGCCCGCTGGAGGCGCGATCCCTGGCCCGTGTAGACGGGGAAGCCGGAGCCGGTGATCTTGGCGCCGCGCTCGAGGTCCAGCATCTTCAGGGTTTCGGCCACTTCCCAGTGCGGCCGGCGCGACCACGACCCGACCTCGGGCGGCCCGCCGTCGGGCTTGGCTCCGTCCGGCGCGGCCGCGGCCTTCGGGAGCGGCTCGCCCCAGGTGCGGACGACTCGATTGGCCGAGGCGTCGCCGACGGGAACGTCCGCGTCCGAAGGGTTGGGGATACGCAGGAGCAGTTCCTCGAGCTGCGCTTCCGTCGCGGCCAGCTCGGCGTTGAGTATCTCGATCCGGGCCCCGGCATCCGTGGAGACCTGCCTGAGAGCGACGGCCTCAGGACCGTTCGGCGCGGCGCCGGCACGTATGGCGTCGCCGATCTTCTTCGACGCGACGTTGCGCTCGGCCTTGAGACGATCCGAATCGCCGAGCAGCTGGCGGCGCTTGCCTTCCAGCACCAGGGCCGCGTCCACGACCGACGGATCTTCGCCCTTGTCGATCGCGCCCTGGCGGATGCGATCCGGCTCCTCGCGCAGCCTGGCCAGCCCGATGCTCATGCGTCGCTACTCCCTGGGTTCCTCTGGCGGCCGAAACCGCGCACTGCCCGTGAGTGTAGCCCGGCGGAGCTCGACCGGCCTTCCTAGCCCGCGGCCGCCCGCAGCCTCTCAACCACGAAGGCCGGCTCCAGACTGGCCAGCAACCAGCCGGCGCGCGGGCCGTTGGTCCGGCCCAGGAACGCGGCGTACAGCGCCCCGAAGGCTTTGCCGGAGGGCAGCTCCGTCTCTCCGGCGATTCGGAAGATGAGCGCCTGCCATGCATCGCCCGAGCGCGGCGACTCGGCGCCGGCGGCTGCGGCGAGAGCGCCGAGGTACCCGCGCTGCGCCCCCTCAAGCGCTGCTACTTCATCCGGCACGGCATCGTGCTGGATGACCAATCGAGCCCGTTCGGGCGCGTAGCTGTCCAGCCAGGCGCGGGCAGAGGCCGTCCTTTCATCAAGAATCGCCGTCTCCAGCTCCGTGAGTGGACCGCCCTTCTCGGCTTCCATCCGCTCGCCGATATCCACCCCGGGGATCTGCAGGAGCAGCGCCAGATGGGCGAAGGCGGGCCGGAACGCGGCGGCGGCAGCGGCGACGTCCGGCGCCTCTCCAGTCGCCACCAGCGAGTAGGCGAAGACGCGCTCGTGGTCGGCCGGAAGCTCGCCCTTGACCTCCCGTCCTGCTGTGGCGGCGGCGATCCGGTCGAACTCGTCGAACAGGCGCGGGATCGTGTCTCCCTCCGGGTCGAACTCGATGACCTGGCTCGGCCGCGGCCGCAGGAAGAGGAAGCGGAGCTGCTCCGGCGGCAGAACCTCGGCGATCGTGTGGGCGGCCGCGCCCTGTCCCCTGGACGTGGACATCTTCTTGCCACCGACGTTGAGGAACTCGTAGGCGACGTTTCGCGGAGGCTCCACCTCGAAGACCTCGCGGCTGATCGCGTCGGAGCGATCGCGCGAACCGCCGGCCGTGGCCAGGTCCTTCCCGCAGCCCTCGATGGTGACGCCCAGCAGGCCCCATTTGGCCGCCCACTCCAGGTTCCAGGGAAGCTTGGCCCGGCCGCTCAGCGGCGAAACGCGACCTTCGTGACCGCAACCGCGGGCCCACGAAACCATGTCGGGCTTGCACTCGTAGGCGACCGTGGCTCCGTCCCAGTCCGTGGCGTAAGTAGTGCCGATCCTGCCGCACTGCTCGCAGATGACCTGGATCGGCAGCCAGGCAGTGGGGCGCTCGACGTGGCTGACGCGCCGGTAGATGTCACGCACCCGATCCGCCCGGTCGAGGGCGAGCCGAACGTACGGATCCATCCGGCCGGCCGCATAGAGCTCCGAAACCCAGTAGAACTCGGGCCGGATCCCGAGCGGCTCGAACGTCTGGAAGAAGATCTCACCGACGAAGTGGCGGGCGTAGTTGGCCGCGCTGCTCCCCTCCGGAGCGGGCACGCGGGAGAGTGGCGCGCCCATGTACCGCTCGATCGCATCTGGGGTAAGCAGCGCCGCCGAATCCATGGCGTCCATGTCGTCGACGCCGTAGAGGAATCTCGACCGCAGGCCCGCGCCGAGGAGCGCCCGGTGGATCGCGTCGTGCAGGACAACGCCACGTAGACTGCCGACGTGAACCGTCCCAGATGGCGACTTGGAGTCGTTGACGACCTGGGGTCCCGCAACCGCGGCAGCTAGCTCGTCGGCCCAGTACACGTGCCGGGCTAGCGGATGTCGAGGATCTTGTAGGAGAAGTCCCCGGCCGGGACGTGGACCACGATCGACTCGCCCTTGCGCTTGCCCAGCAGAGCCCGGCCGACGGGCGATTCGTTGGAGATCTTGCCGTCGCGAGGGCTGGCTTCGGTCGAGCCGACGATCGTGAAAACTTCCTTGCCGTCGGTGCCGTCGACCTTCACGGTCGAACCGATCTGGACGTGATCGGTGCCGTGAGTCTCGTCGATGATCGTCGCGTTCTTGATCAGCGCCTCGAGCCGCTGGATCTGCCCCTCGACGAACGCCTGCTCGTTCTTGGCGTCTTCATACTCCGCGTTCTCCGCGAGATCGCCGTGTTCCTTGGCATCGTGGATGCGCTGCGCGATCTCCTGGCGGCGAACGTTGATCAGCTCCTCGAGCTCCGCTCGAAGCTTGGCAAGACCGTCTTCGGAGATGTATTGAGTCTTGTTGTTCACCGCGGAGCGGCCCCCGTACTGGTCCGAACCGACGCGGCCGACGGAATCTCCGGCGCGTCATGATCCGGGATAAGGAAACGAACTCCAGGCGCACACAACTTGTGTCCTGAAGTTCGGCCGGCGCGTATCCTAGCCGCCGCCCCGGTCCGTGTCAAAGAGCCATTCGCGCCGGAACGGAGGTCCCCATCCGGGGAGGGACGAACGGCCCCTGGTTTTCTGAACCACGGCTGACACAATTTGACCATCGAAGCCAGTCCACAGGCCCCGCCTTCCGGATCCTTCCCCTCCTCCTCCCCGGAAGCCGGGGCCTGTCCGTATGCGGCTAGCGGCCCAGCGAGGCCAGCCTGCCCCGAACCCGCTGCAGGGCGGCGCGATCCGCGCAGGCGACGAAGACCGTGTCGTCACCGGCGATGCTGCCCACGACCTCCGTCCAGCGCGTCCTGTCCAGCGCCGCCGCGATGGCGTGCGCGGAGCCGGGCAGCGTCCGCAGGATGATCATCAAGCCCGACTCGCGGACGTCCACCGGAAGGTCGTGGAGGAGCGCCCGAAGCCGTTCCTCGCCGGTGCTTTCCGCCTCGGTCAAGCGGGCGGGCACGGTGTAGGTCTGGACTCCATCCTGGTTCGACTTGATCAGGCCCAGCTCGGCAACGTCGCGGCTGATCGTGGCCTGCGTGGCCCGAAAGCCGCGTTCACGCAAAGCGGACGCGAGTTCCTGCTGCGTCCGGATCGGGCGCTGCCCCAGCAGGTCGCGGATCTCCCGCTGCCGAAGCTGTTTGATTACCTCCATGGGTCGATCCGGCTCCTCAGGACCCGTGTGGCGACAGCAACACGACGAACACGAGAACCGCAGCCACCACCCGATAGACGACGAACACCGTCACGGGCTGGCGCTTGAGGAACTCGAGCATGAAGTGGATGGCCAGCAGGCCGGATATCGCGGCCGCCACGAAGCCGACGGCGACCAACTCCGCGGACGGATTGACGCCGGCCTCGTGAGTGATCAGCTTGCGGCCCTCCCAAATTCCAGCCCCGGCCACGACCGGCGTGGCCATGAGGAAGCTGAACCGGGCCGCGGCCTCTCGCTTGAGACCCAGGAATAGTCCGGCGGCGATACTCACACCCGACCGGCTGATGCCCGGCACCAGAGCGACTGTCTGTGCCACGCCGACGCCGAATGCGTTCAGGAAGCTGAGCGAGCCCATCTCGCGCATCTTGGAGCCCCAGCGCTCGGCCAGCCACAGGATCGCGGCGCCGACGCACAGCATCACGGCTACCTCGGCGGGCTTGCGAACGAGGGCCTGGAAGGCGCTGTCGAAGACCGGGCCCACCAGAATGGCGGGGATGGTCGCCACGGCGAGGAGCCAGGCCATCCTGCGGTCGTCGTCACCATTGAGAGAACGGTCGCGGATGCTGGCCAGGCCTGCAGGCACCAGCTTGACCCAATCGCGCCAGAAATAGGCGAGCAGCGCCAGAAGCGTGCCCATGTGGAGCACAACCGTGAACGCCACTGAGTCGATGAACGGATCCTTCCATCCGAACAGCCAGGGAACCAGAATCAGATGCCCGGAGCTCGATATGGGTAGGAACTCCGTGAGCCCCTGGACCAGGCCCATGACCAGTGCCTGGAAGGGAAGATCCACAGGACGCCGCCTCCTGGCTACGGACTCGCGAAATGAGCCCGAGCCGGCGGCCTACGCGACCGCCGGCTCGAGACTCTGAATGACTCGGTTAGCGGATGAAGAGCGGGGCCATCACCAGGGTGATGGTGGCCAGCAGCTTCACCAGAACGTGAAGAGATGGACCGGCGGTGTCCTTGAACGGATCGCCGACCGTGTCGCCGACGACGGCGGCGGCATGCGCCGGCGTCTTCTTGCCGAGCACCTGTCCATTCTCGTCGAGCAAGTGCCCGGACTCGATGTACTTCTTGGCGTTGTCCCACGCACCGCCGCCGTTGTTGAGAACGGTGGCGAGGAGAACGCCGGCGATCGTGCCGACCATCAGCAGACCCGCCACGGCCTCGTAGCCGAGCAGGAGGCCGACGATGATCGGGGTGGCCACGGCGACGATCCCGGGCAGCATCATCTCGCGAAGGGCTGCTCGGGTGGTGATGTCGACGACGCGGGCGTAGTCCGGCCGGCCGGTGTAATCCATGATCCCGGGGATCTCGCGGAACTGGCGGCGGACCTCGACGATGATCGCCTGAGCGGTCGTGCCGACTGCCCGGATGGCCAGCGAGCTGAAGTAGTAGACCAGCATGGCGGCAATCAGTGCCGCCACGAAGACGTCGACCTTGGACAGGTCGACCGATGTCATGAGGCCCTGCTGGACGGTCCGTGTTCCGGCGTCGATCTGGCGCTGCAGGATCAGGTTGACCTTGTCGATGTACGCGCTGAAGAGCAGGAAGGCGGCCAGCGAGGCCGACGCGATGGCGTAGCCCTTGGTGAGCGCCTTGGTCGTGTTGCCGACTGCGTCCAGGCGGTCGGTGATGTCGCGGGCGCCGGCCTCCGCGCGGCTGAACTCGGCGATACCGCCGGCGTTGTCGGTGATGGGTCCGAAGGTGTCCATGGCCAGGACGTACGCGCATGTCATGAGCATGCCCATGGTCGCGACGGCCGTGCCGAAGATGCCACCGACGCTGCCCAGCCCGGAGTGAGCTCCGAGCCAGTTGCTGGCGAGGAGGGCGATGCCGATCGTGATTGCGGTAACGGCCGTCGTCTCGAAACCGACCGCCATGCCGGAAATGATATTGGTGGCCGGGCCGGTCTTGGAAGCCTCGGCGATCTCCTTGACGGGGCGGTAGGTGCCGGCGGTGTAGTACTGGGTGATGTAGACGAACGCGACGCTGGTGGCGAGACCGACGCAGCCCGCCCCGAAGAAGTAGACCCAGGTGGCGATGCCGTTGTCACCGGTGGTGCCGGGGATCGTCTGCATCATCACGTTGGTGACGAAGGCGAGGGAGATCGCGCTCAGGAGCGTCGTGACCCAGTAACCGCGGTTGAGGATGTTCATCGGGTTCTCGGTCTCCTTGCCGCGGATGAAGAACATCGCGACGATCGTGGAGACGAGACCGAAAGCTCGGACGACGAGCGGGAAGAAGATCCAGGCCTCGGGGTTCGGCCAGCCGGCATTCTTGGCCAGAAGGTAGACACCGCCGCCGAGGATCATGGCGCCGATGTTCTCGGCCGCCGTGGATTCGAACAGATCCGCGCCGCGGCCGGCGCAGTCGCCGACGTTGTCGCCGACGAGGTCCGCGATGACGCCGGCGTTGCGGGGGTCGTCCTCGGGGATGCCCGCCTCGACCTTGCCGACCAGGTCCGAGCCCACGTCCGCGGCCTTGGTGTAGATACCGCCGCCCAGCTGGGCGAAGAGAGCCACGAAGCTGGCGCCGAAGCCGTAGCCGACGATCAGGAACGGAGCGTCATGCGTGCTGTCGCCGCCCGAGAGTCCGCCGTTGACGGCGAAGATCGTCCAGACGCCGAGGAGGGAGAGAGCCACGACGAGGAAGCCGGAGACCGCACCACCCCGCATTGCCACCTGGACGGCTTCGACAAGGCTGCGTCGAGCGGCCGAGGCCACGCGCACGTTCGCCTTGACGCTGACCAGCATGCCGATGATGCCGCAGGCCATCGAGCATGCGGCCCCGAGCAGGAAGGCGCCGCCGGTCCGAAACCCGAGGTCGACACCTGAGTGCGACGTGTCGGCCACGGCGGCGGTCTCGACGAGCGTGATGATGGCGAAGATCACAACTGCGCCGGCCAGGGCCAGCAGGCCGATCGTCGTGTACTGGCGCTTGATGAACGCGACCGCGCCCTCGTTGATCGTCGCGGAGACTTCCATCATCTCCTTGGTCCCGGTGTCGCGGGACAGGACGTCACGGGCGAGGTAGATCGCGAACCCTACGGCAAGCAGTCCCGCAATGGGGATGAACAGCTGGAGAAGACTTGGGTCCATGGGGGGCGAGGCACTCCTTCTCTCTGGACGCGGGGCGGGCGCAGCGGGGACGAGGTGCGCGACCGGGGCATGGCCCGCATTCGATGTTGGGATGCATACTCGGGCCGGGCGGAGTGTATCAACGGCCGAAAGCGCGGGTCAAACTGCGGAAAGCCCCTCCATTATGCATTGGGGGCACGCGAAGCGAGGCGATTGGTCCCGCCGTGCCGGGCCATTTGGCACCGGTGACGCGGGCCCGGCTAGGCGACGGGAGCGGCGACCGCTCGCGAAGCACTCCGGGCCGCGCAGCGGCTTTGTGCGGAGCGACGGTCGACAGCGAGCAGGCGCCTTTGCCACCACTCCCCGCCTACGGTAGCCAGCGTGGGTAGGCGCCGTCATCGGAGAGCTTCGTCAAGCCCGTGCCGTCCGGCTTGACGATCCAGATGCCGGCCGAAGCCGTCGGATTCTGGGAGCGTACCCGTCCGAACACGACCATGTTCCCGTCCGGCCGGAACGACGGCGACCTGTCGCTCAAGGAAGGGTCGCTGGTGAGAGGTACGAATGATCCGCTGGTTCCAGCCGAGTAGGCCACGTGGGTAAATTCATCGGCTGAACGCACGATGAGGGCCAGGGCCTGGCCGGCTGTGTCGATGTCGCCTACAGCCGGCCCGATGCTTCTCGAACTGCCGTCCGTGGTTATCCGCCAGCATGACCACGTCGCGCCATTGTCAGCACTTCCGGCCATGTAGAACGCGTTGTCGCTCTGAACCCAAACCGGCTGCGAGTTGCCGACGATGCCGAGCTTCCGGGGCGCGACGGCGCCCGTCATGTCCACTATCTCGGCCACGCGGTCGGAGCCGCGTACGAGAAGCATCGTCGACTCATCCGGGCTGAAGGCCGCAGAGGGCGCCCAGGACGACAGTCCCGGCTTGCCGGTCAGGCCGACACCGATGATGCCCGTGCTGCCGGTATCCGGGGCCCCGTCCGTCGCCACCTGCCTGGGATCCGTGCCGCTGATCATCGGGATGCGCCAGTAACCGAGGTCGGCGCCGGCTCCATCCCGCCGAGCAACGACCAGACCGGTTCCGTCGGGCGTGAACGTTGGGGCGTACTCCAGGTCGTCGCCGGCTGTCAGAGTCTGCAAGCCGTCGCCGCCGAGCGACATCTTCCTGACCACGCCGCCGGCGCCGTAGGCGATCGTGGAGCCGTCACCACTGACGTCGAACCCGCTGACCGGAGAGAGCTCCCAGGTGACCTGGCGGGGGTTGGTGCCGTCCGGGTTCATCAGCCAGACGTTGGCCACGCCGCCCCGATCGGACACGAACGCGATCTGGTTGAGGGCATTGAGGGGCGGCTCGCCGGTGATGAAGCTCCAGGACTGCTGTGGGGCGGCTTCGCCATTCGTTCGCCGTACAGTCGGGCTCATCGTTACCGAGTAGGTCGTGTGGGCAGCCAGCGGGTTCTCGGGCGTGAAGACGAGGACGTTGGCACCCAAACCACTGGACGTAGGGGACGCCTGGGCCAACGGGCCGTGATCGTCGGGCAGGGCAACCGCGCTGGTCGATCCCGAGACCGGCGGTGTGATCTTGATTGCCCCGGCGACCGAGGATGGGTCGAGGGGGCCGTCGAAGACGACCGCGATCTGGCTGTTGATGCTGACCCCCGTCACGGCCGGGGCGGGAATCAAGGCCGTGACTCGCAGGCCTATGCCAATAGTGTGGAAGGTCGTCACGTAGTCGGGCAGCAGGCTGCCGTCCGTGTCGACCGCCGGGTCGCCGATCGTAAGCTTGTAGTCGGTCCCGTACAAGAGCGTGGTGGACGGCGTGAGCGTCAGGACCGTGCCGCTCCACGAGACCTGGTAGCTGAAGTTCGGGTCGACTTTCAGTCCCGCGACGACCTTCGCCGGATCCATGTACCGGTCGAAGGTGATCTGGATCGGCGAGTCTACCGGCACCGACTGAGCATCGCCAGGCGGTGACACGGCCGTCACCGAGGGCGGGCCGACGGTCGTGAACGTGAGTTCGCCGGTTCCCCCCTGGATGTTCCCGGACTTGTCCTGGACCCCGGGTGCCATCTTGACTTGGAACTCGGTCGACAGCGGCAGCTTGGCCGAGGGTGTGACAATCAGCTTGAGGCCCTGCCAGTGGAACGCGTGGGGGACGTTGGGGGTAATCGAGAACGCTCGCTCGGCAGTGGTGTGATCCACGTCTTTGCTGAAGTCGATGTCGATCGCCGTCAGCGTCAGCGCCTGGCCCCCGGTCGCGGCGCTGCTGACCCGGATGACGTAGGTCGGCGGGAGCCTGTCGACGGCGGCGGCGTTGTAGATGATCGCCACCAATACGACCAGACCAAACAAGCTGGAGAAGAGCCTCAGGGACCGGCCGCTCTTGATCCAGGCCAGACGTTTTGGGAGTTCCACAGGGCAGGACGATAGCACAGCCCCTATACTCGCGAACTTGTGAACCGTCGAACGCTCGGCTGCCTCTTCGAGCTGCTGGAGACGCTACTTCTCACGCTCATCATCTTCCTGGTCATCCAGCTCTTCGCTGCTCAGCCATACCAGGTCCAGCAGGAATCCATGGAGAACACGCTGATGCCGAATCAGTACGTTCTCGTGGACAAACTGTCTCCGCGCTTCGACCCCTACCACCGGGGCGACATCGTCGTCTTCAACCCCCCCACCGGCTGGGCCCATGATCCGAACGGCACGCCGTACATCAAGCGGATCATCGGCATAGGAGGCGATACCGTCGAAATCCAGGACGGCCACGTCCTGGTCAACGGCGTTCAGGTCAGCGAGCCGTACGTTTTCGATGGTCAGCCCACGCAGGTACCCGGCGGCGGCAGCAAGACATGGACTCTGGCGACGACCCAGCTCTTCGTGATGGGCGACCACAGGCAGGCGTCGCAGGATTCCCGCAATTTCGGCCCCATCGACACGTCGACGGTCATCGGCCGGGCGTGGATCCGCTACTGGCCGCTCAGCCAGTTCGGATTGCTGCCGCAGCCCAAATCGTCGGCAGGCCCGAGCGCATCACCGGCGTCGTCCCCGGCTCCATGACCGGTCCGCGCGGCAGGGTCGCCGGCGCCAAAGCCGCATGATCGAACTAACCGTGGTCGCGGCCCTGGCGGCCGTCGCCGGCGGGGTCGTGGCGGTCACCGCCCGGGACGGGCGGGCCATCGCCCTGGGCCTGGCCGTAGCCATCGCAGCGGCAGCGCTGGCCGCTTCCCCGTTGCCCGGAACGCTCAGCCTCGTCGCCCGCTTCACCGGGGCGATGCTGGCCGCGTATCTCCTGTGGCTTGGCACTCGCGTCAAGGCAGTCCGGAGCCAGGGCTCGGCCATCGGGCTCGCCGCCGAGGCCGCCGCGGCCGCGACGGCCTTCTTGATCGGCCTTTGGGTCGCCCCCGTGAAACCGCTTCCCGGGCCCGCAACCGAGCAGGCCGCCGGTCTGGCACTGCTAGCCCTGGCCGCCGTTCCACTCATCGGCAGGGACGTGCTGCGAGTGGGAATCGGCGCCGCCCTGCTCGCCGTCGGCCTGTCGATGCTGAGTGAGGCCTGGCTGGGCCCCGCGCAGCCATTCGGGCAATTCGCCGTGGCGGCGCTGCTCGTGGCCGTCCTCGGCGCCACGAGTCTGCTGGCAACGCCAATTCCCGAGGCGGGGAGCGAGGCGGAGCCAGTTCCCGTCGCCGAAGGGGGCGCGGCCCGACGCGCCGACGCGGACGAAAGGGCCTCCGCCGGAACCGCCGCCGGCGTAGCCGCCGCCGCCACAGAAGCAGCCCCGGCCAGAGAAGCCGCCCCGGCCAGAGAAGCCGCCCCGGCCAGAGAAGCGGCCCCGGCTACGAGGGCGGCCCCATCCGCCGCCGACTCCCCCGCGCACGGACCTGTTTGGGGCGATGCGGCATGGGCCGAGCCCGAGCCGCCGCGACCCCCTCTTCGGGCGGGATCGACCGTCAGGCGGACGCGACGTCCTCGCGGCACCGAGCCACCCCGATGACCCTTCTGGCCTTCCTGGCGGCATGCGCCGGCGGCGCCGCGCTCGGGCAGCTGACCCGGAGCTTCCACCGGCTCGGCCCGGTCGTCGCCATCGCCGGTCTCGCGGCCGCATGCTTCGCCGCTCTCCTCATCGGGCCCACGGACGGACTGACCGTAGGCGACGTGCGGCTCACCGGCTCCTCGTACGCGAGCACCTTCCTGGCCGTCGCCACAGCCGCCTGCCTGCTCCTCTGCCTGGTGGGATTGGGGTCGGGCTGGCCCGAGCGTCTGGTGCCGGCATCGATGGCGGCCTTCGGCGGTCTCGGCGTGGCACTCACGGCCACGGACCCGGGAGTGGCGCTCGCTGCGGCGGCTGCCGCCGCAGCTGCCGGGGCAGCCGTGTCGGTCCGGAGCTGGACCGCGGGCGAAGCGCCGGACAACAGCCTCTCGGAAGCCCGCACGCTGGCCCTGATGGTCGGCAGCCTGCTGTTCGCCGCAATAGCAGTCTCTCGCCCGAGCTGGGTCGAGCACGAGAGCCGCGTTCTGGTGCTCGGCTTCATCGGCCTCGGAGCAGCCCTCGCGGTCCGAGGTGGGTCGATTCCGTTCCACGTTCCCGCAGCCCGTCTTGCCAAGCGCGGCCCGTCGGTGGTACCGGCGCTGCTGCTCGTCTGGATTCCCTCGGGCGCCGGCCTCCTTGCCGTGAGCTGGAGCGCGACAACCTTCGGTCTCCAGAACGATTGGCTGACCGCCGCGGCAAGCGCCGTTCAGACCGTCGCGGTGGCGACGCTCATCCTCGGAGCCGTCGGAGCCCTGCTTCACGACGACCTCACGGAGATTGCCGTCTACTCGATCGTGGGAGACTCGGGCTTCATCCTGCTCGCCCTGGCCTCACGCGATGCCGGCGCGGCCGAACCCGCCCGGCTATGGCTCCTGGCGTTCCTCGCCGCGAAAACCGCGTTCCTCGCCTGGGCCGCCGCCGCTTCACACGCCTTCGGATCGTCCGACCTCGGAGAGCTTCACGGCTGGCTAAGACGGACCCCTCTCCTGGGCCTGGCCCTCGCAGCGATCGCCCTTGCCACCGTCGGCTGGCCGGGCAGCCCGGTGTACGAGGCACGCTCTACGCTGATCGACGTGGCCCTTCCGGGTTCGCTCGGGTTCCTGGGCGCGGCCACAATCTCGCTGGCCCTCCTCTGTTACGGCCGCCTCCTGCTCGTGGGCTTGCTGACTCCGTCCGAAACCGTCGGAGCGGCCGTCGGCGAGCGACCTCGCTGGTCGGCGCCCCAGCTCGCCGCCGAGACGGCGGCCGGCGCCACTTCCGCCACCACCGCCGAAGCCACCACCACGACAGTCGGACCGAAGGCGGCCGCTGCCAAACCCAAGCGACGAACCGCGCGAACCGTCGCCGCCGCCGAGCCGCTGCCGGCCATTGCCGTCCCGCAGGCGGCCCCGCAACCCGACGATGCCGCGACGACGCCTGCTTCCCCATCACTTGCCGACGGCGGATTGCGCGACAGGCTGATCCTGGCGTGGAGCCTGAACGGAACTCTGAAGGTGAGCGGCGCCGTCCTTACCGCCGCCGGTCTTTCGCTTACCCTGGCCTTCGGCGGCCTCGGGGCTTCGAGCGCTTCGCGCGGCGGGATACCGTTCGATGCGGCCGCCAACGCCACGACGCGGCCGACTCCCAGCCCGACGCCCACACCCACGCCATCGGCCGAGCCGACGATCGGACCAATCGGGTCGCACGCTCCAAGGCCCTCAGGCAGCCCGGGCCCGTCCGGCTCGCCGGGCGGAAGCGCCGGCCCGGCGGCCTCGCCGTCCGCCAGCCCCGGCCCGACGAGGTCATCGATTCCGGCTCCCATTCCGATTCGCTAGGAACGGGGCCGACCCGGTCGCGGGAGCCGCCGCAGTCGCGACCGTGGCGCCCCGACTAGCCCTGCGGGCCGATCACGCGTTATTGGGCCTTCGGCCCAATCACCCAGCGGTCGATCTCGCGCTCGTAGCCGACCAGCTCGTGCGGTTGGAACCAGATCGACAGCTCGATCGCCGCCGTCTCGGGGCCATCTGAGGCGTGAATCAGGTTTTGCCCCATCTCGACCGCAAGGTCGCCGCGGATCGTTCCGGAGGCAGCCTCCGCCGGCTTCGTGGCGCCGACCATCGTTCGAACCATGCCGATCGCGTTCGGCCCCTCGAGAGCCATGGCCACGAGCGGACTCGACGTGATGAAGGCCACCAGCCCTTCGAAGAACGGCTTGCCCTTGTGAACGGCGTAGTGGCGCTCGGCCAGGTCGCGGTCAATCTTGACGAACTTGAGGCCGACGATCTTGAGGCCGCGCTCCTCGAAGCGGGCGATGATGCGGCCGGCCAGCTGGCGCTGGACAGCATCGGGCTTGACGAGGACAAGGGTGCGCTCGGTCACGGTTCGATTCCCCTGCGGTCGATGGATACGACTGGGAGTGTAGCGGGTGACGGCCTACCACCCGGCGGCATCGACCGCGAGGAGACCGACGGCGCTCCCTCGTCCGGAGTCCTAGTCAGACCAGCTTATGGGCGCAGGTGGCTCGGGCGGTGGGACCGCAGTCTCTCCCGACTCCGGCGTGGCTTCGCGGGGTTCGGTCGCGGCCGGCTCCGCGGGCGCGTCTGCAGCGGCGGCCGCCGGCTGCATCGGAGGCAGCTCCGCGGCGGTTTCGGCCGACGGTTCGGCGGCGGTTTCGGCCGACGGTGGGGCGGCGGTTTCGGCCGACGGTTCGGCGGCGGTTTCGGCCGACGGTTCGGCGGCGGTCCGCGCCGCACTCAGCGCGCTGGCCACCGACCGGTAGGCCTGGCCTGCATCACTCTCATGACCCTGCAGCCGCAGCGCGTCGCCCCGAACCAACTCGAGCGCCAGGTCGCGCCGATCGCCCAGGGCAGCCAGGACTGCCGGCGCGGAATCGGGAGTCATCCGGAGGGCGAGCCCGAAATGCAGGGCGGCCAGCAACGCGTCTCCCGCCTCGAGAAGGGCGATCCCGGCCGCGATCTCAGTTTCCGCCTGAACAAGACTCGAATCGACCGCTGGTTGGGCGACCTCATCCGGGACGGAGACCCCGCTCGCGGCGGCCTCGCCAACCTCCGGAACGGCTGCCGACGGCATAGGCTCCGGCTCGACTTTGGCGAGCGGTGCGCTCAGCGCGGCCACTGCCGGTTCGGCCGTATTTAGCACCGCCGGCTCGGCAGCGGAGGCGACGGCCGTCCCCGCGTCCGCTGCGGGAGCCTTCGCGGGCAGCACCTTCGTCCGCCACCCGTTGGCCGCGAACATCGCCTTACGCGGAGTCCCGGCAAAGATGGAGTCGAGGCTCGTCAGGATGCGCAGCTGGGCCTGATCCACGTAACGTCGCGCCTCGGTGCTGTGGCCGGCTAGCGACGCGGCCTCGGCCGCGATGACGAACCCGAGCGCTTCGCCGCCGTTGGCCTCCAGATATGCGACCGCGGCCTCGCCGGCTCCATGAAGGTCGCCGGTTCGCCAGCGCGCCTCCGCCAGATCCAACGCGCCGGTGGTATCGAGCAGATTGTGTCCGGCCAGAGACTCCAACTGTGCGCGGGCGGTCGTCAGGGAACCGGTCCTCAGGTGGATCCGGGCAATCCGCATCTGCAGCGAGGGGTCGTCGGTCGGGGCCGACTCGGCGGACTCGTAGGGTGAGGGCGTCGGGGACAGGAAAGCCGCCGTAGCCGCGAACGACTCTGCTGCGCCCGGCTCGGGAGCGGCCGGCCCGGGAGCGGCGGCTTCTTCGGCCCTCGCGACCGGCTCGGCGTCGTCCAGCGGGCCGGTGGAGATTCGGACCTGGACATCGGCGGACTCTTGCAGGGAATCGAGCGGCAGCTGCGTCCCGCGCTGATGGTCGGCGGCGACCGGCTCGAGGTCTGCGGGCGCCTCGGGCATCTCGGGCACCTCGGGCGCCTCGGGCGCCTCGGGCATCTCGGGCATCTCGAGGTCTGCGGGCGCCTCGGGCGTCTCGGGCGCCTCGGGCATCTCGGGCATCTCGGGCACCTCGGGCGCCTCGGGCATCTCGGGCATCTCGGGCGCCTCGGGCGCCTCGGGCGTCTCGGGCGTCTCTAGCGACTCGGGCGTCTCTAGCGACTCGGGCGTCTCGGCCTGGGGCGCGCGGCGTGGCTTACGACCCTCCCTCATGCCGGTCCTCCCGGGATCCTCAGCAGCGATTCGAGACGGTGGCCTCGCCGCGGCGGCGCAACGACGGCCAGGCGCAGGGCGTCTTCGCGCACCAGCCGGCCTGCCAGCCGGTGGACGCCTTCGCTCGTCACCGCGTTCAATTCCGCCAGGGCCTCCTCCAGAGTGAGCACACGATCGTGGAGGGCCTCCTGACCGCCCAGCCAAGAGGCCACGTGACGGGTCTCCTCCATCCGCAGCTCGAGCCTGCCGGCAAGGTAGGCCTTCGACAAAGCCAGCTCGCCGTCCGGAACCACGTCGTCGCGGACCCGCGCCAGTTCCTCAAGGATCGCGCCTATGGCCGGCCCGATCTTGTCCGGGTCGACCCCCGCCGAGACGACGAAAGCCCCCGCGTCGGCGTAGTCGACTATGTACGAGCTGACGTCGTAAGCGAGGCCCTTCTCCTCGCGGACAGACTGAAACAGACGGCTGCTCATGCCATCTCCGAGGATGGCGTTAAGAACCTCTAGTGTCCAGGCCTCAGGGTCATCCCTCCGGAGGCCCGGAAGTCCCAGGCACAGCTGTGCCTGCGTGGTGTCGCGGCGAACGGACATGACTCGTTCGCCGGCCGGAAGCGCGGGGGCCGCGGCAAAGGGCGAATGACTGGCACCGCCGGTCCCGAAGACGCGCTCCGCCAGGGCAACGACGTCGGCGTGGGAAACGTCTCCCGCGGCCGAAACCACGATGTTCCCAGGTCGGTAAGCGGAGGCCCAGAACGCTCGGAGGTTACCTTCGGGCAGGGCCCGTACGCTCTCTTCACTACCGGCGATCTCCCGGCCCAGGGCCGTGTCGCCGAACATCGCGAGGTCGAAGAGCGTATGGACGTGCTCGCCGGGGTCGTCCAGGTAGGAGCGGATCTCCTCGACGATGACTGCCCTCTCGGACTCGATCTCCTCGCTCCGGAGACGCGGTCGGATGATCAGCTCGCCCAGGACGTCCATGCCGCGCGCGAATTCGCGCAAAGGGACGCGAACCCAGTAGACCGTGGACTCGCGATCGGTAGCGGCATTGAAGCTGCCGCCCACTCCCTCGATCGCCCGCGAGACAGCGAGTGTCGTGGGGTAGGCGGCGGTCCCCTTGAACGTTATGTGCTCCATGAAATGGGCGGCGCCCGCTTCGTCGGCCAATTCCAGGCGCGAGCCGGCCAGGACGTAGGCGGCAATGGAGACCGAGCGAGCTCCCGCGAGACGTGCACTGATTACACGCGGCCCGCTCGGCAGGGCTGTGCGTTCGTACATCGAGCGAATGCTAGCCGATGACGGCCGCAAGGCCGCGCGGCCGGGTCGGTCACCTCAGGCACAGAGTGACCGGGCACCCAGGAGGGTGCCCGGTCACGTGCGACCGCGCCGCTTCGGCAGCGGTTACCCAGAGCGCTCGAAGCGACCGGCGCCGCCTGGGCGCCGGTCGCTCGGGATCAGTGCCAGATGACCTGGATCCAATCCCTGGCGAAGTAGATGACGAAGGCGATGGTGACGATCCACATGAGCCAGTGGATCTCGCCGAACTTGCGCTTGACGACCTTGAGGAGAGTCCAGCAGATGAACCCGGCGCCAATGCCGACCGTGATGTCGTAGGTGAGGGGCATGAGGATGATCGTCAGGAGGGCCGGAAGGCCGTCCTCGATGTCAGCGACGTTGATGTCCTTGACGAGCGTGAACATCAGGTAGCCGACGAGGACCAGGGCCGGCGCGGTAGCCACGCCCGGAACCAGTCCGGCCAGCGGTGAGAGCAGGATCGCGACCAGGAAAAGCGCACCGGTCACAACCGACGTGAAGCCGGTTCGGCCACCTTCGGCCACGCCGGCCGCGGACTCGATGTAGGTCGTGTTGGAGCTTACGCCCACGGCGCCACCCGCAACCGCAGCCAGAGAGTCGACGACCAGGATGCGGCCGATCCCCGGTACGGAGCCGTCCTCCTCGGAGAGCCCCGCCTCGGCAGAGATGCCTGTGACGGTGCCCATGGTGTCGAAGAAGTCGCTCAGCATGATCGCGAAGATCGTGAGAACGGCCGTGATCAGAGCCACCTGGTTGAGGGCGCCGACGAGGTCGGGCTGGAAGAGCGTGTCCCACTTCGGCGTGACGGTCCACTCAGCCGGCGCCGACGTGATGCCGGTGACGTAGGCCAGGACGGAGGTGACGAGAATGCTGATGATCAGTGCGGCCTTCACGCGAAGGGCGAATAGCACGAACGTGATCGCCACTCCGACCAGGAATACCCACTGGCTGACCTCTGTGATCGGCCGGAGGCTGAGGGGCGGCACGCTGCCGTAGGCGGACTCAGTGCCGGCGATGAGGCCGCCGTTCGCCAGTCCGATAAACAGGATGAAGAGGCCGATGCCGACGCCGATGGACCGCTTCAAGGCCAGCGGCACCGCAGCCATGATCGCCTCTCGAAGGCCGATGACGACGAGGACCGTGATGACGATGCCTTCGATTACGATCACGCCCATGGCCGCGTTGGCCGTGTAGCCCTTGGCCGGCAGCGTGAATGCGACGATGGCGTTGATGCCCAGGCCTGCCGCCAGAGCGAACGGATAGTTGGCCACGACGCCCATGGCGATGGTCATGATGCCGGCCACGAGACAGGTGCCGGCCGCAACCGCCACGGGGTCAAGTCCGAGCGGCTTGGCGATGATGTTGCCGTTCAGGAAGATGATGTAGGCCATGACCATGAACGTGGTCAGGCCGGCCCGTGTCTCGGTCACGATGTTCGTGCCGCGCTCGGCAAACTTAAAGTAGCGCGCTACGGCTTCCAACGGTGTCTCCTCCTGGTATCTGCCTGGTCGTACCAACCGATCGGCGATTACCCGGAGCTCCACAGACACCGGGCGGCGCCACTCCTCCTGACCGCGTCTCCACGCGGCCCACCACTCCCTCGCTCGGGTCGATCTCCGCCGTCTCTTCGCTTGCGGTCGCGCGGTATCAGGGTCCCCTACTCGTCCTCGTTCGGGTCGGGGCCGAGCAACTCCATCTGGACGTAGCCGGACGTGTCGAACTCGAGTTGTTGGGGCTCGGGCACGCCGTCGGACGACATTCCGGCAGGCGCGAAATCGATCACGACGGCCTCGTCCCCCTGAACCAGGCGATACGAAAGCAGCTGGTCGGGACGGGTCTCGAACTCGAGATGCTCGAACGAATCCACGTTCAGGCAGATCGAGAGCGGGGTGAAGAACGTCGAGGTCTCCGGATCATTCGCCACGATCCTCTCGACCCAACCCAGCCCGTGCTGAACCAGCTCGTGGCCGCGGTAGTACCGGTAGGCCACGGTCTGCTTCTCGAGTGGGCGCAGGACGTTGAGCTGGTCGGTCCGGCTTGAGACGATGCCGCGATTTACGAAGAACTTCGCGGGCGGCACGGACGACACCACTCCTCCTGAGGGCAGCGGGGGTGACGATTGGGATGCCGGTGACGGACCCGTGGATCGTAACTCAGCCACACGAGACGCGACAAGAGGTTCGTGGCCCCAGAATTGGATTCGGCGTCCCCGTGGCACGAGCGCGGAGGCGAGGCCCGGGAGCGCGCTATCATCGGTCCATGCTTCTAGCCCTCGACATCGGCAACACAAACGTCACCCTCGGCCTCGTCAGCGGGGAGACCATCATTGCCAGCCGCCGGGCGGCGACGCGGGCGGCGAGCACGGCCGACGAACTCGAACTCCTCCTCGACGGAATGCTCCGCCTCGACGGCGCGTCACTGGCCGACGTCACCGGGATCTCGCTCGCTTCCGTGGTGCCCGCACTGACGGGGGTGGCCTCCTCGATGGCCGAACGACGCGGCCTGCCGGTGATGATCGCGACGGCGGGGAATATGCCGATGCCGATCCGAACGCAACGCCCGGCCGAGGTTGGCGCGGACCGCCTCGTGAACGGACTGGCGGTGGCTCGGCTGTACGGCACTCCGGCCATCGTCGTGGATTTCGGCACCGCCACGACCTTCGACTGCGTCGCCCGCGACGGGGCCTACATCGGCGGGGCGATCACCCCTGGGCTCGAGCTGGGCCTCGAGGCGCTGGCGTCTCGAACGGCCCGCCTGCCACGGATCGAGCTCGCGGAACCGACAAAGGCGATTGGAACGGACACCGTGTCGGCCATGCAATCTGGCGTCGTCCTGGGCTATCGGGCGCTCACCCTGGGTCTGCTGGAGCGTATCAAGAACGAGCTCGCCCGGGCCGAGAAGGTCGACGACTCGACAATCCAGGTGGTTCTGACCGGCGGCCTGTCGGCGGGACCATGGGCCCGCGGCCTGCCCGGCGTCGACGCCATCGACCCCGAACTCACGCTGAAGGGCCTCGCCATCGTCTGGGCACTCGCCAACGGCGAGCCATCGGTGCCCGGCGACGACACGGTAGGCTGGACCGGGAGTGCGGCCGGGTCGATCCACGTCATCCCGGAGCGAGCCCCGTGACCGGGCCGGAAGGGCGCCTCGCGGGCCGCCGCGTCGCCCTCGGGATCACCGGTTCCATCGCCGCGTACAAGGCTGTCGAGTTGCTGCGGCTGCTCCAGTCCGAAGGCGCCGACGTCCGCGTCCTGATGACCGCTTCCGCGACCGAATTCGTAGGACCTCTGACGCTCGAGACCCTCAGCCGGCATCCCGTCGACTCCGACGTCCTGGCCCTCCAGGCAGACGGGCGGATCGGCCACATAAGCACCGCCCACGACGTGGAGGCTATCGTCGTGGCCCCGGCCACGGCCCACTGGCTCGGCGCCATGGCGCACGGCCTGGCCGCCGACGCCATCACGGCCGCCTGCCTGGCGACGACGGTTCCGGTGGTCGTGGCTCCGGCGATGGACGGCGGCATGTATACCCATCCGGCCACACAGGCCAACGTTGCCCGGCTGCGCGAGTTCGGCTATCACTTCGTGGAGCCCGAGTCGGGACCACTGGCCTCCGGCATGGTGGGCCAGGGACGGCTCGCGTCGCTGCAACGCATCGTCGACGCCACCGTCAAGGCACTGGCAGGGGCACCGGCAGCGGCACCGGCAGCGGTAGCCGAGAGCGGCGCCCCGAGCGAGTCCGTCACCGGCAAGCGGTCACGCACGGACCTGACCGGCCGCCACGTCGTCGTCACCGCGGGTGGCACCGCCGAGCCGATCGACCCCGTCCGGTTCGTCGGCAATCGATCCACCGGCAAGATGGGGATCGCGGTCGCAGAAGAAGCGCTCGATCGTGGTGCGGCCGTGACGCTCATTCTCGGCAACCACTCCGCCGAACCGCCCCCCGGAGCCCACGTCGCCCACGTGGAGACCGCCGACGAGATGCAGGCGGCCTTGCGTGCCCTGACTCCGCCGGACGGCCCCCGCTTCGACGTCCTGGTCATGGCCGCCGCGGTGGCCGACTTCCGGCCGCACAGTCCATCAGACAAGAAGGTCGGCCGCTCGGCCGGCATGACCCTCGAGATGGAGCCCACGCCCGACCTGCTCGCGGCCACGGCCGAACGCGTCCGCGGTAGCGTCCGCGCCTCGGGCGCTCGCCGGCCGGTCCTGGTCGGTTTCGCGGCCGAGACCGGCTCGTTGGAGCGGGCGGACGAGAAACTCCGCTCCAAGGGAGTGGATCTGCTTGTCGCCAACGACGTGACCGAGCCGGGCTCGGGCTTCGGCACGGACACGAACAAGGTCACCATCTATTCCACGGACGGATCGCCCGAAGAGTTGCCGCTGATGTCCAAACGCGAAGTCGCCGAGCTGCTCCTCGATCGCGTCGTCGTGCGCCTGAACTCCGTCCCCGGCGAGAGTGCCCCAGCCGCGGAGATCCCCCAGTGAGCGCGACACCCTCGCCTCAGAAGACAGCGCGGCTGACCATCTCTTCGATCGCACGCCTGTACGCCGACGGCGAGCGAATCGCCATGCTGACCGCGTACGACTATCCCACGGCTCGGATCCTGGACGAGGCCGGCATCCCGATGCTGCTCGTGGGTGACTCGCTCGGCCAGGTCATGCTCGGCTACGACAGCACCGTCCGCGTGACCATGACCGAGATGCTGCACCACACCAAGGCGGTCGTTCGAGGCACGCGGCGAGCCCTGGTCGTGGCCGACATGCCGTTCCTCTCCTACGGCGTGACCCCGGAGGCAAGCCTGGAGAACGCGGGCATCTTGATGCGCGAAGGCGGGGCCGGCGCCGTGAAGCTCGAAGGTGGCGAGCGCAGCGCCAAGACCATCGAGACGATCGTCCGGGCCGGCATCCCCGTCATGGGTCACATCGGCCTGACGCCCCAATCGATCCACCAGCTCGGCGGCCACCGTGTCCAGGGCAAGACCCGCGCGGCCGGACGGCAGCTCCTGGCCGACGCCCTGGCCGTCCAGCAGGCCGGTGCCTTCGCCATGGTCCTGGAGCTCGTCCCTGAGCAATTGGCCGCGGCTATCACGGACCGACTCCACGTTCCGACCATCGGCATCGGGGCGGGGGCCGGCTGCTCCGGCCAGGTCCAGGTGGTCACCGACATGCTCGGCATGAGCGCCGACTTCACGCCCAAGCACGCTCGCCACTACACCGAGCTCCACGACATCATCAAGACGGCCGCCGAGGCGTACCGGACCGACGTAATGACAGGCGCCTTTCCCGGGACGGATGAGAGCAGCCGCATGGACGACGCGATCCTGGACGAGATCCTCGGGCAGACTGCACTGGACCGCGCCGACGGGGTCGAGGCCGGTTCCGGAATACCCCTCGACCGGGACCTCTAGCGCCATGGCGGAAGCCACTCCGGGGCCGGCCGTGGCGCGCCGGCCGCGCGTCTTCCGTACGCGCACCGATCTTCGTGCCGCGCTGACGGCCGCTCCCAGACCAATCGGGCTCGTACCCACCATGGGGGCCCTGCACCAGGGCCATGCCTCTCTGATCCGCCGCGCCCGCGCCGACAACGCCACGGTCGTTGCCACCATCTTCGTCAATCCGCGTCAGTTCAACGAGGCGGCCGATTTCGACACGTACCCCCGTGACGAGACCACGGACCTCGAGCTCGCGGGCGAGGCCGGGGCCGACCTGGTCTTCATCCCGGCCGTGGAAGAGGTCTACCCGGCCGGATTCCAGACAACGGTTCGGGTCGGGGCACTGACCGAAACGCTGGAGGGTGCCGCCCGTCCGGGCCATTTCGAGGGCGTGACCACCGTCGTGGCGATCCTGCTGAGCCTCGTCGGGGCGGAGCGCGCCTATTTTGGCCAGAAGGACGCCCAGCAGCTGCTCGTAGTCCGGCGCATGGCCTTGGACCTGGGCATCGCCACGGAGATCGTCGCCTGCCCGATCCTGCGCGAGCGCGACGGCCTGGCGATGAGCTCACGCAACGCGCGACTGACGCCCGAACAGCGGGCAGCGGCCCCGGTTCTGCGAAACGCGTTGAGCGCCGCCCGCGCCGCGTACGAGGCCGGAGAGAGAGACGCCGAGGTTCTGCGCGCGGCGATGCGGGCGATCCTGACCACGGAACGGCTCGCGGCGCCGGAATACGTGAGCTGCGCGGATCCGGCCACTCTCCGGGAGCTGGCCCGGATCGAGGGCCCGACCCTGCTGTCGCTGGCCGTGCGCTTCGGCAGCGTCCGCCTCATCGACAATGAGCCATTGCCCTAGGGCAATGGCTTTGGCGATTGCCTCCGGCAATCGCAAGTGTTCGGCTACTCCGCCGCCGCCTCATCGACAATGAGCCATTGCCCTAGGGCAATGGCTTTGGCGATTGCCTCCGGCAATCGCAAGTGTTCGGCTACTCCGCCGCCGCCTCATCGACAATGAGCCATTGCCCTAGGCAATGGCTTTGGCGATTGCCTCCGGCAATCGCAAGTGTTCGGCTACTCCGCTGCCGCCTTGCGGCCCCCCCACATCTCCCTCTTCACGGCTCCGAGGGAACCGCCGCCGCCCACCGGGCGTCTGCACCCCGAACGGCCGATCTCTCGGCCCTGATGAACCGGAGGGCGGACCCGTGACTTACAACAACCCCGAACCCCTCGACGGCAGCCCGGAGCCCCAGCTCGGCGAGGCCGCCCAAACGTCATCGGTGGGCGCCCATTCGTCGGCCCGCGGAAGCGTGTCGCGCCTGCTCAGCCGCCGCTCTCTCGCCAGGTTGATCGCCGTGACGGCAGTGGGGGCGGTGGTCGTCGGAGCCTACGTCGTGGGCAGCCCAGGGGGACTGTCGGCGGCTCTCAAGTCCGACGCCCAGCTCACCTCGCTCTCGGCGCAGGAGGCCTACTCCAACGGCCGGGACGCGCAGCCGGTGCCCGCGGCAACCGCCGGCCCGGCCCTTGCGGCCGGAGATATGGGCAAGGTCGCGGACCAGAACCCGCCCCTGGAGCCCGGCCAGCAGGATCAGGCCGTCGCCCCACTCGACTCCCCCCTGATCATCCAGACGGGCCAGCTCTCCCTCGAGGTCACCGACCTCGACAAGGCCCTGACGCAAGCTCGGTCCGCCATCGCCGGGCTGGGAGGCTCCGTCAGCGCATCGAATCGGTCCGGAAGCGGGGACTACGCCGCCGCATCCGTCACCTACCGTGTGCCGGCGGGCCGCTGGGATGACGCGCTGAACGCGCTGCGCAAGATCGGCTCGAAGACCCTTTCGGAACAGACCGACACGAGCGACGTCTCCTCGCAGGTCATCGACCTCAACGCCCGCCTCGACAACCTGAAGACGACGGAGAGCGCGCTGCAAGCGATCATGGCCAGGGCGGTCGCCATTCCGGACGTGATCGCGGTCGAGAACCAGCTCAGCCAGACCCAGGGTCAGATCGAACAGCTCACGGCCCAGCGCGACCATCTCAAGGACCAGGCCGCTATGAGCACCCTCACCGTCATGGTCCAGCTGCCGGGCAAGACCGTGACGACCCAGGCTACTCAGGACTGGACTCTGGGCAGCCAGGTCGACGAGGCCGCCGCAGCTCTTGTCCGCATCGGCCAGGGCCTGGCGACGATGGGCGTATGGGCGGTCGTGGTGTTGCTGCCGATCGGATTCGGTCTCCTCATGCTGCTCGCCCTCTTCGGCCTCACTCGCCGCATCCTGGGCCGCGGCCGGAACCGAAGCTCAGTCACGACTGCATGAAGCGTCCGCGCGGGGTCGCGACGGCTGCCGCCTTGCTCGCGGTGGCCGTCGCGATCGGCTGGTTCGGCGGAGCGACCCGCTCTCACCGGATCGAAGCCGGCAACGGCCCCGTCGCTGCGTCCCCACCGCCGCCCGGGCATTCGTGGTGGCTGTGCGCCGTCGTCGCTGGAACTCACCCACCCTGCTAGCACCCGCGTCCGAGCAATCGGTGAACCGACAACGCGTCTGGAACGCAATCACTCATGGGACTCCGCGCGGACCTTCCGGCGAGTCCAGGGGAGCTACGAGAGGGACATGATGCGAAGCAAAGGATTCCTTGCCGCGGCGCTTGTGTTGTTCACGCTCGCGGCCATCGGTTGCAGCAGCAGCGCCGCAGCGCCATCGCAATACAACGGTGGCTACCCGTACGACGAGCCTTTGGCGACGATGGCCGGTCTACCGGGCAAGGATGCAGGCCCCACCATGGCGCCGACGGCGACACCCGCTCCGGCCCTCGGCGGGACCGACACCAACGGTGGTACCACCCTGCAGACACCCGGTCCCGGCGCCCCTTCCGCTCCAGAGGACCGCATCATCAAGACCGGCTCGATCACAATCGAAGTGGCGGACATCGACGTTTCCGTAGCCAAGGCCACAGACCAGCTTCACGCCCTCGGCGGCTGGATGGCCGGATCGGATCGCACCACCTCCTCCGGCAACAGCGGCGTGGCGTCGGTCACGTACCGCGTCCCCGTCGCCCAATTCGAAGACGCGGTCGCGTTGATGCGCAAGCTCGGCAAGAAGGTCCTCGCCGAGCACAGCGACTCCCAATCGGTCGGCGGCCAGATCGTGGATCTGCAGGCCCGCATCGACAACCTGAAGGCGACCGAGAAGGCCGTCCAGGTGATCATGGACAAGGCGGTAACGATCCAGGACACGCTGACGGTTCAGCAGCGCTTATCCGACGTCCAGGGTCAGATAGAGCAGCTCACGGCGCAGGTGACCGGCCTGACCGATCAGTCGGCCTACAGCACGCTGACGGTGATCTTCGAAGTGCCCGAGCCGGGCGCAAGCCCAAGCCCGACTCCGATGCCGTCCGCCACGCCTGGCCCGTGGAGCGCCGGCGAGCAGTTCAACCAGGCCGCGGCAGAACTCGGCGGCGTCGGCCAGAACGCAGCCACGGCCGCGATCTGGCTGGTCGTGCTGATTCTGCCGATGGCCCTGGCTCTGCTTCTGCTGCTATTGGTGCTCGTTGTGATCGCGAGAGTCCTCGACCCGCTGCGGCGGCGCTGGCTGCCGTTCACGGTCGCCCAACCGGTCTCGCGGTACCAACCCGCCTGGGGATCCGCCTATCCGGCCCAGGCACCGCTGCCACCGGCCGCCCAGACCGGGTCCGCTTCGCCCGCCGGCGATCCCGAGAAGCCTGCGCCCTGACGCTGTCCTCGGGTGAGTGGGAGAGCCGGCTGACCCTCCCACTCACCCGGCCGTGACCATGAGAGCCCACCTGCCCCCGCCAGGTCCCGGAGCGCCGCTCCGGCCCTCTAGAAGCTCGTGATCCTGACGGCCCTGTCCCGGTACTTCGCCCGGAACTGCGCGTTCAGGCGCAGGACCTCGCTCTCGTCTCCCGCGAACGAACAGCGCAGGCAGTAATACTCCGACCTGTCCGTGTCGAAGAGCATGTCCATGTCGATCTCCCGCATCAGGCAACGCGGGCAGCGGTAGTTCAGCTTGCCTTTTCTACCCTGAGCCATGTGCGCAGTTCCCCTGTGCCCTTGACTGTTTTCTTGATGCCGATCGTGTACATCGGCGAAAACGCGAATCCTTCTCGCAGATAGCCGTCGGCGTCTTCGACGTCCGCGCGCATCGATAGCCGCGTGTCGACCTGGGGCACGAGCGCTTCGGCCAATTCGACACCCTGGACGGCCGCCTCGCGACATTGGTACGCGTAGTCGATCGACTCGGTCCCCGACTTCCCCTTGAGTGTGAGACGAACGCCGTCGAGGTCTTCGGGGTACTCCGTTGTCCCGTAGCAGGCTGTCGCGTACTCGTCGATTGTCACCCCGGCATCGGCGGAAGTGGTCCCGACGATCCGCCGGACGATCTCGATCTCGCCGGTGCCTTCGGTCAGGCGGAAGACGGACTGCACGGCGATCGTGAACTCCTCGAACTCGATGTCCACCGGATCGAGGGTCACGACACGGGTATCGCCTTCCTCGGAGAAGGTGGCCTGGGTCCGGCAGGCACACAGGTCTACCTCTTCGCCCGCGTGCCGGAACCGGCAGCTCTTCACGGAACCCTCGCCCACGTAGTGGGTGAAGAATCCGGCACGCATCAGGGACTGGATCACGAACGGGTAAGACGCGTCCTGGATGTGCTTGGTGCCCACTCCGCAGGGGCGGATCAGCTTGGCGGCATAGGGCCGCAGGTCGATCATGGCGCCGCCCTGGTTCATGTCGAGGCAGAAGCGCATCCACGGATCGACGTACCAGAACTGCTGCCGTTGCGACCCGTAGAGGATGTCCTTCCAGAGCGTGCACTCGGGCCGGCTGTACGAACGGTCCTTCCGGTAAGCGTCGGCGAATTCACTCATCGTGAGGTCGACTGCCTTGCCCTCTCTCTTGAGCTGGCCGTAGTAGGCCATTCCGTCCTCGTAGCTCTTGAGGAGGAAGTCATAGTCCGCTTCCCAGCGTCCGCTCTTGCTCATCCAGCCCGGCCCGACGAACATCATGTTGTAGGCGTAGCCGCGGTTGAATTCGACCATCGCTCGATACTGGTCGACCATGTTCATGAAGTAGGGAATCTCGCGATCCTCGTAGACCATCCCGCGCAGGATGTTCTGCGGATGGGTGCCGAAGTACGAGCCCGGGCCGTCGAAAACGGCCATCAGGTCGCGCGAGAGGTGCGGGATCGCCACGATGCCGATGTCGTCTGACTCGTCCGACGCGGGGCAGTGGATGTTGCGCCTCGACGGAATCCAGGGGTTCCAGGGGCCGCCGTCGAGCAGCGTGTACCACGAGTTGTTGGCGTTGTGATAGGCCTTAGGCCCCTCTTCCCAGCACGTGGCGACCGCGACCTTGACCATCGGGTATCGCACTTTGATGTAGCTCACCAGCTCCGCGTCCATGTAGTACGAACCGGTCGATGTCGGCAGGAACCCGAAGACCTCCTGGAACTTCCCGAACACCTCGTCCACGATCCGGCGCTTATCGGCCATGGAGAAGAGCCAGATCGCCAGCTCCCTGGAGGCGAACTTCTCCCGGAACTGGCGGCACTGCAGGCCCAGGAAAGTCGATCCGATCTCGTCGCCGTACGTCGCGTGATGCTCTTTGGCGATGGCGACCGCTTCCTCGTTGAAGAGGCTCGCGTAGGTCATCTGGATCGTCGTCCGGATACCGTTCTCGTGGGCGACTCGCTGCTGCGTGCGGAAGATGTCGAGCGACTCCGAGATGACTTCAGTCCGCCCGATATCCTCTGCCTTGCCCTCCTCCGCTTCCTTCTGGAGGTACTCGGGAACCATCTCGGGCCGGTGGATCACGGTCAGGTAGAAGGTCCCCATGTCGGTTCTCCGTTCATGCCGCTCGACCCGAGCCTCAGCCGGCCTCCGAGCTGAGACGCCCGGCAGCCGCGCGCCCAGCCGCGGACCGCGGGAGGCTAGCTCCGGCTGATCGTCTTGCGCTCCACGAGCTGGATGGCGTCCCGCAACCGCCCGACTGTCTCGGTATCCACCGCGTCCGGCCCGAGGTAGGGCCCCAGGCGCTCCAGTATGTCGATGACCAGCCCGAAGAAGACGCTGGCATCTGCCAGGAAGAACTGCGGCTCGTTGTTGTAGCGGACCAGCGTCAGCCGGCCCTGCAGCACCTGTCGCTCGTCGGTATGGGCGATCTGGGTCGAGAAGTTGTGGCCCTGGATGCCGTCCGGATTGTTCAGGTAGTTGAGGGCGTTGTCGATGGCCAGCCCGAAGCGCGCTCGCCAGGCAATCATTCGCTCCTGGACTTCCGGCGGGATTCGCACTTCGGCCGTCTCGTCGAAGACCTCGGGAGTCACCGTCAGGAGCCCGACGAGGGTCGCGCCGGCCCTCGCCCCCAGCATCACCTGAAGCGACCGCTCGAGGGTGAAGACTTCCGAATCGAAGCGCGGGCTGGTGATGACGTCGGTCAGGAGGTCCTCGACGTTGTCCAGCACGCCCGGCTCGGCCAGGGCGTTTGCCAGATGGAGGGTCTCCTCCTTGAACAGGAACTTCTCTTCGTGGTCGAGCATGGATGCTCCTATCCCGAGCGGCTCCGGGTCCGCGATGCCTGGCGGCTTGGGTTGGCAAGCGGCTTCGTCGGCTGAGGGATCGTAGCACCAGCCCCGACGGGTCAGTCGGCTGGCGCCAGGCGGCGCGGCGGTTGCTCGCCGCCGGTCGGTCGGCCGGACCGCCCGCGAAGACGAAGAGCGGCCCCGACGCGAGGGGGTACGTCGGGGCCGCAGGGAGTTTGCCGGGCTGTGGTCTACGGGTATAGACCTCGAACGGACGTGGCGTCGGCGACGCGTTGAACGGCCAGCATATAGGCCGCCGTCCGCATGTTCACCTTCTGTTTGAGACTCATCTCGAGCGTGCTGCCGAAGGCCTTGGTCATGACCGCCCGCAGCTTCTCGTTGACGTGTTCGATGTCCCAGAAATCGCGCTCCAGGTCCTGGACCCACTCGAAGTAGCTGACCGTGACCCCACCGGCGTTGCACAGAATGTCGGGGATCACGAACCGGCCGTTGCGGTAGAGGATCTCGTCAGCCTCCGGAGTGGTAGGCCCGTTGGCGGCCTCGGCGATCATTCGAGCCTGGATCCTGCCGGCGTTGGCCGCGGTTATCTGGTTTTCGAGAGCGGCCGGGACCAGGATGTCGCAGTCGAGCTCGAGCAGCTCCGCGTTGCTGATCTCGCTGGTGCCCGGGAAGCCGACGACCGAATGGTGTTCCTGCTTCCAGGCCAGGACGGCATTGGGGTCGAATCCCTCAGGCCTGTGGATCGCGCCGGTCGAGTCGCTGACGGCGACGATCCTGGAGCCCTGGCGGGCCATGAGCTGGGCGGCGATGGCGCCGGCGTTTCCGAAGCCCTGAACCGCGACGCGGCATTTCGTCAGGTCCATTCCCAGATGTCGAGCGGCGTCGACGACCGTGTAGACCGCGCCCTGCGCAGTGGCTTCGTTACGGCCCTCGGAGCCGCCGAGCGGAATCGGCTTGCCCGTGACGACGGCCGGGACCGTATACCCCACGTGCATCGAGTACGTGTCCATGATCCAGGCCATCGTCTGGGAGTTGGTGTTCACGTCGGGCGCCGGAATGTCCTTCTCCGGGCCGATGATGATGGTGATTTCCGTCGCGTAGCGGCGGGTCAATCCCTCCACCTCGCGCAGACTCAGCTTCTTGGGGTCGACGATCACGCCGCCCTTGCCGCCGCCGAACGGGATGCCCACGACCGCGCATTTCCAGGTCATCCACATCGCCAGGGCCTTGACCTCGTCGAGGGTCACGTTCTGGTGGTAGCGGATGCCGCCCTTGGCGGGGCCGCGGCCGAGATTGTGCTGCACCCGGTAGCCCGTGAAGACCTCCACCGAGCCGTCGTCCATCTTCACCGGGAAGTGGACGGTCAGCTCGCGCTTGGGCTCACGGAGGACCTTCCGAAGGTCGGGTGACAGGTTGAGGTGCACGGCAGCCAGGTCGAACTGCTGCTGGGCGACGTGCCAGGGATTGATCGTAGCTGCGATCTGCTCTGTCGCCATGGGCGGGATACCCTCCCAGAGCCGAGACCGACTATGGGGTGGTCGGCTCGCCGGCCGGCTCGAATCGTACCGGCGGGCAGCGCCAATCCCCCGACGATCCCGACAATGTGGCGGCGGCCTTCCGCTTATTTCCGGACAGCAGCACCGCAGGTTCCACTTAGCTTCAGTATAGTCCTGCGGCCCGCGTTGCCCACTGCCCTCTATTGCGGGCAGTGGGGCTCGCTGGCCTAACGTTCCGCCAGCGTCACGGCCGTCCCGCCATACGAACCGCAGGCAAGTGACGTCAATGGCCTTCTGCGGTCGGACCCTCTCGGACCAGCACGGCGCCGTACGCGCCCGGGCCGACGTGCGCCCCGATCACCGGCCCGATGACATGCTCTGTGACCAGCCTGGGAGCCGGCTCCGGCATGCGGGCCAGGACAGCCTCGCGGAACGCTTCCACCTCCGCCGGTGGCGAGTAGAGGAAATGGACTTCCGACGCGGGCTGGCTCGCGATCAGCTCCGAAACCCTTGCCCATGCCTTGGTCCGGGTCCTCGGCTGATCCGCGGTGACGACGATTCCCTCCTCGACGGTGATGATCGGCTTGACGGAGAGCAGCCCGCCCACCGCGGCCCTTGCGGCGCTGATCCGGCCCCCCTTGCGAAGGTACTCGAGCGTGTCCAGAGCCACGAATAGAGTGATCTCCTGGCGAAGCCTGTTCATCTCGGCGGCAATCTCAGCCGCCGATCCGCCCCGAGCCGCCATCGTCGCTCCCCGGAGGGCCAGCGCCCCGATCGCCATCGAGGCCGAGCGAGAGTCGACCAAGTGGATCTCCCGGTCCGGCAGCATCTCCTTTGCCATTCGGGCGCTCCCGATCGTGCTCGACAGGGTCTCGCTGAGGCAGACGCAGACGATGCCGTCCGCGCCCGCCGCGAACGACTGCTCGAAGGCCTCCTTGAACTGGCCGGCGCTGGGGGCGGCGGTATGGGCAAAAGAGCTGTCCGGGACGCGCATCAGGCGCCAGAACTCCTCGGCCGGCAACTCGTCCGGGGACAGGTAGCTGCGGCCCCCGATCGACACCGACAGCGGGACCTGCCGGATCTGGTTCTCGAGTAGCTGCGTCGCAGCCAGGTCCGAGCCGGAGTCGGTGACGATGGCGACGGTCATCACTTCTCCTCGACTGCTCGCTCGGAATCGTCATGGCGTCCCCGTCCGACAGGCGGGAGCGCGCCGCGAAGCGCTTCGCCCAGTTCGTGCGGCCGGAGGGCAGGCGCGGGCCCGGTCATAAGCGTCGACTCGTGCGCCCGCAGGTTCAACAGGGCAGCGATCCCGATGGCGAGCAACCCGGCCGTGGCCACGAGCAGCCCGTCGATCCCCTTCCAGGTGCGGCGATGCCGCCGACCACGGCGCCGATAACCTGGCCAAGGCCCAGGAAGACGGAGTAGAGACCCATAAGGGCGCTCCGATCTTCCTCGAAACCCTCGCTGACGTCGGCCAAGAGACCGAGGGCCGCCGGGGTGGCCCCGAGAGAGACGAACAGACGCGACCACGGCGACCAGCCCAAACGCTACCAAAGCACGTCCGAAGTACCGCCGAGGTGGTTGATCGCCAGCACGTCGATCGCCAGGCCTGCAAAGGCTCCGACACCGACAAGGAGCAGGGTCGTCCGGCGGAAACGCGCATAGACCGTACCCCAGAAGAGGATGCCGGCTCCGAAGACGATTCGCCAGGGCGGCCAAGCCGAGGCCGATGGCGGATGAGCGAGATGCCGCGCATGAGGAACTGGCTCGAGTCCTGGCCGTTGCCGGTGAGCAGCAGGGGCCCCTGTAAGGCCCAGAGCCCCAGGATTGCGTTGATGGCCAGCCAGGTCGGGGCAAAGAGCAGGACCTTGCGATTCGTGACGATCTTCAGGTACCTCGACAGGGTAGCCGGAGTGCCAACCTCCGAGTCGCCCGCGAGATCCCTCTGCCGGCTGCGCGGGACCTCCGAAACGCCGTACGCATACAGGGCCGAGCGCAACGAGGTAGAGGACGCAGTTGAAGAAGAAGGCGGGCCTGCCGTAGGCCTGCCAGAGCAGTCCGGCAAGCGCCGGGCCAACGGCCAGCATCCCGCCGAGAGAGACGAACTCGAAGAACGAGACGACCCTGCCGCGCAGCCTCTCGTCATCGGCAGTCTCCGCGGCGATGAAGCCGAGCGTCGAAGGGATCGAGGCGGCTGTCGAGCTGCCCTCCAGGATCCGGGTCACGAAGAGCACCGGGATGTGGGTCGTGAGCCCGGTCATGAATACGGCAATCGATCCGAAGATCGGGCCGAGCAGCATGATGACTTTGCGGCCATATCGATCGGCCAGGACCCCGAAGACGATCGCCCCGGTCAGCTCGGTCGCGTAGAACCCTCCGGTCAGGAGGGAGATGCACTCCCGGCCCGTGTCCCCCGGTTCCTGGTCAGCTCGTCGACAAGATAGATCAGCATCCCGCCGGTTATCGCGGTGCTAGCGCGCAGCACGAACGTGGCCACGAGCATCGAGGTGATGGAGCGATTCACGATGCGTAGCCTACCGGGTGCGCGCGATCGTCGGCGGGCGCCATCCGGGTGGCCCCCAGGAGCCGGTCTATACTCCGGCTGCCGGTGGCTCGCCGCGCTCACACCGCCCTGCCACCGGTGCGGCGCCACCGAGGCAGACAAGCGCGGAAAGCACGGAGAACAGCGGTGTCATCGAACATCGGCCAGAACTACCCCTACTCGAGCGAGAGCGAGCAGGAGCGGGCCGCGCGCGTCGCCGGAGCCTTCGCCACCAACGAGGGCCTCGCCGAGAAGGTGCAAACCGAGGCTATCGCCCTACCACGCGAGGGAAGGTGGTGGGTCTGGAAATGCCCGACCGATGGCTGCAGCGGACTGCTCCATTCGGCCGGCTACGCTCGCGACGCCCGCGCCGTCTACACCGTCTGCGACACCTGCGGCAAGACCTACCTGCGCTGAGTGCGCGGCGACGGTGAGCCGCGTTGCGCGCGTTCGCGGCGACGCCGTCGTGACGGGGACGGCGCTGCCGCAGGGGAGGCGATCCGGGCGTCGGGTGGGGGGGTTGCGCCCCGGGACCAAGGCTCGCATCATCCATCCGACGAACCGCGCGGAAGAGAGCGGTCCTGACATCACGAGTCGCGCCAACGCACCTCGCGGCCCGATCGCCTGAGTTGTTGGTGCCCCCTGCCTCGGAGTGACGCCTCGTTCATGACCAGCCGGACTCCCCGGACCGACGATACCACCGCGCCCTTGGGCGTCACCCCAGCTGCGAGATCGTCTCGCTCGGTACGGGTGCCGGGCCGCATCTCGGAGCGGGTCGCCGGCCTGCCGGCGGTGGCGAAGGTGGATCGGCCAACGCGACGGCGAGCGGGAGTGTTCCGGCGCGCCATACGCCACGAGATCAAGCGGATCCAGGACCCACGGCGCCTGACGATGATGGTCATCCTTGGTCTTGTGGCCGGCTTCGTGCTGGCCGGCCTCATAGCCCGAGGCGAGACGGCCGGCGCCGACACACGGGCGTACTGGGCTGCCGGACGGCTCTGGCTCAACGGCGGCGACCCGTATCACCCGACCGGACCCTTCATGCCCTACGTCTACTCGCCCTGGATGCTGCCGCTCTTCGTGCCGTGGTCGATCCTGCCCTGGGACGTGGCCTGGTTCGTCTGGCGCGGTGCCACCGTCATAGGCCTGTTGTGGAGCGTCCATTGGGCATACCAGCGGAGGCCGATGACCACCGCGATGCTGCTCGTCGCCCTGATGTTCCCGATGGCGGCCAACCTGGACACCGGCAACGTCAACCTCCCGCTGACGCTGCTGCTCTTCGGGGCGCAGTTCTCACGCCCTGCGCTGGCCGGACTGCTTTGGATGGTCGCGACGACGATGAAGTGGGTACCCGTGGTCTTCTGGCTGATCCTTTCGCCAAGAGGCCGGCTATGGGGCATCGCCTGGTTCGTCCTGGCGCTCCTGCTCACCGCTTTGACGCTGCCGGCGACGCTCGTCCAGCTACAGGTGCTCTTCTCGTTCCAGCGCCCGATTCGGGTCGACTACGTGATCTACGTCTGGGCCATCGTCCCGTGGGCGTGGGCCCACCCCGCCGCCTTCCGCTGGCTCACCCCGTCGACCTGGCCCGGGGCCGCGCAGGCGGGGACTGCGGCGGCGCGTCTGTGGCGCATGCACTGGCGGCGCAGCCCCGAGCGCACGGCGTCGACGATGCGCCGGTTCGCTCGCGCCCGGTTCCGATCGTTCCTTGGCCTGGAGACCCCCCAGGCGCAACTCCGGAACTCGGCGGCTCCGTCCGTCGACGCGGAGTAGCGCGGCCGCGGCGCGCGACTCAGCCTGCGTCGCGGATCTCGCGCTCGTACTCGGGGAAATAGCGCCCGATCAACGACAGGCCGAACGAGCGCAAGATCGACTCTTTCGGCTCGCGTGCGAGCAGGAACTCGAATGAACGCCGGACCAGGTCCGAAGGGTCGGCCGCTCCGGGGGCCAGGCGAGCCAGTTCGCCTTGGGTGACGCCGACCTCGAATTCGCGGCTGCTGCCATGGTCTGCGACGGTCACGTACGCGAGCCAGCCACTTTCCACCGGCGCGACTTCGACCGCGATCTCGCTCATCCCCGCGCCTCGGGGGACGGCCCACGCGCCCCGGCCACGAAGCGCTTATGTCCCGGCCGAAGAACGTGGCCGCGGTATCCCGCGGAGAAGCCCGCCTCCTCGAGCCGCGGCCGCCACGCCGACGTCGCCACCGGCTCCCCATCGATGCGCTTGATCACGAGGTCGCGGAAGCGGCCGCTTTCGACGAGCTCGCTCAGCGCGGCCAGGGCCGCGCCCGCCACTGCGGGGTCGTCGGCCGCCGGAAGAGTCTGGAGCGAGTGCCCGCCGCGCTCCAGGTAGAGCGCCGCCGCGCCGTCCACGAGAACCACGTATGCACCGGCGGCGCGCTGCAGGGGTCGCCGGTCCGACTCGCCGCGACGGGGCCAGGTCAGGGCGGCGCCGTAGGGATTGGCCGGGTCCGAGGCGGCGAGCAGGTACACGATGCTCGTCGTGGCGCGATCCGCGGTCGATTCGCGCATCGAGCGCAGCCGGTCGACGGCGCCCGGCAGCGCGAACTGGGCCGCCCCGAGCCCGTCGACGAAGTAGCCGCGGCGGATGCGCCCGGACTCTTCCATGGCCCGCAAGACCGGGTAAACGGCGGAGAAGCCACCCGCGACCTCCTCGGCGTTGACGGATTCGCGCGTCAACACGCCGTGGCGATCGAGGAGCACGATCGACAGGGAGTGGAGTCGTTCCGTCGCCCTGAAGGCGGCGCCACTGCCCGCGCCACTGCCCGCGCCACTGCCCGCGCCACTGCCCGCGCCACTGCCCGCGCCACTGCCCGCGGCACTCCCTGGGGCACTCCCTGGGGCCACGGCCCGGTCCTCCACAAGCGACCAGCGCCCGGCTGCCTCCGGCGGCCCCAGCTGCAGGCGGCCCGGTCTGGGGCGCCGCTCTCCGGATGGCCTTCGCCAGCGCAGCGCCCGCAGCGGCGCGAAGGTGTCGTTGGTTGCCTCGCCGGCCCAGACCAGGTCCCACAGCGCGTCGAGGACCTCGCGCTCCGCCGCGCCGCCGGCGGCCGGAGCAAGCTCGCGGTAGAACGAGGCGCCACGCCCTCGGAGGCGCTCGCGGAGCCGCTCGTGGAGACCACCGGACGTCACTTGGACCTCGCTCGCGGCCAGGTCGCGCAGACTCTCGCGGCCGGGACGATACAGGACGACCCTCCCGTCATCGCGGCCCAGGCTGCCGCGCCCCACCCAGGCGACCTCCCCGAGGGCGCCCAGCTCGTCCAGCAGGCGCGGCTGGTAGCCGGGGATCCGGGCCGGCAGGACGTCCCGCTCCAGGACCGAGGCCGGGATGGGCACGCCGGCGAGCTGATCGACCACCTCCGCCAGTCGCTCGAGGGCCGCCTCTCCGCGCAGCGTGGCGACTCCAACCGCCGGCGCCGCATCGGACCCCTGATCCACGGTCGCCACGGGCCGAACGCCCTGCCACGCCGGCAGGAAGCGGGCCAGCACCGCCTGCTCGACCGGCTCGACCTCCTTGCGCAAACGAGCCAGCGAGCGGCGACGCAGCTGGCGCAGGACTTCCGGGTCGCACCACTCTCGCTGCGTTCCGCCCGGCCGGAACTCGCCGCGCAGGATCGTGCCCGCTTCGAGCAGCCGCTCCAGGACCTCCTCGACTCGCGCCGCCGCCAGACCCAACCGTCGCGCCGGCTCCGCGGCCGCGAACGGCCCGTGGGAGCGGGCCCAGCGCTTCACCAGTCCCCCCAACGCGTCTTCGGTCGATCCAAGGAACGCCGCAGGCACGCCGACCGGCAGGGCCACTCCCAGGGCGTCCCGGTACCGGCCCGAGTCCTCGATCGCGATCCAGCGCTCCTCGCCGGCGACGCGGATGGCTATCGCGCGCCGCGATCCCTCCAGCGCCGCGAGCCACTGGCCTGCGGCCGGCGGCTCCGCGATCCGCCCCGCCACTTCCTCCGCGGTCAGGTCGCCCAGCCGGCGCAGCAGATCATGCAGGGCGTCCACGGTTCGAGCAGCCCGTTCGGGCACCAGCGACTGAAGCACCAGCTCGAGGTCCGCCAGCGCGGCAGGGTCGATCAGGTCGCGCAGCTCCTCCTGGCCGAGCAGCTCGCGCAGCAGTTCGCGGTCCAGGGCCAGCGCCCCGGCCCGCCGCTCCGCCAGGGGCGCGTCGCCCTCGTACATGTAGGCAGCCAGGTAATCGAAGAGCAGCGAGCCGGCGAAAGGCGATGCCGCGACCGTCTCGACCTCCCGGACCTCTATCTCGCGCCTGGCCACCTTGCCGAGCACCTCGCGGAGAGCCGGGAGATCGAAGAGATCCGCCAGGCACTCCCGGTAGGTCTCGACGATGATCGGGAACGAGCCGTACCGGCTGGCCACGGCCAGCAACCCGGCCGAACGTTGCCGCTGCTGCCACAACGGGGTCCGCGAACCCGGCCGGCGCCGCGGCAGGAGGAGCGCCCGGGCCGCGTTCTCGCGGAATCGAGCCGCAAACATGGCCGAGGTCCCCAGCCGGCCAACGACCAGGTCCTCGACTTCATCCGCGGTGGGAAATAGCAGGTCGGCCAGACCAGCGGAGCCCGCCGTCCAGCCATCGTTCGCCCCGACTCCGGCCAGCTCGCCCTCGGGCAGCCGAATCGCGATCCCGTCGTCCGACCAGATCGTCTGCGCTCCCCCGCCCAGACGCTCCTCCAGACGCGCCTCGATCGCCAGCGCCCAGGGCGCGTGGACGCGCCCTCCGAACGGAGTGAGGATCACGATCCGCCAGTCTCCAAGCTCGTCCCGGAAGCGCTCCACGACGATGCGCCGATCGGTCGGCAGATGGCCTGCCATCTCGCGCTCCTCGGTGAGGTAACCGAGGACGTTCTGGGCCGCCAGCTCGTCCAGGTCGTGGTGCTCGAGCAGCCGGCGCCGCGCCCGCTCCCGGCCACGTGCACCCCCGCCGAGGTCACCCTCCAGCTCCCGCACGAATTCGCCCATCGCCAGCCCCAGCTCGATCGGCCGGCCCAGCCCGTCGCCGTGCCAGAACGGGATCTTGCCCGGCACGCCGGGCGCCGGAGCCACGACCACGCGATCCGGCCTGATCTCCTCCACCCGCCAGCTCGAGGCTCCGAGAGCGATGACCTCGCCGACGCGGCTCTCGTAGACCATCTCCTCGTCCAGCTCTCCGACCCGCCGACCCGGAGTGCCCGCCTCGCCAACCAGGAACACCGGGTACAGGCCCCGGTCCGGGATCGTGCCGCCGCTCGTGATCGCCACCGTCCTCGCGTCGCGCCGGCCCTCCACCCGGCCGGTCTCGCGGTCCCACGCGACGCGCGCCTTCAGCTCGGCAAACTCGTCGCTCGGGTAGGCCCCGGCCAGCATCCCCAGGACCGCCTCGAATGCGTCGCGCGTCAGGGTCTCGTAGGGCGCGGCTCGCCGCACCGTCTCGTACAACTCGTCCGCCTGCCAGGGTTCGCGGACCGTCATTGCGACGATCTGTTGGGCCAGGACGTCGAGCGGGTTGCGCGGCAGCCTGGTCTCTTCAATCGCGCCTTCGTGCATCCGCGCCGCGACCACAGCGGCCTCGAGAAGATCGCCGCGGTACTTGGGGAAGATGACGCCGCGACTGGGCTCGCCGAACTGGTGCCCGGCCCGACCGACACGCTGGAGGCCGCTGGCGACGCTGGCGGGCGACTCGACCTGGATGACCAGATCTACGGCCCCCATGTCTATGCCCAGCTCGAGCGAGCTGGTGGCAACGATGGCGGGCAGCCGGCCGGCCTTGAGCGCCTCCTCGATCTCGACACGCTGCTCCCGTGCGAGGGAGCCGTGGTGCGCCCGAACCAGCTCTTCGCCGGCCAGCTCGTTGAGCTTGTTGGCCAGCCGCTCGGCCATCCGGCGCGAGTTGCAGAAGACGATCGTGGAGTGGTGCTCGCGAATGAGCTCCAGGATTCTCGGGTGGATCGCGGGCCAGATGCTGTGGCGGGCCTCCGCGCCGGACGGAACGCCCCCGTCGGCGGTACCGGCAACCGCCAGCCCAGCCGGCGCCTGATCCTCGCGCGGCAGTAGCTCGCCGAGCCCAAGCGACCCACCGGGTCGCGCCATGTCCTCGACCGGCACCCGCACCGACAGCTCGAGGGCTTTGCGCGAGCCCGCGTCGACGATCGAGACCTCGCGGCTCTCCCCTGCCCTGCCCGGCCCGATCCCACCCAGGAACCTGGCGATCGTCTCCACCGGGCGCTGGGTCGCCGATAGCCCGATCCGCTGCGGCGGGCGTGCCGTCAGCTTCTCCAGGCGCTCCAGGCTCAGGGCGAGGTGGGCGCCTCGCTTGGTTCCGGCAAGAGCGTGGACCTCGTCCAGGATGACGTGCTCGACGCCGCGAAGTATCTCGGCCGCCTGGCTGGTGAGGATCAGGTAGAGCGATTCGGGCGTGGTGATGAGGATGTCGGGCGGGTTCTTGACGAGGTGGCGGCGCTCGTCGGCCGGTGTGTCGCCGGTCCGGACGCCGACTTCGATCCGCGCGATCGGCTCCCCCATTCGTTCGGCCGACATGCGGATCCCAACGAGGGGAACGCGCAGGTTGCGCTCCACGTCGTAGATCAGGGCCTTGAGCGGCGAGACGTACAGCACCCGCACCGTGCCCGGGACGGTCTTTGTCCGCAACCGCGGCTCGCGACCCAGCCGATCGAGGCACCACAGGAACGCGGCCAGCGTCTTGCCGCTGCCGGTTGGGGCATGGATCAGGGTGTGACGCCCGGCCGCGATGCTCGCCCAACCCCCGGCCTGGGCGGGCGTCGGTGCCGCGAAGGCTGAGCGGAACCAGTCGGCGACCGCGGGGCTGAAAGGCGCGAGCGCGTCGACGTCAGCGAGAGGACCGGCGGACGTTGGGGCAGCCACGAGGGGCCAAGTATATGCGGCGCACCCCTATTAGACCAAACGTTCGATGTCTGCCTCGCCGGAGAGCGCCTCAAGGTCGCGGTCGCCACGCCCCCTCAACAGACTCGCCGGCACAGCCACATCGTTGGCGGTCATTTGCCGCTTCGCGGCGAGCCTATTCGGGCGCGGCATCGCCCGGGGTCGGAGCACTCAGGGGCAGAAAGATCCGGAAGGTGCTCCCTCGTCCCGGTTCGCTGTCCATCGTGACGGTCCCGTGGTGTGCCCGCACTACGCCCAGGACGACCGGCAGGCCGAGGCCACGGCCGGTGAACTTGGTCGTGAAGAACGGGTCGAACGCATTCTGGAGCGTCTCGGGGTCCATCCCGGATCCTCGATCGGAGACCTGCAGGCAGGCGTAGGGGCCGGCGCCTGGCATCCAGCCGGCTGAAAGGAACGGTGAAGGCACGACCTCTGCCGCCGGCAGCTCGCGGAGGGAAAGGACGACCTGCCCCTCCACGCCGGTCATGGCCTCCCCGGCGTTGGTCACGAGGTTGGCAAGCACCTGCCGGATCTCCACCGCGCTGGCCCGGACAGTCAGTGCCCGGTCGGGGAAATCGGCCCGGAGACCAACGCCCGGGGGCAACGATCTCGTGAGATCGGGCAACGCATCGCGGCATGTAGAGACGAGGTCGAGCGGCTCGCGAGCGCCGAAGCTCTGGCCGAGATAGGCAAGCATCAGCCGGCTCACCAGGGACGCCTGCCGCGTCGCCTCCTGCGCGTGGGCGATCTCGATCCTGACGTCCCGGCCCGCTTCCAGGTCGTCGAGCGCAAGCTCGAGCGACCCCTGCACCACGGTGAGCTTGTTGTTGAAGTGGTGGGCGATGGCCCCTGCCATGCGGCCCAGACTCTCGGCTTTCTCGGCCTGGCGCAGCCTGGAGTCGAGGCGCTCGCGCACCTCCTCCGCCTGGGCACGCTCGAGCACGAGCCCGACCCGGTACGCCATCGCCATCAGCATGTCGGCATCCGAAGTCGCGAACGGAACCGGCTGGCAGCGACAGAGGACCAGGACGCCGAGCACCTCCTGGCTGCCGATGACCGGTAGCCAGACTGCCGTCTCGACCCCAAGTTCACCGAACTGCGGATCCATCTTCGGGTCTTCGAGCGCGCTCCCAACGACGACTGGGGCCCGATCGCGAATCGCCACGTCCGCGTAGCCACCCTCAGCGCCCGAGAATGGCCGCCGGACCAGTTCCTGGGGCAACCCGATCGCCCCGAGCGGCAGGAGAATCCCTGGGCAAGCCGGCTGGAGGAGCGCGACGACGTCCGCCGCGAACATCTCCGACAGGGAGAGAACGACCCGGTCGACCACGACCGGCAGAGACTCCGGCTCGCCGAGGATGGCGAACAGCCGGTTGAGCCGAGTGGTGTCGCGGATTGCCGTCCGGTACTCCGCGAGCGCGGCGTCCCGCGCGATCCGCCGCTCCGGTCCCGTGTACACCCCCACTTCGCCTGGCGTGATGTCCTTCTCCCGTACCGGTGGACGCATGGGCTATAAGGCCACGGCCGTCAGCGTCGCGTTGTGGGTCCCGAGAACGCCCGCGGTACGCGCGAACTCCGCGCAGCAGTAGAACCCAAAGATCGGCACCGCACCTGCCGCGGTCTGGAGACGCCGCGCCTCCTCGGATGCACGCTCGCCGAAGATCATCGCACGGGCCGCACAGCTGAACGTCAGCAGGACCTGTGCACCGGGCTGAGCCTCGAGGGCAGCGGCGACTACGTCCTCGGTGACGCCGAGCAGGCTATCGACGGACCCGCCCATGACCTGAACGGCGCTCCCGACCGACGGGACGCAGCCCTGGATCACGAGGGTTCCCCGCTCGGTCTTCGAGCGCGCGACGCGGATGACGTGCGCGCCATCCGGCTGCATGAGCCCAAACGGATGCAGGATGGACGTCGGCCAGAAGGCCTCGGGCGTCAGCGGGGCGGTCAGGCCGAGCTGTTCCTCGTACACCGCGGCGGCCGAGCGTCCGCCGAGTTCGGCGATCTCCGTGCCTTCGGCGCGGGTGACGAGCAACGGCGCGCCGATGGGCTCCCAGCCGTGGCGGGTAGCAACACTCAGCGGCCGATCGCTGGCGATCCACAGGACCAGGGCGCCGTTGTCGAGCACCGCGTCGTTGTGGAAGACAGAGGACCGAACGAACCGCTGCTCGTCGCCCGCGGCCCCACCGACGATAGCGACCCTGGGGCCGGTGATGCGGTAGACGCCCTGCACGAATTGCTGCAGGTCGCCGAGGAGCGAGTCGACGATCAGCATCGCCGCGGCATAGGGGCTGCTGCCGGCCTGGGCGCGGCTGGCTTTCGTCAGGGCCTGGCCAACCTGGTCGAGCCTGCCGCCGACGTTACTGGCCGATGCCGCCGCGAACCGGTACGGTCCGGCGGTCATGGCCAGCACGCCCACTCCGCCGCCGAAACCCAGGTACTCCCCCTTGATGATCTCCCCGGATCCAGTCGATCCGATCAGGAGCGTCGTGCCGGTTACCGATCGAATCCCGGCAAGGAGAGTTGGGAGATCGTACCTGGGAGTTGCGAACACGAGGATCAGCGCGGGCGCGTCGCCGCCGAGCGGCTCGACCGCCGCGATCGCGGCGGTCTTCCCCGCCTCGAACGCGTCCTTCAGCCCGCTCATACCGGTGCCTACGCGGACATTCTCCAGTGCCGTGTCGTTCATTCGATTGGTCCAATCCTATGGTCGCGGTGACGGTCGCCAGGGACGGATCGGGACGAGTATATGGCTGGGGCGCGGACGGGGACAGGGTGCGACGGCCCGAAATGCATCGACTGGCTGGTAGACGGCTCCCGGACCCGATGGCCCGGCGAGCCACTTCGAGGCGAAGCCATGCCCGACCGCCACGGCCGAGGCCGCGGGGAGTCGACAAGGCAAACCACAACGCCCCACTTGCGTCGAGCACGGGGGGCGTTGTAGTCATCGGTTGGAGAGGGAGGGACTAGAGCGCAGGCCGATGCGCCCGATCGGAAAGGCACAAACAGAAACGGCGGACCGCGGGGTCCGCCGTTTCCGGGTGCAGGGAGAGAATTGGCGGAGGCTCCCTGCGTCTGCCCTTATGAGTTACCCGAGCACGTACTTGACGGCCGGGACCCTCTGGGTGATGGCCAGCTTCTCGATGACGGAGTCAAGAGCGTAGGCGCCGGCACCGACGTAGGCGATCACGCCCGCGATCAGGCCGTACATGAGCTGCTCGTTGAACGGGCCGTTCGCGAAGCTCCAGTTGGCGACGAAGAAGAGGCCCATCATCGTGGCGCCGGCAACGCCCGCGAAGCGGGTCGCCAGGCCGAGGATCAGGGCGATTCCGACCGCGCACTCACCGAAGACGACGAGCGTGTCGATGGCGCCCATCAGGCTCGCATTGCCCGCGAGCGAGACCCAGAACGGGTGCGTCGGGTTGATGACGGCCTTAGGGTCGCTGCCGAGCCACGCGCCGGTGGTGGCGAACTTGAGGAAGCCGGCGGCCGAGAACGGCGCGCCGCTCGCCCACATGAAGAACTTGTCGAGGCCCGCAAAGAGGAAGCCGAGCCCGACTACTGCCCGAAGGACGAAGATCCCACGATCTCTGCTGTCCACGCTATCCCTACACCTTTCAGTTGCGGCCCACCTGCCCCATCCACCGGGCGGTGGACCTATCCATGTCGATGAAATGAATGTAGACGTCGTTACTGTTTTCTAAGGGTGCCGTTGGTCCCAAAGGTCCCGGTCCAGTCGGACCCTTTAGAACATCACCGAAGTAAGTGTTGGAATAGGAAGGCGTGGGTCGGGGCCGATCCAACGCCTGGAGGCGCAAAGCGCAGGAGCACCCCGGATGAGGCACTCCGTCGGCCGAACCGGGCGCGAAGCGGGCCCTCCAGGTGTCAGCGGCTGGCCAACCAGCCCTCTGCCCGTGACACAAGGCCGGCGGGGGCTCCCGGGGGCAAGTGAACCGCCAATCTGGAACTGGGGTCCGCTGCGGCCAGTTCCGACGGCACGGCACGGGTCTTGAAGCCGGCGGAACGACTGAGCCGCACGGCCACGTCCCGGCGCAACTCCCTGGGGAGTGGCTCGAAGGGATCACGTTCCGCGGCCGTGTGGAGAGCCACGAGCGCCCGCTCGCGACGGTCCTGCTCGGCGACGATAGCGCGCAACATGGCCGCGGCGATGCCGCCGCGACGAGACGCCGGAGCCACGCCCAGAGCCACGAGCTCGTCCACGCCATCGAGTGAAGTGGGCGCCGCAAGCGCGACGCCTACGAGCCACTCCCCGGCGACGGCGCCCATTGCGGGGGCGCCGGCTTGCACCGACGCCCGCAACAGAGCCAGCCCCTCGCCCGGGTCGGCGGGCGCGATGGTGCGAGGCGCCAGCCTGAGGCAGTCGAGGATCTCGGGGGTGAGCGTGACGACGGTGGGGTTGGCTGCGAGTGCGGCCGGCGGCGCTTCTGCGGCCGGCGGCGCTTCTGCGGCCGGCGCGGCGCGGGCCTCGGAACCGCGCCCCTGCCCGTCGAAGCGCCACCAACCCTCGCGCTCGGCAACGCGCAGCAGGGCCGGCACCGCAACCTTTCGAACAAGCCAAACCGTTCCTTCGTCTCGTTCGGCCGCCGCCGGATTGACGGAGAGCTCCGCCTGCAACCCGGGCTCGTCCTCGAAGCCAGCCGGCAGCGGGGAATCGTTCCAGCGAGACGCGTCACCGGCCCACCGCGCCCGCCAGTCCTCGGGGAGCAGCCGCGGCGCCTCCAGGTGCGCGGCCGCGAGCCACGTGAGGGCCCATACCCGCGGCACCACCCGATAGACGGCGTACCCACCGCCTCCGGTCGCCAGCCACCTGCCACCGGCGTACCCATGCGCCAGTCGATCGACCAGGCGCGCCGCCTCGCCCATCGCCGTCGTCGTGAGCGACAGGTGCGCGAGCGGATCCCAGACGTGGCCGTCGGCGCCGTGCTGACTGACCACCACGTCCGGACCGAACGCGGCAGCCAGGGCCGGCACCACCGCGCGCACCGCCGCCAGCCACGACTCGGCCGTCGAGAACGGTTCGAGGGGCACATTCACGCACGTAGCCGCCGCGGTCCCCTCCCCCAGCTCGTCGACGAAGCCCGTCCCCGGGAAGAGCGACGTGCCCGACTCGTGGAAGGAGACCGTCAGCACGCCCGGGTCGTCGGCATGGAGGGCCTGAACGCCGTCGCCGTGGTGCACGTCGAGGTCCACGTAGAGAACGCGGAGGCCCTCGTGGCGGGCTCTGGCAATGGCCAGGGCGACGTCGTTGTAGACGCAGAAGCCGCTGGCTCGCGACCTCATGGCGTGGTGGAGACCGCCGCCGGGCTGGTAGGCGTGCTCGACGTCGCCACGCAGGATCGCCTCCATGGCCCGGATCGAACCGCCTGCCACGCTGGACGCCGCCTCATGCATTCCCACGAACGCCGGATCGTCGCCCGGACCGATCCCGGCGTCCCGCGGCCGGCCCGGGTCGGCGGAGAAGAGCTTGACGGCGCCGATGTACTCAGCCGAATGCAGCCACTCCAGCTCGCCGTCGGACGCGGGCTCCGGCGCAAGACCAGGTTCGGCGCCCACCGCTCGCAACAGCTCGATCCCCGGCCCGAAACGTCGCGGGCTAAGCGGGTGTCGCGGTCCGAAGTCGTACGTGAGCGAGCGCGGGCCGAAGACCAGCAACGGGTCGGTGCCCTTCCGATTGACCATGGCCGAATGATCGCGCGCCTGAACTGTCGGCGCACGACGGACGACACCACGGCCGCGATGCGGACGGTGCACCGCCGGCGTTACTCTGCCGCCATGGGTCCCAGCGAGACATCGTTCCTGATTCGCCCCATTCGCCCCGATGAGTGCGAGGCGCTGGGGGAGCTTACGGTGGCCGCATACCACGCCATCCCCTACGAGATGCCCCACCAGGACGTCTACGATCTCCAGCTGCGCGACGTGGCGCGGCGAGCCCGGACATCCAGCGTACTCGTCGCCGTCGGCCCGGCGGGCCAACTCCTCGGAGGGGTGACGTTCGTATCCGGCCCGGACGACCCGTACTCCGAGGAACTGCGCGAGGGTGAGGCCGGCATCCGAATGCTCGCCGTCGATCCCGCCTGCCAGGGCCGCGGCGTCGGGCGGGCCCTCACTGAAGCCTGCCTGGAACGTGCCCGAGCCGCCGGCCGCGCCCGCACGGTGCTGCACACCGGAGCGTTCATGCCGGCTGCCGTCCACTTGTACGAGGGCATGGGTTTCGAGCGCCTGCCCGAGCTCGACTTCGCGCCCGCACCGGGGGTCGACCTGATCGCCTACGCGTTCGACTTCGGCGCCCCCTGAGGCGGGGGCATCGAACGCAGCCGACTACTCGCCCGTGGGCACGCCGGCGCCGCCCCGGACCTGTTCCGGCGTCGTCGGAGTCTCACGCGGCCGGCCCTGGCCGATCCCCGGAACAGCGCCACGCAGCACAGCCACGGCCGCCATGGCTGCCGCTCCCAGAGTTACCGCGCCGTTCATAGCCAGCGCCGCGGGCGTGCCCCACAGACCGCCGACGCCGCCCGTGAGTCCGTTTCCCACCGGCGTCGAGCCGGCGAAAACCGTCGTGTACACGCTCATGACCCGTCCCCGGAGCGGCCCCGGGACCGCTATCTGTATCAGCGAGTTGGCACTGGCCGCAGTCGCGATGGCGCCGACCCCGGAGAAGAACACCGCCCCGAGCGCGACCGGGTACGAGGTCGTTCCGGCCAGTACGAGCTCGGAAACGCCCAGCACGACGCCGCCTCCGATCAGCACTCGGACGCGCGGCCGCTGCAGCGTGGCAACGGCCAGGGCAGAGGCCAGCGCCCCCGCGCCCATCGAAGCAAAGAGGAACCCGTAGCCGTTGGCCCCGACGTCCAACACCCTGGCGGCCATCACCGGCAGGACCACGTTGAAGTTCATGCCGAACGTCGAGACGAGCCCGATGACACCTATGGCCAGCAGCACGATCGGCGTGTGCCAGACGTATCGCAGGCCTTCGCCCAGGTTGCCGCGGACGGCCGTCAGACTGCGAGGCCTGGCCAGTCGATCGGCCGGCCTCAGCTCGGAGTCACGCATGGCCAGCAGGCCGATGACCACCGCTCCATAGCTCAGCCCATTGAGGGTGAAGCACAGGGCGGTACCCAGGACACCGATCAGCACACCCGCGACGGCCGGCCCGACGATGCGCGCGCCGTTGAAGACGGCCGAGTTGAGGGCGATTGCGTTGGCGATGTCGTCTGTGCCGACCATCTCCACGACGAAGGACTGGCGCGTCGGCATGTCCACCGCGTTGACAATGCCCAGCAGGAACGCGAGCACGAAGATGTGCCAGACGGCTACGACGTGGAAGAAGTCGAGTCCGCCCAGAGTCAGGGCCAGAAGTCCGGCCGCGGTCTGCGTGCCGATCACCGTCATCCGCTTGGGCCAGATGTCGGCGATGATCCCGCCGAACAGGCCGAGCACCAGGACCGGCAGGAATTGGACCACGCCCAGGAGACCGATATACACGACCGCCTGGTCCCAACCCACGAGAGTCCCCAGGAGCCAGCCCAGGGCTACCGTCTGCATCCAGGTCCCGGTGACCGAGATCAGCTGGCCGAAGAAGAAGAACCGGAAGTTGCGGTGCCTCAGGGCGCGACCCGTTGCCAGGAAGCGGACTCGCCCGCCGACGATCATCGTCCGGCCTCGCTCTCGGTCGAGGCGGCCATCTCCTCCGTCAACGTGGCTATCTTCCCGTTCGTTCGGCCCAACCGGCCTTCGGTCTCATCTACCATCGCCTGCAATCGACCTATCTTCGTCCGCAGCATCTCAATCTGGTGCTCAAAGCTGGCCACGCGGTCGTGCAGGATCTGGAGCCGTTCCTCCGGATCGGTCGTGGCGTGGTACGCCTCGTGGCCCCTCTCCCGCGCCTCTTCGTCCTCGAGCATCCGCGCGACTTCTGCAAGCGAGAAGCCCGCGTCGTCGCGCAGACCCTTGATGAAGCGCAGCCGCTCCAGGTCGGACGCGTCGTACAGGCGGTAGTCGCCGACGGAGCGTGCGGCCGGCCGCAGCAGGCCCAGCTCCTCGTAGTAGCGCACCGACCTGGCCGTCAGGCCCACTTCATCCGCGGCTTCCTGGATCCGCAGCAATCTCGCCTGGGCGGTCGGAGCGGTCACCTTCGTCTCCGTCATCGGGGCATCCTACCGCAACCTTATCGTTTACGTGAAAGTTATGGCTGGGGAGCGGCCTTCGATACGTCTCCGTCCTGAGTCGTGGGCGCCAGCATCGACTCCGCGCTATCAGCGCGGAACGCCAGGCGAGCCAACATGGACACGGGCCGGGGCCGCGCTATGCTCGCCTCTCGCGGCCCACCGAAAGGTCGCTCGTGAGGTGCTGTGCCATGGCGCGTTCGATGTGGAAGGGGGCCATCCAGTTCGGACTGGTGACGATACCGGTCAAGCTCTACCTGGCCACGGAAACAAAGGGCGTGAGCTTCCACATGCTCCATGCCGATTGCCACGGCCGGATCCAGATGAAGACATACTGCCCAACCGACGACGCCTACATCGAGCGCAGCGACACCGTCCGCGGATACGAGATCGCGCCTGAGCAGTACGTGGTCGTCACCGACGACGACCTGGCCTCGGTGCCGCTCAAGACGGTCCGCTCGATCGAGATAGAGCAGTTCGTGCCGGTCGACTCCGCCGCCGAAGCCACGCGCTTCGTGAAGCAGGCCTACTACCTCGAACCCGATCCCGTCGCTCGCAAGGCCTTCTACCTGCTGAAAGAGGTCCTGGCCGATCGAGGTCTGCGGGCAATCGGCAAGATCGTGCTTCGCGATCGCGAGCAGCTGGTCGCCCTCGACCCCTTCTCCTCGACGATGCTGCTGTCCACGCTCTACTGGCCCGACGAGGTCCGATCGACGGGACAGCTGGCGCTGCCGGAGGCCGAGGTCGAGATCAAGCCGAGCGAACGGGCCATGGCCGAGCAACTCGTCGCGGCCATGACCGCCGAGTTCGATCCGGCGGCCTTCCACGACGAGTACCGCGAGGCCCTGATGGCGATCATCGAGGCCAAGGCCGCGGGTGCGCAGATCGCGGAGCCTACCGCGGCGCCGGCCGCCGGTCTGACGGATCTGATGGCCGCGCTCGAAGCCAGCGTCGCCGCAGCAAGGGCGACGCGCCGTGCGGGCAAACCGCACGAGATAACGGCTGCCAGGGCCCCGAAATCACCGCGCCTGCCCAAGTCCGTGGGTGTGCCCGTCATGGCAGAACCAGAGGCTGAGGTCGCGCAAGTCCGCCGCCGCAAGTCCGCCTGAATCGACGTCGTCGCGGAGCTTGCGCGCTGCGACCAGCATCTCCCGTCCCCGCGCGGCTCATGACACGGTGAAAAGCGCGATCCCCACCAGCGCGAGGCCGATCCCCGCGACGTGCGCACGCTCCAGCCGCTGCCCCAGAAACGCATGGGCCAGGATCGTCGTGACCACCGGATACTGCGATGAGGTGACCGCCGCAAGGCTCAGCGAGCCTTGAGAGTCGGCCAGCAGGAAGCAGACAGTCCCGAGCATGTCGGCCAGGCCGACGAACGCCATGAGAGGCGACACGCTGCGGAACGTCGGCCCAGACTGGCGGAGCGCCACGGTCATCAGGACGGCCAGCCCGAGCGAGGCCAATCGGCTGGCCACGAGCGGCCACCAGGTCTCTCCCGCTGCGTCCGCGGACTGGCCCATGGCTATGAAAAAGCCACCTGATCCCATTCCGGCAACGAGCGCCAGGGCGAGGCCGTTACGGTCGATCCGGAGGTTGCCCGTCGGGCGCGTCACCAGGACGATGGCTATCAGAGCGAGCGCGATTCCGGCCATATCCTGGGGCCTCAGCCGGTCGCCGGTCAGGGCGCCCGCCATGACCGGCAGCCCGACGCCGACAATCGTGGCGATTGCCGACACGGGACCCATGGCTCTCGTGGCGAGGCCCCGGTACAGGCATACCAGAGTCACGAACCCCGATGCGCCACCGACCATCGCCCATACCAGCGACTCGGCGCCGGGGATTCGCTCGCCCACTATTACGGTCATTGCGGCCGCGATCGGCAGCCCGATTGCCTGCGACAACACGACCGTCGCAAGCGGCGTGGCCCGACGGCTGGCCAGCCCTCCTCCGTAGTCGCCGCTGCCCCAACTGATCGCAGCGCCGACCCCAAACCCGACGCCGGCAGGAATCACGCGGCAAACGTTCGGGCGATGCCGGGATCGCCGATGAGTATCGTTCGCCCACGCCCTGCCATTCGGGCGATCCTAGCACCGGACCTGGCCGGGCTGAGTCGGCATTTCATGTGCGGCTGCCCGGCGGTTCGGTCTCCCGGCAGGTCTCCTCTCACTGGCCGTAAGCTTGCACGATGACCGCACATCCGTGGCCACTATTCGACCTCCGGGTTCGAACTCCCCATCTCGAACTTCGCCTCCCGACCGACGAGGATCTCCTGGGGCTGGTGCGCGTAGCCCGATCCGGCATCGTTGAGGAGGACCGGACCGTCTTCCTGGTGCCGTGGCATAAGCTGCCCTCTCCCGCCTTCGAGCGGCAGTTCCTGCTGCACTGGTGGGAGGTGAGAAGTCACTGGCAGCCGGACAACTGGGCTCTGGGGCTGGCGGTGCTGAAGGACGGGCATCCCATCGGCGTCCAGGAGCTGCTCGCACGCGACTACCGCACCCGGCGAGTGATCCGGTCGGGCAGCTGGTTGGGGCGCGAATTCCAGGGACAGGGCCTCGGGACCGAGGCGCGGGCCGCCATCCTCGCCCTGGCTTTCGACGGTCTGGGCGCCGACATGGCGGAGTCCGGTTACATCGAGGGCAACGCCGCTTCGGCCAGGGTCTCCGAGAAGCTCGGATACCGCGTCATCGGCGATGAAGTGTGCGCCGTCGAAGGCAAGCGCGCGCTCGAGATCAAGGTCCGCGTAACGCCCGCTACCTGGCACCGAGATGTCGCGCCGGTCAGGATCGAGGGGCTGGAACCGTGCCTGGGGCTCTTCGGCGTCGGTGAACTGGGCCCCGACGAGTGGGCTCGCCTGTAGAGTCGGGGTTTGCGCGATGCTTGCTCGCTGACGCCGCGCCCAGCCAGCTGGGCGCGGCGCGATGGGCCCAGCTCTCTTCGTCGCGCCGGCTCTACCTGTCCCCCACTCGGCGGCCCACGATCCACCACGCGAACGGGAAGATCCCGGCTGCGATCGCGAGCTTGATCGTGTCTCCGATCAGGAACGGCGTCATGCCCTTCTCGATCGCGACCTGCGGTGAGAGGTGCAGCGAAACCGCCAGCCACGGCACGCCGATCAGATAGATCACGCCCTCGCCCAGGATCATGGCCCCGACTGCCCCGCCGATATGGCGGTCCCAGCCGTTCTCCGCCAGCCACCCAACCATGGCGGCCGCGAAGAGGAAGCTGACGAGGTAGCCGCCGACCGGCGCGACTACCACGCCGCCCGAGCCGACGCTGGCGATCGTGCCAAGCCCGTGGGCATGGTTGGCGTAGACGGGAAGGAGGAGGCCGACGACCAGGTACAGCCCGACGGACAGCATGCCACGGCGAAGGCCCAAAGCCCCGCCGACCAACAGCACCGAGAGGGTCTGGCCGGTGACCGGAATTGGGTTGTCGGGCAGGCTGAACGCGACGTTTGCGGTGAGGGCGATGAACGCCGCTCCGACGCAGATCAGGGCGATGTGGCGGATCCGCGCGCTCATGCGCTCACCGATCCGAATCGGCACCAGGAAGTCGCCGAGGGTGACGCCGCGTTCGGTGGCCGGGAGTCGGTTCAATTGCGGGGTCGCGAGCATGCGTCGAGTTCCTCATGGCGGCGGCGCGGCCGTGACCTGGACGGGTCCATCAGATCAGGTTGGAGGAGTGTAGCAAACGAAACGAAGCAGGCGAGGAATTCGAGGGGATCCTCGGGCCCGCCCGAACGCCAACCGCAACTGCCGACCCCTTCCGGTCACTCGTGCTGCAGCGCCCGGACGATCGAAATACGGCTCGCCAGTCCGGCAGGGTAGAGCGACGCGCCGATGCTGACCAGGATGCCAAAGGCCACCGCCACGGCTATCGATCCCCATGGGGGCTCGAAGGCGAGCCCGAATCCGGCGCTGGACCAGCTCACCAGCAGCGCCCCGGCGAGCAACCCGACCAGTGCCCCGACGATGGCCCCGAAGATTCCCAGCACGCCCGCCTCCACGACGACCATGCCCCAGACCTGACGGCTGCTCATGCCGGTGGCGCGAAGCACGCCGATCTCTCGGACTCGCTCGAGGACGTTCATCGAGTACGTGTTGGCCATGCCCAGGCCGGCAACCAGGACCGCGATCAGCGCCAACGCATCCAGAAGCCGGAAGATCCGGTCCAGGGTGTCGCCGACGGTCCCCTGCACGCGGTCCAGGGAGTTGGGCTCGAAGGCGTACTGCCTGGCCGCGGCATCGAGCGCGGCCCGCGACGACGACTCCTGCCCGGGCTCGTACCGAACCGCGTAGAAATCGGCCCCGGCGACGCCGAATTGGCCGAGGGCGTCCGGCCAGCCCATGAGGATCGCCTCCTGGGCGCCGGTCGGGATCGAGTGGGCCACGATGCCGACCACTCGCAGCCGGGCCGGAGTGGGGCCGGTGGTGAACGACAGCGTGTCGCCCACGCGGATGCCGATCCTGTCCGCCATCGACTCGGGAACGATTACCGAACCGCCACCGTCGAGCGCGGTCAGGGCGGTCTTCGGATCGCCCCCGTCCGAGACGAAGACCAGCCGGCCGTCGGCCAGGTAATCGCTGCCCACGATCGCGGCCGCCTCCTGGCGCACACCCCCATACGGAACCCCGAACAACCCGATCGGAGAAACCGACTTCACGCCCGGCATCGCGGCCAGCTCGTCCCGGATCGGGTCCGTCGTGGAAACCGGTCGTATCGACGTCAGCAACTCACTCCCGGGTATGGTCTCGCCCAGCCACGCGGTTCCGACCTTGCGCACTTCCTGGGCCGCGGTTCCCAGGGCCACCACCATGGCCAGGCCGACGACGAGGGCACCGACGGTGAGGGCGGTGCGACCCGGGTCGCGGGCGAGAGAGCTGCGCGCCAGGCGCTCCTCGTTACGGAAGATCCGGAATGGAATGCCTGCCACTCGCAGCAGCGGAACCAGAAGGAGAGGAACCAGCAATATGGTGAGGAAGAGCAGGCCGTAGACCGCCAACGGACCCCACATTCCGGACACGCCGCCGGCTGCTCCGGCCCCGCTGCCGACATTTCCGCCGCTGCCCCTCGGCCAGAGCGCCAGGGCCGCCACCGCCAGGACTCCGAAGACCAGGACGAGCCAGCGGAGCCTGGCCGCTCCGATCGCCGCTCCGGCCGGACCGCGGCGAAGCGCCTCCATGGGCGGGAAACGGCCCGCTCGCCAGGCCGGCTCCAACGATGCGGCCAGAGTGACCCCGACGCCGATGACTATTGCGATGGCAATGGAACCGGCCGAGATCGCGGGCGCGGCAAGCGCTATCGGGCCGGCGGAACGAACCCAGGCCAGCGTGAGTCCGGCCAGGCCCACGCCGACGAGCACGCCCAGTAGAGAACCCGCGGCACCCAGGACCACGGCCTGCAGCATGACGAAGCTCATGACCTGCGAGCGCGTGGTCCCAGCCGCACGCAGGAGGCCGATCTCACGGGTCCGCTCCGAGACCGTCATCGAGAGGGTGTTGAAGATCAGGAACGCACCGGCGAAGAGGACGACTGCGGCAACCAGCAACAGGGCGATCCGGAAGTCGGCCATCTCGGCCAGCAGGGAGTTGGCTAGATCGGCCTGCTTGGACAGCAGGTACGGCTCACTGCTGATCGCCTTCTCGAGCTGGCCAGCCAACATGTCCGTGGATATGCCCGCCTGGGCGCCCAGGTCCACCCGACTCACGCCCGTGGTCCCGAAGAGGATCTGGGCCGACTCAAGTGGGACGTAGACCAGGCGACCACCGGAATCTGGAACCGGCGAGTCGCCCTGAACGATGCCGACAATCCGGAAGGCCTGCGGGCCTGCGGCAACCGTGCCGTTGAGAGTGACCGAGTCCCCCAGAGCGAGAAGCTCCTGGGCCGCCAAGGTCTCGGTGATCATCGCGGACGAGGCATCGTCGGCGGTCAGGAGCCGGCCGGAGGCCAGCGGCATATCGTGGAGCGCGATTTCGCGCACAGGGTCGATGCCCAGCACGGTCACCGGCGCCGGCAGACTGGCCGATGCGGTCTGGTTCGGCCCGACGGCCAGGTAGGTCTTGCGCTCCAGGGCCGGCGCGGCCGCCGAAGCTCCCGCGACCTGCTCCGCGGCGGCGACCGCCGCAGGGCTGAGGCCACGCTCCTCGAGAGCCTGGACTCGAAGAACGGCTCGACCCATCTCGTCCGAGGCGGCGCGGTCCACGGCCGCGTCCATCGTCGCACCGGCCGAGAGCGAGGCGAAGAGCACCGCCACGCCCAGGGCCACGCCGGCGATCGTCAGGATGCTGCGCACCGGTCGGGCGCGGAGGCTCCGCCACGCCAGCGACGAGAAGCGCCTCACGGGCTACAAGCCCAGTTGGGCGAGCCGAGCGATGAGCGGTCCGGCGCTCCTGTCGGTCCGGCGACCCAGCTCGATCTCGTCCCGGATCTTGCCGTCTCCCACCACCAGTACGCGGTCGGCATGCGCAGCCGCTCGGGCTTCGTGTGTCACGAGGACGATCGTCTGGCCCAGCTCGTCACAGGAACGCCACAGCTTGTCGAGGATCTCGCCGCCACTGGCGTAGTCCAGGTTGCCCGTCGGTTCGTCCGCCAGCAGAATCGCCGGCCGGGAGACGAGTGCCCGGGCCAGGGCCACTCGCTGCTGCTCACCTGCGGAAAGCTGGTCGGGCCGGTTGTGTTCGCGACCCAGGAGGTCCACGAGCTTCAGGACTTCGTCGATCCGGGCCGCTGCGTCGCCGTGCCGAGGATCGATGCCGGCGATCGTGAAGGGCAGAGCCACGTTCTCGTAGACGTTCAGAAGCGGGATGAGGTTGAAGAACTGGAAGACGAAACCCGTCTTCTCGCGCCGCAGGCGGGTCGCCTGCGCGTCGCCGAGGCGGCTGATCACCTCACCGTCAAGCACGACCTCGCCACTGGTGGGCCTGTCGAGCCCGCCGAGCAGCTGGAGAAGGGTGCTCTTGCCGGACCCGGACGGTCCCATGATGGCCACGAACTCGCCCCGGCGAACCTGGAGCGACACCCCTCGCAGGGCCTGGACGTCGCGACTGCCAAGGCGGTAGTTCTTAGTCAGGTCGCGGGCCTCGAGGATCGGCCCGTCCGATCTCGACAGAACGCGGCCCTCTTCGAGGGGCTGGAGATGAGGCACGCCCGCAGTGTAGTCAATCGCAAATCCGGGGCAAGAGGCGCGGCGCGCGAAAGAACCCGTTCTACCAGCCGAAGATGCCGGAGAACAGCCAGTGGAAGACCGAGTCGATCGGTCCCGCAGGCGCTGGGCCCTCACGAACCCTGAGGCTCGCGGCCGTGTCGGTTGTGGACGATCCGGCGGGCGGCGCGGAAGGTGTCGTCGCGGCGGTGGCCGCCCACGTCGGCATGGCCGTTGGCGGGGCGGTCGGGGTCGGGGTCGGGGTCGGGGTTGGGGTTGGGGTCGGGGTTGGGGTCGGGGTTGGGGTCGGGGTTGGCTTCGCGGTCGGCCTGGCTGTCGGCCGGGCCGTCGGAGCAGGAACCGGGGCAACCACCGGCACGGGAACAGGGGCAACCACCGGCGCGGGCGTCGTCACCGGTGCCGGGGCGGGAACCGTGACTCCGCACGGGACGGAGAAGAGCACGGCATACAGCTTGCGGCCGTCGGCGGCCTTGTACGCCCCGACACCCATGCGAGCCCACGCCCCCAGGATGTTGGCGCGGTGGCCGGCCGATCCCATGAACGCGGTTTCAATGCGGTTCGTGGCGGTCGCGTCGTCGTAGGTGCTCAGCCCGATGTTCTCGCCGGCGACCGAGAAGCAGTACCCGTCCGCCTGGATGTAGGTAAAGACCATGGCGTTGTCCGGTGGGATCTCGTGGGAGAAGTAGTTCCGATCGCCCATGTCCTGGGCTCGCCATTCGGCCTTGGTGTGGAGGTACGGATCGTTCACCAGCGCATTGAGACCCGCGGAGGCGCGATCCTGGTTGGTCAGCGAGAAGAGGAGTTGCTCATCGGCAGTGCTGAAGGCCGAGCCGTCCCATGCGAGCGTCGGGCCGGCGGTGGCCACCGTCGCGAACCCGGCGAGCGCGACCGCCAGACCTGTGATGCAAAGCCGTCGCACCGACCTGTGAATGGCGGAAACCGACGTGGGGAGGAGATTCGGCATTACGTGGCGGTCCGATCTGAGCTAGAGCATGGAAACTACCTCTCTAGGTTTCGGAGTCGAGCGCGCACCCCTGGAGTCGTCCCGGCCGACGACTTCGTACCACGAGCTTCTGCGGAGCATGGATGGTTGCGCCCCCGCAACGGGCCGGTCCGAAGGTCGTGGTTCGCCTCATGATCGATCGCGAAGCCGGGCCGTTGCCGAGTCGACCCTTCCGTTCCCGTGCAGCCGTACAGCCGCTATACTCCCGGTCGCCCCATTGCCGTGGCGCGATCCGCAAGGACGCTGCGCACCGTTGGGACCGCGACGGTGGCCTTAGCTCAACCGGCAGAGCAGCGGACTGTGGATCCGCAGGTTACGGGTTCGACCCCCGTAGGCCACCCCAATTCCCGAGCGGGCATCTGGCGTCGTCTTGTCATGAGGCGACCCCGGTTGCTAGGGAATCGACAGGTCGAAATGGACCCAGTGGATCCCGATCTCTGTCTGGGCCTGTGCCAGCGTCATGGTGCCGGCGCAGACCTGCTTCTTGAGCCTGGTCTCGAAGGCATCCTTGACGCGCGCCCCGACCGAGCGTCCGTCCGACAGGCTGATGGTGTAGGGCTGAGGCCACAGGTTCCTGGGGTCGGTCGGGTTGCCGCCGAGTTGCAACGAGATCAGATGATCCTCTTCGTACGAGGCCAGCGACGTGTCTGCGTAGCCGTACTGGGCGATCTGAGCCACCTTCAGGTCATTTGTGTACTTGGTTGGGGGGCGAATCGTGTCCGTCCAGCCCGACACGCAGATCGTCGAGCCGACGGTGGCCTGGGTGACGGAGGGATTGAGCGCACCTGGGGTCAGGGCCGGATCCGGCTCACCGGGCAGCCTGGCCATCGAAGCCGAGGGAGTCGGCGCCGGGATGCCGGTAGGGCCGGGAGTGAAGCCGACCGCCGGGGTCTCGCTTGCGGCGGGCTCGTCGTCGGGATCTCCGGTGTCCCCGATGACGGCTCCGGACGTGTCGCCCGCGGATGGCGTCGGCGCAATGGTGGGCGAGGGAGTGACAACGGGCGAGGCGGTGACGACGGGCGTCGGCGTGGCGGGCGACGCGGTGGCGGTGGGCGTCGGAGTGACCGCTGCGGAGCCGCAGGCGGCCAGCAGTCCCGCGGAGAGGAGCAACGCCAGCAGGCGAATCGGTAGGGGCCGCGTGCGCATCCGGTTGTCCTCCGCGATTTCCACTTCCCCCCAGAGGAAGCGCGCGTCCACGTTAGCCGCCCAAAGGATCGGCGGCCAGTGGGATCCGCAGAGCCAGGGCGGTCGCTACAGGACGACCCACCGTTCGGCCCTGGCACTCTCCAGAACGGCCTCGACGAAGCGGACGGCCCGGGCGCCGTCGGCGATGGTGGGGTAGTCGAGCCGGGCAGACGACGAGGCGGACGGAGGCTCTCCCGAGGCGACCGCGGCGTAGAACGGCCTCAGCAGGTCCCGGATGGCATCGGACCAGGCCTCGGGATGGCCGGCAGGCAGGGGCGGCACGCCAGGAGAGGCAAAGCCATCGGAGGGATCGCGGACGAGCATCCGCTCCGGCTCCCGCCGAGAGCCGAGCCACAGCCGCTCCGGGGCCTGCGTGTCCCAGGCCAGGCTCCGGGCAGATCCGCCCAGCTCGATGGTGAGGCCGTTCTTCCGTCCAGGGCTCACCTGCGACACCATGCATGCGGCGCGCGCGCCGCCTTCGAGCCGCAGGACGAACGTGGCGGCATCCTCCGACTCGACCCGGACCGTCTCCACGGGCCCCGCGACCGCCGCAAAGGCCTGGACCTCGCCGGCGGGCCGGCGACGCTGCGGCAGGAACGTCGCGAGGTCGGCGAATACGGCCTCGACCCGCCGCCCAGAAACGAACTCGAGCGTGTCGAACCAGTGGACGCCGATGTCGGCGACCGCCCGGGAGGCGCCCTCTCTCTTGTCGATCCGCCAGTTCCAGTCCGTCTCTTCGGCCAGCCAGTCCTGCAGGTAGACGCCGCTGGCGAGACGAAGCTCCCCGATCTCGCCGCCCGCGACGAGGGATCGAGCCTTTCGCAGCATCGGGAAGCCGCGGTAGGTGAAGCACGTGGCCGCGTGCTTGTCGGCCGTGGCCGCGGCGGCGACGAGCCGCGCCGCCCCCGCGCCGTCGAGGGCGAGTGGCTTCTCCACGACCACGTGCTTTCCCGCAGCCAGGGCCGCGACGCCCAGCTGCACGTGGGTGGCGTTACGAGTGCAAACGTGGATCACGTCGATGGCCGGATCGGCGATGACCGAGGCCACGTCCGTCGTCCAGCGCGGTATGCCAAGGGCGGCCGCCTTGGGCTGGACGTGGGCGGCCGTACTTCCGGCCAGTACCGTGACCTCAGCGTATCCGCCGCGGCGAACGGCATCGACGTGGTGGGGGGCCACGAAGCCCGAGCCGATGACGGCGGTCCGGAGCAGGTCGTGGGCGGGGCGGTCGGTGGCCATGCGTTTCTCCCGGGCGGCTCGAGACCTCGTAAGTATGGCTGCGAGACTCGCCTACGGAGGTCCTTGCGGATCGCCACTCCGGCCCCAGACGCGGCCGTCGGCTACGATCGAGGTGTGAGCATCCCAAGTCCCGCCACCGATCCGGTCCTTGCCCGATGACGCCACTCGAGGCGGCCGCCATTCTCGCGGCGGGGCTGGCCGCCGGGACGATCAATACCATCGTTGGCTCGGGGTCGCTCGTCACCTTCCCCACCCTGCTCGCCTTCGGCTTCGCGCCGCTCGAGGCCAACGTCTCGAACACAGTCGGGCTGGTACCCGGGTCGATCAGCGGCTCGATCGGCTACCGGCGAGAGCTCTCCGGTCAGCGCGGGCGCGCGATCTCGCTGGGCATCGTCTCCGGCGCCGGCGGTCTTACCGGGGCCGTCCTGCTCCTCGCCTTCCCGGGCGCGTTCGAGGCGGTCGTGCCGGTCCTGATCGCCGTGGCGCTGGTCCTGGTCGCGGCGGGGCCGCGTCTTTCGAAGGCCCTGGCGGACCACCGCCACCCGGAGGCGCATCGGTCCTGGCCGCTGGGGCTGCTGTTCTTTGCGACGGCGATCTACGGAGGCTACTTCGGAGCCGGGATGGGGATCATCATGATCGCCCTGCTGACGATCTTCGTGCCCGACGGCCTCCAGCGGCTGAACGGCCTCAAGAACGTGCTCGCGGCCCTGATCAACGGCGTCGCCGCGATCCTCTTCATCGCCGTCGCCCCGGTCCACTGGGATGTCGCTCTGCTCATCGCCGCCGGTTCGATCGTCGGTGGCCAGGTCGGGGCGCGAGTGGGGCGTAGATTGCCCGCTCCCGTGCTGCGGCTGGCGATCATCTGTGTCGGGATGCTGGCCGAGGCCAAGCTGCTGCTGGGCTAGGCATGAGAGCACGGACCGGGTCCAAGCCGCGATCGTGGCCTACGAATCGGGTCTGGTGGAACTCGGCTCTCGGCAGCTGACCGCCCCGCACCGCACTCAGCACCGCCATGGGCGTGCAGTGCCTCTCGGTGTCACGGCGCGGCGATCCGGCTCTACTGAGTCGACCCGCCGCCGTCGGGGGTCCATGTCGGTGGCTCGGCCACGGGCGGCGCGGCATCCTCCGGCGCGATATCGTGCGGCGCGGCCCATTGCGATGCCGCATCGGGAACGGCACCAGATCCCTGCCCCTCGAGCCAGGGACCGGCCTCGGCCGGTCCGGTGGACGGCCCAGCCGCCGGCGCGGGAGCCGCTACGAACGGCAGCCGAACCCAGAAGCTGGCCCCACCCTCCTGGCGGTTGGCCGCGTTGATCGTCCCGCCATGCTGCTCCACGATCCAGCTGGCAATGGCCAGACCCAGGCCGGTACCGCCGGCCGGGGCGTTGTCCGCTCGCCAGAATCTCTCGAAGAGGCGCGGTAGATCCTCGGGCTTGATGCCGGAACCGTGGTCGTCGACCGCAAGCAGGACTCCACCCGGTTCCGCGCGCACGACGACCTCGACCGTCGCACCGGCCGGGCTGTGGCGGATAGCGTTGTCGACCAGGATCGTCACGAGCTGGCGCAGTCGCAGGCGGTCTCCCGTCAGCGGGGCCGGCATCGGATTCAGCACCACCTTGACGCTCCGCTCCTGACCAAGCGTCGTCAGCATCGAGGTCGCCTCGGCCGCTATGTCGCCCAGGTCGACCGGGGCGCGCTCGATCTCGACCACGCCGGAGTCCGTGCGGGCCAGGAGAAGCATGTCCTCGACCAGGGCCGTCATGGTCTGGACCTCGGCATCGATGTCGGCCAGTGCGTCGCCCACCTCTACGACCTTGCTGTTGCGGTTACGTTTCAGGTCCTCCACGCTCGCCCCGATGACGGTGAGTGGCGTTCGCAGTTCGTGGCTTGCATTGGCGGCGAACTCGCGCTGGCGCTGCAGAGCCGCCTGGCGGCGGTAGATCGATTGGCGGATCGGCACGAGGGCCCGGCCGGCATACAGATAGCCCGCGCCGAGAGAGGCGAGCAACGCTGCCGCCCCTCCGCCGATCAGAATCAACAGCAAGGTCGTCAGCAGCCGCGCGTCGGCGGTCCGGTTCTGGACGAACTGGATCAACCATCCCGTGGTATTGCCCGGCCCCAGGGCCTGGACGGAGACGACCGTGTACTGCGTGCCATCCGGCGCGGTGATGTTGCGCTGATCCACGACCTGCGGATCGACCTGGGCGGCTGCGAGACTGGCCTTGTCGGGCAACCCGTCCGGGATGCTCTGACCACGCGGAGGGAGGACCCGGCCGTCTGGCGTCACGTAGATCTCGAACAGGTTGGCGCCCTCACCGCCAAGCTCGGCCGGCTCCGGACCACCGGTCGTGGGCTGGTTGATAAGGTGGCGGTCCATGTAGTGCTGCAGGAGCGTGCTTTCCGAGTCTTCGATCGACCGCGCCACGACGCCGTAGGCGGATACGCCGAGCGCCACCAGGATGAACAGCGTCACCAGGCCGCTGACGGCCATCAGGCGCAGGCGGGTGCGGCGCAGGATCCGGGCGTCGTCGTCGGAACGGCCGCGTTCGGCCGGAGCCGGATCCGCGGCCTGGTCCACGGCGGCCTCCAGCCGGGCCGGCCGGCCAGGCCGGAGGCGCAGCCGCCCGGGAATCTTCATCGCTCAGCCTTCACGGAGGCGGTAACCCACGCCACGAACCGTCTCGACGCGCTCCGCACCGTCGGAGCCGAGCTTCTCGCGAAGCAGGTGGATGTAGGCCTCCACCGTGTTCGGCGTGAGGGCCACGCCATACGGCCAGGCGTAGTCGAGCAGCTGGTCGCGCGACAGAACCTGGCCCGGCCGGCGCAGCAGGCATTCGAGGATCGAGAACTCTCGCTGGCTCAGGTCGACCGACTTACCGGAGACCGCGACCCGGCGAGTCGTCTCGTCGAGCTCTATCGGGCCTGCCTTCAGCATCGGCGACTTGCGCGTGGGCGGTCGCCGGCCGAGGGCCCGCAGACGAGCCAGCAGCTCTTCGTAGGCAAAGGGTTTGACCAGGTAGTCGTCAGCGCCCGCATCGAGACCCTCCACCCTGTCGTTTACGGAGTCCCGGGCCGTGAGCATCAGGATGGGGACCTGTGAGCCTTTCTTGCGAAGCGTTCGAGCCACTTCGAAGCCGGACTTATCGGGCAGGCCCACGTCCAGGACGACCGCGTCCAGCTCCAGGTTGGAGGTCGCAACCTCCAGTCCCTCTTCCGCAGTCAATGCAGTCTCAACGATGTGGCGGTCCTGGCTAAGGAGCCGCTTGAGCAGCCGGCTGAGCCGGAGATCGTCCTCGACGACGAGCAGGTGCACCGTTCGAACTCCTAGGGTGTGGTTATCAGGACGTCCTTGGCTGTCAGTGTCCGACCGCCGAGGGCGCCGCTGGCGCTGGGATTCGGAGTCTCGCTGGCAAGAGCGCTGGTGTCGATCTGGACCACGACGCTGGTTCCGACCTTCACGTCACTCGACTGGGCCGACGTCTCATTGTGGTACGTCGTGGTCCCAGAGAGATCGATCGTAACGCTGTTGCCGCTCGCCTCTTAAATCGTAATCGCCGAGCCGCTGATCGACTGGACCGTTCCGGTTACGCCGGCGGCCCCGGCGCCGAGGCCGCCGACGCGTCCGGCGCCAAACTGGCTCGTGTCGAAGGTCTGGCCCGGAGCGAGGGATGGGAGGGTCCGGCCGCCTCCAAAGCCTGCGCGCAGACCGGTGGGATTGGCCGCTGCCGTTGTTCCGGGCGCCGTGAGGTGGCCGAGCGCGAAACCGATCCCGCCGACCGCGACGATGCCGGCTACCAGAAGCAGCGCCATCGTCGTGCGATCTTGCTTCGCCGGCCTTGCTGTTGCCGTCATGCGTTGTCCCCTTTCGTGTTCTGTTGCCTATTCATATCTGAGAGCGACCACGGGATCGAGCCGGGCGGCCTGGCTTGCCGGCCAGACGCCGAAGACGATCCCAATCGAGGAGACTGAAGAGGACGGCGACGACCACCGTCGCCGGGTTGAAGACGAAGCCCCAGCCGGCGTACATGCCGATGCCGTAGCGAAGCCGACCACGCCGAGTCCGACGCCGATCAGCGCCTCCGGCGAGGGAGAGCACCAGGGCCTCGACGAGGAACTGCGAAAGGATGTCCCGGCCGCGCGCCCCGATGGCCTTCCGAATGCCGATCTCGCGCGTCCTCTCGCGGACGGAGACCAGCATGATGTTCATGATCCCGATCCCACCCACAAGGAGCGATATCGAGGCGATCCCGGCGAGCAAGAGGGTGAGCACGTCGCTGACGGAACTGACCGTGCCCAGGAGCTGGGCCTGGGTCGAGATGGAGAAGTCGTCCGCGCCGTTCGTTATGCCGTGGCGCTGCTCGAGCGTCGCGGTGATCTCGGCCGAGACCGCGGATATCGCGTCCTGACTGACGGCGCTCAGACCGATCGTCGAGACGCTGTTGCTGCCGATGAACAGCTCATGGGCGGTGGATAGCGGGATCAGAACCACGTCGTCTTCGTTCGCTGTGCCCCCCTTTGGCTGCAGGATCCCGACGAGATCGAACGGAAGACCGCCGATGTAGATCGTCGACCCGAGCGAGTGTCCGTCAGGCTCAGGTTGTCCGCCGTAGTGGAGCCGATCACCGCGATTCGCATGTTGTAGTCGATCGATGCCTGAGTTCAGGAACGACCCGTCCACACTGACGTAGGCGAAGACCGAGGAGTAGCCGGGGGTCGTGCCGATGATCCGGGCCGTCTCGTTCTCCGTGCCGGCGATCACGAGCTTGTTGGTCGTAAGCTCGGGCGCGATCGCCTGAACGCCGTCCAGCTGGGCGAGAGCGGTGGCGTCGTCCAGCGTGAGCGTGGTCGCGGAACCGATGGCGCCGCGGGTGGCGCCGGTGCGCGTGAAGCCTGGGCTCACGGTGACAAGAGTTGGTCCCGAGCGATTGGAGCCGGTCGCTAATACCCTTCGTGGCCCCCTGGGCGACGCTCACCAGGGCCACGACCGAGGCCACCCCGATGATGATGCCGAGCATGGTCAAGGCCGTGCGGAGCTTGCCGGTGCCGAGCCGCGAGAGGGCCAGACCGATCAGATCGGTGAGCTTCATGCCGGAACCGCTTCCTGGAGCCGCCCGTCTCTGATATGCACGGCACGATCGGCCGCCTGGGCGACGTCGACGTCGTGCGTGATCAGGACGACTGTCCGCCCCAGCGCGTGGAGATCCTTGAACAACTCCAGCACCTCGGCGCCGGAATGGCTGTCCAGGTTGCCGGTGGGTTCGTCGGCCAGGATGATTGCGGGCTCCGTCACCAGGGCCCTCGCGATTCCGACGCGCTGCTGCTGCCCACCCGAGAGTTCGGAGGGTACGTGGTGCAGTCGATCACCGAGGCCCAGCCGCTCCAGGACGACCATGGGCGCGCTCGAACCGCTCCTTCCGGGGAACGCCCTGGTACATGAGCGGCGCGGCCACGTTCTCCAGGGCACTGGTTCGTGGCAGCAGGTTGTAGCTCTGGAAAACGAAGCCGATCGACCGGCTGCGGACGAAGGCCAGGCCATCGTCGCTCAGCTCGTCGACCGGCTGCCCGTCGAGGACGTAGCGGCCGGAGGTGGGCCTATCCAGGCAGCCGAGAATGTTCATCATCGTCGACTTACCCGAGCCGGACGGCCCCACGATGGCGAGGAACTCGCCGTCCGCGACCTGCAGGTCCACGTCGAGCAACGCCGGCACCTGGACCTTGCCCGTGTCGTAGATGCGACTCACATCCTCGAGCCTGATGATCGGCTCGCTCGCGGTGGCGCTCATCGCCCGAGTGCTTCCGCCGCCGAAGCCGCCGCCACCCGTAAGGCTGTTGATGTTGACGCCGCCGTTGCCGGTTGTGGTAGTTCCGCTGCGGGCAGTGGCGGAGCCAACGACGACCGTTTCACCATCGAGCTGAGGCCGCCGGTGATCTGCGCCATGGAGGTGGTCACGAGCCCGACCTGTACGTCCTGGGTGGAGGCGTTTCCGTCGGCGTTCACAACCTGGACCGTGTAGCCCGCAGTCGAGGATCCCTGGAGAGCGGTCGCCGGAACGCGCAGGGCGTTCTCGACCGACGCGGTCGTGACCGTGACCGTGGCGCTCATGCCCGCCAGGACGGTTTCCGGCGGGCTGGTCAGCGTCACCGTGACCGCGTAGGTTACGACGCTGCTTGTTCCTCCGGAAGTCGAGGCGACCGGCACGATCTGGGTCAGTGTCCCGGGACCGAGACCTTGGGTGCTGTGACCGAAACCGTGGCCGACTGGCCCACCTTGAGAGTCGTGATGTCGGACTCGGCGAAGCTGGTCGTGGCAACCATCGGCCCGATGGACTCTTCGATCGCGTAGGTCGAGGGGGCGTTGACGCCGGGCAGGATGTTGACTGCGATGATCAGGCCATCGGCTGGGGCTGTGATTGAGGCTCCCGTAACCGAAGCCTGTTCCGCATCGACCGTGGCCTCCGCCGAGGCGACCGCCGCCTGGTCGGCCTGGATGGTGGTGCTCGAGGTGGCGCGGTCTTCGACTGGTATGAGAGCTTGGCGGCCTGGTAGCTCGAGCGAGGCGTTGGTGACCTGCTGCGACGCCTGCTGGTTCGACTGGTTCACCTTGAGCTGGGTCGAGGTCACGTTCGCTTGGGCTTGCTGCAGCGTCGCCGTGTCCTTGTCCAGGGTCGCCTGAGGCGCGCTCGCCGCCGTGTCCGCGTCGAACTGGTTCTGGGCGGACGTGACGGCGTCCTGAGCCTGGCTGAGGGTCAGGGCATTCTGCTTGTTTGTTATGGTGCGGTTCGCTACCGCCTGCTGGTAGCTGTTGTAGGACTGGCTGAGCGAGTTCTTGGCCTGGGCAAGCGTGACCGCGTCGGGACCGCCCTGATCCGTGGCGAGCTGGCCTGGGCCGAGGCGAGAGTCGCCTGCGCGGAGTCCAGCTGAAGCTGGGCCGCCGTGGAGCTCGGCCACTGCAAGGACGTCACCTTTGGTGACTCTCTGTCCGACAGTCGCCGATACGGTCATCACCGGCCACACGACGGCGGCTGCTGGAGCTCGAACTAGTGTTGCTGCTCGTGGAGCCGCCCGCGCCTGAAGTGGTGCTGGCCGAGCTGACGATGTCCGGGTTGACCCCGAACTTCAGTCCGTAGACAGTGCTCGCGGCCACCGTGCCGTTAGCGACGGACGTGGCGCTGACCGTTCCCGTGGACACCGTGGAGGTGATGTACTTGGAACTGGGTGATACGGCGAAGCTGGGACCGACTACGGCTAATGCAACGGCCCCGACGCCCACGAGGATCAGGCCGATTGCAGCCAACCTGAGTTTCATATAGACATGCCTCTCGTACTCGACCGATGCCTGCGCCGTTGCGCAAGTTGGAGATCTCGGGGCGCGTCGACATGTATGGCCCAATCGACTGAAACTATCCTGAAGTCCCATCGCCTCGAGGCGGGCCAGGGCGAAGACGCCGGCCTGGAGGGAGCCGGCCGCGAGCCACGAGGGCCCGGCGCTACTTGGAGGCCTGAGAGATCAGCTGCTTCGCTTGGTTGATGGGGATCGCGAAGCCGACTCCCTGCGAGTTGCTGGCGCTGGCGGTGATGATGCCTATGACCGAGCCTCCCACGTCCAGGAGCGGGCCGCCGCTGTTGCCGGGGTTGATGGCCGCGTCGGTCTGGATGAGCCCGGTCAGGTTCTCCGTGTTACGGGTCGAGATATCGCCCACCGTAATCGTCCGGTTGGTACCTGAGACGATTCCCTGGGTGACCGAGTCGGTGTAGGTCCCCAGCGGGCTGCCGATGGCAATCGCCAACTCGCCGACCTGCACAGCGTCCGAGTCGGCGAGAATCACCGGAGTCAGGCCCTTCATGTCGACCTTCACCAGCGCAAGGTCGTGTGCCGAGTCGGTCGCCACTACCGTCGCCACATGCTGGCTGGTGTCGTCGAGAGTCACTTCCAGCGACGGGGCCCCGACCACGACGTGATTGTTTGTGAGGATCAATCCGTCGGCGCTGACGATGAACCCGGACCCGACCCCCGTGTCCGGCACTGAATACGGGCTCAAGCTCGAGACACCGCTGGCAGTGATCGTGACCACCGACGGCCTCACGGCGGCCGCCACGCGAACGATCGCGTCGGACTGGGTGAGGCTGATCAGCTGAGCATTCGCCGGCTTGCCCGTCGACGATGCCCCGGCCGAGGGCCCCAAGGCGAGCGTGGCGACTGCGTAGGTCGCGGCTGCGGAGAGCGAAGCCGAGAGCAGCACCGCGGCCAGGAGGAGCGGCACGACCCGCCGTCGGCCGCCCGGCGGGGCCGACGGCACGTCGCCGGAGCCGTCGGTCCAGCCGCCGTCGGTTCCCATCGAGCCGCCTGAGCTATTCGGCTGCGTCGCGCTCATCGTCAACTCCCGGCAGGCCGGATTTATCACCGGTCGAGACCGTCTTGTACGAACATCACCTGAACCGACGCTGAATGTACGCCTCATCGGCCCGCAGGGCGTCGGCTCCCATCGCCCGGACCACCCCACTAACCCTCCTAAACGTTTAGGCTCCGGCGGGTTCGACTGTTGCAGCCGGCGGGGATGGGCCTGCTACGATGCGGCAACATCAACCGCAGAACCAGGGAGTCGTGCCGAATGGCAACTGTAACCTTTGAGAATGTGAGCAAGCGGTTCGGCGACGTTGTAGCCGTCGACGACCTCAACCTCGACATCCGCGACGCGGAGTTCATGGTTCTCGTCGGGCCCTCCGGTTGCGGGAAAACCACGAGCCTGCGCATGGTCGCCGGCCTGGAGGAGATCACCAGCGGCACCCTGAGGATCGGCGAGAGGGTCATCAACGATGTCGCGCCGAAAGACCGCGACATCGCCATGGTGTTCCAGAGCTACGCGCTCTATCCGCACATGTCGATCCGCGACAACCTCGCCTTCGGACTCAAATTGCGCCACGTACCAAAGGCCCAGATCGAGGCCCGCGTCAAAGAGGCCGCGGCCATCCTCGACCTCAGCCGGTATCTCGATCGCAAGCCGCGAGAGCTGTCCGGCGGTCAGCGCCAGCGCGTCGCCCTCGGCCGTGCCATCGTGCGCGAGCCGGCGGTCTTCCTCATGGACGAGCCGCTGTCAAACCTCGACGCCAAGCTGCGAGTCGAGACCCGAGCGAACATCCTTCGCCTGTACCAGCGCCTCAACACCACGTTCGTGTACGTGACTCACGACCAGATCGAGGCCATGACGATGGGCACTCGCATCGCGGTCATGAACGAGGGCCGGCTCCAGCAGGTCGGGACGCCGCAGGAGCTCTACGACCGCCCGATCAACCGCTTCGTGGCCGGCTTCATCGGCAGCCCGGCGATGAACTTCGCCAGCGTCGAAGTCCAGGGAACCGGCGACGACGTCCAGCTCGTCGGCGCGAACATCACCGTTCCCAGGCCGCCCCAGTTCCGGGAGTCGATGGGCGCCGCCGGTCGGCAGCTGATCGTCGGCTTCAGGCCTGAGCACCTCGAGATCGCCCCCGTGACCGGCGCAGCGGCCGTGGTCAACGCGAAGGCCGAAGTCGTGGAGTACCTCGGCAACGAGGAACTGATCCACGCTTCCGGCTCCGGCCGTGACATCGTGGCCATCGTGGACTCGTCCTACCGGGTTCGCCCCGGCGACATGCTCGAGTTCAAGGTTCCGCTCGATCGGCTCCAGCTATTCGATCCCGACACCAACTTCTCGCTCCCCTTCGGGCCTGTGGCCTGATCTTTTCCGTTCCTGGGATCCGACGCCTCGGCCGCCAGGCCGAGGCGTCGGTGTGTCTGGGGCCCGAGAGGCCTGGGGCGCGGTCGGCGCGGTGTTCCCCCGGCAGGGCGACGCGAACTGCCGCCACTCGCGGAGCGCGCCGGGCCGCGTAGCGGCTTCGCGCGGAGCAATGGCAGGCAGCGAGCAGGCGCCCTGCCCGTATAGTTCGGACATGCCCGACTCTCCGGCCCGTCACCGCCCCAATCGCGCGCCGACCGGAAACCCGGCTATGGATGCGCTCCTGGACGAGCTACGCGACGCGGACGTGGCCCTGGAGCAGCGCCTGCTCGAGCGCCGAACCGTGCACACGGGCCGCTACCTCACGGTGGAGCGGGATATCGTCATGGTGCGTGACGGTGCTCGATCCGAGCGCGACATCGTCGTGCACCCGGGTGCCGTCGTGGTGGCTCCGGTCGACGCCGAAGGCCGGCTCCTCCTGGTGACCCAGTACCGCCTTCCTGTGGGCGGCGCACTCCTTGAGCTGCCTGCCGGCACGCTCGATACTCACGATGGCCAACTGGAAGACCCGCTCGCCGCCGCCCATCGTGAGCTCGAAGAAGAGACGGGCTACCGGGCCGGCTCGATGGAGCGGATCGGCGGATTCTGGAGCGCCCCTGGCTTCTCGACCGAATACCTGACGCTCTACCTGGCCACGGACCTGCGGCCGGCCGGCGACGACCGGCTCGACCCCGACGAGGACGAAAACCTGCGCCTTTCACGCCTGCCCTGGCGCGACGCGGCGGCGGCCGTCGAGAGTGGAGTCATCGAAGACGCGAAGTCGGCTGCGGGTATCCTCTGGATTGCCCGCCGCTTCGAAGCCGAGGGCCGGTAGCCGAAACTCGCGCGGCCGGACCGGCGATCCCTCAGACGCTGACCAATTCCATCTTCTCGAGGGCCTTGCGGTATGTGTCGCTCGCCGGGTCGAGGGCGGCGGCCAGCCTCAGGTGAGTGCGGGCCTCCTGGGGGCGCCCGAGCCGGGCCAGGCTGACGCCCAGGGCGAAATGGCCGTAATGGGCCGAGGGGTCGACCTCCAGCAGCGCCTCGAATGCCTCGACGGCTCGAGCATGCTGGCCGCTGTTGAAGTAAGCCCGACCCAGCGCTTCGAGGATGGAACCCTTCCCGGGCTCGGCGCGCGCCGCCCTCTCCAGGACCACCGCCGCCTGGGCATTGTGGCGGTTGGTCAAGAGGTGGTGGCCGCGCTGCAACAGGTCGTACGCGGACTCGTCCGGATCGTCACCGTCGTCCTTGCTGTTGGACTCGCCGGCCGGGGCAGAGCCGGCCACGCCTTCGCCCGTCGAGGAGCCGTCGGGCGGCGGCGGCGCCGCGATCGCAGTACGCGGTCGCCGCCGGCCCCACGTCCAGGCTAGGACGACGAGAAGCATGAGCAGGCCGGCGAGGAGGGCGACGGCCCCGAAAATGCGGGCCTGGCCGGTTCCGTTGGCACCCTCCCAGACCGATCTGGCGCTGGTCGCCAAGGACAACGCCGCATCGATATCGCCGCTCGCGAAGGCCGTCTGCGCTGCGGCCAGGTCGGCCGCGGGATCCGCACCGAGGAGGCCCAGCGCTCGCGCGCCGCCCTGGCTCTCCGACTCCGCCCGTCGAGCCGCTGCAATAGCGTTCAGCGCCGCGAGCTCGTTCGTGGCCTCGGCAGACGCCACGGCGACCACCGATTGCTCGAACAACGCCTTGAGCGTCGCCGGCGGCGAGGTCCCCTGGGCCTGGGCCGCCTGGGCGATCTGTTCACGCTGGCCCAGCACGGTCCGAGCCCCGGAGATGAGGGTCATGGCGGAGTCGAACTGCCAGGCGCCCAGGGCCCGGCGTATCTCGGGCGGGAGGTCCCACGAGCCCGCCGCGCTCTCGGCGTCGGCATAGGCGCGCAAGGCCGCGGCCCGCTGCTGGAGCAGCGGCGTCTGGTCGGAGCCGATGATCCACCTGGTCCAGACGGCCTCGTATTGCTTGCCGGTGGTCTGTTCGAGCAAGTCGAGCAGCCGGCGCCAGTCGATCGCGCCGCTGAGCACGAACTCAGTCCCGGCGCCGTGGCCAGGCTGGTAGGCGGCCAGGCGGGAACGTGCCGCGGACCAGACGCCGCGCAGGCCGTCCTGACCGGCTATGGCGGCGATCGCCTTGGCCACCTCGAGTGTGGCCCCGTAGAGGTACAAGTCGGTGGCCGAACTCGGCTGGCCCGAGGTCACCCAGTCGTTCAATGGGATTGCGGCCTGCGACAGTCGCGGGGTCAGTACGGGTGCGCGGTCGACCATGCCCAGCGCGAGCACGGTCTGCTCGGCATAGTAGGAAGCGAACGCCTCCTGGATCCAGCGATCGCTGGTCAGGTCGGCGTTGAACCACATATGCGCGGCTTCGTGCAGGATGACGAACGGATCGGCGAAGTACGAGATCTGGACACCGTTGGTGGTCTCGTCGTAGGCGCCGCTGAAGCCACCGATCTCCTGTGTGGATGCCTCGGTGACCGTAAGGTTTGTCGAGATCGGATCACCGAGACCGATGAGGCCGGCGAGAACCGGGTAGCCCGAACGAAGGACCAACTCGATCCGATCGGCCCACCCAGGATCGTCCGCCCAATAGCGAAGCGCGACGTGCAGCGGCCCGATCGTCACGGAGCGCGATAGGAAGCCGCTCGGCGGCACCGGCTGAACCGCCGTGAACCAGGCGCTGAATGCCGTCGAGTCGTCGATCGAGCCCGACGAGAAGACGACCTCGCCAGAACCGAAGACCGTCCGCGTCAGGGAACCGAATTCCTCCTGAACGGTGAAGCCGGACGGGAAGAGGACGGTTACCGAGCTACCGGGCGTGCCCGGACTGCCGAATGCCCAAACCGGGAACGAAATCACGTTGCGACTGATGCGCAGGTTTCGATCCGGCGAGCCACCCATGTCGACGAGGTCGAACTGAAACTGGACGGACCCGCTCCGGCCCGAGTACAGGCGCTGGCCCAACCCAACGACGACGATGATGCCCGAAGCCGACGTGGTCTCAACCGTCACGGGCAGGGCTTCATCTGTGGGAGATGTCGCGGCGTAGGCGCTTGCGCCCGACGGCAGCAGAAGCTGGATCTGATCGTAGAAGAAACGCCGGGCGTCCGTGTCGACGGTGTGTGACGTCGCCGTCAAGGAGACCTGGACGTGGATTCGCGCGGCCGCCGGGTCTGCGGTCCAGGTCGAGCTCGAGACGAAGCTCAGGTCGGTCTGGGCGGCCTCCACCTGGCCCGGCGCGGCGGCCTGTAGCGTCGACGCGCCCGCGAACAAGACCGCGGCCGCGACGAGGACCCTGACACCAGAACGCCCCACACCGGTGAACATTGCGGTCGAACCGGTCAGGCGGGCCGAACGGCACGCACGGGCCGCCGGATCTTCCTTCGTCGCAGACTGTTGGCAGTCGTCATCGGGCTCAGTCGTTCGTCTCCCCGGCGACGCGCCTGCCAGCGGAGCTAGATCGACTCCCTGCGTCGAGTTCCGCAGGCCGGTCCGCGGACTCGCCAGGCGGTTCCCGCCCGACAGCAGGTTCACCGGCACGCGCTCTCGACGATGCGCGTTGCCCGCGCTCGCGGGGGCGCTCCACGGTGGAGCCACTTCGGACTACGCGCGAGACGAAATCGGCCGCCCTCACCCCCTCACCTATGAGGACGTTGCGGCCGATCCGCACGCCCCGAGGAATCACCGCCCGCTTGCCGACGACCGTGATGCCGGTATTGAGGCGGCCGGGCTCCCGGCGGTTGACGACGTCGAAATCGGTCCCCTCGCCGACCGTCGCGCCCGGGCCAACGGCCACTTCCTTGTCCAGGATGGCCCGGTCGACAACGGCTCCCGTTCTGATGACGGAGTCGAAGAGGACAATCGAGTCTCGAACGACGGCGCCCACGTTCACTACGACGCCGGGCGAGAGCACGGAGTTCACGACCGAGCCATCGATGACGCAACCGTGGCTGACAAGGCTGCGGTGGACCTGGGCGGTGGCTCCGATCTTGGCGGGGGCGCGCTCCTCGGATCGAGTGTGGATGACCCATTCGCGGTCGTACAGGTCCAGCTCCGGCGCATCGGACAGGAGCGCCAGGTTCGCCTCCCAGTAGGACTGGATCGTGCCGACATCCTGCCAGTAGCCGTCGAAGCGATACGCGAAGACGCGCGCCCCACCTTCGATCATGGCCGGGATCACGTGATGGCCGAAGTCGGCGCGCTCATCCGAAAGCCACTGGTGCAGGGCTCGTTTGGAGAAGACGTAGACGCCCATGCTCGCCAGATCGCTCTTCGGCTGCCGCGGCTTCTCATGCCATTCGACGATGCGATCGCTGTCGTCCAGGGCCACGATGCCCATTCGGGTGGCGTCCGCGAGCGGGACCCGGCGAACGGCGATGGTGACGTCGGCTCGATGGCGGCGGTGGGCGGCCACGAACGGCTGGTAATCCATCTTGTAGATGTGGTCGCCGGCGAGAACCAGGACGACGTCACCGGGGGCCTGCTCGATGACGTTGAGATTCTGGAGAACCGCGTCGGCGGTGCCGCGATACCACTCCGCCAGGCGGCCGCGGGCGATGTATGGCTGCAGCATCCGGACCCCGCCGGTGTTGCGGTCCAAATCCCAGGGCCGGCCCATGCCGATGTGGTCGTTCATCGAACGCGGGTTGTACTGGGTCAGGACGACGACATTGTCGATGTCCGAGTTCACGCAGTTCGAGAGCGTGAAGTCGATGATGCGGTACTTGCCACCGAACGGGACGGCAGGTTTGGCGCGCATCGAGGAGAGAATCGAGAGTCTCTCGCCCTCGCCACCGGCGAGTATCACCGCCAGAGTTCGCTTCACATGCGGCGTCCTCTTGGTCCTGTCCGTATCTTCGCGGAACTACGGCGATGCTAGCATCCCGCCGCCAGATCCGAGCGCGGCGCCGCCGCAAGCCTAAAGGAAGAGTCGGGGGTTGGTGAAGACGCCGTTGACGCGAACGGCCCAATGGAGATGGCAGCCCGAGGAATGGCCCGTGGTGTTCTCCGTGCCCACCAGCTGACCCGCGGCGACCGACGCCCCCACGTAGATTCCGGAGGGCGCCCTGGCCGTCATGTGGGCGTACCAGGTCACGATGCTCGTCGAATGCGCCACGATGACCAGCCAGGCTTGCGGTGCGGCGTCATAGGGGTTGTAGCCGACGAAAACCACAACTCCCGCCCCGGCCGCGTAGACCGGCGTCAGACAGGGGGCAGCGATGTCGATGCCCTGGTGGAAGTGGGCGCAGCTCCCAACGCGGGGCTCCGAGAGGACTCCTGTGCAGCCGAAATCCTGGGTGATGATGCCGCCCATCGGCCACTTGAACGTTCCGCTGTACTGCGACGGAATCTTGCCGGCGCCCTGCCCGCGAATCATCTGGTCGATCTGGTTGCCCAGCTGATCGAGCGACTGGCCGTTCGACTTGACCGCAGCCGCCAGATCCGCCTGGTTCTTAGCCAGCTTCGCCTCGGTCGCCTGCTGCTCAGCCAGCTGGGCCTCGAGTTGCGTCTTGAGGTCGGCCAGCTGCGCCTGGGCGCTTGCGAGCTGAGATTGCTGGACGTCGAGCTGCGTCTTCTGATCCCCGACCTGCTGCGTCAGCCGGTCGGTTTCGGCCGAGGCGGTCAGGACGTTCTGTTTGAGCTGATCCACCACGAGCCGGTCCTGCCTGATCTGGTCTGCCAGAGCCTTGTCCGCGTCGGCCAGGTTCCCGTAGTAGGAGACGTCCGAGAGAGCTTCGGTCATCGAATGCGCAGTCAGAAGCTGCTGTAGCAGCGGCGTCTGATCGGTCTCGTAAGCGGCGACCAACCGGCTGGCGAGGATCGCCTGTCGCTGGTCCAGTTGGAGCTGCTTGGTTGCCTCCTGCACGGTCAACTCGGCCAGCTGGAGGCGGAGCCCGTTCTGCTGGACGACCAGGGCGTTGTACCTGGCCGTCACGTCGGCAAGCTGACCCGCGAGGCCGTCGATCTGGGCCTGGACATCGTCGATCGAGGTGCGCACGCCCGAAAGGTCCCGCTTGGTGGTCGCGATCTGGCTGGCCAGGCTCGTTTGCTTGGAAGCCAGCTGGGCCAGCTGGGCCTTCTGGTCGGCGATGAGCTTCGCAAGCCGCTGCTGCTCCGCGACGGCATCGGAGAGCGCGTCGGCCCTGACGGAGGGCACGGGCATCTGCAAGGCGAGGCCCGGGGTCAGGACCAGGATCGCGAGAAGCAACTGCAACGCGCGCCAGCCATGCGGGCGGCGGCGAGTGGCGCGGCGGTCGGTCGAGGCGGTCATCGTGCGAGCAAACTCCGTCGGACGCGCCCAATGCGCGCTATGCGGCTACGCCCGCCGGTCTGACGCCGTCCTTCGGAAGGACACTGCCTCTGGACGACTCCGGCTGGTCCCGATCATACATCGCCGACACAATGACGATCGGTTACTTCCGGTCGAGTTGGCTATTCACCCGAAAGTCCCATTCGTGTGCGGTACGGTCGACAGAGGTGCGCTTCCGGGCCCGCGGCATCACCATTGGAGGCGAGGCAATGCGCAATACAGCCCCCAAGGGTGCTAGCCTCTGATCTGCAAATTCACCAGGTCGCCATGCAGCTGGCCGACGCGCGATAGGCACGTCTCCGACACGGCCGCTGCCAGGCCGCCCGAAGCGAGAAAGAGGCTCTCAACATGCCGCTCTTCGGTCCCCCCAACATCGCTCAGTTGGAGGCCAAGAGAGATGCCGCGGGACTGATCAAGGCGCTGGCTTACAAGGACGCCGCGATCCGCATGGCCGCCGCCGACGCCCTCGCTCCAATGAAGGACCCGTATGCCGTGGAGCCTCTGGCGGCTCTCCTCAAGGACGATGACCCGGGCGTGCGCCGAGCGTCCGTCGGTGCGCTCGCGGAGCGCGGCGGGCTCCATGTGGTTGACCCCCTCGTCGCGGCAATGGAGGACCGAGATCCCGAGATTCGGTCGGCTGCATCCCTGGCCGTCTACCGTCGCCTGATGGCAGACCCGGACCAGGACACGCGGCGAGCTACGGCAACGGCACTCGGCAGGATCCATGCCGCCGATGCGGTTCAGCCGCTGATCAAGGCCGTCATGGATTCGGACGAAGGTGTGCGTGCGGCGGCCATCAAGGCCCTTCAGGCGATCGGCGACGTCGAGGCGGTCCTGCCGCTGATTATCGCGGTGGCTCATGAGCAGGCGCGCGTGAAAGCGACCGGGCGATCCAGCCAGATCGTCGAGCGGGCCGCCTCCCAAGCGCTTGACGCTCTCTGCGACGCCAGCGCGATCGAACCTCTCCAGGCCGCGCTCCGCCACGACGACACCGACGTGCGCGAAATTGCCGTCCGCAGGCTGGCACGCATCGGTGTGCCGGAGGTGGCGGACACCCTTGCCACGGCCCTGCAGGACGAAGACCCGATGATCAGGCGCGCGGCGGCGCGCGGCCTTCAGGAGATGGGCTGGAATCCGCCGGCCGGCGTGACAGGGGCCAGTTACTGGGCAGCGCTGCGCGAGTGGCGTCGCTGCGCCGAGTGCGGAGCTGAGGCCATTCCGTTGCTGGTTGCTTCATTCGACCGAGTCGATGCGCTGGAGCGGGCGGACATCGTGACCGCGCTGGCACAGCTCAACTGGGAGCCACCGGAGGTCAATGCCATGGCCGCTCACTTCTGGGCGGCACAACGACGCTGGGACAAATGCGTCGAGATCGGCGAGCCTGCCGTGGAGGCCCTGGACGTCGTCCTGAACAGTTCTCCCAAGTGGCGCGATCGCATCGCGGCGGCAGTCGCATTGGCCGCCCTGGGACAGACCAGAGCCGCGCCCTGCGCCCGCCTGGATCTGGTCAAACGCGCTCTCGAATTGCTCGACGGCGAGGGCGACGCCGATACCAAGCGTGGCGCTCTCGAAGGATTCCTGGCCGAGCATCGGCAGTACAGCAGGCGCGCAGGGGAAGAGGTCGTGTGGTGCGATTGCGGTTACCCGGCCGCCAGGATTCGCAAGGACGGCCTGCAGGAGCTCATGTCCGATCTGCTGGCCTTCGAGAAGAGTTCGACCAGCACCACGACTTACTTCTGCCCGAGCTGCGACACGCGCCGGGCCACTCTCGCGGCCTGATCTCTCCAGATCCCGCGGTCCCAGGGTGGCGGCGCGCGGGCCGCTTCGCGATGCCGGGCGAGTCTAGGTCGCGGCCGGCAGAAGCGCGGCCCAGACCGCGCCGGCGATCAGGAACGGTCCGAACGGCACATAGCTCTTGAGCGTTATGCGGCGTGCGATCAGCAGGGCGAAGATGACCACCCCGCCCAGCATCGCTCCGCCAATGAGCGACAGAACTAGCCTGACGAGGCCGGTCATCAGGCCCACGCTGATCAGAAACGTGGCGTCACCGCCGCCCAGGGCCCCATCGCCGAAAGGCAAAGAGCCGGCGTACAGCGCCGCCGGCACCACGATCGCGCCCGCCACAGCCATCCAGGCCGGCGAGCGCGACACGAGTGAGTCTCCGCCCCACACCAGTGCGAACGCGCCGAGGACGATCAGAGGCAGGGTGATCACGTCCGGCATGAGCTTCTGGTCGAGATCAGTGGCCATCAGCAGGACGAGGGCCGCGAAGAAGGCGCCGAAGAGGAGCCGTTCGCCGGTGTCGCCGAACCGTGTCGGCAGGGCTGCCAACGCCACCGTCCCAAAGACCGCCACGACCGGCGTTCGCCAGTCCACGTGACGGACCGAACCGTCTTCGTGAGCAGGCCACCGGGCCGCGATGCGGTCGGCCGCAACGCCCCAAACGAGCCCGGCCATACCGAGCACCACGGCCAAGACATCCGGTCCGCCCGGCCACAACGACCCCGACCCCGTCACTCCTGCGGCCTTATGCCTTTGAGCCGGCGAGGGCCAGCTCCACGAGAGTGGCGTGGGCGACACCCGTGGCGCCGGCCGGAGCGTAAGGCGTCCTCTTGCGGAAGTACGCGGTGCCGGCGATATCGAGGTGGACCCAAGGAACGGTCGTGAACTCGCGCAGGAAGAGAGCGCTCTTCACGAGGCCGCCTTCGGCCGAACCGGTGTTCGTGAAATCCGCATACCAGCTGTCCATGTCCTTGCGGTAATCCGAGATGAGCGGCAGCTGCCAGTACCTCTCCCCGGCGCGCGCACCGGCCGCGGCCACCGCGTCATACCAGTCCTGAGGCGTACCAAACGCCCCGGTCATCTGATCGCCGAGGGCTCGCGCCACCGCGCCGGTCAGAGTTGCGACGTCGACGAGATGGGTGGCGCCGAGCTTCTCCGCGTAACACATGGCGTCGCCCAGGATGAGCCGGCCCTCCGCATCGGTGTTGAGGATGTCCACCGTCTTGCCGTTCATAGCCTTGACCACGTCGCCTGGGCGAGTGGAGTGCGGCCCGGGCATGTTCTCCACAGCCGGAGCCAGGGCCATCAGCGGCGTCCCCGGAGCGAGCCGGGCGACCGTCGCCATGGCCGCGATGACCGTGCAGGCACCGGACTTGTCCATCTTCATCTCTTCCATCCGGTCGGCCGGCTTGATGCTGATGCCGCCCGAGTCGAAACAGACGCCCTTGCCCACGAGAGCCAGCCGCCGGCCCGCGGCGTCCTTCGCTCCTGCGTCTCCGGACCGCAGCACGATCAGCCGCGGCGGGTTGTCGCTCCCCTTCCCCACCGCCAGGAACATGCCCATGCCCAGCTCGGCGGCCCTTTCCGGCCCGATGACGTCGATCGCGAGGCCGTACCGCTCCGCGATCGCGCGTGCCTCGCCGGCCAGTACTTCCGGCGTGACGTCGTTGGCCGCGCGGTTGTCCAGGCGGCGGGACAGGTTGGCGCCTTCGCCCATGACCACGCCCCGCTCGGCAGCCCGCGCCAGCGCGGCGACGTCGGCGCCCGGCGCGACGAGGATCAGTTCGTCCAGCAGGGGCGGGGCGGACTTCACGTCGTCGCGATAGATGGCGGCCGGCTCGAAGCTGCCCTCGACCACGCCGCGGGCCAGCAACCCCGCCACGACCTCTACGCCGCCGGTGATCCGCGAGCCCAGGTCGCCTAGATAGATCGCCAGCCGCTTGACCGAACTGCCGGCCAGTCGCCGCTCGCAGGTGGAGCCGATCCGGACGACCACCTGCGGGGTGATGGTCTCCGGGTCCCCGAGGGCCACAGCCAGCAGACGCCCGGCTTTCAGCTCGCCGGCCGCGGCCACGACCGCTCCATAGCGCTCGGCCTTGATCTCACCGAACGCGGTCAGGGCGGAAAGCTCCCCGCCCGAGCGCCTGTCGAGTTCCGCCAGCGGCCCCTCGAAAGTTGGCTCGCCGACGAAAGGAACGGCGAGCACGTCCGCCGGCACATCCCAGGGCTGATCGCTGACAACGCGCAACTGCATGACCAGGGGCCCTCCGGCCTGAGTGCGGCTCATCGGGGCGCCGCTGACCCGTGGCGCCCGCACCGTGGCGCCGACACGTGACAATTGCACAAGTCTATCGGCTCGGCCGTCCGCTGCTCGGCCGGCCCTTGCCTTACTGGCCGGAGACCGTGCCACCCACAAGATTGCTGAGCGCACCCGAGAACGCGCCCCTGGACGTCTCAATGGAGATCCCATACGGAATCAGATTGCCGGCCAGTTCGTCCATGACCACTTGCAGAACGGCGTTGTCGTCAGGCAGGAGCGCCCTGGCCGCCTTCTCGACCTTGATCGCGGCCGTGACCTGGGGCGTGATTGCACCTTTGGAATCAATCACGGACTGCCACAGAACACGGGCGGCGTTGTCCCACCCGGACGTCCGGGAAAGCCAGTCCTGAAGTGTGGACACGTCGAGGACTTTGGCCAGGTCGGCGGCCGTCGTCGTCGCGGCCGAGATCGCGCCCGCGGCACCTGCGAGCTCCGCCAGGGCCTCCGGATAGCGGCCCTGGGTCGCCAGCTGCAGTGCGGCCGTCCCGGCCTGATCGTGAGTGCTGATGTCCGAGGCCACGGTCATGGCCGTGCGGGTGCCCGCCACCAGGGCATCCCACTCGCTTCGGAGCGGAGCCACCGAAGCGATAGCGAGGCAGACGCGGTGATAACGATCGACCAGGGCCGGGTCGTAGGTCTTGCGCAGCTCAACGTCGCGGGCGTCGCCCCACGGATCGCAGGTCAGCCGCGTGTCCAGGTCGCTCGCACGAGCGTAGATGGAACTGACCGCGCTCGAACCGCTGGCCCAGGCCTGCGCCAGCGCGGCCTGGTCGATCTGGACGAGATCGGTGAGCGTAGTGCGGGCCGTCTGGCTGAGGAGATCGACGTCGCCATTGAGAAGCGACAGGTCGCGGATCGCCGCATCGAGCCTGGCAGACAGCTCCTGGTCGGCAGCCCACGTCAGCTCCGGGCGGTGGCCGCTGATCGGCTGAGGCTGCGTAGCCGCGGCCACGCCCGCCGAGCCGAGGGCCAGGCCGGCAGCCAGGAGGAGCCATCCCAGTCGAACGAGCTGATTTCCGATCCCCTCCCTGACTCGGTCGCCCCAGCCCAGGTGGTCTCCGCCCTCTCGGCGGCCGGGATCGTCGTCGAACTCGTCGCGGTCGCGCCCGGCCGGGAGGAGACCGTCCAGGTTTCGCCGCTCGATCGGGCGGAGACCCGGACGACCGGATTGGGTGGGCCGATTCGACGTCGTCATGGCTCCGGCGATGCTACACCGACGGGCCCCGCGCCGGCCCGGGGGCACGGCCCCGCACCGGCCCGCCCCGGCCGGACCGGTGACGACTGGCCTAGGCCAAGATCGCGCATTCGACGTAGGGCCGACCCCTCACAAGCAAGCGCGGCCTACCGAAACCGCTAGAAGACGCGGTTGCAGTCCTGGTCGTTCGGTACTCGTCTACTGCAATCCCGACTCTCCGGAGGCATTGCTCCACTTGGCAAGGCTCAAGATGGCGGAAATCGCCCCAGTCTTTCGCGCCGCTGCTCGACCTCACGACATGGTCGGTCGAGTCCAGTTGCTCCTGCTCGCGTTTGCCCTGGTCAATGCGGCCGGGGCGCTGCTCGTCGTGGTGGCATCCAACCCGCAGCCGTGGGCGCTGCTCCTCGCCGGCGTCGCCTCGCCACCCATCCTCGCGCTTGCCTGGGTCTGGGCCTATCGGCGCCGCCGATACGATCTCCCGGCCGACGTAGTCACCCTCGGCGCCATTTGCCTGATAACCCTGGCAGCCGCCGACCCCGGTTACCCGGAGATCGTGGCCTTGCTCACGGCGGCAGTCTTCCTCGGCTCGGCTTACGGCCCGCTGCCGAGAGTGCTGCTCAGGGTGGGTCTCCTTTCGGCCGTGGCGCTGGGTGCGGCATTCGACGGCCGGGCCTCGCTGACCATGACTGTGGCCCTTGCGGTCTCCTTCTTTGTCGTGGCCGCCCTCATGCACGGGATGGCCAGCTTCATGGCGCGCTACGAACAGACGGCCCAGCGCGAGCAAATCCTGGCCGCCACGGGGCTCGACCTGGTATCCGCCGGCGATCTTCCGGCCATCGTCGCATCCGCGATCGAGGGAGCCCACGCCCTCTGCGTGGACCTCCCAGAAGTGCGGGTCAGCCTGGCGGTAGTCGAAGGCACCGCCTTGCCGCCGGCTCGGCTCAGGGTGCTCGGCTCGGCCGGCCAGCGCGCCGTCGAGATGCAGGACGCAGTCATCGAGATCGGGCGCCTCACCACCGTCGGTTTCGAGTTGGCCGACCAACGCCTGTTCGGGACCGCAAGCGGGGCGAACCTCGCCGATGGAACAACCGACGCGGAGCCCGCAGGTGAGCCACCCTTCCTCCGTGGAGAGATCCTCGCCACCCGCATCAACGTGGTGGGATCCACACGGGGCGTGCTTCTGATCGAATCGCCCGGCCCCATCACCGACGAACTGCCACGCGCCATTCATGCCCTTGCGACCCAGGTCTCCCTGGCAATCTCGCGCATGGACCTCCAGTCCGAGATGGCGAGACGAGAGGGAGCCGAGCGCTTCCAGGCCCTGATCCAGAACTCGAGCGACATAATCGGCATCCTCACCCCCGATGGGCACATCTCCTACCTCTCCGAGTCGGTGCGCGAGATCCTGGGTGGCAGCCCCGAAGAGGTGATCCGCGGCGGCGTGGAAGGCATGGTTCACCCCGACGACAGGAAGACGGTCACGCTCGACCTCGCCCGGGTGGGCGCGGCGGCCGGCTCCACGAGCGTCATCGAGTGCCGCCTGAGCCACGCCGACGGGTCGTGGCGGCAGGGCGAGATCACGATGACGAACCTGCTGGACGTCCCGTCCGTCCAAGGCATCGTCATCAACGCCCGTGACGTGACCGAACGCCACAACCTGGAAGCCGAACTGCGCCACCAGGCCTTCCACGACTCCCTCACCGGGCTCGCCAATCGGGCCCTCTTCTCCCGCATGATCGAGCACGCCCTCGCCTCCGCCAAACGAGACGGCGGCCTTGTCGCGGTTCTGGATTGCGACCTTGGCGGTATGAAGCGCGTGAACGAGAGCCTGGGCCACAGCACGGGCGACCAGGCTATCGTCGCCATCGCGGACAAGCTACGCGACTCCGTTCGGGGTCCGGACACGGTCGCCCGCCTGGGCGGGCACAAGTTCGGCATCCTCCTGGACTGCCTTGCCTCCCCGATCGACGCCACGCTGGCGATGGCCAGGATCATGGACACTCTCCGCCAGCCCCTCCATCTCGCCGGAGCGCAAGTGGAATTCGTACCTCAGATGGGCATTGCCATCTCGACGGGCGGCGACGAATCGGCCGAGGAGATGCTCCGAGACGCCTCCGTGGCCATGGGCCAGGCTCACCGGTCCGAGGGTGGGTTCGCCCTCTTCGATCCTGAGATGCACGCCGAGGCGATCCGCCGCATCGAAGTGGAGACCGAGCTTCGAACCGCGATCGAGGAGCACCAGCTCGTGCTCTACTACCAGCCCACCATCGACCTGCGGACCGAAACCATCACCGGCGTGGAGGCTCTGGTCCGCTGGCAACACCCGCACCGCGGCCTCATCGCACCCAACGAGTTCATTCCGCTGGCCGAGGAGACCGGGCTGATCGTTCCGCTCGGCAAGTGGGTTACCCAAGAAGCCTGCAGGCAGGCTAGAGCCTGGCAGCAGGAGATTCCCTCCATCGAACCCATCGTCCTCAGCGTCAACCTGTCCCCGCGCCAGCTGCGCCATCCGAACATCGTGCGCGACGTGGCGGACGCCCTGGACGATACCGGCCTGCCGCCGAGCCGGTTGGTCCTCGAGATCACCGAGAGCGGCCTCATGACCGATACGGCGGCGACGCTCAACAGGCTGTTTGAATTGAAGTCATTGGGAGTGAAGCTCGCGATCGATGACTTCGGGACCGGCTACTCCTCGTTCGCCTACCTGCGCCGCTTCCCGATCGACATCCTCAAGATCGACAAGTCGTTCGTAGACGGGATCGCGACGGAGCCCACGGCCGGCGCACTGGTCGACGCCATGATCCGGATCGCGAAGACGCTGAACCTCGAGACGATCGCAGAAGGCGTGGAGCAGGTCGAGCAGGCCGATCGACTACGGGCCCTCCATTGCGACACGGCCCAGGGCTACCTCTACTCCCGGCCGGTCCCGGCCGAAGCGATCGCGGCGCTCTTGCGCGAAGGCACGATTGGCGGCACTACGAGAGCCAACGCCGCGTAGGTTCGGTTGGGCCGTCGGCCCTCCGCCGGGCGTTGCCGCCGTTCCCGACTACCGGTCTCCGTGGGGCCGCCGCCGGGCGTTGCCGTGCTTCCTGGTCGCGCCGCGCCCGGGTGACCAGCGGGGAGCCTCCTCTTCATCGCCGCTCGCCTGCTTACCCGCACCCGGGCCGGCACCACGGTCGGCGCCGCGGCTGGCGCGGGCCGAGTCTGGCCGGCGCGGGCTCCCCTGCCCGATAGAGCCATCGGCCGGAGGCACCAGCCCGGGACGACCTGTGGCGGGAGCCGAGAGTCGTTGGCGGTCGAGCCGGTCGATCAGCCAGCCCGTTCGGACGGTTCGGGCGCCCCTCCTCCGCGCGGCGTTCGACAGCTCGATGTCATCGGTGATGACCAGAGTGCCCGAGGCGTCCTGGCGGGAGCGATCGTCCAGCAGGCTCGTAATGAAGTCGTCGGCGGTGCCGCGGCCCGCATACCGGACCTCCACGCCCGAGGCGACGTGCCGGGCGACGAGCCCGTGCTCGGGCGAACCGTCCAGGACGACGGTGACGGCCACGGCCGGCGGCACGAGCGCCCGCAGACGCCCGATCAGCGCGGCGGCAGGGGCCGGTGTCCGGGATCGCCGTATTGCGTAGAGCACGTTGGTGCCGTCCACGACCATCCGGACGATGCCCTCGAGCACGCGCCGGTCGTCAGGCATTGCCCGCTCGTGCTTCGGCCGGGCGCGCTCGGTCCCCATCGGTCGTTCGGTCGCCCGCCGTCGTTCGGTCGGTCGTCGTTCGGTCGTCCGCCGTCGTTCGGTCGGCGATTCGGTCCGCCACCCCACCTTCGGATTCCGCGACACACCCTTGCGCCCTGTCCGGTAGCATCGCGTCCATGCTCCTGCTGATCGACCTCGATGGCGTCGTGTATCTCGGCGCGCGGCCCGTGCCCGGCGTGGCCGCGTTGCTGGCCGCCCGAGCCGCCGCCGGCGACGCACTCGTGTACGTCACCAACAACTCGATGACGTACCGCGCCGACTACGTCACGCGCCTCGAGAGTATGGGCGCACCGGTCAGTCTCGATCGAATCGTGACCTCGGCCCGCGCGACCGCCCTCTACCTTGCCGAATCGACGCCCAGGCCAAACCGCGCCCTGGTGGTCGGAGGCGCCGGGCTCGTGCGCGAATTGCGTGACGTCGGGATCGAGGCCATGCCTTCGGCCGAAGCAGCGGCGATCTGGAGCGCCAACGGCCGGGACGCCGCCGCCGCGGTAATCGGGGTCGACACGGTCGTCGTCGGCCTCGACCTCGAATTCACTTACTCCAGGATGGCCGTCGCCGCGGGAGCCGTTCGGGCGGGGGCGCGCTTCGTTGCCACCAACCGAGACCCGATCTACCCGATGGAGCGCGGCCTGATGCCCGGTGCGGGGTCGATCGTTTCGGCCATCGAGGTGGCGTCGGGCGTGTCGCCGGTCTCCATCGGCAAGCCGTGGCCGCTCCTGCTCGAAATCGCCGCGCACGCCGTGGGGCGTCCCGTGACCGATGCCGTGATGATCGGCGACAGTCTCATCACGGACATTCCTGCGGCCCGGGCCGCCGGCGCGCGCTCCGTCCTGATGCTTACCGGGATCACGACGCCCGCGCAGGTAGCCGCGCTCCCGGACGCGGAACGCCCGACGGAAGTGGCGGCGGATTCGGCCGCTCTTTCGGCGGCTCTGGATCGGCTGGCCCGCGGCTGATCGCCGGGCAGCTGGGTCTCGGCCGGGCGGGTGAGTGGCGCGGGCGGGCCTCGGCTGACCCTCCGGCCCGAGGCCGCTCGGTCGTCGTAGACGCCGCCTTCGCGCCGCCTTCGGCCGCTCGCCCTCACCCGCCCTTGACCTCGCCTTCGGCTGACCGCTGTCCCGGCTGACCGGCCTGCTCTGCGCCCCCGGCCGCCCGCCCCTGGCCGCTCGCCCTCGCTCGCCCTTGACGTCGCCTTCGGCCGCCGGCCACGCCGCCCACCCTCGCTCGCCCTTGACCTCGCCTTCGGCCCAGGATAATCGCCACATAAGGCACGCGTAAGCCACGCGTAAGCCACGCGGTCCATCCTTCGGCGATGGACCGCGTGCGGATTGGTTCGACGTTTCGGGCCATCCGCATTGAGTTGCGGCTGCGGCAGGCCGACGTCGCGGCTCGGGCCGGTGTGTCACAGCAGACGGTGTCGCGCGTCGAGCGAGGCAAGTTCGGGCCCATTGCTGCCGACACGCTCTGCGCCGTTGCGGAAGCGATCGAGGCCGACCTGTCGCTTTCCCTCCGATGGCGCGGCCCGAAGCTCGCCCGCCTCCTCGATCGGCGTCATGCCAGACTCCAGAACCGCGTCGCCGGGCTCCTCGCCGACGCCGGCTGGGAGGTTCACGCGGAAGAGTCGTTCAACCTCTACGGCGAACGCGGCTCGGTGGACATCCTGGCCTGGCGACCGGAGTGCCAGGCGCTGCTGATCGTCGAGATCAAGTCCGAGCTGGTGGATCTGCAAGACACAATCCGGACGCTGGACGTGAAGACGAGGGTCGTGCCGACAGTTGTCCGGCGCAGCCATAGCTGGCGGCCTGATTCGGTTGCCGCGGTGCTCGTGCTGCCCGACGCCAAGGTGCACCGAAACGCGGCCGCGGCCCATGCCGCGCTCCTGGGAGCCGCTCTGCCGGCCCGGACTCGAGCGGTACGCCGCTGGCTCGAGAGCCCGAGCGGGAGTCTACGCGGCATCTGGTTTGTTCCCCACGAGCTCAGCGGCGCGCCCGACGGCCCCGCGCCTGGCTCCAACACGCATGGGATGAGTGTTGTGCGAAGCGACGGCGCCGCTCGCCGCGTCTACAGGCCGCAAACACGGCCGGCAGAGCCCGTCGCGCCTACCTCGGAGCCAGATTCGAGCATCGGAAGGCGTCGCGAGGTGGTCCCAGTGCCGAGTTCAAGGGCAGCGGGGCTGTAGTCGCGGCCTCGGGAGCCGGATGCGCCGCGTCGGGAGCCGGATGCGCCGCGTCGGGAGCCGGATGCGCCGCACAACACTCAGGCGATGCGTAATAGCGAAGACGCCGGCTCTGCCACGCCGCCCGACGCCGGCCGCCGGCACGCCGGCCACGCCGGCCCGCCGGCACGCCGGCACCCCGCCGGCCACGCCGCCCGCCGGCCACGCCGCCCGCCGGCACGCCGCACTCCGCCGGCCACGCCGTGTCACAGCTCGACACGACGGCGTATAATAGAACCTACGTTCGGTTCGACGGCCGCGGAAGGCCGCTCGGGCGGCGCTCGGCGGCCTGTGGGCCACTTTGCTCGGCGGCCTGCGCGGTCGCCGGAACGACGCCGTGGCCGCGTCGTCCACAAGGCGTCCACAACCAATCCCCAGGGCATGCACAGATGTCCTGGCGGATCTCCACAGAATCGGGGCCAAACGCTAGATGTAGGGGTCGCGGATGGCAAGATACCACAACATCTTGTGTTTTGAGGGCTTGACTGAGGTCCGCGGCGGGCGTACATTCGACCGGTTGTGGTGGCCGCCAGGCGAGCCAGTCGAGCGCCCGAACGGCGCGGCGGAGAATGGCCGAAGCGACCCAGGGAAGCGACCGAGAACGAGAAGGAATGTCGGATCAGAGCCGCGGGCCTCGCAGCTATCGTCACGAGCCGACGAAACCTCAGATCCGGGCCGATGGGAGGACGGCCACGCCGATCTTGCGCGCCACAACACCACCCCGCGCCTTCACGCCTCCACATCACGCCTTCACGGCACAACACCACGTCACCACGCCACGCCGCTGGACCAGCCACACCCGATGAGCACGCCGCAGAGATACACCAGAGGTGCAGGAAATGAACCGAGCCGCCGCGAGCTCCCCCTCCGCGACCGCCCCCTCCGCGAGCCCCACCTCCGGGATCCCCGTCATGGATGAGAGCGTCGTGCCCGCCAAGGGCGCCACCACGGCCGCCACCACGGGCGCCACCACGGCCGCCACCACGGCCGCCACCACGGCCGCCACCACGGGCGCCACCACGGCCGCCACCCCGGCCGCCACCACGGCCGCCACCACGGCCGCCACCCCGGCCGCCACCACGGCCGCCACCACGGGCGCTGCGACGGCCGCCACCACGGGCGCCACCACGGGCGCCACCACGGGCGCCACCGCGGCCGCTGCCACGGCCGCTGCCACGGCCGCTGCCTCCATGCTCCCCGACGGCCGCTTCACCGGCATCGGCGTAAAGGGCCTCCACTTCCCGCGCCGCTGGACCCGCCCCGGCGTCCACCCCTACGACGAGATCGAGTGGGAGACCCGCACCGCCTCAATCGGCAACGAGAAGGGCGTGAGCGTTTTCGAGCAGAAGGACGTGGAGGTTCCCGCGTTCTGGAGCCAGCTGGCCACCAACGTCGTCGTCAGCAAGTACTTCCGCGGCCACCTCGGCACGGCCGAGCGCGAGACCTCCATCCGCCAGCTGATCGACCGCGTCGTCAACACCATCACGGCCTGGGCCGAGACCCAGCACTACTTCGCGACCGACGAAGACCTTCGCGCCTTCCAGGCCGAGCTGACCCACCTTCTCGTCCACCAGAAGCTCGCGTTCAACTCGCCGGTCTGGTTCAACGTCGGCGTGGAAGAGCACCCCCAGTGCTCGGCCTGCTTCATCAATTCGGTCCAGGACTCCATGAGTTCGATCATGGACCTGGCCAAGACCGAGGCGATGCTGTTCAAGTTCGGCTCGGGCGCCGGCTCGAACCTCTCCACCCTCCGCTCCTCCAAGGAGAAGATGTCGGGCGGCGGCACCGCTTCCGGCCCCGTGAGCTTCATGCGCGGCTACGACGCTTTCGCCGGCGTGGTCAAGTCCGGCGGCAAGACCCGCCGCGCCGCCAAGATGGTGATCCTCGACGTCACCCACCCCGACATCGAAGAGTTCATCAACTGCAAGCTGCGGGAAGAGAAGAAGGCCTGGGCCCTGATCGAGGCCGGCTACGACCCGAGCTTCACCGGCGAGGCCTACGGTTCGGTCGCCTTCCAGAACGCCAACCATTCGGTCCGCGTCACGGACGACTTCATGCACGCGGTCGTGGACGACGGCGCCTGGACCACACATGCCGTCGTCGGCGGCGCGCCGATGGACACGTTCAAAGCCCACGATCTCTTCCATGAGATGGCCGAGGCGGCCTGGGTCTGCGGCGACCCCGGCATCCAGTACGACACCACCATCAACGACTGGAATCCGGTCGCCAACTCGGACCGCCAGCACGCCACCAACCCGTGCTCCGAGTTCAGCTTCCTCGACGACACCAGCTGCAACCTGGCCAGCCTCAACCTCATGAAGTTCGTGCGCGACGACGGCGAGTTCGACGTCGAGGCGTTCCGCTACGCCAGCCGCCTGACCATCACCGCCCAGGAGATCCTGGTCGACAACGCCAGCTACCCCACGCCCAAGATCACCGGCAACTCGCACCTATTCCGGCCCCTCGGGCTCGGCTACGCCAACCTCGGCGCGCTGCTGATGAGCCGCGGCCTCGCCTACGACTCCCCCGAAGGCCAGGCCTACGCCGCCGCCATCACTTCGGTCATGACCGCCGAGGCCTACGGCCAGAGCGCCGTCATCGCCCGCGACCACGGCGGCCCGTTCGCCGAATACCCCAAGAACGAGGAGCCGTTCCTGCGCGTCATCCAGAAGCATCGCGACGCCGCCCACGGCATCCCCGACAAGCAGAGCGTCCCGACGGACCTCCACCGCGCCGCCCGCGACATCTGGGACAACACTCTCGAGCTGGGCCGGGCACACGGCTTCCGCAACGCCCAAACCACCCTGCTCGCCCCCACCGGCACCATCGCCTTCATGATGGATTGCGACACCACCGGCATCGAGCCCGACATCGCCCTCGTCAAGTACAAGAAGCTCGTCGGCGAAGGCTTCCTCAAGATCGTCAACCAGACCGTCCCGGCCGCCCTGCGCAAGCTCGGTTACACGCCCGAACAGGTCGATGCCATCGTCGCCTACATCGACGAGCGCGAGACGATCGAGGGCGCCCCCGAGCTGAAGCCCGAGCACCTTTCGGTCTTCGACTGCGCCTTCAAGCCGATGAACGGCACGCGCTCGATCCACTACCTGGGCCACCTGCGGATGATGTCCGCGGTCCAGCCGTTCCTTTCGGGCGCGATCAGCAAGACGGTCAACATGCCCGAGGCGGCCACCCCCGCCGAGATCGAGACGGTCTACCTCGAGGGCTGGCGGATGGGCCTCAAGGCGATCGCGATCTACCGCGACAACAGCAAGCGCTCGCAGCCGCTCAACACCGGCAAGAAGAAGGACTCCGACTCCGCGGCCGATCTCGCCGGAGCCGCCGCCGCGCTCGCCGCCACCATGGTCCCCGAGCCGAAGCCGTACCGGCGCCGCCTCCCCATCGAGCGCCAGGCCATCACTCACAAGTTCGACGTCGCCGGCCACGAGGGCTACATCACCGTTGGCCTCTACGACGACGGCCAGCCCGGCGAGATGTTCCTCAAGATGGCCAAGGAAGGCTCCACCATCTCCGGCCTGATGGACAGCTTCGCGACCATGGTCAGCGTCGCCCTGCAGTACGGCGTGCCGCTGCACGACCTGGTCCACAAGTTCGCCCACGTCCGGTTCGAGCCGTCCGGCTTCACCGCCAACCCGGAGATCCCGATCGCCAAGTCGATCATCGACTACATCTTCCGCTGGATGGGCTCGCGGTTCCTGCCGCCGGAAGACCGAGCGACCCTGGGTCTGGTCGACCGGACGTCGACCGGCGAATCGTCGGTGCAGCCTCTCAACCTGGGTCTCGGTGGGGCCTCCTCCGCAGATTCTGGTGGCGCCGGACTTTCGGGGAGCGATCCCTCTGCCGCCGCCGGGCCAGCTTCACCGGGGAGTGGCACAACAGCCGTGGCAGCTCCGGGCTCCGATGCGCCGTCCACACTCCCCGCCAGTGAGGGGCAAAACGACACTCCCCGATCCGCGGCCATTCCGATATCCGGCAATGGCAACGCGCCAGCTAGCGCTGGCGGTAACGGCAACGGGAAGACCAACGGCTCCGCCGGCCTCCGCGCCGCCCTCGGCAACCTCGGCATCGGCAAGGCCCAGGTCACCTTCGCCGCCCAGGCGGACGCCCCCTCCTGCGCCGAATGCGGCTCGATCATGGTGAGGAACGGGAGCTGCTACAAGTGCCTCAACTGCGGAAGCACGAGCGGCTGCTCGTGACGAGGAGATGAGTCGACCGGCAGACCAGCGAAGCAACTGGGTCGAATAGCCTTCCTCAGGGGACGGACGCCCGTGGCCAGAGAATGCTCACTCTGCGTCTCCTCGACTCCGGCCCAATCCCTTGCCTCACGGCTCTCGCTCTCGGCACACACGCCGCAGGCACTTCAACGAGCCCCCGAACCTTCGTGTGCGAGATCGCGAAGAGTACTGGGTTAAGCGCCGGGCTCAATCTGGCCTTGTGGCTGAGATGGCAGCCGGCAGGCTTGCCGAGACGGTCGGAGCTGGTCCGCACGTCTCGGCGGTACGCGTCCCGTGGGAGGCTCTGCCACAAGACGGATCGTTGTCTGAGTTCAATGGCATATGGGCTGGCATCCAGCACGTTCCGGCTGGCATCTCTTCCCGCGATATCGGATTACTCCTGGGAACCAAGGGGCTCGACACTTCGTTGCTGAATGAGGATTCGAGGGCCTTGGCGATTGCGCTGCAGACTTAGGCTAAACGATGAAGACCCCGAAGTGCTGGTTGATATGCGATCAGGGCACGGGCTTTCGATCGATCATAGTCAATGCTTCATGGAATTGCTCAACGGACCGCCAACCCGCGTCGTGATAACGCCGATCCCCGGCATTCCAGACAACTATGGGCTTCGCGCAGAACCGATGGATCGAGCGCTCGCGAAGATCGAAGCCCTAAGCGAGAATGACATTCTTAGCGCCGTCTCGCACATTCCGGACGGAGACGGATGGATGTCCCTCTTCGACCGGTGGCTCGCGATTGCCAGTTGGCTCATCAGGCGACAGTCGGTTCTGAGGGAGGTGATGGGTCAATGGTCATATCGGATGTCCTAGGGATGGACGCCTACTACGCGGTCCTTCGATACAGCCCAGATCACGCACGAAATGAGGCACGAAACATCGGGCTACTGGTCGTTGGAGATGCCGGCCATGCGTGGTTCAAGACGGCTCGAATGAGTCGTGTGACACCGAGGCTCCTCGAGCCCGGCTTGGAAGACGAGATTCTCACCAGATTCCAAAGCCGCGTAAGGGAGGGTGAGTTTCGCAACCGGGGCCAGGTATCGGATCTCGCAGCGACGTTGCGCGGGTCAATCCAGCTGACACCGCCTGCACCGATGGCCGTCGCCGGGTCATTCCAAACCAGCGCCGACGCGCTCTTTCACTCGCTTGTGGCGATCCGCCAGAGACGGGGACCAGGGCTGGGGAAGGGCGAACTGTTGGATCGCGTGGTCGACGTTTTCAGATCAAAGAGAGCCGCAGTGGCCCGAGGCTCCTACATTGGCGACTTCATCTTCGATGCCGTAGAGCAAGACGCGGGATCCGTGCCCACGGCCGTGGGAGTCGCGTCATTCGACACGGAAGCCGAAGACTGGGCCGGGACCGAGCGACAAGTCGGGCACTTCCTGTTTGGTGTCAATCGAGTTCAGCCACGGCCGGCGTTCGTAATCCAGGAGCCGACCCGCATCAGCACAGATGCCGCGCGACTCACTCACGAGCGTGTTACCAAATGGCTGGCTGAAGCAGACGTGCCAACGATCCGATCGACGGAAATCCCAGCATTTGCGGCGAAATTGGCAGGTGGTCAGCTGTGGCTGCCTAGCGAGCTCGCCGGATCCGCCTTCTGAGGAGAGACAAATGGCCAAGAACCTGGACAAGACTGACGGACACCTAGACGGAGCAATCAAGGGCAGGTCCCAATTCGTCCGGCCAGACGGCCACGCCGTCGAAAGGGACACAGCCACGGGACAATTCAAGAACGTCAAGCACGACAAGGCTCCATTCAAGGGCGTCAGGCGCGAGAAGCACAAGCGCCCTGCAACTGAACTATCCGTCGTGGCTCGCGGAGGGCGACCAACATTGGGTAGCGACTTCAGCTTCGGTCACGCTTCGCCAGCAAGGCTGATATGAGCAGAAGCGCCCGTGAATTGACATAGAACGTTAGTTCGATATGATGGAGCCCATGGCCGGAGTATCCAATCCACCCCGAGAACAGCTTGGCCTCCTGAACAAGGAGCTTCAAGGCCGTGCCGCCCTCCAGTCGAGCGAACTCGAGGGGTTGGATCGTAAGGCGTCCACGATGCTAGCTGGCACCGGCGTCGTGTTGGGGCTTGTCGTCAACAACCTTGACCGTTTCCAGGCCGTGAGCGCCCCAGCCCGCTTGGTGTTCTACCCGTCACTTGCAGTGCTTGCCATGGGCGTCGTGGCCGGGGTGATCGCTCTCTGGCCAAGGCGCGTGAGGGTTCTTCCCTCGCCCCGTGGACTTGAGCAGGGTTACTACGCCCGCGACCATGACGATACCCTGGCGAATCTGGTTTCCATAAGGCTTCGAGCCCTCGAAGAGAACAAGAACGTAAGCACAGGGAAATTCTGGGCACTTCGAGCGCAGATGTCCCTGTTTGCGATCGGCGGGATCGGGCTCGTGCTCGCACTGGGACTGAAGGAGTGGAAATGAGCGACACGGACGACAACACACCAGAGCCGACTCCACCGCCTAGCGAACCCGCGCCCGCACCGCCGGAGCCACCACAACTCCCAGAGCCCGACTACAACCTTATGGACGTCCTGACTGAAGGGGCTGACCCGGACCGACCGATCCGCTACGAACCACCGAACAGGAACTGAGATGGCCGAGAGCGACGGCGCTCCTAGTCAGCCGCCGCAGTTACCTGAACCCGCGCCTCCCCCGCCTCCGCCGCCCCCGCCACAGGCTCCACAGCCCCCTCCGGCTGATCAGGACCTAATGGACGATAAATTCGCGTCCGAGGATCCCCCACAGTTCAGATAGTACGGACCGCCAGTGCCCAGGCAGATGAGCAAGCCCAGAGCCACCAGCCACGTCGTAGCGACGAGCGCGGCATGCGAACCGGCTTCTACGCATGTCTCGAGCGGCCGAGGCGAGACAGCCGCGCACCTGGGGCGAGATCGAGGATGACTTCGTTCGGGCGATGGAGGAGTTCGACACCAACGTGGTCGACGGGATAGCCGATGAAGGCGATCGGCAGAATGGCAAGGGCGACTTCCTCAACGACCTGATCGCGCTACTGCTGGAAGGTTGCGGCGGCGTCCAGCTGTTCTCGCGTGGCGGCGTGCCAGGGTTCATCTTCGCCAGTCACAACCTGGACGTGACCTATCCAAACACCGGCGTTGTGAGGTTCACCCTGGAGGTCAAAGCGGTTGGGACCCCGCATCACACAGGGTCGCCCAAGCAGAAGCCAATAGGCCGGCCGGGTTCCGCGGACCTGGCCAAGCGTGTCAAGGAAGCCGCCTTCAAGACAATCGACCTCAAGGCCGAGTACGGCCGGATTATGGCCGGTCGAGGACAGGCAGCTTCGGCCCCAAGCGGCAACCTCACCACGTGGCTCCGATCCGTCCCTCCGAGCTCGTATCTCTTCATCGCCGCTCGCGTAGTCAGCCAGACCGACTTCGAGGCCACGATGAAATTCGCCGACACCGCGGCACGGGTTATGGACGGCTTCGGCCTGTTCTGCTTCGGGCCGGCGTCGGAGTCGCAGCCGACCACGTACAAGATCCACCCCGTGCCACGCCATATGGGCATGGATCAGGTTCTTTACCGCGCCTGTCAGGATCTCGTGGCATTGCGGGATCTACCCCCGGAGCCGATCGTCGGTTTAGCGGTCGGCCCTGCAGCGGCCGCCCAGGCGACGCTCGAAAGCCTCGGACATGAAGCGCCCGACGACCACTCGATCGGTCATAGGATGGTCACCGTTATCTCGACCACCGCCCCCAGCCGAGACCGGCAGAAGGCCAGAGGCGCCTTCTACACCCCGCTCGAGCTGACGCGCTTCCTGGCGCACTGGGCCATCCGCTCAGCGAGCGATCGGGTCCTCGAACCATCTTGCGGTGACGGCGCCTTCCTGGGTTCGATCAGCGAACGGTTCGCCGAGCTTGGCGCGGATCTGCTCGATCGATTGGTCGGAGTCGAGCGCGAAGCCGTCGAGGCCGACAAGGCCCGATCACTGGCACAGGGCGCGCGCATCCTTACCACCGACTTCTTCGACGTCGAACCGTCCTCAATGCCCGCGGTGGATGCTGTCATCGGCAACCCGCCGTACATCCGCTACAACGGTGTCGTCGGCGAGGACCGTCGCAAAGGCCTCGCTCGCGACCCCGAGGTCTGGTCTTGGAGCTCACGACGCCTGGCTTCTTCGTGGGCACACTTCGTCGTTCACTCGATCGGGTTCCTGGGTCCCGAAGGAAGACTCGCGCTCGTCCTCCCCGCGGAGCTCCTGCATGCCGACTACGGCCAGCCCGTCCGCGATCTTCTGATGTCGCATTTCGGCTCAGTGGTAATCGTTGCCTTCGATCGCATGGTCTTCCGCGACGCCCAGGTGGACGCCGTCCTGCTGCTCGCATCCAGCGACAACCGCGGGGGCCTGCGCGTCATCCGCCTTCCCGACGAGCGCAGTCTCGTTACGGTGGACCTGGGCGCGCAGGCGTCGCGGGCAAACGCGAGCCCGCCCGCGCGCTGGAGCGGGTCGGTCGACTTCGAAGCGGGTGCGGTCTATGGGGAGGCCCTCGCGTCGGGCGTCTCCGAGCGGCTGGGTGCGATCGCAAGCGTGGACATCGGGTACGTTTCGGGCGCCAACGCCTTCTTTGTTCTCTCCCGCGAAGAGGCCGCCAGCCGAAGGCTGCCAGGGTCAGCGCTGACCCCGACGATCCGACGTCCCGCAGACGTGCCCGGACTGGTGGCGAAGCGACGAACACACTCGGCTGCTGCTCGACCTGGCCGGCAAAGCCTCCGCCCACGGACAGACACCTGCTCGCCTACCTGGCCGAGGGCGAGGCCGACGGGATTGCCGACCACTACAAATGTCGCATGCGCCGCCCCTGGTATGCCGTCCCGATCCCCCGCTCCAAGCCGCAAGCCTTCCTCCCGTACATGAACCACCACGGCCCGCGGCTCATCGTCAACGACGCAGATGCATGGTCCAGCAATCTGCTCCACGGCGTGACGAATGCGTCCCTCGGCGCCACCCGTCCGCGCCCTTGCCGATGGGATGTGCAGTTCGCTAACGCTGCTGAGCGGCGAGATCGAAGGCCGAGCCTACGGCGGCGGCGTCCTGAAACTCGAGACCAAGGCGGCCGAACGCTTTCGAGATCCCGCTACTGAGCGCCCAGCTATGCAAGCAGCTCGTGCGGGAGTTCGACCGCATCAATGGCCTGCGCGCCGGCAGTGAGCTCGAAGCCGTCGCCTCCCTCGTCGACGACATGATAGGCATAGACCATGAACGTCTTTGGACCGCTACCTGACCTTCCGCACCTGCCGCCTCAACCGCCGCCGAGCGCTCACGCCGTTGCTCCGATGAGGATCGGCATCCACTGGAGGCCTGAGCTGTCAGGCATCGACGCTTCGACCCGCGACGAGAACGGACTACGTGATCTCTTTGGCGAGGCCAAATCGGACCGGATCCTGGCCGCCCTTGCCGCCTCGAACGGCGCGCCCGTCACGCTATCGGTCAGCGGACCAGACGCCGGCTTCCTCAACCTAAACGTCATCGCGGCTGAGTTCAGGATCATCGAAGAAGGCGCCGGTGCTAAGACACTACAAGCACTCACCCTTGATCGTCGCCCGCACCAAACCAAGGACTTCCTCGTCCGTTGCCGAGTAGTCCGTCTCGCGGCGGAGTTCCTTACGGACCGCGGTGACGACTGCCGGCGAGGTCAGCACCTTGGCGATCGCCTTCGGAGAGGTGGCCCGCTTTGCCTTCCAAGCCTCCTCGATGACGCCGTGCTTGATCCCCTCGCGCGTGATCGGGTATAGCCCATCGGCCTTCTTTGCCGGTTGGTCTGGGCCGAGCAGGTCGACCTCGATCACAAGGTCGACGACAATCGGGACGGTCGCGCCCAGGTGATAGACCTGCCATTGCGCGCCGTTTGTCAGGATCAGCCAGTCCACACCCTCACGAACGCCGTAGTCCTCGACCTGACGCAGGTGCTTGGCGCTGAGCTTAGTCGTGACGCGCTTCACTTCTATCAAAGCGACGAGCTGCTTGTCGATCCGCAAACCGAAGTCAGCGAAGTCGCCCTTGATCGCGAATTCGGCCGTCAGGTCCGAGTACTTGTCGTAGCCGAGGACTTCGCACAGGAAGTCAGTCACCAGGAAACGCGTGTCCGCCTCGTTGACGTCTCGGGCCACGAAGTCCGCGAGCGGTTTGGCGAACTTGCGAATGCCGGCCTTCAGCCTCTCGCGAGCGTCCGCCTGCCATTTCGGTGCCTTCGGCCGGGCTTGAGCTGGCGTGGGGAAAGCGGCTGGAGCCTCCGTTCCCGGTGCCGGCTGTCCCGTATCGTTCATGGTCATGTCCCGCCTTCCTGTTCGATGTCCAGCCGTCGGCTCAGCGTCGACGCCTTCGCCAGTCCGAATTCGGTATCCGTCAGCGCCCCAGTCGAGTGCAGCGCCGCGAGCCGTTCGAGTTCGGAGACGAGCGAGCCGCCGGCAGAGGAGGTCCCTTCGACCGTCGTCGTTCGTTCGGTCGCCGAAGGCTCGTCGGACTCAACGGCGTGCATTTCCCGGGTCATCATGTAGCTCGTGATCGTGGCCGTGATGGCGCCGAAGAGGCCGATGCCCAGGAGCATCAGCACCATGGCGGCGATGCGGCCCTCGGTGGTGACCGGGTAGACGTCGCCGTAGCCGACGGTAGTGAGGGTGACCACGCCCCACCAGAGCGCGTCGAACGGGTTGTCGATCGCACCATTGAGACCGCGCTCGGCGATGTACATCCAGGCCGAGCAGAGGGCCATGACGCTGAGCCAGGCGATCAGCAGCCAGGCGAAGCCCTTGTGTCTTGCCAGGGCGTTGAGGTGCAGGCCGGCCCGATAGATGCCGGCGAAGGCTCGAACGAGTCGAAGCAGCCGAAGGAGCCGAAGGGCACGGGCGCCTCGGATCGGGGGCGCCAGGGCCACGACGTCGATCCAGTGCCCGCGCAGGTAGGTCGTCCGGCTTCGAGCGGCCAGGATCCGACTACCGAATTCGAGAGCGAAGACGCCGGTCAGGCCGAGCTCGATCGCGCCGATCTCCGGGCTCGCGCCCTCGGCCTCGTCGACGATGAACCCGAGCGCCACGTACACGATCGCGAGAGCGGCCATCGCCAGCTCCCACGCGACTTCGTGCGTGACGAACCATCGGTTGAACGCGTCGCGGAACGCCGGCCGCGCGACGGGCCCATCCCCTTCCCTCGTGACTACCAGTTCCCCCATCTCGTTCCCCCGGCTTTGGACGCCCGCCTACTCTACACGCCGTCAATACCCACATGACTGGTACGAATCTCCCTCGTTGGCGTCTGACGCCGGCCGTCGTGGTCGTCGGATCGACGTTGGTTCCGGCAGACACAACGCTAGGTGGGCGGCGCCGCTCGACCCGCGAAGAAGGCCAATCTAGGCCCGGTGACGAAGGATCGAGTCTGGAAGAGGTGCAGCCATGCCGACGGTCAAGTCCAAGGACGGAACGGCCATTGCCTACGCCGAGCAGGGTTCCGGGCCGGCGCTGATCCTCGTGGGCGGGGCGCTGGGTACTAGGGCCGCGGCCTCCGGGTCGGAGCTGGCGAAGATGCTGGCCGGTGATCTGACCCTGTACAGCTACGACCGGCGCGGTCGGGGCGATAGCGGCGACACCAAGCCCTACGCCGTCGAGCGCGAAGTGGAGGACATCGAGGCGCTGATCGAGGTCGCGGGCGGCTCCGCCTTCGTCTACGGCCACTCCTCCGGAGCCGCGCTGGCGCTCGAGGCGGCGGCCCGGCTGGGCGGCAAGGTCAAGGCACTGGCGCTGTACGAGGCACCGTACGGCTCACCCGCCGGTGGAAACGGGTACGACGACTACGAACCCAAGCTCAACAGGCTTCTTGCGGCGGGCAAGCGCGGCGAGGCCGTGGAGCTGTTCATGAGCGTGGTCGAAGTCCCGCCGGAGATGATCGCGGGGATGCGCAAGTCTCCGGGCTGGGCTGCCATGGAGGCGATCGCCCCGACGCTCGCCTACGACGCCGCCTGCATGAACGGCTTCATCGTGCCGTACGACCGCGCGGCCACGATTCAGACACCCACACTGCTGATGAGCGGCGGCGCCGGCATGGACTTCATGAGGTCACGGCAAAAGCCCTGGCGGAGACGATCCCGAACGCTCGCTATATGGAGCTGCCCGGCCAGCGCCACGACGTCGATGGGAAGGTCCTCGCTCCCATCCTGGCCGACTTCTTCTGCATGTCGCCTGCCGGACTCCGCAGGTGAAGCTCGGGTGGCCGATGTGGATCGGAGTCGTTGTCGACGACTTCGAGGCGGAGCGACGGTTCTACCGTGACACCCTGGCTGCGGAGACCGAGGCAAGCGAGGGCTGGGCCCAGTTCGACGTGGGCGGGAATGATTGAGCTGATGCCGCGCAGCTCGCTCCCTCCAAACGACGAGCGTGGCTACCAGGTCGGCTTCGCTGTTGAGAACATTGAGGCTGCGCGCGTTCAACTGCTCGAGGCAGGGGTAACGCCGATGGTGAATCGAGGGCGGGCCGGATTCGGCTTACCGCTGGTGCTCCTTCCGTGATCCGGAAGGCAAAGTCTTTGGGATTACGCAGCGAAACCGCTAGCGCCGGGCGCGACGCGCGGAACCTCGGTGAGCTGGGCCGAAGACCTACAAGCACTCACCCTTGATCGTCGCCCGCACCAAACCAAGGACTTCCTCGTCCGTTGCCGAGTAGTCCGTCTCGCGGCGGAGTTCCTTACGGACCGCGGTGACGACTGCCGGCGAGGTCAGCACCTTGGCGATCGCCTTCGGAGAGGTGGCCCGCTTTGCCTTCCAAGCCTCCTCGATGACGCCGTGCTTGATCCCCTCGCGCGTGATCGGGTATAGCCCATCGGCCTTCTTTGCCGGTTGGTCTGGGCCGAGCAGGTCGACCTCGATCACAAGGTCGACGACAATCGGGACGGTCGCGCCCAGGTGATAGACCTGCCATTGCGCGCCGTTTGTCAGGATCAGCCAGTCCACACCCTCACGAACGCCGTAGTCCTCGACCTGACGCAGGTGCTTGGCGCTGAGCTTAGTCGTGACGCGCTTCACTTCTATCAAAGCGACGAGCTGCTTGTCGATCCGCAAACCGAAGTCAGCGAAGTCGCCCTTGATCGCGAATTCGGCCGTCAGGTCCGAGTACTTGTCGTAGCCGAGGACTTCGCACAGGAAGTCAGTCACCAGGAAACGCGTGTCCGCCTCGTTGACGTCTCGGGCCACGAAGTCCGCGAGCGGTTTGGCGAACTTGCGAATGCCGGCCTTCAGCCTCTCGCGAGCGTCCGCCTGCCATTTCGGTGCCTTCGGCCGGGCTTGAGCTGGCGTGGGGAAAGCGGCTGGAGCCTCCGTTCCCGGTGCCGGCTGTCCCGTATCGTTCATGGTCATGTCCCGCCTTCCTGTTCGATGTCCAGCCGTCGGCTCAGCGTCGACGCCTTCGCCAGTCCGAATTCGGTATCCGTCAGCGCCCCAGTCGAGTGCAGCGCCGCGAGCCGTTCGAGTTCGGAGACGAGCGAGCCGCTGGCAGAGGCCGTCCCTTCGACCGTCGTCGGTCGTTCGGTCGCCGGAGGCCCGTCGGACTCAACGGCGTGCATTTCCCGGGTCATCATGTAGCTCGTGATCGTGGCCGTGATGGCGCCGAAGAGGCCGATGCCCAGGAGCATCAGCACCATGGCGGCGATGCGGCCCTCGGTGGTGACCGGGTAGACGTCGCCATAGCCGACGGTGGTGAGGGTGACCACGCCCCACCAGAGCGCGTCGAACGGGTTGTCGATCGCACCATTGAGACCGCGCTCGGCGATGTACATCCAGGCCGAGCAGAGGGCCATGACGCTGAGCCAGGCGATCAGCAGCCAGGCGAAGCCCTTGTGTCTTGCCAGGGCGTTGAGGTGCAGGCCGGCCCGATAGATGCCGGCGAAGGCTCGAACGAGTCGAAGCAGCCGAAGGAGCCGAAGGGCACGGGCGCCTCGGATCGGGGGCGCCAGGGCCACGACGTCGATCCAGTGCCCGCGCAGGTAGGTCGTCCGGCTTCGAGCGGCCAGGATCCGACTACCGAATTCGAGAGCGAAGACGCCGGTCAGGCCGAGCTCGATCGCGCCGATCTCCGGGCTCGCGCCCTCGGCCTCGTCGACGATGAACCCGAGCGCCACGTACACGATCGCGAGAGCGGCCATCGCCAGCTCCCACGCGACTTCGTGCGTGACGAACCATCGGTTGAACGCGTCGCGGAACGCCGGCCGCGCGACGGGCCCATCCCCTTCCCTCGTGACTACCAGTTCCCCCATCTCGTTCCCCCGGCTTTGGACGCCCGCCTACTCTACACGCCGTCAATACCCACATGACTGGTACGAATCTCCCTCGTTGGCGTCTGACGCCGGCCGTCGTGGTCGTCGGATCGACGTTGGTTCCGGCAGACACAACGCTAGGTGGGCGGCGCCGCTCGACCCGCGAAGAAGGCCAATCTAGGCCCGGTGACGAAGGATCAAGTCTGGAAGAGGTGCAGCCATGCCGACAGTCAAATCCAAGGACGGAACGGCCATTGCCTACGACAAGCAGGGTTCCGGGCCGGCGCTGATCCTCGTGGGTGGAGCGCTGGGTACTCGGGCCGCGGCCTCCGGGTCGGAGCTGGCGAAGATGCTGGCCGGTGATCTGACCCTGTACAGCTACGACCGGCGCGGGCGGGGCGAGAGCGGCGACACCAAGCCCTACGCCGTCGAGCGCGAAGTGGAAGACATCGAGGCGCTGATCGAGGTCGCGGGCGGCTCCGCGTTCGTTTACGGCCACTCCTCCGGAGCCGCGCTGGCGCTCGAGGCGGCGGCCCGGCTGGGCGGCAAGGTCAAGGCGCTGGCGCTCTACGAGGCGCCGTACGGCTCGCCTGCCGGCGGAAACGGGTACGACGACTACGAACCCAGGCTCAACAGGCTTCTTGCGGCGGGCAAGCGCAGCGAGGCCGTCGAATTGTTCATGAGCGTGGTCGAAGTCCCGCCGGAGATGATCGCGGGGATGCGCAAGTCTCCGGGCTGGGCTCCGATGGAGGCGATCGCCCCGACGCTCGCCTACGACGCCGCCTGCATGAACGGCTTCGTGATCCCCCACGACCGCGCGGCCGGGATCCAGGCGCCAACGCTGGCGATGAACGGCGGCGAGGGCTTCGACTTCATGCGGACGACGGCAAAAGCCCTGGCGGAGACGATCCCGAACGCTCGCTATATGGAGCTGCCGGGCCAGCGCCACGATGTCGATGGGAAGGTGCTCGCTCCCATCCTGGCCGAGTTCTTCTGCATGACGCCTGCCGGACTCCGCAGGTGAAGCTCGGGTGGCCGATGTGGATCGGAGTCGTTGTCGACGACTTCGAGGCGGAGCGACGGTTCTACCGTGACACCCTTGGCCTCGCGGAGACCGAGGCAAGCGAGGGCTGGGCCCAGTTCGACGTGGGCGGGAATCTCTTTGAGCTGATGCCGCGCAGCTCGCTCCCTCCAAACGACGAGCGTGGCTACCAGGTCGGCTTCGCTGTTGAGAACATTGAGGCTGCGCGCGTTCAACTGCTCGAGGCAGGGGTAACGCCGATCGGTGAGATCGAGGGCGGGCCGGATTCGGCTTACCGCTGGTGCTCCTTCCGTGATCCGGAAGGCAAAGTCTTTGGGATTACGCAGCGAAACCGCTAGCGCCGGGCGCGACGCGCGGAACCTCGGTGAGCTGGGCCGAACCTCAGCAGGTGACGTGGAAGATGGCGTAGACCTCGTCCGCGTCCAGGTCCTTCACCAGCTTGCAGGCTTCTTCGGTCGGCAGCGCCTCGATCTCGATGCCGCGCCGGGCCGCTTCCTCGCGGACGTCGGGCCAGATCGGCAGGTCGCCGTGCGCGCCCGTCCCGATGATCAGCCGCTTGCCGCCCCAGGGGATCTCCTCGGCCGCGGTTAGCGGCGTGTGGCCCCACTTCTTGGCGTAGCGCTCCTTGGACGGCCCTTTGTCGCGCTTGCGGATCTTGCCGCCGTCCACGACCACGTCCTTGCGGTACATCTCGCCGTCGATCTCGAGATGCCCGAACGAAACCAGCTTTGCCTTCACTCCCCGATTCTCCCACGGGCCGGCGAGGGCGTCAGGCGATGGCGAGTCGGCCGCGACCCCGGGCGGCCCGTTCGGGCCCTTCCCGGCGGGTGTAGCGTGGGTCACGTCAGCGGGCGCCCGCGGGCGCTCCGTCCCGGAGAGGCAGAGGGAGGCGGCGATGTTCTGCAGGGGATTCGCACGGTCTTTGTGCTCGACACGAGCGCGGCGAGGCACGCTTGGCTCAGCCCTCGCGCTCGCCGCCGCGATGCTGATCGTCGCGGGCTGCGGCAGCTCGGCGGCCACGCCGTCACCCAGCGGGAGCCAGACCGCGACGGCCACGACCAGCCAGTCTCCAGTCCTGTCGACCACGCCAAGTCCGACGCCTGTGCCGTCGCCAACGGCCGCGCCGTCCGGTCACGCGGTCGCCTACGACATCATCAAGGGCCAGACCGCACCGGCCAAGCCGGCCGCCGACAACGGCGCCGCCTCCGGGAGCCGCATCGACGCCTTCGCGTTCGACCTCCTCGATCGCCTGGACCGGAACGGCAATCTGTGCTACTCGCCGACTAGCATCGCCCTGGCTATGGCGATGGTCCGAGCGGGCGCACGGGGCACCACGGCGACCCAGATGGACACTGTTCTGCGTCAGCTCGGAGCCTCTGGGCAGGAAGCCCAGATCGCGGCGCTGCTCCAGCAGCTCCGTGGCCAGACCCTCTACGTTGACGCCGACGGCTTTCCGCTCCTCCCCGGCGCCACGCCCAATCCCTCCCAGCCCAACCCGATCATGCAGCTCACGGTGGCCGACCAGCTGTTCTCGCAGAAGGGTATGTCGGTCGAGGCAGCGTACCTCGATGCTCTCAGCTCCACCTACGGCGCCGGTGTGGGGCTGCTCGACTTCCAGAACGATCCCGAGTCCGCTCGTCTGACCATCAACAAGTGGGCCAGCGACAACACCAAGGGCCGCATCCCGGACGTCCTCCAGCCCGGCGACGTCCGGCCCGCGACCCGCATCGCCCTGGCCAACGCGATCTACCTCAAGGCCAACTGGGCCAACAAGTTCGACCCGAGCCTGACCGAACCCGGGCAATTCACTACCTCGGCGGGCACGAAGGTGACCGTGCCGATGATGTCGATCGAATCCATGTACACCTACGGCGAGGGGGCCGGTTACCGCGCGGTTGAGGCGCCATTCGAACGCCTCTCGTCGCTATCGATGGTCTTCATCGTGCCCGACGACATGGCCTCGTTCCAGACGCAGCTCACCGCATCCAAGTTCGCGTCCGTGGTCGGCTCGATGAAGGGCTACGAAGTCAGCTTCTGGCTGCCGAAGTACTCGGTCGAGTCGCGCTTCAACCTGGCCAGCCTGCTGGCGGCAATGGGCATGCCCGATCTCTTCAGCCCCACTGCCGCGGACCTGTCAGGCATCACCACGGATGAGAGACTGTTTATCGACAAGGTCATCCACCAGGCCAACATGGACGTGGACGAGGAAGGGGTGACTGCCGCGGCGGTCACGATAGCGATCGGCGTAGCCGGAGCCGGCCCGCCGCCTCCTCACGTCGACTTCAAGGTGGACAAGCCGTTCCTCTACTTCGTCCGCGACTCGCGGAGCGGCACGATCCTCTTCATGGGCCGCGTCAACGACCCGACCGCCAGGAGCTAGGCTGCCTGGCCCGAACCGGCGGTACCGGACGATCGCCCAGCCCGGCTCGAAGGTCTAGACGCTGGGGCCCGAAGGCGAGGCGGACGGCGTCGGTACCGTCTGGCCGCCGCCGAAGCTCGGAACGCGCTGGCGGACGTTCGGGCCCGCCTGGACGGCCGTGGCCGTCAGCGATCCGTCGGCGTTGAGCATTCCTTGCGCCTGAATGTTGTAGCCCGCCGCGACGCTGTCCAGGGTCGCCGACGCGACGCCTCGCACGGAGTACTTCGTCGAGGACGAGACGTTGACCGTGACCGTCTTGCCGGCCGTGGTGTTGACCACGATCGTGCTGGAGGTCTTGCTGGCGACCGTACCAGCGACAAGCGCGGGCTGGATGGTCACCGCCGTGGCGGTGAACTTGCCCGACGAGTCAACGGTTCCGCGGGCGACGATTCGCGAGCCAACCACCAGGGCGCTCTGGCCGACCGTGGCGCCGCCCATCGTGTATGTCGTGGAACCGGTCAGAGTCAACGTTCGCGTCGCGCCGCGTTGCTGACTGATCGTCACCGAGTTCGAGGCGACGACCGTGACGGTCCCGGACACCGCCGGCACGACCGGGCCGCGATTGCCGCCCTGCCCGAAGCCGCCTTGGCCGAAGCCGCCCTGGCCGAAGCCGCCCTGCCCGATGCCGGGATTGCCGGGATTGCCGGGATTGCCGGGATTGCCCGGAGGCAGGGTGGACACGGCCGGCGGAGCCACGGTGTCGCTGCGATTCGACACGCCTATGGCGTAGGCCACTGAGGCCACGCTCACCATGACCAGAGCGCCGGCCAGCACGTAAGCGAGCAAGCGCGATTTCGGAGTCATTTGTTTCGACCTCATGTCGTTGCCGGCCTGGGGCAGCTTCGTTGCCGCCCGCCGGTGGATGAACCGGGATAGAGGACCACTTGGCCCCAGTGTGCACTCACTAGACCACGTTTTGCTCAAGGAATGCTGAAGGTTGGGCTCGCTTACTGGTGACCGACCGCACCACCTTGTGAAGCCGCCGGATGCCGGTGGTCTATTGACAGTCGAGCGAAAGCAATCGACACTCGATAGATGAACATGCTCGCAAGCTGGCTTCTGCGCGTCGTTCTTGTCGTCCCCCTGCTCGGAACCGTGCTCGTGCAGATAGGCCTGCCCATGCTCGCGTCCGAGGAAGGGAGGATCTTCCCCGAAGTCGCCTACCTCGTCGTCCCATACTCGGTGGCAGCCATCCTCTTCATCGGATGCGGTCAGGTAGCGCTGCTCGCCGTCTGGCGCCTGCTGTCCATGGTCAACGGCGGGGTCATCTTCACCCGCGGCGCCCTGCGCTGGGTCGATGTCATCACGGCCTGCGCGGCGGTTGCCACGGCTCTGAGCGCAGGCGTCTTGATCCACATGCTCGGCTTCGTCCCCGGCGGCGGCGGGCCAATGATCTACTTCCTGGCCGCCTGCGTCGCCGGGGGGCTGGCGTTCGTGCTCCTCATGGTCGTCATGCGAGGCCTGCTCGAGTCGGCGATCGCCGACCGCACCGAGCTCGACGAGGTGATCTGATGGCCGTCATCGTCGAGCTCGACGTCATGCTCGCCCGACGCAAGATGTCCGTGGGCGACTTTGCCAACGCCGTCGGCATCACCCCGGCGAACGTCGCCGTTTTGAAGAACGGGCGCGCCCGAGCCATCCGGTTCGGCACGCTGGACTCGATCTGCCGGGTACTCGATTGCCAGCCGGCTGACATCCTCCGGTGGACCGCCGACCCGCCCGCCTAGCGGGAGCGCGTTCGCCAGGGCCGCGGCGGTGGCTGTGACCTCGGAGCCGGCACCCTAGTTCTTCGGGCCGTCGCCCTCCGCAAGCAGGGTGCCGTCGCTGGCCAGGAAGCGCCTTCCTACCAGCGGCGTCTGGCGCTAGGGCTCGCCGAAGATGGCATGACCGCCGATGCGGCGCCAGCGGACCCCCGGCTCGCCGCCTATCTGGATCCACTCGAACGTCGCGCGTCCATCCGGACCGGAGAAGCTCCACGTCATCTCCCAGATGCCCGGGGCGTTCGCCATGCTCCGTATCCGAAGGCTCGCCGGCCACCCGGCCGATCGGTCGCCCAGACGACGTTCGCAGGCCGGGATGAAGTCATCTCGCACGACCGTCCGGAAAAGCGATCTTTCGCTCTCCGAAAGGCGGGCCCAGTCACGATCGAAGTGGGCCGTCGATTCGAACTTCATGCGCTCAGGAGTCGAGCCCGGAATCCAGGTGTTCGAACAGGGCATCCACTCCATCGAGAACAGTCACTCTGCCAGCCGCGATGTCCTCGTCCGCTCCGCGCTCCATCGCCTGCCAGCGCTCGGTCCAGAACCATCGCTGATCCGCGGGGACAGGAAGAACCGGCCGAAGTTCGACCGTGCCGTCGTCCCGTTCCACGATCTCTATCTGCGCGCCGGGCTCGTCCAGATGAAGCCGCCGCCGGAGGTCGGCCGGAAGGGCCACGGTTCCACGCGACTGCACGGCGATGAAATGGGTCTTCACGTAATGCAGCATAACAGCAAAGCAGCTTCCTCTGCTGGAGTTGTGATCGGCCAGTTTGCGGTGACGGCGAAAGGCTAGACGGCGCTCCTTATCTGCCGCTTACCCCGTGCGCCGCCGCTCACCACGGTCGCCCTCGAAACGACAATCGCGCTGTTCGCGGACCCGGAGGGCCACGTCGTTGGCCTGATGTAGTCGCCAACGGTTCTAGCTCGGGCGAACGAACGCACCGGCGTGACTCCGCCCGAGCCGATTACAGGTTGCGTGGGCTGCCATAATCGTATATTCTCGACTTCTAGACTTATGGAGGTCGAGAGATGGACGGCGATGCGATTTCCCGCCTGGAGGACCTGGAGCGCCGCGTAGGGGCTCTGGAAGTGGTCACGCTGGCCGTGAACCAGGCCCCACCATCCCCCCTGCCCGATCTGCGGCAGCTGGATGAGTTGCGCCATCGCGACGGGCCTCGGTATGCACGCGGCAACCTGAGGGGCGCGGTCGCATACGCCGGCGCAGCCACGCTGGGCGAGAGCGAGGTGCTGTGGGCCGGGGAGCATGGCCTTCCTGACATCTGGGATCTCGAGCCTGCGGGGCTGGCGCGGCTGATGGCGGCCTTGGGCCACCCAACCCGGCTGGCTCTCGTTCGTGCCCTTCTCGCCGGCGCGCGAACCAGCCAGGAATTGCAGGCTGTGGTCGGCTCGGAATCGGCCGGCCAGCTCTACCACCACCTCAAGGATCTGCTCGCCGTGGGGGTCGTCGACCAGACGGGCCGAAGCCTCTACCGGATCTCCGCCAGCCGAGTGGTTCCACTCCTGGTGATCCTCGCTGCGGCCGGAGACGTGGCCAGCCCGCACGAGCCCACCGGCGAACCGGCGTCGACCAAGCCGGAGGAGCGCTGACCCATGGCTGCGCTCCACATCCCGTTCCGTCACTCCCGCTCTGCCGGCGAGGAGTACCTGCGAGCGAACCGCTTCGCAGAGGCCGAGGCCGCATTCGCAGGGGAAGCCGCCTCCAGGCCTCGCGACCCCGGACCCCTGCTGGCCTCGGGCCATCTCACCCTGATGAGAAACGACCTCCCGCGCGCGGAGCGGCTGCTGTCCGAGGCCGTGGCACGCGACCGAAAGTGCCGCCAGGCCAGCGAGTTGCTGGCCGAGGTGAGCTACCGGCGCGACGACTTCGCGACGGCCGCGACACACCAGCGCGCGGCCGGCAACGACCCGATCGCCGCCAAGCTGGATTCCTTCGCCGGTCGCCGACCGTATGTCATCGAGGGCCCGGAGTCCACCCCCGTGCCGTTCGTTCGAACCGATCCCCTACCCATCGTCATGGTCCGCCTCAACGGCGGCGCGGAAGTCCCGTTCTTCCTGGACACAGGCGGCGCGGAAGTCATCCTGGACGCGAGTTTCGCCAGGGCGTCCGGCGTCCAGCTCTTCGGCCGCCAGACGGCCTTCTTCGGCGGCGGCAAAGCGGCCGGGCTCGGCCATGGGGCGGCCGACTCGCTGACCATCGGCGACACGACGGTGCGCAACCTGCCCGTGAACGTGCTCGACCTCACGCCCATGGGGCCGATGCTGGAGGCCCCCGGACTGGCGGGCTGCATCGGGACGTGCCTGCTGTATCGCTTTCTGGCCACGATCGACTACCCGGGAGAAGCACTGGTGCTGCGCCGAAAGGCCCCGCTGGGCGAGCCTGCCGGTGGAGTGATCGACGTCCCATTCCTGCTGGCCGACGACCACTTCATGCTGGCTGTGGGAAAGCTGAATGACGGTCCGCCGACCACGTTCTTCGTCGACAGTGGCCTCGCCGGAGGTGCGTTCGCCTGTCCGGCCTCCACGCTCAAGGAAGCGGGCATAACGCGTGGCTCTGGCCCGATCGTCGAGGGGCACGGAGGCGGCGGCGCGATGAAGGTGTGGCCCTTCGACGTGGCATCGCTATCCCTCGGCGACACCCGGCGAGAAGGACTTCAGGGAATCGCCGGGGCGTTCCCGCCTCAGCTCGAGTGGGCTTTCGGCTTCCGCATCGGCGGCCTGATCTCCCACGGATTCCTGCGTTCCTACGCGGTCACGTTCGATTTCGAGCGGATGGCGATCCGCCTGGAGCCCGCATCGGTCTAGGCTCCGGCTAGCCCTCGAAGGCGCGGCGCAGCGCGGCGATGTCGATCTTGCTCATCTTCAGCATCGCCTCCATGGCGCGGCGGGCCCCTTCCGTGTCCGGGTCGCCGAGGATCTCGCCGAGCTGGCGAGGGATGATCTGCCACGAGACGCCGTACCGATCCTTCAGCCATCCGCATTGGCTCGGCGTGCCACCGCTCTCCGTCAGCGCGGCCCAGAGACGGTCGACCTCCGCCTGGCCTTCGCAATCGATGACGAACGAGATCGCCTCGGTGAAGTGAAACTCGGGACCGCCGTTGAGGCCGGTGAACCGCTGGCCGGCGAGGGTGAAGTCAACCGTAAGCACCGCCCCAGCCGGTGTGCTCGGATTGTCCGCCGGGGAGCGCATTACGTTGTCGACCTGGCTCCCGGGCAGCAGCGAGACGTAGAAGTTCGCCGCCTCCTCCGCATTGCCGTCGAACCACAGGCAGGGCGTGATCTTCGACATCGATCTCCTCCGGGAAGGACCGGCGGCGCGCCGGAATGTGGTCTGAGTGGAGAGACTGGCCCAATCGGACCGCGCTTGGAAGCCCTGAGACCGCCAGACGGCACGAATCCGCTCCCACCCAGGGGCGCCGCCCCACCTCGCTAGGCGGTCCCAGCCCCCGCGTCGGAGCCGTGCCGCTTCTGTCGCTCTATGTACAGCCAGGTGAGAGACACCACAAAGACCGCGACGCCGATCAAGACGGAGATGCCGAGGGCGATCACGAACCCGGTGGAGGACGCGCCCGCACCCGTCGCGTCGGCGGGCCAGGGAATGCCGGTCAGGCTGGAGCAGGTGGTCTGCGACGAACCGCCGCCCACCGCCGTGGTGGCCGAGCAGTAGAACGGTTCGATGAGCAGACCCGCCAGGTTGAAGGAGACGAAGCCCAGGAATATCGGCCAGAACGCGAGAGGTCGGCGCCGGATCGGGCTCAGCAGGAGCATCGCCAGGCCGATGAGCAGGAATGGCAGGCCGATCGTCATCGCACCGAGGATGCCGAAGGCGATGAGGGCGAAGCTCGCGATCCAATAGCCCATCGAAGACTCCCGTCAGCGAGCAATTCTCGTCCTGTCCGAGATCTGGGACAAGCCGCCACAGTCAGCCGTGCAGCCGTAGAATCGTTCGATCATGAGAGGAGGGAGGCCAGTGCTGGCAGGGGGTCTCCGAGCGAACGGCCTGTGGAGGACGGGATCAAGCGCGGCAGTCGCCGGTCTGGGGACCTGCGCCCTCGCGGGTTACTCCTGGTGGAGCTATCGGGGCGACGGGCCTCGTCTCGACGGGTCCGCGGGTGTCGTGGTCGCCATCCTGCTCCTGACCGCTATCGGAGCGGCCGCGGGGGCGATCTCCGGCCGCTTCCGCGATGCCCTCGCATCGTGGGCCGGGGCGCTGATCGGAGCCGCGCTCGCGTACCAGGCCAACTACGCGATCGACCCGAGCTGGCCCAGGTCGGAGACACCGTTCGAGGTCTGGGTCGTGTACGCCGCGGTCTTCCTGCTGCCCTTCATCGCGGGAGGCCACCTGCTCGGAGCCAGGGCCTCGGAGCCCGGCCGCTTGCGATGGCGGCCAGGTGTCAAACCGCCGGGAACGTGAAGACCGCGGACTCCTTGATCTCTGCGCTCTCGATCTCGCGGCTCGTTCGGACACGGTAGGTGGCCAGCCGCTCGAGACCGCTCGGCAGGTAGGTCCTGCCCGGATCGCCGACGAGCACGCGAGTGCCGCTCCGCGCGGCCAGCCTGAGCCAATCGAATATGCGGCCGGCCATGGTCTCCTCGTAGGCAACGTCACCGGCGAGGACGACGTCGCACTGTGGTGGAGGGAACTCGAGAAGGTCCTGCAGGCGAAAGCCGATGCGGACGCCGTTTGCCCTTGCGTTGAGCGCGACCGCGGCCTCCGCGAACGGGTCGATGTCCACGGCCTGCACCGACGCCGCGCCGGACTGCAAGGCGACGATGGCGCACAGGCCCGAACCGGAGGCGATGTCGAGCACCCGGCGGCCGGCTGCCTCCTCGGGATGGTCGACGAGGTAACGGCAGACGGCCAGCCCACCTGCCCATGCGAAAGCCCAGAAGGGCAGGGGCGGGTCCGGTTGATCCAACTCGGTGCCCGCGAGTCGCATGACCGTCATCACGTCGTCCGCCTGGTGGAGGCGCACTCCCGGCAGGTCCGGAACCGGCAGGAGTTGCGTGTGCCGGCGGACGAAGGCTCGCAGGTCGGCGGGCGACGGCGTTGTCATTCGGGCAAGACTAATGCGGGACGCCCGTGCCGGCTGGGAGCGGCAAGGTTCGGTAAGCTGCATCCGTCACGCCTACCCCACGCCCCAAGGGCGCCGCCTGGGCCAGGATCGATCCGTTGAGAGCCTTCGTTCGAAGCGCCGTAGAAATCGCCCGCAGCTACCTGCGGATCGCCGAGCTCGTACCGTCGGGCGGTGCCTGGCTGGCCGGCACGCTCGTCGTGATGAACCTGCTCCTTGGCCTCCTGCCCGTCGCCTTCATCGTGGCCACGAGCGTCATGATCGGGCTGGTCCCGGCGGCCGTGACGGGCGGCGTCGGCTCGGCCGAGTGGACCTCGCTGGTCACGGCCTTCGTGCTGGCGGCATCCGCCTTCGTGGCCCAACAGATCCTCGCGCCGTTCCAGGCGGCCCTCGGAGAGTTGCTCGCTCGCCGCGTCGACGGTCGCGTCTTCGCGCGCCTCATCGCCGCCTCGCTCCAGAGCACCGGCATCGGCCCGCTGGAAGACCAGAGCCTCCTGAACGATCTGAGCGAGGCGGTCAACAATCTCGAGTTCGCGTTCCGTACCGCCGGGTTCGCCTGCGCCGGCCTGCTCGCGCTGGTCGCCCGCTACACGCAGTTGCTCGCCTGCGTGTTCATCGTCGGCCTCGTCTTCTCCTGGCCGGCCGGTCTGGCCCTGCTGGCCGCCACGATGATTTTCCGCAAGGGTCAGCGGGGCGGCCTTCGTTCCTACATGCAGGTCTTCCGAGACACCATCGCCCTGCGGCGCGAGAGCTACTACTACCGCGAGGTCTCGATGAGACCGACGGCGGCGAAAGAGATCCGCGTCTTCGGTCTGGTGGGATGGCTGACCGAGCAGTACAGCCGGCTCTGGATGGGCCTGCTGATGCGAGTCTGGGTCGAGCGGCGGCGGGTCTACTTCAAGCCCTATCTCGTGTACACCGCCATCGGGCTCGCCGTGGCCGGTATTAGCCTCGCCGTTCTCGGCCAGGCCACGGCCTCCGGCGCGGTCTCTCTGACGCAGTTCGCGCTGGCCGCCCAGGCAGCCCTGGCTGCGATCCGCCTGGGTGAGAACTACGCCGAGGCGGACACGCAGACCCAGTTCGGGATGCTCACCGTCGACGCCGTCCAGGGCTTCGAGCGAGGCGTCGCCACCTTCGACGAACACGCCATCCAACTCGAGCCCCGCCGCGAGCCGAAGGGCCTGCCCGCGACCGACATTCGCTTCGAAGAGGTCGATTTCCACTACCCGGGAGCCGATCGGGCGGTCCTGGACAAGCTCGATCTGGTCCTTCCGGCCGGGCTATGCACCGCCATCGTCGGGCTCAACGGCGCCGGCAAGACGACGTTGGTCAAGCTCCTGGCCCGGCTGTACGAGCCCACCGCAGGCCGGTTGCTGGTCGACGGAATCGACGTTCGGTCGTTCGGGGTGGACGACTGGCGGCGTCAGATGGGCGTCATCTTCCAGGACTTCAATCGCTACGAGCTGACGGCGGCCGAAAACATCGGCTTCGGCGCGATCGAGGTCGGCGGCGACCGAAAGCGTGTCCGAGAGGCCGCGCACCGGGCCGGCATGCTGGCCACGCTCGATCACCTGCCGCTGGGCCTCGACACGCCGCTGGCGCGCCAGTACGAGAACGGGACCGAACTCTCCGGCGGGCAATGGCAGCGCGTCGCCATCGCGCGGGCGCTCTTCGCCCTGGAGAACGGCGCCTCGATCCTCGTCCTGGACGAGCCGACCGCCGCGTTGGACGTCCGCGCCGAGGCCGCGTTCTTCGACAAGTTCGTGGACGTGACCCGAGGCGCGACCGCGATCCTTATCTCGCACCGCTTCTCGAGCGTCCGCCACGCCGACCACATCGTGGTTCTCGAAGGCGGACGGGTCGTCGAGCAGGGCAGCCACGACGAGCTGCTCGAGCACGGCGGCCGCTACGCGGAGCTGTTCCGTCTCCAGGCGGAGCGCTTCGCCGAGGACGAGGCCGACTCCGAGAAGGTGGACGCGGCCGATCTCGCGGAAGACCCGTCCGAGGCGCCCACCACCATGGGTACCGTCCCATGACCGAGACCCTTCGCAGCGCGCTCAGGCTCCTCGAGATGTCGTGGCGCCAGAACCGCCTCAAGACCGCCATCTCGCTCGTTCTCGTCATGAGCAACGCCGTCGCGGCGCCGCTCATGGCCCTGGCCCTCAAGTGGATGACCAACGCCGCTATCGGCGGCGATGCAGGCACCGCGGCGATCGCCGGGTTCGCCGTCGCGGTATGCGCCATCGCCGTCCTGACGCTCGGCCATTTCGCCCACATCGCCTACTTCGAGCTTTCGGAGATCAACCTCCTGACCATGGAGGAGCGGATCATCGCTCTGACAAACGGCTCGGCCGGCATCGAGCACCAGGAGAGAGCCGAGTACGCCGACCGCCTGACCGTCCTCCAGCAGGAGATCCGGCAGATGCAGGACGGGTTCTACGCCGTCCTGGCCCTGCTGAGCCTTGGCGTCGCCATCGCCATCACGGGCGTCCTGCTCGCCCTGGTCAACCCCGTCTTGCTGCTCCTGCCGCTCGTCGCCTTCCCGCCTCTCTACACCGGCAGGCGAGCGCAGGCGATGATGGACCGGGCTCGCGACGACACCGCCAGCGACACCCGGCTTGCGCTTCATCTCTTCCGCCTGGCCACGAGCGCCGGACCGGCCAAGGAGCTGCGAGTCTTCCGGCTCCAGAACGAAATCCTTCGCCGGCACCGCGAGCTGTGGGCGCGCACGTCTCGACGCCTCTGGCGCGCCCAGGTCGGGGCGATGGCGTGGCGAGCCGCCGGGCAGCTGGTCTTCGCGGCCGGCTACGTCGCCGGAGTCCTCATCGTCGTGAGCGACGCGATCTCCGGCCATCGCAGCGTCGGCGACGTGGTCCTGGCGATCACCCTCGCCGCGCAGGTCAACCAGCAGGTCTCGGCGGCGGTTTCCCTCCTGCACGACCTGCAGCGGATCGCACACGCCTTCGCGCGGTTCGAGTGGCTCGAGAAGTACGTGGCCGAGCGCGAGCCGGGCGCAGCGGACCTCCCCACTCCGCCGCGGCTGAACGACGGCATCCGCCTCGAGAACGTCGCCTTCACTTATCCGGGCACGGATCGGGCGGTACTGTCCGGCGTCAACCTCCTCCTGCCGGCCGGAACCACCGTCGCGATCGTGGGCGAGAACGGCGCCGGCAAGAGCACGCTGGTGAAGCTCCTGTGCCAATTCTACGAGCCGACCGAGGGTTCGATCCTCATCGACGGCGAGGACCTGCGGCGGATTCCGCTCGGGGAGTGGCGCCGCCGTATCGCGTCGGGCTTCCAGGACTTCGCCCGCTTCGAGTTCGTCGCCCGCCGAACCGTGGGCGTGGGCGACCTGCCGTTCCTGGACGATCAGCCGGTCGTCGAGGCGGCGCTCGATCGCGCCCAAGCCGGCGACATCGTCGGCCGCCTGGCCGAGGGTCTCTCGACGCAGCTCGGCAAGTCCTACACGGACGGCACGGAGCTGTCCGGCGGCCAGTGGCAGAAGCTGGCCCTGGGTCGGGCGATGATGCGGGAGATGCCACTCCTGCTGATCCTCGACGAGCCGACCTCCGCGCTCGACGCCGAGGCGGAGCACGCTCTCTTCGAGCGCTACGCGGAGGGCGCGCAGCGAGTCGGCCGGGCCACGGGAGGCATCACGGTCCTCGTCTCGCACCGCTTCTCGACGGTCCGTATGGCCGACCTTATCCTGGTCGTTGACGATGGGCGAATCGTCGAGGCGGGCCCTCACGCCACTCTGATGCGCAACCGTGGCCTGTACGCGGAGCTGTACGACCTGCAGGCCAGAGCCTACGAGTGAGCCGGTCAGCCGGGCTCGCGGGCAAAGATCGTCACGGCCGCCATCACAATGGGTTCCAGGATCGACCAGCCGACGAGGGCGAGCACGGCGGCAAGGTCCAGGATCGACCCTCCGGCGTCCAGCGCATTCGTGTGGAGGATGCCTTCGAACGGCGCCACGAAGTACTGGCTCACGTTCAGAACGCTCGACACGAGCACGTTCTTCTGGTTCGCCTGGAGCAGCAGGAAGACGATCCGAAGCACGATAGACCCCTGGGCGACGGCGAACAGGAGCGCAACGACGCGGCGGGCCAGATCGCTCCGGCTCGGGCCTGGCTTCTCCAGGACGGCGCGACGTCGCATGGTCAAGTGCAGGCCGTCCTTCCATCGTTCGAGTGAATGAACGATCGGCAGAGTAGCCGCGACGGCGCCCGACCGGCGGCCGGCGCCCATCGCGTATCCCATCGTGGGACTGACGTGGCTCGGATGCGGCCGTTCGGTAGTCCCGTTATTGTGATGGCCCCTTTTTGGAGCGCACCTTGACGACGATCGAGAACCCCGTCCTTCCAGGCTTCCACCCCGACCCTTCGATCCTGCGCGTAGGCGGGGACTACTTCATCGCGACCTCCACCTTCGAGTGGTGGCCCGGCGTGCGGATCCATACCTCGCGCGACCTGGTGAACTGGCGCCACGCCGCCTATGCGTTGACTCGGACGAGCCAGCTGGACCTGCGCGGCGATCCGGATTCCGGCGGCGTCTGGGCGCCGTGCCTGACCTACCGCGACGGCCTCTTCTATCTGGTCTACTCGAACGTTCGCTCCTGCCTGGGGGCGTTCAAGGATGTGAGCCAACTATGTTCGTCACCGCGCCCTCGATAGCCGGCCCGTGGTCGGAGCCGGTATATCTCAACGGCGTCGGGTTCGACCAGTCCTTCTTCCACGACGAGGACGGGCGCACCTACCTGGTGGGCATGAAGTGGGACCACCGGCCGGGGCACAACCCGTTCTACGGGGTATTCCTCCAGGAGTACTCGCGCGGCGAGCAACGGCTGGTGGGGTCTCCCCGGCACATCTTCGGGGGTTCGAGCCTCGGCGTCACCGAGGGCCCGCACATCTACAAGCGCGGCGGCTGGTATTACCTGCTCCTCGCCGAGGGCGGAACCTTCTATCAGCACGCGGTCTCCATCGCCCGATCGCGGTCCCTCACGGGGCCGTACGAGTTGAGCCCTAACCACCCGCTCCTCACCTCGGACGGCAAGCCGCGAGATCTACCTGCAGAAGTCCGGCCACGGCAGTCTGGTCGAGACCGAATCCGGCGAGTGGTACCTGGCCCATCTGTGTGGCCGTCCCCTGGAGTGGCATGGACCGGACCGCGAGGCGGCCGGGGGCTACGACACCCTCCATTGCCCGCTGGGCCGTGAGACGGCCATCCAGCGCGTAGAGTGGACCGACGACGGCTGGCCGCGCCTGGCCGGCGGAGGCAACGCTCCCGCATGGAGCGTGCCCGCTCCACAGCTTCCGGCGCCGGAGTCCAAGCCGGAGTCCAAGCCGGAGTCCGAAACCGATAACTTCGACGGGCCGGAGCTTTCGCCCCACTTCAACAGCCTGCGCGTTCCCATCGATTCGAGCTGGCTCTCGCTCACCGATCGCCCCGGCTTCCTGCGGCTCTACGGACGGGAGTCCATGAGTTCGCTGCACCACCAGAGTCTCGTCGCCCGGCGCCTGCAGGGTTTCCGAGCGGAGGCCGAAACGGTGGTTGAGTTCTCGCCCACGTCGTTCCAGCAGATGGCTGGTCTGATCGCCTACTACAACACGCGAAACTACGCCTACTTGCGCGTTACCCACGACGAGGCAGCCGGCCGCGTGCTCGGAGTGGCGGCATGCGACCGCGGCGTCTACAGCGAGGATCCGGAACAAGTCTCGCTGGGCTCGGCGACCCGGGTCTGGCTCCGTGTCAAGTTCGATCTCGACCGCTTCCGCTTCTGGTACGCGCTCGCGCCGGATGATTGGCGCCCGATCGGCGCGGAGCTGCCCATGGCGCTTCTGTCGGACGAACACGCCTCCCACTTCGAGCACGGCCTCGTCGCAATCTCAGTTGGGTTCACGGGCGCCTTCGTCGGCCTGGCCTGCCAGGATCTCTCGGGCGCCCGGTTGCCCGCCGACTTCGACTCCTTCAGCTACCGCTAACGGGCTCAGCGGTAGCGCCGCGACGGCGCAAAGACGCGAGGCGGCGGCGGCCGCCTGGCCGCGACGGCCGAAGGCCGCGACAGCCGAAGGCCGCGACCTGGTCTCAACCCGGCCATTTCCTGCAAATACGCGTACCAGTGGTGCTATATGCGATCTGGCGAGGGAAGCGGCAAATCCTTCGAATGGCGGGGTGGATTCCACGCTCAGGGAGCGCCCTGATCGACCTGACACGGGGGGCGAAACACCGGAATCGGGGGCAATTCCGCGGCTAATACGCCCCACAGACGTAAATGACGGAAACGAGCCGGCTCCGCGGCTGGCGGTCACCTTACGCGGCCCGCCCGAAGCACGCCCCCGGACGCCTCACCCGGCCTGGATCGGAGCTCAGCGGCGCCGGCCTGGATCGGAGCTGAGCAGCCTGGGCGGCAGCCGCCAACGATGGCCCGGTTTGGCGTGGACACGCTCCGTTCGGACGAAGTCGGCCGCGTTCGCCTCCAGCCACCTCCGAGCGCGCTCGGAGACGACGACGCCCGACCCCGAAAGGACGTGATAGCCGGGCGCTCGCGCGAAATCGGCATCCGCCTCGTGCGGCCCCTTCTCTGCGTAGACCTCCCAGAGCGGCCCGATCTGCGCCGCCAGTGCGGGATCGTGCTCGGGCGCGAGGATGTAGTCCTCGGGCTTGCCTTGAGGCGGCAATTCCTCAGGTTGCTCGGCGTCGCGGTCCCAGCCGCGCCAATCGACCAACACGATTTTGGCCTTGCGAACCTCTCGGAAGCAGGCCCCCTCGAGCCCGGACTCCTCGATGGACCGGCGAAAGGAGTCCGTGACCACCGGAATGTCGCCGAGCCAGAGAGGATCGATCGGCGGCACGAACGGCCCGGTCCGCTCCACTTCGAGCACGCCGTCCTCGCCGCGTCTCGACATCCCTGAGACGAGCATTCGACCGTGTTCGCCCCACGGCGCCTCAGTCTGCCTCAGCCGATACCAAGTCATGTTCGAAGTCTACCCGCGGCGATCCGGCAGCCCGATCGTATTTGCCGGCGAGCAGGCGCGCTCAGCTTGACGCGCTCCGCGGCCAACCGCCACAGTCCGAGCCATGACCCGAGAGAAGGCCACTGAACATGGCGCGGTTCGGCAACGTTCCGGTGCCGGAGCCGGAGCCGGAGCCGGCGTCGGAGCTGGAGCCGGCGTCGGAGCTGGAGCCGGCGGCGGAGCCGGAGCCGGCGTCGGAGCCGGCGCCGGCGCCGCGGCGGAGCGCAAGACGGCCGCTGGCACCGACGACGCCAGCGACCGCCAGGCTCTGCTTGCACCCATCAAGCGACTGATCGGCTCGGTCCTGGCGCTGCCGCCGGTCACCCGATTCCAGGAAGTCCGTGGCATCTACGAGGGCGCGGGTGGCGGCCTCCTGGCGGCCGGCCTCGCCTACGGCGCCCTCTTCGCCACGCTGACCGGCCTGCTATTCGGCGTCGGCCTCCTCGGCTACCTCGTGCCCGGCGCAGCGGATCGGCAGCGTCTCGTGGACGGGTTCACCGGTCATCTGGCGCCGCTCGCGCCGATCGCGAGCGACGCGCTGGCGAACCTCGCCGACCATGCTGGCGCGTTCTCGCTCATCGGCCTGGCGGGCATGGGCTGGGGCGCGAGCCAGTTCTACGGCTCGCTGGATAAGGCAATCGCGCGGATCTTCGTTTGCGCTCCTGCCCGAGGCCTGCTCGACCGGATCGTCCGCGGCGTCGTCTCGGTTCTGCTCCTCGTCGGCGGCCTCCTCTCGGGCGTCGCTCTCGCGGCGATCCAGGCGGTAGTAGCCACGGTGATCCCCGCCGGGCCGGAAGGGGACGCCAGCAGGGCCCTGTCGGCTGTGGGCTTCCCGCTGGCCACGGCGGCAGTGGTGGTGTTCGCGGTGGCCGTGCTCTATCGCGTGGTACCGAACACCAACGTGGCGTGGTCCTCGCTCGGTCTCCCGGCCATCGTGGCCGGCTTGATCCTGACCGTCCTGACGGAGACCTTCGTCTTCCTGGCCCCGCGCCTCACCGGTGCACTGTCGGTGTTCGGCGGTTTCGCGGCCGTCTTCGCGGCCCTGGTTTGGTTCTCCCTCGCCTTCCAGGTCCTGCTGATGGGCGCGGCCTGGACGTGGCTCCGCCAGCGCCCCCTGGAACCCGATTGACCACCGAAAACCCGCGCTAGCCCGGCTGTCGCGAGACCTCAGCTGCGAGGCTGGAGGGAGCGGGCCCGAGTGAGTGCCACGATCGCGTCGAACTGCCGCCGAGCCGCGGCGGTGTCCTCGGCGGCTTCCGATCGGGTTCGGATTTCCAGCTGCTCGGCCGCGTCACGCATCAGAGCGATGATCTTGTCGTTGAGTTCCTGGTCCTCTGGCTCGAGCACCCGAGAGGTCGGGCGGCCCGCGGAAGCGCGAGGGGCGGCTCGGGCCGGCTTGCCCCGATTCGCCATCGATGACTCCATCGCTACCGGGTCCGGGCCGGGCAGTAGGTAACGCTGGCGGCTTTCCGCTGCGCCCACGTCTGTCCGGCGCGGGTGCGGCGCTTGAGCCATGCCTTGCGATCGCGGAGATGGCTGCGTTGGACCCCGGACCCACCGGTCAGGCGGCTATCGACCGTTGAAACGGGCGTCGAGCGATACGAGGACTTGCTTCGATCGGCCTCGGGCCGCGGCGGGGTGGTTTCGGCGTTGTCAGTCATGTGGCGGTCCTTTCAGGCACGATCTGCGTTGGGCGCAAATTGGGCTGCGTTTCGGTGGAGGTGGGTCAAGAGGCGGCTTGCGCAATGATGATCGCGAGCGCGGCCGCGAGCACCGCAATGGCCAGGACGAACGGGCCCACCGCCAGGTTGCGCGACCGGACCAGCCCGATCGGCGCCGGCTTCATGCCGGAGAGTGTGTTTGGGATCCCCTGGTCGTGGAGAACGTTGACCGGCACGCGGCCGGGGACCTGGTTGATCAGCATGAGCGCTCCTTACTCCCCGGGGTGATAAGCGCCCGGGTCCGGCCTAGGCCGTCGTGCCGTTACGTCCGAGACCGAGATCGCCGCGGACCGCGGCGGCGCCGTGGCTTCTCGACCACACCGAGACGGCGGCATCGAGAGCCACCGAATCGGGACGGACGGACAGCCTGTCGTCGAACCCTCGAAGGGTGGACCCCAACTCGGCTACGACACCGCGATAGACGGGCTTGTCGTTCGGCCGGCGACCCTCGGGCGGGAAGACGTCGAAGTAGCCGTCGGAACTCACGACTATGAGTGCGTCGGCTGTATGGAACGGTCTGCGGGCCACAACGGGCCATCCAATCTACCGAGCGCAACGAGTGACTGAACCAGTCCCGGCGCCTTCGGCCATTACCACCATGGGGCCGCGACCCCATTCGGTCAAGTCGGGGAACGCCGGCGCCGCGGACGCGACAGAGCGCCTCTTCGGTGGGCACGGGACCGTACAGCGAGTGACTCAATATTTGTGCTATCGGCCAAAAGCGAGTACTGTGGCTAAGTCGCCACCTCTTTGTGGCGGCGCTCCGCGTGGTCGACCTTCCTTCTCGAACAGACCGTGCGTCTGCCGTCTGGTTCGGGAAGAGGAAAGGGTCACTCATGACCACCGGTACGATCAAGAAGGTCGTCAGCGACCGCGGCTTCGGCTTCATTGCCGCCGAAGACGGGAAGGAATACTTCTTCCACCGCGGCGGCCTCGTCGCCCCTCTCGACTTCGATCGCCTTGTCGGCGGCGAGCGCGTCTCGTTCGAAGTCGAGACCAGCCCCAAGGGCCCGCGCGCCGTTCAGGTAAGCGCAGCCTAGTCCGCCATCCGGCACCCGCGGCTCGGACGGCCATCGTCCCGGGCCGCGGAGCGCCTCTTGACGCCGCAGTACATCTGACAGGAGTTACCTCATCTCGAGGACGGCCTTCGTATCCACTTACGCCCCCCGCCGATGTGGGATCGCGACCTTCACGTACGATCTCGCCACGACGGTCGGTGAGCGTGAAATAGTCGCCCTTCACCCATCGAACGAACCGGGCCCTTATCCGGCCGAAGTCCGTCACCGCATCCGGCGCGACATCCAGAGCGACTACGCGTACGTGGCCCATGCCCTCAACGACTGCGGAGTGAATGTCGTCTCGGTTCAATTCGAACCCGGCATCTGGGGTGGCGAAGACGGCGCGTACGTCCTGGACTTCGTCCGGGCTCTGCGAGTCCCGATGGTGGTCACGCTCCACAACATCAAGGCGCACCCCACCCCCGCGCAGCAGGCGATCCTCACCGAGCTTGTAGACACAGCCGAAGCATCGGTGGTCATGTCGCAAGCCGCGGCCGATCTGCTGACCAACGTCTACGGGGTAGAGGCGAAACGGATCGACATCGTCCCGCATGGCGTCGCCGACCTGCCGCTGATCGCACCGGACACGGTCAAACCGCGCCTGGGCCTTCAGGGCAAAGCCGTAATCCTGAGCTTCGGACTCCTCGCCCCAGGCAAGGGCCTCGAGTCGGTGATCGAAGCCATGCCCGCCATAGTCGAAGCCGTGCCTACCGCGCGGTACGTGATCCTCGGCTCCACCAGTCCGGCCACCACGGTCGGCAGCGCCGGCGAGGCCTACCGGGCCGCCCTCGAGGCACAGGCCGCGGCCCTGCACATGACCGAGCAGGTCAAGTTCGTCGATAGGTTCGTTGGCCGGGTCGAGCTCTGCACCTGGCTCGAGGCCGCGGACGTTTTCGTGACGCCCTCTCCGGACCTCGACCGCACGGTCTCGGGGACCCTCGCCTACGCGATGGGCGCCGGCAAGGCCATCGTCTCGACCGCCTCGGCATGCGGAGCCGAGTTGCTCTCGGACGGACGCGGCAGGCTCGTTGCCCCGTCAACGCCGGGGACGCTCGCCAAAGCCATAACGGAGTTGCTGCTGGACGCGGAAATGCGGGCCTCGATGGGACGCCTCGCGTACGAGCACAGCCGTGGCATGGTGTGGTGGGAAGTGGGACGCCAATACAGGCGCGTATTCGATCGAGCCGCTGGCGCGGCCGCTGAGAGGCCGGTCCGGCCCCGTCGCAATCTGGCGGCCGTCGTTGCCTGAACCTACCACCGCGCCGTCAGGCGCGGCCAGCACGAACTACCAAATCCCGATGGCGTCGCCGCGCCGTTCGGCATCGCCGGAACGGCGAGCGCGGTACCCAATCCATCTCGCGCGGCACGCCCCGACCTCGCGTCATCTGACGCACCCAGGAGAACTCGTTTGACATTCGAAAATCTCGGCCTTTCGGCCGACCTCCTCGCCACAGTGGCGCGAGAGGGCTACACCGAGCCGACGCCCGTCCAGAGCGCGGCCATCCCCCTGATCATGGCCGGCCGCGACGTCCTCGCCGCCGCCCAGACCGGCACCGGCAAGACCGCCGCATTCGTCCTGCCCATACTGGAGAACCTCCGCCACCACGCCAACGCGGGATTCTCGCCGGCGCGGCACCCGGTCCGGGTCCTCATCCTGACCCCGACCCGCGAGCTGGCGGTCCAGATCTTCGAGTCGGTCAAGACATACGGCCGCGGAGTACCGCTCCGCAGCACCGTCGTCTACGGCGGCACCCGCATCGATCCCGAGATCAAGACGCTCTGGAACGGCGTGGAGATCCTGGTCGCGACGCCCGGCAGGCTGATGGACCACATGGGCCAGCGCAGCGTGAACCTCTCCCAGGTCGAAATCCTCGTCCTGGACGAGGCCGACCGCATGCTCGACATGGGCTTCATCCCGGACGTTCGCAAGATCGTCGCGAGCATCCCTGCCAAGCGCCAGACCCTTCTCTTCTCGGCGACCTTCTCCGACGATGTCCGGCGCATGGCAGGCGAGTTCCTGACCGACCCCGAGACCGTGGAAGTGGCCGCCCGCAACAGCATTGCCGACAACCTCACCCAGGTCCTCTACCCGGTCGACTCCGAGCGCAAGGCCGACCTTCTCCTCCACCTGATCAAGCGCGACCAGATGGAGCAGGTCCTCGTCTTCACCCGCAGCAAGCTCGGCGCCAGCCGGCTGGCCTCCTACCTCGATCGCCGGGGCGTAAGCACGTCGGCCATCCACGGCGACCGCAGCCAGCCGGAGCGGACGCGGGCCCTGGCGGCCTTCAAGGGCCGCTTCGTCAAGGTTCTGGTCGCCACGGACGTGGCATCGCGCGGGCTTGACATCGAAGACCTGCCCTACGTCGTCAACTTCGAGCTGCCGCACGATCCGCAGGACTACATCCACCGCATCGGCCGAACCGGCCGCGCGGGCGCCAGCGGGACGGCGATATCGCTCGTCTCGCCCGACGAGGTCGAAGACCTGCGCGGCGTCCAGCGCCTGTTGCGCAAGGCCATCCCCTACGCAGTCGTTGAGGAGTTCCTGCCCGATCCCGATCGCGAACCCACGCCGGCCCCGGCGCGACGCTATGACGGGCGTTCCGGATCTCGGTCGTTCTCGGGTCGCGGACGATCCGGTGAGGCCCGGCCGGCGTTTGCGGCCACGGGCCGCTAAGGAGGGCTGACCGCCGTGCGAAAACGCAAGATCAACTACCCGGTAGCCAGGACGGCGACGCGCCAGGTCCGAACCGTCGGGCTGCCCGGCGACCCGGGATACGTTCGCTCGACGGTCGCGGAGATCAATCTTGCGGCACTAACGGGACGCGACGACATCGCGGTCGGCGACCGCGTCCGCATCGGCGGCGGCGGGCTCTACGCCGGCGAGCTGGCCGTAGTGGACTCGATCGTCGGCGGATTGATCCCAGCCGCAATGGTCCGAACGGACGCCGGCAAGACGCGGCGAGTTCGGGGCGTGGACCTGCAGCGGGTCGCGCCCGCGGGCAAGCCCACCGACGACGCGGCTCAACCGGTCGAGTGACCGGGCGGCTGCCTGCGTCCTGACGCTGTCAGCGGACAAGTTCCCCGGCCCGGATCTCCAGATCGAGCCGGTTCTCCGGCGGCGAGAGAGGGCAGGACCAGCGTGGGTCGAAGGCGCACGAGGGCTGATACGCGAAGTTGAAATCCAGGATGACGGTGCCCTGCACCGGGTCACCCCCGAGATCTGCCCCCTTCGAGCTGTCGATCAAGTAGCGGCCGCCGCCGTACGTCTCGACTCCATTGGTGGTGTCCCGGAACGGCAGAAAGAACCCTCCCGCGTACTCGGGCAGCCAGAACAGAGCAAGCCTGCGCGACCCCGACTCGAACGGCACATCCAGCCGGCCGGCGCGGTCGAACGAGATGGGCTGGCCAACACTGATCGGCAGCGCCAGACCTGCTCCCAGGCCGGCGCCCAGAACCCGGCTTGCCGCCCGGCCCTCGGCGAGCGCCGGTGGCTCGGTGGGCTGCAGCTCCACTTCGAAACGAAGCCTCGGGTCGTAGCCAAAGTGCCCGGCGACGAATGCTCCGCGCTTCTCGGGCGGGACCGGCGACGACGGGTGCTCCCGGTACAACCGCTCCCTGACCAGGCGCCAGCGATCCCAGGCCGCCGCGGGGTCGGTCGCCGCCAGCTCTCGCACCTCGGCGTAGAGCTGCGCGATGCGACGTCTCCAGTCGGCCAGTTGCAGCCTCTCGGCCGTCGGGTCGGCGGGCGACTGGCCCGGAGCCGGGTGAGCCTGGCGGCTCGTTCGGTCGTTTGGATTCATGCCCGCACGATATCCCGACCACCGTGGGTCCGCCCGCGCCGAGCGGCGCGATGCGACCGCCGAGCTAGTCCAGGAGGCCGCGTCTTCTGAGCTCGGCCAGCAAAGCCGGGAGACCCGGCAGGGCGACCGAGGCGCCCGCCTCCAGCAGCTTCTCGGCGGAGGTGGCGCCGGTGGTCACACCAACCGCAACCACTCCTGCCCGAACGCTGGCCATCATGTCCCACGCTGAATCGCCCACGTACCAGCAACTCCCCGGCGCGACGCCCAGTTGTGCCGCGGCCGCGAGAAGCAGGTCCGGTTCCGGCTTGGCGTTCTCCACGTGGCTGGCGTCCACGATCCGGGGCGGGGCTGGCAGTCGAAGGGCCATGACGTTGGCCTCCACCTGGCCGGGCTGACTGGCCGTGGCAATGCAGAACGTCAGTTCCCGCTCCTCGAGGGCGGTCAACAGTTCGGTCGCGCCCGGCAGCGGCGCCGGCGATTGATTCAACTCGTCGAAGAGCGACCCGCTGAGACGGTCGATCTCATCGCTCGTGGCCCAGTCGATCTCTCGACCGGCGGCCCGCGCCACCTCCCGGGCCAGCCAGCGCCCGTCCGATCCCATATAGGCCGGCAGCGACTCGCGATCGGCCGGGATGTCGAACCGGCGAAACGCCTCCACCCAGGCCGCCACTCGCACGGCCACTGTGTCCACCAGCGTTCCGTCGAGGTCGAGGAGCAGCGCACGCGGTTCGGGCAAGTCTGCCGGCGTGGCCCGGAGGCGCCCCGGGGCCGGCCCGTTCGCCGGAAGGTTCTGCTTCATGGGGAGATGGTGCCAGAAGCCAGAGACTCGTGGTCCGCGAAGGACGCCCGGTCAGGCATCTGTGCTCTAGCCGGTCGCCCTCGCATGGGCCACGAAGAAGTCGGCGACGACCCGTGAGCCATCGAACGCGTCGGGCCAGCCCGCGCCGGTCGGCGTTCCGGGCCAGACGTGCCAGCCCCCCGCTACAACGCGCATGGCCACGGTGGCGCCGCCCGGGCATTGCCAGCTGGTCGTGGTCGATGGGCCGTCCGTGGCGATCGAGGCCGTATCGCCGCAACCGTCCGCGGTTCGCCACCTGGCCATCACGTCCGCCAGGGGCGAGAACGTGATGTCGACGTGGCCGCCCGCTATCGGAATGACGCCGTCGGCGGTGCCGTGGATGGCGAGCACCGAGACCGGCCGAACGGGATTGCACGGGACGTCGGCCGCGCTGCCGCCGGCAGTCGCCATGTTGCCCGATACGGGCGCGACGGCGGCGACCTTCGCCGCCAGTTCGCAGCCAATTCGGTGGGTCATCATGCCGCCCCGCGACATGCCGGTCACGAAGACACGCCCCGGGTCCACGCCGTAGCCGCCCACGATCTCGTCGATCAGCGCGCCGATGAACTTGACGTCGTCCGCGCCCGGATGGAGACCCCATTCCGAGGTGCTCCCGAAAGCGTCCCAGCCGTCGAGGACGCTGTCGGGGTACGCGGCGATCCAGCCGAGCCGATCGGCCTGGGTGTCGAACCCGGTCGTCACCTCGGCCTGGAAGCCGCTGCCGTAGACACCCGAAAGGACGATCACGAGGCCGGGCTTCGAGGCGACGGAAGCCGGCCGGTAGACCCTGTATGAACGGGCGACGGAATCGACGGACACGGTCGCGACCTGCGTGCGACCCTCCAGCTGCGCGGTGACGACGGGGCCCATGACACCGAACCCGACGAGCGTCGCGACCATCTGGAAGGCCATGAGCACGGCCAGGCCGGCGCCGAGACTGCCGAGGGCCAGGCGCGCACGTCGCGACCGGGCGGCGGTGACGCGGTCGTCGCCCCGCAGGGCGAGCAGAACCAGCGAGAGACCGCCGACCCATGCCATGGCGACGATCTCGCCGGCAATCGCTCCTTCGGTCTGGGGTTGGACGGCGCCCGCCATCGCGCCGACGGCGGTAACGTCGAGCTCAGCCCAGACCATCACGACCCCGGCCGCCCCGGAGCACCAGCCCGCTATGGTCGAGCCGGATCGGACCAGTCCGACGCCCGCCAGGACCGCCGCAGCCGGAAGGACGAAGTCGAACACGAGCGCAGCGGCGCCCCGCAGCGGGCTCGTCTCGTACATGTGCGGATCCGTCGGGAAGAGCTGGATCGCCAGGTTCGCAGCCGCGGCCGTTCCCAGGAGCCCGACGAACCCGGCCCAGGCGAGGCGACCGTGAATAGCCGCTCGCAGGCCCAATGCCAGGATCACGAGCAGCACGGCGGCCACGGCCATCATCAGAGTCAGGGGCACCGCAAGCGGCGCGCCCCCCCAGCCCAGAACTCGGTCCGGCCGCGATACGAGGGAGTGGCTCAGGTGAGCCCGCAGCACCTCGACGGCCAGGACACCGGCCCAGAGCATGACCCCGCCGATCCCCGCCATGGCAGCCACTCGGGGGGAAGGGCGGCGGCCGAGAGTCGCCCCCACGAACCGCTCGGCGCGACCCTGCGAAGCGTCGGGTCCGGGCATGTCGACGGGCAACTTGCCGATGGTCACGCGGCTCTCCCCTTTGCTGCTTGGTCGTGACGTCCTGCAGTAGCGGCAAGGTTACGTCGGACCGGGGTCCGCTCGCCAACCGGCGGACGCCCGGGGCGGTTGGCTCGGCCTGATCTGCCGCTGGTCTCGGCGCCCGGCCCCTCGACGCCCGGGCCGCTCGGACTGGTAATCTGCCGCCCATGGAGCGATTCGTGGACGTTCCGGGCGGCAGCCTCTTCGCGGTCGGCGAAGGCACAGGCCCGCCTCTGGTGCTCATCCACGCGGCCATCGTGGACCACACCTCGTGGGATGCCATGGTTCCCCCGCTGGTCTCCGCCGGGTATCGCGTCATCCGCTACGACCTGCGGGGATTCGGCGCCTCCACTACCCAGGACGTCGAGTACAGCGATCGGGCCGATCTGCGGGCCGTGCTGGACGCCTTCGGGGTCGGGCACGCGGCAATACTCGGCAACAGCAAGGGCGGCCACATCGGCCTGGACACGGCAATCGAGTCGCCGGACAGGGTCGTCGCCGTGATACCGGTTGGGGCGGGACCTGGAGGGTTCGAGGGCGGCACGACGCCCCAGGAACAGGCCATCTTCGAGGAAGCTGAGCGAGTGGAATCGGCTAATCCACGCGATCCCGATGCCATCGCGGATCTAATGGTTCGCGTCTGGGTGGACGGGCCGGGTCAGCCGGCCACGCGCGTGCCCTCGGCGATCCGCGAGACCGTCAGGAAGCTGGCCCGGCCGCTCTACGAGCCGGGGCACGTGGCGGGCAAGGGGCTCCCAATGACCCCTCCGGCCAACGATCGGCTCATCGACCTGCGCTGTCCCGTTCTGGCGGTCGCCGGAGCCCTGGACTTGAGCCTGTTTGCGGAGGCGCTGCAGCGGCTGGAGGGGAGCGCTCCAAACGCGCGGAGCGTGATGTGGCCGGACGTGGCCCACATGGCCGGCATCGAGCAGCCCGACCGGTTGGCCACCCTCGTCGTCGACTTCCTGGCGCCTCTCCGGCCCTGGGACTGAACTCAGCTTCAGACGATCCACTGCCAGGGCGAGCCCCACGGTGTGGTATTGGCAGCCTCCGAGAGGCCGGAAACCGAGCGATTCCCTGTGGACTAGCCCTTCCTGGAGGTATGCTGAAGAGGCGTCTATTCCAAACCTGCAGGAAGGACACGCTATGGACGTCACGCCGCCTCCCGCTTCTCCGCCTCCGGACTCTCCGCCTCCGGTCACTCCTCCTCCCTTCGTTCCTCCTCCGGCTGCTCCATGGCCGGCTGCACCGCCCCCGTTTGCTCCCCCGCCGTACGTTCCGGCTCCGGGCGAGTACCCGGTCCAACTTGCAGTCACGGTCACTCAGCCTGAGCTGAACCGACTGTGGGGCATTCCGTTCATCGGCATCTTCGTTCGCTTCATCATGGCCATACCGCACATCGTGGTGCTCATGGTGTTGGGGATCGGGATGTACGTGGTGATCCTCCTGGGCTGGATCCCGATCCTGATCACCGGTCGACCCATCGGCATCCAGACGGCATGGATCAAAGAGACGATCCACCGGGCTACCAGGGTCGTCGCCTACGGATACTTCCTGTTCCCGGGCGGATACCCGCCGCTCGAGCCGGGAGCGCCGAACCCGCTCGAGTTGAACATCAACCTGGAAGGTCGATCGATGAGCCGGCTGTGGGGCATCCCGTTCGTCGGCTTCTTCGCCCGCGTCATCGCGGCCATCCCCCACATCATCGTCCTCTACATCCTCATGATCGTCGCCTTCCTCCTGGAGATAGTCCTCTGGATCCCAATCCTGGTCAGCGGCAAGTACCCGGGCTGGGCGATGTCGTTCTACAGCGGCGTGCTTCGCTATCTCGCGCGCCTCTACGCCTACCTCTTCCTTCTGCCAGTTCCGTACCCGCCCTTCTCGCTCAGCTGAGACCGGCACAGGGCCACAACAGAACTCGCCGCCGCGGGATCCGCGGCGGCGAGTCGATTCTCCGGCGGGCGACGGCTGACGCTCAGGACCCTCAGGCCGGCCGCGGCATGCCGCGAGCGGTGCCTAGAACTCCTGCGGGCACCACGGCTTGGTTGCCGTCTGGAAGAGCCCGTCGGCTGCGGCGAGGGCACCGGGCCGTAGCTCCACGACGCGTCCCGCCGCGGCAAGGGCGGTCGCGGTGAAACCTCCGAGGAACATCGCGGCCAGATCGTTCGGGTCGAGCGCCAGGTCTGCCGGGTCCTCGGTTCTGGCGACGCGCGCCCGCCCGCCAGACACGTCGAGCCGCCAGCGGCCGGCATTCCAGGGGCAATAGTCGTCGCGGAGGTCCAGGGTCAGACTGCCGCTGCCGATCCCGCCTGTGCCGTACGTCCGGCCTTCGAGAGCGGCGTCCACGTCCACGATCCGCAGCCACAGCCCGTCGCCCATCGTCATGCCGAGCCGCCGTGGTTCCGCGGCCAGGGCGATGATCGGGTGATCGAGCGGAAGACGCCACGTCTTGAGCGTGCGCATCAGATCAACGTCGAGCAGATAGCGCCAGATTTCGCGCGTTCCGCGCGGCGTGGATCCAATGGCCTCTTCGACCGTCAGTACGCAGGCCGGTCCGCGGGCGTTCCATTCGGCCTTCGTCTTGTAGACCGCGTAGGCCTCCGGCTCCCCTTCCACTTCGAAGACCACCAGCCGGCGGGCCTCGCCGCCACCCTTTCCATCCTTCTCGGGGACCGGCAGGATCCCAACCCACCAATCCGGCGTCCGGCCGAGGAAACCGGGGTGCCCAGGTCGGGCCGCCTCGTAGACAAGCGTGACCAGATCGAGCCCCTCGCCGGTGGGAAGGAGACGGCACGAGCCTTCGCGCGGCCACTCTCGAGCGAAGCCGAGCGCCTTGGGCTCGGCCTCCAGGTTCACGCACACGGTCGCCAAACCGAAGCCGAAGCGCTGATAGATGGCTGCCTCGGCCGCCCACAGCATCGCCACCGGTTCGCCGCGGCGATGACAATCGTCGATCATCAGACGCATCATCGCGCTCATCAGGCCTCGCCGGCGGTGGGACGGCAGGACCGTGACCCACGTGACTCCGCCGGCCGGCAACTCCCCACCCGGCACGGTCAGGCGCATTGTGAAGACGCCGCTCGTCGCGACTAGACGGTCGCCGTCCAGGGCCGTGAGGAAACGCTCCTTGTCCGCGACGCGCTCGACGCGGCCGATCATCTCGTCCGAAACGTCCTCGCCGAAGGCCACTTCCGCCGTCTTGAGCAGCTCGGCGAACCGCTCGGGCGGGCAGACTCGAATGTCGATGCTCATGGCGCGTATGGTGCCAGAGCCTGGCCCGAGCGCAAGATGCGATCGACGCGGCGGCAGCGACTCAGGCGGCCCGGACGTGAGAGCGAAGCCACGCCACGATCTCGGCCACGACCTCCGGCCCCTCCGGTTCGTTCAGCACCTCGTGGCGCAGGTTCGGCAGAACGCGCCGCTCCACGCCCGCCACGCCGGCGAGTGGCTCGCTCACGGCCGTGAGCACGAGAGTGTCGGCGCCTCCATGGATCACAAGCGTCGGAACGTGGAGCAGGCCAACCTGCGAGCGCGCCCGCTTCATCGCCTTGAGCAACTCCGCTCCGAGTCGCGCCGTCGATCGGGGCTGAACCAGCGGGTCGGCGAAGTAGGCGATGCCGACGGCCGGGTCGCGCGACAGCTGGTCTCCTGCGATCGGGTTGGCAACCAGCAATGTCGGCGCCACCAGACTCAGGACGGGGGCGAGGACGCGCTGCCAGGCAGGCGTTCTGGCGCCCAGCGGCAGGGCGCTCAGCACGAGGACGTCGGGAGCAGGACGGTCCGAGCAGACGTACGTCAGAGCTATGAGCGCGCCCATGGAGTGACCCATCAGGACGAGAGGTCGGCCATCCTGGCGCACCCGCGCCAGTCTCGCCTCGAGATCGACGAGGTAGTCGTCCCAGCGGCGAACGTAGACCCGCCGGCCTCCGGAAAGACCGTGCCCGCGGAGGTCGAAGGCGTGGACATCCAGCCCTGCCTCCGACATCAGGCGACCGGTCCGCTGATAGCGGCCGCTGTGTTCGCCGATGCCGTGCACGACAAGGACGGTCGCCCAGGCGTCGCCGGCGGCAGGCCAGTGACGCAGGCGGAGCGGCGTGCCGTCCGGCGCGGGCCAGCTCGATCGGGGCTTTTTCTCCTCGCCGGCCGTTGTACCCGTGGCCCCGGCAGTCGGAGCGGCCATATCGAGCCTCTCTCTCGCCGCGGCGACCGCCGCCGCAGCACCATCCTAACGAGCCCGACACAGCGATACCACCCCGGCCAGGCTACCTACGCGAGCGGTTTCCAGAAGCGGACACCGTCGCGGAGGTCCTCGCACATCGCGGTCGGCGAGCGCCTCAGCACCTGCCATGAGATGCCGACGTCTCCGATGCAGCCGGCGAGGTGGAACGCGAACGGCACGACCAAATAGGCGCCGAAGGGGAACATGCACAGCGGGATGCCCAACAGTCCGAGGATGGCGAGCGGTGCGAGGCTGACCGACAAGAACTGTCGCCGGGTGAAGCGGTGGCCCGGGTCGGTGGTGTAGAAGGCGCAAGGAAATGGGCCAACCCGGAGGACGCCGAACTGCGGCCTCGCCCCGAAGGCCAGCATGAAGATGCCGTGGACACCTTCGTGCACCCAGACCAGGCCGTAGGTCAGAAACAGCACAACGATGAGCTGGATCGGATCAACAGAACCCGACACCGTCCCTTGGGTCTCGCCGTGCCTGGCGGCCAGGATGTAGACGACCAGCCCGACGTATAGAAGGGGCAGGCTGAGGACCGACCACAGGATCCAGGTGGTCCGGGTGGGACGCCAGTCGGAGACCAGGCCCTCCATCGCGAGGACCTGTGCCGGAGTATCCGTGTCTACGGCCATCGATCGAAGCCCTCCCTGTCGCCCATCCGGTAGCCCGGCCGTTGCCGTGGCTGGCTCCTGGGCCGTCCCGGGCTCAAGCGTAGCCAATCGTCCCCGCCGCGGCACATAGGAGAACTGACGGAGCCGCGAACAAGCCGCGGCTCCGTCGGGGTCAGGTACCTGCTGCGGCCGCCGAGCGGCCGCATGGTCGAGCCGACCAGCTACCTGAAGCGGCGCTGTCCTCGGTTGACGAGCAGCAGCGCTCCGCCGATCGTCACGACCAATCCGATTGGCCACAAGACCGCCGAGTTCGGCACGTCAGAAGAGCCAGAGCCGCCCGTGGTAGTGGGTGGCGGAGTCGAGGTCGGGGCGGGCGTCTGGGACGCCGCCGGCGCCACGACCGCTATGTTCGCCAGACCGGCCACGCACGAAGGCACGACCTGGGCCGGCGTGACGACGTTTAGACCCACCTCGGGGTACGTCACGCAGCCTTCAGCCTGGCCCGTTGCGGTCCCGACGTCGGCCAGGGCCGGCGACGCAGTCCCGGTCAGCGTCAGGACGATCGGGTCCCCGTCCGGGGCCACGGGAAGGCTGGCTCCGGGCGCGACATTCGCCAGGGTACAGTCGGCCGTGGCCACCTGGACGCTGCAAGTGACGCCACTCGCGGTGAACCAGGCCGGCAGGGCGTCCGATGTCACGCTCCAGAGACTCAACAGCAAAGCATTTGGGCCCACGACCTTGACCGCATACTCGTACGTCGGGAAGACGAAGGTCTCAGTCAGAGTGAGCGCTGTACCCAAGCCGGCGACCAACTGTGTCTTGTCCCACTGAAGGGTGGTGGTCTGCGGGTCGACGTAGGTTCTGAACGCGAAATCTTGTATTTCCCCGGAGTTGGCACCCCAGGCTGACGCCGAGTACATCAAAGCCTGGCCGGCCGAGTATGTGTCGCCCGATCCCCAAGCTGCCGCGGTCTCGCCCGTGTTGAACGTGATCGCGTACGTCTGTCCGGCGGTTACGGGTACCGGCGGGAACACAGAGAAGCTGACCCAATCGGCGGAGTCGGTTGGGGTTCCGGACCCATAACCCACAGCGAAGCCCGTGGGCAGGCCGCCAGCCGTTTCCTCGAGCTGGACGGAGATCGTGCCGCTACCGTTCATGTACAGCTGAACGCTCGTAAGCAGCCCGGTCTTGCCTGCAGTGAAGGTCTGAGCGAGATCGCTCGTCGTGTCATTTGGAGCGGTGACAGACGTATTCGACTGATCGAGATCTCCGGCGGGTATAGCCAGCGCGGTTCCCGGCATCAGCGCCAGGAGCAGGATGCCCGCGGACAACGCGAGCGCAGGACGTTTCACGTCGCGATCCTCCTCTGTGTGCAAGACCCGCGCCGCAAGGCGCACCCTGAGTGCGCCGCGCCGGCTCACCCGACGACGACTCGCCGCCACCCCCGCCGATCGGCAGACAACCTGTCGCGTGATCGGTAGTCGACACAGGCAGGCATCGATGGACGCAACCCACCCTACCCGCATTGTTGCAGGTCGAGCCTCGAATGGGTAGGGCCAAGCCACCGTCGGCGGCCCGACGGTCCCCTACTTCACTGCTTTCTCGAAGTCCAGCGAGGCCGAGTTGATGCAGTAGCGCAGACCCGTCGGGCGCGGGCCGTCGTCGAAGATATGGCCGAGGTGCGCGCCGCAGTTCGCGCAGAGAACCTCGGTCCGGACCATTCCGAGCGTGGTATCGCGTCGCGTGGTGACCTTGGCCTTGTCCACGACGTCGTAGAAGCTCGGCCAGCCGGAACGCGAGTCGTACTTGCTGGCCGCGTCGAACAGCATCTCGCCGCAGACCACGCAGCGGTACCCTCCCGCGTCGTGGTTATCCCAATAGGCGCCCGTGAACGGCCGTTCCGTGTCCGCGTCCTGCGTCACCTTGTACTGGAGCGGCGTCAGCCGCCGCCGCAGCTCCGCCTTGTCGACCGGTACCGTCATGCCGCGGCTCCTTCCTTCCGCACCAACGCGATCAACTCTCCCGCCCGGGCCACCGCCTCCAGCGTACGCATCGTCGTGTTGCGGAGCATGACGCCGCCGAAGCCCGCCTCCAGGTAGCGGTGCACGATCTCGGCAGCCTGGGCCGGCGTCGCCGGAGTGGCCATGGCACGGATCGCCGCGGGTATCTCCGCGAGCACCTTGGCCTTGTCACTCTCGCTCTCAGCGAGCACGACCGAGATGGAAACGGTGCGCAGGATCTCCGACGGATCGCGCCCGATGGCCTCGCAGTGGCGGTCCAGTACGCGGAGCTTGGGCGCGGCCTCCTCGGGCGTGCCGAACCAGTTGGTGATGTCCGCGTAACGGGCGGCGGCCCTGAGAGTGCGCTTCTCGCCACCTCCGCCGATCATGATCTTCGGGCCGCCCGGCCGAATCGGCCTGGGCCGGTTGAAGGCACGGTCGATGCGGAAGTGACGGCCCTCGAAGCTCGGCCGTTCTTCGGTGAACATTGCCTTGCAGATCGCCAGGGCCTCCTCGAGCCGATCTTCACGCTCTGCGATCGGCGGGAAGTCGAACCCGTACCCGGCATGCTCGGACTCGTTCCATGCGGCCCCGATGCCCAGAACGGCTCGGCCCTTGGAGATGACGTCCAGCGTCGTCACGGTCTTGGCCAGCAGAGCGGGGTTGCGGTAAGTGACGCCGCTGACCATTGTGCTCAGCATCACCTTCTCCGTGCGGGCGGCGATGGCTCCGAGCGTCGTGTATGCCTCCAGCATCGGCTCGTCTTCCTGGCCGACGCCCCGGATCTGGTAGAAGTGATCCATGACCGTTACGAGGTCGAATCCGGCCGCTTCGGCCGCCTGGACTCGCTCGACCACGCTATCGAACAGCAATGCATCGGGCACGTCGTACGTGTAGTTGGGCATGTGAAAGCCGAAGAACGGCCGCATGGTGCAATCTCCCGGTTTGGAGGTCTCGGCGCCACCACGGTCGCCCGAGATCACGTTGCTCAGGAACGTAGCACGCCTCCGCTTCTGGTGGCCGCAACGCGATCTGCAGTAGCGCGTGCCGGCATCTCGGGAACGCGGCCGCGAAAGACGGCGCAACGGACCGGTACCGCACCAACCCTGCGGTATCCTCGGCATGCCGCAGCAGCCGTCGCGGCCAGCGGGATTGATCCGCCATTGGAGGCTCGAATGGATCCCAACGACCAGCAGCCGCCCACGAACCAGCCGCCTCAGGGGACTCCACCCGGTTGGGGTGCGCCTCCGCCCGCCGGCCCACCCGCCGGTCCGCCCGGTTGGGGTGCGCCTCCGCCCGCCGGTCCGCCCGCCTCTGCGCCCGGTTGGGGTGCGCCTCCGCCCGCCGGTCCGCCCGCCGGTCCACCCGGTTCTGCGCCCGGTTGGGGCGTGGCTCCGGCTGCCCCGGCCCGCGGAGGGATCCCTCGACGGTTCATCGTTATCGGAGTGATCGTCCTTCTCATCGTCGCCGGCGCCGCCCTGGGCGTTCTGACCTTCGGCCATCCCGATGCCGGCAAGGTTGTCTTCACCTCGGAGCTACCGACCTCGAGCGGGGCCGCGACGTGCGACGTGGGGACCCGGGTCACGACCGTCAAGGTGGGCACGGCTGTCTACGCGATCTACTTCTTCAGTCATAGACTCGCCACCACAGATGCAGTCACGCTGGAAGTCATCAAGGACGGGACGTCGATCAGCAAGAACGCCGTACCAAGCACGAACACGAGCGATGCCGATTGCCTCGAATCCTTCGAGGACATCAGCACCGTCCTTGACCAGCCGGGGACGTACGAGATCAAACTGACTGTCGGCGGGGAAACGGTCTCCGACGGGACGCTGACGATCACGCCTTAGCCCAAACTCGACTCACGGGACCTCGGTCGGCGGCCGAGGAACATGGTTTCGTGGCCGGCGCGCCCGAAGCGCCGACTGGGCCGCCGGCACGACTCCATCACAAGAGGATCGAATGGATCCGATAGCCCAGCAGCCGGATCAGCCGGCACCACCGTGGGACGCGCTCCCGCCGAGCGGCGCTACGTCCAGGTTGGGCTGGCGGGCCAGGCTGGTCGTCATCGCTGTCTTTGCCGGAGCTACCCTCGCCGCCTGTGTGATCGTCCTGGCGACGCTGCACTCCTCCACCGGCAACGTCTACTTCTCGAAGACCGCCTACGACACGAGCAGCGGCACCTGCCAGTTCAACTCGCCGGTCAACACCGTCTCGAGCAGCGACCCCGTGTACCTGGTCGCCGTCTTCAACGACACCATCCAGGCGCAGGACAACTACACCCTCGAGGTTGCCAGAAACGGAGTGTCGTTGGGTACCTCGAACGTGACGGCAGACGCCAAGTTCTCTTGCTACATCGAGCAGACTTCGGTGGGGCCCCTGTCACCAGGAGTCTACGTGTTCACCTTCAGACACAACGACACGATCGAGGCTGAAGGGACACTCAACGTCAAGTAGCTCCGTCCCGGCGTCGATCGCTCCACGAATCCATGGGCTTCCGAGCCGGCAACAACATGGAGCTCCTCACGGCCTAACTTCGGTCAGGTTTCGCGTCATGCTCGCGTGCTGCGCCAGCCCTTGAAAGTGGGCCAGCCCCAGACGACCGACGCGACCGCAATGGCGAGCCCCAGTCCGAAGAAGGTCGGGTGGAGAACGCTCAGTTCCTTGATGATCGCCAGCTCGACGGTAATCCAGATCATCTGGCCGCAGCCGATGGCAAAGGCCAGGAACGGCGCGATCCTCCAGCGCCTCAATCCAAGAACCGCCACGAGCGCGGAACCGACGCCGAACAGGCCCCCAAGGATCAGGCCGGGAACGAAGAAGTCGGGGAACGGGCTCCCGGCCAGCAGTTCCACGGGCAACTGCATGACGCTGCCGTCCGGCTTGGCCACGAGCGAGACGCCGCCGGCCAGGGCTCCGATGCCCAGAACGATCAACAGGCTGACGACGGTTTTGCCGGCGCGATCCATGACCGGGCGCGGGATCGTCGTCGAGGAGGGGGCGGCGGTTAGTGTGGTCATCTGCCTGCCTATCGTGTGCGGTGGCGAGGACTTCGTGGCCTCGGGCGCCCCGATCCTCGTGGCGAGCCGCGGTTCGTTCAAGGGCCATGGGACCCGTCCGTCACCATGCGTTTGGTCCGGTCGAGCCGTGCGAGAATTCGGTACTGTCGGGCCGGTGGAAGGCGAGGTGGCGATCCAGACCTCAGCCCGACACGGAGAGCCGCCCGCCGGTTGCCGCCCGGAGGCTGAATGCGACTGCAGGATTTCGCCCTGGAGCGTTTCTTCGCTCGCTGGGAGTTCAGCGCCGAAATGCTGCTGTGCGCCTCCGACGTGGAGGGCTGGCCGATGCACGAACTGCTCGGGCTGGCCGACGAGGACGCGCAGCGGCGCTGGGACGAGTTGCGGCTCGGCTACACCGAGTCACCCGGCGATCCCGCGCTGCGAACCGAGATTGCCGGCTTGTACACGCAGCTGACGGCGGATGACATCCTCGTCTTCGCGGGGGCGGAGGAGGCGGTGTTCGCGCTGCACAACGTCCTTCTCGGACCGGGGGACCACGCGATCGTCGTCCGGCCTGCGTATCAATCCCTCGCCGAGGTGGCCCAAGCCGCCGGCGGGGCCGTCTCGCGCGTGGAACTGCGCGCCGAGGACGGCTGGCGCCTGGACGTCTCGGAGGCTCGGGCCGCCCTGCGACCGAACACCCGTCTGATCCTGGTGAACGAGCCACACAACCCGACCGGTTCGTTGAGCGACCCGGACACGTTCGACCAGCTCGTCGCGCTGGCGGTCGAGTCCGGCGTGCGCCTCATCGTCGATGAGGTCTACCGGTTCCTCGAGTTCGACCCGGCCGACCGTCTGCCGGCCGCCGCCGACGCACTGGAGACGGGCGTCAGCATCGGCGTCATGTCCAAGTCGTTCGCCCTCGCCGGGCTCCGGATCGGTTGGGTAGCGACGCGCGACCGCGCCCTGCTGGCCCGATTGGCCGCGTTCAAGGACTACACCACGATTTGCAGCTCAGCCCCGAGCGAGGTCCTGGCCCTCATCGCCCTCCGCGCCCGCGATTCGGTTCTGGCTGGGAGCCGCGCCATCGTCGCCTCGAACCTGCCCCTGCTGGACGCGTTCTTCGAGCGGTGGGCCGGCACATTCGAGTGGGTCCGGCCACGGGGCGGCAGCGTCGGCTTTCCGCGCCTCGTTGCGGACGTGCCGATCGACCGCTTCGCCGAGGATCTCGTCCGCGAGACGGGCGTGCTCATCCTGCCGGGCACTGTCTTCGGCGATACGGGCAACCGCTTCCGGATCGGCTTCGGGCGGACGAACCTGCCGAAGGCGCTGGCACGGATGGAGGGTTTCGCCGCCGACCGGTTCGGGCCGCGCTGACGGCCGATGCCGCCGCATGGCGTTTGCGGCTCACCCACTTGACAGCTTACTTAGCACTCACTAAGTTATGCCCATGACATCCAGCCGCCTCACGGCCGACGAACGCCGCGAACAAGTCGTGGCAGCCGCCGCGATCGAATTCGCGGCTGCCGGCTACTCGGGAACATCAACCGACGCAATCGCCCACCGCTCCGGCGTCTCGCAGCCCTATCTCTTCCAGCTCTTCGGGACCAAGAAGGAGCTATTCATCGCGGCGGTCCGCGACTGCTTCCTCCGGACGGAGCGAACCTTCGAGCAAGCCGGCAGGTCCGCCCACGACCGCGGTCTCGACCAGGCAGGAACCCTCGAAGAGATGGGCCACGCCTACATCAGGCTCCTCATCTCCGACCCCAACGTTCTCCGACTCCAGCTCCAGGCGTACGCCGCCTGCGTAGACGACGAGATCAGGGCCGTCGTAAGGGCTAATTACCAGAAGCTCTGGCGCACCGTGACCGAGCTCTCGGCCGCTGACCAGCGCGCAGTCCAGGGCTTCTTCGCCCAGGGAATGCTCATCAACGTCGTAGCTTCGATCGGCGAAGGCGTGACCTTCGAGGATTTCGTCGGTTCGCTGCTCGGAGGTGAACCCGAACTCTGCTGAAGCCTCCCCCCTTTTGCCCGCGTAACTTAGCGAGTACTCAGTTAGTTACCCAGCAACCTCCCCGGAAAGGAGCCTCACGAGATGTCCCGGCGAACTTCACCCCTCTGGACTTTCACCATCACCACCATCGCCCTATTCATGGTCAGCCTCGACAATCTGGTCGTGACCATGGCTCTGCCGGTCATCCGGCGCGACCTCGGGGCGTCGTTGAGCGACCTCGAATGGACGGTCAACGCCTACACCCTGACGTTCGCCGCCCTGCTGCTGATGGGTGCGGCCCTGGGCGACCAATTCGGCCGGAAGCGCCTGTTCATGATCGGGCTGGCGGTCTTCACCTTCGGGTCGGCGTGCGCGGCCCTCTCCCCGTCCGCCGGAACGCTGATCCTGGCCCGAGCGCTTCAGGGCGTGGGCGGCGCCATCACCATGCCCCTTACGCTCACGATCCTCTCCGATTCGATTTCCGCTGAGAAGCGGCCCCTCGTGTTGGGGGCATGGGGCGGCATCGCCGGCCTGGCCACGGCGGTCGGACCGGTCGTTGGCGGCGCCATCACCCAGGGCGTCTCCTGGCACTGGATCTTCTGGATCAACGTCCCCATCGGGATCATCGCCCTAGCGCTGGCTTACTCCCACCTTTCGGAGAGCAAGGCCCCGGGCCGATCGATCGACTTCGTCGGCGTAGGCCTGGCAAGCCTGGGTCTGGTCGGGATCGTCTGGGGCGTGACCCACGGCAACGGCAGCGGCTGGACTGACGGGCAGATCGTCGGCTCGATCGGGATCGGCCTCGCGTTCCTCGTCACTTTCCTCGTCTGGGAGGCACGCACGGCCGAACCCATGCTGCCCCTGCACCTCTTCCGGCGACGCACGTCGGTGGTGGCAAACGGCGTCTCGTTCCTGATGTCCTTCGGGATGTTCGGCTCGATCTTCCTGCTGTCGCAGTTCTTCCAGCTCGTCCAGGGCCTCAACCCACTCGAATCCGGACTGCGTATCCTGCCCTGGACGGCGACGCCGGTGGTGGTCGCGCCGATCGCGGGGTGGGCTTCGGGCCGGATCGGCGCCCGCCCCATCCTCGCGACCGGCCTGGCGCTTCAGGCCATCGGCCTGGCCTGGGTCGCGGCGATTTCGTCTCCGACCGTCCCCTACTCCGCGTTCGTGCTCCCGTTCGTGGTGAGCGGCGCAGGCATGGGCCTGTTCTTCGCCCCGATCGCCAACGTGGTCCTGTCAGCGGTCCCACACGAGGATGAGGGCAAAGCGTCGGGCGCCAACAACACCATCCGGGAACTTGGCGGTGTCTTCGGGGTAGCGGTCCTGGCCGCGATCTTCTCGGCCAACGGCTCCTACGTCTCTCCTCAAACCTACGTTGACGGGCTGATCCCCGCCGTCTTCGCCGGGGCCGCCGTCGTCATGCTCGGCGCGTCCATGGCCCTGGCGCTGCCGCCGGCCGTGGCCCGCCTTCGACGCTCCGATCCAACCGGGGCTGTCGCCTTCGGCCGGGAGGGCGAGTTCGCCGCCTGACAGACGCCCGTTCCGACGCCGAGCCCCGGTCTGCCAAGGCCGGGGCTCGTTGCGCCCCTAGCCCGGTGAGAGCTCGCCGCGGAGTTGTCTGAGGGCGTCGGCGTAGAGTCCGTTGAAGGCTCGCGACGTGGACGGGAACGCATGGAGCATCTCCGCCAGCGCCGGGATCGGGATGCGGGCCTGTATCGCCAGTACGACCTCGTGTATTGCCGCCGAGGCGTCCGGGGCCACGACCGACGCGCCCAGGATCGTCTGCGAAGGACGGTCCACGACGATGGCCAGGTGCCCGAACGTCGCCTCCAGCGAATACCCCCGGGCGGTGGTCGCCAGTTCGGCCACCAGCTCGAAGGCGTCCGCGCCTGCCGCCGTCGCCTGCCCGATGTCCACCCCCACCGACGCGACCTCCGGCTCGACATAGATCGCCCGCGGAATCGCCCGGTAGTCGGGCACGACACGCTCGCCGAGAGCCATCCGAACCGCCAGGCCGCCCTGGTAGTGGGAAACGTGGGTGAAGAGCTCGGGGCCGGCCGGGTCGCCGATCAGGAAGACGCCGTCCGCGATCCGGAGGCGGCCGTCGCGGACCAGAGCCTTCGCGTCCACGCCGATCGATTCGAGTCCCAGCCCGTCCAGGTCGAAGGACCGGCCGAGGGCGACGATGATTCGCTCGCCCTGAACGTACCCGCCGTCGCTCAGTTCGATGACGTGGGCGTCGCGATCACCGGCTCGCGGTCTCACGCGGGTCGCCCGTGCCCCCAATCGAAGCTCGACGCCGTCGTCGCGCAAGATCCGCTCGACCGCCTCCGAGTTACGTGTATGGTCCCGCGCCAGGAGGCGGTCGTGGGAGTGGACCAGCGCCGTCTCGACGCCGAAGCGGGCAAAGACCGAGGCGAGTTCTATTCCACTCGCGCCGCCGCCCAACACCACGAGGCTGCGCGGCAACTCGCGGGTCGAGGTGGCCTCGCGGTTCGTCCAGGGGTCCGTCTCGGCGAGGCCCGGAATCGGCGGCATCGTCGCACGAGAGCCCGTGGCCACGACGATGTTCGCGGCCCCCAGACGCTCCGCGGCACCGGTGCCGGCTCGCCGGACCTCCACGGCCCCCGGGCCCACGACTCGAGCCTCGCCGCGGACGACGGTCGCCCCGGCGCTCTCGAGCGCGCCGACGTGACCGGAGTCGTCGGGCCAGTCGCGCCGCTCGCGGTTGATCATGTAGTCGCGGCGATCCGAAGCCCGCTGCCACGGATACGTCCCATGGCGGTGCTCGGCCGCGCCGTGGAGGAGCGACTTGGACGGGACGCATGCCCAGAAAGGACATGAGCCGCCGAAGAGTTCGCGATCCACGACGGCGACGCTCTTGCCGCGTTCTAGCGCGGCGTAGGACGCGGCCTCGCCTGCCGCTCCGGCACCTATGACAACGAAGTCGAGATCCACCGTCCGACACTCCAATTGGCGCCCAGGGATAGGGCGACGACCTGATGATCCGCCCGGCGCGCAAGGGGATGGGATCCTCGGGCGGGCCGACCCGACGCGTGGGCCACCGCACGGTCCGACGGGCCGCCCGACCCTCCGCTGAGGGCTTACCATGCGATCCACGTTCGCCGTCATAGCGCAGTTCCGCACCGACCTCGGAGGTTCCCGCAATGGCGCCCAAATTCGGCTTCAATCTCACGGGGGGTCACACCGGATCGGCACCTTCCCCCTTCGACGCCCTGAACGGGCCGCGACTCGCCGGATCGCAGGGCAGTCATCCTCTCCACACGGTTGCCGCCGAGGAGCTTCTCCGGCCTACGGATGGCGCGGTAATCGGTGAGATCGTCCTGGACCACCAGGCCAGGGTCGGTGAAGGCATCACCGGCAGGATCAAGCTCCAGGCTACGAAAGAGGTATCGGCGCGCAACGCGTATCTCCGGCTCACCGGTCTGCGTCTGGACGAGGTCCAGCGATCGGAAGACCATCGCGACTCCGACGGCAGCATCTCCTACACCGAGCACTGGGTCGAGACGAGCGGCAAGCTCTTCGTGAAGGACGCATTCATCGAACCGCGAGTCCCGGCGAGCCTCCAGCCGGGCGAAACCTGGGAGTCGCCGTTTGCCGTACCGGCGCCGCAGCTCGGTCCGCCGACGGGCCACCTGGGCGAGTCGATCATCGCCTGGGCTCTGGAAGTCCGCTGGGATATCCCAATGGGCTCCGACCACTGGGTTGCGACCTACCTGCCGCTGGCACAGCATCCGGACCTTCTCCGAGCCGGCGTCGGCAAGCAGGGCGGGATGAGCCTCCTGGCAAGCGTCGGATCGGGTGACGCGACGATCAACGTGGCCTCGCCGCTTCCGGTGCCGGCCGGGCAAGAGATACTCGTCAGGGTCTACTGGCCATCCGCACCCCAGGGCCAGGGTGCCCGCATCGAGTTGCATCGCCGGACCAACGCCCCCAACGGAATGGAGGGCATCATCGCCACGGCGACCGTTTCAGCGGCGGACCTGCAGAGCGGCGCGGCGGAAGCCAGGCTGCTGGTACCGCCCGGATCGGCCCCCTCGTTCGACGGAGCGGGGCTGGAGCTCAACTACATCATCCGTGCGCTGGTCGACCGTCGCTTCCGCAGCGACGCAGCGATCGAGCGCCCTGTGGCGATCGTCTAGCGAGGCGGGCAGGCGCCACCTGCCGAACCTACCCCAGATGCGGCTTTCGCACGATCACCAGCGCGATGCCGGCGATCGTGATCCAGGCCAGGACGGGGACCGCTGCCTTCGCGGCGCGGGGCGGAAGAACCAGCTCAAAGAGCGGAACGGGGTCACCCAGCTGAGCCTGGAACGGCCCGGCCGGGCAGTCGCCGTGGCCAACGACGAGTCCCGCGCCTTCGACCGAGAGAAAGGCGACGCTTGCCCACAAGCGCCGATCCCGGCGGCCCGTCGCCGCGCAGGCCCAGATGTAACCCAGGCACGCGAGGCTGACCACGGACCACGCAGTGTGGAGGACGCGGAACGCCCTGGCTCCGCGGCCGAGATTTGCCCAGCTCGTCGCGCCCGATAGTCCGGCCCTGTCGCCTAGATCGTCGAGGTGCAGGCCTTGCACTTCGTCGCGTCGGGTGCGTTGGCCTCCTTGCAGAACGGGCACGTCTTGACCTCGGCGGGCGGCGGTTCCTTGATCAAGCTGCGGGCGATCAAGAAGACCACCAACGCAACGATGACGAAGGTGACGATCGTGTTGATGAAGGCTCCATAGCGGATCGCGACCTCCTTGAGCGGGTCCGCGTCCGTGTGGAGGACGATCTTGAGGTTCGCGAAATCGACGTTGCCGAGCGCCATGCCGATCGGCGGCATGATGATGTCGTTGACGAGAGAGCTCACCACGCTGCCGAGCGCCGCGCCGATGATTACGCCGATCGCGAGCGCGAGGGCATTCGTCTTCAGCAGGAATGCCCTGAATTCACCGAACATACCGATCCTCCTGATGCTCGGGATACATCCTAGAGCCCGCTCGGGTCAGTCACCAGGGGCGCGGTGCGGTGGTCCGCCTCGCCCAGCCGTCGGGCCCAGGGGCCGGGTCAGCCGGCCTTCTCGATGGCGGAGGCTGCCTCAGAAACCTTCCGCGCCGCCCCTTCCGACTTGAAGAAATCGGCCGGCAAGGTGATACCGGTCGCATGGTTGGGGCAGTAGCCATTCGGGTTCTTCTTCAGATATTGTTGGTGGTAGCCCTCGGCGAAGTAGAAGTCCGGAGCCGGCCGGATCTCGGCGGTGATCTTGCCCTTGCCGGCGGCGCTAAGCCGCCCCTGGAAGATGTCGCGGCTGGCTTCCGCCTCGCGCTGCTGGGCATCACCGTGGGTCAGGACGGCCGATCGGTATTGCGTGCCGTGGTCGCCGCCCTGGCGCATCCCCTGCGTCGGGTCGTGCTCTTCCCAGAAGGTCTTGAGGAGCTGCCCGTACGAGACGAGCTTGGGGTCGAAGACGACGCGAACGACCTCGATGTGGCCGGTCCGGCCGCTGCAGACCTCTTCGTAGGTCGGGTTGGGAGTGAAGCCGGCGGCGTAGCCGACCGAGGTCGAGATGACGCCGGGGGTCTGCCAGAAGAGCTTCTCGGCGCCCCAGAAGCAGCCCATCCCGAATTCGGCGATCTCGCTGCCGGCGGGATACGGAGGTCGCAGAGGTGTGCCGAGGACGGCGTGCCGCTCGGGGACAGGCATGGCCTGCGGTCGGCCGGGGAGGGCTTCGCTGGGAGCGGGCATGTGCGATTTGCGCGGGTCGGTGAACCAGTTCATGAGCCAAGTCTACGTCTGGGGCGCACGCGGGTCCGCTCCCCGACCGAGCGGTTCGCGCGGCGGATCGGGTGGGTCGTTTGGCCGAACCCCGCGGCGCCAGGCGGCGGCAGCGGCGTTCTCCGGCCCTACTTCCCGACGACGGGGCTCTCCCTCCTGGTCGGGGGCGCCCCTGACACTCCCCTGGCCGCCACTCCGTTCGTCTCGTACCCGGGCGAGTACTCGGCGCAATGCCAGAGCAGCGGCGGAGCGACGTGGCTCCAGATCGACCGCAACGGCGGGGCGAACGACCATCGGCCCGCGGTCGCACGGTCCCAGAGCCCAGCCTGGGGCTTGCACGTGGTGGACGTGAACATTGCCCTGGGCAACCTGGTCGACCTGGTGGCGTCGGAGTCGGCGGCCTTCCACTGACGCCTCGCGGCGAGTCGTGAACCGCCCGGCCCAACCCGCGCCTAGGCCAACCCGCCCTGGCGCAGCCGCGCGGTGACGGCCGGAAGCCAGCGGTCCAGGTAGGCGTTGTCGTAGCGGGCACGGATCGTGGCCGGAGCCGTGCAGCGGTCGAACGGGGAGGCGTCCGCGAGGGCGTCCGCCACCGACGCGTACGTCCCGGCGGCGACGCCCGCCACCAGCGCCGCTCCCAGAGCTGCGGCCTCCTCGGTCCGCACGATCTCCAGCCGGCCCGGGCCCAGGGCCGCCTTCGCGATGACCCAGCGACGGTTCCTCGTCCCGCCGCCGGTCAGCCTCACCCTGTCCAGGGGCGTGGCGGTGATGCGGGCAAGCTCGTCGAGCATCCAGCGGACGTGGTACGCGGCACCGTCGACCACCGCCGCGGCCAGATCCGGCAGGCGGTGCGTCTCGCGCAGCCCTTCGAACTCCAGGCTGGCCGACGGATCGCGATTTGGCGCCGTTCGACCGCGAAGATACGGTCGAACGATCGGCTCGACCGGCCCGGGGGCGGCGCGGTCGAGAAGGTCGATGAAGCTCGCGTATCGATCCGCCCATTCGGGCGCGGTGGCAAGGAAGGTGTCGAGAAACCACTCCACGAGGGCGCCCGAAGACTGCAGTCCGCCGGACACGTAGGCAAGGCCATCGATGGCGTGGCAGCCGGTCGAGAATCCTCCACGCCGAACCTCCTCGGCGAGGGCCGGTTCCGCGGTCACGAGCAAGGCCGCCTCCGCACTGCCCATCGAGTCGAGCGCGTCGCCCGGGGCCCGAACGCCGGCGCCGAGCGCAGCCGCCAGGTGGTCGTGGCCGGCGATCGCCACCGGTGTACCGGCCGGCAGCCCCAGTCGCCTGGCGGCGGAGTCGGTGAGCCCGCCCACCGGCCGGCCGAGCGGCAGCACCTCCGGCATGTTCTCCGGCTCGAGACTCGCCAGTGCGAGCAATTCGGCATCCCAGGCGCAGATGGAGACGTCGAATGCGAGCGTGCGGCACGCCAGCGAGGCGTTAGTGGCCAGGTTGCCGGTCATGGTCAGGGCCGCCAGTTCCGCGACGCCGGCCCACCGGCGCAGCCGAGTGAAGTCCGCCGCTCGCTGTTCGCGAATCCATAGCAGCTTTGGCAACGAGTACTTGGATTCCGGCCGCAATCCGGTCCGTGCGAAGAGCGCCGCCGCCCCGATCTGCCGCTCCAACCATGCCGCCTGGCGTTCCGGCCGGCGATCGTGCCAGGCCAGGATGTCGCCGACGGGCAGGTTCCGGCGGTCCACGGGGACGCCGGCCTCGGCCATGCTGGCGACGCCGATGCCGCTCGGGCGGGCCCGATGGGCTCGCGCGGCGGCAGCAACGCACTCGGCGATGGCTGAATCCACCGCGCCGAGCAACTCGGCAGGCTTGTGGTACGCGCCGCCGCCTCGTACTGCGTGCGTCTCCGTGGGCCGGCGGGCGACATGAAGCACGCCACTTCCCGGCGCCACGAGCGCAGCCTTGATGGAGGTCGTTCCTATGTCGACCCCGATAAGGGTCGGACCGGAGCCGCGTTTGGGGGCACCGCTTCTGGCTGGCATTCCCCAATCATGGCGCACGCCGACGCCGCCGTGGGACCGTTGCGCGTTCGGCCGCTCGTTGGGGTTCGGCTGTTCGGTCGTCCGGGCGGTTGCCGTGTCGTGGGGACTGCGGCTTCAGTCGGCCGGCTTCAGTCGGCCGGCTTCGAACCGCGGGCCGCGAGATCGACCTGGACGGTCAGCTCCTCGACTCCACGGACCAGGCCCACTTCAAGCTTGACGGCACCGGCCTTCTTGCCCGCGCGGGCCTTGTCGAGCGCGGCGTGAAGCTCGTCTGGATCCGTGATGGGAGCGCCGGCCGCGGCGACGATGAGGTCGCCCTCACGAATGCCTGCCGCGTCGGCAGGGCTCTCCGGCTCGACGCCACGGACGAGGACGCCGTCACGGTCGGGCAGCCCAACCGCGCGACGAAGATGCCGGGCAACGTGGCCGGGCGCCACCGCGATTCCGAGCCTCGGCCGAACCGTTGACTCACCCCGACCGAGCGCGTCGATCCGAGCCCTCAGGCTCTCGTCTGCCGGGAGCGCCAGGTAGAAGCCCTCGCCGAGTCTCTGGGTATTCAGGCCGATCAGGCGCCCATCGGCGTCCAGGATGGGACTGCCCGATGAACCGGAAGCCAGCGGAGCCGTGTGTTCGATGCTGCCGCCGATGATCCGCCCGCCGGGGCCGCGGAACGACCGCTCGACGCCGGAAACCAGGCCGATCGTCGTCCGAACCCCTCCAGTCGGCGCGCTCGCGACGGCGAAGACCGCGCTACCCAACGCCGGGAGTGCCCCGTTCGCCCATGTCAGCGGCTTCGCGCCGGCGGTGTCCACCTCGAGCACGGCCAGATCGCCGTCCATGTCCTCACCGAGAAGCCGGCCACGTTCGCGCCGGCCGTCGGAGAAGACGCACGTGGCACCGTCCCCGTGGACGTTGTGGGCGTTCGTCAGCACCCGATTCTCGGCCACGACCACGCCGGACCCGCGGCGCCAGTGCCCGCCGATGCCGACCACTGCCGGGGCCGCGCGCTCCGCCACCTTCGCGACGGCCTGCTGAATCTCATCCAATGTGCCCATTTCCGTTTCTCCTGACTGGCCGGACCGATCGCCACGCCGTGCGCCGGGCCCCGTGCGCCGTGCGCCGTCTTCGGGTACTTCGCCGCCGCCGCGTCATAGTCACTTGCGAGTTGCAAGTTACAACACAACCATGGCCGGCGCAACTCTGAAATCGCTACCATGGGGCCGTGACCGACGACACCCAGCCGTCCCCTCTCCAGGCAGCCCTCGACCGGGTCGGCGACCGATGGAGCCTGCTCGTCGTCGAGTCGCTCCTCGACGGCGCGCGCCGTTTCAACGACCTCGCGGCCGCACTCCCCGGGATCGCCCCGAACATCCTGTCGGACCGGCTGAAGCGCCTCGAACGGGAGCGAGTGCTCGTGGCGCGACCGTACTCGCAGCGCCCGCTCCGACTGAGCTACGAACTGACGGCGGAGGGCCGCGAGCTGGCCGGGGCGCTGCGGTTGCTGGCCGACTGGGGGTCACGGGCCGGATCGGCAGATGTGCTGCGCCATCAGAGTTGCGGCACGCCCCTGCAGGCTCGTTGGTACTGCCCGACCTGCGCCCGGGCAATCGCCGAAGACGAAACCACGGAGCTGCGCCGGCTCTGAGCGGATGGGGCCAATTCGGCCATCCGGGCCATTGACCGGGTCGGCGCGCGGTCCGATCCTTCGGAGACCGTTTCCGAATGATCTGGAGGGACAGATGACCAGCCGGCCGAAACGCCTGGCCATTGCCGCGCTCGTACCCTTCCTGGCGTTGTGGATCGCCGCCTGGTTCGACGGCAACGTCGTGAGCGAAGCAGTGAGGCAGGCTGGAAGCAATTACGACTTCGCGCCCGCGAGCCTCGCCTATTCGGCCGCCTATGTGATCGCGATGGGCGGCGGGCTGGCCGTCGCCGCGGCGGCGTGGTGGATCCGCGACGTAGTCGTCGGCCTTGTCTATCTGGTCGTCGGCGGCTTCATCCTGATGGATGGCTTCCTGACCGTCCGGCTCGCGATCGGCATCAACGGAGCCGCACCGGCCGCCCCGGAGCCCATAGCCAGCTTGATGAATCAGCTGTGGTTTTCGACGATGGGCCAGTCGAACGCGGCGCTCGTGGTGGCCGCGGCCATGGTCTTCGCCGGGATCGGCTCCATGGCACTCGCGGGCCAGGAAGAGGAGGATCTGGACGAGACCGACCCTGCCGCCCCCTGATCCTCGGCGGCGATCGTTCCCAGGACCGAACTCGAACACCGACCTGAGGCCCACCCGGCCCGGCCAGGCCTCATAGTTGCCTCCCAGAAAGTGGAGGTCTTCATGGATCAGCACCGTTCCACCGAGCCGCACACCCACGGACCGCTGCTCCGCGGCGCCACCGACAGCCACGACGATGCTCTCGATGGCGTGGTGCACCGATCCGACGCCCGAATCCCGATCGAGCTGGACGATCCGGAGGTTCGGCTTCGCCGGTCTTCGATCGCCCCGGGCGACTGGGCCCGGTACGAGGCCAACGTGGCCGAGATCCTGGCTGCCTTCGGGATGAACCTCGACAAGCCGGGCACGCGCGACACGCCGCGACGATTCGTCCGCGCTCTCTTCGACTCGACCGAGGGCTACGACGGCGATCCCAAGCTCGTGACCGTCTTCCCGACCGAATGCTACGGCGGCGCCAGCTGTGAGCTGTCCCAGGTGGTCGAAGGGCCGATCCCGTTCACCGCCCTGTGCGAGCACCATGTCCTGCCATTCGTCGGCCGGGCCTTCGTCGGCTACATCGCCCACGAGCACATCATCGGCATCAGCAAGCTGACCCGGCTCGTTCGCATCGCCACTCGCCGGTTCGGCGTCCAGGAGCGCATGACCCACGAGATCGCCGAGACACTGCTCGAGCTGACCGAGCCGCACGGCGTGGCCGTGTACATGGAGGCGCATCACCTCTGCACCCAGATGCGCGGCGTCCGGGAGGTCCATCCGATGACCCGCACCACGGCCTTCCGCGGCGCGTACGAGACCAGTCCGGCGCTGCGGTCGGAGTTCTACGACCTGTCCGGGCTGGCCCGCGGCGTCCACGAGTGAGGTAGCCCATGGCCGGTCGAAGCGAAGGACTCCCACTCGAACCGCTGTGGCAGGCGCCCAATGCCGGTCGCGGCGATACGGTTCAGGTGCGCGGTGGGTTGCTGCCCCCGGGTCTGGCTGAGCAATTCGAAGGCGAGCTGACGGTCGAGCTTCGACCGGACCGACCCGCCATCGTCGCCAACTTCGTGTCCACTCTCGACGGCGCGGTTTCTCTGGGCCCGAGTGAGCCCAGCTCGGGAGGCGGCGAGATCAGCGGCTTCTCCGAGGCCGACCAATTCATGATGTCCCTGCTCCGGGGCCTGGCGGACGTGGTGATCGTGGGCGCCGGCACCGTGCGGGTTGGTCGGAAGCACATCTGGACCGCTCAATTCGTCGAGCCGGCTCTCGCGAACGTCCTCGCCGGGTGGCGGTCCGAGATGGGGCTCGCTCCGCAGCCGACGACGATCATCGTCACTGCCAGCGGCGACCTGGATCCTACGCACGCCGGCCTCAACGACCCCGAGGTGCCGGTCGAGGTAGCCACGACACCGACCGGCGCCGAGCGGCTGGGCAAGTTGCCGCTGGCCCCGCACGTCCAGATCAGGGTCGTCGGCGACGACAAGCATGTCTCCGCGGGCGGGGTGCTGGACGTCGTTCGCGGCACCGGCGCGCGCGTCGCTCTGTGCGAGGGCGGGCCGCACCTGTTCGGCGAGTTGCTGGAGGCCCGCCTCATCGACGGACTGTTCCTGACCGTGGCGCCGCAGGTGGTGGGACGGGATTCGGCCGCACGCCGGCTGGCTCTCGTCGAGGGCGCGAGCTTCGGCGATGGCCGAGGCCGCTGGGCCAATCTGGCATGGGTCCGGCGCGCCGGTGACGATCTCTTCCTCCGCTACCACTTCCAGGGGTAGCGCGGCGCCGGCCCGGGCGGGCGGGCGGCAAGGGCGGCCGGCCCGGGCGGGCGGGCGGCAAGGGCGGCAAGGCGGCAAGGCGGCCGGGCGGCGCCGGCCCGGGCGGGCGGCGAGGCGGCAAGGCGGCAAGGCGGCAAGGCGGCCGGGCGGCAAGGCGGCGACGGGCGGGCGGCAAGGCGGCAAGACAGGAGATGATTCCGTCACATACCAATGGTGGCAGTGTTGTCCGCGATCTCAGAACGGCGGCGAGCGGCATCGGGGCCCTTGGGCTCCTCCTGAACGGCCGTCCACGAGGGCGACCAGGAGCTCATTGATCACCGGCCCTCGCCGTGTCGCCCCGAGTCGCGGCTAGCACGCCTGGTATGCGTATTTGACGGAAACCGCCACTGGAACCCGCCACTGGAACCCGCCACTGGAACCCGCCACTGGAACCCGCCCGCCGCGCCACTGGAACCCGCCACTGGAACCCGCCACTGGAACCCGCCACTGGAACCCGCCGCGCCACTGGAACCCGCCACTGGAACCCACCCAGCCACCCGACGTGCCTCTCCGGACTCCCTCCCGGCCAAGCGGCTCCGCTTCCCGGGACCCGGCCGGCGGCGTTTCGTGCTGTTCGGACCACCGCCGATTGCCCCGCGCACCTTAAGATGTGACAGTCAGCATCCACGTGGCCGCTGGGTCGGCTGCGCCAGAGCATTCACGGAAGGCAGGCATGGCTCGAACCCCCCGTATCGGCATCCTCACCGGCGGCGGTGACGTCCCCGGTCTGAACGCCGTCATCAAGAGCGTCGTCTATCGCGCAACCGAGATTGGGTACGAGGTCTACGGCATCCGGCGCGGTTGGGAAGGCCTCACGAACATGAAGCCGGGCTCAGACCTGGATGAGAACTACATCGTGCCGCTCGATCGCACCAACACCCGGGCGATCGACCGCACCGGCGGCACGTGGCTGCACACCTCCCGCACGAACGCCCGCAAAATGAAGCCCGAGAAGGTCGCGGCGCACATCGGGCCGGATCGCCTCAAGCAGCTCGAAACCAAGGATGGCCTTTACAACTTCACGCCCATCGTCCTCGAGAACATCGAGCGCCTCGGCCTCGACTACCTCATCCCGATCGGTGGCGACGACACCCTGAGCTTCAGCCAGATCCTGGCCGACAACGGTGTCAAGCTGATCGCCGTCCCCAAGACGATGGACAACGACGTCCAGGGGACCGAGTACTGCATCGGCTTCTCGACCGCGGTCAGCCGCGCGAAGGACGCCATCAACCGCCAGCGGACCACGCTCGGTTCCCACGAGCGGATCGGCGTCTTCCGCATCTTCGGCCGCGACGCGGGCTTCACCGCGCTCTACACCGCCTACGTGACATCGGCCCGCTGTCTGATTCCCGAATACAAGTTCGACCTGGACCACCTCGTCGAGCTGCTCGTCGAGGACAAGCTCAACAACCCCAGCCACTACTCCTTCGCCATCGCCGCCGAGGGCGCGATGTGGAAGGACGGAAAGATCGACGAGTGGGGACCGGCCAATTCCTTCGGCCACAAGCACAAGGCCAACATCGCCGAGATCCTGGCATCGGAGATCCAGTCGGTCTCCGGCGAGGAGACCCTGGCCAGCGAGCTGACCTACGACCTGCGCTCCGGAGATCCGGACGCGGTCGACGCGATTGTCGGCATTACCTTCGCGAACGTGGCGATGAACCTGGTCGCCGAAGGGATGAGCGGCCGAATGGTCGCGATCCGGGGCGGTAAGTACAGTCACTCGCCACTGCCGGATCCGGACCAGGGGCCGCGTTCGATCGACGTCGCCTCGATGTACAACACCGACCGCTATCGACCGATCTACACCAACCGCACGGGACTGCCGCTCCTCCTGGGCATACCGGTAGCGGAGGACCCGAGCCTCGACGAGGCCAGGTGATGGCTTCGCGCCTGAGAATCGAAGGCCCCGGCATCACCGGAGGCCCTCCTTCCGACAGGAATCGGACAGCGATGGCCCCCAATTGACAAGCCAGACTCCAGCAAGCACGGTTCACAAGTGACGACCTCATCCACACCCGCCGCTCCGCTCAACGGCCGCGAGTTGTTGCGATCGAACGGCCTCTCCGTCGAGGGCCCGATCCTGTGGGGTCGGCCGGTTACCGGAGGCAGCCCGGGTGTCTTCGTGGTAGAGCTGCCGGCGCCGCAAGCAAAGGTTTCCATAGACGCGAACGCGATCCGCCAGTGGCTCGAACGCGCCCCCGAACTGCGCCTTGATGGCAAGCGACCGACGGTTGCGGAGCTGCAGTCGCGCCTGGCGTCGTTCTGGCTGCCGGGCCAGCCCATGCTCTACATCGGTTCGAGCCAGAAGTCGGTGACCGCCCGACTCGCGGCGATGTTCAAGACTCCGCTCGGTGAGCGCCGGCCGCAGTCGGCAGGCTATTGGCTCAAGACGCTGCGCGATCTGAACAAGGCGAGGATCTGGTGGGCGCCCACAGCCGATCCGGAGCTGTACGAAGACACGTTGATCGAGCAATTCCAGAAGGCAGTCGGCGCGCTCCCGTTCGCCGTTCTCGCCACACCCAGCGGCCAACGCCACGAGCACGGCATCACCGCGCCACTGCACGACTCAGAGGCGAACAGGCCGGTCAAGGTGACCAAGGTGACCGTCCTGCCCGACGCGACCGCGGAGGAGATGGCGGCGAGCAGGGCGCGAGCTCGCGGCGGAGCCCCGAAGCCGACGAGGCCGATCAGCCTTCGGACGCGCAAGTCAACTCCTCGCAAGATCATTCCCAAGCCCATGGCCACGACGGGCCCGTCGGCGATCGAGACGGTAGTCGTGCGCCGCTCTTCGAAGACCGCCGCATCACGGCCGCCTACCGAGCCGACCCACCTGACCGCCGAGGGTCTCGCTGCCATTCAGGACGAACTCGACGAGCTGACCCATAAACGACGCCCGGAGGTAATCGCCCGCATCAAGTCCGCTCGCGAACTCGGCGATCTCAGCGAGAACGCTGACTACGAGGCCGCCCGCAAGGAGCAGTCGTTCCTCGAGGGCCGCGTTCAGCAGCTCGAGCAGATGATCAAGAGCGCGGTCATCATCGAAACAGAGGGGACGGGCAGCGTGGTCGTGCTCGGTTCCACGGTCGTGATTGAGACGGACCGCCACGGCGAGGAGACGTTCACGATCGTGGGCTCGGCGGAGGCCGATGCCTCGGCCGGCAAGATCAGCTTCACGTCACCGATCGGCCGCGCCCTGATGGGCCGGCGGGCCGGCGAGACGGTACGTGTCCAGGTGCCGGCCGGCACGCTCGACTACACGGTGACCAGAGTCAGCTGAGGCGCCTAGCCGCGCGGTGCGGCCGGAGGCTCCGGCGGCGCCGGGGAGCCCGTCGGCGCCGGGGAGCCCGTCGGCGCCGGAGGGGAGGGCGGCTGGCCGCCGGCCCAATCGTCCGGCCCCGCGGAACGGGGCCTGGGTCGCGGCAGCAGGTTCATCAGCACGATCAACACACCGAGCGCGACCGCCAGGGCCGGGAGAGCGTCTCGGAGCACCGTGCTCTGGTGCTCGCTATCGATGCCGATGACGTTCTCGAAGAAGAGCCCGAACCCAACGAAGAGCCCGAGGCCGGTGGCCGCTGTCCGCAGCCCGGCGTCGAGCAGATCCATGCGCCGGTGGAGCAGCCCCCAGGCTGACATCGTCACGCCCACGGACCCGGGCGCCACCAGGGCCCACGCGTACGCCCAGCTGGCCCAGGCACCGGTAGCATCCTGGAAGGCAAGGACGAGCCCCACGGTGGCGATGATGCCCCCGGGGATGGCCAGACCCAGCCCTGCCTCGTTCCGGATCGCGAGGCCGACCAGGAGAAGGAAGAGGCCCGGGGCGATGACGAAGATCGGCCAGCTATGGCGGTCCAGGCTGTAGTTGGCCTGTTCGCTCACGAGGAAGGCCGCCCCGAGCGCAATCAGGATCACTCCCAGGACGACCGAACCCTGCCGACCTTCGCGCCTTCGTCGCCCATCTCGCTCGCGCCACCCACTGTCCATCATCCACCTCGCTGCCGCACTATTGCCGGGCCAGTCTAGCGACGCGTCTCGCGGTTGAGATCATCCCCAAGTCTGACTGTTGGACCGATTGAACCGTTCCCTAGAGGGAGGCCACGAAGACGGGTACGTCCCCCACCGTGAGCACCTTATCCGCGCCCAGGTCCGCTCGACTCCCGTCTACGACGAGCGAGACGCTCACTTCGTTGGCGGCGGTGAGCATGAGCGACCCCACGGCGGCCCTGACATCGAAGAATATGTCGTGAGAGGTACCCGGAGCACCGCTGCCGTAGATGAGCAGCTGATTCATGACATGGCCCGGATCGATGGTGTCCGAGGGCAGGCCCAGGCGCACCGGATCGATGACCTGCCACCGCGTGACGCCCAACTGCTCCACCAGGACGTGGAAGCCGCCGTTGGCGGGCACGGCCTCGACAACCGGCATCGACCCGTCAAATCTCACCACGACTCGGGGCGTATTCGACCACCCGGCGAGACCGAATTTGTCGAACGAGACGGAGACCGAGGAGCCCGCGGCCTTCCGGATGTCGACCGGGAGGGCGACGACCCAACGATCGGCGTCGGACTGAGCGGCGGCCAGCCTGTCAGAGACCAGGCGACTGATGACCGGACCGGCCAGGACGACCCCTCCCGTTTGCGCGCTGGAACCGTCCGGCTGGCCCATTGTTACGAGAGGCATGAATTCGCCCGCGTAGGAATCGGTCTTGAGCCCGTATCGGTTGGCGGCCAGGGCGAAGTAGATGGCCCGGCCGGAGTTCACCGCCACTCCGAGCCCGGGCACCAGCGGGACGGGCACCTGCGTGCCATCGTCAGCTCTGTAGACGAAGCCATCGCCAACTTTGACGAACCCCGCCGGCTGCTCGCTTGGGCTGGCGGAGACGGCCGGCGTGGGCGACAGTCGCGGTGAGGGCGTCGGCGGTAGACCACTGCCCTGCGTCGAGGACGGGGCGGGTGTTGGCAACGAACTCGTGGCCGGAGTGCTCGACTGGACAGGCGCGGAGGGCGTGCCGTTCGACGCCGCTCCGCCGTTGCTAGGGAAGCCCGCGTCGAAGACGAGGGCGGCGACGCCGATCGCAATGAGCGCGAAAGCGGCCAAGGTCATCCCTGTCGCCACGCGTCGCCCGGGTTCCATCGATTCTCAGCTCCCCATTCCGAGGTCCCGGTGCAGTCTAGCCGCGTCGGCATCACGTCGGGATTCCGGAAAGGCAACTGGCCGAATGCCACGTTGCCGGCCAACGGGGCCGAATGGCCCACCCTCGCCGACCTGATGGCACTCGCCCTCTCGCGACCGACACGGGCATGCTCCAACCATGGATGACTACTCAGCCGTCATCGCCATGCTCAATCACACCTGGTTTGGATCGGATCTTGCGCCCGAGACCCAGGAGCGCCTCGCGAAGCTCGGGTTCATACAGGACTTCGAGGCGGAGGAGGTAATCCTCCACGAAGGCGACGATGCCACCGAGATGGGCATCCTCATCTCGGGCCGGCTTGCCCTGCGGACGTTGGTCCCGGAGCGAGGGCCGGTCACCATCCTGAGCGTCGAGCCGGGCGACATCTTCGGTTGGTCGGCGGTCCTGGCCGGGACCCAGGCCCAATCCACAGTCGTGGCCACCGAGACGAGCCAGGCCCTCGTCATAGAGGGCACCCAGCTCAGGGCGGCGCTCAAAGAGGACCACGCCCTGGCAGCCAGCTTGTACCCCCGCGTTCTCATGGCCGTCGCCCGACGGCTCCGCCAGACCCGGCTGCAACTTCTCGATCTATTCGCCCGTTGAGGGTCGTACGCAGGTTCGTCCAGCCAGCCGTGCCCCCAGGAGGTCGCCCGTTCCGTGATCGCTAGCCCTGCCCCCAGCCACTCGGCCGCGGCCAGGCAGTGGTTCCTGGCCCGCGAGGACCTCGGCGCTCTCATCGAGAACCTCCAGGAGTCCGGCCGGCTCGTCATCGGCCCCACAATCCGCGAGGGCGCGATCGTTTACGACGAGATCCAGTCGGTGGCAGACCTCCCGGCAGGCTGGCGCGACGAGCAGTCGGCCGGACGGTACCGATTGGACCACACGACGGACGGCAAGGTCTTCGGATACACCGTCGGCCCGACCTCGTGGAAACGCTTCACCTTCCCTCCCAATCTGCCGATCGCCAGCGCTCATCGAAGCGGGTCTTTCGGCTTCGAACAGCCCACGACGGAGGCTCCTCAGGTGGCGTTCCTGGGGGTCCGCGCATGCGAGATCGCGGCTCTCGACGTACAGGACCGCGTCTTCCTGGGCGGCCAGTTCACAGACGAGGACTTCCGCGCCCGCCGGGCCGCCGCGTTCATTGTCGCCGTCCAGTGCACCACCTCTTCCAGCACGTGTTTCTGCACCTCGATGGGCACCGGGCCGGAGATCCGCGGCGGGTACGACATCCTGCTGACTGAGATCGACGAGGGCTTCGTTGTGCAGGCCGGCTCGCCCGACGGGGCGGCCATCGTTGCCAAGCTACCGACGCGCCGCCCCAGCCATGCAGAGGTGGGAGCCGCGGTGGACAACGTGGAGTCCGTCCGGACCCGGATGGGCGCGCTGCTTCCCATGGCCGGCGTAGACGAGCGTCTCAAGCTCCAACTCGACAACCCGCGCTGGGCCGTCGTCGCCGAGCGCTGCGTCGAATGCGGCAACTGCACCATGTCCTGCCCCACCTGCTTCTGCACGTCTGTCGTGGAAACATCGGACATGGAGGGGCGCCGGAGCACGACCGAGAGGCAATGGGACACCTGCTTCGACGTTTCGTTCGCGAAGGTCGCCGGCGGGGACTTCAGGGCCAGGCCGCGCGACCGCTACCGCCAGTGGCTCACTCACAAGTTCTCGACCTGGTTCGACCAGTTCGGGACCAGCGGCTGCGTCGGCTGTGGCCGCTGCATCACGTGGTGCCCGGTCGCGATCGACGTCCGCGAAGAACTGATGGCCATCGCACCACCCATTCCGCCGGTCATTCGACCCGTGGCAGTGGAGCCGGTCGCTGCCAGCCCGGGCACATACTCGATCGCCCGTGTCGCTTCCATCCGGCCGGAGACAGAGGACACCTCCACGCTCACGCTGACGGACGTGGACCCGGCATTCCTGGCCGGCAGGCCAGGCCAGTTCGTGATGATCGCCCTGCCCGCATTCCCGGCCGTGCCGATCTCGATCTCACGCTTCGGGGCGAACGGGATCGACCTCACCATTCGAGCGGTCGGCCCCACTTCAACGGCGCTCACCAACCTCCACCAGGGCGCGAAGGTCGGTCTACGCGGTCCGCTGGGGACCTTCTGGCCGATCGAGGAGGCATACGGCCGCCATGCCGTGGTCGTGGCAGGTGGCGTAGGCCTATCGCCGCTCCACGGCCTGGTGGACGCGCTGGCGGCGAACCACAACCGGTTCGAGTCGGTCTCGCTCTTCTACGGCTCGCGAACGCCGGAGGACCAGCTCTTCCGAGACGATCTCGTCACCTGGGCGGCCAGCAAGGCCATCGACGTCGCGATCACCGTGGACCGAGCCGGCCCCGAATGGAAGGGCCGCGTCGGCGTGGTCACGACTTTGTTCGACATGATCTCGTGGGACTGCACCAAGGTCACGGCCTTCGTCGTTGGGCCCGAACGAATGATGCAGGCTTCCGTACAGGGCCTGATCTCAAAGGGCGTCCCGGCAGACCGCATATGCGTCTCGATGGAGCGCCACATGGAATGCGGCATCGGCCTGTGCGGCCACTGCCAGATGGCCGGCCGCTTCGTCTGCAAGGACGGCCCGGTGTTCCGGCTCAACGAACTCGGGGACCTGTTCAACCGGGAGGGGATCTGATGGCTACCGCCGGCAGAACCGCCCGACCGCGCGTCGCCGTCGCCAAGTTCGCCTCGTGCGACGGCTGCCAGCTGACTCTCCTCGATCTCGAGGACCAGCTGCTCGAGATCGTCTCCCGGTTCGACATCGTCGAGTTCCCGGAGGCAACCTCGCGCCGCTCGCCGGGCCCTTACGACATCGTCTTCATCGAAGGGTCGGTCAGCGCGCCGGAGCATATAGACCAGATCAAGGAACTGCGCAAGCAGGCTCGCATCCTGGTCACGATCGGGGCCTGCGCCACGGCGGGCGGGATACAGGCCCTTCGCAACTGGGCCGACCACGACGCCTACCGGGCCGAGGTCTACGCTCACCCGGAGTGGATCGACTCGCTGGCCAGGGCCACGCCGATCGCGGAGCACGTCAAAGTGGACGCGGAGTTGCGGGGCTGCCCGATCGACCCCGGCCAGCTGACGGAGCTGCTGACGGCCGTTCTGGTCGGCCGCCGGCCCCAGATACGCGACGAGGCCGTATGCCGCGAGTGCAAGCGCAAGGGCATCGTCTGCCTGGTCGTCGCGTCCGGCCAGGCCTGCATGGGCCCGGTTACCACATCCGGTTGCAACGCCCTCTGCCCCACCTACGACCGCGGTTGCTACGGCTGCTTTGGGCCGCGCGCCAACGCCAACGCGAAGAGTTGGAGCGCGTGGCAGCTGCAGTCGGGCCGGCCGCCGGAGGAAGTTCGTCGCCTCTTCGCCGGCTTCACCGGCTACGCGGAGCCGTTCCGTTCTGTGATCACGGAACTCGGCAAGACCAGGGGCTGATCGCTTCGACGGGATCGTGGCGGCCGGGCATGGTGGGGGCCCGACCGCGGTCACCCGCTCGGGCGAACGTGGACCGCGTCGACGGTCCGGCGGTCCCTACTTCTGGTCCAGCAATCGACCGTCCGGCCCGAGCAGCTGGAGAACCACCGGGACCGACCCCATCGCGTGGGTGGAGCAGCTGAAGCACGGGTCGTAGGCGCGCACCAGGGCCGAGACGCGGTTTAGCGCCCCCTCCTGGATCTTGTCGCCGCTCACGAACCGCTTGGCCACCTGCAGCACGCCGCGGCCGATGGCCAGGTTGTTGTGGCCGGTGGCGACGATCAGGTTGGCCCATGTCACCGCGCCGTTGTCGTCGACCTTGTAGTGATGAATGAGCGTGCCGCGCGGCGCCTCGATGACACCGATGCCCGCCAGGTTGTTGACGCCCGCATGGGCTCGAACCTTGGTTGCGAGAATGGCCGGATCGTCCAGCAGTTGCTGCATTCGCTCGAGGGCGTACACGACCTCGATGAGCCTGGCGTAGTGGTAGTGGAACCCGCTCTGGACGACGCGGCGCGCGGCGCCGACGCCGAGACGCTGGCGATATTCCTCGAGCTGGGCGTCGGCTTCAGGAGAGCCGAAGCGGTCGGCGACGTTCAGCCGGGCCAGCGGGCCGACGCGGTAGATGCCGTCCGGATAGCCGGCGGGCCTGTAGTACGGCGCCTTCAGGTAGGAATCGGGCAGCGTCGCCTCGCCGATGTAGCTGGCGTAGTCGGCGGGATCGACCTGATCGGCGACGATTCTGCCGTCGGAGCCGACGAAGCGAAGCTTGCCGTCGTATAGCCGCAGCGATCCGTCCGGGCCAACCAGGCCGCAGTACATCGTGGGGAAGTTGGAGAAGGATTCGATCTCGTTCGGGAAGCCGTCGAGAGTGTCCTTCCAGAGGGCGAGCGTGCGCCTTACGATCGCCATCGCCCCCGGCAACTCGGCCAGCATCTTCTCTCGAGCCTGCGGGTCCAGCGGGGCGTTTACGCCGCCGGGCACGCTCCAGGAGGAGTGGATCCGCTCCTTGCCTAGTCGTTCGATCGACTGCTGCCCGAACTTGCGCAGGGCGATGCCGTCGCGCAGAGCGTCCGGGTGCTCCTCGAGCAACCCGGCCACGTTGCGCTTGGCCGGATCGAAGTCCATGCCCAGCAGCAGGTCGGGCGCCGAGAGGTAGAAGAACGACAGCGCGTGCAATTCCACGATCTGTGCGCAGTGGATCAGCTCGCGCAGCTTCGCCGCCGTCTCAGGGATGCGGACCGCCATGACCGCGTCGCATGCCTTCGACGCGGCAAGCAAGTGGCTGACCGGGCAGATGCCGCAAATGCGCGACGTGATCGAGGGCATCTCGTAATACGGCCGGCCCTCCACGAACTTCTCGAAGCCACGGACCTGGGTCACGTGAAACTGGGCGTCGGTCACATGGCCCGCTTCGTCGAGCTTGATCGTGATCTTCGCGTGGCCCTCGATACGCGACACGTGGTCGAACGTGATCCTGGTGGTCATTGGTCTCCCGGCCTTAGCCGGCTCCGCCGCGGCCGCTGTGGCCACGGGCTCGGGAGCCGGCGCGCTCGGCAGGCGTCCGCCGTGTTCGGACGATGTCTTTCTGGTCGCCATGTCTCGCCCTACCCGAACCGCAACTTGGAGCCGAGATCTGGCTCGCGGCCTTCGAGCAGCTCGTTGAGCACAAACAGGATCGCGTCCGGCTTCGGTGGGCAACCCGGGACGTGGACGTCGACCTTGATCGCCGCCCCGAGCGGTTCGGCCTGCTTGAGCAGGGCTGGCACGCCGTCGGTCGGCACACCGGGGTGCTCGGTGGCGCCCTCAACGTAGACGCGCTCGAGCAACTTGCGCGTCGGAATGCCGTTGCGCATCGACGGCACGTTGCCCGTAACCGCACAGTCGCCCAGCGCAACCACCACCTTGCTTCGGGCGCGGGCCGTCCTGGCGAGCTTGAGGTCGTCGTGGCTGCTGACCGCGCCTTCGATCACCGCCACGTCAACGCCCTCCGGCCACTCCTGTGCGTCGACCAGCGGCCCGAACACGATGTCGGCCCTGTTGAGCACGGCGATGATTCCCTCGTCCATGTCGAGGAGCGACATGTGGCAGCCTGAGCAGCCGTCAAGCCAGCAGGTTCCGATCTTGGGCTTGTCCATCACCCGTCCTTGCGCATGGAGGTCAGGCGGCTCACGAGGGCCGGCTGCTTGGTCATTTCCTCGACTCCCCAGCCCTTCTCGGAGAGGGCGCCCGTCGGGCAGGCCTGCACGCACTTGCCGCAGCTGGTGCAGCTCGTGGCTTCGCCCCAGGGACGCTGCAGTTCGGAGACGAGCCTCGACTGAATGCCGCGACCGGCGATGTCCCACACGTGCGCGCCTTCGATCTCGGCGCACGTGCGAACGCAGCGCGAGCACAGGATGCAGCGGTTGTGATCCAGCACGAAGCGCGGATGCGTGGTGTCGACCGAGAGCCGGGGGAAGTTGTAGGGATAGCGAACGTGCGTTACGCCGTGCTCCTGCGCCAGGGCCTGCAGCTCGCAGTGACCCGAGGAAACGCACACGGCACACACGTGATTGCGCTCGGCGAACAGCAGCTCGAGGGCCATCTTCCTGTACGACCGCAGCTGCGGCGAGCTGGTGGTCACCGCCAGGCCTTCCTGGACGGGAGTCGTGCAGGCGGGGAGCAGTCGCGCCACGCCCGAAACCTCGACCATGCACAGCCGGCAAGCGCCGACGGTGCTAAGGCCCTCCATGTAGCAGAGGGCAGGGATGTACTTGCTGTTGGCGCGTGCGACCTCGAGGATCGTCTGGCCCGCGCTGGCCCCGATCACCTCGCCGTCGATGCGGACCTTTACCTTCTCGGTCAAGGCGATACTCCCTATCTCTCGGCGCTGCGGATGTCGCAGCGCAGGCAGCGGGATGTCTCCTGAAGGGCCGCGACCGGTGTGAGGCCGAGCGAGACCTCAGCGTAGGACTGGACGCGGAGAGCGGCGGGCATCTCGGCCGGGAAGTGCCGGCCCTGGTCGCTTGGCGTCTCGGGCGGCACCATCTCGTACGCGAACTCGGGTACGAGGTCGGCGACGCGCTCGAGGCCCATCAACCGCTTGTCGATGTTGCGAGCGGCTTTCTTGCCGATGCCCATGGCGTCGGACACGTTGGAGGCGCCGGTGATGAGGTCGCCGCCGGCGTAGAAGCGGTCGCGGCTGGTCTCGAGCGTGTACCGATCGACCTCGATCGTGCCGTCTTCCTTGACCTTGAGCCCGGATGCTTTGCAGAAGTCGGGATCGACCTTCTCCCCGACGGCGAGGACGACCGTGTCGCATTCGATCCGGACGACCTCGTCGGTCGGGATCGGCTTGCGGCGGCCCGATGTGTCGAACTCGCCGGGCTTCGTCCTGACGGCCTCGAGGGCTTTGACGCGGCCGGTCTTGTCACCCAGGATCCGGTGCGGCGCGGCCAGGTACATGATCCGGGCACCCTCGTGCTCGGCCGCCTCGATCTCCTCGGGGATGGCGGGCATGTCCTTGCGCTCGCGGCGGTAGACGACGGTCACGTCGGCGCCGAGGCGGCGAGCGGTTCGGGCCGAGTCGATCGCGGCATTGCCGCCGCCGATGACGACGACGCTCTTGCCTACCGGGACCTCTTCGCCGCGCGAGACGGCCTCGAGGTACGGGAGGGCGGGCATCACGCCGGCCAGCTCGGTGCCGGGCAGGTAGACCCAGCCTTCCTTCCACGTTCCGATCGCCAGGAAGACGGCTTCGTATTTGTGGCCCAGGTCGTTGAGGGTGACGTCTTCGCCGACGTTGACGTTGAACTGGAACTGGACGCCGAGGCGCTCGATCAGCTCGATCTCGCGATCGAGGACCTTCTTGGGCAGGCGGTACTCTGGCAGCGCGTAGCGGAGCATTCCACCGGCTTTGGGCCGCGAGTCGTAGACGGTCACCGAGTGGCCGAGCAGGGCCATGTAGTACGCGCAGGCAAGGCCCGTGGGACCGGCGCCGACGACCGCGACATCGCGCCCGGTCGGCTCCTGCTTGCGGGCGATCACCCTCTGGACCATTGGCTCGAACTTGTCGGAGAGCAGGATTTCGTCCGCGATCAGCCGGTGGACGTCTCGGGTGTTGACCGGCTCGTCGATGCCGGCCCGGCGGCAGCGGTCGTCGCACGGGTGCTGGCAGACCCGGCCCGTTGAGGCGGGCAGAGGGTTGTCGATTATCACGGACAGGAAGGCCTCCTCGAGGCGGCCCTCCTTGTAGAGCTGCAGGAAGCGCGGGATGTTCATGTGCAGCGGGCAGGAGTTTTCGCACGGCGAAAGGGCCAGATCCTCGCAGACCCCGGCGCGGCAGCGCCTGGCGTGGATGTGGTCTTCGAACTCGTGCCGGAAGTGGCGCAGGCTGGTGAGAACGGGATTCGGCGCGCTCATACCCAGCTGGCAGAGCGACGTGTCCCGGACCATGCGGCACAGTCCGTCGAGCGCCTCGATGTCGTGGTCTGTCGCCTCGCCGAGGGTGAACCCGTTGAGGATGCGCAGCGCCTGGTCCAGGCCGACCCGGCACGGGACGCATTTGCCGCAACTCTCCGAGTGCGTGAACTCGATGAAATAGCGGGCGACGTCGACCATGCAGTTGTCTTCGTCCATGACGACCATGCCACCCGAGCCCATGATCGAGCCGAGCTGTGCCAGCGTCTCGTAGTCGACAGGCGTGTCGAACATCTCCACCGGAATGCAGCCTCCCGACGGCCCGCCCGTCTGGACGGCTTTGATCTCGCGGCCGTTGGAGGCGCCCCCACCGATGTCGTATATGTACTTCGCCAGCGGCGTGCCCAGTGGCATCTCGACAAGGCCCGTGCTTTGCACCTTGCCGACGAGCGAGATCACCTTGGTGCCCGCGCTCTTGGCGCTGCCCGTCTCGGTGAACCAGGCCGGCCCCTTGCTGACGATCGGGGCGATGTTGTACCAGGTCTCGACGTTGTTGATGTTGGTCGGCTTGCCGTACAGGCCCTTCTGAGCCGGAAACGGCGGGCGCGACCGGGGCCGGCCTGCCTGACCCTCGAGGGAAGCGATCAGCGCCGTCTCCTCACCGCACACGAAAGCTCCGGCGCCCTCGACGGTCTCGATGTCGAAATCGAAGCCGCGCCCGAGCACGTTGTCGCCGAGGAGGCCGTAGGCGCGGGCCTGCTCGATCGCGTGCTCCACTCGGAGAACCGCCAGCGGGTACTCGGCGCGGACGTAGATGATGCCCTTGGGGGCGCCGGTGACGTAGCCCGCGATCAGCATGCCCTCGAGGAGCGAGTGCGGGTCGGACTCGATCTCGTTGCGGTTCATATACGCGCCGGGATCGCCCTCGTCGGCGTTGCAGATGATGTACTTCTCCGGCCCCGGCGCCTTCTGCAGGAACTCCCACTTGGTCCCGGTCAGGAATCCCGCGCCGCCACGGCCGCGCAGCTTGGAGGCCTTGATCTGCTCGATGACGGCGATGGGGTTCTGATCGATCAGGACCTTGTAAAGGGCCTGGTACCCGCCGATCGCGATGTATTCCTCGATGTCGTCGGGGCTGATCAGCCCGCAGTTGCGAAGGACGAGCTTGACCTGGCCGTTGAAGAACGGGATCTCGTTCCAGTTCGGCACGTCCGGGTAGCCGGTGCCGTACGTCACATGGCCGGTCAGGTGGTCCCACTCCTCGATCTTGCACAGCACGATCTCGGCCGGCGGCATGTAGCCCTGGGTCGGGTCGAAGCCGCCGCTGCCGAGCCCGTTGAGGATCTCGTCGACGTGGTTGGGGTGCACACGATGAAGCATCAGCAGCGGACGCCCGGGGACCCAGACGTTCACGAGCGGCTCCTCGGCGCAGAACCCGAAGCAGCCCACCGGGGACAGCCGCACGTCGAGGCCGCGGGCGTCGATCGCGGACGCGAATGCGTTGTAGACGGCCTCGGCGCCGTTGCCGGACCCGCACGTGCCCATGCCGACGGCTATGCGAGGCTTGCCGGGAAGCAGCTTCGCGAGTCCGGCCTCGCGGACGGTCGAGAACGCCGCGAAGTCCTGGATGATCATCAGGCGCCGACCTTCCGCACGGACTCGACTTCGCGGATCAGCGCCTGCTCCTTGACGTGTCCGCGGATCGCATGGTCGACCTCGACGACCGGCGCGAGTGCGCACTGACCGAAGCAGGCGACCGTGCGGATCGTGAAACGCCCGTCGGGCGTGGTCAGCGTCAGCTGATCGGCGCCGGCTTCCTGCAGGCCGAGCTGAAGCTTCACACGCTCGAGCAGGCCCCGCGAGCCGCGGGTGTGGCAGGCAGTGCCACGGCAGATGGCCACGGTGTGCGTACCCTGCGGGTCCAGGTTGAACAGCGCGTAGAAGGTCGCCACGGAGTAGACCTGCGACTGCGCCACGCCGGTCCGCGCGGCAACGTATTCGAGCGTCTCCATCGGGAGGTACTTGTGCGGGTTGTGGTCCTGCAGCTTCTCGAGGATGCCGAGTAGCGCGCCGGGATGCCCGGCCTGGTCGCCGATGATCCGATCGATCAAGTCCTGGTCTTCTGAATGCGGAAGTGCAGTGGCCAATCGGATGGTCATCGACCTCTCCATACGGAGGCCGCACTCTGCGGGTCGTCGCAAAGACTCGGCCCGTGCTGCGGCAGGCGGCGGTCGCCAGCGTATGGGTGCACATTCGGGCGCAACAGGGCCATCCGGACCGGGCGCCGGGGTGGATAGGGGGGCCTTCCGGCGGGTCTATGGCCCCCCGCAACCGCCGATATGGTCCGAAGGGCTACCGGAGCACTCCGTGAGCGCTGCGGTAGCGACCCCAATACGACCTCCGAGTAGCGTCGGCTCTCCGCCGAGACTTGCGCCTCAGGACAGCCGCGGACAAATCCACGGTTTCCAGGCCTCGGGCGCACCACTCGTCACACCCGCGAGGGTCGGCATCCAGCCAGGGCCTCGCGGCGTCGCCAAAAGGAGCCTTAGCAACGCCGAAGATGGTCATCACTCATTCAGTTGTCGATCTGGATCGATGGCTCAGAGGCAGGGCCGAACGCGCCGCCGTCATCGGGTCGTTCGCCTCGAACGTGACGGACCTCGTGGCGGCCGACGGGAGCAAGAACATCGCCATTGCCGCCGACATTCACGACCTGGCGGGCCTGCAGGCCATGATGGCGTCACCCACGCCCGAAGACGTCGCGTTGATGGAGAAGCACGGCGTCATCCCACCGGTGATTGCCTACCTGGAGGACTAGCTCGGTCGCCGGGTTCGTCCCGAGGCTGAGGATCGCGAGGCGGCAGTATCGGACTCTCAGTTCAGGGAGGGTGCTTCGTCGCGGGCAACGCAACCTCCGTCGCTGACAGCGCACCCCAGGCTGGATTCGGGCCCAGAGGCTTCGTCGGACCGGTGAGTTTGCCGGGTCAGTCTCGCCCGGCGTTCGATGGAAATCTCGGCGCCCGTGCATGGCCTCGGCGTGGCACGATTAGGCAGTGAGCAAGAACGCCGACCCAACCCCAGAGAAGACTCCGAAGACACCCGCCGAGACGGACTTCCCCAGCGCTGCGGCGGCGTTCGGCGATCTTGGCAAGCGACACACCACTCGCCGTCGGCCTACGGGCGAGCCCTCGATGGCCAGCGAGACGAACTACCAGACCGCCCGTCCGACCAAGGTCGCCATCGTCGGCGTGGGGCTCGTCGGTTCGACCTTCGCCTACACGCTGCTCCTATCCGGCATCGCGTCCGAGATCGTACTGGTCGACGTGAACCACGAGCGGGCCGAGGGCGAGGCCATGGATCTCAACCACGCGGTGCCCTTCGCCCACCCAACGAAGATCTGCGCCGGCGATTACTCGGACTGCGAGGGCGCGGCCATCACGGTCATCGCCGCGGGTGTGGGCCAGAAACCGGGCGAGACCCGCCTGGAGTTGGTCAAGCGGAATGCGGCCATCTTCGGCCAGATCGTGCCCAGGGTGGCAGAGGCAAATCCCGAGGGAATCATCGTCGTCGCCACCAACCCGGTGGACGTCTTGACGTACGTGACCATGAAACTGGCCGGGCTGCCGCCCAGACGAGTCTTCGGCTCGGGCACGATCCTCGATACGGCCCGCTTCCGCTACATGCTGAGCGAGCATCTCGGCGTAGACCCGCGCAGCGTCCACGCCTACATCATCGGCGAGCACGGCGACAGCGAGGTGCCCGTGTGGTCGCTGGCGAACGTGGCCGGGATGCGCCTGCCGACCTTCTGCGCGGAGAACGGAATACCGCTATCGGCGGACACGATGGAAGAGATCTTCCGCCAGACCCGCGACGCCGCCTACGAGATCATCAGCCGCAAGGGCGCCACTTACTACGCCGTCGCCGCCGGCCTGATGCGAATCACGGAGGCGATTCTGCGTGATCAGAACACGGTTCTCTCCATCTCGAGCCTGGTCGAGGACTACTACGGCATCGACGGCGTCTGCCTGAGCCTGCCGACGGTCGTCAGCCGGCGCGGGATCGAACGGGTCCTCCGCCTGGAGCTAAGCCCGCTTGAAGCTCGGGGCGTCCGCAAGTCGGCCGACGTCCTTCGCGAGACGATCCAATCGCTCGAGGCGTAGGCGGCACCGGCGAGGCGCGCCCTCAGCGCGGCAGCTGATGCTCTTCCAGAGGCGTGTCCCAATGGGCCTCGACCAGCTCGAAGCGGCGCTGTTCCTCGCGCTTTAGCTTGGCCGCGTCGGGGTACAGGCGGGCCAGGATCGCCGGGTCCGTATGCTCCTCCATGGAGGCCCAGTCCCGGTAGGTGATGGTGACCTCGAAGGTCCAGTCCTGGCGGCCATCGCCGTGGAAGCGAGGCTCGTAGGCTCGCACGTCGAGCATCCGGCCCGACTCCATCTGGGCCCGCAGCAGCGGCCAGTGGTTTCGCTCGAACAGCTCTACGAACTCTTCCTGGAATCCCCAGCGGATCTTGTAGAAGTACTGGACCGTCACGGGCTTGTGGGCGTCGCTCATCCCTGAGTTCCTCCTCGTGGCCCGGCCAGGCCGGGCGCCAACCGTCTTCCTCGGACCGAGCCTGCGCATCGGCCGGCCCGGCCAGCCTACACGCTTCGTGCCGGCGCGGCGTACACGGAGGCCAGGACCGCCGCAACCGCACAGACGACCGCGCAGTGCCCGGCGGCGATCCAGCTCAGGAGCAACTGCGGGTCCTTCATCGGCCTGTGCCACCGTCGTCTGCGCCGGCTTCAGCTGCAACCGTCTCCGGAGTCGTCCAGTCGGCCACGCCTCCGTACGTCCTGCGCATGGCGGCCGCCAGTCGAGCGAGCGGCGTCACCTTCGCTCGCGCGAAGGAGACCGATATGGTCGCCCGACGCACCCTCAGGCGCTCGGCTACCTCGGACTGGCGCAGGCCGTCTATGAGGGCCAGGCGGGCTACGACCCTCTGCCGTGGCGTCATGCCGTAGAGCAGCTCTGCCATCGCCGGGGCCATGCCGGCAAGCAACTCATCCGCGCCTGCCCGGCCGGTCCGGATGACGAGTCGCTCGTGGCTGGTTCGAGCTTCTTCGGTCGCCGCGCGCGCGGCCAGGAAGGCCGGGCCCGTGCGCTGCGTGGCCGGACCTTCCCCTGGATCGACGGCGCCCCTCATGCACACCCAGCGAATGGACCACGGGCCTTCGAGAAGATGGGAGTGCAAGATAGCCAGCAGAGGATCCGCCGTAGCCGCCAGTAGGCCCTGTACTTCGTCGCCCTGCGTGAACCCGAAGGGAGCCAGTTTCTGGTCTCCGTAGACAGCGTCCAGATCGGCGACCAGCGTGCGCAGCCAGGCCGTAGCCTCAACTCGAGCCTTTGTCGATCCGACAACCTCGCCGAACAGCACCCAGGCCTCAGGATCTCCCATGCCCAGCAGGCTAGCAGCGCCGGTGATAGCCGTCAACGACTAACTTGGCCATTAGTAGCCACTTACGGCTATCGTTGGCCAGGTTAGCCGCACACGGCTGCTGCCTCTTCCTTCCGTCTTCGGTCTTCAGCCCCCAGCCAGCCCGCCAAAGCACCGAAGACCTCGTCGCGGCGCGTGGGCGAGACGAAGCTCGCAGGCTCAGCGGTCCCGCGAGCGGCTATCCTGAAACGGTGACGGCCGAAACCCGCGCTCCGGGCCAGCCCGGCGCCTCTCCAAACCCCTCTATCCCGCTCAACCCCGGAAGGCGCGATCTGGGGATGCGGGCTACGCTCGTGTTCCCGACTCGAGAGATCGTCGAGCGCTACTACGTCCCTCTCATCTACACCGCCTGCCGGACGTGCTATTCGGAACTGGCGCCGGACGACATATTCGAGCGCGCGGTCGACGGCAGGATCCCGGCGGCGAAGCAGCGCGAGCTGATCGGCCGAGTGATCGAATCCGGACACGGCTCGACCATCGAGCACGTGGTCTTCACCTTCGCCATCACAGGCGTCAGCCGCACGCTCAGCCACCAGCTGGTACGCCATCGGGCCGGCGTGGCCTTCGACCAGCAGAGCCAGCGCTACGTTTCATACAAGAAGGGCGCCTCGACGATGATGCCCGGCACGATAGCCGAGGCGGATCCGGATCTGCTGGCCAGGTACGAAGACCAGGTCGAGGGTTCGCTCGAGCTGTACTCGGACCTGGTGGAGGCCGGGATCCCGGGCGAAGACGCCCGATTTGTCTTCCCCAACGCGACTCGCACGAACCTGGTCATGACGGCCAACCTGCGGGCCCTGATCCACATGTCCGGGCTCCGCCTGTGCACCATGGCCCAGTGGGAGATCCGCCGGCTGTTCCAGCTGATACGCCACGAGGTCTTCACGGTCAGCCCCTTCCTCGGGAGCTTCCTGGCCCCCAAGTGCGTTCCCCTCGGCTACTGCGACGAGGCGGGCAACCGGGACGAGCATTGCCCCATAAGGCCGCACAAGGACAGGGTCCTTGAGGCCTGGGCCGAGCAGGCCAAACGCCGAGGGGTCGGATCGCCGCGAGCCACCACGCCCGCCGGAGAAGCGCCCGCCGACTGACCCTCCAGGGGCCCGGGTGCGGTACCGATGGGCGACGGCCCTGGTACGTTCGGCGCAGGGGTGACCTCCGGTACGCGGGCCATGATCAAGCGGTAAGCGTTCCGCGCAGTCCGTCTCGGGCCCGCGTCCATGACTTTGCGGTGCTCCGGGTTTCGGCAGGCATGCTCACAAGTAGCCGAGCGCAGGGCGGCAACGGCCTGAGGCGCTTGCGAACGCGCTGCACCGGACGTAACGGAGACGATCGTGAACAATGCGTCCGCGGGTCGCCCGAAGCAGTTTCTGGCAGATCTCACTCAGGCGATGCGTTCGACCGCCGACGCGGAACGGCTCGCGTCTATCGATCGGTGCCAGGCAAAAGCGAAGGCGTACATCGAGCACCTGAATTCCCAAACGAACGCCGATGCGGCCTCTATGCAGCAGGCCGCCGTCGCGGAAATCACCGCTGCTCGCGAGGAGTCGAGATCCAGGATCGAAAGAGCCCGCAGGGACACCGAGCGACGGATCTCTCAGCGCCAGGAACTCCTGGAGCAGGAGCTACGGGAATGCTCTGCCGCCGTCGAAGGCGAGATCGAGCGCGTCCAGCAGTGTGTCCAGGACTACGAGGCGGACCTCGCGCGGTCGTTCAAACAGCTCCTGGAGATCACCGACCCCACGGACTACGCCAACCTGGCTGCGGAGATGCCCGGACCCCCGACGTTTGTCGAACCCGACCCCGCCGCGCTGATCCGAGAGCTTCGCCTCCGTCTCGAGCAGCCCACGCCCGCGGAGTCCGAGCCCGCATCGGGCCCCGAGGGAGACGCGGCGTTACCGGACCACTGGTGGTTGGACTCCCCCGCAAGCCTGGGGCCAAGGACTCTCCCGTCTCCAGATCGAGGCAGGCCCGGGTAAGTCGTTTGGGGCGCGGCGGCCTCGAGCCGCCTAACTGGACCGTCAACATCGCCTCGTTCCGCGCAAGAACGCATTCCCTGCCGGTCCGCGCCCGAATCGGGCGGTACGGAAGGGCCGTTAGTCCTGGTACCTCCAGCGGGGTGCCCGTCCGCAACGCGCGGCCCATGATCGAACCGACAAAATGGGCTCGCGATGCTGGCCTGAGACCGGCGAATATCGGTCCGCACTCTCAGGCGCGACGCAGTAGCCTAATATGTCCATCGGGTCGCAGCCAAATCGGGACCTCTCCGGCGCCCGGCCGGGGCCCGAAGAATTCAATTACTGGGAGATGAGCGTGAACGAGACGGCCGCGCGTCACCCGAACCGTTTCCTGGCCGACCTCATCTTGACGATGCGTTCGACCGCCGAGACGGCCCGGCAGGGGACGATCGAGCAGTGCCAGGCAGACGCCAAGGCGTACACAGAGAGACTCCACGCGCGGACGGACGACGAGGCCGCATCGCTGAGGAAGGCCGCCGAGGCCGACGTGAGCGCCATCCGGGATTGGTCCAAGGCCGAGATGGAGCGCATTCGCGTGGAGACCGAACAGCGCATCTCGCGCCGCCGAGAGCTCCTCGAGCAAGAACTCCAGGAATACAACTCGGCCATCGAACTCGAGATCGAACGCGTTCAGAAGCGTGTCTCGAGCTTCGAACAAGAGGTGGCGCAGTTCTTCGAGCAGCTTCAGAACGAAAGTGACCCGACCGTCTTCGCGAGCATGGCCGCCCAGATGCCGGATCCTCCGGAGTTCGCCGATTCCGATCGCGCCAGCATCGCGGACGATCTGCGTGCTCGCCGCGAGCAAATCGTCCGGCCCGCGGCTGCTGGCAAGGCCGCGACTGACGGAGAGCAGACTGCCGAGGCAGGGCCTGTGCCCGAGCTCGGCGATGAGGCCGTCGATGCCCGGCTGGCCGGCGCTCGCGGAGCGGCGGCGAAGCCGGCGCCTGTCGAGTCGACGCAGGTCGTGGTCGTCGGACTCGTCAGCGTCGCCAGCATCGCCACGTTCAAGCGCCAGCTCGGCCGCTTGCCGGGAGTGAAGAACGTCGGCGTCTCCTCCGGCCCGGACGGCGAATTCATCTTCACCGTCGGTCACGGCACGGACACGTCGCTGAACCAGCTCATCCCCACTCTGCCCGCATTCCAGGCGCGTGTCGTCAGCGAGCGCGAAGGGGTGTTGAATGTCTCCGCGCACGACCCGGAGGCTGAGGGCTAGACTTCACGAACCGGTTTTCGCGCCGCAGGAGACCACGCCACCTTGTCTCGGCCAGCTGTCGCCATTGCTCTACCTCAGTCCGAGCTTGTCGCCGTCAGCGCTCAGCTTGCTGAGGCTGGCTACGAGCCGATCGCGGTCGAGACGGCCGACGAGCTCGAAGAGCTGCTCGGCAAGCGAAGCGACATCGGCGTAGCCATCCTCGACGGCGAGAACGACTTCGATCGCACGCTCGAGATGTACGCGATGCTCCACGACGAGGATCGCAACATTCCGGCCCTGATGGTCGTTGCCGCCCGTGCCCTGGACCGGATGAGTCTTGCCGGACGATCCCGCGTCAATGACGAGTACTTCACTCGCCCCTACTCGGCCGAGTCACTCCGCTGGCGAGTCGAGGCGATGCTCATCCGCGCCGAGATCCAGATCGACGAACCCGGAGGCGCGATCATCGAGACGGACTCGCAGATCGAGACCGCCGCCGAGACTCGCCGCGGCCAGATAGTCATCGTCTTCAATCCCAAGGGCGGCGTGGGCAAGACGACGATCGCCGTCAACGTGGCGGCGCTGCTTCAGGTCCGCAAAGGTCAGCGCGTCCTTCTCGTGGACTGCGACACCGTCACCGGCCACGTGGCATCCTCGCTCGGCATGGAGAACGTTCGGACCGTGGCGGACGCCTGGACCGAGGATCTCGACACCGGCGCCGCCGAGCCGTTCAGCGAGATCGCCTCCACTCATCAGAACGGCGTCTCCGTGCTGGTCATGGCGGAGTCTCCCCTTCACACGGAAATCCTCGATCCCAAGCGCGTCGCCGAGTCGATAACTACGGCCTGCCGCGTCTACGACTGGGTCATCGTCGACATGCACCCGGACTACGGGCCGCTCAACCAGGTCATCTTCGAGAGAGCGGACAAGATCATCGTTCCGGTCACTCCGGATGTGCCCGCCATCCGCGCCGCGGTCCAATTCCGCGAAGTCGCCGTCGAACTGGAGATCCGCGAGCGCCTGGCGATGGTCGTGAACCGCGCCAATAGCGGCGTCTCCGTGGCCGACATGGAGCGAACTGTCGGGATGCCGGCGCTGGCGGAAGTGAGGTCGGCCGGGATGCTCTTCGTTCGGGCGGCCAACGAGGGTCGCTCTGCCGTGGAGCGCTTCCCGAAAGAGAAGGTCATCGAGGACATCGAGAACCTGTGCGACCGAATGATGGCGACGCGCGAGTCCGGCGCGGCCAAGTCCGGGAGCGGGTTTATGGGCATCTTCGGCGGGGGACGGAACACCAATCCCTCAGTGCGGGCCTCGTAGGCGCGACTTCGATCTGACCGGTCCGGGAGACGCTCCTCCCGACTCGGTCGCCCCAGGCCCATCCTCGGATGGCCGGGCACCGGACCAGGTGAGGATTACCCCGGTCGGCATCTCGATTCCGTTGGCCTGGAAGGCTAGCAGCAGACGCCTTCGGAACTCGCCGGCCGTCGACCATTGCGCGGCGGCGCGGACCCTGCCCAGGACCAGGAAGGTGATGCCCCGGTCACCCAGTTCGTTGATCCGCTCCACATGGGGCGCCTCCAGGATCTGCGCCTCGAGCTCGGGATCTGCCGCCATCTCCCGACCAACGAGGTCGATGACCTGGCGAGCTTTGTCCACATCGGTGCCGTAAACGACCTGCACCTGCTCGTTGACGCGGGACCAGGCACGGGTCAGGTTGGCGGCGATCGAAATCTGGCCGTTAGGGATTGTGTGGAGCGTGCCGTCCAGATCGCGCACGGTCGTGCGGCGCAGCGTGAAATCCTCCACGACTCCGCCGACCCCGGCGACATTCACGACGTCGCCTATGGCGTACTGGTTCTCGATCATGATGAGGGCGCCGTTCAGGTAGTCGCGGACAAGGCTCTGGGTACCCAAACCGACGGCTATGCCGGCCACGCCCAGGCCGGCTATGGCCGGCCCGATGTCCAGTGTGAAGACCCGCTCCAGCAACATCAGTCCCGCGATCACGACGACGAAGAAGCGGACGACGTTCACGACCAGTGCTTCGATCGTGTCTTCGCGCTTCTTCAGTTCGGCCGCGGTGAGATCCCGCGCCGTCCCCTCCAGGCTCTCGCGTGCCAGCAGAGCCCGGATAGCGCCTCGGACGAAGACGTGAGTCAAACGGACGAGGATCCATCCGGCTATCAGGATGGCCAGGACGGCCGCTGCCGTGGCGGCCGGGTCGCCCAGGCCACCCAGGTCCACTCGTTCCCCGTTTGGCAATGTGACCACCGGGCCGAAGGCGTAGAAGAGGTGCATGGCAGTAGCCTAGCGTCGCGGGGAGGTCGTCGCTGAGACAAAGGGGCGGCCCCTCGGGAGGGGGACCGAGGGGCCGCGGGGGGTCGCTTATGTAGTTGCCGACTTGCCCAACGGGCCGGCGCTCAGAGCGAGGCCACCACGCCCCCGATGCGGTCGGTGATAACGGCCGCGACCTCGCGAGCGTGATCCACGAGCTCGGGCACCCGGCTCGGCGTGATCCTGTTTCCCGAGGCGCGAACTTCGAGGGTGGCCACGACCGCCGCGCGCTGGTCGAAGACCGGAACCGCGACGGCGTTAACGGACGGCTCGTGCTCGCCGAAAGCCGTGGCGAAGCCGCGCTTGCGAACCCGAGCGAGCTCCTCGAGCAGGAGGTCCACCCGAACGATCGTGTGCGAGGTGTAGGGCGTGAAGCCGATCTTCGAGAGGCGGATGACCTCCCGTTCCGGCTGGCTGGCGAGAAGAACCTTGCCCGGAGCCGTCGCGTGAAGCGGCGAGTTGCGGCCGGTTCGGTCGCGGCCCATTCCGGAGGCGTCCGAATAGGCGATCGTGAGAACGCTGTCGCCCTCGAGAACCTCGAGCGTAGTGGTCTCGTGGATCGACCTGGCGAGGGCTTCGAGCTCGGACATTGCGATCGACCGCAGGTCCAGAGACTTCTCGGCATGGCCCCCGAGGCGGACGACCGCCAGCCCGAGTCGGTACTTCCCAGAGTCGTCGTCCTGTTCCACCAGGCCGCGCTTCTGCAGAGTGGCAAGCAACCGCGAGGCGGTCGACTTATGGAGTCCGAGGCGGCGCGCCAACTCGGTGACTCCTGCCTCTCCTTGCGTCTCCCCCAGAGCAATTAGGAGCGACGCAGCACGGTCGACCGACCGAACCGCATTCCCGTCGAGCATCATCTTCTCCTAGCGGGCGCCTCGCGATTGTCCTCGTAGCTTCAGAAATGCACACGTCACTCCGCGCCCGAACCGAAGCAACGGTCTGTGTTGTTGTTGCAGCCACCGGGCCGCGAGACGCCGGTTTGCCTTCCGGCCTACCTTCCTGGGTCGGCATTCCGGTAGGAGCAGCCCTTTACGTCCCGGGCAACGCAACGTCTAGTTGAATGTTGACGTAGTTGGTATGGATTTGTCAATACCTCTGCCGGTGTCGTGTTGGTGACACCTAAGTTTCGCCCCGGGGTCATCGCGACGATGAGCGAACTGCCGTCCCAAACGCTGCAGTCTCATCGCAGGTGCGCCATCCGAGGCTCGTCCGGCCACCCTCGGGTCGTCGTAACATCGTCTGGATCAGCCCGTGGCAGCCGGAGCGAACATGATTCCGAACGGTCGCATCTCGGATATCAGATCCCAGTTCCCTGCCCTGTCGCGCCGCCACGACGGCGAGCCGTATGCGTACCTGGACGGGCCTGGCGGGACGCAGGTGCCGCGGCGAACGATCGAGGCGATGGCCGGCTACCTGGAACGCACCAACGCGAACCACGAGGGCGCGTTCCCGACCAGCGAGGAGAGCGACGCCCTGCTGGCCGAGGCTCACGCCGCCGCCGCCGATTTCCTCGGCGCGGGCGATGCGGGAGAAGTCGTCTTCGGTCAGAACATGACGACGATCACCTTCGCGGTGAGCCGAGCGATCGGGCGGACGCTGCGACCCGGCGACGAGATCGTGGTCACCCGCCTGGACCACGATGCCAACGTGGCGCCGTGGCTCGCCCTGGAGGAAGAGCGCGGCGCGGTGGTTCGCTGGGTGGATATCCGGCCGGACGACTGCACTCTCGACATGGCCGGCCTGGAACGGGCGCTGGGCCCGCGTACCCGGGTAGTGGCCGTGGGCGTCGCCTCCAACGCGGTCGGGACCGTCAACCCGGTGGCTCGGATCGTCGAGATGGCCCACTCCGTGGGAGCGTGGACGTATGTCGACGCGGTTCACGCCGCTCCCCACCTGGCGATCGACGCCTCGGCCATCGGGACCGACTTCCTCGTCTGCTCGCCGTACAAGTTCTTCGGCCCGCACCTCGGACTCCTCTACGGAAAGCGCGAGCTGCTTGAGCGTCTTAGCGCGTACAGGGTCCGACCGGCAGCCGACGAGCCGCCCGGCAAGTGGGAGACGGGCACGCTCCCGGGAGAGTCGCTCGCCGGGCTGCTCGGGACGCTCGGCTACCTGGAATGGCTCGGTCGGGAGTTTGGCGGCAACCCCGGGGCAGCGACGGACCGGCGAGCGGCGTTGTCCGCGGCGATGAGCGTCATTCGCGAGAGGGAGCGCGGGCTGGCCCTCCAGGCGCTGACTGCCCTCGGCCAGGTGCCGGGGTTGACGCTCCGGGGCATCACCGACCCGGCCCGGATGGACGAGCGGGTCCCAACATTCGCCTTCACATTGCCCAACCACAGTCCGCGCGAGGTCGCGACCGAGCTTGGCCGGCGCGGCATCGCCGTCTGGGATGGCGACTACTATGCCTACGAGTTGATCCGGGCCCTTGGCCTGGCCGAGTCAGGCGGGATGGTTCGGGTCGGCCTCGTCCACTACAACGAGCCCGACGAGATCGAGCGCCTGACCCGGGCGTTGCGGGAGATAGCCAATCCGAGGGCCCGCGCCCACGACGGCGCGGCAGTGAGGGAGAACACATGATCGACCGGGGTCGACCCGCGGCGGCTTTCTTCCAGATCGTGCGCAGCGGCGACAAGCAGCCCGTCGAGGAGGCGGTAGCGGCGGACCCGAGCCTGCTCCAGGCCCGCGACGAAGCCGGGCTCTCGCCGGTGCTGGCGGCCGCCTATGCCCACCACAACCGGCTGGCAGAGGATCTCGCCGAAAAAGTCGAGAAGACGCCCGAAGGCCTCGGCCTGTTCGAGGCGGCGGCCGTGGGGAACGTGGAGGCGGTACGGAGGCAGCTGGCGGGCGATCGCGCCTCGATCGACGAGGGCGGCAGCGACGGCTTCACGGCACTCCACCTGGCGGCCTACTTCGGCCGGCTGGAGGTAGCTCGGCTGCTGCTCGGGCTGGGTGCCGATCGAAATGCTGTCGCCGTCAACGAGATGCGCGCTACGCCGCTCCACAGCGCGGTCGCCGGCGGGCATCGCGACGTGGCCGGCCTTCTCCTCGCCCATGGCGCGTCCCCCAACGCCGTCCAGCATGGTGGCTGGACGCCCTTGCATGCCGCGGCGCAGGCCGGTGACGAAGACATCGTCGACATGCTGCTGCTGCGCGGGGCGGACCCGACTCGTAAGAGCGACGAGGGGCTCACGGCGATCGACATGGCCGAGGCAGGCGGACACGGGGCCATCGCGAAGATCCTGCGCAACCTCGCCAAGCGCTGACCACTCACCAGATACGCGGCGGCGGCTGGCGTCGCCGCGCCTGCGGCGGCAGGGCGCCGAGGAGGCACCGCACAACCTAGCGCTGCGCCGCCGCGTCGAGCCAGCCTGGCAGTTCGGCCGCGAGGGTTGCCAGCGGCAGCGTGCCATGGCCCAGGACTGCGTCGTGGAATGCCCGCAGATCGAAGGCCGGCCCGAGACGTTCCGTAGCCTCGCGCCGCAGCCGCTCGATCTCGCGCTGGCCGACCTTGTAGGTAAGAGCCTGGGCGGGCCAACAGATGTAGCGGTCCGTCTCAATGGCAGCATCGGTGTCAGACAGTCCGGCTTCGCGGAGCAGGGCCACCGACCGCTCGCGCTTCCATCGGAAAGCATGGAGGCCGGTATCGACAACCAGCCGTGCGGCCCGGTGGGACTGGCCATCGAGCATGCCGAACCGCTCGCCGGGGTTGAGGTAAAGACCCATCTCGTCGGCCAGACGCTCGGAATAGAGCCCCCAACCCTCGCCGTATGCCATTCCCGCCATGCGCGCGCCCATGCGGCGGAAGGCGTTCAGGGTAAGGTGCTCGGACTCGAGAGTCAGCTGGAAGTGATGGCCCGGGACCGCCTCGTGGAAGCTCGTGCTGGCGAGGCCCACGTAGCTTCGGCTGGGCAGGTCGTACGTGTTCACGTAGTAGACGCCGGGCCGGCTGCCATCGAACGCAGGCGGGTAGTAGTACGCCGCAGGCGCGTCTGCCTCCTTGTACGGCTCCACCGCCCGAACCTCACATGCCCCCCGCGGCAGCCGGCCGAAGTAGTCCGGGGCGACCGCGAGAGCGCGTTCGATCTGGCCGCGGGCACGATCCAGAAGCTCCTCCACGGACTCCGGAATCGAGGCTGGATCGCTCAGCAACGCCGTCCGGGCCGCCCTGGTGTCGTCGCCGAAGCCCAGGTCGCGAGCGATGACCCGCCGCTCGCCCTCGATCGCCTCCAGTTCTTCCAGGCCGCGTCGATGCAATTCCTCCGCGTCGATGTCGAGGGACGTCCATGCCCGGATCTGGGTCCGATAGATCCGCTCGCCGTCGGGAGCGGACCACAGGCCCGGATCCTGCCGTGAGGCCTCGCGATACTTGCCGTCCAGCGCCTCGAGGAAGGCCAGATCGGCCGGGCGAACGTACTTGTCGATGGCAGCGACGAGCCGCTCGCGACCGGCCGGCGTCGGCACGTCCAGCGCCGCGACCACGGGCGACTCATCGGCCGGGGTGGCAAGGAGACGCTCGAGCTGGCCGATGACGCGGTCGGTGACGATGCGGGCCGCGGTTAGACCCCCGGTCAGGCCCTCTCGAACTACATCTGCGTTAGCCGCCATGAAGCGCGGGTAGTCGGCCAGACGGGCCATGAAGAGCTCGAACTTCTCGGGCGTGTCTGTCTTCTGGAAGGCCGCGAGCGTCGGAAGAATCGTCTGCGGGCCTTCCATCTGATCGACCACTTTGAGCCGGTCGACCCTCTGGTCTTGCTGCTCCAGCTCGACGTTACAGATCACGCGGAGGATGCGGAGCGTGATCCGCTCTTCGGTCGGGAGGCCCGATGTCACAGCGACCTGGGCCTCGATCTCGTCCACCGAGGCCAGCGTGTCGCGGTATAGCGATCTTGCTCTGTCGCGGCCGGCCGGCCCCGGGTCGTCCAGCCTGTCAAGGCCCTGCTCGTAGCCCAGCATGGTCGCGGTCGTCGGAGAGAGATCGAGAAAGCCGTTCCAGAATCGATCGGCCAGCGCGTTGACCTCGTCGGCTGGACCGCTGACCTCGTCCATCGGAACCTCCCTCGTCTCCCAGGCGACCGGACGGAGCACGTCGTCCGGCGAGAACTGTTGGGCTCAGGGTACCGCGAACGGCGTTAGCCCCCGAAGAGCGGCAGCTGCTCCCCTACCGTGTCGGCGAGCGCGTCGAGGCCGAGATACGGCTCGAGGTCGCCCAGCAAGAGGTCCGGCCTCGCAGCGAACGCCGCGAGGTGGTTCCACTTGAAGAAGTGCCAGTTGCGCTCTTCGATCGCCCGCCGCAGGAGCGGTGAGCGGGCCATCTTGAACTTCACCAGGTCGGCCCGTTCCGGCGGCAGAACGAGGAACCGCACCACCTTGTCATCTATCGGGTAGCGGGCATGGCGGACGAGGATCGGCTCGCTCAGCATTGCCGTCCACTCGACCTCGAAGAGGAACGTCGCCTGGCGGCGAACGTACCAGGCGCAATCCAACCGATCGAGCTCGCCCTCAGGGGCCCAGGTAATCAGGGGCAGGTGGACGGCGCGCTCGGCGTCATCCAGCCAATCCGCCAGCTGCCGGCCGGCGACGCGACGGGTCTGCTGCCGCTTACCGATCCAGACCCGCATTCCCAGCCGGTGGCCCAGATCCGCGAGCGTGGCTATCACGGCGTCGTGGTCGGCCGTCCGACTCTCCAGGTGGTCCGAACCAATAACCGCCTCCGGCGTGCTCGTGGGAGCGACGTAGCTGCGCAGGCAGGCTTCGATGAGGGCTCCGTCGGGCAGGTCGGGGATCCTGAAAAGGGCCGCCGTCCGCTCCATCGCGGCGCGCTCCGTGAGTCTCGCGGCGGAGGACAGAAGCGAGAAGACGGCCCACTCCACCCGGTCGGCGATCGGCTGAGCGGCGGCCGAACGGTCCTCGTGCGAAGCGAGCCAGTAATGGCCGGGCTCGATCTGGCGGATGCGCCGGTTGTTGGGGCGATCGAGCTCGGTGCGTATCAGCTCCAGCAACTCATCGACGATCCCGGGCCCGGCGGCCGCGCCCAATTCGAGGGGAGAGACCGCCTTCCGCCCTGACGCGGATCGATCTGAGGGGCGATCGACGGCATGCTCGGCGGCCCGGCCACGGGGCCCCGCCCCGCCGCGAACGCCGGCAATGTCACCACCAACGGCCTGCCCGTCGGCCACGAAGCCGGTGGCGGACGAATCGTCGATCCAGGCCGACCACCCGTCGTCGGCGTGCGGGGGACGGAGCGAGCGGGCCAGGCGGGCCAGCTGACCGGACCGGTCGAGCCCGATCAAGAGGTCCCCCAGCATGTGTTCGAATGAGGCCGGCTCGCCGCGAGCCTTGAGCAGTTCGACCGCCGCGTCGGTCACTGTCTGAGACGCTACGCTCGCACGAAACGGCCCCTCTTCGAGCCTTTCGGGCGGCGCGAAGATACCTCTTCCCTGGACCGTTCCGGGGTCCCCGGCGCCGCCTGTGAGCGGCGGCAGAGGCCTGTTGGCGCGGGTTCGAGCGCCCGGACCCAGCACGCCGGTCGGCGGCACGAAGACGATGATGCCCGCGCTCGAGTCGACGCCGCGGTGAAGTCGGGCGTCGATCAGACGGCAGCCGGCCGCCGCGCCCCCGAGAGCGGCCGCGACCAGAGTGGCCGGCTGATCGTCGTCCAGCAAGATCACGGCCCGGCCGTTATTGGCCAGGGCCGGCGACGCGATTGCCAGCGAGCGGCCGAGGCTGCGGGCGAGCTCGTGCGCTTCCTCCGCGGCCGTGACTTTCGCCGTGGGCCGGAACAACGAGTCGTACGGCAGCATGGAGACGGCTCCCGCCCCGAACAGCCACCCGGTCTCGTGGTAGGAGGCCGCAAGCCGCTCCGACGTCAGGCGCAGGGGCGCCTGGCCGAGAACGAGCCGGACCCGCGACGGTGAGTCCGAATGGGCCATCCTCTCGCCGTGGAGACCCAGCCGGCGAAGCGCCGCCGGAGTGGACTCGATCAGCGTCACGTTGGGCGTGCCGCTCTCGAGAGAGACCAGATCGGCTCCGAGTCGTGCCATTGCGGCCCTGGGAGTCCCCGACTCGAGCTTCTGGACGAAGACTTTGACCAGCTTCAGCCCGTCTTCGAAGGCCAGCCACGGATTGCGCTCGCGCCATTCGCGCGTGGTCGGAACCTTGACCGCACCGTTGGAGATTCGAATCGGCGCCGGCTTGCCGCGCGCAGCGTTGAGGCGGCTGGCCAGGATCACGGCGTGGAGGAAGGCGAGGCGCAGGGTGGCCGTCAGGGCGCCCGTCCTCTCCTCGCCGTCGATCCGGGTCAGAATGGCGTGGAGTCCGGCGAGCTGGCGGGGCGTGTGCAGGTCGATCAGCTGGTCGACCAGCGGGTGCGTGGGCCGCGGCGCCGGGAAGCGGAGGCGCATGCTTTCGCGGACGTCGCCGCTGGGCGAGACCGATTCAGCCAGCTTCAGGTCGCCGCGCGTGGGCTCGGCCACCTGAAGTTCGGGGCCGCCGAACTGCTCGTGGCACGACGCACATCGATACTCCCGGGAAACGGCCCGAAGGGACTCCTCGGGGGTAATCCGCAGCGTGGGCAATGTGTCCTTGGCCGCCGGCGTCGACTTCGCGCGGCGCCCAGCATTGCGCCCCGCTGCCACGACGACCGACCCGGCGAGCGGCTCCCAGACCATGGCGTCGAGGATGACGGGTCGGCCGCACCTGGGGCAGTTGCTTGCGTACATGGAATCGATGGTCCGCCGAACCATCGACCCACCAAGAGAGGCGGCGGCTATCGCCTGGGTCGCGGAATCGATCTGGCGCAAGTCCGGGGGCCGGAGCACGACCTCCGCCAGCAGCCGGGTCAGCGGCCACGGCTCGAAGTCCGCGGCGCGGCGTTGCTCGGCGATAGCCGCTCGGGCGACCCACCCGCCCCGGCCGGTCAGGTCGAGTACAACGTCGCCAGGCTTGGTCCAGGCCTCGATCTCGACCACGAGATCGGCCGCCGCGGCCGGGGGGGCCAGCCGCTCGAAGGCGGGCAGGGGCGCAACGCTTTCCAACCGTTGCTCGGGGTTTGTGGCAGCGCGCCCGGCCATGCCTCAATTGTGACAGACGCCCCGGGGCGCGGGGCAGGCAGGCGGTGGTAGCGGATGGTCTTCCAGAGGCTCGAACGCTCAACGCGTTCGAGGCCACTCTCGGACGATCTGCCGGACGGCGCGCCACCATCCGAACCCGCAGTCGCCGAAAACCCAGCCAGCTAGTCCCTGCGCAATCGTGAGCCGGACGGCCGGGGGCCCTACCGCCTACGGCTCTTCGAGTTCGTCGGTCTCGTCTTCGAAAGCCTCTTCGCCGGTCACCTCGGCCGGCAGAACCCGATCGAGATCCTCGATCCCCTCGTCCTCGTCGTCCTCCTCGAGGTCCTCCTCGATCAACTCCTCTTCCCGCAGCAGGGTGCCCTTGGTGTAGGGCCGCAAGTCCGAGGAACGGGCGGCCGTGGGAAAGCTGACCTTGCCGTAGTTGCGCGGGTCCTGGAAGATCTCGCGGATAACGATGCGGACGTCGCGGTCACCGAGCGAGGTGATCCCGGCCGAGTACTTGTTGCCGTCGGCGAGGAGCTTGAGCAGGCGGGCAGCCACACGCGGTTCGACGATGCCGATGCGCGTCCCGTTGGCCTCGGCGTAAAGCCGGCTACCGTCCGGGATCAGCTCCACGGCATCGCCGGGATTGACGTGGGCAAGAGTTCTGGGTGCCGCCAGGTCGGTCAGCATGGCAAAGCCGGTCTTGCCGGTCTCCTCCACGAAGATGGCCACGGGTGCCTTGTCGGCCTTCTCCGCGGCGACGGTCTTCTCGCCGGCCTCGCTCATCAGGACACGCAGCCGCTCTATGTTCCGCTCGGCGATCCGGTTCGTCGGGTCCACGGCCAGCGCAACCTGGTAATGCTCGCGCGCCTCACCCAGTTCCCCCAGCTCCCAGAGGGCCTTGGCGAGGCGGTTCTCAGCCTCGGCGTCGGCGCCCATCTCGAGGATCTTGCGGTTGGTGTCGGCTGCCTCGGCCCATCGTCCTTGGGCGGCATGGGCGATCGCCTGCTCCACCAGCTGGCGCTTGATCCGGACGGAGTTGCCGCCGGTGCCCTTTTCGATCTCGGGGAAGGCCAAGGATCGGGTCCCTTTCGTAAGCTGAGCCAGTCCGCTGCGGTGAGCGGCGAGACGACGGCGATCGCCGTCCCACGGAGGGCATGCCGATCCCGCGGGAAACGCCCGCCCGGACCATGCTTTTAGCATCCGGGGGCTGGCCTGTCAACGCGAAGGGGTCCGCGCCCGTCAGCTTCGGCGCGCGGACGTACGCAATTCGCCGGCCCACATCTTGAGATCGAGCGCGGCTGCGTCGGTTCGGACCATCAGACCCGAGAGCTCCTGCAGATGATTGAGTTGCGGAACGGCCTCGCGAATGATCTCCCCGACCAGCGCCCGGTAGGGTTCCTGGTCGGTGACGTCGTGGGCAACCCATCGCCCGTAGCGATCGACGTGCGCCCGGTCTTCGTCGGACGGACCATCCGGGAAGGGATCGATCCAGGCCGTGCCGAAGAACTGGAGCGTCCAGTCGGCCGTGGCGTCGCACAGGATCACGGAACCGTCGGCGAAGGTCAGCTCGATGGCCCCGTCGGTCGTATTGGTCTCGCCTCGGAAGGTGTAGTGGAGCCGCCTGATCCGCTCGATCTCGCGCCCTATCAGATCGGGAGCCGCGGGCAGTCGATGCATCCGTTCCCAGCCCTCGTTTCTGGGAAGACGGGCTCCCGGCGCCGCGACAAGCGTCCGGAACAGATGGTCGAGGGTCGCGTCGGGATTGGACGTCAGCCCCGTGTGCCCTTCCGATCGCCCGATTATGGTGCTGCTCGGAGAGGACAACCAGTGATACCGCTCGGCCTTGCTCAGCCGCGCGATCGGTCCGGCCCCGGCCTCGCCCGCCGCCACCCGCTGAATGGCCGCGAGATGCGACTCCACTTCTTCGACGTCACAGTCCGGCGCCAGGGCGGTGAGCCGTGCCGGGTCCCCTCCCGTTCGAGCCCCCAGGAACCGGCGCTCCGGGCAATAGAGCACGATGCCGACGTTCACGAATTCGCCGCGTTCCACGCGCGGAACGGCGCGCAGGACCGTGTATGCGAACGGGTTACTGGTCGGCTCGGGCACGTTCGGCCTCCTCGGCGAGGCGCCGATGCGCCTCCAGCCGGCGGACAAGGTAATCCAGGTAGACGGCGCGGTGGGCAGGCGGGTCCGGCAGCCCATCCTCGGGCGCCAGCCACTCGTCCGGGACGAGCTCGACGATCGAGTAGAACAGTTGTGGCGTGAGCCTGGATGCGAGCCGCTCGTCGGCCTCGACGATGGAGCCAGCCATAGGCAGCAGAACGTGCTTCTTGATGGCGGCCAGCGGTCTTTCGGCGTTCTCCGCGACGTCTTTCCAGTTGTGATGGATATATAGCGCGGAGCCGTGGTCGATCAGCCACAACCGCCTGTGCCACACCAGCAGGTTGGGATTGCGGGCATCTCGATCCACATTGGTGACGAACGAGTCGAACCAGACGACGGCTGCGCAAAGACCGGGCGGAGGCGCATAGCCAGCCGCCGGGTCGAAGCCCAGGGCACCCGGCAGGAAGTCGAGGCCCACGTTCACGCCGCCGCTGCGCTGGAGCAGTTCCCGGATCTCCGCGTCGGGCTCGGCGGCCGCCAGGCGGGGATCGAAGTCCAGGAACACGATCTCCGGGACGAGCAAACCCAGCGCGCGGCCTATCTCGCCCGCGATCAGCTCGGCCACCAGGGCCTTCTCGCCGTGTCCGGCACCACGGAATTTGGCCACGTACAGCCCGTCGTCGTCAGCCTCGACTATCGCGGGCAGCGAGCCCCCCTCACGCAGCGGGGCCACATAACGGGTAGCGGCGACACGACGGATCACGGCGCAAGTATCGGTCTGTCGGGGGTCTGCCGTGCGGACTTTCCGGCAGCCGGGGAGTGGCGCCGGCCGCTACCTGACCAGCAAGCCCCACACGACCGCCAGCGCCCCCGCCAGCAGGAGCACGGCTGCCTCCTGGAGCAGCCGGCGGTTGTACAGGACCGGCTCCGGCGAGTCTCGCAAAAGCGTCACCACGTAGGCGACCAGCGTCAGCAGCGCCGGGCCGAAGAGTCGCGGGAGCGCCAGCGCGCGCAGCGAGGCTCCGGCGATGCCCACCGGCAAGGCGTATTGGCCGACGGCCAGGACACGCACGATCCGGTCGAATCGCGACGGAGAGGTTATGGAGGCGATCCGGTAGCCCACGAGGCCGCCGACGAGCATGTCGAGGGCCACGGTGGCGGCCAGCGCGGGCATGCTCAGCGACTCTCCGTCGCCGGCGATGCCGCCGGGAACGATACCTGCAATGGCGGCGAAGGCGACGAAAGCGAGGCCCAGCGAGGTCGCCCTCACGGCAACTGGCCGGGGGTGAGGCGGTGTCTCCGGACCGGCCTCGACCGGCTCGGCAACGATCTGAGGCAGGTCGAACTCAGCTCTCCGCCTGGGCCTCATGCGGACTGCCGGCGTGGGCGCCTGAAACGTGGAGAGGGCCGAGGCCTGGCCGTCCCCGTCTGCCGCCGCCGGAACCGACTCCAGGCTGACCACCCAGGTCACACCCACCCAGCCGGCCACGAAGACGATGCCAAGCCACGGCACCGGCTCGGCGAGGCGGGCGATCCCCACGATCGAGAACGCGGCCAGGACCGGGAGAACGAGCGGGATGAGCGGCATCCGCCACGGCCTGGCCTCTCCCAGGAGATTGCCCATGCCGAGTGCCGCGACGGCTGCGACGAGGACGGTGGCGCCGGCCGCCGGAGCGGAATCCACGAAGTGGACCAGAACGGCAAGCGCGGCGACGATCAGCCCCAGCTCAAGGGCTCTGTTGCGGTGCTGCATTCGCGAATGGTACGCAACCGAGCCCAATGACGGGGAACGCGCTCCTCCGCGGCCGTGTAGCTACGGTCAGGCTCGAACGCGTGCCGGCTTGCCGGCGGTCCATTCGAGCAGCTCGGCGCGCGACCTGGTGTTCACAATTCGATCCGGCTCGAGCCAGGCCCGCCGGGCCATCGCCGTCCCCCACCGCAGGTTGTCCAGCTCCTCGGTTCGGTGCGCGTCCGAGTCGATCGCGAAGATGCACCCGAATTCGGCCGCCCGGCGCGCGCGAACGTCCGAGAGATCCAGGCGCTCGTCCGAACCGTTCAGCTCGAGAGCGGTGCCGGTGCGTGCCGCCTCCCGGTATACGGAGTCCCAGTCCAGGTCGAGGTCGTCTCGGGAACCGATATACCGGCCGGCTGGGTGAGCGATGACGTCCACATGCGGGCTTCGGATCGCTGCCAGGGTCCGGGCGGTCAGCTGCTCACGGCCCTGGCGCCGCGCCACGTGTACGGAGGCAACCACCAGGTCGTAGGTCGCCAGCAGTTCGTCCGGGTAATCCAGGGCCGCGTCCGCCCGAATTTCCAGTTCGCAGCCGTGAAGAAGACGGAATCCCTCCGTCGCCGTCTCCGGGGGCGCCGTGCCCGCCGCCTCCTCGCGAGCGAATTGCTCGTTGAGCGCGGCCACGATCCGCCGTTGCCGCTCCACACGCTCCAGATCGAGACCGCGGGCGATGGCCAGGCTGAGGGTGTGGTCCGTGAGGACCAGGTAGGAATACCCGCGGCGACGAGCCGATCCGGCCATCTGCTCGATCGCGTGCACACCGTCCGACCAATCGGAGTGGCTGTGGCAATCGCCGCGTAGATCGGCCCGGACCACGAGCCGGGGCAGCTTTCCCGCGAGCGCCGCCTCGATCTCGCCGCGGTCCTCGCGCAGCTCGGGCTCGATGAAGGGCAGGCCGAGGAACCCGTATGCCTCCTCTTCGCCAGGGAAGGTTCGTAGCTCAGGCGCCGCCTTACCGGCGTCCGATTCCTCGGCCGCGCCTTCGGCAGCCGGCTCTCCGTCGTCGCCCAACCGGAGATAGCCCTTTTCCGAGAGGCTCCAACCGCGGTCCCGCGCCATGCCGCGAAGCCGGACGTTGTGCTCCTTCGAGCCCGTGAAATGGATCAGGTACGTGCCGGCCTCGCCCGGCGGCATGATCATCAAGTCAACCTGTGGTCCTCGCAGCAGCCGAACCGCCGCCTTGCGCGGTCCCCTGGCGATTACCGACTCGACCGCCGGAAGCCCCACGAACCGATCGACGAGTTCGAGGGGCCGGTCCGTTTCGGCCAGCAGGTCCAGGTCGCCGATCGTCTCGCGGCGGCGTCGGAACGACCCGGCCGGCTGGATTGAACGCAATCCCGGAACGTCCGCCAGCTCGGCCAGCATCGTCTCCACGATCGCTTCGGCCTGACCCAGGCGCATCCGATCCTGGCGGTTCTCGAGAGTCGCGATACCGGCCAGGACCTGCTGCTCGGTCTTCTCGGACATGCCCCGCAGGTCGCGCAACGCCCCCGCCTCAGCCGCCCGACGGAGATCCTCTAGGGTCTCGACGCCAAGCTCGTCGTGCAGCTGCCTGACGGTCCGCGGCCCAACTCCCGGGATGCCGAGCAGCGCAACCAGGCTCGGCGGCACCTCCTCGCGCAGGCGCTCGTAGAAGTCCAGGTGGCCGGTCCGGGCAAGTTCCTCGATCTTCCCGGCTATGGCGTCCCCGACGCCGGGAATTCGCGGCGGGTTGCCTTCTCGGTATGCGAGCGCGACCTCGACGGGAGAATGGGCGATGGCGTCCGCGGCCTTGTGGTAGGCCACGGTCTTGTAGACGATCTCGCCCTTGACCTCGAGCATGTCGCCGATCTCGTGGAAGATGCGCGCCAGCTCGCCGTTGGAGAGCGGCGTCGGGGCGGTCTCGGGGTCGTCCATTGCTCGAATGGTAGCCGGGGGACCGGCCGAGTCGGGCGCCGTCTCTCCCCCGTTCCGGCCGTCCGGATCCTCTGCTACTGGATCAGATCCGCGTGCCAGGCTTCCACGACGCGATCCCGGCCGGTACGTTTGGCGGTGTAGAGAGCCTGGTCGGCACGCTCCACGATCCCATCCACCGTCTCGCCCTCGTTCTGTCCCGACGCCACACCCACCGATACGGTGATTCGGTCGGTCACGCCGGACTCGCTCAGATCCAGGTCGCGAACGCTCTGCCGGATTCGCTCCCCGATCTCCAGGGCGACCCCGGCGGAGGGATTCCGGAGCAAGACCACGAACTCCTCGCCACCGAACCGGACCGGCACATCCTCCTCCCGCACGGAGATCTGGATGGCATTGGCGATCGCCCGCAGCGCAACGTCCCCTACCTGATGTCCGTACAGGTCGTTGAGGCGCTTGAAATGGTCCACGTCCACGGCCAGGATCGCCACTCTATCGGTGGAGCGCCGGCGGCTGGCCAGGAGCTTGCAGTACTCGTCGAAGTAGCGGCGGTTCGGCAGCTGGGTGAGCTGATCCGTCCGCGCCTCCAATTCGGCGGCTTGATGCGAGTAAACGCGAGCAAGCGCCGCCGAGGTTTCGAACGCGGCACTCCTGAGCAACCGGCATGCCGCCTCCGGCCAGTTCTCGCCGGTCCGGCGAGAAAGCACGATCGCGCCCGCGACCGACTGGCCCGCCTGGAGCGGGGCCGCCAGAGTGTTGCGCAGGCCGTAGGCGTCACGCAGCCGGCCGGCGATCCGATCGGCCACCTCCTGAGCCTGGGCCTCGTTCTGGACGAGCCCAGGAGTGCTCGGGCGCGTTCGGACGTTGTGGCGAAGATCGTTGGCGGCACCGGTCCCCTTGGATATGTGGTCGGGGTCATCGCGCCACACGGCCATCGGCTCGCCCGCAACGAGCCGGAACGGCGCGGCGCTGGAGGGCGGGTGCGGAAGCTCACGCAGGCGCCACGTATCGCCCGCCTCGATCTGGCGCAATGGCATGACCGTGTTGGAGGTCGGGGCGCCCGGCAACATCGAAACAAAGGTCACGTCAAGGACGGAACCTCCCGGGCGAAGCCTGACCACGGCGACGTGGTCCGCCTCGGTTGCCGCGCCAAGCTCGTGCACGATCGCCTCCACCACGGCGTCCGGCGAGACCGATCGGGACAACGCCCGGACGATTCGGCTGAAGCTCTCCGCCTCGGAGTCTCGCCGCTCTACGAACATACCGGCGGCACGCGCGTTCAATACCGCCAGGGTGACGAGCACCGAGATGGCGACGGCCAGGGCGAGGTCCACAACGCCAGTCCGGCCGCCGATGAACTCGACGGTAGCCCGTCCGACCAGCATCAGAACAGCGAGGCCGAGAAGCAGCCACGTAACCAGCGAGCGCAGATGCGCACCGGCCGTCTGTCTGCCGGCCGATTCCGGTGAACCGGGCGAGTTGATCATGAGACTGTGTCCCGGGCGTGGAGGCGGTCTCCGCGGTGAATCGGTCACACCCTTCCTGGCAGGAACCCTTCTCCGGCTCGGAACTGCCCCGGCCCGAGATCGTTGACCCACCGGCTGAGCACGGGCTAAACTCCGAACTGGTCCGAGGGTCAGTGTTCCTGTGCCCTCGTTGATCGTCAAGTCCCGCTTTCGGAGGATATCTCCCTCAGTGGAGCCCGGACCTAGTACCTCCGGCGCAAATTGCGCCGACATCCAAGGTTTCTCCTCCGTCCCCTAAGCGGTCGCGCCATCAGGCTCGCGCCACCGACGGGCGGTTGGACCCCCGCCCCAGAGACGCGATGTCGAGGTGGCACATGCTCTACCTGAGCCAGGCAATCGGCCGGCCCGTGCGCGATCAGGCCGGCGAGCCGATCGGGACCGTAGCCGACCTGATCGTGGCAATCGGCGATCGCTACCCGCCCGTGACCGGCATCGTGGTCAAGACCAATGGTCGCCAGATTTTCCTCCACTGGAGCTCGGTGGCCTCTCTGGACGCCAGCGGCGCCACGCTGGCCACGACCGCGATCGACATCAGCAAGTTCCATCAGCGACCCAACGAGATCGGCCTCAAGCAGGACCTGATGGATCGACAGATCGTGGACATCGACGGCCGCAAGGTCGTTCGGGTCAACGACCTGCGGCTCGACGAAGTCGAGGGCGCCCTGCACCTGGTTGCGGTTGACGTGGGGCCGTCGGGCCTATTGCGCCGGCTTGGGCTCGAATCGTCGTGGCGGACGCTTGCCAGAGGCCTGCACCGCGAGGTTCCCGAGCGCTACATCGACTGGGAGGACGTGGATCCGGTCGAGCGAACCATCGCCAGCGTCAAGCTGAGGGTCCCGCACAGGGGCCTGGCGGAGCTCCATCCGGCCGACCTGGCCACGATCATCGACCAGCTGAGCCGCAGCGATCGCGTCGGCGTAATCACCTCCCTCGACGACGAGATCGCGGCCGACGCGATCGGCGAGATGGAGCCGGAGACGCAGGCCGACATCTTCGAAGACCTCGAGCCGGAGCGGGCGGCCGACATCCTCGAGGAGATGGACCCGGACGAGGCCGCCGACCTCGTGGCGGACCTCTCCGAGGAGACACGCGAGGAGATTCTCGGTCTGATGGAGAAGGACGAGGCCGAGGAAGTCCAGGAGCTGATGACCTACGCCGAAGACACGGCGGGCGGCATCATGACCACCGAGTACGTGGCGGTACCGGCCACCCTCACCGCCGCCGAGACGATCGACCGGCTGCGCGAGCTCGAACCCACCGCCGAGACGATCTACTACGTCTACGTGACCGACGACGAGAACAGGCTGGTGGGTGTGCTGTCGCTGCGCGACCTGATCGTGGCGAAGCCGTCCACGCGCATCTCCACGTTCATGCTCGAGGAGCCAGTAGTGGTGCGGACCGACGCCAGCCAGGAGAACGTGACGGAGGTCGTGGCCCGCTACAACCTGCTTGCGGTGCCGGTCGTGGACGCGGAGGGGCGCCTCGAGGGCATCGTCACCGTCGACGACGCGATGGATACCCTCCTACCTCAGCCTGCCTGGCGGCGACTGCCCCACATCTTCGGGCGCGGCTCGGATCGGTGAAGTCCCCGGCCCTGAGCCTGACTCCGCGCGCCGTCAACCGCGTCCGTCTCGCGGCGATACTGGGCGTCCTGGGCCCCGGCCTGGTGAGCGGCTTTGCCGACAACGACGCGGGCGGAATCTCGACCTACTCGGTCGCCGGCGTGAAGTACGGCTACGACCTGCTCTGGGTCCTATTGGCCAGCCAGGTCGTTCTCTTCTTCACGCAGGAGGTTGGCGCACGGCTTGGGCTGGCCACCGGACAGGGCCTGGCGGGCCTGGTCCGCGAGCGCTACGGCGTGCGATGGGCCACTTTCATGATAAGCACGATGCTCGTGGCCAACGTCGGCTCGATCATCGCCGAGTTCGCCGGGTGCAGCGCGGCCCTGGGGCTATTCGGCTGGCCGAGTTGGGCCAGCGCCCTGCTCGCGGCAACGGTTGTCATGCTGCTGCTCACCCGCGGCAACTACAGCAAGGTCCAATACCTCTTCGTGGCGGTGGGCATCGGCGTTTCCCTCGCCTACTTCGTCTCGGCGCTGCTGGCCAATCCGGACTGGGGCCGCGCCGCCAACTCGCTGATCGTGCCGCACCTGGCTTCCTCGCCGGTGTACTGGGTCGCCGTCGTGGCTACCGTCGGAACGACCATCACACCCTGGGGCCAGGCGTTCATCCAGTCGTACGTCGCCGACAAGCGCCTGGGCCCGGAGGATCTCGTCGGCGAGAGGCTGGATGTGGGCCTGGGCGCGCTACTGACGAACCTGATCGCGGGCCTCATCGTGGTTGCCTGCGCGGCCACTCTATGGTCCACGGGTCAGACGAACGTGGCGGACGTCGGGTCGATCGCCCTCGCGCTGAAACCGCTGGCCGGACCCGGCGCCACGGTGCTCTTTGCAGTCGGATTGCTGGCTGCCTCGTTCCTTGGGCTCGGCGTCGTCCCACTCACGAGCGCTTATGCCACCTGCGAAGCCTTTGGCTGGGAGACAGGCGTGGACTGGCGGTGGCGAGAGGCCCCCGCTTTCTACAGCCTGCTGACCTTCTTCGTCGTCTTCGCCGCCCTTTTCGTCCTGGTCGTCCCCGCCAGCGGGCTGATTCAGCTGATGATCTCGGCCCAGGTCGTCAACTGCCTCCTGCTGCCGTTCGTGCTCGTCTTCGTGATGCGCCTCTCCACGGACGCGGAGTTGATGGGTCCGCTCGCCAGCGGACGCTTCTTGTCGACCGTGGGCTGGCTCGGCACGGCGCTGCTGATCGTGCTCTCTCTGACGCTGGTCGTGACGTCCGTGTTGGGGCTGTAGCGCCCCGGAGCTGGTCCGCGACCACCGCGGCGGCGAGCCGCTACGGCCGGGTCTGAACCTGCGTGTCGCGACTGCGCCCCTCGTCGGGCAGGCCCCGGTCCAGCAGGCCCCGAATAAATCCCAGGCCATAGGCAGCGTGGATCACCGGGAACACCAGTACCGTCCGCCACGTGCTGGCGCCATGCTCGGCCGCCGTCTTGCGAGCTTCGTAGATCGCGATCGCGCAGTAGACCACGGCCGCCGCGGCCGTCGGGATGACCATCGGACGCCAGATGATCGACGCCAACACCCCGACCACGGCTCCGCCAACCGCGAGCGAGGGGACCGCGTGGTGCAACCTCAGGTAGGCCGGCAGGCCCAGCCTTGCCACCGCCACCTTCCAACGCCCATAGCGGAAGTGCTGGCGAAAGAGCCCGGCCAGCGTCTCGCGCGGCCGGTACGACACCTCCACGCCGGGGTCGTACCACACCAGGCCACCCGCGGCACGGACGCGGGCGTTGAACTCGTCGTCCTCGTTGCAGGCCAGGTCGGTGTTGAAACCGCCCAACCTTTCGAACATGAGTCTGGCGATGAAGCCGGGGAACGCCGAATCCGCGGGGCCTACCTCTGCGCCGTGGTGCTGAACGCTGGAGCCGACTCCGAACGGGCATGACGTTGCCGCGGCGATTGCCCGGCCCCAGGGCGTCCGAGCCACCTTCCGCACCCTGGCGCCCACGTTGGCAGCCCCGGTGACGTGCGCGGTGGCCACCATGCGATCCAGGTAGTCGTCGGGCAACCATGTGTGCGCACTGACAACGGCCAATCGCTCACCGCGAGCCTGGCGCGCGATCAGGTTGAGTCCCGGGCTCATGGTCTTGACCTTGTTCACATAGGTATGGATGTCGAGCCCGACGGGGAAGATGACCGGGTCGATCGGCTTGTCCGATCCGTCGGCGATGAGGATCTCGAAGCGGCTGCGGGGGTAAGTCTGCCGCGCCAGCGACGCCAGACACTCGATCAGCTCCTCCGACTCGCCACGAACCGGCAGAAGGACGGAGATGAAGGGGCGACGCGACAACGCCGAAGCCTTCGTGTCCTTGGTTTCCGGGCCGAGCCGTGCGCGTGGGCGGGCCGGAGCGCGGCGAGGGCCAGCCTCCGATAGGCGGTCGGCGGTCGCGGGCCGCGGCTCCTCCGGTCCTCGTCGTGCGCCGGCGCCGACAAGTGGTTGGTCCTCGGCGACGGTACCTGCGCCCTGGCTCATCGCGGCGCTCCATCCCTCGCCCAGGCTCGTCCTCTTAGGCACTCTTATGTGACCAAGCACAGGGCCGCGCCAGTATATTCGCTGGCCGCGTCCTCGGTCCGGCTTCTTTACAATTGCCCGATGCGCCCGCTCCGGATCACGATGCTCCTGTACGGGGAGATCGAGCACGATTCCCGTGTCCGGCGCGAGATGGGCACGCTCGTCGACCTGGGGCACGAGGTGACCGTGGCCACACTCTACGGCCACGCCCGTCCGCCATTCGAGCTGGACGGAGCCCGGATCGTTCCTCTTCGCCCGGCCCACCGGGGGCTCATGCCCGGCGACGACAGCCCGTTCCTCGGCGATCGCAAAGGCGGCCGGCCTGGCCGGCTCGGCCGCCTCATGGCTCGTGGCCGATGGGCCGCCGGCTACGCCACGACCTTCTTCTACTGGCGCAGGGCGGCCGTCCGCCACCTGCCGCCCGCGGACGTCTGGCACGGCCACGATCTGCTGGGCCTGCTGACCGCCCGGACACTCCAGAAGCGACACGGCGGCGGGCTGGTTCACGACAGCCACGAGCTCTTCCTGGAGGCTGGCTCGGCGGCGCGATTGCCCTCCCCGGCCCGGCGGCTGCTCTTCAGGATGGAGCGCGGCGCCAGCCGCGAAGCCGACGCGGTCATCACCGTCAACAAATCCATCGCCGAGGAACTCGAGCGCCGCTACGGCGTGCGACCCGTGGTGCTGATGAACTGCCCGCCGCTCGGGCAGGCCCGCAAGAAGGGCAGGCTGCGCGACCATCTGGACCTCGGCAATCGACCGATCGTGCTCTTCCACGGCGCCCTCAGCGCGGGCCGCGGGGTCGAGCAACTCGTCGACTCTCTGCCACTCCTTCCGGCAGAGGCCGCCCTGGTATTGCTGGGTTACGGGGAGCTCGCCGCGCCCTATGCCGCGCTGGCGGCGGAAGAGTCGCATCGAGGCCGGCTCTTCGTCCTGCCCGCCGTACCCATCGCCGACCTGCCCGACTGGGTCTGTGACGCCGACGTGGGGGTCATCGCATTCCAGCCGGTGGACCGCAACAACGTCCTCGGCACTCCGAACAAGCTCTTCGAGTACCTGGAGGCCGGCGTACCGATGGTGGTGAGCGACTTCCCAGAGATGCGCCGACTCGTCGAAGAGACGGGTGCCGGGATAGCCCGTGACACTTCGACGGCAGCATCGCTGGCCGCCGCCATACGCGAGCTCCTCGACGAACCGCGCTCCCAGCGCAAGGCCCGGAAGCTGAACGCACGCCACGCGGCTGAGACGACGTACAACTGGGCGGCCCAGTCCCGGCGGCTGGTCGAGATCTACTCGCGCCTTGGCGAGAAGTACGGGACGGCGAGTCCGAACCGGCGGTAGCCTTCAGGTGCCAACAACCGCTCCGGAAGGAATCGTGGCTGCCCTCCCCTCCGCGCAGACCAGGCAGGAACCGCTGACGGTCGGCATCGTCGGCGATCAGAAGAGCGTCCACGTCGAACGCTGGTCCTCGGCCCTGAGGGATCGCGGCCATAGAGTCGTCCCGATCGACCTCTCCGGCCAGGGTCGCTCGCCATTTGGACGCGTCGGCGCATTCGTCGAGTTGAGGCGGGCGATGGGCACGGTGGCCGGGACCCGGCTCGGGGTCGTCGCCATTCACGGGGTATCGGACGGAGTCCTCGCCACGGGAATGCGCGGGGTCCACCCGCTCGTCCTTCATGCCTGGGGCAACGACGTCACCGCGGAACCTTCCGGCTTGCGCGGCCGGATGCGGGGCCGCCAGTTGCGGGGTCTCTTTCGAGCAGCGGACGCCGCCACGGCCACCAGCCAGTTCCTCGCCGAGGTCGTGGCCCGGCGGTTCGGCGTCGCGGCGGAGGTAATCCCCTTCGGGATCGACACCGACAGGTTCCGGCCCGCTGCCGGCGCGCGCCGCCCCGGGCCCGTTCGGATCGGCTTCGTGAAGTGGGGCCTCGGCTCCAAGTACGGGCCGGACGTCCTTGTCGAGGCGCTCGGCCTGCTCTCGCAGGGTGCCGACTACGAGGTCACGATCGCCGGGGATGGCGATCTCCGTCCGATGCTCGAAGCGCGGCTCGGAGAGCTGGGCCTCAGGGACAGGGTCCGGTTCACCGGCCGCCTGCCAAATGCCGAAGTAGCGTCCCTCCTATCGGGCCTGGACATGTTCGCCATGCCTTCCCGCCGTGAGGAATGGGGAGTCGCCGCGGCCGAAGCTTCGGCCAGCGGCCTGCCGGTGGTAGCGACGAGCGTCGGCGGCATCCCGGAGATCGTCGTCGACGGCGAGACCGGGCTCCTTGTCCCGCCGGAGGATCCGGCGGCACTGGCAAAGGCACTGGAGCGGCTGATCGGCGACCCGGGCCTGCGCTCGCGCCTGGGTAAGGCGGGCCGGCGCAGGATCGAGGAGTTCTACCGCTGGGATCGATGCGTGGATCGGATGGAGCTGGTCTATCGCCGCGCGGTCGAAGCGCGATCGCGGTCAGGCCGGACCGACCGCTAGGCCACGGCGGCCGTATCGGCCCCGGCGGCGCGCAGAGTGACGATAGCCCCGAGAATCAGGCCGAAGTACAGGACGTCGGTGTTCATGTAGCGGTAGGAGCGATATAGGTCGGTCCCGAAGAGCGTCGCGACGATCATGAACGCCACCAGCGATAGGCCGAACGCCAGGGCCAGCAGCCGGTTGAGGTCCAGCGTCGATCTCCACAGCCGCCACGCCTCTACGAGGGCCGCCACGACGACGACGGCCAGTAGGATCGCGAGAGGCAGGCCGTACTCGGCCGCCACGCCGGGGAGCATGTCGTGGGGCGATTGGAGGGCTTCCTTGGCCGTCGGGTCGTGATACGGCCCGGCGTATTCGACGCCGAAGAGGCCCGGCCCGACGCCCAGGAGGGGATGGTCGACGGTCATGGCGATTGCGGCCCTGGTGGCCAGGTAGCGCCCGGTGATCGATATCTCACCCTCGGGCGAGTTCGGATTGAACGAGTCCTGGCGGTCGTTCGCCGGCGGGGTCGTCGACGTGGTCGATTGGCCGGTGGCGACGGCGATGAGCTCGCCGTACGGCAGCACCAACGCCGAGGCCAGCACCACGGCGACGAGAGCCAGGCCCCGTCCGCGCCGGGTCGCGGGCAGCGCGAGAGCCAGGACCACGAACACCACCAGGGCGGCGATCCAGGCGCTCTTGGAGTATGTGAGGTAGGTCACGAGGAGAACGAGCGCGAGAACCAGGCTCGCGGTGACCCGCACTCCAACCTCGAATCTGGGACCGCGCTCCGATCGCCCGGGCGTCGGAGCCCGCCCCAGCAGGGACTTCGCCGACGCAGCGGCGCGCTCCGCGACCATGGCGACGGGAGCAGGCCGCACGATCACGATCACGATGAAGGGCACGGCCACCACCAGCATTCCGCCCAGGATGCCGACGTTGTAGTAGCTGATCCGCCCGAGTTCGGCCCGCAGCGACTGGAAGTCGCCGAACGAATGGACGAGGGTCAGCATCCGAGCCAGGCTGACGGCTCCCGCGATAGCCGCCGAGGCCGCCATCGTGACGCCCAGCGCCAGAAGCCGCCGAGATGTCGGCCGCATTGCGATCAGGAGCAGGCCCGCGGCCACGGGTTCGACGATGCCGTGCATGGTTATCGGGATGCCGGTCGACAGATCGGGCGAGACCGCGGTGGATACGATCGCCAGCAGAACGATGGCGCCGCCGACCGCGAACGGCACGGCTGCCGGCCCGGGTCCGGGCGGAACCGAGCCTTCGACGGCCTGCCGACTACGGAGGCTCAGCGCGAAGCCGCAGATCAGGGTGACCAGGATCACCGTCGAGGGCGTCACCTGGATCCAACCCACGAACGGACCGAGCCGGGCGGCCGTGAAGAAGGGCATTGCCACTATCCAGGCCAGCAGAGCCGGCCAGGGCCGGAAGGCCGCGAGGGCGGCGACGAGCACGCCAAGTACCATCACGCCGAGCGCGGCGACGACCGGCACGTGCAGGCCGCTGCGCTGGTAGTCGCGCGGCAGACAGACCGCCGCAGCCGCCACCGCCGCGATCACCGCCAGAGCGACGACCGACCGATCCGGCCTCTCGGCCAGCAGCCAGTCACGGACACCGGCATAGGCTCGGCGGAGCGGGTCGGTCATCGGTCGATGGTAACCGACGCCACTCCGAGGCCGCATTCACGGCGCCGCGCACGACCGCGCTCCCTCCGCGTGCCGAATCCACTTGTATAGTTGGGCCGCTTCCGGCCACGCCGGCCGACTCCATCGAGCAACCGACGAGGAGCGCATGCCAGCCTCGACTTCCCCGGCCTCGAAGATGCACGGCCGAGGCTGCGTCCGATGACTACCGACCCGGCGGATCGGCTCACGATCGTGATGGTCGGCGACCGGCGCAGCGTCCACATTCGGCGCTGGTCCGATGCCCTCGCCGCGCGAGGGATCCGCACCGTGGGCGTCGATCTGGCACGACGGGGCAGGCCGGCACCGATCGTCGCGGCCGAGCTGGCACGAGCCCGGTGGCGTCTCGGCCGCTTGTCGCGCCGGCCCGGGACAGTCGTGGCGGTCCACTACCTGCACGGCGGGCTCGCCGCGACGGCCATGCGGGGCATCCACCCCGTGGTGCTCCACGCATGGGGCACCGACGTGACCGCCGTTCGAGGGGGACGGCTCGGGCGGTTCGGTACCGGGCAGCTGGGCGCCCTGCTCCGGCGCGCCGACGCCGTGACGGCCACGAGTGAATTCCTGGCTTCGACGACGCTTCGCCGCTTTGGAGTGGCGGCGACCGTGGTCCCGTTCGGCATCGACACGGCGCTCTTCGCCCCGACCGGTGACCGCGCGGAGCGACCGTCCCGCGCCGGCAAACGGCCCCTCAGCATCGGGTTCGTGAAGTGGCTCGAACCCAAGTACGGAGTCCAGGATCTCGTCGAGGCGCTGGGGTTGCTGGCCGATCTCCCGTTCGAGGCGACTCTGGTCGGAGACGGATCTCTCCGCGCGTCGCTGGAGGCCAGGGTCGTGGAGCTGGGCCTGGCAGAGCGCGTGCACTTCCTCGGACGGCGGCCCCACACGGAGATACCGGATCTCCTGCGCGGCTTCGATCTCCTGGTGATGCCCTCTCGCGAGGAAGCATGGGGCGTTGCCGCGGCCGAGGCGAGCGCCACGGCCATACCGGTCGTGGCGACACGGGTGGGTGGAATCCCGGAGATCGTGGTCGATGGTGAGACGGGCCTGCTGGTCCCTCCGCAGGACCCGGCCGCGCTCGCCGCGGCGATCAGGCGCATGGCCGGAGATCGCGCTCTTCGCCGAAAACTCGGCCGGGCCGGCCGCAAGAGAGTGGAGTCGCTCTTCGCCTGGCCGCGGTGCGTCGATCTCATGGTGGACGTCTACCGCGACGTCGTCGCCGGCCGCTCCCGTCCGCGCTGACGGCCCGGGCCTAGCCTCCCGGACGCGACCGTCGCGCCGAAGCGCGGGCCCAGGTGACGCCGCTTGCCAGTCCCCGCCTCAGTCGTCCAAACTCCGCCGCCCCCGGCAGCAGGAACGCGAGCGGGGAAACCTTTGCCATTCGACAAGCCATCACCAGCAGGATGGCGGCGTGGCAGGTGTAGGAGAGCAGCGAACTCGCCGACGCTCCGATGATCCCCCAGCGAGGGATGAGGATCAGGTTGGCGACGATGTTGAGCGTCAGCGCGACGATCGCGGCCACGGCCGTGGGCAACGGTCTGCCCACGCCGGATGTGTACGAGGCCAGGATCTTGGAGAGGCTCAGCGAGACGATGCCGGGCATGATCACGACGAGGGCCGGGAAGGCGGGCTTGTAGTTGGGCAGGATCAGCCAGATCGCCACGAACGCGGCCGGGACTATGGCCACGGCGGCAAGCACGGTGGCGAGCATGGTGAACCGTGAGACCGCCGGCGCGAACCGATCCGCCTCATGCCTCTCCGACGCCGAGATGGCCGGATAGAGCATCGCGGCTATCGAGTCGGGCACGTAGAACACCATCTCGGCCAGCCGGACCGCGATGTAGTAGAAGCCGATGAGCTGCAGGACGTCCGCCCGGTAGCCGAGCATCCAACTCAGGAGCAGGACGTCGACCCTGTAGTTGAAGAAGCTCATGACGTTCTGCGGATACAGCCGGATCCCGTAGCTCATGAACTCGGAGGTCGCGGCGGCCGGGCCGGCAGATCCCTCCGGGCGCCGAGCGAGGCGGGCAACCTCATAGACGGCGGCTGCGGCACCGGCAATGCTGGCGATCAGGAAGGCCGCGACCGCACCGGGGACTCGCAGTGGGATCACGCCCACGAGCAGGAGCGTGAGGGCCAGCATCAACGCCGCCTGCCCGACCTGGATGAGGTTGAAGACCCGGTTAAGGCCGCGGGTGTAGAGAATGCCGGCCGAGAACTGCATCAGAAGCAGGCAGGGCAGCGCGATCAGCACGACGCGAAGGAGGTCTTCCGACGCCTTCGCCTGGCTGAATGCCCGCAGCACGGAGTCCTCGAGGGCAGGCAGGGCGACGATCGCGGCTGCCCCGAGGACCGCAGAGATCGCGACGGTGAGACCGACCGCTATGCGCCCCAGGGAGACGACCGACTTGCCCCTGCCCGCCATGTAGGTCATGGCGGCGGGCATCCCGAGCTGCCCTATGGCAAAGAGCAGTCCCACCCAGGTCTGGAGCAAGCCGTACTCGCCGTTGCCCTCGGAGTCGAGCAGCCGGGCGATCAGGAAGAGTGTTGTGGCCCCAAGGACGAACTGGGCGATCTTCGTGGCGAAGACCTGGGCCACACGCCCGGCGAAGAGCGACCTGTCGTTCGCCCAGCCCGCACGCTCCACCGGCGCGGGCCCGCCGGGCGCGCTCGTTTCCGGCAGGGCAGGTTCGTCGGGTGACGGCATTGGCCGAATATACAGGTTCCGGAGAGAGCCCCGGCCTGCCCGATCGGCGGCGACGTCGCCCCGCTCGTGGAGCGGGCCAGACTCCGACCGAGTAGCATCGGCGTCGATGAGAGGCCACGAGCAAGCGCCGCCGACCGCACAGGGCCCGATTCATGCCTGATCCGATCCAACGCGTTACGGGCCTCGTTCTCGCCGTCTTGACCGGACCGCTGCTCGTCGCACTGGGCCTGGCCGTCCGCATCGAGACTCCCGGCCCCGCCATCTTCCGCGCCTCGCGGATGGGTCGTGGTGGACGACCGTTCGAATGCCTCAAGCTGCGGACGATGAGGGCGGCTCGCGATGAAGCGGGCCCCGGTGTGACCACTCGCCGCGACGCTCGAGTCACCCGCGTCGGCGGCCTGCTCAGGCGCTTCCGGCTGGACGAACTGCCCCAACTCTGGAACGTGGCCGGGGGCCAGATGCGGTTTGTCGGACCGCGGCCCGAGGACCCGCGCTACGTCGACTTCGACCTGCCGCTGCACTGCGAGGTCTTCACCGAACCTCCGGGGATTGCCGGCCTTACGCAGCTCGTCTACGCCGACGAGGCCCGCCTCCTCGACGAAACGGCGGATCCCGACGGCTACTACCGCGAGCGGATCCTTCCGCGCAAAGTGGCCATAGACGCCGCCTACCTGCGAAACCGCTCGTTCAAGCTCGACCTGTGGATCCTGGCCCAGACGCCGCGGGCTCTCCTGGGCCGAACGATCCGCCTGCCGGCGAAGCTCCAGGACGCGATCGACGAGCCGGCCGATGCGTGATTTCGTCCTGCGCGGACGCCACCTCTTCCTATACGACGTGGCCGTTACGACCGTCGCGATCGTCCTGGCCTTCCTGCTCCAATTCGACCTTTCCAGCTTCCAAGAGAACCTGTCGATGGCAATGCCGGCGGCCCTCCTTCCGCTCGTGGTCATGCCGGTCGTCTTCGTCATCTTCGGCCTGTATCGCCGCGAATGGCGCTATGCGTCCGTCCAGGAGATGTACCTCATCGTCTTTGCCGTCCTGGTCGGGACTGCCATCTCGGTCGTCGCTTTCCTGGGCCTGGTAGTCGTCGACTTCCCCGGCACGATGGGCTATCCACGATCCGTCTTCGCCCTGGAGGCGCTCCTCGAGATCGCGTTCGTCGGCGGCGGGCGCTTCGCGGTCCGGGCCAATCTCGAACGACGTGGCCTCTCCGGTGGAACGGACGAGGAACTGGGCCTGGTGCCGACGATCGTGTACGGCGCCGGCGAGACGGGCGCGACGGTGGCCCGCGTGGCCACTCGCGACCCCGCGGCCCATCTCAACGTCGTCGGCTTCATCGACGACGATCCGATCAAGCAGGGTTCTCGCCTGCTCGGCAAGCGCGTCTTCGGCGGGTTGGACACCCTCCCGAAGGCGGTCCACTCGACTCACGCCCGACAGCTGCTGGTCGCCATGCCGACCGCCTCCGGACAGGCGATCAGGCGCGCCTTCGAAAGCGGGCAGGAGCTCGGCCTGGAGGTCAGGACAGTCCCTCACCCTCGCGAGCTGCTCGGCGGTGAGACGCTCACGCACCGTATCCGACGCGTCAGCGTGGAAGACCTGCTGAGGCGGGAGCCCGTCGCCATCGACACGGACGCCGTGGCCGGCTTCCTCAACGGCATGAGCGTCCTCGTCACCGGCGGCGGCGGCTCTATAGGCAGCGAGCTGGTCCGCCAGATCCTCGCCGTTGGCCCGCGCCTGATTACGGTGGTCGACAACCACGAAGAAGCCCTGTGGTCGATCGAGCGCGAGCTGGCCGAGCGCGTCGCGGGCAGGCCGGGGGTGTCGTTCGAGCTGGTCCTGGCGGATGTCCGCTCGCCGGAGACGGTCGACGCGATCATCGCCCGGGCCCAGCCGGAGGTCGTCTTCCACGCCGCGGCACTCAAGCACGTCCCGATCGTCGAACTCTCGCCGGCCGAGGGCGTGATGACGAACGTCATCGGTTCGCACAATGTCATCGACGCCTGCGAGAGGATGGGTGTGAAGCGCTTCGTACTCATCTCCACGGACAAGGCGGTGGAACCGATCAGCGTGATGGGCGCAACCAAGCGCCTGGCCGAGCTTCTGACCGTTGCCAGCGCACGGCGGTCCGGCAGGCCGTACGTGGCCGTGAGGTTCGGCAACGTTCTGGGTTCGAGCGGCAGCGTCATCCCGACCTTCCAGCGCCAGCTGGAAGAGGGCCGACCGCTAACGGTCACCGACGCGGAGGCCACGCGGTTCTTCATGACCATCCCCGAGGCCGTCAGCCTGATCCTGCAGGCGGGAGCGACGGCCGAGATCGGAGACGTCTACGTTCTCGACATGGGCGAGCCCGTGAAGATCCTCGACCTGGCGCGGGATCTGATCCGGCTGTCCGGGCTGGATCCCAAGCGCGTGCCTATCGTGTTCACGGGCCTCCGCCCCGGCGAGCGGCAGCATGAGGCTCTCTTCTACGCCCACGAAACGACCGAACAGACCGGCCACGCGTCGATCATGCGCGTGCGGGCCGACGCCGTCGGACCGATCGGCCGGCCTCTCGAGTCGCTCCTGGCGGACCTCGAGCCGGCCGCCGGCCGTCACGACGATGCCCAGGTCCGCGACCTCCTGGGCAAGGTGGCCGCCCTCACCAGGCCCCGCCGGGAGCACGCTGTCGCACGCGAAGCGAGCCCGAGGGCCGACGCGTGACCAGCCGGAACGAACCCGCGGTCCCGCGGCCCGGGCAGGGTCCAACGGCGCGCAAGATCCCGTTTCACCGCCCTTCGATCGGGACCGCCGAGCGCGACGCCGTCATGGAGGTCCTCGATTCACGCTGGCTCACCACGGGCGGTAAGTCCCTGGCGTTCGAGGAGGCCGTGCGGGCTCGCGTCGGGTCCGCGTATGCGGTCGCGGTCAACTCGGCCACCGCCGCTCTCCATCTGATCCTGGAGGCGATGGGAATCCACTCCGGCGACGAGGTCATCGTCCCCACCTACACCTTCGCCGCGTGCGGAGAAGTGTGCCGCTACATGGACGCGCGCCCTCGCCTGGCGGACGTGGATCCGGCCACTTTCAACCTGACTGTGGATACGATCGAACCGCAGCTCCGGCCCGAAACGAAGGCCATCATGGTCGTCCATTTCGGGGGCCGACTGGCGCAGATGGAGCCGATCCTGGAGCTCGCCCGTAGCCGCGGCCTGGCGGTCATCGAGGACGCGGCCCACGCGCTGCCGTGCAGCCGGTCCGGCCGCGCCGCGGGGACGTGGGGCACGGCCGGAGCCCTCAGCTTCTACGCCACCAAGACGGTCACCACCGGCGAGGGCGGGATGCTGCTGACCGACTCGGCGGAGATCGCCGACCGGGCTCGGATGATGCGCCTGCACGGCCTGAGCCGCGACGCGTGGAAGCGCTACTCGGGCGGCGGCAGCTGGTACTACGAGATCGAGGACGCGGGCTTCAAGTACAACCTGACGGACGTCGCCGCGGCCATCGGGCTGGTCCAGCTGGACCGGGCCGAAGCGATGCGCGGGGAGCGAGAGCGAGTCGCCCGCCGGTACGGGCAAGCGATCGAGGCGGCCGGGATCGGCGACCTCGTGGAGCTGCCGGCCGTGCCCGGGCCGGACGAGGTGCATGCCTGGCATCTGTTTCCGTTGCGGTTGAATCTGGATCGCGTGCCGGTGACCCGCGCGGAGACGATCGAGAGGCTGGCCGAGGCTGGGATCGGCACCAGCGTCCACTTCATCCCGCTTCACCTGCACCCCTACTACCGCCGGACCTACGGCTACGCGCCGACGGATCTGCCGGTGGCCGTGCGAGAGTACGAGCGGGAGATCTCGATGCCGGTCTACCCGGACCTCACGGACGGTGACGTCGACTACGTCGTGGAACGGCTGGCCGCGATCCTGCGGCCTCGCTAGGGCAGACGCTGGGCAATTCGACTGCTCGCCGCCGCGGGCGCCGCTACGTGCCGCAGGTGAAGGCTGGATCGGCCTTGCCGGTCCAGAGGCTTTGCTCGCCGAACATCTGCCTCGACAGGTCGGCCACCCTGTTGTAGTTCAGGCACGAGGCGCCGGAGGGCAGGTAGCCCCAGAAATACTCTCCGTCGAGCACTACCTGTGTGAAGTTGCCTGTGGGCACGTCCTGGCCGATGGCGACGTAGTCGGCCACCTGGTCCGCCGGGAAGGTCGTCGTGACGCTCGACGCCAGCGTGTCTATCAGTCTCGGGAGATTCAGCAACTGGTCTGGCTGAGCCATCTTGTGAAGGAGCGCCAGCAATACCTGCTGCTGCCGGCCCTGCCTGCTGAAGTCGCTCTGGCCGGCGCTGTGGCGCGACCTGACGTACGCAAGGGCGTGCTTACCGTCCAGGTGTTGCGGCCCGGCCGGAAGGTAGAAACCGTAGGGCGACCCATCCATCCAGTCGTAGCCTGGCCACGACCCGGAAGCGCAGTCGCAGATGGTGCTCGGGTTGTCCACGTCGATTCCGCCCACCATGTCGACCATCTTCACGAACGCGGCCAGATCCATGACGGCGTAGTAGTCGATGTGGACGCCGACGAGGTACTGCACCTCGTTGACCAGCGTTATGTACGGGCTGTCGGGCGACTTGAATCCGGCGTGAACGTCCGTCGGAAGGGCGTTGATCCTCATCCAGCTCGGAGCGACGCCACCGTAGTAGAGGGGGAAGTTGGAGATGTCGCGGGGGACGCTGACCATCTGGACCGAGTTCGTCTTCGGGTCGTAGCTAACGACCATGATCGAGTCGTAGAGATGCTCTTGCCGGCTCGTCGACGAGTCCACGCCGTTGAAGAGGATGGTCACGCGACTGCCGATCGCCGGCGGGACCGCCGTGGCCGTGGCACTGCTCGTCGGTCCCGGAGTCACGCCGGGAGCCAGGGACGGAGTGGCAAGGTCGACCAGGTCGGGGTTGGGCGTGAACACCCGCGATCCGGCGTTGTACGTGACCCAAAGCATGTAGCCGGCGGCACTGTGGCTAACCACGATCACCGCGACCAGGGCCCCCAGCACGGCTCGCTCGAGCGTTCGGCGGGTATTGAGCGCCTCGCCGGCTACGAAGGCGTGCGCCACCGAGGCGACGCGCCACGCCCCCAGAAGAGCGACGATGAGCAAGGCGGCCAGGGCGAAACGCGGGCTGACCAGCCGTGCCCCAAAGACGAAGAGCCCCTGGCGCATCTGATAGAGCAGGACGAGCAGGACCAGCACCGCCGGCACGGCAAAAACGAGCGCGAGTCGGCGCCTGCCCGTATAGAACTGCCCCAGACCGGGCCACAGGAACGAAAGTAGAGCGGCCACCGAACGCGAGCGCCCGCTGCCGCTGGGGGTCGACGATCCGGGTCGGAAGAACGACACCAGGGCCGCCCGCGATCGCGCGCGCCAGCCACCCCTCGGAGTCGGTGATGTCTTGTCCAAAGCGATGGGACTCTAGCACACAAGCGCGCCGGCCCGGGAACCCGGTTGCGTCCGCGGCCGGCACGAGCGATACTCGCTCCTCGGGCCGGGGTGGAATTGGCGTGCCCGGGAGGAAAGGAAAAGAATGATCCGCCGCTACGCAGCGGTGTTCCGCTGGATCCTGGCGGTCGCGGACGTTGTTCTGGCACTGCTTGTCGTCGCGGGTGCCGTCACCTTCAGATTCGGCCAGGCATGGGCGTGGCCGGAGGATGTGTCGAACTCGCTGCCCGACACGAACCTGGCGATCGCCGTCTTCGTGGCGATTTGGATCGCCGTTCTGTGGATGCACGGCCTGTATCGCAGCCGGGCGCGCCTGACCAACCGCGGCGAGGTCATGGTTGTCCTGCGAGCCACGCTCGTGCAGATCGTGATCACGCTGAGCCTGCTGTACCTCTTCAAGCTGCCGGACGTCAGCCGTCTGCTCCTGGTCGTAGTGTTCCCGGCGCTGGCCGCGGCTGCGATCGCGATTCGGATCGTCGTGAGGGAAATCCTGGTGCTCGCCCGGGATCACGGTCGGAACGTCCGCTACATGCTCGTCCTGGGAGCGAACACAGGGGCAAAGGCCTTTGCCGATCTCGTCGAGAGCCATGCCGAACTCGGCCTGGTGGTCATCGGCCACCTTCAGGCAGGCGCGGCCGATGTGGGCGACACCGGTGATCGGCCCGTGCTGGGCATGATCGACGATCTCGAGCAGATACTCCACAAGCAGATCGTCGACGAAGTAGCCATCTGCCTGCCGTTCTCCATGGAGGAGCTCATCGAGCAATCCGTCTACCTGTGCGAGCAGGAGGGTAAGGTCGTCAGGATGCCGGTTGCGCCCGTCGAACGCGTCCTTACGTCCGGCCGACTCGAGACCATCGACGGTGTCGGCGTCTACTCGCTGACCAACGGCCCCGATCGCGCCTTCAGCTTGATCCTGAAGCGAGTCCTGGACGTCGCGGGCTCCGCCGTGCTGCTCGTCGCGTTGTCCCCGTTGTTGCTGGTCCTGGCCGCGTTGATCAAGCTGGACTCCGAAGGGCCGGTCCTATTCCGTCAGGCCCGAGTCGGGCTTCACGGACGTCCCATCAACGTGCTCAAGTTCAGGAGCATGTGCAATGGAGCCGAGGAACAGCTCGAGGATCTGCGCCAGCACAACGAGATCAACGGCCACGCCTTCAAGCTGGCAAACGACCCCAGAATCACCAGAGTGGGTCGCTTCCTGCGGCGCTCCTCGCTCGATGAGCTACCGCAACTCTGGAACGTGTTCCGCGGGGAGATGAGCCTGGTCGGACCGCGCCCGCCGTTGCCCAGTGAGGTTGCCAACTACGACATCTGGCATCGCCGCCGGCTATCGATGAAGCCGGGCATGACCGGCCTCTGGCAGGTTGGGGCGCGCAGCAGCCCGGAGTTCGACCATTGGGTCGAGCAGGACCTCGAGTACATCGACAGCTGGTCACTCTGGCTCGATCTCAAGATCATTGCCCGAACGGTCCCGGCGATGATCAACGGAGACGGGCGATAGTCCCTGCCCGACTCGCGCCGGAGCCGAGATTCCTGTCGTGAGTTCCCGCTCTCTCCGCCATCCGGGCCTCGGCCTCCGCCGTTTGACGAAGAAGGCGCGGCGGTGGCTCTGGCGGCCGCCTGAGGTCTCACAAGCGCGGCTCAGGCGATTCCTCCGGGAGATGGACGCGCGGCCTCGAACGGAGTTGCCACGCGAGGCCCCGGGCTCGCTCTCGGTGGTGGTCCCCTGCTTCGGGCACTCCGAGTTTCTCCCCGACCTGCTCGAAAGCATCGCCGCCCAGACTCGTCAGCCCGACGAAGTCGTCTTCGTGGACGACGCCTCGCCCGACGCCACGAACGAGATCGTGAAGGCGTTTGTCGCATCTCGACAGGCGCCGGATGGTGGTCGGGTCGTGGTCCTCGTGAACGACCGAAACATGGGTCAGGCTGCCAGTCTGAACAGAGGGATCTCGGCTGCGTCGAGCGACCTGGTCATGATCGCCAACGACGACGACTACCTCATGCATGACGCCGTGGAGACGATGCTGGCTCTCTTCGGACAGCATCGCGACGTGGCCCTGATAGGCGCCCACAGCATCCATTTCGCAGGCCGCGAGGAGTTGGCCGCCGCCTCGAAGCGCAGCACCGCATACGGACCCCCCGGACTGCCGCTCGTGATACACAGACCGGAAGATGTGCCCGGCTATCGGCACTACAGCGACTTGAACATGACCCATTCCGGATCATGCTTCTTGAGGGCCGCCTGGGCAGCAGTCGGCGGATACCGCGTCGCCAAGGAGGAGCGGGTCGTGCCCTTCTCGGATCGGGACTTCCAGCTCCGGGTGAATGCCGTCTGGCCCGTCGCGGTTGCAAACCAGACGCCGCTCTCGTTCTGGCGAACCGACGCGAGCGTGGATGGCGGCCTGAACTCCTGACGGCTGGGGCGACCCTTTCCCGACTGCCGACGGCGGCTAGCGCTCGAAGGTCACGTCAAGGAGCGAAGTAGCCGGTCACGTCGAAGATCGCGTGAGCCGTGGCGACCCCGGCCGATGCGACGTAGGTGACGCTGAGGGTGCCTCCACCGCCGAGGGCGACGGTCACCCCGTTGGCTCGGTCGTCGCCGACCGGGAAGTTGAGAGTGGAGCTGGTCGGGTTGTTCGTGGCGTTCGGACCGATGAAGTGATAGCCGTTGCTGCTCTGGGCAGTCACGGTCAGGTTGCCGGTCACGGCTACGGCATCGGCCGGCACGCCGCCACGGTTGGCGACCGCGAACGTACGCGAGACGTGCGAGGCGAAGGGCCCAGACAGCCCCGTTCCGTTGCGGCTGTCGAGGAGGCGCGACGGGTTGAGGGGGATGTACGCCGAGCCGCTTGAACCAGGCACGAAGTAACCGGTCACGTCGAAGATCACATGGGCCGTGGCCACCCCGGCCGAGGCGACGAAGGTGACGCTCAGGGTCCCTCCCGCGCCGAGGGCCACCGTCACTCCGTTGGCCCGATCGTCGCCGACGGGGAAATTGAGAGTGGAGCTGGTCGGGTTGTTCGTGGCGTTCGGACCGACGAACAGGTAGCCGTTGCCGGTCTGGGCGGTCACGGTCAGGTTGCCGGTCACGGAAGTGGCATTGGCCGGCACGCCGCCGACACCTGCGACCGCGAACGTACGCGCCACATGGGAGCTGAAGGGCCCGGAGAGACCCGTTCCGTTGCGGCTGTCGAGGAGGCGCGACGGGTTGAGCGCCACGTATTTCGAGCCGCTCGCATCCGGAACGAAGTAACCGGTCACGTCGAAGATCACATGGGCCGTAGCCACCCCGGCCGAGGCGACGTAGGTGACGCTCAGCGTCCCTCCCGCGCCGAGGGCCACCGTCACTCCGTTGGCCCGATCGTCGCCGACCGGGAAGTTGAGAGTGGAGCTGGTCGGGTTGTTCGTGGCGTTCGGACCGACGAACAGGTAGCCGCTGCTGGTCTGGGCGGTCACGGTCAGGTTGCCTGTCACGGCTACGGCGCCGGCCGGTACGCCGCCACGGTTGGCGACCTGGAACGTCCTCGCCACGTGCGAGCTGAAGGGGCCAGACAACCCCGTGCCGTTGCGGCTGTCGAGAAGGCGCGACGGGTTGAGGGGGACGTACGTGGAGCCGCTCCTATCGGCCGTGAAGGCGGCGATGCCGTTCGGTGTGCCCAGACCGGTCGGGCCGTCGTAGCCGGCGACTCCGTTGCAGAGGTAGCTGCCGATGGGGCAGTTGCCCCAATGGACGTCGTTGTTACCGCCTACCACGTCGTTGAGGCCCGAGACTGCCGCGTACAGGTAGCTGGCGGGATAGGTCCCGGCCGCCGGACCGCCGGCCAGGGCGTACACGGACGCGATGATCGGCGACGCCACGCTTGTGCCACCGAAGGTCCCCCAGGTGCCGCTGTAGTAGACGGCGACCGGAGTGGCCCCATCCGCCACGGCCGAGACGTCGGCCTGGGTCCGGTTGCCACATTCCGCGTCGCGCTGCCAGCTGGGCTTGGACTCGTACAAGGAGCAGCCGCTGCCCGCACCGCTGGTCGGACCGGTGCCCCAGGCGGTCTCCGTCCAGCCGCGGGCGCTCCCGTCGCGCACCAGGCGTGTGCCGCCGACGGCGACCACGTACCGCGACGCGGCCGGGTATTGGACGGCCTGGACGAAGCCGCTCGGACCCAGTGCGCACTCCCACCCGCAGTCACCAGTGGAGGCGGTGATGGCCACCCCCGGATGGTTGAAGAAGGCCGCATCCAGTGCGGCGTTGTAACTGCTTTCGGGGCCGCCGTAGCTGTTGGAGACGGCCACCGCGCCCAGCGATACCGCGGTGTTGACGCTGGCGCCGAGGTCCGTCGTGAGGGAGCTGTTCGCCTCGACGAGCAGGATGTTGCAGTACGGGCAGGCCGCCGAAACCATGTCGATGTCCAGGGCGATCTCCGCGCCCCATGCGGCATTGGCAGCAGGGTAGCTGTCCTGCTCGCCGGCCTGGTTGACCTTGCGGAAGCAGCCGTTGTCCGTAGTGCATTCGGGCAGGCCGAACTGGCTGCGGTATGCCGCGAGGTCGGCTTCGGCCGTCGGAAGATCGTAGGCGTCGACGACGGCAACGGTCAGCCCGGAGCCCGCGCTTCCGCCCGGCAGGGCGTAGGCGCTCTGGATATCCGCCGGGCCGAATCCGGACGGTGTGGAATTGGGCGTCATCGCGGAGGCGGGCTGCGCCGGGATGTCCGTCCGGCGGAGGGCAAGACATTCGGAGTGACCGGGGGCCGGGGCAGGACAGACAGCCTCAACCGTAACCGTCTCCGGCGGAGCCGAGGCGGCAGCCGGCAAGGCACCGAAGAGCGGAGCTGCCAGAGCAGCCAGAACGACGCTCGCCGCGACCCGGCGCGCCACCCTTGAGGTTATGACCACCCGTACCCCTCCTGGACTGCCCCACAATTCGCGACCTGCTACCTCACAAAGTAGCCGGTCCCGTCGAAGATCACCTGGGCAATCGGACCCGAATTCGGAGCGACGAACGTGACGCTGAGATTCCCCCCGCCCAGGGCCACGGTCACCCCGTTGGCCCTATCGTCGCCGACCGGGAAGTTGAGAGTGGAGCTGGTCGGATCGTTCGTCGCGTTCGGGCCGATGTACAGGTAGCCGTTGCTGGTCTGACTCGTGACGGTCAGGTTGCCCGTCACGGCAGTCGCGTTAGCTGGCACGCCGCCTTGGCCCGCGACCCCGAAAGTGCGCGCCGCATGCGAGCCGAATGGACCCGACAACCCCGTGCCGGTACGGGAGTCGAGGAGGCGCGATGGCGTGAGAGGTACGTACCTGGCGCCGCTGGTATCGGGCACGAAATAGCCGGTCACGTCGAAGATCACGTGGGCTATGGGACCCGAGGACGGAGCGACGAAGGTGACTCCGAGCTTCCCTCCGCTGCCGAGAGCTACCGTGACGCCGTTGGCTCGGTCGTCACCGACGGGGAAATTGAGAGTCGAGCTGGTCGGATCGTTCGTCGCGTTCGGACCGATGAATAGATAGCCGTTGCTGGTCTGGCCGGTCACGGTCAGGTTGCCGGTCACGGCCGTCGCGTTGGCCGGCACGCCGCCACGGCCTGTGACCTGGAACGCACGTGCGACGTGCGAGGCGAAGGGGCCGGAGAGGCCCGTTCCGTAGCGGCTGTCGAGGAGCCGCGCAGGGGTGACCGCGGCGTAGGTTGCGCCGCTCGTGTCGGGCACGAAGTAACCGGTCACATCGAAGATCACGTGGGCCGTGGTGCCGTGGTTCGGGGAGACATAGGTGACGCTCAAGGTGCCTCCGCTGCCGAGGGCAACGGTAACCGCGTTGGCCCGATCATCACCGACCGGGAAGTTGAGAGTCGAGGTCGCCGGGTAGTTCGTCGGGTCAGGACCGATTGTCAGATAGCCGCGGCTGGTCTGCGCGGTCACTGTGAGGTTGCCTGTTACCGCGGTAGCGTTGGCGGGTACGCCGCCGGTGCCGGCCACCTGGAAGATACGCGCCGAGTTCGTGGTGAAGACACTCGACAGGCCGATTCCGAAGCGAGTGTCGAGAATCCTGGTCGGGGTGAGCGGGAAGTAGGTGGTGGGGTCGTAGGTCTTCACCTGCCCGACGTTGTCGGTGGTCAGGCCCGGCAGAGACACCAGGGACCGGTAGTAGCCGCTCTCCGGCTCCGCATCAGGGTCGATCTGGGACGTGTACCCGGCGTTGTACGTGCTTCCCCAAGAGATGAAGTGGTTGTGGGCTCCGGGGTAGCTCCTCCACATCTGGTCGATCGTCTCGTGCTGAGTGAAGAGGGCGTCGATGTACGGACTCAGGCTGCCGTGACCCTCCGCGATCACGGCTCTCGCGTTGCCCTGGAGGAAGCCCGAGGCGTAGCCGTCGACACGCGTATGGGCAACAGAGGGGGACGGGGCAGCCAGGCCCGGCTCAGAGTTACCTGACGCGTAGCAGAGGTGATTGAGCAGGACTATGGCGTTGGTCGCCAGGCCGAGCTGGGCCATGTAGCCCGCGCCGTAGTACTGGGTGTTGTTGTTGCTGCCGGAGGCACTCGCGTTGAGGCCCATGCCGTTGTCGCCGGCTACCGGGTGGACGTTGTACGGGTTCGGGTAGCCGCTGCCGTGGCCCAGGTAGACCAGGATGCTCGCGCCCGCGGCGGCCGTCGAGACCGCGGCCCACGTCGCGTTCGGCGAGTAGACCTTCACGATGTTGCTCGTGTATTTGGAGAAGGTGGCGGCGTAGCCCTCGGCGTTGGATATGTAGGACGCCGTGGTGCCCTCAGTCGCCCCGACAACGAGGACGACCTTCACCCCCGAGCTAACCGCAGCGACGCTCTTCACGCCTACACCGGGGCCGAGGGCGGCTACGAGCAGACCGATGACAAGGGCGGCGATCAGCTTTCGCATTGCGAGGCCTCCGAGATGGTCTCCGGCAGCGACTCTGCCCGGATCCGCTATCAGCCCCAAGGAGAGGACCGTTTAGGACATGGTTCTGTTTGTCCGCCAAGGGTGTCACGGAGAGAAGGCCCGGAGCAATCGTGCCTTCGTCCCAGGACCGAGTGGCCCATTTGGAGTATTAGGGTGGAGTTAGGGGTCAAAGGTGACGGTGGTGTGCGGTTCGAGTTTGACCTTACCAGACAGGCGGCATACGTACCTCCGGCCGGGCGGTGGATCATGGCTGGAAGTAACCGGTCACGTCGAAGATGAGGTGGGTCGTGGGACCCGGAGCCGGAGCGACGAAGGTGACGCTGAGCGTGCCACCACCCAGGGCCACGGTCACCCCGTTGGCCCGGTCGTCGCCGACCGGGAAGTTGAGCGTCGAGCTGGTGGGGTCGTTGGTCTCGACAGGACCGATGAACAGGTAGCCGTTGCTGGTCTGGCCGGTGACTGTCACGTTGCCCGTCACGGCGGTCGCCGTGGGCGGTACGTTGCCGGTACCCGCAACCGTAAACGAGCGTGCGACGTGCGAGCCGGAAGGACCTGCGAGACCGGTGCCGTTGCGGGAGTCGACAACGCGAGCCGGGTTCAGCGGGACGTAGGCGGAGCCGCCCACGCCGGGCGCGAAGTAGCCGGTCACATCGAAGATCACGTGAGCCGTGGCCACTCCGGCCGATGCGACGTAGGTGACGCCGAGAGTGCCGCCACCGAGAGCCACGGTCACCCCGTTGGCCCGATCATCGCCGGCCGGGAAGTTGAGAGTCGAGCTGGTGGGGTTGTTGGTCGCAACGGGACCGATGAACAGATAGCCGCCGCTGGTCTGGGCGGTCACGGTCAGGTTGCCGGTCACGGCCGTGGCATTAGCCGGCACTCCGCCCCGGCCCGCCACCGCGAACGAGCGGGCCACATGGGAGCTGGATGGACCGGCCAGGCCGGTGCCGTTGCGGGTGTCGAGGATGCGGGCGGGGTTGAGCGGGACGTAGGTGGAGCCGCTGGTGTCGGGCACGAAGTAACCGGTCACATCGAAGATCACGTGAGCCGTGGCCACTCCGGCCGAGGCAACGTAGGTAACGCTGAGTGTGCCACCGCCGAGAGCCACGGTCACCCCGTTGGCCCGGTCATCCCCTACCGGGAAGTTGAGGGTCGAGCTGGTGGGGTTATTGGTCGCAACGGGACCGATGAACAGATAGCCGCCGCTGGTCTGGGCGGTCACGGTCAGGTTGCCGGTGACCGCGGTGGCATTGGAGGGGACGCCGCCGACACCTGCTACCGCGAACGTCCGCGCCACGTGCGAGCTGAAGACATTCGACAGCCCGTTGCCGAAGCGGGTGTCGAGGATGCGCGTTGGCGCGAGCGGCACATAGGTGGCGCCGGCCACCGGTCCGGGCGTTACCGCGGCGGATGCGCCGGAGGCGGGGCTTGTGCCAGCGGAATTCGTTGCGGTCACCGTGAACGTGTAGGCAGAGCCGTTGGCCAGGCCGGGGAGCGCGCAGCTCAGCTCACCCGTGGTGGTGCATGTCTTCCCGTCTGGCGTCGACGTAACCTCGTACGCAGTGACCGGCAAGTTACCGTCGAAGGCCGGCGCGGCCCAAGTCACCCAGGCCGATGTGTCATAGGGAATCGCGGACGCGGACGTAGGAGCGTCGGGGACCGCAATGCCCTGTATGAGCAGCCCCGGACCGTAGTACACGTCCAGGATCTGCTCACCCGTCATGCCCGCGCCCGAGGCACAGTAGGAGGCGCTCCACTGGAACAAGTGCGAACCATCCGCATCCGTTCCGCACCCGTTATGGGGGTCCCCAGGCCGGTAGCCGGTCTGGATGAACACCCCGTTCTTGAGAATCGACTCCGGCCAGGTGCTGTCGACGGCCTGGATCTGTGGGGCGGTCGGCGTCCTGGTCTCGGGTTGGTAGATCTGGTCGTTCGTATTGTCGACGACGTCATAGCAGCCGGCGGTGCTGCTCCTCGGGTAGATCGCCTTGTACCAGGCGTATTGCTTGATCGCGACGGCTCCGGCCCTGAGGACCTCCTGAGGCCAGTTTCCAGACCACTCGGGCGCCATGACGACCTTGACGTAGGTATTGAAATCGACCGTCTGGACGGACCCGCTGGCGGGTCCGCTGGTGCGCAGAACGTTGACCGTTGGCGGCGGTGCTGTAGTGCTGGACCAGCCAGTGCAAACGACCGCCCGTGCGGCCGGGGGCGACGACACGCTGGGAACCCAGACACCGGCGGCGAGGAGGGCCGCTGCCGCCAGACGACGAACCGAACGCCAGTGACGACGGGCGCTCCGCTCAGGCTCCCTCGTCAGGCAAATCGGACCTTCACCCCCCCACTCCATGGGGCTCATGTCAGTGCACGAAGTAGCCGGTCACATCGAAGACCACGTGGGTCGTCGGACCCGCAGAAGGAGCGACGAAGGTGACGCCGAGAGTGCCGCCGGCACCAATGGCGACCGTCACGCCGTTGGCTCGGTCGTCGCCTTTGGGGAAGTTGAGGGTGGAACTCGTGGGGTTGTTCATCGCGACTGGACCCATGTACAGGTAGCCGAGGCTCGTTTGGCCTGTAACGGTCATGTTGCCCGTCACAGCTGTGGCACTGGTTGGCACGCCGCCATGGCCGGTTACACCAAACGTGCGTGCCGCGTGCGAGCTGAACGGACCCGAGAGGCCGTTGCCGGATCGGGTGTCCAGGAGGCGCGACGGGACGAGCGGGACGTAGGTGGCGCCGCTGGCGTCCGGCACGAAGTAGCCGGTCACATCGAAGATGGCATGGGCCGACGTGCCTGAAGCCTGGCCGACGAAGGTGACGCTGAGGGTGCCTCCTGCGCCGAGGGCAACTGTCACTCCGTTGGCCCGGTCGTCACCACGAGGGAAGTTGAGAGTGGAACTCGTGGGGTTGTTCGTCGCTACGGGACCGACGTACAGGTAGCCCGGGCCCGGTCTGGGCGGTCACGGTCAGGTTGCCGGTGACGGCCGTCGCGTTGGCCGGCACGCCGCCGTTGCCCGTGACCTGGAACGTGCGGGCAACGTGCGAGCCGAAGGGGCCGACGAGGCCGTTGCCGGATCGGCTATCGAGAATCCGCGAAGCATCGAGCGCCACGTAGGTGGCGCCGCTCATGTCCGGCACGAAGTAGCCGGTCACATCGAATATCACGTGTGCCTTGGCGCTCGAAGCCTGGCCGACGAACGTGACCCCGAGCGTCCCGCCGGCACCCAGGGCCACGGTGACGCCGTTGGCCCGGTCGTCACCGACTGGGAAGTTGAGAGTCGAACTCGTCGGGTTGTTCATCGGGTTCGGGCCGACGTACAGGTAGCCCGAGCTCGTCTGGCCCGTCACGGTCAGGTTGCCGGTCACGGCTATCGCGTTGCCGGGTACGCCGCCGCGGTTGGTCACCGCCAACGTGCGCGCCACATGCGAGGTGAAGACGTTCGACAACCCGTTGCCGAAGCGGGTATCGAGAATGCGCGTCGGGGCGAGCGGAGCATAGGTTGTCGGTATCCCCTCGAACCTGGCGGCGATCGTCTTGATCAGGTCGCCGTCGCCGCCGTTGTTGCTGTCGTAACCCAAAGCCCAGATGCCGACACCGCGAAGGTCCCACGCATCGATGGCATCGCACTTGGCCGCGACCGCCTGTGGGTCGTCGAAATACAGCTCGCGCCAGGTGGTCTTGGTGCCGTTGTAGTCGCCGTAGTAGGACGTCCACGCGGTCTGCTCGACCGGGTCATAGTGCCAGCCGGTCACGCACGGCTTAGGCCACCCGGCCAGACACGACGTGGTGGCGGGATCCCGATTCGAAAGATCCTTCGACTGGGCATACGTGATGCCTGAGGCCGGCGAACCGTAGGTGGGGATGTCGGCCGGGGGCGCGTTGAGGGCATTGGAGTCGCCGGTCGACCAGGCGTGGCCGTACCACGGCAAACCGAGAATGATCTTCGACGCAGCGACCTGGTCCCTGAATTGGTTGACGACGTACGTCAGGTCGTAGCGGATGTACGAGCTCTCGAGAGGATCGATCGATCCGGTATTTGGCGGAGTCCCGCCCCGCAAGTCGTAGCCCATGATGAAGACCGCGTCCGCGGCCCCGTCCGCCAGGAGGTTCGGGAGGTCATACGTCCCGGGAGCGCCGGTAGCGCAGAACGTCAGCTCGTAGCCCGGGTGGACCTTGTCCAGCTCGATGCGCAGCGTCTGGACGAAGGTCACGAAGTGGCTGTACTGACCGGATGCGATGGGCTCGAAGTCGAGATTGACGCCGTCGGCGCCCCTGCGGCCGACCTCCGCGGCGATCTGCTGGGCGGCCGTCAGGCGGGCCGTTGAGCTCCCCAGGAGGGCGCTCTGTGAAGCCTGGCCGCTGCTGTCCCAGGCGAAGCTCTCGATCGTGAGCGCGACGCGAGTCCCGTGGGCATGGGCAGCGTTGATTACCGAGGTCATGCTCGAGCCGACCCAGCCATTCCAGCCGTTGCCGGCCTTATTGAGGGTGCCGTCGGTGTAGAGGTCGACGCCGAAGTAGGCGATCGTCGACAACGCATCGTAGTCGAGCGTCGTGCTCAGCTCCCAGTAGGGAAGGAAGCCGAACACCGCGCGGCGCAACAGGCTGGCACTCCCGTTTGTGGTGACGGCCGGCTGAAGATTCGGGGTGGCGCTTCCGCTCCCGGCGGGCAGTGCGACCGGGGCGCCGCCATCGACCTCGGTGGTATCCCCGGGGCGCGGTTGGAACGGAACGCTCGCGACCCCGCCCGGAGCAAAGGTGTATTCCTTCGAGGCGTGGCTCAAGGCTTCCTGGTACTGGATCGACGGCCCATCCGTCTGGGGGGCTTCGGCGGCCGAGGTCGCACCTGGCAGCGCCCCGACACTGGAAAGCGCCAGGGCGACGGCCAGTCCCATCGGGTACAGCGCACCCCAGGCATGTCCCCTGACACCCTGCCGTGACCACGTAAACCGTGGGCGCGACGAGGGCAGCGACCGGCGTTTGAACATGATGTCCCTCATCCGATAGCGCGGCGCCGACTGCCCCGAACGCAGAGACCGCTCCCGGGCCGCGTGACTAGCTCTGATATTCGAAGCACCTGACAGCTTCGATCTGCAACTCGTCGGACGATAGATCCACCGTGTTCAGTAGGGATCCACCCTATCTAGCCGGGAACCACCTTATCCAGCTACACCATCCGGCGTCAACTCTGGCAGTTCGTCGGTCGCCGGCGCAGCGTAGCCGCAAATCCCTTTCCTCGACGCGATACGGCGCCAATTCTCTATCGCCAGGATCGCCGACTCACCTCGCTATTGACATGAAGTAGCCGGTCACATCGAAGATCACATGGGCCGTGGGACCCGGACCGGGAGCGACGAAGGTGACGCCGAGAGAACCGCCGCCGAGTGCCACCGTCACCCCGTTTGCCCGGTCGTCGCCCACCGGGAAGTTGAGGGTCGAGCTCGTCGGGTCGTTCATCGCCACCGGACCCACGAACAGGTAGCCGAGGCTCGCCTGGCCCGTGACCGTCAGGTTGCCGGTCACAGCGATGGCGTTGGCCGGTACTCCGCCACGGTTGACCACTCCGAACGCGCGCGCCCCGTGCGAGGTGAAAGGACCGGAGAGGCCGTTGCTGGTGCGGGTGTCGAGGAGGCGCGACGGGCTGAGCGGGACGTAGCTGGCGCCGCTCATGCCGGGCACGAAGTATCCGGTCACATCGAAGATCACGTGGGCCGTGGGACCCAGGGTGGGGGCGACGAAGGTGACGCTGAGCGTGCCGCCTGTGCCCAGGGCGACGGTGACTCCGTTCGCACGGTCGTCTCCTCGAGGGAAGTTGAGAGTCGAGCTCGTCGGGTTGTTCGTGGCGACGGGGCCGATATATAGATAGCCGTTGCTGGATTGGCCGGTCACGGTCAAGTTGCCGGTAACCGCGATGGCGGCGGAGGGTACGCCGCCCCGGCCGGTCACCTGGAAGGTCCGGGCTCCGTGAGAAGTGGAAGGACCACCGAGGCCGTTGCCGGATCGGGTGTCGAGAAGACGCGCGGGCGAAAGCGCTATGTACGTGGCGCCGTTCGTGTCGGGCACGAAATAGCCGGTCACATCGAAGATCACATGGGCCGAGGCGGCTCCGGCCGATGCCACGAAGGTGACGCTCAGCGTGCCGCCCGCACCCAATGCGACCGTCACCCCGTTGGCCCTGTCGTCCCCGACCGGGAAGTTGAGCGTTGAGCTAGTCGGGTCGTTCATTGCGTCGGGGCCCACGAACAGGTAACCGCTGCTGGACTGGCCGGTTACGGTCAGGTTGCCGGTGACCGCGATCGCGGCGTCCGGTACGTTGCCGCGACCGGTGACCTGGAAGGTTCGAGCCACGTGCGAGTCGAATGCGCCGCTGAGGCCGTTGCTGACGCGAGAGTCCAGCAATCTGACTGGAGTCAGCGGGTAATAGGTGCAGGAGACAGGCCTAACCGTGACCTGTAGAGCCGTGGCGGTGAGCAAGGTGTCACTAGCTCCCACGGTCTGCGAGCCCAGACTCCCGAAAGTGACCTGGAAGGTCCCCGCGCCCTGGGTCAGGCCGCCTGAGGCAGGCAAGGAGGTCATCGCCCCATCGGAGCTGGTGATGGTCACGATCCCGGCGTATCCGGTGGCGGTGTTGCCATGGGCGTCCCTGGCCGTGACGGTGTAGCCCTCGGCGGTGCCGATGGTGACGGTTGCGGGACCGGCAATGATCAGGGCGGTGGCCGTGCCGGGGGTGACGTGGAGGGGGGTGGTGTCGGTGAAGCTCGTGAGGTAGGTCCCGGTCACGGTGTGGTCACCCGCCACGCTCGAGCTGCAGACAGCACCGCTGCAGGGGCTGCCGTCGATGGTGAAGCTCGTCGAGCCGGTCACGTCCTCGATGAGGTTGCCGTGGCTGTCGTAGCTCTTGGCCTCGTAGGTCTGGGACCCCGTGTCGGCGCTGATCGTGGCATCAGCAGGGGTGATGAGGATGTGGTCGAGAGCGCCCACGGTGACGTGGAGGGTGGTGGTGTCGGTGTAGGTTGTGGCGAAGGTGCCGATCACGGTGTGGTCGCCCACGACGGTCGCGGAGCAGACGGCTCCGCTGCAGGCGCTGCCATCGATGGTGAAGGTCGTCGTGCCGGTCACGTCGTCGATGAGGTTGCCGTGGCTGTCGTAGGTCGCCGCGGCGTAGGTCTGGGTCCCCGTGTCGGCGCTGATGCTGGCGTCGTGGGGGCTGATGAGGATGTGGTCGAAGTTGGCCACAGTTCCGGTGGCGGTGAAGGTCAGAGGCGAACCGGTCAGGCCGGTGCTGGTAGCGGTCAGGGTGTTGGAGCCGACGAGGGTGCCCAGAGTCCAGCTCCCGACGGTCGCGATGCCTGAGGTGTTGGTCGTGGCCGAGCCGCCGGTGAGCGAGCCGCCGCCCAAGCCGATCGCGAAGGTGACGCTGACACCGGCCACGACGTTGCCGTACTGGTCTTTCACGATGACGCTCGGGGCGGTCGAGACCGCCGTGCCGACCGTGGTCGACTGGTTGTTGCCGTCGTTGATGGCGATGGTGGCCGCGGTGTCGGGGGTGATGGTCAGAACCGCGGTGTCGGTGTAGGTGGTGGCATAGGTGCCGGTCACGGTGTGGTCGCCCGCGAGGGTGGAGGTGCAGACCGCCAGGGTGCAGGCGCCGGTGCCCGAGATGCCGAAGGTAGTGTCGGCGGTCACGTCGGCGATGAGGTTGTCGTTGATGTCGTAGCTCGCGGCGGTGTAGGTCTGGTTGGCGCCCGCGGCGATGCTGGCCGTGTCAGGGCTGATGACGATGTGGTTGAGGGCCGCGGGGGTGATGGTCAGGACCGCGGTGTCGGTGTAGGTGGTGGCATAGGTGCCGGTCACGGTGTGGTCGCCCGCGAGGGTGGAGGTGCAGACCGCCAGGGTGCAGGCGCCGGTGCCCGAGATGCCGAAGGTAGTGTCGGCGGTCACGTCGGCGATGAGGTTGTCGTTGATGTCGTAGCTCGCGGCGGTGTAGGTCTGGTTGGCGCCCGCGGCGATGCTGGCCGTGTCAGGGCTGATGACGATGTGGTTGAGGGCCGCGGGGGTGATGGTCAGGACCGCGGTGTCGGTGTAGGTGGTGGCATAGGTGCCGGTCACGGTGTGGTCGCCCGCGAGGGTGGAGGTGCAGACCGCCAGGGTGCAGGCGCCGGTGCCCGAGATGCCGAAGGTAGTGTCGGCGGTCACGTCGGCGATGAGGTTGTCGTTGATGTCGTAGCTCGCGGCGGTGTAGGTCTGGTTGGCGCCCGCGGCGATGCTGGCCGTGTCAGGGCTGATGACGATGTGGTTGAGGGCCGCGGGGGTGATGGTCAGGACCGCGGTGTCGGTGTAGGTGGTGGCATAGGTGCCGGTCACGGTGTGGTCGCCCGCGAGGGTGGAGGTGCAGACCGCCAGGGTGCAGGCGCCGGTGCCCGAGATGCCGAAGGTAGTGTCGGCGGTCACGTCGGCGATGAGGTTGTCGTTGATGTCGTAGCTCGCGGCGGTGTAGGTCTGGTTGGCGCCCGCGGCGATGCTGGCCGTGTCAGGGCTGATGACGATGTGGTTGAGGGCCGCGGGGGTGATGGTCAGGACCGCGGTGTCGGTGTAGGTGGTGGCATAGGTGCCGGTCACGGTGTGGTCGCCCGCGAGGGTGGAGGTGCAGACCGCCAGGGTGCAGGCGCCGGTGCCCGAGATGCCGAAGGTAGTGTCGGCGGTCACGTCGGCGATGAGGTTGTCGTTGATGTCGTAGCTCGCGGCGGTGTAGGTCTGGTTGGCGCCCGCGGCGATGCTGGCCGTGTCAGGGCTGATGACGATGTGGTTGAGGGCCGCGGGGGTGATGGTCAGGACCGCGGTGTCGGTGTAGGTGGTGGCATAGGTGCCGGTCACGGTGTGGTCGCCCGCGAGGGTGGAGGTGCAGACCGCCAGGGTGCAGGCGCCGGTGCCCGAGATGCCGAAGGTAGTGTCGGCGGTCACGTCGGCGATGAGGTTGTCGTTGATGTCGTAGCTCGCGGCGGTGTAGGTCTGGTTGGCGCCCGCGGCGATGCTGGCCGTGTCAGGGCTGATGACGATGTGGTTGAGGGCCGCGGGGGTGATGGTCAGGACCGCGGTGTCGGTGTAGGTGGTGGCATAGGTGCCGGTCACGGTGTGGTCGCCCGCGAGGGTGGAGGTGCAGACCGCCAGGGTGCAGGCGCCGGTGCCCGAGATGCCGAAGGTAGTGTCGGCGGTCACGTCGGCGATGAGGTTGTCGTTGATGTCGTAGCTCGCGGCGGTGTAGGTCTGGTTGGCGCCCGCGGCGATGCTGGCCGTGTCAGGGCTGATGACGATGTGGTTGAGGGCCGCGGGGGTGATGGTCAGGACCGCGGTGTCGGTGTAGGTGGTGGCATAGGTGCCGGTCACGGTGTGGTCGCCCGCGAGGGTGGAGGTGCAGACCGCCAGGGTGCAGGCGCCGGTGCCCGAGATGCCGAAGGTAGTGTCGGCGGTCACGTCGGCGATGAGGTTGTCGTTGATGTCGTAGCTCGCGGCGGTGTAGGTCTGGTTGGCGCCCGCGGCGATGCTGGCCGTGTCAGGGCTGATGACGATGTGGTTGAGGGCCGCGGGGGTGATGTCGAACGCCGTGCTGTCGGCAACCGTCAGGGCGCCGTCAACGGCATGGAGCTGGTATGCCGTGCCGGCCTTGTCGATCTGGCAGCCGCCGAACGCGGCGATGCCGCCGCTGGCG
>CAWFBR010000004.1:0-143005 GCA_963814125.1 uncultured Chloroflexia bacterium
TCGTGATCGAGCGCATCCGGACCAGGACCAGGCGCATCTGGATCGACCATCGGAAGCCGACTATCGCCGTTGGCGCGATCGCCATCGCGGCGATTGTCGGCACCGGACTGCTCGTCTGGCTCGGGCCTAGACAGGCGTCTCCGGCGATAGGGCCCTCGCCGTCGCCGACCAGCTCCACGGCCAGCTCCCCGGCCGCATCGCCGGCGGACTCACCGACTGACTCGCACACCCCATCGACCTCTCCCACCGAAGCGGGCCAAACGGCGATCCCGAGCGGCTGGGAGTACAGCGATCTCGACGGAGTGGCGGCTCCGGCCGACCTGGCCCACCGCTTACCGCTGGCGATCTCAATCGGCGACAACATCGCCGCGCGGCCGCAGTACGGCTTCGCCTTCGCATCGATCGTCTATCAGTCGTACGAGGAGTACAGCCAGACCCGCTACATGATGATCTTCCAGGAGAAGGACGCGACCATGATCGGCGGCGTCCGGAGCGGACGCCCCTACTTCGTTCGCTGGGCCGCCGAGTACAAGGCGTTGTACGGCCACGACGGGGGCGACACGAAGACCCTCAAACAGGTAATCCCCGCCATGGCCAGGTACTTCTACGACGAGAACGCCTCGAACGGCGGCTCCTGCCCCTACTACCGCGTCCCCGGCCGAGAGGCCCCGCACAACGAGTTCACGAACACGGCGGACCTCTTTCACTGCGCGGGGAACAGGGGCTACCCGGCGACGTACCAGGGCCCGCCCTCCCGACCCTTCGTGGACGACACGCCGATCGCCGAGCTACCTGTGTCCCAGTCGATCACGATTCCCTACAACACGGTCTCCGTGAGCTACCAGTTCGACCGGTTCAGCGACTCGTACCGTCGTCTGCTCAACGGGCAGCCACAGCTCGACCCGACCAACAACCAGCAGGTCCTACCCCGAAACGTCGTCGTGATGTTCCAGACGGTCACCCCCGACTACGTGGACTACGGCATTCCGAGGGTTCAAGTCGGCAACGTGGGCTCTGGCAAGGCCATCGTCTTCAAGGAAGGCAAGGCCATTGTGGGCACCTGGAAGAAGACTTCGGACGCTGCCCTGACGCACTACTACGACGACTCGGGCAACGAGATCCCGTTCGTTCGCGGCCAGATCTTCATACAGAGCGTCCCGCCCGGAACCGCCGTCACCTACAAGTAGAGACGGACCGGGTCTACTTCGTGCAGGGCTCGGGCACGACCCCCGGGAGTCCGTAATAGGCGCTCTCCGAGCCGAAGTCCGCGACGGAGAGGTTGGCGACCAGCGTCATGTCCAGCCGGCTCGTCCAAGTCCCGCCCGTTGTGGAAGTGTCGGGATGGTAGCTGTAGGGCGGCCCGAGGACGCAGCTGGATATCGATGTCACGTTCTGGGCGAACGGAACATAGTCGCGGGCGTTCTCGAGCGGGAAGTCCGTGGCAATCACCTTGCCGGCCAGCGATATCAGGGTGCTCAGTTTGGGCAGGACGGACGGACTCGCCACCTTCTTCTCCAGGGCAATTAGGACGGCCTGCTGGCGAGCCGCACGCTTGTAGTCGCTACCACCCGCCCCTTCGCGCGAGCGGACGTACAGGATGGCCAGCGCGCCGTTGAGGTGGAGGGGCCCGACGCCCACCGATATTCCGGTCTCTGCGTCGATGACCGCCTGCTCGTTGTAGACGTCCACGCCCCCTATCGAGTCGATCATGCTCGAGAGGCCTCCCAGGTCGATCGAAGCGTAGTAGTCGATCGGGATCCCGACCAGGAAGCTGATCTCCTTCTTCAGCGTGATCATCGGCGGATCTGGAGACTTGTAGTACCCGTTGATCAGCTTGTTGACCAGTTCATTGAGCTTCAGCCCAGACTCGGCCCAGCCGCCGTAGTACAAATCGAAGGCGGATGTGTCTCGGGGCACGCTGATCATGGTCACCGCGCCCGTCTTGGTGTCCATGCTCACGACCATCATGGTGTCGGTGATGGCGTTGGCGAAGGGCCGGCCCGGCATGTTGTCCGTGCCCACGACCAGGAAGGTGATCCGATCGGGATTCTTGGTTCGAACGGCCGCGGGTCCGGTGCTCCGCTCGACAGTCGGTGCGGGATGGAAGGCCGACAGGTCGACCTGCGTGGGGATCGGGGTGACGGTCGGGCTGGGGCTGGGGCTTGGGGATGACGAGGCGACGGCAGCGAAATGGCTGGTGTTGTTGGCGATGTCCAGATCCGCCTGATGCACGAGCCACGCATCAGCGGCCACGTAGGCGTGCATGCCGACGATCGTCACGAGCAGAGCGACGACGATGCCCGCCTCCAGCGGGCGGAAATGGAAGCGCCGGGCCCGCGGCACCGCCAGGAATGCGTGAGCGGTCGCCGCGACGCGCAAGACTCCGGCCAGGACGACAAGGACCGCTATCGTCAGGGCATAGCTTTCATCCAGCATGCTCGCGCCAACCCACCACAGCCCATGCGTGAGCTGGACCACGACCCACACGGCAAGGACCACGGCCGGCAGAGTGAAGATACCGGCCCATGCCCGGCGACCCAGGAACAGCTGTCCCAGGCCGGGCCAGAGGAAGGAAAGCGCGGCCGCCACCAGGGGCGAGCGACCACCTACCGCCGGCTCGCCGGGCGAGTCGGGGTCGTCGGCGGTCGACTGGTCGTCAGTCGCCAGAGTGTCGCTTTCCATTTCGATCCAAGTCTAGGGCCGTCCGGATTCCGTTACTGCATCACCATGCCGCCGTCGACGGCGAGTACCTGGCCGGTGATGTTCGCGGCCTCGTCCGAGGTGAAGAACGTTACTGCTGCCGCCACATCCTCGGGTGACGCGAAATGCCCGAGCGGCGTCATCTTGATGAAGTAATCGAGGATTTCGGGGTTCATGTCCTTGGTCAGCTCGGTGCGTATGAGACCCGGAGCGACCGCGTTGCAGGTGATGCCGCGGGAACCCACTTCCTTGGCGGTGACCTTGGTGAGAGCGATCAGGCCGGCCTTTGACGACGAGTAGTTGGCCTGGCCGCCCTGGCCGGCCTGGCCCGAGACACTTGCCATGTTGACGATCCGGCCCGATCTGGCCTTGATCATCGGCCGGAGAACGGCCTTGGTCATGTAGAAGGCGCCGAAGAGGTTGACCTCCATGACCTTCTTCCAGTCGTCGACCGACATTCGCATGATCAGATCGTCGCGGGTGATGCCGGCGTTGTTGACAAGGATGTCGATCTTGCCAAAGGCGTCGATGACGGTCGCGACCGCCTTGACGCAGGCCTCGGGGTCGGTCACATCCGCCGCAATGTAGTGGGCGCGACGGCCGAGAGCCATGATCTCCGCCACCGTCGCCTCGGCAACTTCCGGGCGGCCGATGTCTACGAAGGCGACGTCGGCGCCCTGTCGGGCGAGGTTCAGGCAGATGGCCTTGCCGAGACCGCGTGCGCCGCCGGTGACGAGGGCGGACTTGCCGGTCAAGTCGATCATGATTCGCTCCCTTCTAGTCGCGTTCCGGCCCAGATGGATTCGAACCCCACGCCCTCCATCGTGAAGCTCGACCTCATCACTCGGCCGGGTTTGCTGTGGCGCCCCCCGCGCCGGAGACTGCGTCGGAAATCGTGGTTGGCCGGGCATCGGGCCCGGGGTTGCGGCCGTTGCCGGCGCCTGTCGCGGGCTTCTCGAGGAGCCACTCCAGGGCCGGTGGAAATGGATTGACGGGATCGAGATATCCGGGCATGACCGCGACATCGGCCGGTCCGATGCCTTCCGCCCGAGCACTGGCGGCCGGGTCCGCCGTCCACTGAAACGTGATCGCACCGGAGGTCAGCCCGGAACCGAAGGCCACCAACAGCAACCGATCCCCCTTCTTCACTCTGCCGGCGGCCACGGCCTCGGAGAGAGCCAGCGGCACGGAGGCCGCGGACGTGTTGCCGTAACAGTCCACGTTTACGAAGACCTTCTCCATCGGGAAGTGGAGCGACTTCGCCAGGGCCTCGATGATGCGGTTGTTGGCCTGATGAGGAACGACGAGGTCGATGTCCGACAGATCGATCCCGGCCCGGGCGACGGAGGCAAGCGCGGTCGAGCCCAGCGTCCGCACTGCAACCTTGAACGTCTCGGAGCCCTTCATCTTCATGTAGTGCTCGCCGGACGCCAGAGTGGCTGGCGTGGGCGGTCGGGCCGACCCGCCGGCGGGGAGCCAGATGAAGTAGGCGCCCGCCGGCTCCGTAGTCATCTCGATCCCCATGGTCCCACCCGGCTCGTCGGAGGCCGATAGCACGGCCGCTCCGGCCGCGTCGCCGAACAGGATGCAGGTGGAACGGTCGGCGTAATCCGTGTAGCGGCTGAGGGTCTCCGCGCCGATCACGAGCACGTGCTTTGCCATGCCACTGGCGATGTATGCGTTGGCCGTCGCGTAGCCGTATACGAAGCCGGAACAGGCCGCGTACAGGTCCATCGCCGCCGCGCTCTTGTTGCCGATCGCTTCCTTCACCAGGGCGGCCGTCGAGGGCATGACGTAGTCGGGCGTGAGGGTGCCGACCAGGATCAGGTCGATGTCGTCCGGCGTCAAGCCCGCGGTCGCGATGGCTCGCAAGCCCGCGACGGCGGCCATGCTGGCGGTCGTCTCGCCGGGCCCCGCGATACGGCGCTCGCGCATCCCCGTTCGCGTAACGATCCACTCGTCGTTCGTGTCTACCATTCGCTCGAGATCGGCGTTGCTCAAGATCAGGCTCGGGGCGTACGCACCCCAGCCCGTCAGGTGGACACCGGACACGGAACGCGACATTACGGCTCGACCTCAATCAGCGGTTGCTTCGCCTTGACCAGCTTCCCCGACTCGGCGACCACCCGCACGACTCTCCCGGCCTGGTCCGACTTGATCTCATTGAACAGCTTCATGGCCTCGATAAGGCCGATGACGTCCCCTACTTTGACGTGGAGCCCGACGGTGACGTAGGGCGGGGACGCCGGAGACGGAGACGAGTAGAAAATGCCCGTCAGCGGCGCTCTCACCGCTTTCGCGGTGGTAGGCGGAGCGGTCCCCGGCGCAGCGCCGGCCGGATCCGCGCTCGCGGCCGGAGTCACGGCCGGGGCGGACGCCGCCGGCGCCGGAGCAGCCGGCTTGCGCAGGACTATTCCCGTTTTGCCCGCTTCGACTTCCAGTTCGACCAGATCGCTCTTCTCCAGGAGCGCGCCCAGCCGATCGATCAGGCCAAGCAGGCCCGCGGTCTCCTCGGACATGGCCGTGCCGCCGACCTCGGGTCCCTCGGGGGTTGCCTCGGCGGGCCGGCCGGACGCTTCGTCGTGCTGTTCGTCCATCGTCCGCTCCCTCACTCGGTCCAGCGCCGGATGACCAGGGCGCTGTTCTGGCCGCCGAACCCGAAGGAATCCGAGACCGCCACGTCGATCGCTCGACGGCGCGCCACGTTCGGGGTCAGATCCAGCCCGGCCGCGGCCTCGTCCGGATCGTCGAGATTGATCGTCGGTGGAACGATCCCGGTCCTGATGCTCATGACCGTGGCAATGACCTCGATGGCGCCCGCCGCCCCCAGGGTGTGGCCGATCATGCTCTTGTTGGCGGTCACGCTGACCTGACCGGCCCGCTCGCCGAAGAGCGTATTGATGGCCTCCAGTTCGCGCGGATCGCCCTCCGGGGTGGAAGTGGCATGAGCGTTCACCATTTCGATGTCGTCTACCGTCAGGCCGGCCTTCTCCAACGCCCGGCGAATGGCCCGGACCGCGCCCGCGCCTCCGGGGGCGGGCAGAGTGATGTGCGAGGCGTCGGCAGTGGCGCCGTAGCCCACGACCTCCGCCAGCGGCTCCGCTCCGCGCGCAAGAGCGTGCTCGAGCGACTCCAGGACTACCACTCCGGCGCCCTCGCCGATGACGAAGCCGTCGCGGCCTTTGTCGAATGGGCGCGAAGCCAGCTCGGGCTCGTCGTTGCGTGTGGAGAGGGCCCGCATCGCCGCGAACGCGCCTACCAGCGATTCGTGCCCGACGGCTTCGGCACCGCCGGCGAGCATCACGTCCGCGTCGTCGCGCCGGATCGTCTCCCACGCCTCGCCGATGGCGTGGCCGCCCGTGGCGCAGGCGGAGACGATGCCGAAATTGGGGCCCTGCGGCCCGAAGAATATGGAGATCACGCCCGCGGCCAGGTTGCTGATGGCCATCGGGATGAGGAAGGGGGACAGTCGATCCGGCCCCTTCTCGCCCATGAGCAGGACCTGGTCGGACAGCGTCCGGATACCCCCGATGCCCGTACCGACGATCACGCCCGTCCGCTCTGCCTCGGTGCCCTCCAGGCGCGCCGGGAGCCCGGCCTGATCCATCGCCTGGCGGGCCGCCACCAGCGCCAGCTGGACGTATCGATCGTTTCGGCGCTGGTCCTTGCGATCGATGATCGGAGACGGGTCGAAGTCTTTGACCTCGGCGGCGATGCGCGTCGTCAGTCGCGACGGATCGAACTGCGTGATCGGACCGACGCCGGATCTACCCGCAACCAGCCCATCCCACGTGGAGGCGACGTCGAGCCCGAGCGCGGTAAGGGCGCCCATGCCCGTGATCACCACGCGCGATGGACGGCCGTTCGACCCCAAGCTGCTCATCATTGAACCGCCGCTGTGCGAGTCGGCCGAACAAGCGTTGCGCAGCAACGCTCAAGGCGATGGAGGCGAAGCCGACGATCGCCCCTCATCTGACCAACTTCCCGGTACGGATCGTGGCGGCGCGGTACACGTCGCCGGGCAGACCGCGCGCCGAGACGGCGTCGGAGACCGCCATGACGTCGTAGGTGGTCCGCTTGATCTCGGCTCTGATCTCGCCGTCCTCGATCTCGATCAGCGCCCAGCTCGCGGTGGGATCGCCGTCGAAGACGTAGCCGGCGCTGCCGTCGTTGACGATGGTCCGCCAGCCGACCTCGCGAACCTCCGGGACGTGAGTGTGGCCGCACACGATCACCTTCGCGTCGGTGCGACCGATGCGATCGATAGTCACTACCGGATCGAGATCCGCGGGGAAGCCGTCGGTCAGCGAGCCGGGTGAGGCGTGGCAGAAGAGGACCAGGTCGCCCGACGGTGACGCATCGTCGCCGACCCGCAGCCGCCGCTCCCACGGGAGGCGGCGCAGGTAGTCCACGCCGTCGTCGCCGATCTGGTCCCTGGCCCACTCCGTCGCGGCCCGGTACGAGTCCGGAACTCCGTCGGTGAACCACGGAAACGCGGCCGTGTAGTCGCCGTCGGCAACGGCCAGGTCCGTGTTGCCCATCGTGACGTAGGCGCCGGAGCGTTCCAGCTCGCGTACCAGGGCCAGCGTCCCCACCGGATCGGGGCCGTTGAAGACGAGGTCGCCGCAGACGGCCACGAAGTCCGGGCGGGCGGCATGGACAGCCCGGCGCACCGCCTCCAGGGCCGGCAGGTTACCGTGAACGTCGGAGAGAGCGGCGATGCGGACCATCAACGCAGAGCGCTCTCTGGGGCGATGATGAAGCTGAGCTTGGCGTCGCAGGCGATGTCGCCATCGACCGTCGCAACGCCATGACCGCGCCCGAACTTGCTTCCGAGCCGCTCCATGGTCACTTCCAGCCTGAGCTGATCGCCCGGCGTCACGATGTGCTTGAAGCGGCACTCATCGATCGCGGCAAACAGTCCGAGCCGATCACCGAAGCCCGGCTGCTGGGCCACGAAGACGCCCATGGTCTGGGCCAGAGCCTCTACCTGGAGCACGCCCGGCATGATCGGCTGACCCGGGAAGTGGCCCTGGAAGAACCACTCGGTCGCCGTCACGGACTTGAGCCCAACGATCCGCTTGGCGTCCTGGTCGTACTCGACGATGCGATCGACCAGAAGGAACGGCCAGCGGTGCGGAATGAGCTTCTCGATCTGACTGGTCGTGAGGATCGGCTCGGTGGTTGTTGCGGGCTCGGTCACGGGCGGCTCCTGGTGGTCGTGGCAGCGGCTCAGCGGTTGCCGGCGGCGACGAACGGAGCGCTGCCGACCCGGTCGAGCAGGTTCGTCGTCACCTTGCCGTCGATGAAGACCTGATTGGCGAGAATCGCGCGGTGTAGCTCGATGTTCGTCATGACACCGTCTACGAGCATCTCACGCAGCGCGGCATCGCCGCGGGCGATGGCCTGAGCCCGGTCCGGGGCCCAGACGGAGAGCTTGCCCAGAAGCGAGTCGTAGTAGGACGGGATGTCGTATCCCGGGTAGATGTGCGAGTCCATGCGAACGCCCGGCCCGCCCGGGGCAAGGTAGGCACCGATCTGACCGCCCTGCGGCTTGAAGTCCTTGCCGGGATCCTCGGCCAGGATCCGAAACTCGATGGCGTGGCCGGTCGACACTATGTCGGCCTGGGTCATGCCCAACGGCTCTCCGGCGGCGATCTTGATCTGCAGGGCAACAAGGTCGATGCCGGTGCAGAGCTCGGTGATGGGATGCTCCACCTGGACCCGGCAGTTGATCTCGATGAAGTAGGCGTCCCCCTTGGCGTCGACCAGGAACTCGAGCGTGCCCAGGTTCTCGTAGCCGGCCGCCGCGATTGCGCGAACGGCCCGTTCGGCCAGCTCCTGGCGGGCGGCATCCGACATACCCGGGCTGGGCGTTTCCTCGATGACCTTCTGATGTCGCCGCTGCACGGAGCAGTCGCGATCGCCCATGTGGACGGCGTTGCCGAAGTGGTCTACGGCCACCTGGATCTCCACGTGGCGGTTGTCGTCGAGATACTTCTCCAGGTACAACGCGTCGTTGCCGAACGCGGCCTTCGCCTCGGAGCGGCTGACCTTGAGAGAGCTCTCCAGCTCGCGCGGGGTCCGGACCAGGCGCATTCCCTTACCGCCGCCCCCGGCCGAGGGCTTGATCAGGACCGGGTAGCCGACGCGCTCGGCCTCGGCCAGGGCATGGGCCTCGTCGCGCAACATGCCAGACCCCGGAATGGTCGGCAAGCCATGCGACCCGAGCAACCGGCGAGTGGCCTCCTTTGAGGCGAAGCGCTCGAGGACCTCCGCCGGCGGGCCGATGAACGTCAGGTCGTGAGCGCGGACGACTTCGGCGAACCCTTCGTCTTCCGAGAGGAACCCGTAGCCGGGATGGATCGCATCGCAGCCCGTGACGATAGCCGCCGAGATGATCGCCGGCGCCGAGAGATAGCTGTGCTTGGCGTCGGCCGGTCCGATGCAGATGGCTTCGTCGGCCAGCTGGGCGGCCAGGCTCTCCCGATCCGCATCGCTGTAGGCGACGACCGCGCCGATGCCGAGCGTGCGGCAGGCGCGCAGGATCCGCAGCGCGATCTCACCGCGGTTGGCGATCAGGACCTTGGTAAACATCAGGACTTCGCCACGGCGGCGGGCCGGCCCTGGGCGCCAGGACGAACCTGCTCGGACGCCCGCTCGGGCGGGTCGAGGCGAACCAGCCCCTGACCGTATTCGACTGCCTCGCCGGCCTCGGCCAGGCTCGACCCGATGAGACCGTCAACCGGCACGATCACGTCCTGCTGCACGCCCAGCACGTCGACCCACCCGATGCGGTCGCCGGCTCGGACGGGCATACCGACCGCCAGATCGCGGCGCGGGTGGTAGACACCAACGGCCGGAGACGTGGCCACGACGAGGCCCGGTTCGGCCTCGGCTGAGTCTTCGTCGTCCTCTGTTCGCGTGTCGCGGTCCTCGGCCCCACGCTCGTGGGCGACCGCCGGCCGCCCAGACGCATGGCCGTGTGCCGCGTGGCTCTCGACGCCGGCCCTGGCCGCCAGCCGGCGGGCTTCATCTGAGCCGGCGGGTTTGCGCAGCCGCGCCTTCCAGCCGTTCTCACGAACCTCAATCTCGCCCAGTCCGCTGGCCGCGAGTTTGGCGATCAGGGCCGGCAGGAGGTCGTCGGCCAGCCGGCCGATTGCCTCGTGGTCCCGCCGGATCCGGAGGGCTTCGTCGGCCTCGGTCCGGACGACTGTCGCAGTCTGCTGGCGGGCGGGCATTTCCTACTCCTCCTCGCGGTCGGACGGACCGCCGCTCCTGGTCGCGGGGAACGCAGGCCTCGCCGAGCGGCCGGCGAGGAGACCTCGCAGCCGGTCCGCGATTCCGATCCGTTCCGGGGGGGCAACCGGCCGATCGGCCACCGTGAACGGACCGTAAGCCCGATATCTCTGGTACCGAGCCTCCACGAGCTCGTCCAGGGGGATGCGACCGAGGACGTCGAGCTGCTCCACCACGGCCTCGCTGATACGCCGGGCCATCTCAGCCGGGTCGGTGTGAGCTCCCTCGCCCGGCTCTGGGATCACGGCATCGACGATGCCCAGCTCGTGCTGCTCGCCTGCGGTGACCTTCATGGCCACGGCGGCCAGCTGCGATTGCTCGGACGAGCGCCACAGGATCGTGGCGCAGCCTTCGGGACTGATCACCGAGTAGATGGAGTTCTCCAGCGCGAGCACGACGTCGCCGACGGCAAGCCCAAGTGCGCCGCCGGAGCCGCCTTCGCCGGTAATGACCACGACGATCGGCGTCCGCAGCCGGGTCATCAGACCGACCGATTTGGCGATCGCCTCGGCGATGCCGCGTTCCTCGGCCGCCGCGCCAGGGAAAGCACCCTGGACGTCGACGAAGGTGAGGATCGGCATGGCGTAGCGCTCGGCCAGGTCCATCATGCGCATCGCCTTGCGGTAGCCCTCGGGATGGGGCAGGCCGAAGTTGCGCCGGATGTTCTCCTCCGTGTCCTGGCCCTTCTGGAAACCGATGACGACGATTTGCCGTCCGGCGATCCGAGCAAAGCCGGCCACGATCGCCGAGTCGTCGCCGAAGAGCCGATCCCCGTGAAGCTCGATGAACTCGTCGGCCATGGCCTTGAGCAGTTCGAGCGTGTGCGGTCGCTTCAGGTTACGGGCCTGCTGGACGTGGGCCCAAACCGCGGCCGTTGGGCTATCCGTCGGGCCGTCTTGGGCGTGGCCGCGGTTCAGCAGTCGATCAACCACGGGGCGCCTCCCCGCGAGACCCATTGGCCGCGGCGTTGCGTGAGTCGCCGTTGCGTGAGTCGCCGTTGCGTGAGTCGCCGCTCTCTCCGCCGAGCGCCCCGGTGAGCGCCGACAGTAGTGATCGCGGCCGGGACCCGGGACTCGCAGGAGGCTCGCCAACGCTCGCCGCGGGCGAAGCCGCCAGGTATGCGAGCAGGGCGATGATGTCGCCGCGCAGGTTGGCGCGGGTGACGATCCTGTCCACGAACCCGTGGCTGAACCAGAACTCCGCGCGAGCGTATCCGGGCGGCAGCTCTTCGCCGATAGTGCCCCCGGAAACTCGGTCGCCGGCGAAGCGAATGAGTGCGTTGGGCTCGGCGATGTTCACGTCGCCGACGACCGCGAACGAGGCGAAGACTCCGCCGGTCGTAGGGTCCGTCAGAACGGAGATAAAAGGCACTCCGGCCGCCCTGACTCGCTCCACGACGCCCATCGTCTTCACGAGCTGCATCAGCGCGTATGTGCCCTCCTGCATTCGGGCGCCGCCGGAGGAGGAGACGATGATCAGAGGTATTCGCTCCGCGAGGGCAGCCTCGCCCGCGCGGGCGACCTTCTCTCCCACGACCGCTCCCATAGAGCCGCCGATGAACCCGAAGTCCATGACGCACAGCGACACCGGCTTCCCGCCCATGGCGGCCAGACCCCAGACGGCGGCGTCGCGAAGGCCCGTGGCGAGCTGGGCGGCCATCAGCCGATCCGGATAGGCCTTGAGGTCGACGAACCCGAGCGCGTCAACGGGCTGCAGATCGTCATCCCGCTCCACGAACGAACCGGCGTCGACGAGCTGCTCGATGCGGGACCTGGCCGGGATGCGGAAGTGGTGTCCGCAGTGAGGGCAGACCCTGAGCGTCTTCTCGAGCTGCTTGTTGAACAGCATTTCCGCGCAGCCAGGGCACTTCGTCCACAGGTCCGGCGGGTAGGTGTCGCGGCGGGGGCGGAAGGGCAATCTAACCGGCATCAGGAAACGACCCCCAGGATCCCGTTGACGATCCCCGTTCGCCGGCCGCCGGACCCGGCGGCACGGCCGTGAGCCGTCCGGACCGCACGTCCCATCCGGCCGGACGCCGGGTGGGAATAGCGCCAGGCAACGTAGACCGCGCCGAGCGAGATCGCCGCGGACGCAACGCCGACGCCGCCCACGATCAGCGGGCGGGATTGGCGCGCGGCCATCTCGGGGAGGCGCCGGAATGCCGATGGCGGCGGAGCCTCACGCGATCCGGTCAGGGACGGCGACTCGGCCGTGGTGGCGCGGTCCTCCCCGGCGGGCGAGTGGCTCCGGAAGGCTGCCAGCGTCCCCGGCGTCGCAACCGTGGCCGCGTCCTCCTCGACCTCTACGCGGAGGCCGGCCCGGAGCCGCATCGCGCCCGCCTCGAGGCGAGCGGCCAGGGCCTCCTCGAAGTGGAAAGAAGGGTGGACTCGGACGAGATCCGCTCGCAGCTCGCGCGCCGCGAAGCGCACGGCGGGGTCCATCTCGACGTCCACCGGGAACTCCGAGACGCGCCGCCGGTCGGCGGCCACGAGCTCGTCCAGATACCGCTCAGTGCGCCGAGCGTCCCGCGTTCCACTGCTGAACATCAGCTCAGGTGCCCCCGCAGGTCGTCGGCCACGGAACGCAGGGCACGATGCAGCAACACCCGAACCGCTCCCTCGGAGCGACCCAGAACCGCCGCGATCTCGGCCGTGGACATCTCGTCGACGAAACGGAGGACGATCGCCCTGCGACGGTCCTGCGGCAGACGAGCAACCGCATTCCAGGCGGCGCTGCCGGCCTCGTGAGCGGCCGCCGTATCGGCAACGTCGTCCGGGGCGGGGAGCGCCGCGGCCTCGTCCAGAGGCGTCACGAGGCGGCGGCGGTCCCGCCGTCGCTCGTTCGCGATGACGTTGTGGGCGATGCGGAATAGCCAGACGCGGAACGTGGAAAGGTCCGCGGCGTCGGCCCCGGCCTCGGTCGCGACCCAGCGTGATTCGATGAACGCGTCGACGCGCTCCTCGAAGCGGGGCAGGCCGGCGAGGGCCTGCATGAAGACACGCTCGGTCGCGTCTTCCGCGCCGTGGTGGTCCCGGAGTTCGTAGTAGGCGTAGCTGTACACCTGGGCCAGATACTTCCTGTACAAAGCGTCGAAGTGGGACGGGTCGCGCCGTGCCTCCTCAACCAGCCCGCGGTCGCGGTCCAGCCGAGCGGGACGGGCGCTCTCCTTCGCTCTACTAAACACGGGCGGGCTCAATTCGTTACACCCCGGTCGCCGGAAACCGCCGCGGCCCGAGGGGCACCGGCCCCGGCGCCGCCGGTGGCGCCGGGCTCCGCCGGACCCATCCTGACGTGCGCAACCTCGCCCACGAGCAGCTCGCTCTCCCCGCCCGGTGCGGCCGCGTCCTCGACCAGCAGCGCCCCAGACGCCCCGTCCACGCCGACCGCCCGCACTTCCCGGGCGGCGCCGTCGGGCATCTCGATCCGTACCATTCGGCCGGTTGTGACCTGGCGATCGTGCCATCCCGCGACATCGAAGTGCCCGTCGCGCAGCGCCAGTACGCGCGGCTCCAGACGCAGCAGAAACGCTGCCAGCAGCTCGGCCGCGTCGACAGGCCGCCCTCGCGAGGCTTCACGCAGGCTGGTCATGGAACCTGCCAGGTCTTCCGGGAACTCCTCACTCGGCCAGTCGGCATTGACGCCGATCCCGACGACGGCCTGGACGCGGGGCGTACCCACGCCCGCGCTCTCGCCGAGCACTCCGGCGAGCTTGCGCACGCCGGCGTCCGAGGCCACGACTATGTCGTTCGGCCACTTGAGACGGAGCATGCCGATGGGCAGCCCGGCCGTTTCCTCGGCTGCATCGGCCATAGCCAGGGCCACGACCGCGGCCAGCCGCCACAACCGATCGGGCGCCATGTGGCCGGGCTGAAAACCGAGCGACAGCATCAGCGCGGCGCCGCTCGGTGCGACCCAGGATCGCCCGGATCGCCCGCGGCCCGCGGTCTGCTCGTCGGCGACGGCCAGACAGACCTCGGGCGTTCCTTCGGCCATCCAGTTCCGAACGACGTCGTTGGTCGAGGGGACCGACCGGAACAGCTCATACCGCGACAGGAACGCGGAGTTCGTCGTCACGCGCCCGTCTTCGACGTCCCGCCGGATCCCCCGCCGACCTCGGCGGCCAGTTCGCCCTGGAGCATCGGCTCCGGCTCTTCGAGGGCGAATGCCTTGTGAAGCGCCCTGACGGCTGTCTCGACCTGATCCTCGGCGATCATGCAGGTGATCCGGATCTCGGATGTCGAGATGATCTCGATGTTCACTCCTGCCTCCGCCAGCGCGGCGAACATCCGCGCGGCATAGCCCGGGGCGTTCTGGATACCGGCTCCGACGATCGAAACCTTGGCCATGGCCGAATCGGTGGTCATCTCGCGGAAGCCGAGCTCCCGGACGATCGGGTCGAGAATGCGCTTCGCCTTCGCCAGGTCGCCCCGGGTAATGGTGAAGCTCAGGTCCGTCGTGCCGTGGTGGCCGACGTTCTGGACGATCGTATCGACGTTGACGCCGGCCTCGGCGAGTGGGGCGAAGACTGCATGAGCGACACCGGGCCGGTCCGGGACCTCGACGAGGGTCAACTTGGCCACGTTGCGGTCGTGGGCCAGCCCGCGAACCTTGTTGCGCTGCTCCACGAACGGATCCTCCTTGATGAGCGTGCCGGGCAGATCCTCGAACGAGCTCAGCACCTCGATGACGACATTGTTCACCCAGCCAAGCTCGACGGCCCGGCCTTGCATGACCTGCGCGCCCTGGTGGGCCAGTTCCATCATCTCCTCGTAGGAGATGACCGGCAGCTGGCGAGCATCGGACACGAGCCGCGGATCTGCTGTGTAAATGCCTCGAACGTCGGTAAAGATCTGGCAGCGGTCGGCCTCGAGGGCGGCCGCCACCGCGACGGCAGTGGTATCCGAACCACCGCGACCAAGGGTCGTGACTTCCGCCAGGTGCGGGTCCAGCACGCTCTGGCCCTGGAAGCCGGCGACTATGACGACTCGACCCGCTCCGATCTCGCCGAGGATGCGCCCGGGGTCGATGCCCGCTATTCGTGCCTTGCCGTAGTTGCCATCGGTGGTGATGCCGGCCTGGGCGCCCGAGAGCGCGATCGCCGGGACGCCGAGAGCGTGCAGGGCCATCGAGACGAGGGTCGCGCTCTGGTGCTCGCCGGTCGCCAAAAGCATGTCCAGCTCGCGCGGGTCCGACTCCTCGGTGATCGAGTTGGCCAGGGCCAGGAGTTCGTCGGTGGTGTCGCCCATGGCGGAAACCACTACCACGAGATCGCCGCCGGTCGCCCGCTCGCGAGCGATGCGCGCCGCAACCCGCCGGATTCGATCGGCGTTGGCGATGGACGAGCCGCCGAACTTCTGGACGATGAGGGGTTTGGACATGGCGGGCATTCTAACAGCGCTCGCCCGTTCCTCGGCATCACGGGGCGCAACTGGCGAGCCTCCGAAATGGCCGGCGGGCGCAGGCCCGGGACAATCTCCACATTCCGACCAGGAGTCTTGCGCGATGTGCTTTGATCTCGACAGCAACCCACCGATACGGCCGATCTACGGCGCGGCCGTCACGCAGCGATCCCTCGAAATCGGCGCCGCGGACGGCAACACGTTCCGGGCCTTCCATGCCCGGCCGGCCCAGACTACCGGCAACGCCATCGTGATCCTGCCCGACGTCCGCGGCCTTCACCACTACTACGAGGAACTGGCGGTCCGGTTCGCGGAGATCGGCGTGGAGGCGGTCGCGATCGACTACTTCGGGCGAACTGCCGGGACCGGGGAGCGCGGCGACGACTTCGACTACGCGCCGCACGTAGCCCAGACGACGTGGGCCGGGCTCTCCGCGGATATCGCCGCCGCAGCCTCCTACCTGCGCGGAACCGACGGCGGAGCCGAGGGCGGCAGTCATGTCGATGCGCTCTTCACGACCGGGTTCTGCATGGGCGGGCGCAATGCCTTCCTTTCCGCCACCCTCGGTCTGGACCTGGCCGGCGTGATCGGCTTCTACGGCTGGCCCAGCGGACCCGCTCGCAACGACACCCCGGCGCCAACCGAGATGGTCGGCAGCTTCGAGTGCCCGGTCCTGGGCATCTTCGGCGGGTCCGATCAGGGGATTTCTGTCGCGGTCGTCCAGCAGTTCCGCGACGCCTTGATGGCGGGCGGCCTCGACCAGGAGATCGTGGTGGAACCGGACGCACCGCACGGCTTCTTCGACAAGAAGGCGGCCGAGTACCAGGTCCAGTCGGACGACGCGTGGGCGCGAGTCCGGCGCTTCATCGAGGCCCACGGGGCGAACTAAGCCCTTCGCGTTCCCGCGACAGCGCTCGCACGCCGGGCCTGTGCAACGATTGCCGCATGCTTTTCGGCCGCGGACGTTCCGAGCGCGACGCGCAGTGGAGCGTTTCCCCTCTATACCGTGGGGCTGGCCGCCGGTCCCTGGCCGCGATGAGGGGCAAACACTCCGGCCAGGTCGATCACGTCGCGGTTGTCGGCCCCGGATCGGGCGAGACCACCGCCACGGGCCTTCTGCTCCACGGCACTCCGAGCACCGGCAACAGGTAGCGATCGACGCCGTAGTAGCCGGCCACTCGCCAGCCGAGCATGAGCCCGACAGTGAGGCCGAAGAGGACCGGATTGGTCGAAGCGGAGCCGGCGAGCATGTAGGACATGTTCATCGTGGCCCCGAAGAAGGAGGCGATGCCGACGAGGGCACCGACCAGGATGCCGATTCCGACCGCGGTTTCTCCGAGCGCGACCAGCCAGCCGAACCAGCCCTGGGCGTTGTTGTCGATGAGCATCTGCAGAAACGAGCGGTACCACTCGAACGTGATCGGGGGTCGACCGGTCTGGGGCAACGCGACGGCACTCTTCCAGAACCCCAGCAGGGCCGCGCCGCCGTCCGTCCAGCCGTGGCCGCTCAACTTCTCCCAGCCGGCCTCGAGCCATTCGAAGCCGACGAAGATGCGAATCGGCAACCAGAAGAGACCGGCTCGGGTGTTGCTGAACAAGTAGCGCGTGAACGCCGGCCCCTCGACTTCCACGACCTCGGCCTGTGGGCGGTTCCGATCCGCGAAGAGCAGCGCGACAGTGGCGATTGCGGCCACCCAGAAAGCGACGGTCAGGGCGGGTCGCGCCTCGTCGGGTGGCACTATCCAGGGGTCGTACAGGAAGAAGAGCAGGATCGCCGCCAGGGCCGCGATCGGGGTTGCGAGCTTGCGGGCAGCAGCCATGTTCGCTTAGCCTCCGGTAACGCCCGGTCGAAAGGTCGAACGCGGGCTAGAACTGCCTCGTCGTCCGTACGCCCGGTCGTCGAGTACGTGGTCATTGTGGCGCGATGTTGCCCGGTTCAACCTGGCGCGGCAGCATCGTCCCGGTCGGCGGTTCCACGCTGGGTTCGGCAGCCGCGCCCGGAGCCGTCGCTGCAATCGTCGATCCGTCAGGCCGAACAGGGCCCGTGCCTCCAGCCGGCGGGCCGGGGCCATGCGCCGGGACGACGTGCCGCACCTGTGCGACCATTCCCAGACGCGCCGCCGTACCGGCGGGGCACGCGCCTCTCACCGGAGGATTCTATGTTCAGGCGACGCGATCGGCGCGACAAGGACGGGGCGGCACGGGAGACCGGGCAGGACGTGGTCGTCGATGAGGGCGCGCTGGACGAGGAGTTCGAGGACGAAGATCTCGGAGACGAGCCCGAGGACATGGCCGCGGACCTCCAGTCCCAGGCCGCGGACTACCTCGCCGGCAACGACGTCTGGATGTACGGCCCCAATGCAGGGGCGGTCCTGGAAATCCTGGACAGGCTCGAGGATGTCACCCCGGCCGATGGCCGGGCCATAGCCGAGGCGTGGCTGGCGGTTCCCAAATCTGATCGCGAGCTGGCGCGCAAAGCCGTCCGGAAGATCTACGAGAGCGACGACGAAACGGCCCGCTACCTTCAGATGGTTCGGGAGGCCGTCGGGACGTGGATGGCGGTGACGGCCGGCTACCCGGAGTACGTGAAGGCGGAACCGGACTGGTCCCGCCTCTGCTCCCAGACCGGCGAGGCGGCCCTGGACGCGACCACGGCCGTGATCCTGGAGGAGACGCTCGAGGAGGGCCACTTCGAGGCCTTGTTCGCGCCATGGTCGGAGACGACAGCCCAGCTGGACGAGAACGCCGCAGCGGCGCGCCTCGAGGCCGGCGAGGCGGCCTCAGACGACGAGAGTGGCGTGGAGGAGGACGGCGAAGAGGATGCCTCGTTCGGCCCCAACTCGGACGCCGTGACGGATTTCCTGAACAGGCTCTGGATGCTGGCGCCCGAGCAGGTGGGACGGCTGGTGGGCGGCTGGCAGGACACCGCGCGGGAGGAACTGCGCCGGGCTCACCAGTCGCTGCAGAACCTGGTCGACGAGGATCCCGAGTGGCGCGAACAGGTCCGCAGAGCCCAGGAGAAGCTGAGCCCGTGGCTCAACGCCGGGCGCATCCAGGAGACGGCCGGCTTCCTCGGCCAGGCCGGCCAGGGTGAGTCACGCAAGATGGCGGGCCCGGCGCTCGCAGACGCCGTGGCCGCGCTGGTGCTCGGGGATCTGCTCGAGCCCGAGGATGCCGAGATCCTGTATGGCGCGTGGTTCAATCTGATAGGCGCCCCGCCGCTCCCGGAGCCCGCGAAGAAAGAGGCTCCCAAGAAGGTCGGGCACGGTCCCGCAAAGGGAGCGGCTGCCAGCACGCCCTCTGCCGGTGGCAAGGGCCCGGCCAAGGTGGCCGCGGCCGGAACCAAGCCCGCGCCCGGCACCAAGGGCTCGACGGCGGCGAAGGGAATGCCCAAAGCAAAGGGGCCTACCAGGAAGTAGGCCCGTGATCTGACAGCCCGCCCGGTGCGGACCGGGGCAGGAGGGACGATGTTCGGACGAGGGAAAGCGAAGGGACCCGTCGCCAACAAGCTGAGCGGAGAGGCCGAGCCCAACACCCTCAGCTGGGTTGCCGCCGACGCCGAGGCCGCCGACGAGACCGTTGACGACGAGTTCGTCGATGACGAGGCGTTCGAGGAAGACGAGGACGAGGAAGACGAGGAAACGCTCGCCCGGCGTCAGGCCGACCTCCAGGCCGAGCTCGCTCGCCAGGCCGAGGAGTTCGGGCTCACCGGCACAAACCCCACGGCGATCTACGGCCCCAACGGCGAAGATGTGGAGGCGATCCTCGACGCGCTGTCCGGCATCGACGCCGACCAGGCTGAGCGTCTGGCGGACGCGTGGGCCGCGGGTGACGCGACCGAGCGCGAGGTCCTCGAGCGCGACCTGCTGCGCAAGAGCCGAACCGGAAAGCACAGCTATGAGCTGACGTCGGCGGAAGACGCGGTCGCGGTCTGGCTCAACTCCCAGACCCCTCAGGACGACGACGAGGCCGCCTTCTGGGCCGCGGTTGCAGCCGCCGCGCGCGGGGCGGTCGACGCCGTGATCCTGGACGAGGAGCTGGACGACTCCGACTACGACTTGCTCTACGGTCCGTGGGCCGAGGTCATGGATACCGACGAGGACGGCAGCGAGGCCGAGGGCGCGGAAGACCCGGCCACGGAAGAGCCGGACGGGGATTTCGGGCCTAACACGGAGCTGGTCCGGCAGTTCCTGGCGAAGCTCGTGGAGCTCAGTCCCGACCAGCTGACCGAATTGACCGCCTTCTGGAACGGCCAATCGAAGGCGGACCTGCGGCAGGCGCATCGTGCAATGCAAGAGCTGGCAAAAGAGGACCAGACCTGGCGTCGGCAGATCAAGACCGCCCAGGACCAGATCACGACCTGGGCCAACGGCACTCAGACGGCACGGGTCCCTCGTCAGGACCGGGCACTTTCGACCGAGGTCGAGGTCAGGGCGGCTGCGCTGCCTCCGGCCATCGACGCGGTTTCCGCGCTGGTGCTGGCCGACCTGCTCGAGCCCGAAGACGCCCAAACGCTCTACGCGGCATGGGAGGCTACGGTGGGCGAGCCGAAGCTACCCGAATACGAGTCAGACGGGACCTCCAGGTGAGGCAGTCGATCGTCACCCTGGACATGGAAGGCGTGTTGACGCCGGAAATCTGGATTGCCGTTTCCGAGAGGACGGGCATCCCGGAGTTGCGCAGGACTACGCGCGACGAGCCCGACTACGACAGGTTGATGCGGGGGCGCCTGGCGATCCTGGACGAGCACGGGCTCAAGTTGTCGGACATTCAGGCGGTCATCGGCACGCTGCAGCCCCTGCCCGGCGCAAAGGAGTTCCTGGACGAACTGCGCGCGTTGGTGCAGGTCGTCATCCTGTCGGACACGTTCGAGCAGTTCGCCGCTCCCCTGCTCCGCCAGCTCAACTGGCCAACCCTGCTGTGCCACCGTCTGATCGTCGATGACGACCGCATCGTCGACTATCAGCTGCGCATCCGGGAACAGAAGCGCGAAGCCGTGGCCGCCTTCAAGCGGATGAACTACCACGTCATCGCCGGCGGCGACTCGTTCAACGACACCGCCATGCTCGGCGAGGCCGACGCGGGCATCCTCTTCCGCGCTCCCGGCAGCGTGAAACAGCAGTTCCCCCAGTTCCCGGCCGTGGAGACCTACGCCGACCTCATGGACTTGATCAAGCAGGCAATGGCGTAGGCCTCAGAGGCCGCCCGCTTGCTCCCGAATGCGTCGGTCGGCCGTCGGACCGCGATCTACCAGCCCAGGGCGCGCATGACGCCGGCCATGGTCGGCGCCGCCTCGATGATGGACTCGGGGCGGGCGAAGACTCTCTCGGCCCGCTCCGGGTCCTTGAGGCCGTGGCCCGTCAGGACGCACACGATGGTGGCGTCGCGGTCGATCTTGCCGGCCGCGGCCATCTTGATGATGCCGGCCACGCTGGCCGCGGACGCGGGCTCGCAGAAAATGCCTTGGGTCGAGGCGAGTTCGGCATACGCGGCGAGGATCTCGTCGTCGGTGACCATGTCGATCAGACCGCCGGACTCGTCGCGCGCGGCTTCGGCCTTCTTCCAGCTCGCGGGATTGCCGATGCGGATGGCCGTGGCAACCGTCTCGGGATGCTCGATCGGGTGGCCCAGCACGATCGGCGCGGAACCGGCGGCCTGGAAGCCCCACAGCTTCGGCTTCGCCGAGATACGCCCCGCCGCCTGGTAGCGGTTGAAGCCGAGCCAGTAGGCCGTGATGTTGCCGGCGTTGCCGACCGGGAGGGCGAGGATGTCGGGGGCGCGGCCGAGGTCGTCGCAGACCTCGTAGGCGGCCGTCGTCTGGCCCTCGATTCGATACGGGTTGAGGTGGTTCACGAGCGTGACTGGATGGTCCTTCTGCTCGGCCATTTCTCGGACCACCTCGAGCGCGTCGTCGAAGTTGCCGTCCACGGCCAGGACCCTGGCTCCGGCCGCGATGCCCTGGATCAGCTTGCCGAGGGCGATCTTGCCCTTGGGCAGGACGACGATGACCTCCAGCCCGGCCACCGCCCCGTATGCGGCGGCGGAAGCCGAGGTGTTGCCGGTAGAGGCGCAGATGACCGCCCTGTCGCCCTCTTCTACCGCCTTGGAGATGGCCATCACCATTCCCCGGTCCTTGAAGGAGCCGGTCGGGTTCATCCCCTCGTACTTCACGAAGAGGTTCGTAAGGCCGATCCGCTCGCCGATTCGCGCGAGGTGGACGAGCGGCGTGTTGCCTTCGCCCAGGCTGATGATCGGCGTCCTGTCCGTGACCGGGAGAAGGTCGCGGTAGCGCTCGAGCAGGCGCGGTCGTGCGCCCAGGCGCGGGGCCGGAACGGCGGAGACGTTGGCAGAGGCAGACATGGCTGGTCGCTCCGGCTACGAGGTCAGGATCGGATAGATGGGGATGTCGCGGTCCGGGTCGATGAGAGGCTCGATGGTCTCACGAACCTCGGCCAGCGGCAGCGGACGCGTCTGAACCGCCACCCACGTCCGGCTCCTATGCCGCGGCAGACTGCTCGGCGGCGGCCCGACGAGGACTTCAGCGAGGCGGCCCGGGACCTCTTCGGGCAGGACGCCGGGCAGGCACACATACCACGGCCGCCGGACGGTGGCTCGGTCGTCTGCGAGGGTCACCAGGCCGGGGGCCGCGGGCGGTAGATCCGCCCATGTGGAGAGACCGCTCCGAGCTACTTCGAGCAGATCGGCCAGGATGGCGCTGCTTGTCGCGGGGCCCCCGGCTCCGGGGCCCTCCAGGGAGACGCGACCGACCGGATCCGCGTCGACTTCCAATCGATTGAGCACGCCGTCGGTGCGGCCCAGCGGCGCGGCGACCGGCACGGCACAGGTCATGACGGAGCCGGCCAGCCCGAACGCGGGCTCCGCGGTGCCGGGCGCGCTGGCCGTGGCCACGAGCCGGACGGCCAGGTTCAGGGCCACGGCCCCGGCAATGTCCGCTGCAGAGACGCCCGTGATGCCGGGTCTCCCGTCGCCCCGCAGCGAGGGCGGGCTGGCGACGATCGAGCCGATCTCGGGCCACGCCCCAAAGGCCAGCCGGGTCAGGATCGCGAGCTTGTTGGCGGCGTCGTGGCCCTCTACGTCGGCACTCGGGTCGCGCTCAGCGTAGCCCTGGGCCTGCGCCGCGGCCAGGACTTCCTCGTATGTTCGCCTGGCCTGCATCATCTCGGTGAGAATGAAGTTGGTGCTGCCGTTGACGATGCCGCGAACGCGGCGGATGTGGTTGGCGGCCAGGCCGCGAGCGATCGCGTCAAGGACCGGAGTGCCTCCGCAGACCGAGGCCTCGTAGCGAAGGGCCGTGCCGCTGGCGCGGGCGGCGGACTCGAGTTCTGCTCCGTGGTGGGCCAGAACATGCTTGTTGGCCGTGACCACCGGCTTGCCCGCCGTCAGTGCCTCGACCATGAGCGAGCGGGCGGGCTCATCTCCGCCGAGCAGCTCGACGACCACGTCCACGTCGTCACGGCGAACGACTGCCCAGGCGTCCGGCACCATGATCTCGGGCGGCATGCCGCGATCCACGGCGCCCTGGACGTTGAGATCGGCGATGGCCACCAGCTCGAGCATCCGGCCGCCGGCCGGCCCGATACGGCGGTCGGGGTTGCGCAGGAAACCGCGCGCCACCTCCGCGCCAACGGTGCCCACACCGAGGATCGCGACGCGTATGGGTCGTTTCTCGGCAGGCATGGGCGGATGGTTCTGGGGCCAGCGGAACCGAGTTGGAACCGCAGCCGACGCTACGTGACGGGCTGTCGTCGTGCCCGAATGGTACCCGAGCCGCCCGGACGGCTGCCGAGCGACGCCCGGACACGGACTTCAGGGCTGGGGCCGCTCGATCGAGACGTGGAAGGCGGAGTGGTAGAGATCGCCCATTCCCTCGATTAGGGAGGCCTCGACCGTCATCTGCTGCGGGACCCGCCGTCCGCCCGTCCGGTACACTCCCGGCCATGACGATCGACGCCGCTTCCACACCCGCTCCGGACCGCGCTTCGAGTCTGCCCGCCAAGCCGCGCATCTACAGCGGCATCCAGCCCACCGGCCGGCCGCACCTCGGCAACGACCTGGGAGCAATCCGCAACTACGTGGCCCTCTCGGAGCGCTATGAAGCCATCTACTGTGTGGTGGACTACCACGCCCTGACTCACGTCCACGATCCCGAGGTCCTGCGGCGGCAGACTCTGGAGATGGCCGCGGCACTCATCGCTCTCGGGCTCGACCCGAATCGGTGCACCATCTTCGTGCAGTCGGACCGGCCCGAGGTCACCGAGCTGTGCTGGTTCTTCAACACCGTGACCCCGACCAGCTGGCTGCAGCGGACACCGACATACAAGGAGAAGCGGCAGAACCAGCCCGAGGACCTCAACCACGGCCTGCTGACCTATCCCGTCCTCCAGGCCGCCGACATCGCGTTGCCGAAGGCGTCGCTGGTGCCGATCGGACGGGACCAGGCGCCGCACCTTGAATTGAGCCGCGAGATCGTGCGCGCCTTCAACGCCCGGTATGGCGAAACCTTCCCCGAACCGCAGGCCGTCTACACGGAGGCACCCGTTGTGCTGGGCACCGACGGCACGAAGAAGATGAGCAAGTCGCTCGGCAACACGATCGAGGTTCTGGCGGAGCCGGAGCTGATCCGCAAGCAGGTCATGTCGATGGTGACCGACACCCAGCGGATCCTTCGAACGGATCCGGGTCGACCGGAAGTCTGCAACGTCTGCCAGCTCCATCGCCACTTCGGATCCGACTACGAAGACATCTGGGACGGCGAGCGGACGGCTCGAACCGGCTGCGTCGATACCAAGAAGCTGCTGGCGGAGCGGATCATCTCCCACTACTCGCAGGCTCGCGAGACGTACCTCGAGCTGAGCGCCGACCCGGCTCGCCTGCGCCGAATCCTGGACGAGGGCGCCGAGAGAATCCGCCCGATCGCCGAGGCCACCATGACCGAGGTACGCGAACGGATGGGACTCCGCTAGAACGACTGGGGCGTCCCGGAGCTGGCAGTCCGTCGTAACATCTGCTCGACCAGCCACGCCCGAGGATCGAGCGACCCATGAGCGAGCAACCCGTCTCGACGCCGTTCACCCTGACGCCGCGCGAGCGCGGATTGCTGACCCCGCTCCTGATCCTGGCGACCGTTGCCCTTGCCTTCGTGGTCGTCGGATTTGTGACCAGCCTGCTGGCCTACTTCAACGACGTGATCATGATCTTCTTCCTGGCATGGCTGCTGGCCTTCATCCTCAGCCCGCTCGCCAGCGCCCTGGTCCACCTGATCCCTCGCCTGCCGAGAGCCGTGGCCGTCATCCTGGTCTATTCCGTGCTGATCGGCCTGCTGGTAGCGGCGGTCATCATTCTGGCTCAGCAGCTCTACACGTCGATCAACAACCTGCTGAACCATTTCCCATCCGACGAAGAGCTGCGCCGAATCCTCCAGCCGTGGCAGGACCGCCTGAACTCCGTCGGCGGCAACCAGATCAGCCTGTTCGACCAGGTCCAAACTCTGGTGGCCAACTTCAAGACCGGCGCCGGTCAACTGGCCAAACCGCTTGGCGATATCGCCGTGGCCAGCATGGGCATATTCGGCAACCTGCTCTTCATCTTCTTCCTCTCGCTCTACATGGCCGTCGACCGGGATCGAATCGTCAGCTTCCTCTTCCGGCTCGTCCCGGCGGGCTACACGGAGGAGGCCCGGCTGCTCGAGCACAGCGTCGCGCAGTCGTTCGGTGGATTCCTGAGGGGCCAGGCACTCTCCGGCGTCATCTATGCCCTGATCTCAATGTCCGCCAGCCTGCTCCTCGGGCTGCCGTACATGCCGGTTACGGCCACTTCGTCGGGAGTCCTGCAGGCCATTCCCTTCTTCGGCCCGTTCATCTCCTGGCTGCCGCCGGTGCTCGCCGCGGTCCTCTTCAAGCCGGAGGCCGGCCTGCCGGTGATGATCATCATGGTCGTCGGCTGGTTCGTCCTCATGAACATCATCCAGCCGCGACTCATGGCCGGAGCCGTGGGCCTGCACCCGGTCGTGGTCCTGGGTTCGGTCATGATCGGTTCCCGGATAGCCGGCATCCCCGGCGCGATCTTCGGTATCCCCGTGACCGCCGTGATCGCCTCGTTCTTCTTCTACTACCTGGGCCGCCGCCGCATTGACGGCGGCCCGGTGGCTCTGCGCGCGGCACGCCGCGTTGAAGAGCGCGAGGGGCGCCCGATCAGGGTGCCCCGCCTGCCGCAGGCGGGCGTGGATATGGACGTGGAGACGCCCATCTCGCCCGTCGTTGCGACCACCGTACGCCGACGCGCCCGCTCGGCCGACGCGCTGACCCCGCAGGCCAGGCAGGTAGCACCGCCCGGCAAATCGCCGAAGACCGACCCTTAGCCGGGCGTTCCCGGCATCAACCGGTCGGAGAGGGTCAGGAAATCTTCGCGTCCCTGCGCAAGTTGTTCTTGACGAAGGCGACGAACGCTGCCTGGGTCAGGTTCGTACCGCTGGCCGTGTACGCGTGCGCGGTGCCCGGGGCGACGTAGATCGCGAACCCGCCACCGGCGGTGGAGTAGAGCTGGCCAGCCTGATCGGCGAAGTTGGCCGCGCCGATGGCGGTCCCAGGCGAGCAGGCGGACGTGCAGTAGGCACCTTCCTGAATCATGATCTGGGCGCCCTTGGTGTTCTTGTAGGTGGCCCAGACCCAGCCGGCTTCGGGCTGCTGGTAGTTGAGCTGCGACGCGGTGAAGAACCAGCCAGACGGCACCACGGCGCAGTAGACCGTGAACTTCAGCCTATTGGCTGCTTCGGTCCAGAATGCCAGCCCATCGGCAGGGTGGTTCGGATCGGCGGAGCATTCTCCTGGGCCCGCCGTCGCCACCGTCGGTCCCGGAGTCGGGGTCTCGGCCGGCGTAGGGGTCGCGGAGGGTGCGGCGCTGTCGCTCGGCCCCGGGGTCGGCGTTGGCTCGGGTGTCGGAGTCGCTTCCGGGGTCGGGGTCGGAGCCGGCGTCGGTGTGTCGGTGGGGCCGGGCGTTGGGGTGGTGAAGACAACGATGGGTGTCGGCGCCGCGCTGCCGCAGGCCACCGCCACGAGCGATAGAACCATCGCCGCGGCCAGGATGGAGGCTGGGCGCAGGCGTCGGGAATTCACGGGCAGTCCTCGGTAGTTCATTTCTTCCCCCTATCTCCGGATACCGGCGCCCGGGAGAGTCGGGCCACCCTCCCCGGAACGCCCAGTCGGGTCAGGCTTTGGGGACCTTGACCAGGGCCTTGACCATGTTGACGAATGTCGCCTGGGTTATGCCACCCGAACCCCGCGCCAGGTAGCTCTTGCTCGTGCCCGGGTTCACATAGATCAGGTAGCCGCTGCCGGTCTCGGAGTAGAGCTGGCCCGACAGGTTGCCGAAGGAGGCCGCCCCGAGATTGCTGCCGGCGAAGACGTACGAGGGGAAGGGACCTTCCTTGATCTCGATCCGGGGCCCGCTGGGGCAGGTATGGCCCGAGTTTGTCTGAGTGCAGTAGATGACGTCCAGCCCGGTCGAGCCGTAGCTGCCGGAGTCGAAGAACCAGGGACTCGAGACGACGCCGCAGTAGACGTCGAACGAGGCGCTATGCGCTACGTCGGCAAACAGCTGCTGAACACTGGCCGAGCCCGAGCAGGCCCCTGCCAGACTCGTGGGTCCTGGTGTTGGAGTCACGGCCGGCGTGGGGGTCGCGGCCGGCGTGGGGGTCGCACCCGGCGCGGCGCTTTCGGTCTGCCCCGGGGTCGGCGTGGGCTCGGGTGTCGGCGTCGCCTCCGGGGTCGGGGTCGGGGTTGGGGTGGGAGCCTCGGTAGGGCCGGGCGTCGGGGTGGTGTAGATGATGATGGGCGTCGGCGCCGCGCTGCCGCAGGCCACCGCCACGAGCGATAGAACCATCGCCGCGGCGAGGATCGAGGGTAGGCGCAGGCGGCGGGAATTCACGGGCAGTCCTCGGTAGTTCACTTTGTCCCCCTATCTCCGGATACCGGCGCCTGCGAGAGTTGGGCCACCCTCCCCAGAACGCCCAGTCGGGTGCTTGGCGTCAGGCAGGAACCGCCGGCTGTGCGGTGAAGATCGACACCTGTGCGCCCTCTGGAAGCATCACGCCCAGGATCTTCTGCAGGGTTAGGACATGGACGCAGGATCCCCAGCTCTCGAAGAAGTGGCATGTGCAGTGCCAGGCGTCGCCGTCGAGTCGAACCGTGTGAGTGTCGTTGTCGCCCTTGAAGTTGACCGCGAGTTGCTCGAACGAGATCCGGTCCAACTCGCGGGCGTAGCGGTTCGCCTTCTCGACCTTCCCAATGAGAGAGCTGTGCATCGCCAAGACCTCCGTCGCCCTGCCTGCCCCGAAGAGGTCACCATCAGGTCGCGTGGTCGCGGCCTTTGGCCCCACGCCTCCACTGTACAGCTGCGAGCCAAGTAGGGTGGGCCGACCTGGGCCGCCCCTTGAGACGCCGCCCCAGGGCCGTAGGTTACGGTTCGGGCCGGTCGAAAGAATCGCCTACGCGCCGCGGACGATCTTCTCGCCGGCGGCGAGATTCGCCTGAACGGCGGCGGGTGAGACGGCCTCCGTGTAGACGCGGACGAGGGGTTCCGTGCCGCTGAACCGGATCAGCAACCACGACCCGTCGGCGGCGAAGAACTTGAAACCGTCGTTCGTCGAAAGGGTCTGGGTCCGAACTACCGGACTCCCGGCCAGCTCCGTGGGCGCCTGCTGCGGCAACTCGACCAGGAGGCGGCCCTTCAGCGCCGGATAGACCGCCCGATCGAAATGGATGTCCACGCGCTGGTAGCTGGACGGGCCGGCGATCTCGTGGAAATGGGCCATCGCCTTCGAGACGGGCCAGCGCCCTGTCTCCCTTTCGCGCAGGAAGAGGTCGAGCAGCATCAGGTCCGTGAAGATGCCGTCGCGCTCCGGCAGGTGCATTCCGAAGCCGAAGCCGCCGGATTCTTCGCCGCCCATCATGGCCCCGGTTTCGATCATCTTCGGCCCGACGTACTTGAACCCGACGGGGACCTCATGGACCGCGATGCCGTAGTGTTCGCCGAGCCGCTCCGCCATGGAGGTCTCGTTGACCGTTTTGACGACCGGCTGCCGCAGACCCCGGTGCTCCGCCAGGTAATACATGAGCAACCCGAAGACCTGGAGGGTGGTGATGAAGGTGCCGCGCTCGTCGGCGGCCCCGGACCGGTCGGCGTCGCCGTCCAGGAGCAGTCCCAGGTCCGCTCGCCCGTCGACGATGGCCGCCAGGGCCTCGTTCACGTTCGGTGGTATCGGCTCCGGATTGACGCCGCCGAAGTAGGGGTTGCGTTCCGCGTGTATTTCCCTGACCCGGATCCGACCTCCGGCCAGCAGGCGCGGGATCCAGTTCGCGCCCGCGCCGTACAGCGGATCGACGAGAACGTCGATATCGGCGGCGCGCAGGCGGTCCAGGTCCAGGTTCCTGCCGATGAACTCCCGGTAGGCGTCGAATGGGTCGTACCACTCCACCAGGCCCGCTGCCTCCGCGTCTGCGAAGGGACGGGTCTCGATCGCGTTCGCGTCGCCCGCCGCGATAAGTGCCTCGATGGCGGCGAGCATCTCGGGTCCGGCCGAGGCGCCCTCGGGGGACTTGATCTTGAAGCCGTTGTCGGTCCAGGGGTTGTGGCTGGCCGTGATGACGATGCCGGCCGCGGCCCGCCTCTGGACGACCTCGAACGAGGACATCTGCGTCGGCACGGCATGGGAGGCGAAGACCACGGGGATGCCGTGGGCCAGGACGACTTCGGCCGCGGCAGCGGCGAAATGCTCGCTGGCGAAACGGCGGTCGTAGGCGAAGACGATGCCGCGAGAGGGCTCGCCACTCTGCTTCACGTACTCGGCTACGGCCTGGGCACAGCGGCGAACGTTCACGAACGTGTATTCGTCGGCGATCTTGGCCCGCCAGCCGTCTGTGCCGAAGACGATCCGGGTTGGTTCGGTGACGGCCGAGGTGGGGCTCACGGTTTGTCCTCTGTAGGGGCGGGCGCCCGGCTGGAACTCATCATTTCCTGGGCGATTCCTCGGACTTCCTGCGATCGCTCTGCCGAGCAGATGAGCAGTGCCTCCGGCGTGTCGACCACGATCATGTCGCCCAGACCGATGGTAACGACCAGGCGATCCCCCGCCAGTACGAGAGTGTCTTTGGAACCCAGGTCGCGACGATTTCCCCGTCCTACCGCACCAGGCGCGACGCCCGACGCGGCAGACGCGCCCGCCGGGGCGACTGCGGCCGCGGCCTGCCAGATATCCCTCAGGGCGGCCCAACTGCCGAGGTCACTCCAACCCACGTCCATCGGCACCACCGCGACACCGCCCTCGACAGATGCCGGCTCCATGACCGCATAGTCGATGGAGGTGGCCCGGATGGAGGGATAGGCGGCGTCCAGGCCGTCGAGCGTTCCCGAGGCGCAGATTGCCCGAATCGGGCCCAGGATATCCGGTGCGTGATGGGCGAGGCGGTCACGGATCGTGGCCCGGGTCCAGGCGAAAATACCGGCGTTCCAGCTGGCCAGGCCCGTGGCGATGAGTTCCACAGCCTTCTCTGCAGTGGGCTTCTCCACGAACCGCTCTACGTCGAAGACGTTGCGGTCTGCCACCTGGCGGGCCGGCGGCTTTGCGAGAACGTACCCGTAGCCAGTCTCGGGGCGATCCGGCGTCACGCCAAGCGTGACCAGCGGGCCGCCACCGGCTGCGGTCCCGGCAACCGTCGGCGATCCGGCCGGGCCGGCCATCCCGGTCCTTGCGACGGCCCCGGCCGCTGCCAGCGCCGCGCGGAAGCCCGCCTCGTCAGCGACATACGCGTCCGCCGGCAGAACGAGCATGACCTCGCCGGCGGATCGCGTCACTGCCTCGGCGGCCAGGGCCACGGCGGCGGCCGTATTGCGGCCGATCGGCTCGGCCAGGAGGTTCGACGCCGGGATGGCAGGCAGCTGCTCCGCCACGAGTTTCATGTGGCGCCGCTCTGCCACGACGTACACGTCCTCGGGCGCCACGAGCGGCGCCAGGCGCGCGACAGTTCGCTGAATCAGCGTCTCATCGCCGAGCAGATGCAGAAACGGCTTGGGGCAATCGGGCTGGCTCAGCGGCCACAGCCTCGTGCCGCCTCCGCCCGCCAGAACGACCGCGTACACGACTCAGTGCCCGGCTGCGGCCGGCAGAGCCAGGCCGCATTCGTCGGCCAGGGCGGCCGCCTTGTTCGTCCGCTCCCACGGGAAGTCGTGATCCATCCGTCCGAAATGCCCGTAGGCGGCCGTGGCCTGGTAGATGGGCCGGCGAAGGTCGAGGGCTTCGATTATCCGGGATGGGCGCAGATCGAAGTGCTTCTCGATGGCCGCCATGATCTTCTCGTCCGGCACCTTCTCGGTACCGTAGGTCTCGATCGAGACCGAAACCGGATGGGCGACACCGATCGTGTAGGCGATCTCGATCTCGAAGCGGTCCGCCAGGCCGGCCGCGACGACGTTCTTGGCTACCCAGCGGGCAGCGTAGCTGGCCGAGCGATCGACCTTCGTCGGGTCCTTGCCTGAGAAGGCGCCGCCACCGTGGCGAGCCATGCCGCCGTAGGTGTCGACGATGATCTTGCGCCCGGTCAGGCCCGCGTCGCCCATCGGGCCGCCGATGACGAAACGGCCGGTAGCGTTGACGTGCATGACCGGGTCCTTCGCCCGCAGTTCGGCCGGGATGATCGGCATGATCACCGACTCGATGATCTCGGAGCGGAGCTTCTCCATCGACGCATCGGGGTCGTGCTGGGCCGCCACGACCACGTTGGCCACTCGCTTCGGAACGCCGCGGTCGTACTCGACGGTGACTTGGGTCTTGCCGTCGGGCCGAAGGTAGGGCAGCTGGCCGCTCTTGCGGACCTCGGCCAGCCTTCTGGCGAGCCGATGAGCCAGAGCGATCGGCAGGGGCATCAGCTCGGGGGTCTCGCGGCAGGCAAAGCCGATCATCATGCCCTGGTCGCCCGCACCCAGCTCGTGCTTGGCTGCCGGAGAGGTCCCGTCGCCGCGCGTCTCGAGGGCATCGTCGACGCCCATGGCGATGTCAGGCGACTGCTCCTTGACGCTGACGAGCGTGCCGCAGGTCTCGTAGTCGAAGCCGTAGTCGGCGTTCGTGTAGCCGATGTCCCGGACCGTGTCGCGCACCACGGCCTGGAAGTCCACGTACGTGGAAGTGCTTATCTCGCCAAGAACAAGCACGAGGCCGGTAGTCGTGGCCGTTTCGCACGCCACTCGTGCGTAAGGGTCCTTGGCGATGATGGCGTCCAGGATCGCGTCCGAGATCTGATCGCACATCTTGTCCGGGTGCCCTTCGGTCACCGACTCGGACGTGAACAGGTAGTTCGGGTCGTCGAGGATACTGGTCATCGTTCTCCCAGGGGCGCCCCTTCCGGCCGCAGGCGCTGACGGCGGCAAACTCCAGCGCGAAGGTTAGCATGCAGCCGCCTCAGGGCCTGAACCAGGAGGCGGGCAACCGCTTGACGCCCCTTGGCCGGCGCCGATGGCCGGCCCTGACTCCGGAAGGGCATGGCCGGCCCAAGGATGTCGCGATTGTTCGGCTGAGGCGAACAGATGTCGGGATCAGCCCAAACGGATCAGGTGCCGTGCTGCCAGGAGCGGAGGTATTCAGCCTGCTCGGGCGTCAGCGGGTCGAGGACGATGTCCAGTGCGGCCAGCTTCAACCGGGCAACTTCGACATCGATCTCCTCCGGCACGTCGTAGACGCCCTTCGCCAGATCCCCGTGCTTCTTGCCGAGATACTCGGCGGTGAGGGCCTGGTTGGCGAAGCTCATGTCCATGACCGACGCCGGGTGGCCGGCGGCGCAGCTCAGGTTGACCAGGCGACCCTCGGCCAGCACGTGCAGGCGCTTGCCGTCGACGACGTACTCGACGACGTTCTCGCGAACCTCGCGCTCCTTGCCTCCGGCCAGGGCTCGCAGCGCCGGGATATCGATCTCGACGTCGAAATGGCCGGAGTTGGCCAGGATGGCGCCGTCGCGCATGACCTTGAAATGCTCGGCCCGGATGACGTGGATGTCGCCGGTGGCGGTGACGAAGATGTCACCCCAGGCGGCGGCTTCGCCGATCGTCATGACGAGGTTGCCGTCCATAAGCGCCTCGAGGGCACGGACCTGGTCTACCTCGACGACCGTGACCTGGGCGCCCATGCCACGGAAGCGTGAGGCGATTCCCTTGCCGCACCAGCCGTAGCCGGCGACGACGACGTGCCTGCCCGCGATCAGCAAATTCGTGGCCCGGATGACGCCGTCCACGGTGGACTGGCCGGTACCGTAACGGTTGTCGAAGAGGTGCTTCGTCAACGCCTCGTTCACAGCGACGACCGGGTAGCCGAGAGCTTTATCCGCTGCCATCGCCTTGAGGCGGATGACTCCGGTCGTGGTCTCCTCGGTCCCGGCGAAGATCTCCGACAACTGCCCGCGCCGTTCCTGGTGGATCAACGTGACCAGGTCGCAGCCGTCGTCCATGGTCATGTGCGGATGGGTGTCGGCGGCCGCGTTGAGGTGCTTGTAGTACATGTCCCGATCGGCGCCGTGGCGGGCGAATGTCGAGATTCCGTACTCCACGACGAGGGCCGCGGCGGTTTCGTCCTGCGTCGAGAGCGGGTTGGAGGCGCACAACACCACTTCCGCGCCGCCGGCTTTGAGCGTTCGCATAAGGTTGGCCGTCTCGGTCGTGACGTGCAGGCATGCGGCGAGGCGCAGCCCGGTCAGCGGCTTTTCGCGCTCGAACCGGGCGCGAATCAGGCGGAGGACGGGCATTTCGCGCTCCGCCCATTCGATCCGCCGCTTGCCCTCGGCCGCAAGGCCGAGATCGGCTACGTCGTGACCGGGCAACCCGGAGACGGCGGAACCGGAGGCCGCCGGCATTGTCGGTGTCGTCATGGAATTCAGGACTCCTTGCGAGTGAGCATGCGCCGCAACATTCCCGTCCATCCGCTCCAGATAGGCTCGGAGCGATGGATGAGGCGCTCCTCGAATGTCACGTGAACCTGGTAGCCGAGGCGGCGATAGGCGGCCAGCGCCGGTGGGTTGTCAACGCGGACGTTGAGCACCACTTTGTCGCAGAACCCCAGCAGCTCCGCCGTTACGGCCGCGGTTACCGCCGTAGCGTACCCGCGGCCGCGGAAATCGGCATGGGTCATCACGTTGCCCACGACCGCGAGCTTCGCCGCGGGACTGATGACGTGAGTGCCGGCCGCCGAGACCAGCCGGCCGCCGACGCGGATGCCGTAGTAGAGACCATCGGCAATCGCGCTCGGGGGCAGCCACGCGGCAAAGCCAAGCTGGTAGAGCCGGTTGAGCTCGGCGATCTCGACGGGCAGGAGCCTATCGACGTCGGCCGGGAACGGGCGGAAATGGGCCGAGTCGACCCACATCCGGTACATCGGCGGGCCGGACTCGACGCGGTAGAGGGCCGAGACGGCCGCCAGATGCTCGGGTTTGGCGGCCACATAGGCGGTTCGCGGCTTGATGACGCCTGACAGGACGGCTTCGATGCCGGCGTTCTCCCCCATCACAAAGACGGGCTGAGGCGAGTAGCCCGCGTACTGCAGCACCACCGCGATCGGCCGGCCGGCGGCCAGCGCCACTCCCCAGCGAGTGCGAAGGAACTCCCGATCGTCCAGATCGCACAGCGCGTAGGCGGAGTACAGACGATCCGTCTCGAGAAAGCCTCGCAACATAGCCCGATCCACGGTCTCCTGGACCAGGATCGGGCCTCGCTCGCGGCGGGCGATGAAGGTAGTGGTCACGGGCGCCGTTCCTCAGCGCCTGGGGCTCTCGAGGAATCGGCTTCGGAACCGGGGCCGGGAAGGTTCACGCAACCATCCGTGGATCAGTACTGGATGACGCTCGTCGTGCTGTAGCCGGCAAGTCGATCTCGCCCCTTGAGGAACTGCAGCTCCACCAGGAACGCCAGCCCCACGATCTTGCCCTGCAGCCGCTCGACCAGCTCGATGGTGCCGCGGACGGTCCCGCCGGTCGCGAGGAGATCGTCAACGATCAGGACCCGCTGACCCGGCTGAATTGAGTCCTTGTGTATCTCCAGGGTGTTGGAGCCGTACTCGAGCGCGTACTCCACGGATATGGTCTCGGACGGAAGCTTCCCGAGCTTTCGCACGGGGATCAAACCGGCGTTCAGCTGGTAGGCGATCGGACCGCTGAAGATGAAGCCTCGCGACTCCATGCCTACGACCAGATCGACGCCCGAATCTCGATGCGGCGCCAGCATCAAATCGATGGCCTCGCGGTATGCGCTCGCGTCCTTGAGCAGCGTGGTGATGTCGTAAAACAGGATCCCCGGCTTGGGAAAATCGGGGATCTCGCGGATCTTGGCGCGCAGGTCCTCGGCTGTCATCGGGGCGTCCTCCGGTCACGTGACGGCTGGTTTCGGCACGGGAAGTCTACCGCAGCCAAAGTCGGTCAAGAGCAGGGCCCGGAGGGGCAGGGCGCCAGACGGCGGTACGCCGGTGGAACGGCGCGACCGTGTACCGGGACCGAGCTAGTACGGCGGGGCCGCAGGGAGGGCCTCCTTGGCCCACTGGTTCAGGATCGCGGTCAGCTGCTCATCGATGACGGGACCGAGGCTCGTTGAGAACGTCGCGGTGAGGTGGTGCTCGTCACGCCACACGATCATGTCGTTGATGACAACCGGACAGTTGCCGGTCCCGGGACAGATTGCGGCGGTGAGGTCGATCAGGGCCGCGCCCGTAGCCTCGGCCGCCCTCTGTTCCCGCGAGCCCATCGCGGATCCAAAGCCGACCTTGCGAGTGTAGGCGCAGCGCCGGTAGTCGGACAGATAGGTCGACAGACAGTCCGGGACCTTGACGCTCGTCGGCAGCGGCGGATCCTGGATGATGACCACCCTGGTACTCGTCGGGAGCTTCTGGATCATTCGGACCAGGGCGTTAGCTTCGGCGGTCACGGTCGAGTCGGCGTCGTTGACCGTGAAGATCCAACGGCTCATCGAGATGATGGCCAGATCCGGCGGGCTGGCGGCTATTCGGCTCAAGACGGCATTGTTCCAGGTCGCGCATTGCGTGTACTCGGCCTTGGTGTTGAAGTCGATCATCTTGATGTCCAGGAAGGAACAGTCGATCTTGAGGTAGGGGATCAGCTTCCAACCGTGAGCCTTGGCCACCTCGTTGACGCCGGGGAAGAGCGCCGACGCGTGGGAATCGCCAATGAGGGCCACCGTGTAGGTCCCGCCGGGATTCCCGTAGACGCATGAGGCGTTCGGAGCCGTAGTGCGCTCCCAGCCCAGGCAATTGTCGTGCCAGACCTGCTCGTAGTCGGTTGCGGCCTTGCCCAGCGCGGGGCGAATTGCATTGGTCACTGCGTAGGACGTGGGCGTTCCCAGGTCCGGAGCGGGCGTCAAGCCGGGGGTCATCTCGGGCACGGGCGTGGGGGTCTGGCTGGGCGCCAGACTCCCCGGCGTCAACAACGGCGTGGGGGTGGGGGTTGGACCTGGCGTAGCCGCGGCCGAGGCGGTGGCGGTCGGCGCGGGGGGCCCTCCACCGATGTCGGCCAGGGCGGACTGCGCACCGAAGTTGAAGCTGGTCCCGATCAGGGCCACGGCGAGCATGACCGCAACCCCGGCGGCCACGACGCGGCTCGGGCGGGGAAGCGGTATCTGACCCCGCCGGAACGGCTCTTCGACGAACATCCAGCTGATCGTCGCCACCGGGATCGCCAGTGCCGCAAGCGCAACGGCCTGAGCCGGCGAAATGGAATCCAGCGGCCCGACCAACCAGATTCCGCCGAGGATCAGGATCGGCCAGTGCCACAGGTACAGCGAGTAGCTGATCTTGCCCAGGAAGCGGACCGGCGCCAGTCGCAGCAGGACCCCAGGACCCATCGACTGCGTACCGGAGGCGATCAAGAGCACTCCCGCGAGGGTCGGTACCAGCGCGGCAGTACCCGGATAGGGCGTGAGCGCGACTGCCGCCGACCCGGGAATCGCGGACGTCGTCGTGTCGATGACCATCGCCGCGGTAACGAGAGCGGCCATGGCCGCCCAGCCCGCAAAGACCAGGAACATCCCCACGGCAGACCGAATCGCCGCCGGCGCTCTGTCCAAGGACCCCGCGCCGATCGCGAGAAGGCCACCCGCGGCGAGCTGCCAGGCCCGGGTCGGCAGCCAGTAGAAGGCCGTCGAGGGGGATTGATCGGTGACGATTACGCTCGCGGCGAACGACGCCACGACAACGATCGACAGGGCCAGGCCGGCCCCGAGCCGCGGCCGCTTCCAGGCCACCACCGCCAGCAGCGCGGGCCATACGAAGTAGAACTGCTCCTCCACGCCCAGCGACCAGAAGTGGAGGAATGGCGAGTAGTTGACCGGGTTGAAGTAGTCGGTCGTCATCGCGAAGCGGATGTTCGCGACCGAGAGCGCCGCCGCCGCGCCGTCCTGCATGACGGAGGGTCGCTGCGTCAGGGTGACCAGCTGACTGGCAAGCGGGATCGTGATCAGCAGCACCACAGCCGCGGCCGGCAGGATTCGCCTGACCCGCCGGGCGTAGAAGCGCGCGAAGCCGACGCGGCCCGTTCGCTCGCGCTCGCGGATCAGCAGCCCGGTGATGAGGAAACCGGAGACGACGAAGAACAGGTCGACGCCGATGAAGCCGCCGGTGAGCTGCGTGGAGGAGTTGGAAAGGAGTCCGGCGTGGAAGAGCACGACGAGAGAGACGGCGAGACCACGAAGGCCCTCGATATCCGGGCGGAACGCGTCCTTATCGGGCCCGCGCTTGGGGTGTGCCAGGCCCGATATCGCTTTGTCGGTTCGCTGCATCCCTCGTCCTTCCGGTGATCGCCGTGACGCGGGGTGCGACGGAACTTACCGGCTGCCCGTGACGAACCCACCGGGGTCCGGCTCGCCTCGTCTCTCGCGACGCGGGCGCCCCATAGGTTACGCGATGGGGTCGAGATTGGCCCGCCACGGCCGCGCCCCCGTCAGGATCGTGGCCCCTGCGCCGCGGCCGCGCGTTCGCGCTGCTCCCGCTGCTCCTCGGCCACCGGCAGAAGGCGCGCCACTACGGATTGAGCGAGGCTCCAGGACCGGGCCGGATCGCGTGGCAGCCGGATCCGGGCTTGATTCGTGCCGAAACGGACCACGTCGCGGCCCATCGGCGCAAGCGCTCGAATGGCCGCCGCGCGCGACAGCGTTCCCAGTCGCACGACAAGCTCTCCCTCCTCGCGGGAGATGGAGACGATGCCGGCGTTCTCGGCTGCCGTGCGCAGCTCAACGACCTCGAGCAGCCGCAGGACCGGCGGAGGCGGCGGGCCGAACCGATCCCCGAGCTCCTGGCGGAAGGCGGCCAGCTCGCCCGCCGTGCGGACGCGGCCGAGGCGCCGGTACAGCTCGAGTTTCTGGGCGGTCTCGGGCACGTACGCATCCGGCAGGTGGGCATCCACCGGCAGGTCCACGACCGCGCCGGGCCGCTCGATTACCGGCGGCCTGCCTTCGAATTCCGCCTTCTGCTCCTCCACGGCTTCGGCCAGCAGACGCGTGTAGAGGTCGAAACCGACGGCCGCGACATGGCCGTGCTGCTCGGCGCCAAGGATGTTGCCGGCGCCCCGGATCTCCAGGTCGGAGAGGGCGATCTGGAATCCCGCCCCCAGCTCCGAAGCATTGAAGATGGCCTGAAGACGCTTGCGCGCCACATCTGAGAGCTTCTCGCGTCGCCGGTACAGCAGATAGGCGTAGGCGCGGCGGCTCGACCGGCCGACGCGGCCGCGGAGCTGATATAGCTGGGCCAGACCGAGAGTGTCCGCCCGATCGATGACGATCGTGTTGGCATTGGGGATGTCCAAACCCGACTCGATGATCGTGGTGCACACCAGGACGTCGGTCGCTCCGCCGGCAAAGGAGAGCATCACCTTCTCGAGCCGTCCTTCCGGCATCTGGCCGTGGCCAACGGCGATGCGCACGCCCGGCAGCAGCCGGCGCAGCTGCTCCGCCTGGGCCTCGATCGTCTCGACGCGGTTGTGCACGAAGAACACCTGGCCACCTCGATCGAGCTCGCGCAGGATGGCGTCTCGGACCAGGCCCGTCGATGCTTCGGCGACACGCGTCTGGATCGGGAGCCGATCCTCCGGCGGCGTCTCGATCAGGCTTAGATCCCTGACGCCGGCGAGGGCCAGGTTGAGGGTGCGTGGGATAGGCGTCGCCGAGAGGGTCAGGACGTCCACCTCGCGGCGCAGCTTCTTGAGGCGCTCCTTGGCCGCGACGCCGAAGCGCTGCTCCTCGTCGACGATGACCATGCCGAGGTCGCGGAAGCGGACGTCCTTGCTCAGGAGGCGGTGGGTGCCGATCACGAGATCGACGGATCCGGACGCCAAGCCGTCGATCGTGGCCGCCTGCTCCCTTTCGGGCACGTACCGGCTGAGGAGGCGCACCGTTATCGGGAAGGCAGCCAGCCGCTGGCCGAAGGTCTGGTGGTGCTGAGCCGCCAGGACCGTCGTCGGGACCAGCACGGCGACCTGTTTGCCCCCCTGGATCGCCTTGAAGGCTCCGCGAAGCGCCACTTCCGTCTTGCCGTAGCCCACGTCCCCGACGACGAGACGATCCATGGGCCGGCCCGCCTCCATGTCCACCTTCACCTCGGCCGTGGCTCGGAGCTGATCCAGCGTCTCCTCATACGGGAACGACGCCTCGAGCTCCTGCTGCCAGGGCGTGTCGGGTTCGTAGGCGAAGCCGGGCGCGACGGCCCGCGCGGAGTAGATCTCGAGCAACTCCCTGGCAAGGTCCGTGACGGCTCGTCTGACCCGCTGCTTGGTGCGCAGCCAATCTGCCCCTCCGAGCTTACTCAGCGCCGGGTTCTCGCCGCCGGAGTAGCGGCTGATGCGATTTATCTGCTCCACGGGCAGGAAGATCTTGTCCGTCCCGGCGAAGCTCAACTCCAGGTAGTCGCGCTCCTCGCCGGCGGCTCCGCGGCGCAGCATCCGTTCGTAGCGGGCGATGCCGTGGTCCACGTGGACGACGAGATCTCCCGAGGTCAACCGCTCCAGGATGTCGCGCGGAACCACGCGCCGGAGAGCCTTGGGCCGGCGGACTCGAACCGAGCCAAATAGCTCGCGGTCGGTAACGAGCGCGAGCCCGTCGGGACCGCCGACGAAGCCGCCGTTGAGGCTACGGCCGATCAGGGTACGAGTCCCGGGCGCCGGCGCCTGAACCAGCCGGTCGACCACGGCGGTGGGAAGTCCCTGCTCGGACAGCAGGTCGGCCAGGCGCGGGGCCTGGTCGGAAGCAAGAACGACCCGATCGCCCTCGCCCGTCCAACCGGCCACGGTCAGGGCCAGGCGCTCGGTTCGGGCGGGCGGGAGGGCCGGCTCGCGCCAGCCGAAGAGATCGCCCATCGGTGTCCCGCCACCCGTAGGTGCCGCAGCCTCCGATTCCCAGGTCAACTCGAGAGTCCGCCCGCGCAGGAGCCGCGTCTTCCAGTCGCGTTGGCTCAGGTAGGCCTCTGGCCAGTGTTCCGGAAGGTCGCCGGACGAGATCAGCTCGGTGCGCCGTTCCTGGGCCTGGCGCCACAGGAACGCGGCCGACTCGGCGATGTCGCCGGGCTCGTCCAGGACCAGAAGCGTCCCCGGAGGCAGGTGATCCAGGCCGGTCGCGGGGCACAGGACGGCGGCCCAGACCTCGGCCGCGTCGCCGGTCTCGAATGCTCGGGCGGACGCGGCCACGTCGTGGACGTGGCCCGAATGAGCGCCGAGTTCGCCCGTTCCGGCCCGCACCCCTTCCTCGAAGCGGACCAGGTCGGCGGCCAGGCGCTCCGGCAAGTGGCCGGCGAGGCGGCCCGGCAGGCGCGCGACCCGAGCCCCGATCTCGGCGACACCGCCGTGCGGAACCAGGAACTCGCTGGCGGGCAGCAGAACCACTTCCTCGACTGCGCGGAGGCTGCGCTGATCGGTTGGATCGAAGACGCGCATGGAGTCGATCTCGTCGCCGAACAACTCGACCCGGATCGGAAGCGGCGCCGCGGACGGGAAGACGTCGACGAGACCGCCACGTCGCGCGAACTCGCCCCGGCCCGCGACCTCGAGCACTGGGTCGTAGCCGAGGGCGAGCAGCTGGTTGAGCAACTCGTCGCGATGAACACGGGCACCGACACGAAGGCGCGCCGGATCAGCCGGCACCTCGTCCGGGTCCAGGGTGTGCTGCAAGAGCGCGGCGACGCTCGCGACAAGGACGCGGGCACGGCCCGACCGCCAGGCGGCCAGCGCCGCGACTCGGGCAGCCGTCTCGTCTCGAACCAGCTCGCTGCGTTCATAGGCCAGCGCCGTTCGTGGCTCGAGCACCGCCACCGCCTCCGGATCGCCCAGCCAGGCCTGCAATTCCTCGGCCACGCGATCGCCGATCTCCGAGTCCCGGGCTATCCAGCACAACCGCTCGCCGGTGCCGCCGCCAACTTGCCCGGCGCCCGGACCCAGCGCGATCGCAGCCGCCAGGTAGGTCTTGGCCCCGTGAGGAATCGCAGCCAGGGCCGCGTGCCTGCCGCCCGGGGGGAGCGGCCCGTCCCCAGACCCGAGGCGCTGACGGAGCGCCTCGAACGCCCCGCTCGAGTGGAGCAGCGGTGGCAGCACGTGGAGATCGGGCAGGCGCCGAGCCTTGACCCCGGCCCCTGCGTCGGGGTCGCGGCCGGTCGCGGCCCGGGCGGCCTGGGCGGCCACGTACGCCGCGCCGACCGCCTCATCGACATGTCGCTCCTTGCCGCGCTTCCCCCGACGGGCGGGCGGGCGCGGGCCTTCTTCGGCCGCCTCGCTCTCGACGGCATCGCAATTCTGCCCGGCGCCGCTGGTGCCGCCGCTCGCGCGCCGGTCCGGAGGACCAAGCCCCTCCGCACCAAGCGGGTCGGCCTCGCCGCTCAGGGCGGCTTCGATCTGGCGCCGGAGAGGACGGCCTCCCCGAACGCTCACTCGCCGGCCTCCGGCGGCCGCGGCTTGCGCCAGCCAGTCCGAGTTCGACGGATCCCGTCCGGTCCCGGCGGTCCTTCCACCTCGCCGGGCGCGGCCGAGCGCTCCTCGTCGTCCGGCCGGAGTTCGAAGGCGTTGAAATGGCTGGCCGCCTTGCTCGTACCGTCGCGAGCCCACGCTTCCACGCCGTCAGCCGCTGCATCGAGCAGTTCGGAGAGACGGGCTCGCTCCCCCTTCCTGAATTGACTGAGGACGTGGTCTATGGCGTCCCCGCCGGGCTCCCCAATCCCGACCCGCAACCGCGGGAACTGCTCGTTGCCCAGTTCACCGATGATGGAACGCAGGCCGTTGTGCCCGCCTGCGCTGCCGCCCTCCCTGAACCGGAGCTTGCCGAAGGGCAGCGCGAAGTCGTCCACCACCACGAGCATCTCGGACAGGGGGGCGTGCTGGCGAGCGAGAACCTTGCGCACCGCCAGCCCCGACTCGTTCATGAACGTGAGCGGCTTGACCAGCAGCAGATCCAGGCCGTTGTAGCGACCCTGCGCGATGGCCGAGGCGTCGCGCGTTCGACCTCGACCGGACCAGCCGGCTCGATCCGCGAGCCGGTCGAGAACCATCCAGCCGACGTTGTGGCGCGTTTTCTCATACTGGGGTCCGGGATTTCCTAGCCCGACGACGATCTTCACGGCCGCTCCCGCGACTGCTGCCGCGGGTGAGCGCGACACGCAAAACTAGCCCTGATCCGGTTCCGGAGGGCCTGCGGGGATGGTATCAGGGCCGGCTGAGGCACGGCATTCCGGCCGCGGCAGGATCAGCGCTTGGTCCCCACCGCAGCAGCCCCGTGTTCGGTGCCGGCCATCGAAGCCCCACGTTCGGCCGCTCCCTCACGCCTCCACAGCGACTGGAGAACGCGCCGCTCCATGGCCCGCATGGCGGCCTCCTCCACGGGCTCGTCGTGATCCCAGCCGCAGACGTGCAGCGTCCCGTGAACGGTCAGCAGGAGCAGCTCCTCGACTGCCGTCCAGCGGACGTCTCCCGTCTGGCCACCCAGGCCCTTCTCGGCCTGAGCTATCGCCCGCTCGACGGAGACGATGACGTCACCGAGATGGGCTCGCAGCCCCGGCGGCAACGCGAAGGCTTGCTTGAGCGCTGCGGCCACCCACGGATCTCGCTGCCCGCTGGTGCCGCGCTCGTGTGGCGGAAACGCTTCAGGCGGGAAGAAGGGAAAGGAAAGCACATCCGTCCCGCCCGATGCCCCCATGTGCATCACGTTCAGCTCCGTCAGTTCGCCGTCGGCCGAGAGAATCACTCCGATCGAGGCGGGTCCGGGAGCGCCGGCGGCATCCAGCGCCGCTTTGACGGCCTTCGCGATGCGGTGGCGCGAGGTCAGACGGGGCACACCAGGTCGAACGGTCACATCGACGCGGAATGGCGGCACGTAGACGGAGGAGGTGGTCCCCTCCTGCGTGGCGGCGGCCGGGGGCGGGCAGTCTTTCACGCTCGGCCTCGTCGAACCGTCGCCCGTCCGCGGGCAGGCGGGGTCAAGCCGCGCGAGTCCCAGGAGCTCGTCCCCCACCTATCCACGCAGGCCTCGCCCACGCCGCGACTCGATCTCGACCACCTTGCTTGCGGGATAGGCGATCCGCTCGTGGTACATCCCCAGGAGCTGCCCGACGAACGCCTCGTGAACACTCTCCAGATCACGGATCGTGAGATCGCACTCGTTCAGCTGCCCGTCGCCAAGTCGCTCCTGGATGATCTTGCTAACCATGCCACGTATTGTGGCCTCGTCGCGGCTGGAGAGTGAGCGCACCGACGCCTCCACCCCGTCCGCCAGCATCAGCACGGCCGCCTCACGGGACTGCGGTTTGGGGCCCGCATGGCGGTACCGGCTCTGGTCGATCGCGTCGGCGGCCTCGCGCCCGGCGGCGGTCTTCAGGCCCCCAAGAGGCGCAGCGGCCGCCTCTCGTGCCTTCCCGTAGACGTAGCCCATCAGGGCCGTCCCGTGATGTTGCGGGATGAACGCGATCAGCGGCTCGGGCAGGCGGGCCTTGTAGGCCAGATCGAGGCCGTCACGGACGTGTTGCTTGAGGATCGTGGCGGAGACTTCCGGCTCGAGCTGGTCGTGTAGGTTCTCGCCGCCAGCCTGGTTCTCGATGAACGCGAGCGGGTTCGAGAGCTTCCCGATGTCGTGGTAGTAAGCCGCAACGCGCGCGAGCAGCGGATCCGCCCCGATGGCCGAGGCGGCCCGCTCGGCCAGGTTGCCGACCATGAGCGAGTGGTGGTACGTCCCCGGCGTCTCGATCAGCATCCGGCGCAGGAGCGGCTGTGACGGATTGACCAGCTCGCTCAGCTGCGGAGGCGTGAGTATCCCGAACAGGTTGCCCAGCAGGGAGAAGCTGCCGATGGCGATGACCGTCGCCACGAGCGCCCCGCCCGCCGCTGCTCCTCCAAGCTGCAGCAGCCCCGTCATGTCGTGCTGGCCGAGCATCGCGAAGACGCCCACGACCGCGAAATCGGTCGCGGCCACCACGAGGCCGGCCTGGATGAAGAGGTGCTGGCGCTCGCCCTTCCCGATGGCCAGCATTCCGGCAAATCCACCCAGGAATACGTACGCCGCGAGCTCCAGGGAGGCGCCGTTGACAAAGCCCGCCAGCACCGCCACCAGAGCCAGGACTACGGTCGCTACACCGACGTCCAGCAACAACGTCAACAACATCCCGGCTGCCGCCGCCGGCACCACGTAGGGCAGCAACGTTCGGCCGCCCGGCAACTTCTCCGCGAGCACCGCTACCACGAACACGACGCCGATCAGGACGAGGGTCCGGCCGCGATGCCAGTACTCCGGCCGGGACCGCCACAACCATCCGAGCAACAGGGCCGTAGTCAGAGCCGCCATCAGGATCCACGCCCCGGACTTGCCCCAGTCGATGCGCGAGGTGTCGAGGCCGAAGAACTTGATCTTGACCATATCCGCTTCGGTGATCACGTGCCCCTGGTCCACGATCACCTGGCCCGCCTGGAGAGTGTCCTGAATGGTGGCCTGGCTCGCCGCCGCCTTCGCCTTGGCGTCGGCGGTCAGCGTGTCACTGTAGGCGGAGTTGGGAACGACGAGCGGCGCCGCTATGCCCACGGCGAGACTCCGCTCGGCCGCCGAAAGCCCCACGTTGGTGGGAATGTACTGGGTGATCAGGTTCTCCTGGGAGGTCGGGTCGGTCTTCCGAATCTCGACCTGCTCGGCCTTGCCGAGAGCGGTTTCGGCGGCCCTCTCGACGACCAGCCATCGAGATGCGTCCAGTCCGAGCAGGGTCGCTCGCTCAAGGGTCTGGAGAGACGGCAACACGCCCTGAAGTCGGGCTTCCCGAGACGCGGGAGTCGTCGTCGAGCTGAAAGCGTCGTCCACCGGCAAGAGATCGAGCTGAAGCTGCTCAACCTGGGCGGCCGCCTTCACCGACGCCCCGCCCGGTGTGTAGTCGTACTGTGGCGGGACCGCCAGGACCGCAGCATCCCGCGCCTGCTTTGTCTCGACCAGGTTGGGGATTGTGGCATCGCGGGGGGCCCGAATGGTCGAGGACGCGATCGCTCCGGCCGCGAGGCCGGGGTTGGTCGGGGCCAGGTCGACGGCGACGCCCACACCCAGGGCCATGAGAATCAGCGCACCCGAGAGGATCAGCCTCACGGCATCGGGCCGGCCGAACAGACGCGGTCGTTCGCCCGGTGGTTTCAACTGGGGATGAGCCGTCATGATGGTTCGGCTCGTGCCGCCAGCAGCTGAGTCACCAGTTGACTGACCTGCTTTCCGTCGGCGCGTCCTCGCGTCCTGGGCGAGAGCCAGCTCATGACCTTACCCATGTCTCGGGGCGAGGTTGCGGCCGTTTCGGCGATCGCCTGCTCGACCAGTATCTTCAGCTCCGACTCGCTGAGCGGCTGAGGCATGAACTCGGAGACGACCGCAATGGCGGCCTCTTCCCTGGCCACGAGATCCTCACGGCCACCGCCGCGGAAAGCCTCCACGGACTCGCGGCGGACTTTCAACTCTCTGCTCATGAGACCGATCATCTCGTCGTCGGCCAGTGCGTGCTTGCCTTCCTTCTCGGCTCGCTGAACGGCGGCGAGCACCATCCTCAGGGCATCGCGGCGCGCGGCGTCATTCGACCGCATCGCGGCCTTCAGTTCCGTATCCAGTCGATCGCGGAGGGACACCGGTGTGGCACCTCGGGGCGGGCGGGGCGGCTCGACGAGTCGCGCAACCATCGACGGCGTGCTGGTCGCGTCTTAGGTTACTGCCTGGCGAGCGACCTTCTTGCGCTTCGCTTCCTTGCGCTTGCGCTTCACGCTCGGCTTCTCGTAGTGCTCGCGGCGACGGGCCTCGGCAAGTATGCCGCTCTGCTGGATCTTCTTATTGAACCGGCGCAGGGCACTCTCGAAGCTTTCGTTCTCACCCACACGGACTTCAGCCAATCCGGAAATCACCTCCTTTGGGGCTCGTTCGCGATGACGGCGACCGGACATGCTCCCAGGAACACACCGAACCGCCCACGAACAGGGCTCGCGGAGTGTAGCCCGATCTCGGAGCGGCTGTCTACCGGAGCGGGTGGCGGATGGCGAGGTGCCGCGCCGGGGCCGAGGGGCCGGGCGAGCCCGTTTGCGCCGCGCGGTCCGTGTCGGCGGCCGGCTGCCTATGATGCGCGCATGGACCGCCTCAGCAGCCTGCTCGACATCATCGACCAGGGCGAGGCCCGCTACGCGGACCGGTTCGCCTTCGGCATTCGCAGCGACGACGGCACGACCGAACACTGGACGTACCGCGAGCTCAACCGCCGCAGCCGAATCGTTGCCTGGAGGCTCCGGGCGCTGGGCCTCGCGCCGGGGGACCGCATCCTCGTCTGGACTCCGTCCAGTCCGGCCGTGCCGGCGCTCCACTTCGGGGCCATGCGTGCCGGAGTGTCGCTCGTCCCTCTCGATCTGCGTATGTCCAGCGGCGCGATAGAGAGGATCGTTGGCAGGGCCGACGCGCGCCGCCTCGTCCTGGGCGAGGGCCGCGACGCCCCGGACCCGGCCGACGCCCGCCTGGAGCACTTCCCCACCTCGTTTGTCGAGCGTCTCGCCGCTGAGCCGGACGGCACCTTCCCCGACGATTGGGAGGCTCGGGTCAACGGCTGGCCGCGGCCCTTGGGCGGCGACGTGGCCGAGATCATCTTCACCTCGGGCACGACTGGTGAGCCCAAGGGGGTGGTCCTGACCCACGCCAACCTGATCGGCACCATGGACGCGGCCCACAACCTGATCCCCGAGCAGGAGCACCGCGCCGTTTCGCTCTTGCCGCTGTCACACCTGCTCGAGCAGGTGGCGCTGGTCTTCTACGCCATGACCGTGGGCGCCCACGTTCTGTACGTCCGGAGCCGCAACCCGCGGGTCATCTTCGAGGCCATCCGCGACCATCGGACCACCTCGCTGGTGCTGGTACCGCAAATCATGGCCCTCTTCTGGGCGGCGATCGAGGCGGAGGTGGCCAGGCAGGGCAAGCTCACCTCGTTCAATCGGCTCCGCCGGGTGGCGCGGCGGTTCCCCTACCCCGTTCGACGCCTGATCTTCTCCAGGGTTCACCGCCAATTCGGCGGCTCGCTCAATCTCATCGTCTCCGCTGCCGCGTTCCTGCCACCCTCACTCCAGCAGGCGTGGGAGGACCTGGGCGTGGTAGTGATGCAGGGTTACGGCGCCACCGAGTGCGGAGTGGCCTCGGCCACCAGCCAGCGAGACCACGGCCTGGGCACGGTGGGTCGGACCATCCCTCCGGTCCGGGTGAAGCTCGCCGATGACGGCGAGGTCCTGGTCTCCGGGCCGACGCTGTTCGGCGGCTACTGGCGCGACCCGGCCACGACCACCACCTCTTTCACGGCCGACGGCTGGTACAAGACCGGCGACATCGGGCGGCACGACGCCTCGGGGCATCTCATCCTGATGGGCCGCAAGAAGGACATCATCGTTCTGCCCAACGGCCTGAACGTCTATCCGGAGGATGTCGAGAACGCGCTCCGGACTGCCGGCATACGCGACGCGGTGGTGGTCGAGACGGTGCCCGGCCGAATCGAGGCGGTCGTGCTGGCACCCGGCCAGCCGCTGCTTCCTCAGCCCGGCGAGGTGGCGGAGGCCACGCGACCACCGGAGATCGGCGACCCGGTGCGGGTACGGTCGCAGATCGAGGCCGCCGTCCGAACCGCGAACGCCACGCTGGCAGTCCACCAGCGCGTCGCCGCCTGGCGCCTCTGGCCGGACGCCGACTTTCCGCGAACTCACACGTTCAAGATCCAGCGGGATCGGGTCCGCGAGTGGGCGGTTATCGACGAGCCGTTGCCGGTCCGGGAAGAAGGTCCGTCCCCGGCGACCGCCGGCAAGGGCAAGCGGCGGTAGCGGCGCCAGGGCGTGCGCCGGCGGGCGACCGATCAGCCTGGAGGCCAGGCCATAGGGCGGCCGCCGAGCAGGTGGACGTGGAGGTGGTCGACGGTCTGGCCGCCGTTGCGACCGACGTTGACGACGAGCCGGTAGCCACCCTGCGCGATCCCCTCGCGCGTCGCCAGCTCGTTGGCAACGGCGCAGATCTGGCCCATCAGATCCTCGTCTTCCGGTCCGATCTCGCGCACCGAAGAGATGTGCTCGCGGGACAGCAGGAGGATGTGCGTCGGAGCTTGGGGCGAGATGTCGCGAATGGCCACGACCAATTCATCGGCGTGGACTTGGGCTGCCGGCACCTCGCCGGAGACGATGCGGCAGAACAGGCAGTCGGACGGCATGGCGCGCTCCCTGACGGTCCGGACTCGGACGATTCTGGTGGCCTGTCGATCTTCCTACTTGGGCGCCGGCTCCGCCAGGGGTACGCCCCGGGAATTCGGCCGGGCCGCCGCCGGTTGGGGCGGAACGATGGCCAGCAACCGCCCGACTATCCGGTCCGAGGCGGCCGAGTCGATCGACTCCGCCCGAACCAGGCCGACGACATTCTCCAGCGAGGAGCCGCCCGTCGCGACCGCCTCGACCAGGACGTGGTTCTCCGCGTGGCCGAGCCATTGCCCGTCTGGAAGCTGCCGCTCGAATAGGACGCCGAGCTCCCCGCCGAGCTGCCGCGCGGCGAAGCGCGTCCGAGCCTGCGCGGCCATCGCCAACGCCTCGGCCGCGCGCCGCTTCTTCGTCCGTCCGTCGACATGCCCGACCATCCGCGCCGCCGCCGTCCCCGGCCGCACCGAGTAGCGGAAGACGTGGATCCCCGCCAGATCGAGGCTCCGCAAGAACGCCGCGGTCCGGGCCCAGGCGGCATCGTCTTCGCCAGGGAAGCCCACGATCAGATCCGCGTGAACGGCGACTCCGGGGATCGCATGCCGGACGCGCCCAAGCAGGTCCCGATAGTACCCGGCGTCATAGCGGCGGCCCATGCGCCGCAGGATCGTGTCGTCGCCCGACTGCAACGGGATGTGGAAGTGAGGCAGGCAGCGTCCCCCGGAGCCCTTCCAGACCTCGAGCAGATCGTCGCTGATGTGCTGAGGTTCGATCGAGCTGAGCCGGATCCGCTCCACCTCCGTTTCGGACAGGACGCGCCGCACCAGGCCCGCCAGGCCCGGTTCCGAGCCGGCGGTCGCCGTCGAATCTTCCCGGTCGGTCGCATACGTTCCGGCGTTGATCCCGGTCAGGACGACCTCTCGGTGCCCAGCCGAGATAGCTCGGCGAACCTCGGCAAGCACCGTTTCGGCCGGCACCGACCGCTCCGGCCCGCGAGCCCTGGGGATGATGCAATAGGTGCAGTGGAAGGAGCAGCCGTCCTGGATTTTGATGAAGACGCGCGTCCGATCGATCTCCCGCCCGGAGGCATTCTCGACCGACCGGCTCGACACGACAGCAGGCTCGACGCCTGAAAGGCTCGGCAGCTCGGCTCCTTCGGGGATGTCGAGCAATGCCGCCAGTTCGGTCAGCATCGCGTCCTTCGATTCGTTGTCGAAGAGGAGCGCCGCGGGATCGGCCACGGCCAACGACTCTGGATCGACTGCGACCGAACAGCCCGTCACCAGCACCAGCGCGCCGGGGCTCGTGCGCCTGGCCCGCCGGACAGCTTGCCGAGACTTCTGGTCGGCGATCGAAGTCACGGTGCAGGTGTTGACGACGACCAGGTCCGCGACCTCGTGAGCATCCACCAGCTCGACGCCGCGGGCCCGCAGTAGCCGCTCCACGGCGTCCATCTCGGCCTGGTTGACCTTGCAGCCGAGGTTGGTGACAGTGGCGCGCCGGAAGTGGCCTGAGACGGCAGGGTTGAGATCCACGGCCAGATCGTACGCCCGCCGGCTTGCCGCCGTGCCGGCGAAGACTGAACGGTTGCCGGCCCGCGGCTATCAGGTAAGTGTGCGTCAGGGCCTTCTTCGCACGTCGATGCGGGAGCACAATGACGATCGTGGGGATCGAGGTAGCCGGAGCCGGAGAGGATTCCGTCCGAGAGCTGCTGCTCGGGCGGCTGGCAGGCGCCTACCGGCTCGCGACCTGCATCCTTCGAGATCCCGAGGCGGCCGAAGACGCGGTCCAGGAGGCCGCACTTCGGGCATGGACCAGCCGGCGTGAGCTGCGGGATCCGGCGAGGGCCGAAGCCTGGTTCGCCCGAATCGTCGTCAACGTTTGCCGGGCCGAGCTGGGACGCCGATCACGGAGCCCAATCGCAATCCAGATAGAGCCGTCCTCAGGCCCAGACGATTCCCAGGCACTTCGCGACGAGGTGAGCCACGCGCTTGGGCGGCTTACTCCGGATGAACAGGTGGTCGTAGCCATGCGCTTCGGGCGCGATCTGACAGTCCCGCAGATCGCCGCCCAAACCGGCCTGCGCGAGGGAACCGTCAAGTCGCGACTCCATAACGCACACTGCACCTGCGGGCCGCATTCGATGCTGAGCGGCGGGCCGAGGAGATTGGGCGATGAGCGATCCCGTCGAAGAGCGACTGCGCTCGTTCTACCGGGCCATCCAGGGCGACCCGCCGGTCCGCCTCGAGACTAAGGTGGCTAGGGCCATGGATGCGACGCCCGCGTTGCACCGGATCTGGTCTCCTGTCCGTGCCGCCTCAGGATTGGCGGTGACGGCAGCCCTCCTCATCGTGATCGTCGTTCTGGTGCAGGGCCTGGGGTCGGGACCGGTTTCTTCCCCTTCCGCGCCGATCGGCCCATCGACCTCACCGAGCGCGACGGCCACTTCGATGCCAACCAAACCGCCAACGGCCACGCCGGGCGTCACTGCACTCCCCGAGCCGACTCCCAGCCCGTCGCCCGAGCCATCCCCGACGGCGCCTCCGGTTGGCAGCCTGCAAGACACTGGCGCGATGGCGCCACCACTGAGCCAGCCCACTGCTGTGCGGCTCGCCGATGGGCGGGTGCTGATCACCGGCGGACGCGAGAAACGACCCAACGGCATCACGTTGCTTCGCAGCCAGACGGCTGAGATCTACGAGGCGGCCTCCGGCAAGTTCACGCCGACCGGATCGATGGCCGACGCGCGCGCCGGCCACACCGCCACGCTCCTCAACGACGGCCGAGTCCTGATCGTCGGCAGCATCGATGCGAGCGACGGGTTCGACAATCTGGCCACCGCCGAGCTCTACGACCCGGCGACGGGCAAGTTCACCCGGACCGGCTCGCTGGCGCAGGGCCGCGCCCACCATACGGCCACGCTCCTGAATGACGGCCGCGTACTGATCGCCGGCGGGTACGGAGGCGGCACGCTGTCGCTGAGTTCCGCCGAGATCTTCGATCCGTCCACGGGCAAGTTCACGACTACGGGCTCGATGACGACGGCTCGCCGTGATGCGACGGCCACTCTGCTTACGACCGGCTTGGTGCTTGTCGCCGGCGGCCTGAATACGGACGCGAACGGGGCCCGTGCGTCGGCCGAGTTGTACGACCCCGCTACCGGCAAGTTCACCGCCACCGGCTCGATGGCGACGGCTCGGTTCGACTTTGGGGCCATGGGGCTAGAAGACGGCCGCGTTCTGGTGGCCGGCGGCCTCGACAGCGCTCTCAAGCCGCTCACGTCGGCCGAGTTCTACGACCCGGGCACCGGCAAGTTCAGCCCGGCCGGGTCGACGACGGCCGGCGGCGCGTCGACGGCAGTGTGGCTCAAGGATGCGCGCGTCCTGTTCGTCTCGAGCGGCGGCGTGTCTCTCTACGACCCGGCCAGCGACACGTTCAGTCCCGTCGGCACGCCGGCAGCTTCGGTCGACACGGCAACGCTGACCGACCGAAACGTGCTGCTTACCGAGGGCGGCCCGGCGCAGGTGTACCAGCCGTAGCGCGGCGGCAGGGCCTTGGCCGCGCCGCGCCGCGCCTCGACTACGCCCGAACCGCCTCCAGGGCGACCCAGTCTTCCTCTGCCCAGCGCCGGCCGAGCTTGAGGCCGGCGGCATCGAACGCGGCCAGAACGTCGCCCTCGCGGTCTCGGAAGATTCCCGACGCAAGCAGTCGACCGCCGGGCACCACCTCGTCGCGGAGCAGGCCGGCCAGCTGGACCAGCAACGAGGCGATGAGGTTGGCGAGAACGATGTCGAAGGGCCCCTCGCCGGTGGGAAGGCTGCCCTGGCGGACGCGGATGCGGCGGGTCAGGCCGTTGCGACGGGCGTTGGCGAGCGTCGACTCCACGGCGATCGGGTCGGTGTCCACTCCCAGCAGCTCTCCGGCCCCGAGCTTCCCGGCGGCGATGGCGAGAATCCCGGAGCCGCAGCCCACGTCGAGGACACGGCCGGCACTACGGCCGGCGCTATGCGCGGCGCTGCGGCCGGCGGCGACGCCACTCCCCAGCAGTCCCTCGTCGGCGAGCGTCTCGAGTGCCGCAAGGCACAGCCGCGTGGTTGGATGAAGCCCAGTCCCGAAGGCCATGCCCGGATCGAGGGACAGGACCACGTCGTCCGGCCGGCGGCGGTGGCGGCGCCATGTCGGCCGGATGACGATCCGCCGCCCCACCCGCAGCACCGGGAAGTAGCTCTTCCACGCCTCGGCCCAATCGTCTTCGTGCACGAGGCGGGTCTGCAGCTCGCCGATCGGCCGCAGGCCGAACGCCTGAAGGTGGCCCAGGGCCGTGGTCGCTTCCGCGATCGCGGCCTCGACGCCCGCCGGATCTATCCCCGGCAGATAGGCTCGCACGATCGCCGGCTTGGCCGGATCCACGACCGCGCCAAGGCCTTCGTCGGTCAGGCCAAAGCCCGGCTGCACGCTGGTCCCGCCGGGGGCGAAGCGGGTCAGGATCTCGCTGACGACCTCGACGGCCTCGATGTCGGCGGTAACCGAGAGTTCGACCCAAACCCCCGGGCCAAGCGCTTGGGGTTCTACGCTGGAGTCGAGCCGCGACGAAGCCCCGGCCTCGGCCGCGCCCTCGGCTCCGGGTTCTCTATCCGAGGGCATCCTTCACCCGGTCGAGGATTCCGCCGGGCAGGACCGGCTCGCCCAATTCCGCGGCAAGCTCCTCGAGCAGCTGGCGCTGCTTTTTGGACAGCTTGGTCGGCACGTTCACCCGGACCATGACGTGGAGATCCCCCCGACTTCCCGGCCTCCGGATGTGCGGGACGCCGCGCCCGCGAAGCCGGATCTCGGTCCCGGGCTGCGTTCCCGGGCGGACCTCTATCTCCTCCTCGCCCTCGATTGTCGGAATCTTGATCCGGGTCCCGAGCGCCGCCTGGGCGATCGAGAGCGGCAGCTCGTGGTAGATCTCGCTGCCATCGCGCCGCAGGGCGGGATGGGGCGTGACGTGGACGGCCACGTACAGGTTGCCGGCCGGACCGCCTCGCGGCCCCGCCTCGCCCTCGCCCGACAGCCTTATCTGGTGGCCTTCGTCGATGCCGGCCGGGATGGGGACCCGAATCTTCTTGTGGCGTGCCGCGCGGCCTTCCCCGCGGCACGTCTTGCAGGGCGTGTCGACGATCTTGCCGTCCCCGTGGCAACGGGTGCATGCGGTGACGCTGACCATCTGCCCGAGCATGGTCTGGCGAACGCTTCGAATCTCCCCGCGGCCGCCGCACGTGGCGCAGGGGGACGGAGCGCTGCCCAGCGCCGCTCCGCTGCCGCCGCAGGTCTCACAGCGATCCAGCAGCTCGAATTCAATCCCCTTCTCGGTGCCTCGCACGGCCTCGTCGAAGGTGATGCGGAGGTCGTAGCGCAGGTCCGTCCCGGCAGGCCGCCGGCCCCGGCGGCCTGCCGCCGGCCCGCCCATCCCCGAGAAGAACGCGTCGAAGAGATCACCGAATCCGGGGAAGCCCTCGCCGAAGGGCGAACTCGACCCACCCATGTCACCGAGACCTGCCTTGCCGACCACGTCGTAGATCTGGCGGCGCTGTGGATCGGAGAGGACCTGGTAGGCCTCGTTGATCTCTTTGAATCGCTCGGCGGCGGCGGGCTCGGCACTGACGTCGGGATGCCACTTCTGCGCCAGCTTGCGGAAGGCGCGCTTGACCTCGGCGTCGGAGGCGCTTCGCTCGACGCCGAGGATCTCGTAGTAGGAACGCTCGGTGGCCATCTGGTCGAGAAGGATACGAGACGAGCGGCCGGAGCGGCGTCCGGGGTCGACCTCGATCCGTCGCCGCTTCGGCTGTGAAGCTCCGGGCGACCCTAAGACGACAGCAGCTTCTCGAGGCGGCGCGAGGCGATCGCCAGCCCGATGAGCCCCATGGCGACCAGATAGACAATGTCGAGGACCAGCAGACCATCCGGGGTGCCCGTCGTGAGAGCCCGGATCAAGTGCACGCCGCGGTAGAGAGGTGTCGCCTGGATGACCAGCTGCAGCTCCGCCGGATACGCGGCGATGGGATAGAAGGTGCCGGAGAAGAGGAACATCGGCATGATCGCGAGCTGCAAGTAGTCGAAGTCCTGCCAGCGGCGGACGAAGGTCGTGGCCGCCATGCCGGCTCCGGCGAAACCGAAACCGACCACCATCGCCGCCGGGAAGGCCAGCAAACCCAGAGGCGAGCTGAGCAGTCCGAGGCCGGCCAGGCCGAGTACCGCGATGACCACCAGGAACCCGATGGCGTACAGGCTGCCGCGGAGCAGCGCCCACACGATCTCGCCCACGGCGACGTCGCCGAGAGACATCGGCGTGGCAATGACGGCGTCGTAGAGCTTCGCGTACTTGAGCTTGTAGAAGAAGTTGTGCGACGTCTCGTAGATGGCACCGTTCATGGCCGACGACGCGAGCAGCGCGGGCGCTACGAAGACCGCATACGAAACGCCTCGACCGTTGTCGAGCGGGACGTCTCCAATCAGGGCGCCAACCCCGAAGCCCATCGAGAACAGGTAGAAGAGCGGCTCGAAGAACCCCGAGAAGATGACCAGGAAGGTCCGCCGATAGACCAGCAGGTTCCGCTCGACGAGGCGGGCAGGGCGGGTCGAGACGAGCGATCGAGAGACGCCGAGTACGGCCATCTAGTCCTCCAGCCTGCGCCTGAAGGTGATCCGGCCTGCCACCACGCCGACCACGGCAAACGCCACCAGGGCCCCCAGGTGAACGAGCCAGGGCAGGGGTTCGACCTGGCCGAGCGAAAGCGATCGGGCGACCGCGACCCCGTGGTAGAGCGGCGTCGCCCACGCCAGCGGCTGGAGGAAGAGGGGCAGCTGCTCGATCGGGAAGAAGGTGCCGGAGAAGAGGAAGAGCGGGGTGATTCCGAATCGAAACAGGGCGTTGAAGCCGCCGTCGCTTCGCTGCGTGGCCGTGAACGCCATGATCGGCGCCGCGAAGGCGATCGCCGTCAGTACCGCCACCGGAACCGCCAGCACGACCATGGGAGTGGACGCCGCCCCGAGCAGGACGATGACCGCGAGGAAGAGCGCCGACAGAAGAGAGGCGCGGAAGGCAATCCACATGAGGTCGCCCATCAGGAGGTCCATCGCGCCCAGGGGCGTGTTGAGCGCGGCGAGGTAGGTCTTGTCCCACATGATTTTGGACATGATCGGCCAGGCCGATTCGAAGGCGGCCGCCATCATCGCCTGGGTTACGAGCAAGGCCGGAGCGATGTAGTTCAGGTACGGAACCCCGCCTGGGAGCCCGCCGTTGCGATTCACGTACAGACCCAGACCGATCCCCATCGCGACCAGGTACAGGAATGGCTGGGCGAGACCCGAAAGCAGATAGCTGTGCCAGCCCCGCCGGAAGACCAGCAGGTCGTGCTCGAGCACACGCATGGAGCGCCGCGAGAAGCCGGCCACGGGACGGCCCAGACCGACGGCGAGCGAGGTCATCACTCGACCAGGCTGCGGCCGGTCAGGCGGAGGAAGACGTCCTCGAGGGTGCTGCGCCGAACGAGGACGCTGGTTGGGCGAAGGCCGCGCTCGTACGCGGTGGCCGCCACGGCCTCGCCGTCGGCGGTGTAAACGAGGACACGGTCGGGCAGCTGCTCGACACGCTCGGCCAGGCCGTCCAGCCGGCCCGCGAGGTGGGCGCTGTCGTCGGGCTCGCCGTCGTCACGCCTGAATCGAAGCTCCAGCACCTCGCGACTGACGTACTGCTCGATCAGCTCGCGCGGCGAACCCTCAGCCACGATGTGGGCCTGATCCATGACCACGAGCCGGTCGCACAACTGCTCGGCTTCGTCCATGTAGTGGGTGGTGAGGCACAGCGTCACTCCCCGCTGCTTGAGGCGGTACAGACGGTCCCACACGAGGTGGCGAGCCTGTGGGTCAAGGCCCGTCGTCGGCTCGTCCAGCAGGAGAAGCGAGGGCTCGTTGATGAGCGCCCGCGCGATGACCAGCCGGCGCTTCATGCCGCCCGAAAGCGGTTCGACCTTGTCGTTGGACCGCTCGGTCAGCTGGACGAAGTCGAGCAGCTCGACGGCGCGGCGCCGGGCCTCCCTCCAGGACAGGTCGAAGTAGCGACCGTAGATCAGCAAGTTCTCGAGGACGCTGAGCTCGCTGTCGAGCGTGTCGGCCTGCGGCACCACTCCCAGCCGAGCCCGGATTCTGGCTCCGTCGCGCTTCGGGTCGAGGCCGAAAACGGTCAGGGCGCCGGCCGTGACCGGCGAGACCGTGCCGATCATTCGCATCGTAGACGTCTTGCCGGCACCGTTCGGACCGAGGAAACCGAATGCCTCGCCCGGGGCCACGTCGAAGTCCACGCCGTCGACGGCGGTGAACGCGCCGAAACGCTTCGTGAGACCTCGGGCACGAATCAACGACTCGGGGGTTGCGGCGGGCTCGATCACGACCGGATGGTACCGCCGGGACAACGTCGAGGCCGCCGCCGACCGGCTTCATCGGGAGCGGGACCCGACCTTCTTGCGACGGGCGCCTCTGAAAACGATCGTTCGACGGTGCTGGGACGATCTGGGCGTGGCCCAGGCATCTTCGGGGCGGCCTATCATCCACGGATAGCAGCAAGGGTGATGCGTGGAAGAGTTTTGGGTCTGCCCACACTGCCGATCGCTCAACCGTGCGAGCGCCGGCAAGTGCTACAGCTGTAAGCAGAAATACGGCAGCAAGCCCCAGGCGGGAGCGCCGATCGTCAAGGACGCTTCCAGCGTCCCGCCGCCTCCCGCGGCAGTGCCGTCATCGGCAGACTTCGGCGCCGCGTCGGTGCCGCCTCCATACATCTCACGACCGGTCGCTCTGCCACCGGTGCTGGGCGCAACTGCCACCGCCCTCGGTTCACCGGCCAGAAGCCAGGGCCGCGGAGTGCCGAATCCGGTGTCCGCGATCAAGGGCCGGATCGGCCGGTCCCTCGCGCTGCGGCAGTCTGTGTCCGCAGGCTGGCTGGGTTATCTGACGGCGATCCTGCTGACGCTGCTCGTTCTGGACGGAGCGCTCTTCGTCCTGACGGTCCTCCCCGCGGCCGCGGACATGCTGCAGAACGCGAATCTCGCCGATGCGTGGGCGCACCTCACGTCAGATCAGCAGACCCTGGCGAGGAATCTGGCCGTCGTCTTCGGGGCGCTTGGGCTGGTCAGTCTCCTGGGTCTGTCTCTCTTCCTCGGCCTGACGACTCACAACGCGACGGGCCTCGGAGCCGCCATGCCGCTCCTCACGCCGTACGGCGCGGGCATCATCTGGCCCGTGACCGTCTGGACCCAGACCAGAATCGCGGTCGGCATGGTCGTTCCCGCGGCGCTCATGTGGATCGGCTATCCGATCCCCGGCTTGATCGCCGCACTCGTGGCCGTGGAGATAGCCCAGCGTCACATGGACGACCCCTTCGGTTGGCTGACCAGGCCATATCGCCACCTCACGGACCTCTATACGAAGCTCGGGACCGAGGGTTCGATCGAGTCGCCGATGGCGTCGCTGTGGTCGGCGTGTTTCCGCGCGGCAAATGTTCTGGCCATCGTCACGTATGCGCTTCCAATGCTGGCGTTGATTCTCATCTTCGCTTCTGATGCTCTCGGACGGGACCGCATCCCCGGCTGGCAATCGAGCGGCCTGGGACCTGCCCAGATCGGAGTGGCTCTCCTGATCGGCAGTCTCCTGATCTGGACGGCCGGCGCCCTGGCCCTGCTCGTACCAATCACCCTCGGGCTCGTCCACCGCCAGCGGACCCGCAGGACACTGGTCCGCGTCGGGCGCTCGCGGTCGTGGCTCGCCCGGCCCGGGCAGGGCGGATATACCCCGGCGCAGGTTGCGACTATGCCCGATTCGTATGACCCGCTGGACCGAGTCGTCGAGCACTACCCGAGACTCGCCCCGGACGGCGACCCGGGTGCCGGATCGGGGCCGGGTCCGATTCCAGGCCCATGGGATCGCGGAGGACTCGCGGGCACGGGCGACCCGGACACAGGCGGAGCCTCAGACCAGGTCGAACCCTACGAGATGCCGGGCCTGGATCAGGCCTCCTTGAACTCGCCTTCGACGACTTCCTCGTTCCCCTGGTCGGGCGGGCCGCCCTCGCCGGCGGACTGATCGTCGCCGGCGTCTGCGGCGCCATCAGGAGTTCCGGCCGCGGCTCCCGCGTCAGGCGCAGCCTGGTAGGCCGCCGTGCTGACCTTCTGGAGCTGCTCAACAAGGGCGTCCGTCGATGACTTGACGGCGGCCATTTCGCTGCCCTTGAGGGCAGTCCGGACCGCCTCGATCCGGCGCTCTGTCTCCGCACGATCCTCGGCCGGGACCTTGTCGCCCAGATCGCGAAGCGTCCGTTCGGCCTGGTAGGCCAGGGCGTCCGCCTGGTTGCGGGTCTCGACCTCCTCCTTGCGGGTGCGGTCCTCGTCGGCGTGGGAAGAGGCCTCCTTGACCATCCGGTCCACGTCCGTCTTGGACAGCATCGAGCTGGCGGTGATCCTGACCTGCTGCTCACGGCTCGTGGCCCGGTCCTTGGCCTTCACGTCGAGGATCCCGTTGGCGTCGATGTCGAAAGTAACCTCGATCTGGGGCACGCCGCGTGGAGCCGGGGGAATTCCATCGAGGATGAACTTGCCCAGCGTCTTGTTGTCGTTCGCGAAGTCGCGCTCGCCCTGGAGGACGTGGACCTCGACCTGAGTCTGGTTCTCCGACGCGGTCGAGAAGATCTGGCTCTTGCTCGTGGGAATGGTTGTGTTGCGATCGATGAGCCGGGTCATGACGCCGCCCATGGTCTCGATGCCGAGCGACAGCGGAGTCACGTCCAGGAGCAGGACGTCCTTGACCTCACCGGCCAGGACGCCGGCCTGGATAGCGGCGCCGATGGCCACGACCTCGTCCGGGTTGACGCCTCGGTGCGGCTCCTTGCCCCCGAACATCTGCTTGACGGCCTCGGTGACCGCGGGCATTCGGGTCATGCCGCCGACCAGCACGATCTCGTCGATCTCGGAGGGCTTCAAGCCCGCGTCGCGGAGAGCCTGGCTGACCGGACCGCGCGTTTTGTCGACCAGGTCCGCGACCAGGTCTTCCAGCTTGGCCCGTGAGAGCGCGATAACCAGATGCTTGGGACCGGCCGCATCGGCCGTGATGTAGGGCAGGTTGATCTCCGTGGTGCTCGTGGTCGAGAGCTCGATCTTGGCCTTCTCGGCCGCTTCCTTGAGCCGCTGTAGAGCTTGCTGATCGGTCCGAAGGTCGATCCCCTGGTCGCGCTTGAACTCGGCCAGGAGCCACTCGATGACGCGCTGGTCGAAGTCGTCGCCCCCGAGGTGGGTGTCACCGTTGGTGGCCTTGACCTCGAAAACGCCCTCGCCCAACTCGAGGATCGAGATGTCGAAAGTGCCGCCCCCAAGGTCGTAGACGGCGATCTTCTCGTCGTGCTTCTTGTCCAGGCCGTAGGCCAGGGCCGAGGCAGTGGGCTCGTTGATGATCCGCTTGACGTCCAGACCGGCGATGCGGCCCGCGTCCTTGGTGGCCTGGCGCTGGGTGTCATCGAAGTAAGCCGGGACGGTGATGACCGCCTCGGTGACCTTCTCACCCAGGTAAGCCTCCGCGTCGGTCTTCAGCTTCTGCAGGATCATGGCGCTGATCTCGGGCGGCGTGTAGCTCTTGCCATCCGCCAGATCGACGCGGATACCGTCACTCTGCGGGTCGCGCTCGACCTTGTACGGAACGAGCTCCTTGGAGTGAGCAGTCTCCGGGTCGTCGAAACGGCGACCCATAAAGCGCTTGATCGAATAGACGGTATTGGTGGGGTTGGTTACGGCCTGGCGCTTGGCGAGCTGGCCGACCAGGCGCTCGCCGCCCTTGGTGAAGGCGACGACCGACGGGACGGTTCGGCCTCCCTCCGCGGACGGGATGACGGTTGGCTCTCCACCCTCCATGACCGCCACGACGGAGTTCGTCGTGCCCAGGTCGATACCGATGATCTTGCCCATTCCGGTCGTGCTCCTAGTTGTTTGGCTCAGAGATGTCAGTTGATTTGTGAAGTGGCGTCGCCGCCGGAGGCATCGTCACCACCCGCGACCGCGACCATTGCCGGCCGCAGCACTCTGTCTCGGACTCGATAGCCACGCTGGATCTCGGCCACGACTTCACCGTCGGGCTTACCCGTGGCGGGGACGCTGGCGATGGCTTCATGTTCTCGAGGGTCGAAGGGCCGGCCGACCGCCTCGATCGGTGTCACTCCTTCACTCTCCAGAAGGGCCCGCAGCTTGCGGTCCAGCAGGACGATTCCCTCGATCCAGCTCACCGTCACGAGCTCCTCGGGCATCGTATCCAGGGCCCGATCGAAGTCATCGGCGACGGCCAGCACTTTGCGCAGCAGCGACTCGCCGGCCAGCCCAAGCTCGCGCTCGCGCTCCTCCGTCGTGCGCCGACGGAAGTTGGCGAAGTCCGCGGCCGTCCGCTGCAGGGAGGCCTTGTGCTCGGCTGCCTGGGTCTGGGCATCGTCGAGCTCCGCCCGGAGGCGTTCGATCTCCGCGGTCAGCCGCTCGTCCGGCTGAGCCGGCGCGGCCGCTGCGGGACGGCCGGGCCAATCGCCTCCCGCGCCCCGATGATGGATCCGTGGCGTCTGTCGATCAGGCATACAGATGCTCCACCAATTCACTCATGAGGTCGGAAACGAACTCGACCGACGCGATCGCCTGGGCATAAGGCATTCGGGTCGGCCCCAGGACGCCGACTGCGCCAACGGCTCGACCGATGCGGCCGTACGGCGCAATCACGAGCGAGACATCCTGCATCTCGAGGGACCGGTTCTCGTGGCCGATGAAGATCTGGATGCTGCCCGCCCGAGCCACGCTGTCGACCAGCGAGCCCATATAGACCCTGTTCTCCAGTGCCGCGAACACCTGCCGGACCTTGTCGGTCCGATCGAACTCCGGGGCCGCCATCACGTTCAGCAGCCCGTCGCTGTAGATGTCGTCGATAAGAGCCGCGTCGAACTCCGCCATCGTCCGCACGAGCCCATCTCCGGCCAATCGGAGGAGGTACAGGTCGTCGTTGCCTTCGTCGCCCGCAGGCAGATCGGCCAGCGCCACCTGGATCTCCGCGGCCGTCCGGTCCACCGCCAGAACGTTCAGCAGGCCCGCCACTCGATTCAGCTGCTCCTGGTCCGCGTCCAGGGGCAGGTTCTGGAGTGCCTGCTTCATCGTCCCCTCGCGGAAGACCACCACCATCAACGCAAGGCGGTCCTGCACGGTGACAAGGTCCACGCGACGCACCCGAGCCGTCTCGGCCTTGGCCGTGGTCGCAAGACCGGCGGTTCCGGTCGCGGCCGCCAACGTGCTCGCGGCAAGCCGGAACCAGTGTTCGCTGGTCAGCTCGACCTGGCCGAACTGGTGGCGAATCATGCGCTGTTCGACCTGCGGGAGCGACCGCTCGTCCGCGAGGACCTGGACGTAGTAGCGGTAGCCCGCGTCGGTCGGCACGCGCCCGGCGGAGGTATGCGGATGCGTGAGCAGGCCCAGGGCTTCCAGGTCGGACAGGATGTTGCGGACCGTGGCGCTGCTTACGCCCAGCGGGTAGTTCTCCACCAGCGAGATCGAACTCACCGGCGTTGCCGACGACACGTATTCATCAATGACGGTCCGCAGGATGGCGCCCGATCGCTCGTCCAGCAAGCCGATGGAGCGGCGTGGCCGTCGCGCCATAACTGACTCCACTTCTGCGCCGGTGACCCGTCCGGGTGCAAAGCGGCGGCTGCGTGCGGCTCCCATCTGAAAGGCCAGAGGGTCCGCGGCCGGCCGCCGACTCCCCGTTCGGCATCGTTTCCGGCTCGGTTAGCACTCTCACTGTGCGAGTGCTAACTTGCTGTGCCGATGGTACCAGCCTCTCCTGGAGAGGTCAACGACCGGCGCGGGGTGGACGGGGCGGGGGCCGTGGAGTCGCGCGGGGGCCGTGGAGTCGCGCGGGGGCCGTGGAGTCGCGCGGGGGCCGTTGAGTCGCGCTCGCCGGCGCTATACGAGCCGTTGGAATAGCTCGTTGCTGAGCAGGCGACCGCGCTGCGTCAGCCGGAGGTGAGGCCGGCCGTCGACCATGGCTTGCTCAATCAGGCCGGAAGAGTCGGCCCAGTTGCGGACGGCGGCCAAAGGCGGCTCGTCGCCCCAACTCTGCGGCACCCCTCGATCCAACCGCAGGGCCAGGATGACCCGCTCCGCGGCCGCGGTCTCGTCGCTCAATCGCTCCTCGCCACCGGGCGGGACCGCAGGGACACCCATGGACGGCAGCAACGATGCCAGGTACGGCTCCATGGCCGCGGCATTCCAGCGCCTGGTGACTCCGTCGAAGGCATGGGCGCCCGGACCGACCGCCTCGTACGGCCGGCGTTCCCAGTAGGCCAGGTTGTGGCGGCTCTCGTGGCCCGGCCTGCTCCAATTGGAGATCTCGTATCCGCGCCATCCAGCGTCCGCGAGGAGGCCGGTCGCGAGCAAGTACTGGTCTGCCGCCCGATCCTCGTCCTGCTCGGCCCGGGCCCGCTCTCGCCAGTGCCGCGCACCCGGGACGGTGGGCAGATGGTCCCCCTGGAACCCGGTGATCCCCTCCTCTTCCGGATCGTCCAGGGTCAGCGCATAGAGCGAGAGATGGTCGGGGAACAGGTCCAGGGCAGCGCGGAGCGTCGCCTCCCACGCCGCGACCTCCTGGCCGGGCACGTCATAGAGAAGGTCCAGATTGACGGAATCGATGCCGGCGGCCCGAGCCTCCGCAACGGCCGCGGCTACGTCCTCCGGGGAGTGGCGCCGGCCGAGACGCCGCAGTTCCGCGCCGTCGAGGCTCTGGGCACCCAACGACACGCGGTTGACCCCGAGACGCCGGAACGCGGCCAGTTCGCCCCGCTCGTCAGGACCCGGGTTCGCCTCCAGCGTGATCTCCGCTTCGGGCGCCAGCCCGAAGCGAGCTCGTACGATCGCGAGCAACCGCTCGAGCCACTCCACTGGGACGAGCGAGGGCGTGCCGCCGCCGAAGTAGACGCTACCGAGAGGAGGGCGATCGCCCGTTTCCGGGGCTCCGAACGCAGCGTCCAGAAGCTCGGCCCGGAGCTCGAGCTCCCGACCAACGGCCTCGTACACGCGGCCGGTGCGCGACCTGGGGCCGCGGGCATCGGCCCCGGCATAGACCACGAAGTCGCAATAGGGGCAGCGTGCCACGCAGAACGGCAGGTGGACGTACAGGGCGACGGGTGGCTGTGGCTGGCTCACGGACAGAGGGTACCCGAGCGATCCGACTCGGCGCCGGCCGGACTAGCCGCCGCCACGCCCCTGCGTCTTGCGATCTCCAGCGCGTGGCTCCGGCGTCTGGCTCGCCGCGGTGCGTCCCGGCGCCTGGCCATCCCCGGCTCCACGCGGCGCCTGGCGATCCGCGCCGCCATCAGGCCGGCCATCGGTGCCGCCACGCGTCAGGCCACCCGTCAGGCCATCCGTCAGGCCATCCACGCCGCCGAGCGCCGTGCGAATCCAGGCGGCCAGTCCGGAGGCCGAAGAGACCGCGCCGCGACCTCGGGCCGCGGCCGGGACCCGCCGTTGGCCGTACCCGGATCGCCCCGGAGTCTCGAGGCTGCGCGGCCCGGCGCCGCGACCGGCGGCCGCCGGCCGCCACACGTACTGCCAGCCCTCCGGCGGGCGCTGCCGCCGCTCCACCTCTTCTGCCTCGAGACCTGCGACCGCCACCTGGCCGGCGTGCCCCGTGCAGACGAAGAGGGCGAACGAGGTCCCGGCGTGACCGAGGATCGCCGCTCCGATGCCACCGGTCGCGAGGGTCACCCAGCCTCCCAGCACGCCCAGAGTCAGGGCCAGCAGCAACATGAAGCGGTTCCGTCCAGGAGCCGCCAGCCGGGTGGCCAGAGCGTAGGCGAGCGCCGCCACGAGGATGGAGCCTCCCGGCGGCAAGCCGATCCAGACCAGCGTTCCCAGGAGCGCTCCACGAAAGGTCGCCTCGTCGATGACCGCCGTCCCGATGGCGTTGAATGCCGCACCCGGATAGGCGCGGGCCGCCGGAAATCGCAGCTCGCCATACCAGAACCACGCGAAGGCGGCGACCAGGAGCGTTCCCAGCACGGCCATAGCCACGCCGTACGTGAGGGCTGCCGATCGATGGCCCACGAGGAGGAGCAGCACGTCGTGCGGCTGCGGGTGCACGAGGTAGATCGCCGCCAGCAGCGCCAGACCGATGGCATACCAGGACAGCCTGGTCCAGGCACCTCGCTTTCCGGGTTCGTCGTACTCCGCCGCTCCGAAGCGCTCAGACTCGAGACGAAGGAGCACCAGCAGCATGAAGAAGCCGGAGGCGATAAGAACCCGGGTCGACTCCTCGCTCATACGTCATCCATTCGTAGAACCGCCAGGAAGGCTTCCTGCGGTATTTCGACGGATCCCACCCGCTTCATGCGCTGTTTGCCTTCCTTCTGCTTCTCGAGGAGTTTGCGCTTGCGGGTAATGTCGCCGCCGTAGCACTTCGCCAGGACGTTCTTCCTCATCGCCGCGACCGACTCTCGGGCGATGACGGTGGAGCCGATCGCGGCCTGGACGGCGATTTCGAACATCTGGCGCGGGATGAGACCCCTCAGGCGGTGGACCAGCTCGCGACCTATGGCCTGAGCCCGGTCCCTGTGGACGATCACCGACAAAGCGTCGACGGGTTCGCCGGCAACCAACACGTCGACCTTGACCAGGCTGGCCGCCCGATAGCCGATCTCCTCGAAGTCCATCGAAGCGTAGCCCTGCGTTCGCGTCTTGAGCTGATCGTAGAAGTCCACGATGACCTCACCCAGGGGCAGCTCGAAGTTGATCAGGACACGCTGCGGGTCCAGGTATTCCATCGCCAGGAACGTGCCGCGGCGGTTCTTGGCCAGCTCCATGAGCGTGCCGATGTAGGTGGTCGGGGTGACAATGCCGAGCTTCACCCAGGGCTCGAGGATTTCCTCAATATCGCCGGCGTTGGGCATCTTGGACGGGTTATCGACCGACACCGTCCCCTGACCGTGCATCAGGACGACCTGGTACTCGACCGAAGGCGCCGAGGCGATCAGCTCCTGGCCGAACTCGCGCTCCAGCCGCTCCTGGACTATCTCCATGTGCAACAGGCCCAGGAAGCCGCATCTGAAGCCGAAGCCAAGGGCGACGGAACTCTCGGGCTCGAAGCTGAAGCTCGCGTCGTTGAGGTGGAGCTTCTCCATGGCGTCGCGCAGGAGCGGGTAGTCCGAGCCGAGGATCGGGTAGATGCCGGCGAACACGAGGCTCTTGGCCGGCTGGTAGCCGGGAAGTGGTTCAGGGGCGGGAGCCGCCACGGTCGTGACCGTGTCCCCGACCTGGGCCTCGCGGACGCTCTTGAGACCCGTGGCCACGTAGCCCACCTCGCCGGCGGTCAGCTCTGGGACGGGTACCAGCTGGGGCCGGAAGAAACCGAGTTCCACCAGCTCGGCCTCCGCTCCCGAGCCCATCAGCCGGATGATGTCGTGCTGGCGCAGGGTCCCCTGGGCGAGTCGGATGTAGCAGACGACGCCCTTGTACGAGTCGTAGTGGGAGTCGAAGATGAGGGCTCTGAGCGGCGCTTCCGGATCGCCCCGCGGGGCCGGAACGCGCTGGACGATCGCCTCGAGGATCTCCGGGACGCCGGTTCCGTCCTTGGCCGACGCGAGAAGGACTTCCTCGCGCGGCATGGCCAGGACGTTCTCCAGCTCCTCGATCACGACATCGACCTGGGCCGACGGCAGATCGATCTTGTTGAGGACGGGAATGATCGTCAGGTTCTGGGCCAGGGCCAGGTGGACGTTGGCCAGCGTCTGAGCCTCGATCCCCTGCGTCGCGTCGATGACCAGGATGGCCCCGTCGCAGGCCTGCAGGGAGCGGCTGACTTCGTAGCTGAAGTCGACGTGGCCGGGGGTGTCGATCAGGTTGAGGCCGTAGATCAGGCCGTCGGACGCGGTGTACTCGAGCCTTACCGCCCGGGCCTTGATCGTGATCCCGTGCTCGCGCTCCAGGTCCATCGAGTCGAGCACCTGACTCGTCATCTGGCGCGCGTCGATGGTGTGCGTCAGCTCCAGCAAGCGATCCGAGAGCGTGGTCTTGCCGTGGTCGATGTGGGCGATGATCGAGAAGTTGCGCAGACGGTCTTGCGGGATGGTCACGGGGTTGGAGTGTAGCCGGTCGAACTGCCCTTTTGACTGTGACAGTCAGAGTCGGGAGCGCCGTACACTGGCGAGCGGTTCCGACATGGCGGGACGGAAAGCGGGCTTCGATGAGCGACAGGAAGCCGGCGGCCGATAAGAAGCTCGGCCTGTTCTTCAGTCCGAGCGGCGTCGCAGGCAACGGCGGATACCTGATCCCGATGGGCAACCTTAACGTGGGGCCCGGCGAGCCTGGTCTCGGCGATGAGTGGCACATGCCCGCGGAGCCGGGCGACGCGATCGACCCCGAGGGTGAGGAAAGCGTAAAGCCGCTCCCCTCCCCGGGCGCCATCACCCCAAGGCGCACTCGGAATCACAGACCCTAGCCGTCGGGCGATCTCAAGCCGCGGCCGTAGCGATCAGTACTCGACGACCCTCGGGAGCTTCTTGGCCTGCTCGATCCAAGCCGCGACCGTCTCCAGCGTGGGGAGGTGGCGGACCAGGTTGCGGGCGGCGTTGGCCTCGGCCATTGTCTGGGTCAGGTTCTCGGCGTTGCGATAGGCCAGCTCCGGGACCGTGTCGACTCCGGCGACCTCGAGCAGGTCGGAGTACTCGGACCCGACGCCGTCGATGCGATAGAGATCCACGCGGTTGACCCACTTGAGAATCAGGACGCGGCCGATGTCGGTCGCCGCCTCCAACTCCTCGCGGCCCTTCTGGGTGGCTCCTCGCTCCAGCAGATCGTCGGTCGTCTTGACCCCGACCGCCTCGAGCTTCTCGCCGTAGACCGGACCGATCCCTTCGACGTCGACGATGTTCATTCGGAGAGCCTCCAATGAGCGGTGCGGCGGACATCTGCCGAAGGGCGATTATGCGCCAGGAACGCGACGAGGGGCGCTGCGCGCGGTTCGGGGCCCCGGTGCCAAGATGTTCACGACGACCCGCGGCTTCGAGCGATCCATCGGGTGCCATACCGGAGAGCTCTCGGCGCCGGCCGGGCAAGCTCCCAGAGGGCGGCCGCGAGCAGGATGACCGTCCCAATCGCGAGGCACACGAAGTAGGGAACGGTATCGCCCGGGGCTGCCAGGATCTTGGCTGGCTCGGCAGAGAAGAGGACGAACGCGGCTATGGCAGCGATGTGGCGGCCACGGATCGGACCGCCCAGGAGATCGCCGGCCTGCGTCGGGCGGAGCAGATAGACCAGCAGTGGCGTCAGCAGCAGGAAGTAGTGGTTCCACGCGAAGGGCGCGCCCAGGAGGGTGATCGCGACCGCGAGTCCCATCACCAGCACTTCCCTGCGCCAGCGATCTTCCTCGGCCCAGGTGCCTGAATCTGGATCAGGGTCGCCGTTATCGAGGCGATGCGTCGGCCCTCGGTAGGCTCGGGCGAGCACGACGGCTGCGAGAACCGAAAGTGATGCCATCATGACGGCGCTCAACAACGTGGCCGCACCGGAGTCGCCGCCGCCTGTGAGCGAGAGGATGATTGCCGGGACGCTGTTCTCGCGCCAGATGTAGTTCGGAGTCAGGGTGCGGAGAGCATCGATCCAGCCGAACCACGGCTCGACGGAGCCGAATCGCACGGCCGAGATAAGCACGCCGACAAGGGCGCCGGCCGCGAGCCCGGCCACCTGCAGCGACATGTCCCGGTACCGGCGGGCGAGCAGGAGCTCGACCCCGAGGAGCGGCACGATCAGGGCCAGGTTCGGTTTCGTGAGAATGGCAAACCCGAGGAGCGCCCCCGCGGCAATCGACCGGCGCGGCGTCACCGCGCCCCAGCGAAGCGCGAGGTAGCCCACGAGCATCGCGACCTGGATGGAGTTCACGTTCCCCCAGCCGAGATCCATGACCAGCGGCTCCGAGGTCCCGACGATCGCCGCGACCGCCAAAAGGCTGAGCGCAGGGCCGTACCTGAGGCGACGGCAGAGCCAGAACAGGGCCCCGATGACGCAGGCGAGGCTGACCGCCTCGAAGACGGTCGAATCCAGCTCGAAGTCTCCGGACTGGAGGTAGCCGAACAGGGCGTAGAGCAGGGGCGACCCGAGGTCCTGCGCGACCGGGAACCGCGAGGCGTCCGTCTTCTGGCGCGCCGAGGCGGACGGGGAGGCGGCTGCGGCCTGGAAGCTCTGCCCCAGGGCTGCGCGAGCGGCGGGCGAGTAGATGTCCGTCTCGTGGAGGGTCGCAGCCCCGACCGCCCAGAACTGGAAGAAGTCGCTCTGGTTGGCGCGCTCGTCGGTGATCCCCATGCGGAGAGTGTCGTATCGGACGTGGCCGCTCTCCCACGGCTGCAATCCGAAGACCACGAGCAGCCCGACAGCAATCAAGGCCGCGAGGCTCGGGCGCGCCAGGGCGCGACCGGACCCCGGCCCGAACCGTCCGACCAACCGCGCGAGCAGCTCAGTCCTCATGTCGCAGCCCGATAACGGATGGCGCGATGAATTGCAACGTCGCCTCCTGCGCTTGGATGCACGACTCTGCTACCATCAACCGTCGCGTCAGTCCGCCCAGTTTCGGCTGCCTGCCGCCCTCCATATGCAGCATAGAGGTCTTCGAACTTGGCCAAGACGCCCCGAGGCTGGACCGGCGCCCGCACGCCGTCAGCGATCAAGCGGGTCCGCCAGGCACAGCGCCGGCGGGCCATCAATCAACCGCGCAGGAGCGCGGCGAAGACGTACGTCGCCAATGCGGTGAATGTCGCCGGCGGCGGGAACGAGGTCGAGACCGCCGCGGCCCTCGCGGACGCCATGAGCGCCCTCGACAAGGCCGCGAAGGTCGGAGCTATTCACCCGAACAACGCCGCTCGCCGCAAGTCGCGCCTCGTCCTGAAGCTCAACGCGCTGGCCGGCGGCGTGGCCGTCCAGACGACGGGTCGCGCCACGAAGACGACCGGCACGGCCGCGGCCGTGAAGGCCGCTCGGACGCGCATTGCCACTGCCAAGGCCACCAAAGCCAAGGGTCCGCAGACGGCGGCGGGCAAGGCCAAGGCCGCTCTCTCGAAGACGGCTCGCGCGGAGGCCGCGTCCTCGCCGGCAGCCGTTGCGGCTCCGGTGAAGGCTGCCGCCACAACCGGCGCCAAAGCTCCGGCCAAGGCAACCACCAGGGCCGCGGCCAAGGCGGCCGCGAAGCCCGCCCCCAAGGCTGCGGCCAAGACCGCCGAGAAGCCGATCGCGAAGGCGGCCGCGAAGAGCGCCGCGAAGGCCCCGGCCAAAACGACCGCGAAGACCGCCGCGAAGGCGGCCGAGAAGCCCGCCCCCAAGGCTGCGGCCAAGGCCCCGGCCAAGTCTCCCGCACCAAAGAAGTCCTGAGCCGGACCCTTTCGATTCAGAGCCAATGCGGGGCCAGGTCGTTTGACCTGGCCCTCGTGATTCGGAGGCCGACGTGTCCGACCCCAGGGCCCGAGCCCGAGAGCTAGCCAGGAACGCGATAGCCCAGGGAGACCCAACCGGCTGGTTCGAGCAGCTGTACGCGGAATCGGAGCGCGACGGCTTCGCCATCTCCTGGGTGGACCTCGCCCCGAATCCCTACCTCGTCGCGTGGCTCGACCGGCAATCCACGCCGCCGCGTGGCCGCGCCCTTGTCGTCGGCTGCGGCTACGGTGACGATGCCGAGTTCCTCGCCGACCGCGGGCTGGACGTCACGGCCTTCGACATCGCGCCTTCGGCCGTGGCTCGGTGCCGGAACCGCTTCCCGGACTCGCGCGCCCACTACCTGGTCGCCGACGCGCTCACGCCACCGGCCGATTGGGTGGCTGCCTTCGACTTCACATTCGAGGCCTACACGATCCAGGTTCTCTCAGGCGAGGCTCGCACGGCGTGCGCCATTTCGATCGGACACCTCGTCGCTCCGGGCGGAAGGCTGCTCGTGGTTGCCCGGAGTCGTAGCCAGAACGACCCCGTCGGGGCCATGCCGTGGCCGCTGACCCGTGCGGAGCTTGACGCCTTCGGCGGGCCGCGCCTGAATCTGGCCTCGCTGGAGGAGCTGGTGGAGCCCGGAGATCCGCCCGTGCCGAGGTTCGTAGCGGAGTTCGTCGCGCGCGCGTAGCAGTCGAGCCGCAGCTCCGAGCTACGGAGTGCGCTTCGAAGCCGGCCGTGCGAAGTTCGCGTCCATCAAGCACTTCCTAAGCCGATCTTCACGTTCGGACCGGCGGTGCTCGCCGCTGCACCGAACCTCCACGCAGCCTCCATACACGCTCCACCGACAGTCCGCCACGGCTGCCCAGACTCTCACCAGACCGAACGGCCGGAGGTCAGACCTGTAACGAGGCAATGCGGTCGGGGATCCCAAAGAACTCGGGCTCGGTCTGCACCAGGAGGTTACCGATGAGCACGATCCATCGCGTCGGTCTGACGATCGCGGGAGTCGTCGCCCTTCTTCTCATGGCCGGCGCATTCGTCGTCCAGGGCTTCACGAGCGCCCAGGCAGAGGCCGCCCAGGCGACTGACCAACAGGCGACCGCATCGGAGACCCCGTCCGTAACTCCCACGGCCGAGACCACACTCGAGCCGCAGATCATCTACGTCGAACCGCTGCCGACGCCGGCCCCCGTCAAGAGGACAAACGTGGCCCCGGCCGTCGTCGTCTCCCAACCCCAGCCGGCACAAGCCACGCCGCCTGCGCCCCCGCAGCCGACCGAGCCACAGGCGACCCCGCCCGTGATCCACATCGTCGTCACGGCTCCACCCGGCCATGGCGACGACAACGGCGGTGGGGACGACTGATGGAAGCGCACCCTCCCGTCACCAGGGTCCCGGCCGCGGGCCACGCTCCCAAGGCCAAGCCGGATGCCCGACCGATGAGGCTGGCCCTCGGCGCCGGAGGGCTGGCCGCTCTCTCCGCCCTGGCAACGGCGATCGTCCTACCGCCACGCACGGTGACCCAGACATCGGTCGTAGTGCTCCAGCAAGCGACCGATACCGCTTCGCCCGCTGACACGCCCACGGGCACGCCGCTCGGGTCCGACCGTCCCGTCCGCTACGTCCAGCTCCTGCCGGGCCAGACCGCGCCTCCGGGCGCGTCCGTGATACCGGCACCCACGCCGACACCCGGGACCGTGGTTGTGAACGTCCCGCCACCGGGCCAGAAGCAAACCGTGAAGAACCCGCCGGCACAGAACCCGCCGGCACAGAACCCGCCGGCACAGCAGGCCACGCCAGCTCCGGCGCCCGTCCAGGCGACGCCTGCGCCGCCGCCACCGCCCAAGCCGACGCCGATAATCGTGAAGACGACGCAATCGGGCAAGGTCGTCCCATGATCGGCGCAGTGCAGGCCAGGCCGGACGGCTACCTGCGGCCCGGCCCGCAGCCCGAGCCGATCGTGCCAGTCAGCCTCTTCGCGAGATCGATGGGTGGACGGCTCGTGGTCCACCTCGATGCAGACGGGAGGCCCGTCGATGCCGAGCGGTCCAGCCGGCAGGTGGTCGCGCGCATCGACCGCTGGGCAGCGAAGCTGACCCGATACACGGACGAGTCCGACCTCTCCATGCTGAACGCGGACCCGAAGCCCGAGGTCTCGATCGGGCCAACGCTCGCCGCCGCGCTACGGGCCGGCCAATCCGCCTGCGAGACGAGCGAGGGGCTGGCGGATATCACGTTGCTCGACGCCCGTCTCGCGGCGGAGGGCGGATCCGATGGGGCCAACCCCGCATCGCGCTCGACCGCCTCGCGAGCGTTGGCCTCGCGCGAGGGGGAGTGGCTGATCTCGCGCGGTCGCCGCGGCTCCGCCGTCGTCCGCCGGCCGCCCGGCCTCCGGTTCGATCTGGGCGGCGTCGGCAAGGGCTGGATCGCCGACCGCGCCCTGGAGATGCTGACGGACTGGCGCAGCGCCGTGATAGACGCCGACGGCGACCTGGCCATTCGTTGCGCTCCCGGGAGGTATTGGGAGGTGGCCATCGAGGATCCCAGGACCCCGGACGCGGACCTGGCCGTCCTGCGCCTGGGGACGCCCGCCGGCGGTTCCCCGGAGCGCTGGGGAGTGGCGACGTCCGGTGTCTCGATCCATCGCTGGGAAGTTGACGGCCAGGTGCGCCACCACCTGATCGACCCGAGGACCGGCTCCCCGGCCGAGACCGACGTCGTCCAGGCCACGGTCGTGGCCGGGTCTTCTCTTCGGGCCGAGGCCCTGGCGAAGGCCGCAGTCATCGCCGGGACCGTCGAAGGCTTCGCGCTCCTGGATCGGGCCCGAGTTCGCGGCGCGCTGCTCCTGACGGGCCGGGGTGAGGTCCTGGCGCTGCCTTCGACCCTGCAGTTGATGGCCGGCTGAGGAGATCTGGATGTTCGCCGACAGAGACCCCGGAGCCGCCCACGAGATCGTGACGTTCCCGACGACCCGGCCGCTTCTGCCCGAAGCCAGGCCGGCCCCGCCCGGATCCAGGCCGCTTTCTCGGCTCCCGGCCCGACCCGTCCCGATCTTCCGAGGCTTGCCAAAGCCGGTCCGGATCCTGAGCTGGGTGGTGCTGTCGCTGGTCGTCGGCGTCGTCGTGGGAGCCACCGCGCCCACGGCTTTGCGCCGTATCGGGGCGGTGGCTGCGCTTCAACCCGGGTTGCTCGACTGGTACGCGGTGCGCGCCATGGGCTTCCTCGCGTACGGAGTGCTGGCTGCGTCCGTGCTGTACGGCCTGCTGCTCTCAACCAAGATCCTCGACGCCATCGCCCACCGCCCGGTGAGCTTCGCCCTGCACAAGGACCTGGCCATAGTGGCGCTGCTGTTCGCCGCGCTGCATGGGGCGCTGCTGGTGGCCGATCAGAGCTTCGACTTCACTCCTCGCGCCATCCTGGTTCCGTTCGCCTCGCCCTACTCCCCGATCTGGGTCGGGATCGGGCAGCTGACCTTCTACGCGACGGCGATCGTGACCGCCAGCTTCTACGTCCGCCGCCAGATCGGCCAGCGCGCATGGCGCATCCTCCATTACGTAACGTTCCTCGCCTTCATCGGCGCGTCCGCTCACGGCTTCGCCTCGGGTTCGGACAGTGCCAGTCCGTGGGCCTTCTGGGCCTACTTGATCCCAGTGACGGCGACGATCTTCCTCCTCACCTACCGCATCGTCGTCAGCGTGGCCACTGGAGCACATCCCTCCCGAGTCGAGCGGGCCGGCACCCTCGAGGTTCCCACCGGACCTCGAGGCCCGCTCGACCGCCCCGGCACCGGTCTCTATTACGCGCCCTCGGCTGCGTCCGATCGCGCCACTGCCGAGCCGATCGGCGAATGATCGACCGCCCGGCTCGATGCACAGCACCCAGGAGGTTTCACATGGCTTACGTGATCGCGGAACCCTGTATCGACAACAACGACCAGTCGTGCGTGGCGGTGTGCCCGGTGGACTGCATCTCCGCAGACCCGGCGATCGACCGCAAGTTCTACATCGATCCCTCCGACTGCATCGATTGCGGATCTTGCGAGCAAGCCTGCCCGAATCAGGCGATCTTTCCGGAAGCCCAGCTACCCAGCGAGTGGGCCGTCTTCGCCCGAGTAGACGCGACCTGGTACGTCAATCCGGACGCGGCCCGAGCGGCAATCGAGGGCTATCGCCCCACAGCAGCAGCTTGACGCCTTCTCGGTGAGCGCTTCGGAGACGGACCCGCAGCCACTCCCGCCCACATCGTGGTTCCGTCCTTGGGCCGACTCCACTATCGTTGCGGCCATGACGTCGCGAATCCTCGTCGCGGATGACGAGCCGCATATACGCGAGGTAATCCGCGCCTATCTGGAGCGTGAGGGTTACGACGTCCTCGAGGCATCCGACGGCGAGACGGCGCTGGAGCACGGCCGGAGTGCCGGCCTCGATCTACTGATCCTCGATGTCATGCTCCCGGGCAGATCGGGGTTCGACGTCCTGCGCGTCCTGCGAAGCGAAGGTTCGAGCGTCGGGGTTCTCATGCTGACGGCTCGCGACGACGTAATCGACCGGGTCGCCGGACTGGAGCTCGGAGCCGACGACTACGTCGTCAAGCCGTTCGAGCCGCGCGAGGTCGTGGCTCGCGTCGGGGCCATCCTTCGGCGCTTCGGAAGGACGACAACGGTGCCGCCTGCTCCCGGATCGGAGGGACCCCCCGCCATACCGTCGGCGGCGTTCTTCGATCTGAAGATCGATCTGGAGACTCGAGACGTGACGCGGGCCGGCGCCAGCCTGCCGCTCACCCGAACCGAGCTGGACGTGCTGGCCGCCCTGGCGGAACAGCCGGGTCGCGTGTGGACTCGCGAGCACATCGGGCAACGGGTCTTCGGCGAGTCGTTCGACATCTACGACCGGACGATCGACAGCCACGTGAAGAACCTGCGGGCCAAGCTGGGCGTCCGACCGGACGGGGGCCCGTACGTAGAAACGGTTCGAGGCGTCGGTTACCGAGCCGCCCGACCGCCGGACGCGGCCTAGCACCGGGAGGGGAGATGAGCCTGCGCTGGCGGATAGCCCTTGGTTTCGCGCTGGTGGCTCTGGCCACGGCGGCGGTCATCGCCCTCGCCACGCCGCCCATCGTCAGCCAGGGATTCTCGGACGTGGACCTGGATAACGACGGGCCGGCGGTGTCGGCCACGGCGCAGGCCACCGTGGAGCCCGGAGAGGATTCCGCCGACGCGGGCGCCACCGCCACCCTGTCCGCCGTCGTGCCGAGTTCGACTGGCTTAACACCCACCGGGCAGGCCCAGGAGACGACGATCTTGCGCCTGCTGCTGGCCGCGGCCGGCGCGGCAATCGCGGCCTCCCTCTTGGGGTTGCTGGCAGCCGGCCGCCTGGTCCGCCCACTCACTCGTCTGGAGGAAGCCGCCGTCGCCGTGGCCCACGGCAATCTGGGGGGACGATCCGGCCTGGCCGAGCGCAGCGATGAGTTCGGCCAGCTGGGCAGAACGTTCGATTCCATGGCCGGCCAGCTCCAGCTCGCGGAAGAGACGCGCCGGAACTTTCTGCAGGATGCAGCCCACGAACTCAAGACGCCGCTGGCGGTGATCGACGCCACTTCCAGCGCCATTCTCGACGGCGTCTACACGCCCGAGCGGCGCCACATCGAGACGATCCGCGATCAGTCGCGCGTTCTGGCGAGAATCGTCGACGACCTGCGCACGATAAGCCTGGCCGAGGGCGGGAACCTGCCGTTGAACAAGCGGCCACAGGACTTGAGGCAAGTGCTCAATTCGGTCGCGGCCGGCTTCGAAGCCCGGGCCGCAGCCGATCAGATCGGGTTGTCGGTCCAGGCGCCCCACGGGATCGTCGTCGAGGCGGACCCGGATCGGTTGCGACAGATGCTGGGCGCCCTGGTCGACAACGCCCTGCGACACACGCCGGCGGGCGGCGCGGTGCGATTGGTAGGGTCGGCGTCCATGACAGCCGTCAGGACGGGATCTCCGAGACCGGTGGTGCGGTTGGCCGTCGAGGACACGGGCCCGGGCATCCCCGAGGACGCGCTCGCGCGCATCTTCGAGCGCTTCTTCCAGGCCGACCCGTCGCGCAGCCGCGGCACCGGCACGAGCGGGCTTGGGCTCTCGATAGTCCGGGCCCTGGCCGAAGCCCACGGCGCGCGGGTCGGGGCAGAGAACCGGGTCGAAGGCGGGGCGCGGCTCTGGGTCGAACTGCCGGCCGTCCGTCTGGCCTGACGCGGGGCTCGACGCCGGGCCTCCGGAGGCTCAATATCTCCGCAGCGAACAGGCCGGACACCCACTACCACAACCAGGGGAGGACGCCATGCAGGCTTGGGGTGAGTCCCCGCAAGGTTTCGACCCTCTGGGACAGCCACTCGAGGCCGGTCCGCCAAAGCTGGAGACGATCGAACTCGTTGGCCCGCACCTTCGAGTCTCGGGAGCGATCTCCCTTCTCCGCTTCAGCCGACTCTCGGACCTGGTTAACCACACGAGCGGGTTCGTCAAGTTGACCGACGCCCGGCTGCTTCGTCGCAACGGCGAGCCGACGAACCTCATCGTGCCGGAGTTGATGGTCAACCAGGACGAGATCACCTTCATCGGCCAGACCCCGGAGGACGTTTCCACGGCACCGACGGGCAGCCAGCTGGGCGAGATGGACCGACCGCTCATGGAGCGTGTCCGGCGCGAGCTGGTCATCTTCACGCCGGGGCACACGCTGACGGGCACGATCCACCTCTTCTCGGAAACGGATGTCGAGACGTTCGTGGATTCTCCGGATCCGAGGTTCGTCCCGATGGTGGATGTGACGGCGCGATCGCTGGCAGACCGGCGGGTCATCAGCCATTTCGGGCTGGTCCTGGTCAACCGGACGCAGATGACGGCGGCGTCGCTGCTCGAGAAGGCCGGCGGCGCCAACGAGACGGGCGTCTCGGTCGAGTAGTGCGGCTGCTCCTGGAAGTGCGACAAGGGCGGTGCTGAAGGGGCCCCGCGGGGAGCGAGCTAGAAGCCGGAAGGAGCGTTGGCAGGATCGCCCGCCGACACAGCGCGCGGGAGCGCGCTCCAGAGGCGGGGAGCATGCCGACCTCCGTACGGCTGATCAACGGAACTGCGTGAACTCCCCGGAGAACCTGCCACGAATCGAAAGAGCCGGCCAGTGGACCGGCTCTTCGTGTTTGCGCGGGTTGCTACGGCTTTGCGCCCGCCAGGGCCTTGCGGCCCAGATACAGAGAGGCCGAACCCAGCTCTTCCTCGATGCGGAGCAGCCGGTTGTACTTGGCCACCCGCTCGGACCGTGACGGCGCGCCCGTCTTGATCTGGGCCGTGCCCATCGCCACGACGAAGTCGGCGATGGTCGTGTCCTCGGTTTCTCCGGAGCGGTGGCTGACCATGGCAGTCCAGCCGGCACGTCGCGCCATCGCGATCGCGTCGATCGTCTCGGTGATGGTGCCGATCTGGTTGAGCTTGATCAGGACCGAGTTGGCGGACTGCTCCCTGATACCCCGGGCGATGAACTCGGGGTTGGTCACGAAGATGTCATCGCCGACCAGTTGGACCTTCGAGCCGAGCCGCTTCGTCTGCTCGGCCCAGCCGGCCCAGTCTTCCTCGGCCAGGCCGTCCTCCAGGGAGATGATCGGGTACTTGGCGATCCACTTCTCCCACAGGTCGATGAGCTGGCCGGAGTCGAGGGTGCGACCCTCGCGCTCGAGGCGGTACTGGCCGGTCACGTTGCCGACACCGGTGCCTTCGACAAGGATCGAGCTCGTCGCGGGATCCAGCGCGATCGCGACTTCGTCGCCCGGCTTGTAGCCAGCCTTCTCGATGGCTCGCAGGATGACCTCGACCGCGGCTTCGTTCGATGGGAGAGACGGAGCGAAGCCGCCCTCGTCGCCCTGACCGACCGAGAAACCCTCGGTGCTCAGGATCGACTTGAGGGCGTGGAAGACCTCGGCCCCAGCCCGGAAGGCTTCGGCGAAGGTAGGAACGCCGACCGGCGCAACCATGAACTCCTGGAAGTCCGTGGAGTTCACCGCGTGCTTGCCGCCGTTGAGGATGTTGAAGAACGGGACGGGCACGATCCGCGCGCCCACGCCGCCGAGGTAGCGGTAGAGCGGCATCTCGTAGCTGGCCGCAACCGCGTGCGCGGCGGCGAGAGAGACGCCGAGGATCGCGTTGGCGCCGAGCTTGCCCTTGTTCGGAGTTCCGTCCAGGGCGATCAGCGCGGCGTCCAATCCGGCCTGGTCGGCCGCGTCGGTGCCGAGCAGCTCGGGGGCGATGATCTCGCGGACGTTGGCCACGGCCTTGAGAACGCCCTTGCCGCCGAACTTGGTCTTGTCGCCGTCGCGAAGCTCGACGGCCTCGTTTACGCCCGTTGAGGCACCCGACGGGACCGCCGCGCGCCCGACCGAACCGTCGACCAGGACGACGTCGACCTCAACAGTCGGATTGCCGCGCGAGTCGAGGATCTGCCGGGCTTCGATAAGGTCGATTGTCGTCATGAATTACTCCCTGCCGCACCGGCTGACGCCGGTGCCCGATCCTGCAGCACGGCAACGCCGGGCAGCTCCTTGCCCTCCAAGAACTCGAGCGACGCCCCGCCGCCCGTGGAGATATGGGTCATCTTGTCTGCCAGGCCCTGCTGCTCGACGGCAGCCACGGAGTCGCCGCCACCGACGACGACCGTGGCGCCCGCCTGAGCTCGTCCGGCCAGGAAGCGGGCGATTTCCTTAGTCCCAATCGCGAAGGTGGGAATCTCGAAGACCCCGAGGGGTCCGTTCCAGAAGACGGTGCGGGCAGGCTCGAGCGCCTTGCGCATTGCGTCCAGACTGGCCTTGCCGATATCGACGATGTTCCAGGACGCCGGGACCTTATCGGCGGGCAGGGTTTTGTACTCGCTGCCGCGCGTGACTTCCTTGGCCACGACCACGTCGGTCGGGAGGACGATCTGGGTTCCGTGGCGTTCCGCGGACGCCATGATCGCCTTGGCGTCTTCAATTCGGTCGGGCTCCGCGAGGCTCTTGCCGACCGGTTTGCCCTGGGCGAGGAGGAAGGTGTTGGCCATCCCGCCGCCGATGACGAGCACGTCGACCTTGTCGACGAGGTTGCGCAGTACCTTGATCTTGCCCGAGACCTTGGCCCCGCCGATGATGGCCGCGAAGGGTCGCTCCGGGTTCTCCATCAGCTTGCTGAGGAACTCGATCTCCTTCTCCATGAGCAGGCCGGCATAAGCCGGCAACAGCCGGGCGATCCCTTCCGTGCTGGCGTGGGCCCGGTGAGCGGTGCCGAAGGCGTCGTTGACATAGACGTCGGCGTAGCTGGCCAGCGCCTTTGCGAACTCCGGGTCGTTCTTCTCTTCCTCAGCGTGGAACCGCACGTTCTCCAGGAGGATCAGCTCGCCGGGCTTGAGGCGCCTGATCGCGTCCTCGGTACCGGCGCCGAGAGCATCGCCCGTGACGGGAACGGGCATCTTGAGGAGTTGAGACAAGCGCTCGGCGACGGGGCGCAGGCGCATGCTGTCCAGGACCTTGCCGTCCGGCCGGCCCAGGTGGCTGGCCAGTATCACGACGGCGCCCTGTGCGAGCAGCGCCTTGATGGTCGGCAGGGCGGCCTGAATGCGGCTGTCGTCGGTGATCTTGCCGTCCTCGAGAGGAACGTTGAAATCGACCCGGACGAAGACGCGCTTCCCCGACGCGTCCAGGTCCCTGATGGTGAGCTTGTTCATCGTGACCTCGGGCGACCGGCCGGGAGGCCGGTCGCCTAGGCGGAAAGGCCCAGCCCGGCCTTTCCGCGGCTGCCTGATACCCGGCTGGGTGCTAGAGACGCTCGGCGATGAACTTGGTCAGGTCGGCGACGCGGCAGCTGTAGCCCCACTCGTTGTCGTACCAGGCCAGAACCTTGACGAACTTGCCACTGCCGCCGACGACCATCGTGAGAGCGGAGTCGACGATGGACGAGCGGGCGTCCCCGCGGAAGTCGACCGAGACGAGCGGCTCGTCGGAGACGCCGAGGATGCCCTTCATCGGGCCAGCGGCCGCCTTCCGGAAGGCGTCGTTGATCGAAGCCGCGGACGTCTCGTCTCGCAGCTCGACGGCGAAGTCGACGATGCTCACGGTCGGGGTCGGAACGCGAAGGCTGAAGCCGTCCACCTTGCCCTTCAGCTCGGGAATGACGAGCGCCAGGGCTCGAGCGGCGCCGGTCGTCGTCGGGATCAGGTTCAGGCCGGCCGAGCGGGCGCGGCGCGGATCCTTGTGGGCGACGTCCAGAATGCGCTGGTCGTTGGTGTAGCTGTGGATCGTGTTCATCAGGCCCTTTTCGACACCGAACGTATCGTTCAGGACCTTGGCGACCGGCGCCAGGCAGTTGGTCGTGCAGCTGGCGTTGCTGATGATCACGTGCTTGGCCGAATCGTAAGTGCCCTCGTTTACGCCCAGGACGATCGTTACGTCCTCACCTTTGGCCGGGGCACTGATGAGCACCTTCTTGGCGCCGGCGGCGATATGGGCGCGAGCCTTCTCCGCCTCGGTGAAGCGGCCGGTCGACTCGATCACGATGTCCACGCCCAGATCCTTCCAAGGGAGCTGGGAGGGGTCGCTCACCTGGAGGACCTTGACCGCCTTGCCGTTGATGACGATCGAGTCTTCGGTGTGCGTAACGGTGCCGGCGAAGTTGCCGTAGGTCGAATCGTGAGCGAAGAGGAGCGCGTTGGTCGGGACGTCGACGATGTCGTTGACGGCGACGACCTCGAGCTCGGGAGCACGCTCGAGGATGGCCTTCAGCGACTGGCGACCGATACGACCGAAACCGTTGATACCGACACGAACTGTCATGTTCTTCCTCCAGGGGAAAGATGCCGCGCTCGGGTCAACCGGAGTGCGCGGAGGTTGGGGTTGCCCGACCGCCGCGCCAGGCCGGGTCGCCGAGACGCGCGATCACGAGTGAATGAGCCCCTGCCAGGCCGACGTCCGCACCCAACTCGGCGGGGACTATCTGAACCCGGCTGCGGGGAGTCCGAAAGGCGGTGGCCGCGACCTCGGCCCGGGCCGGCCCGAGGAGTCGCTCGCCCTGCGCATCCGCGATCGCGCCACCGACGACGATCCGGGTTGGGTTCAGCGAGTCGACGAAGCCAACGCATGCGATTGCGAAGGCGCGCCGGCCACGCTCCATGATTTCGCGGCAGGCCTCGTCGCCGGCGTCCTCGCCGGCTGCGATGTCGCTTGCCTCGATGGCGTCGATCCCCTTCTGAGCCGCGAGGGCCGTCAGGAACGGGCTTTTGCCCTCGGCCAGTACCCGGCGAGCGGTCTTTGCCATGGCGGCGCCGCCGAGGAACGCCTCGAGGTGGCCCACGGCGCCGCAGCCGCAAACCTCTTCCATTGCCACGGGCGTGTGGCCCAGCTCGCCCGCGGTTCCGTCCGGTCCCTGGAAGATGCGGCCGTTGGAGATGATGGCGCCCCCGACACCGGTCGAGACGGTCAGATAGACGAAGTCGGGGCACCCGCGGGCCGCCCCAAAGGCCATCTCGCCCAGGGCGGCGACGTTGGTGTCGCGCTCCAGCAAGGCCGGGAGGCCCAGGGCCGCCTCGAGATGTGCCGCGATCGGCACGTCGTGGAAATCCGGGCCCAGGTTCGGCGGCTGGACGACCACCCCTCGCCAGGGGTCTACCGGACCCGGGGTGGAGATCCCAATGCCGATGACAGCCTCCCGGATCTCGGAGGGCGTCTGCTCCAGGGCGCCACGCAGCGCGGCTTCGCAGGCGTCCAGGATCGCCGGCGGGCCGTCGGCCACCGGTGTTCTGTTCCTGACCTGGGCGATTCGGGTTCCATCGTCAACGACGACGGCACCGCGAATGTGCGTGCCGCCGAGGTCGAGCGCGAGGACGGGCCGGGCTGACAGCGGAAAACCTCGTCGGTTCGTATTTGATGGGATGCCCGTCAATTCTAGCAAAGGGGTTTCAGGCGCCCACGGTGCCGCTCGGCCCGTTCGGGCTGGCTGCTCCGGCCCGGGAAGAGGTGACCGCCCTCACCCATGGGCGGGCGGTTCGGGCCGGTGGCCTCTCAGGAATCGAGTCCTGGAGCGGCCCGGGCCGATTCACCCGGCAAATGCCGCGACCCCCGCCGAGGGCGGGGGTCGCAACTGACGATCTAGAGCAGACGATCAGGCGCCGATCCGGAAAACCTTGCCGCCGCAGATCGGGCAGGTGCCCTGAGTCGCGGGCTTGCCGTTCTTCATCGTGGTCTTGACGGGGTTCTTGATCTCGACCTTCTTCTTGTCCTTGACGCAATAGCCTTCGGTCATGGTTCGTAGCCTCCCATTGATCGAACGGGACGCGGACGCCCCGGACATAGCGGTCGCGCCGATTCAGGCAAGGGCGCCTGAAGGCGATGATACAGAGACTGCCTGGTGCGGTCGGATCCGGCCGATGCCGAGATCCGTGCTGCCGGGTTGCTTGAGGGCAACTCCGGGATCCGCGTTTGGCAATACCAAATCCCCATTCATGGTGCACAAAGCTGAGCACCTAGCCGGAGCATAGACGGCTCCAAAGTTGAGCGTCAAGCACGACGAAACCGAACATGCGAGTCGAATGCGACCTCATCGGTGCCTCAAGGCCTCCTCGAGAGTCGCCTCCGAGGGCACGTCGACCCCCTCTCGTCTGCGCCGACGGACCTTGCCGCACAGTCGAGAGGGCATTGCCAGCCGGAGCGTCGGCCGCTTGAGGCTGCGATTCCACGCCCAGAGGCGAGGCAGCCCCGCCTTGCTCCGGGCTGCCGCGAGGAGGCGCCGCCCTGGCGTTTCGGTGCACCAGCCGGCACGTCTGGCCACCGCCAGGACCACGACCATCGCCGCCAGCAGCATCAGCGCGATCGCCCCGACAATCCCGGGCGCCGCGGCGCCCATGCTCGAATCGCCGTGTATCGATGCCGCTCCGGCAACGCCGCGCACGTCCGGGGAGTCCGCGGTTCGCAGGTCGATCGCCGGTTCGATGACCGCTTCGCCGTCGCTTCCGTCTCCGGGCAGCGTGACCATCGACATCGGGTCTACCGCGATCATCAGCCCGGCATTGTCCCGCACCACCATTCCACAGACCTCGATCGCGTCTCCGGGCTCCAGCAGGGCGATCTCCTCCGTCGCCAGGGACCCGCCGATGCGGACGTGGCCCGTGCCGTCGTCGACCGTGGCCTGCACGCCGTCCGAGTCCGCCACCAGGCCCGAGACGGTCACTCTCTCGCCGATGTGGTCGGCCAGCGCCGCGATGTCGACGCGTGGTGCCGCGGCGGCAGGCGTAGCAGAACCGGAAGATCCAGCGGCAGGGGAGCCGGCCACGGCGGCGCTCAGCGCGGATAGCGCCTCCGGTGCGGGCCCAAGGCGAACGTCGAGAGGCGACCGCGGCAGCAACTGGAACGCCGACGAGTCTGACGTGGAGCGGCGTACGACGCCTGTGACGACCGCCATGCGGCCGGCCGTCATGCTGGTCGCGGAGATGCCCGCCGCCGGCTCGCCCAGAACGACGACGCGCTGGCCGTCGACGAGCAAATCGACTCTCCAGCGCGAGCCCGCCCTGGTGAGTCGGTCGATGCGGCCACACACTCGCACGAGCCGCCACTCGAGGCTCGGACCAAGCGCGCCCGTGACCCCGACCGGCTGCGTGGCCTGCAGTTCAGCCTCGAGCAGGATCTGCGAGGCGACTACCGTCGGCCCACCTTCCCAGCGGCCGACGCGACCGGTGACGTGGACGCGCGAACCGACACGGGGGCCGGCGGCGGCGGACGGCAGGATGACGGCCACCGCGGCGGTCCCGTCATCGACCGTGATGGTCGGGCCGCCGAGGTCGAACAGGCCGGCCGGGGCCGTGACCGTGGCATGTACGTCGACGAGGCTGAGGCGAACGCCGAGCGCGGAAGCAAGGTCGTGTCGGACCGCCGTCCCGGACGGCGCCGGCGATGAGTCGCCTGACCGCGCGCCATCGGGCACCGCGATCAGATCCGCCCGGCTCCGCAGCCAGAGACGATATCCGTCCAATCGTCCTGTGGCGGAAGCTCGCTGGCCGACAACTCCCGCCAGCTCGACGAGGTCACCGCGTGTCACGTCCGTGCGCGTCAGGCCGGTCGATGGGTCGGCCAGCACACGCACGGAGACGTTGCCATCACCCACGGCCAGAGTCAGTCTCCCCGAATCCGTGGTCACAGAGTCGACGGTTCCGCGAATCGTTACCAGCGAGCCCTCGGTCGACTCGCCGATCTCGGATAAGCCGACGTCGATCGGCGCCGGATCCTCATCCCTCGATCCGAGCGACAGCCATTGCAGCTCGCGGACCTCGAGCTGGCCATATGGCGCGGCGAGGACGCCCACGAGCTCGAGCGAACGGCCCGGCTCCAGGCCGTCGATCTGTCCCGCGAGACGGGCGAAGATCCCGCCGGACGAGTCCTCGAGGGCCAGCAGTCCCGTCGTTCCGGCGACGCCCGGCGAGGCGGTGACGACGCCGGCAAGGTGAACGTCGGTGCCCGCAGGCTGGGTTCGTGCCATCGCGATCGACTCCAGGTCCACTTCGGGCTCGGTGGGCGAGAGTTCGGACGGAGAAGGGCCGGCCGAGGGCGAAGGCGAAGGACCCGCCAGGGCGACGATAGACCCTGGTTCGGTGACCTCTACCCGATAGCCGGCCGAAGCACCCGAGGCATGCTGGCCGAGCGGACCTGCGACCAGGACCTGCATCCCCTTCGCGATTGCCAGGCCACCAACGGCCGACGGCGCGGCCACTACTCGAAGAGGCCCGGACCCGTCGTCTATCCAGATGCCCAGCCCGTCCACGAGCGAATTGGGCGAACTGGTGACGGATCCCCAGGCGGAGACCACGATCCCCTCGTCGGCCTCACCCGCGCCGCCGGTAGCGCGCTGGCCCGGCTCTGGCAGTGCGGCTTCGCCAAGCGCCACCAAGCCCTCCTCGTCCACGCGAATGGTCCGCTGGCCGTATCGATCATCGACCGCTCCGGCGACGCGGACCCACGTCCCGGCCGGCAGCGGCACTCTGGGAGTCTCCTGCAGGTAGACCGCGATGCCGCCGGTCGAATCCTGCACGAAGCCGCCCCGGCCGCTCTCGAGAGCCGCCAGCCTGGTGGTGAGCACTCCCTCGACCGTCACGGCGGCGCCATCCTCACGGGCACGGGCATCGGCGATGGCACAGATAGGTGAAGTGGGCCCGGGGACGATGGAGGGGCCGGCGGTCTCAGGTGCCGGGGACGACGACGTCGCGGGCGTCGTGGTTGCCGTGGCAGTGGGTGTGGCCGTGGCGGTGGCCGTGGCGGTGGCCGTGGCCGGAGGCTCGGTCGGCGTGGAGGCCGCGGACGGTTCTGGGGTCACGGTCGATCCGGGCGGGGACGTGCCGTCCGCGTCCGACGGCGTGTCCGCAGCGGTGGGCGTCGACCCAGCCGGTTCCGACTCGCTCGCGGTCTCCGGCGCTTCCGAGGCACGGGGCCTGGGAGACGACGCCAGCGACTGGATAATCGGGCTCGGCTGCACGAACCAGTCCGCTCCATTGTCGTTGGTGTCCAGCCAGTTGCCGTCGGCACCGCCGGGCCGGCGCTCGATGCTCGACCCGGCCGGGGGAGCGGGCGCGACCGAGCCTTCGACGAACGAGTTAGTCGCGGTTCCCCAGCCGACGGCATCGACGACCGACCCACCGATATGCCTCAGGGCCAGCGCCCCTCCGTCCGCGGCGATGCCACTCGAGTACGTCACGTCCGCAAGCGGCCCGTATATGCCCGCACCGTTGGCCAGGAGCAGGTGCCGTCCGGGCGACAGCGGCAGAGTCGCGGCGAAGCTGGCCTTGCGCGTCACGGTCGCCCCGGAGGCGGTGACGTAGATCAGCTCCAGGCCGTCCAGATCCACCGTATCCCAGCCTGCGTTGGCGATCTCGATGTACTCGTCCGAGGCCGAGGCGCCCCCGGCTACGACCTCCGCCAGGACGAGCCCCGTCGAAGGCGGCCACGAGACGGGCGTCAGCGCATAGCCGGGGGCGACCGTCGCGGCCAGGGACGCGACGCAGACCAGGAACGACACGAAACTGACGAAGACCCCGCGCGGAGCTGGCATTCGGACACCTCGGCCTGTCCGGCGGGAGTGGGCGGGAGAGTTCTAGCAGGTGGCGCTTGGCGCGGCCTTACCTGGCGCTTATGCGGCCCTTATCGCGACCTTGCCTGGGCCTGTCCGGGCCTCATCCACGCGGTTTGGCGGGCGCCGGCCACGCCGTCCGGAGCCCACCCCGGCGCCATGACGTGGCACCGGCCTGTGGCGGCGGACGCCATCGACTAACATTTCGACCGCACCGGTCCTCAACCCAGGGCCGCCCCAGCGTACCTACGAGAGCGACCGGAGGAGACGACGTGGCCCGCTCCAAGAGAACGGATCGAGCTGAGGCGCGTCGGCAGTACCGCGCCTATCTGGCGACGCAGGCCGAAGCTCAGGCCGAGGACGAAGTCGATGAGACGGAGGCTCCGATCGATAGCCGAGGCGCCTCCGCGCGGCCGACTCGAGCCCGAGAGCTGGACGGCGGGCCCAAGCCGGACGAACGGCTTGGAATGATGGGTGCGCTCAGGGCGTCCTTCCGAACCCCCCATTACGTGGACGACCTGCGGAATATCGGTCCGCTGGTTTTCCGGAGCCACGCCATCTGGCCGTCTGTCGCGATGTGCCTCATCGCGGCGGCGATCGCCTACCCTCGCATCAACTCGAACACGGTCGTCGCGGACGACCCGATCCTGTCGGTGATCTTCCAGTTCATCCTGTACCCCCTCCCGCTCCTGCCACCGATGACGGCCGGCTTCCTCGCGCCGCGGTCGACATGGCTCGCGGGCCTCATCTCGGCGCTGATCTCCACTGTGACTCTCATCGCCCTCGTGGTGGCCACGCAGTTCAAGATCGAAGGCAGCACCGCATCGATCACGAGCTCCAACGTGGTCTCGATAACCTTCAGCTGGCTCTCGGTGGCGCTGCCTTTCGGAGCCCTGATCGGCGCCGCCTCGGGCTGGTACAAGCGGTTCCTGGATCGCATGGGAGCGGGTCGATCGCGCGGGCAGTCGAAATCGTCGAGCCAGAAGCGGCCTGTTCGTCGAGGCCAATCCACCCGCCGATAGCCTCGCGACGGGCGCCGAGCGGGCCGCGCAGCCGGGTCCCCGGCCGGCGCCCAGGCGTGTCGAGCCCAGGGTCAGTGCTTGGAGTCATTCAGCCGCGGCGCATGCCGCTGTAGCCGAGCGCACGCACGCCCTCGGGCCGCGCCGGGCCACCGACCGAATCCGCCACCTCGGGGAGCGGCCTGACCTCGCGCGCCACCACGTTCACGACATTCGCCTCGCGCTGCAGCATCCCTTCTACGTAGAGCAGCGCGTGGCGTCGGACCACTCCCCGGAGCCGCTCCCACGCGTCCGGCCAGAGGGTGACGTTGACCATCCCCGTCTCGTCCTCCAGGGCCAGGAATACCGTACCCCGCGCCGTCATCGGATGCTGGCGCGTGACCACCAACCCACCCAGCCTCACCCGGCCTGGGCCTCGATCCGCCAGCGAGGCGTTCGTAACCGCACCCAGTCGATCGAGTGCCGGCCGGAATAGCGAGATCACCTGCCGGCGGGCATCGAGCGAGAGGACCGCATATGAATCCCCGAGCCGTTCGCGCTCGGTCAGCGCAGGCAGCTCCGGCGCGGGTGTCGGCGGCAGACGCAAGTCCATCGGCCACCCGGCCACTTTGCCGCTCACCGCTCCACGTCTCGCCGGTCGGCCGGGAACCTGCATGCCGCGAGTCATCGCCCGGCCTCGCGTCGCCCCCATTACCTCGCGCAGCTGCCATAGCAGCTCACGCCTCGGCCGCCCCAGCGAGTCCAGTGCGCCGGCCCGGATCAGCCGTTCGATTACCTCCTCGGGCAGCTCCGTGCGAGCCACTACGTCGGCGATTGTCCCGTAGGGGCCACGGGCCAGCTCCGCATCCAGGCCCTCGGCTTGCTCGTCGCCGATCCCTTTCACGAGCGCCAGACCCAGGCGGATTCCGTAGCCGGTCGCCGACTCGGCCGCCCATCGGTCTCGCGAAGCTTTCGACGGCACGATGCAGCCGGACGAGCGCACAACTGTCGGTCGCCGTGCGATCCCAGCGCCTTCGGGGAGCGGCTCGGCGCCGCGCCCGACCCATTCGGTCGTGGTCTTGTACTCAGACGCATTGATGTCGACCGGCAGGACTGCGACCCCGTGGCGCTTCGCGTCGTTGATCAGCACCTCCACCGGATAGAAGCCCATCGGCTGGGCGTTGATCAGCCCGACCGTGAACTGGGCCGGGTAGAACAACTTGAGGAACGCAGACTCGTACGCGGTGCGCGCGAATGCCGCGGCGTGGCTCTTGGCGAAACCGAACGAGGCGAAAGCGGCGACCTGGCGGAATAGCTCCTCGGCCTGCTCGTCGGTCAGGCCGTTGGTGGCGCGGCATCCGTCGACAAACCGTAGGTGGAGCTTCTCCATCTCCTTGCTCGAGCGCCACGTTCCCATCGCCCGCCGGAACCCGTCCGACTCGCCGGCGGAGAAGCCCGCGACCGCGATGGCGATCTGCATGACCTGCTCCTGGTAGAGGATCACGCCGAGGGTCTCGCGCAGGACCGGCTCCAGGCTGGGGTGGAGGTAGGAGACCGGCTCGACCCCCTGACGGCGGCGCAGGTACGGGTGGACGGCGTTGCCCTGGATCGGGCCCGGCCGGATGATCGCGACTTCCACGACCAGGTCGTCCAGGTTGGCCGGCTTCGATTTGGGCAGCGTCTGCATCTGGGCCCGGCTCTCGACCTGGAAGACGCCCACGGTATCCGCGGCCTGGAGCATCTCGAAGACTTCCGGCACGTCCTCCGGCAATCGGTCGAGGTCGACGCAGGCCGCGGTGTCGGCTTCGATGAGCTGGAGCGTCTCGTCGATCGCGGCCAGCATGCCGAGGCCGAGCAGGTCGAGCTTGATCAGCTTGAGCGTCTCCACATCGCGCTTATCGAACTGGACGACGACGCGGCCGGGCATCGTGGCCCGCTCCAGGGGCGCGATGTCGATGAGCGGCGTCGCAGTCACGAGCATGCCGCCGGAGTGAATAGATAGGTGCCGCGGGAAGCCGTCGATGCGGGCGCAGAACGCGAGCCAGCGCTCCCAGTCCGGCATATTGGCCGTGGAGCCGCGGCGCACGTCCGGGGGCATCGATGGTTGCGGCTGGACCCGCGCCACGCTTGAGTGCGGCTCGTGGCGGGCCGGAGCAGAAGTGGCTCGCGTCCAGCCACCCTCGTCGTTCCGCGCTGAAGCGGTGGCTGAGCGCTGCGCGAGCGGCGACGGTCCGCCGTCGCTCCGGCCGCCCCGTTCGCCCGCGATGGCTCGTTCGCCTGCCCGTTCCGCGGCCAGCCAGGCCACGCTGGCGGGAGAGTCGCCCGGGCCGCCCTCGTCGTCCGATCCCACTGTCCGCCGCCGCACCAGTCGCCGCTGCTGCTCGGCGGCCGACCCGCCGCCCAGATCCGCGATCCGCGTGGCTCCACTCGCGGCATCGTCTCCAGGGCCAGTTTCCGTCACGTACGCATGGTGGTGGTGGTAGCCGCGAACGCCGCCCGCCGTCTGCTCCGGATCGATCGGGCTTGAGCGTGAAACGGCATCCGTAGTACCGGCAGAAGTGTCCCGTGGCGCCGATTCGGGTTCGGATTTGCGTCCAACACGCCCACCATTGGTATATGCCAGAAACGGCGGCCGAGGCGGAGGCGGAGGCGGCAGCCGGGGAGAAGGCGGCCGGGGAGAAGGCGGCGGCCGGGGAGAGAGCGGCGGCCGAGGCGGAGGCGGCGGAGAAGGCGGCGGATGGCGAGGGAGCGACGGCCGCGGCAGAAACGGCGGCGGAGGCGGAGGCGGCGGATGGCGAGGGAGCGGGCTCGCGGCTTCGATCCGACCGCCGCGCGGGTGGTTCAGCTGCCCCATGCCATCGGTCAGGCCGCGTGTGCCCGCCGTCTCGGCCGACGCCGCGACGCCCGTGCCGACGCTCGGCTCCACGCCGGTCGATCCCGCACCCCGACTCGGCCCCATGCCGCCGGCCACGCCGCCAGCCTCCGCCTCGCGCTCCACGGTCAGGGCGAAGAACTGACCGAAGCCGCCCTCCGCCTCCAGGTCCCGCCGGACCATCACCGAGTCGTAGGTCTCGAGCGCTTTCGCCACTCGATCAACCAGAGCCCGCGGAAACCCCAGCGCATACCCGACCTCGCGAACCGCCGACCGCGCCCGATACGTGACCAGGTTGCAGACCATGCCGGCGTGCTCGGCGCCGTAGCGCTCGTAGACATACTGGATCACCTCCTCCCGCCGTTCGGAGGAGAAGTCGATGTCGACGTCGGGATAGCTCGTTCGACCCTCGTTGATGAAGCGTTCGAAGAGCAGGTGGTGGCGAATGGGATCGACGCGGGTGATCCCCAGGACGTAGGCGACGATCGAGTCGGCCGCGCTTCCCCGGCCCTGCGCGGGAATCCCACGCGATCGGGCAAAGCGCATGAGGTCCCAGCAGATCAGGAAGAACTCGGCCAGGCCGGTCCGTTCGATGACGTCCAGCTCATGGGCCAGCTGCTGAACGATCGGCGACGAGATGGGGTGGTACCGGCGGCGGGCGCCATCGTGGCACAGCTCTTCCAGGTACGAAAACGGCGTGTGCCCCTTCGGGACCGGAAAACCGGGAAAACGATAGCGCTCGAACCCAAGGTCAACCGAGCAGCTGGCAGCCAGCTCACCCGCGTTGGCGATTCCCTGAGCCCAAGCGGCCCGCGTCCGGGCGTCGGCACCCGCAAACACGTGAGGTGCGCTCCCTGAGTGCGTACCTCCGTCCTCGGCCGGCGAGCCCACCCCAGGCGCACCAACTCCCGGCGGTGCGCCACCTCCGGGTGGCGACGCCATCAGCTCCGCGGGCGACTTCAGGAACGACTCGCCGTCCGGGCGCCGAAGGTCGCGCAACTCGTCGAGAGGGCGGCCGTGACGGATCGCCGTCAGGACGTCGTGGAGTTCCCTGCCCTCCGGGTAGGCGTAGTGGACGTCGTTCGTGACCACGACCGGCAGGCCGAGCTCCTCGGCCAGACGCGCGGTCTCGGCCACGAGCCAGTCGTCGTCGGGGAGCAGGTGGTGCTGCAACTCGAGGAAGAAGCCGGCCGTGGCGAGGCTCTCTCCGCGCCGCGCGTCACCGGGGAGTGGCCCGTCACCGGAGAGTGGTGCGGCACCGGGGAGTGGCGCGGCAACTCTGCCCGCCCGGACTTCCGCTGCGTCTCCACGGTCGCCGGCCCCGTTGCCGCCGTCCCCGCGGCCGCTCCCACCGAACAGCTGCGCATACCGTTCCGCCGCCGCCCTCGCCCCCGCTCGATCCCCCGCCCGCAGCCGACGGCCGATCTCGCCCTCGCGGCATCCGGAAAGTGCCACCAGACCTTCCGTGTGCTCGGCCAGCAGCTCGTGGCTGAAGCGGGGCATCGACTTCGTCCCGGCGAGATTCGCCCGGCTCACCAGCCGGCAGAGGCTGCGATAGCCGGCCGCGTTCCGGGCCAGCAGGACGAGGTGAGGGCCGCGCTGCCCTTCCCCGACGCCACGCAGGTCTTCCTTGACGGCGTCGCGGTAGCCGGGGAGAAGAGCGCGATCCGGGCGCGGCCGGGACGGCAAACCCTCACCGCGCCGCGCGTCCACGTGTGAACTCGCAAGCGAGTTCACCTCCGAGTTCGCAAGCGAACTCGATCTCGCCAATGGCACGCTCCCCGGGGAGTGGCCGCGCGGCCCCTTCGCCCGCCGCGGCGGCAAGACGACCCCTGCCGGATCGTGCGTCGGCGCAACGGGCGCCGCCGCGTCCATCAGCTCGATCTCGATTCCCACGATCGGCCGCAGCCCCGCCTCCTGGGCTGCGGTCGCAAATCGAACCACGCCGTAGAGTCCATTGTGATCCGTGACCGCCAGCCCGGTCAGCCCCAGCTCGACGGCGCGTTCGACCAGCTCTTCCGGCGGAGAGGCACCGTCGAGGAAGGAGAAGTTGGTGTGGCAGTGGAGTTCGGCGTAGGCAACCAATCGGGCCTCGATTCGGTAGTCCGTCCGTCAGTCGTACAGGCGCTCGAGGTGCCACGTCCCGTCGACGCGGTCCAGGTACAGGAGCGCCAGCCAGCTCGAGCCGGCAACCTTGAAGTAGTCGCGGGCGATCGGCCGGCTCCACCAGCTCTCCTCGACGCGCCAGCGGTTGCAGACCTCGACTCGTTCGCGCCGCCCGTTCCACCGGAACGCGACCGGTTCCTCGGCCGGACCGAGCTCGACTTCGATGGCGGGGTGCTCGCGCAACAGCCGCGTCACGGAGACGACCTGCGCCGAGCGACGGCCGTTGGAGCCTCGCCGTCCGCCTGCCGCCGCCATGTCCAGCGATCCTCGGGCAGAGGCGCCTCCGGATCGTCCAGCTCCATCCAGCCGATTCGACCCTCGCCGAAGCGGAGTTCAAGCCTGGCCAGCTGCCAGCCGAGCCGGCCCGTTCGACCCGTCTGCGGTGTGAAAAGGGCGAGCTGGCAACCCGCAGCCGGGGCCACGCCGCCCAGCTCCAGCTCTATACGCGAGACGGGCGCCGGCGGCGGAGCCGTCTCCAGGCGGGCGATGAGCAGCCGCTCGATTGCCAGACCCTCGGAAGTGGGCTCGGGGAGGTGCTGGTCGATCGTCAGCGAGGGCGGCAGATTCCCGGCCGAGAACGAGCGGTCCAGCTCGAGAGTCACGGTGGCGCGGGCGGCCGCGGCACCGCGGGCATCGAGCTGATCGCCGAACGCCGCCGTCAGGCGGTGGAGGACGAAACGAAGGCCCTCCACGTCCGCCACGGCCGGGTCGATGGGGAGCGCCATGGTCATTCGCTCCGGGGCCCGGCGCGGCCGGAACGGATCCGTCTCCTCGCCGCGTGACCGCGCATGAATCAAGTGCCCCTCGGGCCCGAACCGGGCCACGAGCGCGGAGCGTGGCATCTCGGCGACCTGGCCGATGACGCGCAGCCCGAACCGCTCGAGCCGGCCCCGGACTACCGGATCGCGGCTCAGCAGGCCGGCGGGGAGAGGGGCCAGGAACTCCGCGTCCGCGCCCGGCTCGACGATATGGAGCGGAACCTCGCCACTCGCCACTGCCGGTGCCACTCCCCTCGTGGCGGCGACGGCGGCCGCGAACCGCGTCCCGGCGATCCCCGCCAACGGCGGCCCCGGCAGCATCTTCGCCAGCGCCTCTCCGATTCGCCGAACGATCAGCGGTTCCGGGCCCCACAACCGTTCCAGGCCGTCCAGCTGCGCCTCGGCCCGCCCGAATCCCGGCCGCGTTCCGTCCGTCTCGGCCACCACGCCGGGACTGAAGCCGGCCAGTCGATCGAGCGCCGCCTCCAGCGAGATCCCGTCGGCGGCCGGATCCGGATCGAGGAACAGCGCCTCCGGGGCAAGCCTATGGGCCGCCCCCAGCGGCATTCCGGGCCGGACGCCCAGCTCCAGCGCCGACCGGCTCGCGTCCAGGACGAAACCGTTCGTCCAGGGTTTCCCGCCCAGGACGATCGGCACCGCCGCGAAGGGCGTGGAGGACCGGCTGCGGGCCAGGCGAAGAAGGAGATGGGGCCAGTGGAGATGGAGGAGTCTCATCGACGGGGACCGGGAACAGTGGATGAGGTGTCAGGAGCGGCGAAGACCGGGCGGCTCTCGATGGAGCGGCCGGCCTGGCAACCCCGGGCGGAGCGACTCCGGCCAGGAACCGGCGTGCCAAATCGACCAATTCGGCCGGGTGGCGGACGCTCTCCGCGGTTTCCCGTAGCAGCTCGTCTCTGGCCAGGCAGGCATCCCGCAAGCCGCCATCCGCGTACAGGATCCGAATCTCCGCCGCTCGGCCAGGAGGCCCGAACCGGTCTCTCGAGACCCGGACCTCCGTCCGCTGTCCCACCACGTCCCGGCCCAGCCGAATCCACGCCCGCCGGCTCAGCTCCAACCTCAGGGCCGCAACCTGAGTGAGTACGCCCGCCAGGGCAGAGGGAAGATTCGGCGGTTCGAGCACCAGCAGCTGCACGCCTGCTCGACGAGCGAGCGCCGTCAGCCGGCCGAACCTTTCAGCCAGGGTGGCTGCCGAGAGACCGGCTCCTTCCAGTGGCCGGTTCGGCAAGTCCAGCAGCAGCAGGTCTACCGTTCGGTCCTGGAGAAGCATCGCCGCCATCGCCAGCGCTTCACCGAGCGAATCCGGCGTGAGTACGACCAGCCACTCGAGCTGCACGCCCCGAGCGACCGCCTCGACCGGATCGAGGCTTCTGGCCAGGTCCAGGTAGGCGGCCAGTCCACCCGCGGCCTGAGCCTGAGCGACGGCCCGCAGCGCCAGCGTCGTCTTGCCGCTGGTCCCGTCGCCACGGAGAGCGGTGGCCGCCGCACGCGGCAGGCCGCCCAGCCCGAGGATCGCGTCGAGCGCACCGAAACCGGTTGGGATGGCCCGCTCATCGAACAGCTCGACCGGGTGTCTCGACGGTGCGCCGGCCGCCTGGGCGCCGGAGGCCACCCGGGCTATCGAAGGCGCCGAGATCGAGGGCGCCGGTTCGTCATCTGCCGGTTCGTCATCCGGCCGCGGTTTCGGAGCGATGGCCAGCGCCCCGACGACCTCCGTGCCCCAGCGCGGAGCTGCTCTTCCCCAGCGTTCCCGGAGGGACGCAAGGGCGGCCTCGACGTTCGGAGGGGCGGCTGTCATGGGTCATCAATACTAGAACATACGTTCTAATAGTCAAGGCCCCGACCGCCGACACGGAGCGCTTCGAGGGGTCTGTTTGGCGGACCCTGTGCTAGACTGCGGCTCGCTCGCGTGGGGATGTAGCTCAGCCGGAAGAGCACCGCGTTCGCATCGCGGGGGTCAGGGGTTCGAGTCCCCTCATCTCCACCAACCCCTCCACCTCGGCCCGTTCTGCTAGCCGGCGCCACTTGGCGCGGGGCCACCGATTCCCGAGTGGCGGAAGGCCGTGCCTAGCTGGCCTGCCCCACAGGCGCCGGTCGCCCGAACAGGTAACCCTGCCCGAGGGGCACCTTGAGCCTGAGCAACGCCATGCGCTCCGCCTCGGTCTCTACACCTTCGGCGACGAGCTGGCACCCGATCTCGGCGGCAAAGTACGCGAGGCCAGCCACGAGGGCCTGGCGGGCCGGGTCGGTGTCGATGTCGCGGACCCAGCTCAGATCGAGCTTCACGTAGGCCGGGCTCAGGGCGAGGATATGACGCAGGCTGGCGTAGCCCGAGCCGGCGTCGTCGACCGCCACTGCCACCGGCGGATCGAAGCGCCCGAGCGCAGTTCGCAGCGCCTCGTAGTCGTCCACCGGAGCGTGCTCGGTGATCTCGAACACAACGTCCCGGCTGCGACCTCCGAGCAGGGTAGGGAGATCCGTCGACGTGAGCACGAACGAGGGGGAAACGTTGAGCGCCAGGAAAGCGCCGGCGGGGAGGCCTCGCGCAGCCTGAATGGAGGCCGCCAGCGTGGCGCGTTCGAGCTTGTATCCCATGCCCAGGCGGGCCGCCTCGGTGAAGCGCACGTCCGGTGGCACACCGTCGGCGAAACGGGTCAAGGCCTCGTAGCCCAGGATGGCGCCATCCGCCAGCGACACCACGGGCTGGAAGTTGGGGATGAAGGCCTCCGCCGCGATGATGGTCTCGAGGTCGGCGGAGGCTCGAAGAAGAGCTTCGCCTTCTTCCAGGCCGGGCCGGAGCAGGGCAGCCGTGGTCTCGGAGAGTTCGAGGAAGAGCGGCAGGCGTCGAGCGAAGCCAGTAGAGCCGTCCGGCCCGGGCGCATCGCGGAGTACGAGCAACCCGAACGGCGCGCTCGGGTCGCCGAGAGCCATAGCCGCGACCATCCCGGCCCCGAAGGCTTGCTCGTCCGTGTTCAGCGAATCGTTGAGCACCCATGGACCGTGCGACGTTCGTTCGCGCAACCGGCGCGCAATATCTGGCTCGACCGGGCGGCCGGGGCGGAAGCGCAGGGCCCAGTCGCCGGCTACGGCGAGCGGAATCAAGGAGCCCTGGGATGAGAAGGTCGCCAGGACCAGCGCCTCGAGCCCAAGTGCGGGCATCAACTCCGCGACCAGCGCCCGTGCCGTGCGTTCGGGCGGACCGTCTCTCGGCACGCGGCGCAACGCCGCGTTCACGGTGCGACGCTCCGTCGCCTGCTGCTCGAAGGCCTGCGTCCAGGCTGCATGAATGCGCAGCTGGGCGCGGACACGCATTGCCAACTCATTGAGCGCGACGGGTTTGGCGAGGTAGTCGTCGGCCCCCGCCTCCAGGCCGCGGACCCGGTCCTCGAGGTCGGCCTTACCCGTAACCAGGATGATGGGGAGAGTGCGTGTCGCCGGGCGCTCGCGTACGGCTCGGATGACGCCGGGGCCGTCCATTCGCGGCATGTTGCTGTCGAGCAAGATGAGAGCGACGGGATGCTGTTCGAGCACCTCGAGCGCGGCGGCTCCGTCGGCGGCCTCGCATGTCGCGTAGCCGGCACGCTTCAGCACTCGCACAAAGAGCGTTCGCACCGCCCGGTCGTCGTCGACCACGAGGATGGGATCGACCGGCAGCTCGCCGACCGCGGGGGTGGGGGTTGGCGTCATGGCTGCTTGTCGAGGACCTGGCGGACCGCCTGGCCCAGTGCTTCGACGGTGTATGGCTTGGGCAGGAAGGAGATGCCCTCGCCGACGACGCCATGGTCGAGCACCGAGTTGTCAGTAAAGCCCGAGACGTACAGGACTCGCAGGCCGGGTCGGACTTCGCTCAGCAGCTCGCCAAGCTGGTGGCCTTGCAGGCCGGGCATGACCACGTCGGTAACGAGCAGGTCGATCGCTCCGGGGTGGGCGGCTACCAGCGCGAGCGCCGCCGTGCCGCCCGAAGCCTCGAGCACTGTGTAACCCAGCTCAGACAGGATGCGCAGGGCGTAAGCGCGCACCGCCTCCTCGTCCTCGACAAGGAGGATCGTCTCCGAGCCGGTCGGCGTCACGGCAGTCGGGACACGGACGGCCGCCGGGCCGGCTTCGTCGTCCACGCGAGGCAGGTAGATCTTGAAGCTCGTGCCGACGCCGGGCTCGCTGTAGATGTAGATCGAGCCGCCCGACTGCTGGGCGATGCCGTAGACGGTAGCCAGCCCCATGCCCGTCCCCTTGCCGGGCTCCTTCGTAGTGAAGAAGGGCTCGAAGATGTGCGCCTTGACGTCGTCGCTCATGCCGCTGCCGGTGTCGGAGACCAGGAGCGCGACGTAGCGGCCGGCAACGACGCCCGGGTGCGCGGCGGCGTAGTCGACGCCGAGCTCGACATTGGCCGTCTCGATTCTGAGCTTCCCGCCCTCCGGCATGGCATCGCGGGCGTTCACCGCCAGGTTGACGATGACCTGCTCGAACTGGGATGGATCGACCTTGACGCGCCCCAGGTTTCGCGCAGCGTGGGTCACCAGCTCGATATGCTCGCCCAGGAGCCGTCGCAGCATCGGGGCAACGCCTTCGACCAGCTCTCCGGGATCCACGACCCGGGGCTGGAGAACCTGCCGGCGACTGAAGGCGAGAAGCTGGCGCGTCAGTTCGACCGCACGGTCCGAGGCGAGCAGGACCTGGTCGAGATCGGCCCGGTTCTGATCCTCGGGCCCAAGGTGGCGCCGCACCAGCTCGGTGTAGCCGCGAATGGCGGTGAGAAGATTGTTGAAGTCATGGGCGATGCCGCCCGCCAGCTGGCCGACCACCTCCAACCGCTGGGCCTGGCGGAGCTGCGCCTCGAGGTTGCGCTGCTCGGTAATGTCGTGGAATACGCCGGTAACCTTGACCACGCGCCCCTGGTCCATCGTTACGGTGCCCCTGGTGTGCACCCAGATCCGCCGGTCCTTGGCGGTGATCAGCTCCAACTCCAGGTCGAAGGGCGTGCCGTGGACTGTCGCCTCCCGCATCGCCGCGGTGATGATCGGGATCGACTCCGGGGCGTAGAACTGGATCGCGGTGGCCAGGGTGGGCGTGTACTCCGCCGGCGAGGTGTCGTGGATCCGATAGGTCTCGTCGGTCCAGAACATGGTGTTGTTCATAGGATCCACTTCCCAGCCACCAACCTGGGCCATGGACTGGGATGCCTGGAGGAGCTGGGACGTTCGTCTGAGCGCGGCATCGGCTTCCCGGCGCACGGTTATGTCGCGGATGGCGGCCGTGACCAGGATTCCTTCGGCGCTCTCCAGAGGACTGAGCATGATCTCGATGGGGAACTCGGTGCCGTCCTTGCGCCGTCCGGACAGCTCGATCCCGGTCCCGATCTGCTGCGCAAGCGCGTCGGCAGCGGATCGCAAAGCGTCCGTGACCAGCCGTTCGGCGAAGCCCTCCGGAATGATGTTCTTGACCGGCTGCCCGACCAGCTCATCGCGGTGGTAGCCAAACTGCTTCTCAGCCTGAACGTTGAGGAGGACGATCCTGCCGCCCTGGTCGACCACGACCATGGCATCGGGCGCGGCTTCGAGCAGGCCGCGATACCTGGCTCCGGACTCCTTGCTCTCGGTGAGATCGCGGCTGATCTCCGAGAACCCGTACAGAGCACCTGCCGCATCGCGCAGCGCCGTAATAGTGACGTTCGCCAGGAAGTGCGAGCCGTCCCTCCGTACGCGTATGGCTTGTTCCTCGTGCCGGCCGCTTGCGGCAGCGATGCGCAGTATCTCCGCCGGTCTGCCGTGTTTGACCTCCTCTGGAGGAAAGAGGCAGGCGAAGTCGCGGCCGATGACCTGGTCGGCGGTGTAGCCCTTGATCCGCTCGGCCCCCGCATTCCAGCTGACGATCAGACCCTGCGGGTCCAGCATGAAGATCGCGTGATCCTGGACCCCGTCGAGGAGTCTCCGATACTTCGCTTCGCTGTCCCGAAGCGCTGTGGCAGTGGTTTCACCCCTGGCCGCCCGGGGAGCAGGCCGTGTCCTGCCCGGTCGTGCCAGTTCGGTTTCCAATGCCACGGTCAGTTGCCTCCCCGCCGATACCCGGTCCACTGTCGGTTGCCGGCCAGGTATCGTATCATATGCTCTAGACGGTCTATATAGTACGATCTGGCAGAGCAACTGGGATCGCAACCTTCGAGTCCCCGGAGAGAGCCTCCAGGGCTGCCGGGGCCGGGCGTCTCCCTGAACCTAAGGCCGGTACAGTTCGGCCGGCGCATCCGATCCGAAGTTGCCTATTCCTCCGGCTATGAGGACGCTGCCGTCGGACAGGAGCGTGGCGGTATGCCTGGAGCGCCCGGCGGTCATCGAACTGGTCGCCGTGAAGGAGCCGGCCGCCGGGTCGTACAGCTCGGCAGTTTCCAGGCTCGGAGAGCCTCCGACGACCAGGACCTCGCCGCCGGGGAGCAGGGTGGCGGTGTGGTAGTAGCGAGGGACGGTCATCGAGCCCGTGGTCGTGAACTTGCCCGTGTTCGGGTTGTAGACCTCGGCCGAATCGAGGCCCCAGCCCCCGGCCACAAGCACTCGTCCGTCCGATAGCAGGGTGGCGGTGTGGTAGTAGCGGCCCGTGCTCATCGAGCCGGTCGCACTGAACGTGCCCGTGGTCGGGCTGTAGAGTTCGGCCGAATCGAGGCTCCAGCCTCCCGCGAGTAGGACCAGCCCGTTCGCGAGCAGCGTGGCGGTGTGGTAGTAGCGAGGGACGGTCATCGAGCCCGTCGCATTGAATTTGCCCGTGTTCGGGTCGTACAGCTCGGCGGAGGCCAACGTGATGGAGCCTCCGGCGATCAGGACGCGCCCGTCGGAGAGAAGCGTGGCGGTGTGGTAGTAACGGGCCGTGGTCATAGCGCCGGTCACGCTGAACGTGCCCGTGTTCGGGTCGTAGAGCTCGGCCGAGGCAACGGGACCAGATTCACTGAATCCTCCCGCGACGAGGACACGTCCGTCGGACAGGAGGGTAGCGGTGTGGTAGTAGCGGCCGGTCGTCATGGCGCCTGTGAGACTGAACTTGCCGGTGTCCGGGTCGTAGAGCTCGGCGGAGGCAAGACCGGCCGTTCCGTCGCAGCAGCCGCCGACGATCAGTACCTTGCCGTTGTTCAGCAGGGTGGCGGTTTGGAACAGACGGCTTGACATCGAGCCCGTGGGCGTGAAGGAGCCCGAGTGCGTCCGGGGAGAGGCGACGGGGGCCGTGGGGGTGGCGCCGGGGTTCGACGACCCCGTGGGAGAGGCCTCCGAGCCTCCCGAACAGCCCAGGACCGCGGAGGCAACCAGGAGACTCGCCAGGCCGATAAGGATCGCCCGGATCGGCGAGCGGCGGGGTGGCCGCAGACCGGAGTCGAGCCGGATCACTCTCCCCCGCTCCTCGAACAGGTCGTCACCTGGCGGCTCCTTCTGTGGGCGACGGGCAAGTCACCGCACGGGCCTCCGAGACCGGAGCGTGACCGCTGGCTGCCGCCGAGCCAGTCTAGCAGCGCATGCCCGGACGCCGACGGAGTGACCGATCGCCCGCCCAGGAGCCCGGAAAGTGAGGACCCCGGCCGCCGGGGCCGGGGTCCTGAGTGATGACGACGCTCGATGAGCTAGGGCGTGACCACGTTCGTGGGCGCGGTGACCTGGTTCGATGAGTCGTTGACGTTGGTGATGTCGAACGAGTATCCGAAGCTGCCGGACTGCCCGCCGGCCGAGCCAGTGAACCCGTAGACGCCGCTGACCGGGTAGTTGCCGTCCTTGGCCACCCAGAGGTCGGACTGGAAGGTGGCGGAGACTCCTGAGATCCCCTGGTACAGGGCCCCAAGCGACGAATCGCCCTTGTAATGGACGCACTGGACGCCGTTCTTCGACTCGTCGCCGGCCACCTTGAAGCCGGCCGCATTCGTGTCGAACATCGAGGCATAGTCTTTTGTGGGCAACATGTCCGACAGGTCGGTTGTCGAATCGTCGACCATCCAGGTGCTGCCCCCGTCGGCGGACATCCACGTCTGGGTCCCGACCTGGGTGTACTGGACCCCGAGGTAGTCCACGAACACGGCCTTGGTGGGCTTGTTGACGACGACGCCCTTGATGGCGAACGACCCGCTGTCACCGGGTGACGCCTCGGTGCCCGACGACGCGCCAAAGTACGTCCATGTGAACTTGTAGCTGTTCAACTGGTCCAGGTTGGACGACAGGCCGGAGGTGAGGGAGCTGCCCCCGCCACCGCCACCGCCACCGCCACCGCCGCCGGGCAAATCTCCTAGTGGGTTCGATGCAGTGGACGAGCTGCTACACGCGCCGGCAACCAGGGAGATCGCGAACGCGAGCGCAACCAGTCCGCGTCTCGAACTTGTCTTCATGATCAGTGATCCTCCGCTCCGAGTAGCCTCAGCCGAGCGGCCATGCGCTCCAGCCGATTGGTTGACTCTACGCGATCGGGTAGGTCTCCGCGATTCGAATCGCGAATTCGTTTCGCCAGGCAGCATCGTCGGCCCGCGCCACGCGTCGCGCCTCGCGCGCCATCGGACACTCAAGCCATCTGCAGCTTGACGTCGGGCGCGGGGTCCGGGCATGATCAACCAATGAACTCGCGCGCTTTCGCCTGCTCCTGTCCACGGCGGCCCCGCCGTAGGAGGTAGCCGGCTGCTTCGCGCTCCCACTTGGGAGCCCGCCGAGTCGCTCAAGGGGTCGCGGTCCTAGCCCAGGAACCGCGGCTTTTTTGTTTCCTCCACGGACTGCCGCTTTCCTCCCGCACCGCGTGGTCTACGTGCGCCTCCCCTGCCCCGGCAGCAGGACCCGCCGAAACCGCGCCTCTGCAGCTCCCCGCCCCACCACCACCTTCGAGGCCTTCATGTCCCTCCCTCTCAGATCGATCAAACCGAAGAAACTCCAGGGAACGAGCTCGGACCCGCTCGACGGCCTGGCGTCGCGCCTCCACAACGTCCTCGCCCAGGATCGCGGCACGCACCTCGCCAAGGCACGCGTCGCCGCCTGGGTCCGGGGACTTCTCGACACTCTCTTTCCCCAGGCCGCGGAGCAGACGTACGCGACCGCGAGCGAAGTCCGCGACGCTCTCGACGCGTCCGCCGCCGAGCTGCGGGCGCTGCTCCGGCCCCTGGAGGACGAGATCGACGACCCGGCCGAGATCGCCGCGGCCTTCTTCCGGTCGCTCGCCGAGATCCACCGCCAGCTTCTCACCGACGCCACGGCCATCGAGCGCGGCGACCCTGCGGCGGAGAGCATCGACGAGGTGATCCTGGCCTATCCGGGCTTCCTCGCCATCGCCGTCCACCGCATCGCCCACCGTGTCCGGGAATTGGGCGTGCCCCTGCTGCCACGAGTGCTCTCCGAATGGGCCCACGAGCGAACGGGCATCGACATCCACCCGGGGGCGACGCTGGGCCACCCGGTCGTCATCGACCACGGCACGGGCATCGTCATCGGCGAGACGGCGCTCATCGGCAACAACGTGAAGATCTACCAGGGCGTCACCCTGGGCGCCCTTTCGGTCGCCAAGTCTCTCGCCTCGACGAAACGCCACCCGACGATCGAGAACGACGTGGTCATCTACGCCAACGCCACGATCCTCGGCGGGGAGACGGTCATCGGCGAGGGCAGCCTCATCGGCGGCAACACCTGGATCACCTCCAGCGTTCCGCCCAACTCCATCGTCTACCAGCGCAGCGAGGTCCATGTCCGGCAGGGTCCCTCGGACTTCGAGATGAGCGACTTCGTCATCTAGCCGGCCTCGCAAGGTCAGCGTCCCACCTCTAGCTAGGAGATCCCCGTGGCAAAGGCCAACACCATCCTGGAGCTCATCGGAAACACACCCGAGCTTCGCATCAACAAGCTCTTCGACCCGCGCGTGGAAGTCTGGGTCAAGCTCGAGCGCCAGAACCCGGGCGGCTCGATCAAGGACCGGATCGCCCTTTCGATGATCGAGGACGCCGAGAAGCGGGGCGTCCTGAAGCCCGGCAGCATCATCGTGGAGCCGACCTCCGGCAACACCGGCGTCGGGCTCGCCCTCGTCGCCGCGGTTAAGGGCTACAAGCTGGTCCTGGTCATGCCCGAGTCGTTCTCCGTTGAGCGACGCAAGTTGATGGCGGCATACGGCGCCACCTTCGAACTGACCCCGCGTGAACTGGGCATGAAGGGCGCAATCGACAAGGCTCGCGAGATCGTTGCCGAGACGCCCAACGCCTGGCTACCGATGCAATTCGACAACCCGGCGAACGTAGAGGTTCACCGACGGACGACGGCGGAGGAGATCGCCCGCGACTTCCCCGAGGGCCTCGACTACGTCTTTGCCGGTGTCGGCACGGGTGGGCATGCCTCAGCGGTCGGCGAGATCCTCCGGCCGCGCTGGCCCCAGCTGCAGGTCTTCGCGGTCGAACCGGAACTGTCGCCCGTCCTGAGCGGCGGCAGCCCGGGACCGCACCCGCTCCAGGGGATCGGCGCCGGATTCATCCCCGGGAACTACCACGCCGATGCCGTGACCGGCGTCGTCCAGGTTGCGGCGCCCGACGCCTTCAATTTCGCCGTACGAGCCGCCCGCGAGGAAGGGCTCTTCGTCGGCGTCTCGTCGGGAGCGGTCCTCGCGGCCGTGGCGAAGAAGCTGCCCGAGATCAAAGATGGAGCCCGAATCCTGGCCTTCACCTACGACACCGGGGAGCGGTACCTCTCCGTGCCGGGGCTCTTCGACGTGGAGCCGGAAGCCGTTCCCGTCGGCTGACCCAGAGTCTGTGCCAACGAGTGGAGCGGCCGCCCCGGCGGCCGCTCCACGATTCCACGCTGCCGAGCGCCTTTACGACATCTCTCCCGATGTGCTTATAGATAACCGCGCGCGACAAGGTTTACCGGTTTACTCAGGGCCCTCGGACCCGACCAATTGGGTCGCTGCGACACTCCCGCCGTGGCATGGCAAGAGGCCATTGTTGAACATCAGGTCCGGCTCGAGCCGGCCGCATGAGCGTCCCATTGGAATAGAAATGCGCGCAACGCTTGCCAGTCGATTCGACGTCGTCATCGTGGTCTGGGTCCTGACTCTCGCCATCGGCTGGTCCTTCTGCGCCCTGTCCCGTGCCCAGCTGTCCGACTCCCAATGGTCGTCAGCACCGCAGTCGGGACCGATTTGGGTCGTGGCAGACCCGGGTGCGGCCCACTGATCTGACCCCCCGTCCGGGGCTCGGCCCGGGACGTTGCGGTCGGTCCCTCAGGCGACCGTGGTCGAAGTTGGCGTGTGCTCGGCCACGCCTCGCAAGATGATCTCCGCCGTGGTCTCGTAGCCGATCCGGCCTGTGTTGACGATCAGTTCGTACTCATCCGGATCGCACCAGTCGTGCCCGTAGAGCTGGTGGATGTAAGCCGCCCGGTTCGAGTCGGTCTCGTGCATCTTGCGACCTGCTTCCGCCTCCGTGAGACCGAAGCGATCCATCAGAGTCCGCGTTCGGACCGACTCCGGGGCGCGCAGGAAGACCCGAAAGATCGAGGGGTTGTCGCGCAGGACGAAGCCGGCGCCGCGGCCGACGATGACGACATCTCCGCCTGAGGCGGCTTCGCGAATCACCTGCTGGGTGAGTTCGATGATCTCCTTGCGCGCGTCGAAGAACGGGTCCGGATAGGGTGGCGTCCAACCGGCGCCCATCCCAGGCTCCAGCGTCGAGAAAGACCGGACGAGGCGGTCCAGGAAAGTACGCGGCCGTTCTTCTGTGTCCGCAACCTCGCTCGGGCGCAGGGTGAGCCGGGACGCGACCTCCTCGATGAGCTTCTTGTCGAGGATTTCGGCTCCGAGTTTGGCCGCGACAATCGCTGCCACGCTCGAGCCACCTGCGCCGTACTGGCGGGAGATGGTGACGATGGGCATGCCGTGCTCCTTAGCCTGCTCATGCCGGCTCGTCCGACGGCCGCCCAGTTCGCGGCGCCGTACCGGCGCGCTTCAAATCTAGCCCGTCTCCCGGAAGGACGCCAGAGGCGTCGGGACCTGTTCCGCGGCCCTCGACTCGCCTCGGTCGGGTGGCCACCGTCGCGGCTGCAGCCGGTCGCTCCTGCTCGGTGCCGCGCCTCCCCTCGGACGTTGACGGCCTCGACGCCTAGCCGCGGGTCTCGAGCGCCCCGTGCAACTCCAGGGCGTGCTCGCGCAGCCAGCGCCGCCAGCGCCGGTGGTCCGGCCGTCGGCTCGCGACCAGCTCCCAGAACTCTGGACCGTGACCGAAAACCCGAAGATGCGCCAGTTCATGGACGACAACCGTCTCCAGCGCCTCGGGCGGCGCCAGGATGAGACGCCACGAGAACGACAGGCGCCGAGCCCGTGAGCAACTCCCCCATCGAGTGCGTGTGTCCCGGACCGTCACGGCGGCCGGCGAAACGCCCAGAGCCGCAGCGTGGCGATCGATCTCGAGATGGATCACGGATCTTGCGCGAACACGGAGCCAGGCCTCCAGGATCGACGCCAGGTCCCGGCGCTCTCCCGTCCCAATCAAGACAACCAGCTCGTCGCCGGCGTCCGCGCCCTCGCGACTGACGGTCGTTCGCCGCCGTGCGGTCCCGCCGACCACGATTCGAAGGCGATGCGGCTCTCCGCGGAACCGAAACAGACCGCCATCGCCGAGGGGTCCCAGTTCAGCCAGCCTCTCGGCCTGGATAGCCTGCCTCTTCAGGTGTCGCCTCAGCCATGATTCGCGCTCTGCCACGAACAATTCGGCGAGGCGCTCGGCGTCGCCTTTCGTGCGGGCCGCCCGCGCCGGGATCGTGACGACGGCCGTGTGACGTGGGTCCACGGTGAGCCGCAAGTGCCGCGCCCGAGCCGAGCGCCGGATCGTGCATTCGAGGCGGCCGCCCGGCAGCCTGAGTGGGGCGCGCCATTCGGTCGTCGTCGTCGCCATCGTCTGGAAGCGTACCGCCAACCGCACGGAGACGATGTCCACATGCTCAGCCGCTAGCCCCCCATGTGGTCAATGCGGGTAGGTGTAGGTCGCCGTCAGTGTGGTCTTGCCCAGGATCGTTCCCCGCATAGCTGCCCGTGCGTCATCGACGCTCGCAAGCTTGTCGAGTGCGATGGTCCCCGACAGCGCGTAGAGAGTGAAGACGTAGCGATGCGTGCCGCTGGGTGGACACGGACCACCGTACGCGCTCTCGCCAAAGCCGTTCATGGCCTGCCCCGCAACTCCCGACAGTACGACGCCCTCGGCCAGATCCGTCGTGCCCGGATCGATGTTGTAGACAACCCAATGGACGAAGCCAGCCGCATCTGGATCGTCCACGATCAGCGCGAAAGACTTCGTGCCCACCGGCGCGCCTGTCCAGTGGAGTGCGGGCGAGACATCATCGCCGTTGCACGAATACTTCTCCGGGATCGTGCCGTCCGTGCCGAAGCTCGGGCTGGTGAGCACGAAGCCGGGCATGTCGGCGGTCGGATCTGCCACGGCAACGTTCGGTGTGGGCGTCACCACGGGTTCAGCGCTCGGGACTGCAGTGACGCCTGGCGTTGCCGTCGCCACGGGCGACGCCGTTGGTGACGGCGTCGCCCCACTCGACGAGCAAGCAGCGGCTGCGAAGACGAGGGACAGCGCCAGGACCCACCTGGTTCGAGTTCTGACCGCGATCAACTCACTCCTCCTGTTCCCAATGTGTTCGGAACGCATGGACCGTGGACCTGCTCCTACTAGCCCTCTCGAGCCAGGTACTCTCAGACAAGCCACTTCCCGTCGCGCATGACGTCGCGCTGCGGCTGCTCACCGTATCCCCGATAGGCCTGGATGCGGACCGGCCGCAGACGGAAGAACTTCCAATCAGGGCCTTCGTCGCCTGGATTCCAGCCGGCACCCGCCTCGAAGCCCGCGGCGAGCGCCGGATCGGCGGTCGCAACTGACACGCTCTCGAGGATCTCCACGTCGACCATGGTGGCGTCGTCCTGCGAGCCGAACGCAAGCCTGGCCACGCTGGTTTCGTCGAGATTGCGTGCGGTTCGGCTCCCGCCGGTGGTGGCTATCACCAGCAGTCCGCCGTCCCACCAGGTCGAAACGGCGATCAGGTGCGGCCTTCCGGATCGATCTGCGGTGGCAAGCCAGGCGTCGCCGTTCCGTTCCAGGGCGACCAGGACGTCGGCCTTACGCTCTTCAGTACCCCTGAGTTCGGCCACGGGATCGACCTCGTTGGCGTGACAGCACCGCGACGACCACGGTGAGCGAGCGGATCCACAGCGCGATCGCGCGTGACGCGGAGCCCGACGAGACTGCTCGCGGCCTTTCGCGGCTGGGCAGGCTGGCCGCGAGGCGCTCCTCCTGCGCTTCGTCGAGGAGTTGCTGCTGACGCAATCTCACCAGTTGTAGCTGGAGATCTGGGTTCATATGTGGCTCCTGTTTCGTCCTGTGTGTCGTTCTTGCTGCTCCATCCTCCTCTGAAGCGGTAGTCTGGTAAGGTCCAGTTCCATGGCAACAAAGAGGACCACTTCAACGCCGGGCCTGATCATCGAACTTCGCTTCGACGGCCGCGCAACGCCGGTCCACAGCCAGATCGAGCACGGCATCAGGGGAGCGATCAGGTCGGGCCGGCTCCCGGCCGCCGCACCGCTGCCATCAAGCCGCGCGCTCGCGGACCAGCTGGGAATCTCGCGCGGCGTCGTCGTGGAAGCCTACGAGCAGCTCATCGCCGAGGGCTATCTCACGAGCCGGCGAGGCTCGGCCACGCGCGTCAGCCGCCGCGCCGCCGAGACAGTCACGGCTGCCGTTCAGCCTGATCGCGAACAGGACTTCCGTGTCGACTTCGCATATGGGCGGCCAGACGTGACGCTGTTCCCACGGTCACAGTGGCTCCATTCGCTTCGGCGCGTCCTCGGCGAGGCGCCGAGCGAGCGGTTGAGCTACCTGGCCCCGGTGGGCGCGCCGGAGCTGCGAGAAGCTCTGGCGGTCTATCTCAACCGTGTCCGCGGCACGATCGCGAGCCCCGACCGCATCGTCATCTGCAGCGGCTACCAGCAGGCCTTGAACCTATTCGCCGAAGTCCTCGCGGCGAACGGTGTTCACACCGTGGCAACCGAGGATCCGGGCTATCACATTGCGTCGGCGGCCGCGCGTGCCGGGCTGCGAGTAGCTCCGGTGCCAGTGGATGAAGAAGGGATCGACGTAGCGGCGCTGGGCCGGACCTCCGCGGAAGCGGTCGTTGTCACTCCGGCACACCACTTCCCTACCGGGGCTGTTCTGTCCGCGGGGCGCCGGATGGAACTCGTGGATTGGGCCAGGCAGGGTCGACGCTTCGTGATCGAGGACGACTACGACGCGGAGTACCGCTACGATCGAGCCCCTGTCGGTGCCCTGCAGGGGCTCGCGCCCGAGCGAATCCTCTACGCCGGAACGGCGAGCAAGACGCTCGCTCCGGGGTTGCGGCTCGGCTGGGTCGTCGGGCCGGCCGACTTCGTGAGACAAGTCGCTGCGGCCAAGTTCGACCGCGACGGCGGCTCCGCCGGCCTGGAACAGCTGGCCTTCGCCGACTTCCTGTCGCGCGGCGACTTCGACCGCCACCTGCGCCACATGAGAGCGATATACGGCTCCCGGCGGGCTGCGCTGCTGGAGTCGCTGCAACGGTACGCGCCGGAGTTGCGGCCGGTCGGGGCTTCGGCTGGCTTGCATCTCCTCGCCTGGCTGCCCGAGAGCGTTGACGAAAAGGTCGTGACCGATCGGGCCGGGACGCTTGGTGTGCGGATCGAGTCGGTCGGCAGGTACCGCATAGACACGCATGGGTCGGGAGGCCTGCTCTTCGGTTACGGAACGCTCACCGAGGCCCAGATCGTAGCTGGCGTCCGGGTCATCGGCGACGTCGTGCGGAAAGCGAAACGCCTCCGGTGATCCTCGGCGACAGGTCGGCCGCGCGACAGCTGGATCGAGGTCAAGACCGGCGAGACCCAGCCCCTGTCCGCCCCACCAGGCGCACCCGACCCGGTTGTTGACCGGTCTTCGGTGCCGTCGTGGTGGGCAAGGCGGAAGATGGCCCCAACCGCAGGTCCCCTGGTTGAAGCATGGAAAAATCCCGAAACCCAATCGAAGACCGGACCCGATTCGGTCGCCCCTATTTGAAGGTCGGCATCGTGGTCGCGCTGGCAGCGCTGGTGGTAGGAGCGGGGTACTTCGGGCCGCACCCGGCGAGCTCGCGAAAGAGCACGCCGCCCCCGTCGTTAGTTGCCGCTGCCAGGGCCACGGCCACATCTTCCGCGTCGGCCACCGGCTCGACTTCCGCGTCAAACACCGTCAAAGGCCTTCGGCGGTTCGACGCGGTCCCCGGGCAGGTCGACGTTTCTTGGCTCCCCGGCCAGATCACGAGCGGATCGATGGCCGTCGTCGGCCGGCGACTCTTCTACATCGTGGACGGTAACGCGATCGGCGCGACGGAAATCGGCGGCAAGGGAGCCGAGCAATCGCTGGTCAGCGTGCCGCAGTGCCAGGGAATCCACCAGCTGGCCGCGGCCGGCAACGAGCTGGCCTATCTGGTCACGTCGCCCAGCGGCCCCTCTGCCCAGATCGCCGATTGCGGGGGAGCGGGCACGGTCTCGTGGAGCATCTGGCTCCTGGACCTCGACGGCGGCCTGCCGAGGCAAGTCGCCAGCGGAGCGCGCAACGCGAGCACCATCGACGTGGCCGAGTTCCCCGTTCACATGGCTCTCAGTGATACTGCCTACGCCTACAGCCGCCCGCCCGTCTCGGCAGACGCAGGCAAAGGCGATGCCGTCGAGGTCCACGCGATCGACGGACGGTTGCTGTGGAACAGCCAGACGACCGAGCCGGTCGCCGACGTGATGCTTGGCGGCGCGACGCTGGCGGTCCTGACGGACTCGCTCGCGGGAGGCAGCAGCCCCTTTGATCTCTGGACCTCGCAGGCCGCACGTCCAGATCTCGAGCTGGTTGTCCACGGGACCAGGTCGGCTTCACTCTCGCCCGACGGGTTGAACCTCACCTGGGAGGCGACGGACCCAGGTGGGTCTCCAGCGACGAACGCCCCGGTGGAAGTGTCGTTCGAAACCGTAGGTCTGGACAGGGGCGCGCCCCTGAGCACTCCTACGAACATGGCGGCCCCGGCGCCGCTTCGTCCAGGCATATGGTCGATCGGAAGCCGGCTGGCCGTAACCTGGTTTGCGACTGCTCCGAGCGGCGCGGTCTATCCGGCGATCCGTCTTGCCGCGGGCGCGGACGGCATATTCCTGCCCAGCCTCCAGGAGCCTGTCTGGATGGAAGTCCAACGCGGCACCCTGATCTGGGTGGCCGAGGGCGGCGGCGGTTGGTCCAGGGTTGCCTTCGCGGTCGACCTCGCCGCACTGTCCCTGAACTAGGACCCGCCAAGCGGCCACGCGACAGCGGCGACCGAAGCCCTGGACGTCCGCCAACGGCGGTGATGCTGTGTGATGCGCCGCACTGGCTGGGAATGAGGCTCTCGGAGCGGTCGGGTACAGGCTCCCGGACCAGTAATCCGCTCTGATTGAGCGTGAATCGTGGGGCTATAGCTCAGCTGGAAGAGCGCCTGCATGGCATGCAGCCACCGCTGAGCGGTCAGGTACCAACGCCCTGCCGAGGGGTTTTGGCGAGCGATTCGGGCCCAGTTATCGGCTCTCATCGAGCGTGAGATCCGGACGCTATCTCCCCAGATCCGACAAGACCGCGGCAACGGCCTCGATCCACGCATCAAAGGAAGAGGCCAAGGCCGAGCCGCGGACGGTGAGGTCTGGACGGGGCAGGCCGGCGTCACGCAGCCGCGGGCTGAGCGACTCGGCGGCGAGACGCTCTTCCACGATTACCGCTCCGTCGGGAGCGTCGACGAGCCCTTCGGCGAGGCGCACGAATTGCGATCGCAACGCTCCAGCGAGAGGTCCAATCGGGCGCCGCGACGGGGCAGGGCAGGAAGGCGCGAAGCGGCGAATCGACCGGGAGCGCCACACGATCCGAGTTGCCCTTCCGGTCGGCCTCGACGACGCCAGCAAGCCGCATGGACTCGATGGCGAGCGCGGCATTGCGCTTCGAGAACCCGGCTCGCCGGGCGATGTCGGCAATGCGCATCTCCGTCCCGGGTGGGCACGAAAGCAGCAGGGCGAGGATGTCGGCTCTGGCGTTGACGCCAAAAGCCGAGCGCAGCCGCCAAACGAGACGGGCGGGGGACGAAAGATCCCGGACAGCAACCTTGCCGCGCAACTCAGCCGCTATCGGTGTGGCCCCCGCGCCTTGGGACCATGTCGGACCGCCAACCGCGCTGACCGCGACGGCGAAGGAGGCGAGAGCGGCGGTCGCGTCCATCGTTCGGGCTATGCGCCGCAGACGCGAGGAGTTGACGGCTTCGCCGTAGGCGACGCACCAATCGAGAGCCACGCCGATGATGCGGTCTTCGTCACTGGCGAGTTCGGCGGTGGCGGCGATGAGGGCTTCGGGATCGACGACCGTGGCTTCTGGATCGCCCTCAAGCTGCCCGCCGAGCGCGATCCAGCCGGCCGCGATCCGTTCAATCGATGCGCGTCGCAGGCTAGTCGAGGCGCGCATCGGCGTCCTCCACCCCGAGGTGCGCGAGCACGGCCGCGAGCTGGCCACGGAATGCCGGTGAGGGGTCGTGGCTCATCGACCACCGGGCCGCACGTCGAGGAGATCGGCCTCGCTAGGATGGAGGGCGCGCAGGTCGTCGAGATGCCGGTCCTGGCTCGGCCAGTGGTCGGCGGCGGCGTACAGCTTGAAACAGACCAGGTCGTATGGACCTGCGAGCCACACCGTCAGGCTGCCGTAGTGCCTCGCGGTGAGCCGGTCCTCGAACCCGGCGGGAAGCCCGAGGTCGAGTAGCGACGCCGGCCCAACGTTGAGCCAATCCGGTGCGAGGTCGTGCGCGTCCGCGACCTCCGATACCGCTCTGGCGAGCGCGTCGGGAAGCCTGCGGAGCGCGACGATGCGGCCATCGCCCAGACGCTGGCCCACGATGTCGGCATCCTTGGTGGCCCGCGAGATGATCCCGCGAAGGACGAGGTCCCCGCCCCCGACGAGCACGATCTCGTACGTCTCGCCCCGGTAGGCGAGCAGATCGCCGAGCGCGGCGAGAGCCCCGTCAAGGCCAGTGCGGTCCATTGGCTGTGCCATGGCGAGATTGTCCGCGCAGCTAACGCGCAAGTCAAGTACGCGATACGAGCATCTTAGCTGCTTGTTAGCGAGGCAGCGGCGGGCCTCCGCTCTCGGCCTGTGCTGACGCCTGCAAAGGGACGGCTACCGGTCGCGAGACATGCCACAACTCGTGGTCAATCGTGTCCGCGAGCCATGTCCCAGGCTTGGCTGCGAACTGGCCCGGAGCTCGCCATACGAGTCGTACTCGAGGCTGGCAACCAGCCTGCCGGTCCGATCGGTGATCGATGTCAGCTGCTCGTGGTCGTTGTAAGTGAAGTGCCAGGTGCCGCCGTCAGGTTCGGTGGGGGTAAGCGGCGAACCTGCGGCGTCATAGGTCGCGCCGGTGACATGGCCCGCCGGGTCCGTCTTGGAGGTGACGTGGCCAAACTCGTCGTATGTGAACCTGGTGGTGAGGGTCTTGCCGCCGAAGAGCTGGTCGATCTGGGCGATGTCACCCCGGGCGTTCATCGAGCTGATGGTGGTCAGGCGCGGGTCCGGCCCGGTGACAGTCTCGGTCCGGGCGTTCGGGTCCAGGCTGATGGTGCTGGTGTTCCCTGCGCCGTCGGTGATCGACTGAAGGCCGTCATTCGACAATGGGCGGGCGTATCGGAGGGTAGGCCCCGTCCCAGTCAGGACCCAACAGTGGTACTTCGAGTTCAGGCTCGAGCGTTGGAGCACGGAAGTCGGCTTTCATGAGCGCGTACCCGTCCGGCCAGATAGCTCTTCCGGCCGCCTCGATCGACTCCCACGGCCACGCCGTGAGCGGTTCGTCGAGGGATTCGATGACGAGGTCGAGGAACGGCCCCGTCGTCGAATCACGAAAGGCTTCGAGCGAAGAGGTCAGACCGGGTCGTCGCTCGGGCAGCGACGAGTCCGCGATCCCGACCCAATAGTCGGCATACAGCTGCCAGCGACGTGTTGCCGCCGGATCGATCGCGTCGGGAGCCAGCCAATGCGCCAACTCGATTTCCCGCCGAGCCCGCTCGAGTGGCGATCCCTGGGCTGCCGTTCGCCACTCTCGCGTCCGGGCCGCCAGGAGCTCCGCATACGGCCGAGTCCGAGGATCGGTCCATCCGTCTAGCTCAGCCATGCGCTCCGGGTAGTGCCAGAACGCCGGCGGTTCGCGGCCGGCTGCTTCGTGGAGCAGTGCCTTGTCCCATAAGGCGAGGTACAGGAATCGACGCCGAGGTCCGCCGCTGAGGAGGATCTCCACTATGCGACGAGGCCCGAGCCAGAACGGTATAGTCGCCACTAGGAAAGCAACCGCCAGACCCGGGTTCCTGTCACCGACTGCGACGGCCAGACCGCCCATGGCTGCCCCGCCGAGCGCGGCGGGAATCACCCCAGCCGCAAACAGGACTCGACTCCACCGGAGCCATGGAGCATGCGCGAGGTCTGCCCCTATGCTCCCGAAGACGATCACGACGAGGACCGCCCCTGTCAATATCGGCACGCCTGGTCCCTCGCTTCCTTCTACGCATCCAACCACGCAGTTTCCTCAGGGTCGCTCGTCAACCTCCCGCCGATGGGTGGGGCGGGGTAGGACGAGGCGGCGACGGAAGGGGCGGATGAGGATTAGGCTGCTGGCCTCCAGAAGACACCATATCGAAGATGATCGCCGCGATCCAGATCAGGCCGGCGATCCGATATCCAAGCGATGTTCCCCATGGGAAAGCCATCTTGGTGGGAAGAGCAGGGGCCTGCCCGGCCCGTGACGTTTCGGCCGATCCCCCGAGCGCCCTCGCGCTCGCCTACGTCGTCTGGCGTAGGCGTCTAGGTTAGCCTCGGCTAGAGTCGGTCGTTGGGCGGATCAGCAGCGCGGTGACGAGAAGGACCGGTTGTGGTCGACTTTGACCGCAGGAGCTCGAACCTTCGTCGTCCGGGCATCGCAGGGCCCGACGGCCCTCAAATCAACGACACGAGGCGATGCGGTATGATGCGCGGCGCTGGTCGTAAATCGCTGCTCAGGAGCGGTCAACTAACGCCGCGAGAGACGAATTCGGCCAGTTATCCGCTCTGATTGAGCGTGAATCGTGGGGCTATAGCTCAGCTGGAAGAGCGCCTGCATGGCATGCAGGAGGTCCAGGGTTCGAGTCCCTGTAGCTCCACCAAATCCCCCAGTATGCGGACCTCGCATGTCGGCGCCCCGTAGCCAGGCCCGGCTCGGCCGCATCCGACCGTCTCAGTCGGCATACGCCGACCTCGTCAGTCCTCTTCGTCCACGACCGCGGTGGCGGTGAGTTCGCGCAGCGCGGCGTGCGTTGCCAGGAGCAGGTCGGCGCGATCGATCACGCCGAGCAGCCGGCCTGCCGCGTCCGTCACCGGAACTACCTTGCGACGGTGCTCGGTCATGATCAGCGCCACGTGCGACAGGGGCGCGTCTGACTCGACGGCCAGACGGGGCGCGACCATGAGTTCGCGCGCGGTCCGTTTGGGCCCGTTCCCGATCCCTGCCTTACCCATGAGAGCGCCGACCAAGCCGCTTCCGGCCGAGCCCAGCGCGCCGAGTACAGTGGCGTCGCTAACCACGCCGACCACGCGGCCTGCGCGATCCACCACCACGGCGCAATTCAGCCGCGTCGAGCACACGGCGTCGAGGACTTCGGGCAACTCGGCGTCTTCGGCAACCACGGGCGCATCCGGCCGCATCACGTCGCTGGCCAGGCGGGCCGCTCCAGGCGCAGAAGCCGCCTCGCGCTCGTGGCCGGGGAAGGCCTCGGCGACGGCGCGCAGTACGTCGGCTCGAGAGAGGATGCCTGCGAGACTACCGTCCAATTCCACGACGGGCAGTCGCTTGAGTCTCCTGTCGCACAACAGCCTCGTCGCGTCGGTGAGAGTGGCGGTCGGCCGCAGCGTCACCGGATCGGGGGTCATGACGGCCGAGACCGTCCGCTCGACGAGGCCCGCCAGGAACCGCTCGCGCTCGGTTTCGGCGACGACATTCAGCAGTTCGATTCGAGCGCCCAGGCCGGCGCGTTCGACCAGATCGCCGTTGCTCACCACGCCGACGAGCCAATTCGACTCGTCCACCACCGGAAGCGCCCGGAACGGCTGACCCAGCAACGCCTCGACGGCCTGCCGGACCGACGCGTCGGAGCGAATCGACCGCGCCGGTGAGGTCATGACGTCGCGGACCTGAAGGTCGAAGCGCATCTTGCCTATTGCGCGCTCGCCGTACGAGGCGATGCCGACCTCCTCGACGGTTATGACGCCGCTTCCGGCCAATTCGCGAACCCGGGGAAGCAGCCGCTCCACGCGTTCGGGGGCGTCGATCCAGGTGATTACGACAGGCAAGTCGAGCGAAAGTCGCAGAATCGCAGCGGTGTGGATGAGGCTGGCCCGGCCGAAACCTGCGATGCCCCTCGTCACGGTGGCGCCGGCCGCGCCCTCCTTGCGCAGAAGCTCGAGGATCGCCTGGTACCGGGGTCGGCGCCCGACCTGGTCGGACTCGCCGCAGTAGATCTCGACCCGCGTCCCGCGACTGAACTGCTCCATCGCCCCCATCTCCTATACGACCCGAGCGAGCAGGACGCCGGCAGACACGGCCGCGAGAGTGACCCCGACGCTGCCGCCGACGTTCGCCAGCGCCGCCACGTAGCTGCCCTCGCGTAGCAGGTTGAGCGTCTCGTAGCTGAATGTCGAGAACGTGGTGTACGAGCCGAGAAAACCTATGGCCAGGGCCGGTCGCCACCACGAAGGCATGATCCGGTCCGCAGCCAGTCCCATCACGATCCCGATGAGCAGCGAGCCCGTGACGTTGATAGTGAAGGTCGCCCACGGAAACGCCGAGCCGAGCCGATCGCCCAGCCAGCCGCCCAGCAGATACCGGGCGTTCGCGCCGAGAACCGCGCCGATCGAGATAGCGATGTAGTCCAACCGTCGTTCCTTTCGCTCGGGGGATAGAAGAACCCCTGGGCCATCGAGATCCCAGGAGCCATCAGCCCTCACGGGCGGTTCAGACGCGGTTGCGTCTCGGCGGACGCCATCGCCGACCTCCGGAAAGGTAACGGTGGTCCGGCAACCGAGTCAAACCGGTCGGCGTGTCGGGGCGCCTGCCCTTGATCGAGTGGAGGCGACTCCCTCCACATCGCGCCAGGAAGTCCCTCCGCTAAACTGGAAGCCCATCTCGGGCACCGTGTCACCGGAGGATCGCGCGCCCGAACCGCCAGCGAGAGGTTCAACGTGTCGGCAGCCGAGCGCACAGAGCGAACCCGCATCGATCGCTATGAGCCCACGGCCATCGAGCCGCGCTGGCAGCAGCGCTGGGCCGAGCTCGGAAGGCACGACACCGACCTGGCCGACACCACGAAGCCCAAGTTCTACCTGCTGACGATGTACCCGTACCCGTCGGGCGACATCCACATCGGGCACTGGTACGTCGCCACCCCGACCGACGCGATGGCCCGCTTCCACCGCATGCACGGCGAGAACGTGTTTCTGCCGATCGGCTTCGACTCGTTCGGGCTGCCGGCCGAGAACGCGGCCATCAAGAGCAAGATCCACCCCCGCGAGTGGACCCTGAAGAACATCGAAAACATGCGCCGGCAGCTCCGCTTGATGGGCGCCACTTTCGCCTGGAACAACGAAGTCGTCACGTGCGACCCGGACTACTACCGCTGGAACCAGTGGCTCTTCCTGCGCTTCCTGCAAGCTGATTTGGCCTATCGGGCCAAATCAGCCGTGGACTGGTGCCCCAACGACGGGACGCTGGCCCGCGAGCAGGTCGAAGGGACGGACCGGCACTGCTGGCGCTGCGGCGCGCGCGTCGAGAAGCGCGAACTGGACCAGTGGTACCTCCGGACGACGAAGTACGCCGACGAGCTGCTCGACTTCTCCGGCATCGAATGGCCCGAGCCGATCCGCATCATGCAGACCAACTGGATCGGCCGGTCGGAGGGGGCCGAGGTCGCCTTCACGACCGCGCCCGACGACGAGCCATCAGCTGGAGCTGATGGCTTTGAGCCCGGCGGCCACGAGTTGCGGGTCTTCACGACCAGGCCCGACACGCTCTACGGCGCGACGTTCATGGTCATGTCCCCCGAGCACGCCCTCGTCCCCAAGCTGACACACCCCGACCGCAGGGCCGAGGTGGAGGCCTACGTCACCGCCGCCGGCCGTGAGACCGAGATCGAGCGGATGTCGACCGAGCGCGAGAAGACCGGCGTCTTCACCGGCTCGTACGCGATCAACCCGGTCAACGACGAGCGCATACCGATCTGGATCGCCGACTACGTCCTGGCCGGCTACGGTACGGGCGCGATCATGGCCGTGCCCGCGCATGACGAGCGCGACTTCGCCTTTGCCCGGAAGTTCGGGCTTCACATCGAGCGCGTAATCGCCGGTCCCGAGATTTCGGACGCGGACGTGGCCACGCCGCTCACCGAGGCCTACGTCGCCCACGGCGAGCAGGATCGGCTGGTCAACTCCGGTCCCCATAGCGGCAAGCCCGCACACACGGGATTCGACGACATCGTCGCCATGCTCGCCGCCCAGGGCAAGGGCAAGGCGGCGGTCAACTACCGCATTCGCGACTGGCTGATCAGCCGGCAGCGCTACTGGGGCACGCCGATCCCGGTCGTCTACTGCGACACCGACGGGATCGTACCGGTCCCGGACGACCAGCTGCCGGTCCGCTTACCCGAGACCGTCGACTACGCCGGACGCGGGGAGAACCCGCTGAAGAAGGACGTGGCGTTCGTCAACACCACCTGCCCGAAGTGCGGCGGTCCGGCCCGGCGCGAGACCGACACGATGGACACCTTCATCGACTCGAGCTGGTACTGGTTCCGATACCTGTCGCCGGCCGACACGGCCGCGCCGGTAGACCGTCAGATCGAGGACCGCTGGTGCCCGGTCGACCAGTACACAGGTGGCGCCGAGCACGTCGTGATGCACCTGCTCTACTCCAGGTTCTTCACCAAGGCAATGGCGGACCTGGGCCTCGTGCACGAGCGCGAGCCTTTCAAGCGGCTCTTCAACCAGGGCCAGATCCTGGGCGCCGACGGCGAGCGGATGAGCAAGTCGCGCGGCAACGTCGAGGATCCGGACAAGCTGGTCTCGCGCTACGGCGCCGATACGGTCCGGCTCTTCCTGATGTTCATGGGACCGTGGGACCAGGGCGGCCCGTGGAGCCCAACCGGCATCGGCGGGATCAGCCGTTTCCTCCACCGTGTCTGGACGGCGGCGCTCGATCCGCATGGCGTAGAGGCGGGCGATCCCGAATCGGGCGTCCTGCCGGCAGGCCAGGACAGCGCCGCGGCCGAAAAGGCCCTGCGAGCGGCCGCCCACCGAACACTGCGAGTGGTCACCGACGAATACTCCGAGCTGCGCTTCAACACCATGGTCGCGCACCTCATGGAGCTGTCGAACCTGTTGATGCGCTACCGCGGCACGGAGGCGGCCGGCAGCGCCGCGTGGAACGAAGCCGTGCTGTTGCTGCTCCTGATGCTGGCGCCGGCGGCGCCGCACATCACCGAGGAGCTGTGGGCCCGACTGGCCGAGGCTCGCGGCGAGGCATGGGCCTCGATCCACACGCAACCCTGGCCAGACGTGGACGAAGACGCGGCCGCCGAGAGCGAGCGCGAGGTGCCGGTGCAGGTCAACGGCAAGCTCCGGGACAAGGTGGTGGTCCCGGTAGGAATCGCCGAGGCGGAACTGGAAGCCATCGTGCTGGGCCGGCCCAAGATCGTTGCCGCGTTGGACGGCCGCAAGCCACTCAAGGTGATCCACGCCGGCGGCAAGCTCGTGAACGTAGTTGTGCGGTAGCTCACAACCCCCGTGACGCGTAGCACGAGGCGTTGCCGGTAGGAGCACGACGTTCGGCGTCGTGCGGTAGTGCGGGCTTCCCGCGGCGCTCCGGCCGCCGGCCGCGTCCAGGCCGAAGTTTCCGCTCAATTCCACCCCCAGCAGAACCACGTGCGGCCTTGCCGCATGTGGTGCCGGCTCCGAGGTCGCTGTTAGTCGCCTACGGCTACTCAGCAGGTCGGAACGTGCCAGATTCACCCACTGCCGGCGCTTCACTGAGTCCTCTGCTCACTTAGCGCTACCCACAGTGGAGTTGAGGGGAACGCGGCATCTGCGGCCGCGAGCGGCGGACGAGGGGAATCGGGCTGCTCTTCCGCGGCCGTACAATCGGGCGGGGCAGCGGACCCTCATACGCGAAGGGAGCATCGCCATGGAGCCGAGCATGGCTGGTCAACCTGCGGGAGCCGCGAAGGCACCCGAATCGACCGACGCGGAGCGAGCCGCCGCCGTTGCGCGGGTCGTGGAATCGGCCCAGCGCCTTGGGGTCGAGCTGAATGAACGCGAGGCGAAAGAGTGGATCGCCGCAATGGAGGCCGAGGCCACCGGCGGCGACCTCGTCGTCGACGTGGACACGGGCGTCTACGGTCACCGCGTCTCCATGCTCGACTTCGCGCCACAGGATCTGGCCCGCTTCCGGGAGATCGGCAAGATCGTCGGCTTCGAAGACCGGCCGCCCCAGGTCCTGACCGCGCTTTCGATCTCCGGTTCGGCCGCCCAGAGCAAGATCAACACCTTCCCCGCCGACTGCGACTACTTCGAGCGCATCAACATCAAGGCCGACACCCGCGAGGAGGCCTGCTCGATCCTGGCCGACATGATCCGAGAGAAGGCTCTGACGACCGCCAGCGGGCCGGGCCATCGGCTCTGGGAAGTCAAGTTCGGCCAGCATCCGGTCGAGGCGACCAAGGGCGGCAAGCCGGTCGGCGTGAAGTCGCCGATGTCGTGGTCGCCCGATGAGGTTCGCACCGGTCAGATGGAGGTCGAACTGATGGACGGCTCGAAGGCCGTCTACACATGGGCCGACGCGACCCGCGACCCCGGCTGGTGCAAGCTCGACTGGGTCATCGCCAATTCAACGCGCGGCAAGCTTGCCAACGCCAGCAACGTGCTCGACACGACCTGGGAGGGACCGGACGGGACGATCGTGCCGCTGGACGGCTTCCTGGACCCGGCCTTCCAGGAGGTCTACCTGGACACCAATTCGGCCCCGCTCTTCAGGAAGCTGGTGAAGGAGCTCTCGGCCGACACGGTCGACGACTACGTCGAGGCGCTCGAGCACGAAGTCTGGAAGTACACGGTCCAGCACCCGAACTACGGCAAGGTGGCACGGCGCCTGTACAACGTCTTCCGCATGAACGGCCACTACGCCGAGGCGGCCTTCATCCGCGAACTCTTTGACGAGCCGATCACGGCGCTGTATCAGGTCGCGGCGCTCATCCAGACGCTGGGCGACGCGGCCGGCTCGGGCGAGGACTTCGATGCGGAAACGATGGTCGCCCAGGTGGACAAGCTGATCATGTCCGCGATCCAGGCTCTCGACGGACCCGAAGAAGCCGAGATGGTCGGCCATCTGCTGAAGCTGCGCAACTCGGTCCAGAAGCGGGGTGCGGCGGCCGACCGGGCGGAAGACATGACCGACGTCGAGGGAGCGGCCATGCGCGCAGTCAACGACTACTTCGAGCGGATGCTGCGATCGGTTCCCGAGATCGACGCATATCTGAAGGAGATCGTCACCCGGGCGCCGTAGGGTCCAGTCGGTGGGGTGAGGACGAGGTGGGTGGCGGGAGTGGCCGCCAGCAGCACGTGGGTTGCTCGACACGGTGAGGGCGCGGCACGGCGCCGGCACAGCACTGCGCGCGCGAGCACCCGATGAGCCGCACGTGCGCCGCCAATTGTGCCGCCGATTGCGCCGCGATAAGCGCGCCATAAGCCCCAGATAAGCGGGCCCCGGTAGGGTGCGCGGCATACGCGCCGTGACCGCTCGATCGGAGATGAGGATGGACACCAGCGCGCCCTGGCGGGCGCTAGAGACGGCGGATCCGGACGAGGCCCAGGCTCCCACTGCACGGTCGGGGTCGCACGTCATCCTGCTGACGATCGCCGGCGCCGCCCTCCTTGCCCTCGTTGCGCTCGCGGTCGTTGCCTTTGTCGAGCTGGGCCCGAGTGGAAGTGTCGAGGTCGTGTCCGGCCCGGCACGATCGGGATCGCCGGGGCCGTCTGCCCAGATGCTGGTAGTCCAGGTGGCGGGAGCGGTGGTGCACCCCGGAGTCTTCTCGCTGCCGCCTGGCTCGAGGGTGGCAGACGCGATCCGGGCGGCCGGCGGCTACTCGCCGGACGTGGACCCGCGGCAAGCTGAGGCGAAGCTCAACCTGGCCGCGAAGCTGCAGGACGCCGAGCTTATAGCGGTCCCCAGGCTTGGTGACGGATCTGGCACCGCGCCTCCCGCGGGCGCCACGGCCGGGCTCCTCAACATCAACACGGCCACGGCTGAGCAACTCGACACGCTGCCGGGGATTGGGCCGGCGACCGCCACGAAGATCCTGGCGTCCCGGAGCGAGCGGCCGTTCGCCTCGATCGACGACCTGGTCACGCGCAAGCTCGTCTCCGCGTCCACCCTGGCCAAGTTCCGCGAACAGATCACGGTCGGATAGCCGATGCGCGCCAGGCCGGCGTGGCTAGCCATCGGCGTGATATTCGCTTCGGGTACTGCGTCGTACCAGCCGCTGAGCGGTGACTCAGCCGTGGCCGTCATCGCGGCCGTGGCCGTCTCGGTGGCGCTGGCCGTAGTCGCGTGCTTGTGCCTGGCTCGCGGCCGGCGTGGACTGGGCGGAGCGCTCGTGGTGGCGTCGCTGGGAGCCGCGCTGCTGGCCACCCGGCTGGCGATCGGACTCGTCGTCGGGACCGGCGCCGTGCCGCTCGAAACGATGGAACTGCCGGCCGGCTCCGGACCGTGGAACTCCACCGTCGAGAGCGCCCACACGGCCAACGGTCTCCAGATCGCCACGATCGATCTGGCGGATCGGCCGGTCCGCTGCTCGGCCCAATTTCCCGTCTACCCGCGGCTGATCGCCGGCGACGTGGTCAGTTGGTCGGGCCGAGTGCGACCACTGGCGGACGGCGAGTACGACCGCTACCTCGCCACTCAGGGAATCTCAGCCACTTGCGAGGCCGGGGACCTGACCCTCGTGACTCACGACAATTCCGCCGCGGGCCGTCTCGAGGCGATCCGCCAGGCTTCCGGCGACGCCCTCCAGAAGGTCATGCCCGAGCCGGAGGGCGGCCTGGCCACGGCAATTCTCATTGGACTGAGGGACCGCGTCGATCGCGGCGTGGCGGCCGCGTTCACGACGGCCGGAGTCAGTCACATAGTCGCGATTTCGGGCTGGAACATCGCCATCGTGGCGGCAAGTGTGGCGGCCCTGCTGCGCGGCTTCGTCGACAGGCGGCGAAGGTCCGTCGTCACGATCGGCGCGATCGTCGCGTACACGCTCTTCGCCGGAGCCTCGGCCTCGGTGGTCCGGGCCGCGTTCATGTCGGGAGTGGCGTTGATGGCGATCGAGAGCGGGCGTGGCTCACGTGTCATGGTCAGCCTCGCCTGGGCCATCTCGATCATGTTGCTCCTCGATCCGGGGACCGTCACCGATGTCGGGTTCCAGCTCTCCGCGGCGGCCACGGCCGGGCTCATAGCCTGGGGCACACCGCTTACCCGCCGGCTCGGGGAACGTTTCACGCGAATGCCGGGTTGGATGCGAGACACGCTCGGAGTCTCCCTTGCCGCCCAGGCCGCCACGCTCCCGATCGCACTGCTCACGTTCGGCCGGCTGTCTCTCGTTGCGCCGGTTGCCAACCTCGTGGCCGTCCCGCTTGTGCCCCCGGCGATGGCGGCGGGGGCGGTGGCGTTCGTGGCCGGCTGGCTTGCCGTCGCCGGGGCGCCGGCCCTGCTGACCGGGCTTCTCGCCATGCCGGCGCAGCTCCTGCTGGTGGCTCTCGTCGCGGTCGTCCAACTGGCCGCCTCGTTTCCGGGCGCCAGCGAGACGCTGCCGTTCCCCGCGAACGTGGCCGCGGCTGCGGCTGCCGGCCTGCTCCTGGTTCGGATGCACCGGACACTCCGCGGGTCGGCGTCGGCGGAGGTCCGGCAGCGAAAGCGCGCCACCGGAACCGCGAGACCCACGGGCAGCACCCGCGCATCGCCCCGTCGCGCCAGGCTGCGATGGGCGCTGGTGGGAGCGGCCTTCGTTATCGTGGCGACCGGATCGGTCGTCGCGGCGCGCCCGGACGGGAGCATCCACGTGATCGTCCTGGACGTCGGGCAGGGCGACTCGATACTCCTGGAGGGCGATCGCGGCAGCCGCGTCCTGGTGGACGGTGGCCCGGACGCGAACGTGCTGATGACCGCTCTGGACCGATACGTACCGTCATGGGACAGGCACCTCGACGCGATCGTCCTCACCCACCCTCACGACGACCACGCCGCCGGCCTCGTCGCCGTCGTGGAGCGATATAGAGTCGACCGCGCGTTCGAGTCGGGCTGGCCGGCCACGACCCCGGTGTATGAGGCGTGGATAGCGGCTTTATCGGCGCACGGATTGCGGGCCGAGCGGCTCTCCACCGGCCAGACACTGCGCCTGGACGACGCCAATCTGGAGGTCCTGTGGCCGGACGATGGCACTACCCGACCCAGCAGCCTGGACGCAAACGCCGCGGACAACAGGATGGCGAACGATGCCTCGGTCGTCCTGCTGGGAGAATATGAAGGACGTCGCTTCCTCCTGACCGGGGACATGGAGGACGACGTGGATCCGATCCTGCTGAGTCGTGGCCTGCCGGCGGTGGACATGCTCAAGGTCGCTCACCATGGCAGCGCCACCGCCTCGTCGGACGATCTGCTGGCCGCGATTCATCCGTCGGTGGCCGTCGTCTCGGTCGGTGCGAACAACAGGTACGGCCATCCGAACGCGGGCACGATGGAGAGGATCCGCGCTCACAGCCAGACCGCCCTCAGGACGGACCAGTCCGGAACCGTCGAAACGACGCTGGATCGGACGGCAGTGACCGTGACGTCGTCGCGCCGCGTCGGCGACGGCGCCTTGCGAGCTGGCCCGTCTGGAGTTGCCCCTTCTGGAGTTGCCCCTTCTGGAGTGACGCTCCGGCAAGCAACCGCGGCCAGACCACCCAGGCTCCTGTACGATCAACTCGATGTCCGTGCCCAGCCGTCGCGACAGCGCGGCCCTTCTTCTCTCGCTCGAACCCCCTGCCTGGCACCTTCGCCACGTGCGGGCGGTTGCGGAGACGGCGGCCTGGCTTGCGCGACAGGCAGTCTCGGCTGGACGGCTGGTCGATCGCCCCCTGGCGGAGTCGGCCGCACTCCTTCATGACATAGACAAGCTGACGTCCGTGAAACCGGATGTGAACGGGCTGCCGCATGGCGAAGGGTCGGCCGATTGGCTGGTCAGGCACGGACACCCGGAGCTGGCGCCGGTGATCGCGGGGCACCCGGTCTCCAGGATGTCGGACGGGACCTGGTTCGAGCTGTGGCTGAAGGCGGCCTCCCCGGAGGCGCTGATCGTCGCCTATGCCGACAAACGCGCGGGCCAACAGCTCGAATCGATGGCGGCGCGCTTCGGGTCGTGGGAGCGCCGCTACCCGCCGGACGCCCGGGTCGGGAAGGCACGCGGCAGCTGGACACCAGAGACCCTTGCAGCGGCGTGGCACAGGGCCGAAAGGCTCGAGCTGCTGGTCTGCGAGCTGGCCGGCGTCACTCCCGACGAGGTTCGCCGCCTGCCCTGGACCGGGCGCGCCCTCCGATCTGCGAGGGGCGGCTGACGTGGCCACCCGACCCACCGCGCCGCTCGGCTACTACTGGGGCGACGACTCGTACAGCGTCGGACACGGCCCGGACGCTCTCGCCGCCCGGCTGGCGGGGGACGGTGCCCCGCTGGAGCGAATGCGCCTGACCGGCGCCGCCACCACGGCCGATGAGATCACCGAGAAGGTGGCCACGGCAACGCTGTTCGGCGGGGGGACACTCGTTGTCGTGACCGATCCGGCTCCGCTCATCGCCACCAAGCCGCTGGCGTCGCGGCTGATCGAAGCACTCGGCGCCGTGGCCACCGGCAACGGCCTGGCGTTCCTCGACGCGGTGGACGGCACTGCTCGCCGACCCGCCTCACTGGAAGCCCTGCGCAACGCGGTGGCAGCGGCCGGGGGGGACGTCCGCGAGTTCAAGGCGCCCACGCGCGATCAGATGGCGCGCTGGATCGCGGACCGTGCCAGGGAGCGCGACATCAGCATCTCGGGGCCCGCGGCGGCCCTGCTCGCGGAGAGAGTCGGCGCGAACGTTCGCGAGCGCGACATCGACCGGCGGCGCCAGGGCGAACTGGCCGTGGCAGAGTTGGAGAAGCTGGCCGTCTACCGCCTGGACGGCCAGATCCGCCCCGAGGACGTGAAAGACCTGGTAGCCGACGCCGTCCCCGGATCCACGTGGGCATTTCTCGACGCCGTCGGCATGCGACGCGCGGGCGATGCCGCCGAACTGGCGGAACGCCTCGACGATGTCCCCGGCCCGGTCCTGGTCGTACACCTGCACCGCCGCATCAAGGAGTTGATCGACGTCGCCGACCTCCTGGAAGCCGGGACGCCGGCTGCGGCCCTGGTGAGAACGCTCAAGCTGAATCCGTATCGCGCGGAGCGCCTGGCAGAGCAGGCCCGAACCTGGACGCTCCCTGAGCTGGACGCGGCTCTCGAGGGCCTACTTGAACTGGACGCTGCGCTCAAGAGCCGCGAGGGGGGCAGTGAACTCCGTCGTCGCGCGGCCGTCAGCCTCTGGATAGTCGAGAAAGTGCACCGGCACAGTCCGCCCTGAGGTCTGCCTCCCGGAGATGGCCCCGCCGGCGCGAGGCCCGGGCCCGGCGTGGGCCCGGCCTTGCCCGCCTCGAAGCCCTCTACTCCTTCCCGGACCGTGCCGCGAGCACCGGAAGGTCCGAGCGCGCCCGCAGATGAAACGCGACCCCGTAGACCTCGTGAGTTCCGGGATCGACGCGCGGGACCGCAGTCATCCGCCACTCGTCTTTGCCCAGGCGGACCCAGCGCGAAAACGGGCGGCCCTGAGCGAGAACAACGTCCAACAGAACGAAGGCGTCAGGCGGTAGACCCAGCAAGCCCTCGCGCGCGGGCAGCCCCACGCACTGGGCTCCAAAGGCCGCCACGAAGGCCGGATTGCCGTACTTCACGAAGTGGCCGGGGCCGTGGCACATCGCCGCTGGACGTCGCACCGGCGCGCGCCCGTCCGCCACGGAGCGATCGGGATCGGATTCTGTCACGCGTCCGATTGTGCGCCCGCCGCGCAAGTCGCCCGCTTGGTCAGGGCCTGGAAGGGCTGATGGCCTCGAGGAAATCGCCCGTGTGGTAGTCGATGACGAACATCTCGGTCGTGGGCCCGGTACAAGAAACGGGCTGACGCAATAGCAGAGGGTCCGCGGACGCCAAAGGGAGTGTGGGAGTGCACCAGAACGGCGAGGTGATCTGGACGGTTATCGCCCAGACCCATACGCCCGCCGAGGCTGCCGGGCTCGGCCAGACGTTCGTCCAGCGAGCCACCCGGGCCGAGACGACCTGCGGGCCCACCGGATATATGCGAATGGCATCCAGCCTCTGCAACGCGTCCGCCAGGGACAGGCCGTCGCCCGGCGGAAGCTCGAACGTGGGCCCTGTGTCGGCCACTCCCTGGTCCGGGTCGAGGGAGGGGGCAATCGAGGGCGATGGCGCCGGCGTCACGATCGCCGGCGGGCCTGAGGTGGGCGCCGGAGCTGCTGCCGGCGCCAGCCCGAAGCCGGCCAGGACTCCGAACGCGAGTCCGAGAACACCGACGATGGGAGCGATGGGCGGAAGCGCGAGCGACCGTCCACCCATTACCGGTTTGACCCGCCGGATTCGCGTGTCGTAGGCATCTGCATAGTCGTCCGGGCGCTCGTCCATCTTCAGTCCTTCTGGTCGCGCTTCTCTCGGGTCACGAACGACATTCTGCCGAATCTGGAGGAGAAGGGCCAGCGGGCTGGCGGGCTGGCGGGCTGGCGGGCTGGCGAGCCTCCGTCGGCGCCGCGAATCGGCCTCTGCCGGCAGGGCAGTTCGACCGAGGGCACCTTCGATCAGTGCAGCGGCTCGAAGGCCACCAGGCGCGCGCCCGTGTGGTAGTCCAGGATGACCAGCTTCGTAGTGTCTCCCGCGCACACTCCACCGGCGTTGTTGGGCGTGGCCAAAGCCGGGATCCACGGTGCGGTGTTTCGGCCTCCGCCCTGGGCGACGACGCACTGGGCCAATCGAACGGTTACGGCCCAGACCCATTGCGTGCCCGCGGGAGCGGACCACGACGAAGACGACACATCCGCCAGCCGGACTACCTGGGCGGAAATCACATCTTCCACGGGGATCCCGAGACCGGAGTCCGTGAAGGCCCCCAGCGCTTGCGAGAGGGTGAGCCCGTCGGTCGGCTCGGGCTGGGGCGAGACTGTCCTGTCCGGGAGCCGAACGATTGCCGTAGCCGTTGGATTCGGCACGGCCGACGGGACGACCGCGACCGTCTCGACGGGGGCGGCAGAAGGAGCCGGCGCGGGATGCTGGGCGAGTGCGATGCCGAGACTGAGACCCAGCATGACCCCCAAAACGCCCACCAGTGGCGCGACCGGCGGAGGCGGCAGCCCACGCCCCTTCATCGCGAGCTTGACCGGCCGAACCAACGGCCCGTCGAAGTCCTCCGAGTAACCGTTGGGACGCTCGTCCATTGCAATTCCTTCCGCAGCGATCACGCGCGTACATGGCATCGGGCCGCGACTTCCCCACGGTAGCCCGCGCAGCCTCCGGCTACAACGAGTGGCCCGCTTGGCGAGCCCTTGCGGGTAAGCGGCCTGGGACAGTGTCCGATGGGGGCTCGGAGGCCAAGACCGCAGGCGTGCCGCACTCGGCCGGCTGAAGAGCGGCCGGCCTACCTTACTCGGCGCTGGACCAGGCTTGCTCCTGGACGACGACGTCGCTCTCGATCGCGAAGACGCAGCGCCCTTGACCAAGGTCGAGCAACTCAATCAGCTCCGGATCGATGTACAGCTGATGGCAGTCCTCGCACAGACCGCCGGGAATACCGAAGCAGAGGCGCTCGCTCCGGTCAGGCAGCCGGAAGGTCGTGTCGAAGCGCGTGCTCACCAGGCGCCTGCCGCAGCGTGGGCAGCGTTCGCGAGCCCGAGAAGTCATCGCATCCGACCTCAGAAACGGCGGTCATACGACCGCGTCGATGGTTCGATGCTACGGGCGGGCGCAGACCCGGCATATGACTCACTCGTACCGTGCGATCGGTACTCGGGCCGTAGTTTTGAGAGTGGACCGGCCGGGATGAGTACTAGTCGGAGCGCACTGCCGCCGCCGACACAAGGTCAATGAGCCCGTGCGCCCGCCCGCGCCCGTGCCGTCCCGAGAATCCACATCCGTCCGCCACGCGCGAACAGGCTCCTGCTAGCCTTCGCGGATGGATCGCCGCCGCATCGTGGGGATTGCCCTCGGCGCCCTCGCGGGCGCTGCCTACGGCACGGGCCCGCTCTTCTTCAAGGGCTACGTGTACCCTGCCGGCGTCGACTGGATCGCGATGCTCGTGTGGCGCTTTCTCTTCGCGACCCTGGTCAGCTGGGCGTGGCTCCTCGCCCAACCCGGCGCTCGCGCCGAGCTGAGGGAGTTGGACCGCGGGACGGTGGCCCGTCTGCTGTTCACGGGAGCCTTCTTCATCGTCAACGCCAGCGTCTACTACGCGTCGATCGAGCGCATCGACATCTCACTGGTCGCTCTCCTGATGAGCGCTTATCCGGCCCTGGTCGCGGTCCTGTGCCTGCGCCTCGGCTACAAATTCCAGAGCCGGCTTGCCTGGGGATCGCTGGCCATCGTGATCCTGGGGACCGTCCTGACGATCGGGGGCGTCAAGCCCGACACCGACCGGGAGGGGATCCTGCTGGCGCTGCTGTCCCCGATCGCCTACGCGGTCTACATAGTCCTGACCGCATGGATGGCCGGCGAGCGGCCCGGTCAGACGGCCGATATGCGTTCGCGGGGCCGTGGGGCGGAGGTATCTCCGCCGGTGGCAGGCGCGATCATGATGACCGGCACTTTCATGGCCATGATGGCAGTCGGGCTGGTGGCTCGGGAGCCGCTGCTGCCGACGCAGATACCCGCGGCGGCATGGCCCGGTCTGCTGGGAATCGGCATAGTGGCTGCGGCCGTCGCGATCCAGGCGTTCTACGCGTCGGCCGCCCGGATCGGCGCCGCGCAGGCTTCTCTGATGGCGACGGTCGAGCCCGTCGTCGTGATCGTTCTCGGGATCACCTTCCTGAACGAAGCCTTTTCTCCAATTCGCGCAATCGGAGCAGCGATCGTCCTCGCGGGCGTCCTTCTGGCCCAGGTCGCTACGCCCTCCGAATCGCGCCCAGTCTTGCTCGAGGAGCCCTGATTTCTCCGTCACCCTCTGTCACGTGCCCTGCCCCCCGAGCGACCACAGCCGGCGCGGACTTCGCTACGCTCTCGCTAGACACTGCCGGCGCAGAGTAGCCGGCCCGCCCAGGAGATAATCCCTACCCATGGCAACTCTCTACGCACAGGTCGAACGCCTGCGTACCGCTCGCGACAACCTGGTTCGAGTGCGCAGCCGCGTCGAGCTGAGCCCGCTTCCGCCGGACGACCTGCCGCGCCGTCGCGAGTGGGTCGGACGCGAGGTGCTTGCCCACATCGACGAGATGCTGCCCTACTGGCTCGGGGAAATCGAGCGCGTCCTGGCCGGCCAGGTCGAGCCCGTTCGGTTCGGGCGTGTCCAGACCGATCTGGTCCGCATCCTGACCATCGATCGCGACCGAACCCTACCGATTCCGGAGCTGTACGCGCGCCTGGACAACTCGCTCGAACGGGTCGTGCGCCGACTCCTCGAGCTCGACGAGCGACAGGTGGCCCGGCGAGGACTCAACCCCCAGAGGAGAGAGATGACGGTCGGGCAGATCGTCGACGTCATGCTCTCCACCCATATCGAGGAGCACGGTCGGCAGCTGTCGGCCGCGCTGGAACGTAAACAGGCGTCTCGAGGCGGCGGGGCCTGACTCTGACGGCCGGGCCGGGATCGTTGCGGACCTGCGGCCGGGCTCGAACGCCTGGCTACTTTCTGCGCAGCCGGCGGACCTCCTCGTGGACGACGGCCCGCAGCATGAAGCCGACGTTGGCGGGCCGCTCGGCGAGGCGGCGCATGAAGTACGGGTACCACTCCGTGCCGTACGGAACGTAGACCCGGACCCTGTAGCCTCGATCGATCAGCATCCGCTGCAGGTCGCGCCGGACGCCGTACAGCATCTGGAACTCGAACCGGTCCGGCGCGATCCCCTCCCGCTCGACGATCTGGACGGCGCGGGCGATGAGCCTGGGATCGTGGGTGGCCAGGGCCGGGTGAGCGTCGGTGAGCAGTAGCCGCTCCATCAAGCGAGCGTAGTTGGCATCGACTGCCTGCTTGGTCCGGTAGGCAACGCTGATCGGCTCGTCGTAGGCGCCCTTGCAGAGCCGGATGCGTCCTCCGGCCGCGGTGATCGAGTCGACGTCGGCCGAGCTTCGCCGCAGCGCCGACTGGATCACCACGCCCACCTGCGGGTAGCTCTCATGGGCCGCGCGCCAGATGTCGAGCGTGACGTCCGTCCTGGCGTGGTCCTCCATGTCGAAGCGGACGAAACCATCGACCTCTTTGGCCGCCGCAACGATGCGCAGCACGTTGGCCTGGCACAGCCCTCGGCCGATTTCGAGGCCCATCTGCGTGAGCTTGAGGCTGACGTTGGCGTCCAGCCCGCGCGCCGAGAGGGCTGTGATGGTCGCCAGATAACGCTCGACGGCGGCAGCGGCCAGTTCGGGCGACGTGACCGACTCGCCCAGGACGTCGACCGTGGTTCGCAGGCCGGCGCTCTGCAGGCCGGCGATGGCCGGCAGGGCCGCTTCGAGAGTCTCCCCCGCCACGAAGCGCGCGACCACGGGCCGCGTCAGCGGGCTCCGAACCGCCAACCGGGCAAGGGACCGGCGATGGGACAAGGAGATGAAGAGCGACCGCATCGTTCGATGTGGCAGGACCCGGACGGTCTCGGCGAAACCCATCGGTCAGCCCTCCCCCGCGTCTTCCGACTCGGGCGAGTCCTCGGCCGCATCGGCCTCGCGGGCAAATTCGGCGATCAAGCCGGCCTCCTGGCGCTGGAACGTTTCAAGGCGGCTCCGACGGTGGAGATCGACGGCGGCGCGGATCGACTCGATCGGCGGCGACCCGAGCACCCGACCGCTTTCGTCGCGGTAGAGCCGGCAGCCGAGAGCCACAGGCAGGTCCGGTTGGGGAACCACATCGTCACCGTTGATTCTGATCGTCGGCGAGCCCTGGAAACCCAGAAATTCCGCATCCTCCTCGCCGCCCACGAAGATCAGCTGAATTGGGGTCTCGATGATCCCTCTGCGCAGAACGTTCTCCAGGTCGCGGTGCGCCTGCTCGAGGTGGGGGCATTCCTCGACCGCGAGTAGTTCGACACGTAGATCCGCCACTCCGCCAGCCTACATCGACGGGCTCGGAAGGGCCGCCGAGAACCGGTCGTCGTGCCACGAGCCAGAGCGGCTCGAGCTAGCCGGATATCTCGTCGGCGCCGGCCCGGGGCGCGAGCAAGATCTCACGAGTCCGCTCGTCGAGCCGGTCGCCAAGCGCGATCCCCAGCGCGATGTCGACGACGGCTCCCGCGGCTTCATTCTTCAGCTGGGTCCACAGTCCGTCACTGCCAAACGCGTATGTGACCCCGTCATCGCCGTGCGAAGCCCAACGCATCGCACGCTCGCGGATTTCGTCTATCTCCTTGGACAGACCGTCGCGTTTGCCGACGGCCCGGACAGCGGCCCAGGCTTCCTCGTGAGCCTGCTTGTCGACCGCCTCCCAGGCTGCCCCCAAACGCAGCAACTCGACCCTGTCCGCATGATTCAGGGATTCGAAGAACGCCAGCAACTCGTCCGTGTCGAGGGGGTTGGGCCTGTAGCCGCGAAGGAATGCCATATTCGTCCTTTTCATCGACTGGTTAGTCCTCGTCGAGTTGCTCGAGCAGGTGGCGGCGCAGGAAGTCCAGGCAACGCTTCCAGGCGTCGCGACGGTTCTCGCGCCTCTGCCAGCCGTGGGGCTCCTCGTCGTACCAGTGGACCTGATGGTGCTTGCCCTCGATCTCGAGCGCCTCGACCACCTTCTCCGTCATGAGCGGCGCCACTCGCTTGTCCTTGCGGCCGTGCAGGATCAAGAGGGGAGCTTCGATGCGCTCCACCTTGTAGACCGGCGAGCCGCGCCGATAGTTCGGTGCAGTCTCCGGATCGTCCGGACTGCCCATCATCCGCTCCAGGTCGATCCGGCCCGGCCGGTCGCCATGGCGATAGCTCTCGGCGATCTCCGAGTCGCCGTACAAATCGATGCCGGCCTTCCAGAGGGCCGGTTCCTCGGTCAGGACGCAGAGCGTCATGTAGCCGCCGTATGAAGCTCCGTAGTGGGCCAGTCGGCCGTCGCACCAGGGTTGAGCCGCGGCCCACCGAGCCGCGTCGATGACATCGAAGGCGTCGGCGTGGCCCCATTCCCCGCGGTTAGCCCACCGGAAGTCGCGGCCGTAGCCGGTGGAACCGCGGAAGTCGACCGACAGGAAGGCGATCCCCGTCTCCACGACCAGCTGGCGGAAGGGCATCCAGTCGCGAAAGGATTGGTGCGTCGGTCCGCCGTGCGAGTGGATCAGGCAAGGGACTCGCGTCGCCTCCTCCCCGGCGGCGTTCGCCGGCAAGTACAGGGTCCCTTCGATCGGCAGCCCATCCCGAGCCTCCAGAGCGATGCGCGTGCCCACGGCAAAGTGGGCGGTGTCGATGACGATCGGCAGGGAGTGGGTCAGCTGACGAGGCTTCGCCGTGTCGGTCGCGGCATCCGGAATCGGCAGGAGCCACAGGTCGTCCGGCATCCGGTCGGTTCTGCCGATTGCCAGGATGGCCGACGAGTCCGGCAGCCATCCGACCGTCATCCACACGCCCTCGAATGGGTTCACCACACGTGACGTCCGGGCGGGCGCAGGCGCGGCCCCGGACGCGGGCGCGGGCGCGGCCCCGGACGCGGGCGCGGCCCCGGACGCGGGCGCGGCCCCGGGCAGGGTCGGCAGATCACCCACGAGGAGATCGACCAGCCCCTCTCGGATCTCCACGTGGACGAAGCGCCGCCCGTCCGGCGAGGGCAGCGGTGCATATCCCCAGGCACCGCCTGGTTCGCCGTGCTCGCGCCGGCCGGATGTCAGGACCGCGCGTTGATCGCCGTCCGCGGAGACTCGGACGACCTGGAACCAGCCGTCCTGGTCCGTGACCATCAGCAGGCTCGACCCATCGGGCAGCCAGCGCGGCCCTGTCTCCCAGGCCGCTTCTCCGGAGAGGAGCCGCTCGCGACCAGTGGCCACGTCAACGATGTGGATCTGCGACGTAAGTAAGTTGGGCTGTCTCTGCGACGTGACGGCGATGCGGCGGCCGTCGGGCGACCACGCGTAGTCGTCGATGTCCACGCCAGTCGACGTCAGCGGCGTCGCCTCCGCGGATCGCGGCCGAGTCGCCGGACGGCCACGACGGGGCACCGGGGCGTCCACGACCCAGAGTTGATCCCAGCCGCGTCGCCGCGAGACGAAGGCGATCTGGTGGCCGTCTGCGGACCAACGCGGCGAGCGGTTGCCGCCGGGATGGCTCGTGACCAGGGCCTGATGCGAACCCTCCACGTCGATCATCCAGATGGCTCCGTCGCGGACAAAGGCAATGCGGCGGCCGTCGGGCGACCACTGCGGATCGGAGGCGGACTTCTCGGTGGCGGTCAGTTGTTCCGGGCATCCGCCGCGGATCGGCATCAGGAAGATCTGGCGAGCCCCGGCCCTGTCGGAGGTGAACGCGACACGCCGGCCGTCCGGCGAAGGCCGGAACTCGCGCGGCGGTTCCACGGCAGCGGCCTGCTCGAGGGTCAGCCCGTCGCGCGAGGGGCGTCGGACGCGGCCGTTCTCCCCGTTGGTACGTACAGCTTCCGCGGCGAGGCGGCCGAACCGTACCACTTCCTCTGCCCCGTCGAGGCTGGCCTGGCCCCCTCGCTCCTCTTGCCGGCTCGTCACCGCTCGCGCCACTCCAGCGCCCTGAGTCGATCCTCCTTTTCGCCCGCTTCTGGAGCGGGATCGACCCGGACGAACGTCTCGGTGCCGAACATGGCTTCGAGTTGGGCTCGAGTCTCGGGATCGTCCCAGCGGCGGCCGCGCATCTGGCTGTCGTGGCAAGCCAGAGCCGCGATCTTGCGTTCGAGGACGGGTCCCGTCTGGACGACGGTCGTGATCTCCTCATCCGGCCGGGCAAGCTGCTCGAAGGCCTGCTGCTGGCGCAGGTCGTCCTCGGAGGGCGGCTCTGACGCGCCGGAGCGTGCCCGCTCCTCCTCCATGGCTGCCCGCATCGCGGCTATCCGGGAACGCGGCAGCGCCTGGTGGTACAGGGCAACCGGTCCGCCGGCCTCGGCGGCGGCTCGCCGGTAGGCGGCCGTGGCGGTCGCGGAGGTGGCCACGTGATCCGGATGTCCGTACACGCCGCCCGGATCGAAGGTCACGATGACCGCCGGCCTGAGCCGACGGATGACACCGAGCATCCGCGCCACGACCTGGTCCGGATCGGCCAGGCTCAGCGCTCCCTCGGGGGCACCCCAGCCCTCCATGCCCGAATCGCGGTAGCCCAGGAAGAGCGGCTCCGAGATCCCCAACTCCATGCAGGCACAGCGCAACTCCTCGAGGCGTATCTGCGGATCCAGCGAGTGGTCGACGTCCATCTCACCAGGACGTCCGCCCTGGTCGCCGTTCGTGACACACAGCACCCACACCGGATTGCCCGCGGCCGCTGCCAGAGCCATCACGCCTCCCGCGCCGTAGCTCTCGTCGTCGGGATGGGCGAAGATCGCCAGGAGGCCACGGGGGGTCGGTGTCGGGCCGGCCTCGCTCGTTCCAGCCACGTTAGTCACCGGATCGCCGGCCGGTGGGAGCCTTCGGGCGGGCACCCGCTCCGGAAGCGCGGGCGTTCGTGGCGCGGCCGTTCGTGGCGCGGCCGTTCGTGGCGCCGACGATCGATCCCGCGTCCCGACCCTCGTTGAGGCCCAGCCCCTGCTCCAAGTCCGCACCCAGCTCCACAGTTCGCCGGTACGACGCCCAGACGGCCTCGGACAGCACCGTCCGCAACCGGCCGGACTCGAGCTCATGGATAGCCGCGGCGCTGGTCCCGCCGGGCGAGGTGACCATGTTCCGGAGAACGGCGGGATGCTGAGCCGTGGCCTTGGCGAAGGCCGTGCTGCCTTCGAGAGTCTCGATCACGAGGTCATGGGCGATGTGGCGAGGGAAGCCCAGGTGCACGGCGGCGTCGATGAGCGCCTCCATGACCAGGAAGACGTACGCCGGTCCCGTCCCGCTGACCGCCGTGGCCATCTCGACGAACCGCTCGTCCTCGACCTGCAAATCCGAGCCGAGAGCACGGAGAAGAACCCGGGCCTGATCCTGCTGCTCTTCGGTCACCTCCGGCGTCGGGTACCAGACGGTGATGCCGCGCCCGATCTGCGCCGGCGTGTTGGGCATGCTGCGCACGACTTCACGATGGTCGAGCAGGCTTGTGAGAACCTTGCAGGTGGCGCCCGCGACGATCGAAACGACCAGCTGGCTGGGGCGCAGGTGGCCGCTCAGCTCGTGCCCGACCTTGGTCAGCGTCTGCGGCTTGACCGACAGCAGAATTACGTCCGCCTCGGCCGCCGCCTCGACGTTCGACGCGACCATGCGCACGCCGTACTGGTTCTCGAGTTCCACGCGTCGCTCCTGCCGGGGTTCGCTGCCGACGATCTGGTGCGGTTCAACGAGCTTGCCGCGGAGCAGTCCGGCAATGATCGACTCGGCCATGACACCAGAGCCGATTGTGGCCACGGTTCGGTTCGAAAGCGGCGACATGCGGCCGAGTATAGGCGGGCAAGCGGGCCGGCGATGGCCGGTTTTGCGTTGAATTGCACCCCGTGGCTGACCAGGGCAAGCAATGCCGTTGCGTCGAACCGGTCCATGACAGACGAGAGCCGGTCGTCGGAGGGAGTTGACGACCGGCTGTGTGAACTCGTCTTTGCGCGGGAGGGAGGGAGGAAGGAAGGAAGGAGGATCTGGTGCCTATATTCGCTACGTGAACTGAATGAATCCTGAAATCGGGTGGGCCGATTGTCAAGGAAGACTCATGCACCGGCACTGGGCAGCCCACCCAGTGAGACGGTCCGATAGCTACTCGAAGAGGACCGTCCAGCTGCCAGGCGGGGAGGTCTCGATGAACCCCTCCGGATCGAAGATTTCGGCCAGCATGCCGATGCCATCGACCACCCTTGGTCCGGGCCGGCTGAAGTAGACCGAGTCCACGATGAAGAGGTGTCCCCCTCGAACGGCCGCGATCTCGCCCCAGAACTCCGGCTTCCGGCTCCGGGCCCAGGCGCTCTTGGACTCCCGCAGGCTCAGTCCGGCCGGCGCCAGGATGAGCATCTCGGGATCCACGTCGCGCACCGCCTCCCAACTCGTCGGCGAGGCGGGTTCGCCTTCGCGCCCCAGGAGGTCCCACCCGCCGGCGCGACGCACCTGTTCGGGAACCCAGAGGCCGCTCGCGAGCAACGGCTCAAGGGCCTCGACAACCACGACTCGTTTGGGCGCCAGGCCGCGGTCGTGGTGCGCCACGACTCCCTGCTCGATCTCGCCCGTCTCCTCGCGCAGGACTTCGAGCAAGCCCATCGCCTCGTCCTCTGCTTCGGCCATAGCCCCGATAGAGGTAATCGAGTGGAAGATGCCCTCGATACTGACCGGATCCAGGGAGATGATCGAACATCCGGTCGCGGCTTCGCCCAGGGCATCCCGCACCGCGCCGGCGTGCGGTCCGAGGCCGCCGTCGCGGACGATCACGAGATCCGGCTGGCTGGCGAGCAGCGCCGATCGATCCAGCTCCGCAGGGGGCATTTCTTGCGCGGGGGCGCCCTCCGAACGCGCCGCCACGCCGCCGGCGCCAGCACTCGGCCGCGTTACGACGGCCACGCCCTCGATCTCCGGCGGGTAGTCGCAACGGTGGCTCACGCCCACGAGCTGGTCGCGCAAACCCAGCGCGCAGACGATTTCGGTAGCCGCGGGGAACAGGGAGACGATTCGCATCGGTGAAGTCTAGCCGCAGCGACTTATCGGCCCGTTCACGATGCGGTTCCGGAATCGAAGCGCCCGGCCGGTCGGCCGGGCGCCAATGGAGCGCTTACGAGGTCAGGCCGGCTTGGCAGCGTCGACCAGCTTGCGCGCGGCGTCCTTGTCGGAGTACCAGAGGGCGTTAATCTCGGTGTACTTCGTCCACTCGGCCGGGAGGGCATCTTCGGTGAAGATGGCGTTGACCGGGCACTCGGGCTCGCACGCGCCGCAGTCGATGCACTCATCCGGATCGATGTATAGGGTGCGGTCGACACCTGGCTCGTCGTGGATGCAGTCGACGGGGCAGACGGACACGCAGGCGCGGTCCATCACATCGACGCAGGGCTCGGCGATCACGTAGGCCATCGGGTTTCTCCTGGAATCGTGATTGGTTCGTCAGGCTTGGAGGCCCAGCGGCACTCCGAACGCTCACGCTGAGCGTACCACGCGGGGGACTTGCGGCGGGGCCGACTCGGGGCCCACCTGGCTACATTTGCGGTTCGTAAGTTGGATCGAGGTACTTCTCCGGATCCTCTTCGAAGTCGAGCTTGCAGCCACGGCTACAGAAGTAGTAGGTCTCGCCCTCGTACTCGAATTTGAGCTCCGTGCCGGTGTCGACGTCCATGCCGCAAACCGGATCCTTCGCGTACGCCATGTCGCTCCTTCGACCGCCTGACGGTCTTGCTCGCGATTCGACTGGTCGATTTCGGATCGCTTGGTCCGAGTTTAGGCCACTTCGGACGAACGCCTTAGGGCGACCGACCTTGCGCCGAGAGCGGGCGCTACCTCATCGAGCAGCGTACGATGCGACCCATGGATCCTAAGCTGGTGGAAAAGGCGCGACCGACGCTCGAGTCCGAGCGCCAGCGTCTTCGAGTCGAGCTTTCCGAAGAGGTCGAGCATCCTCACGTCTCGCACGGCGCCCAGACCGCCGCCGCAACCGAGGTGTCCGAAAGCCAACGCGGCCAGCAGCTGCGGGAGCGCGAAGAGCAGCACCTGACCCAGATCGAAGGGGCCCTGGCGCGGATTGAGGACGGGACCTTCGGGCTGTGCCAGAACTGCGGCAAGCCGATCGCACCGGAGCGCCTGGAGGCCCTGCCGTGGGCGCTCGACTGCATCGACTGCCACTCCAAGAAGCGGCGCTAGCTGCGCTAGCACCCGCTCAGGGTCGGTAGCTCGCCGCCTGAGCCCGCACAACATCCACCAGATTGCCGAGAGCGATGCTGACGTCCACGTTGTGGAGGCCGTATTGCGGGCCGTTCTGCTGCTGTACGGCGGGCCTCTCGTCGGCCCCGGGGTCGGTGCGGTCGACCTGCAACCAGGTCGCCCCGTTGGCGCTCTCGCAATGGGCGGAGTACTCGCCGGGGTAGCTGACCCACGGGGTCGTCACGTTCTGCGTCTGCGAGAGACCCTGGAACGCGAGCTCCTCGGTCAGGAAGTAGGGTTGGAGCACTCCCGTGCCGCCGCCAAGATTGGCGGGATTGGTGCACAGGATCCGCAGGTCGGACGACGAGCCCCCCGACATGACCGGGTTGTGCCTGCTTGCCATCGTGCCAAACCACGCATCCGGCGGAGGGGCCGCATTGAAGGTCGAGTAGGCGACGATGCAGCCTACCTGGCCTGCCGCGGCACAAGCCGGGATGTTGGCGAAGTCGCCGCCCACGACGGCGCCCTTCGGCACCGCGACGTTGCCGCCGAACAGCAGGGCCGAGACCAATTGCCGTCGCATCAAATCGCTCCCGTCCAACTCGTTGGCGAGCAAGGCTTCCACATGCCACGCCCCCTGCGAGTGGCCGATGAAGACGATGCCCCGGCCGTTGTTGTAGTTGGTCATGTAGACGTGGAAGGCGTCGGCGACTCCGTGGTAGGCGGTCTGGGCCTGCTCGCGCGTAACCGCTGACAGGTTGTCCACGGCCGCATGTGTCAGGCTCGGGTACATGGGCGCGTAGACGCGGCACACCGGAGAGAAGCGGGCAGCCTGAGCCTTCGCCGCCCTGCTCTCCTCGGGATCGATCGTGAGGTCGGAGTTGGCGGTCGTTTGGTTGCTAACAGTCGGATAGATGTAGAAGCAGTCGATCGGCGGATCGGCGGCCGGAGGCTGGCCCTCGACGTCCGGAGGGGGAGGCTCGACATCCGTCGACCCATCGGCCTTGACGACCGTGGCGGTGAGATCGATCGCGCATGGGTTGTCGGCCAGGCCGGGACGGCACAGCCAGACGATGCCGGCCGGATCGGGCGTGGAGGTGAAGGCGGGAGTGCCCGTGCCGGGCGAGACGCCGGCGCCATCTGCCGAGGGACCTGCCGCGCCGCAACCCGACAGCAGCCCAGCCACGAGTAGCGCAGTAACCCCAAACCCGCCATACCGGACGAGCGATCCACTCCTGCGGTAGCCCACTGCTCCCTCCTACTCCTCCCCAAAGGATACGCACGCGGGGACCCAAACGGACAGATGATTTGACGGTCATCGAATCGCAACTACAATTCGGCCATGGATCCACAGCTCCTGGAGGCACTGCGCGCCATCGCCGACGCCTCACGGCTGCGTCTGATTGGGCTTCTGGCCGCCAGGCCGATGGCAGTGGAGGAACTGGCGGCCGCGAGCGGCCTGTCGGCCGGCACCGTCGTGCACCATTTGAAGCGGCTCGAGGCGACCGGTCTGGTCGAGTCGGAGGCCCACCGTCCTTACGTCGAGTACGCGCTACGAGTCGATCGACTGCAAGCCGTGTCGAGACAGCTGGCTGCGCTCGAGCGGGCCGATGAGGTCGGCGACGAGCTACCCGGCCCGGATGGCGCGCCCTTGCCCGCCTACGACGCCAAGGTCTTGCGGGCATTCCTGCGCAATGGGAAGCTAGTCTCGATTCCGGCCCAGGAGAAGAAGCGAGAGGCGATGCTCCGCTACGTGCTGGCGCGCTCCTTCGCCGAGGACCGCGACTATGCCGAGCCGGAAGTCAACGAGCGTCTGGCGGCCTACCACGAAGATGTGGCCGCCCTTCGTCGCTATCTGGTGGGCGCGGGTCTGATGACACGCTCGGGCGGCATATATCGGCGGGTCCAGACAAGCTGAACGGGCCTCGAAGGGCCCGTTCAGCGTAATCCCACCAGCGGTGTCGATCAGGGCGTGAAGTAGCCGGTCACATCGAAGATAGCGTGGGCCGTGGGACCAGGAGCCGGGGCCACGAAGGTGACGCCCAGGGCGCCGCCGCCGAGGGCCACGGTCACCCCGTTGGCCCGATCGTCGCCGACCGGGAAGTTGAGCGTCGAGCTGGTCGGGTCGTTGGTCAGGTTCGGACCGACGAACAGGTAGCCCTTGCTGGTCTGGGCGGTCACGGTCAGGTTGCCGGTCACCGCAGTGGCGTCGGCCGGTACGTTGCCATGGTTGGCCACCGCGAACGAGCGGGCCGCGTGGGAGCCGAAGGGACCCGATAGGCCGGTGCCGTTACGCGTATCGAGGAGACGCGAGGGGTTGAGCGGGACATAGGTGGCACCGCCGGTGCCCGGTACGAAGTAGCCGGTCACATCGAAGATGACGTGGGCTATGGGACCAGGAGCGGGAGCGACGAAGGTGACGCTCAGGGTGCCTCCACCGCCGAGGGCGACGGTCACCCCATTGGCCCGATCATCGCCGGCCGGGAAGTTGAGAGTCGAGCTGGTCGGGTCGTTGGTCGCGTTCGGACCGACGAACAGGTAGCCGTTGCTGTTCTGGCCGGTCACGGTCAGGTTGCCGGTGACCGCGGTGGCATTGGCCGGCACCCCGCCACGACCCGCGACCGCGAACGTACGCGCCCCGTGGGAGCTGAAGGGACCCGCTAGACCGTTGCCGCTGCGGGTGTCGAGGAGTCGCGCGGGGTTGAGCGGGACGTAGGTGGAGCCGCTCGCGTCGGGGGTGAAGTAGCCGGTCACGTCGAAGATCACGTGGGCGCTCGCGGCACCGGCCGAGGCGACGAAGGTGACGCTCAGGGTGCCGCCGGTACCCAGAGCCACGGTCACCCCGTTGGCCCGGTCATCGCCGAGGGGGAAGTTCAGAGTCGAGCTGGTGGGGTTGTTGGTCGGAACCGGACCGACGAACAGGTAGCCCGAGTTCGTCTGGGCGGTCACGGTCAGGTTGCCGGTGACCGCGGTGGCGTTGGCCGGCACCCCGCCGACACCTGCGACCGCGAACGTACGCGCCACGTGTGAGCTGAAGGGCCCGGACAACCCGGTGCCGCTGCGGGTGTCGAGGATGCGGTTCGGATTGAGCGCGACGTATGTGGAGCCGGAGCTCAGGACTGTCAGCGCCGCCGTGCCCGTCGCAGTCCCATACGTGCCTGTAACAGTGTAGTTGCCTCCCAGGGAGGAACCGCACTGATTGGCGGAACAGGTGCCCGAGCCCGTGATCGAGAAGGTCGTGACGCTGGTCAGGTCGCCGAGATCGACGTTGAGGCTGTCGAAACCTTCGGCTGTATAGGCCTGGGTCGCTCCCCTGACGATCGACGTGCTCGCGGGGCTCAAGACCAGGTGATCGGGGACCAGATGGAAGGCGTACAGCTTTCCATCGCTCGATCCGACGTAGACCACGCCATCGCTGACAGCGGGCGAAGATAGGACGGACGTGCCGATCGTGCTGGTCCATGCCGGCGGGCAGACCGATCCGTCGGTCGCGCAGTCGGCATCGAACGCGAACAGCTTCCCATCGGACGACCCGAGATAGAGGACGTCATGCGCGCTCGCCGGTGAAGAGCGCACGGTCCCGCCGGTGGCGCCGGTCCATTGCGCTGTGCAGGACCCGCCGCCGGTGTTGCAGCCTATATGGAACGCGTAGATGCTCCCATCGTCGGATCCGATCCAGACACGCCCGTCACCCACGGACGGCGAAGAGTAGATCGGACCACCGGTGGCGCCGACCCACAGTGGAGTGCAGACGACTGGGCCGCCGCCGCAGCCAGTCACTCCTGCCCCGTCGAAAGCGTACAAATTGCCGTCGAGAGAACCGACGTAAACGATGCCCGTCAGGACAGAAGGCGAGGAGTGAATGGCGCCGCCGGTTGTGGCGGTCCAAAGCGGCGAGCAGGGATTGCCGCCGGTGTTGCAGCCGACGGCGAACGCATACAGGTTGTGGTCATTGGATCCAACGTAGACCACGCTGTTCGCGACCGCCGGCGATGACTCGATAGCCGCGCCGGTCGCCGCCGTCCACAGCGGAGTGCAGACCTTCGGAGTGCCGGCGCAGCCGGTCACGCCGGGCCCGTCGAACGCGTACAGGCTGCCGTCCGAGGACCCGACGTAGACAACGCTGCTGTCGACTGAGGGCGATGAGTGGATCGCGCCTCCCGTAGTTGCCGTCCAAAGAGGCGAGCAGGGATTGCCGCCGGTGTTGCAGCCGACGGCGAACGCATACAGCTTGCCGTCGCTCGATCCGACGTAAACGCGATTGCCGGCAGCCGCGGGCGAGGAGTCGATCGCGCCGCCGGTAGCTGCTGTCCAGATCGGAGTACACGTCCCGCCGCCGGTAGCGCACCCGACGGCAAAGGCGTACAGATTGCCGTTGCTCGATCCGATGTACACCACGCCGTTGGCGACCGCGGGCGAGGAATCGACCGCCGCTCCCGTTGCGCCGGTCCACGCCACGCCAAGGGCATGCACGTTGATATCCGAGATCAGAGTCTCGTTGGTGTTGTGGGCCTGGTGAGTCTGGCTCTCACGGAACTGTGCCCAGTCACCGCTTGCGGCAAGGGTCGCGGCCGGCGTCAGGACAGCGACCAGGGCCGCCGCCGCGGCAACCGCTAGAAGTCGCACCAGGAAGCGCTCGGGCGGGCGCGTTCGTTTGGCCGAGGTTTTCGGCTTGAGCGAATCCGCGCGTAACTCGTTCGCGGTCGCATCCAGAGGACTCACCGTATCCGCTCCTTCTTGCATCCGTGGGCCGGCAAGACTCCTGCCGCGGGAATGGCTTCATGGATTGGCGGGCCCGCATCACACCGTTGAGGGCTGGTGCCTTGTCGGTGAGAGCAACGCCCACCCGTATGGGGGATTCCGTGACTCGACATTGCCCACTCTAGGGAGCCTACGAGGCAACCCGTTAGGGGCGTCTCACCCCTCAGGTCTACGCGGCCCGTTCGGTCCGACCTGCGAGACGAGGCCGAGTAGCTCTGCCGGGCCACGGTCAGACAACCGCATGGCCGATCGGTTGCGGGACGGGTTTCGCGATGCCTCCGGCGGTCGGTCTGGCGCCTGTGCAGACCCGACAGTTACGGACGCTCCCAGACGCGACGAAACCCGGCCTCTCGACCGGGTTCCAGTTCAGTGCATTGGTTGCGGGGGACGGATTCGAACC
>CAWFBR010000005.1:0-108381 GCA_963814125.1 uncultured Chloroflexia bacterium
ATTGGTTGCGGGGGACGGATTCGAACCGCCGACCTTCGGGTTATGAGCCCGACGAGCTGCCGCTGCTCCACCCCGCGCCGGGAACTGTAGCGAGGCGCCGAGGGGCCGTCAAACTTGAGCACGACGGTAATGGGTCCGTCAGACGCCGCCGACGGATCCCGCTCGGCTCCTCGAGCTGGGGCGACCGTACCTACCCGCGGGGCCGGAAGAACCCGTTCCGGCCTACTTCGTCCGGCAGCGCAGAGCCTCTCGCCACGCTTCGAGCGCTACAGGCCACCAGACGTCAACCTCGTCATCTGTGCCGTACCAGGGCCCACTCGAACCGGGCCCGTGGAGGGCGCGGTCGAGGACAAGCGGGCGGGCTCCGACCAGAGTGGTGGCCACGACGGGGACGAGGCCGTCGCCCTCAGTGCCAGGCACGGCGGCGCGACCGATCACCGACCGATACAGCAGATGCGCGATGCGCTCCCTGCCGGTGCCTCCCGGAAGGCCGCGGATGGAGCGCGACGCGACCGACACGTAGCCGACCTCCGGGGCGAAGAAGGCGCCGGGCACGAGCTCGTCGGCGATCGACGACGCCACGGCGTTGATGCGACGACCAATCCCCTCTCCGCTCGAGACCCGGTGCGGCGTGCCCAGAGTGACGATGGCCCCAATGCGCGACGCAGCCCCGAGTTTCCGGCCCGCGAAAGGCTCCGGGGCCGTGAGCAACCGCGCCATGAGGCCGCCCGCCGAATGTCCGACGACCAGCAGAGGCGCGCCCTCGGATGCGGCACTGCCGACCCGGCCGGCAGCCAGCAGGGCACGAGCGGAGCGGGCGGCAATCCGTCTCGTGCCGAATACCGACGCCAGCAGCCAGTCCGGTGTCCAGACGTTCGCAACGACGACGTCCGCGGCGCCTCGCGCCTTCAAGCGGCGGACGAGCCGAGAGTACATCGGTGGGGCGGTGAGGAACCCACCCAGTATGAGCACGGTCGGCGCGATCGAATCCGGGTGCCCCAGCCAGCCCGGGCCATCGCTGGATCTTCGACCATCGCGCGCCATGACCATCGCCCTCCTCGGTCCCATCGTACGCCCGCCGAGCCGCGGAACCCGGCTTCCCTTTCAGAGTCCCCGGTGGACAGGTACGCCATGATGTGGCCTGCAGCGGAAGTGGAGGCCTTGGCATGCAAAGCGACGACGACAAGACGCAAAACCAGTCGGGGAGTCCGGCCGACGACCAGGGGCCAGGCTGGACTCCGGCCGATTCCCCGGAGGTAGACACGACTCAACCGACCGCCGCCCCGGATCCGTGGGCTCCATCGGCGGCCCCCGGCCCCTGGACTCCGCCCGCAGCTCCGGAGCCCTGGACTCCGCCCGCCCCCGCGCCAGACCATTGGGCTCCGTCCGCAACCCCGCAGCCTTCGATTCCGCCAGCCGCCGCACCGGAGCCCTGGACTCCGCCCGCAGCTCCGGAGCCCTGGACTCCGCCCGCCCCCGCTCCAGACCCTTGGGCTCCATCCGCCGCGCCAGAATCGTCGCCGCAGAACTTGCCCACACCGCAGGGTTGGCCGCCGGCCCAACCGAGTCAGGGCTGGCCGCCCGCGCCGCCGACACCTGGCTGGCAGCCCGCGCCGCCGAACCAGGGATGGCCGCCGGCTCAACCTAACCAGGGCTGGCCGCCCGCGCCGCCGACACCCGGCTGGCAGCCCACGCCGCCGGCCCAACCCAACCAGGGCTGGCAGCCGAATCAGGGCTGGCAGCCGAATCAGGGCTGGCCCCCCGCCGCTCCCAACCCAGACTGGCCGCCCGCGCCGCCGAACCCGGGCTGGCCGCCGGTTCTGCCGCCCGTACCACCCCAGGGAAATGTCCCGGCCGGAACAGACCGCCCGCTGCCCCGCCGTCCGAGCCGCCTACCCCAATTCCTCATGGTCGTCGCGGCGTGCATGATCTCCTTCTCTGCTGGGCTGGTCGTCGACCATGTGGCGTTCCGGCCCGGCACGCCTGCAACAACCTCCCAGCCGACCAGCACGACCAGCGGCTCTCTTCAGGGCATAAGCCTGTACGACGAGGCGCTGCAGGTGATTCGCCAGAACTTCGTAGGCCGGTCCTCGCTCACCGACCAGCAGCTGCTCTACGGCTCGATCAAGGGCCTCGTCGACAGCCTCGGGGACACCGGACACTCTGTCTTCCTGACACCCGAGGAGTACCAGGCCTTCCAGAACTCGCTGAACGCCACCGTGGCCGGGATCGGCGTTCTCATGTCGGACAGCAGCGGTACGCTCACCATCAATAAGGTCGTAGCCGGATCTCCCGCTTCCGCGGCCGGCCTTAAGCCGGGCGACCAGATCACGGCCGTCGACGGCGTCTCGATCGCCGGGTTGACGCTCGACGAGGTCGGCCCAAAGATCCGCGGCCCTGAGGGAACCACCGTCAAGATCACGGTTACGCGATCCGGCTCGGCGACCTCGCTCGACTTCACCATCACCCGCGCCAACGTGGCCGTTCCGCTTGTCGAGTGGGGCATCGTACCGGGCACTCATGTCGCGGACATCTCCATCGTCCAATTCGACAACGGCGCCTCCGATCAGCTGAAGACGGCAGTGGAAGAGGCCACGACAGCCGGGGCCACATCCATCGTGCTGGACCTGCGCGGCAATCCAGGCGGGTACGCGTCTGAGGCAACCGGGGTCGCCAGTCAGTTCCTGAAGGACGGCGTCGTCTATATCGAGCAGGACGCCAACGGCAACGACACCAGCATCCGGGTCGATACGAGTCAGCCGCACACGAACCTGCCTCTCGTGGTGCTCGTAGATCACAATTCGGCAAGCTCATCCGAGATCGTGGCCGGCGCGCTGCAAGATTCCGGGCGTGCGAAGATCGTCGGCGTGGCGACGTTCGGGACCGGGACCGTCCTGCAGCAGTTCCAGCTGTCCGACGGCTCGGTCATCATCCTGGGAACCAAGTACTGGCTCACGCCGGACGGCCACAAGATATTCGGGGTAGGCATCACGCCCGATCAGGCGGTAGCCATGCCCAATGGCGCCTTCCCGGTCGACCCGACCACTCTTGGGTCGATGACCAGCGCTCAGCTGAACTCATCGGGCGACGCCGAGCTTCTGGCAGCGGTCCACGACCTGACTTCCTAAGCTCGGCCGGCGCGTCTTCGAATCGTTCGGGCGGTACTATCGCGCCAGCGCCGCCAAGCGTGCGCCATCGAGGGCCGTTAGCTCAGTGGTAGAGCCGCCGACTTTTAATCGGCTGGTCGTGGGTTCGAATCCCACACGGCCCTCCAAACCTTCCTCTTAAGCGTGGGAAGACCAGATAACTGATCCGCACACCCGCAACAAGGGTTGACTCCGCGCTCGAAGGCCACGTGACTCCCGGCTCTCATGGCCGCTTCTCATCCGGGAGGCGACCACTGGCGCGGTAGTACGATGAGCCGAAATCCCACGAGGGCTGGGGAATGGACGGGGGTCGCGAAAGTCCGACGCTCGGCGACGCCGTGACCCGCCCGCGTGCTTCGCGGCGGTCCAATAGGTTCCTCCGCCTCGGCGCCGCCCTCGTCACCTGCGCGGTTCTCGTGTCGGGGCTCTTCGTTGGCAGATCACTCTTGACAGGTCCGGCGAGTTCGACGTCACCCTTCTCGTTCCCGCCCCGCCCGTCCGCCGTCAACAGCGCTTCGGTGCCCAGCCAGACGCCAAGTCCCCAGGCATCGGCGACGGCCACGCCCGCCGTCTCCGGCCCCGTGATATCGGACATGATCCGGTTCGGCGCGGTGTCCGGCGTGACCTTCCTGTCGGACCGCGAGCGCGACTACCTCCGGACGACGAATGACGGCGGCGCGACGTGGTCGGAGCTCCGTTCGATGCCCTCGGGCGGCAAGAGCTTCGCCGCCGATTTCGTCGACGTCGATCACGGCTGGCGGGCCCATGACATCACCGCCGGGAAGCTGTCGGTCGCACGGACGACCGACGGCGGCAAGACGTGGCGGGAGGCCTCGCTCGAGTTCGCCGCCGGGAACCAGCTTCCCACGTCGCCGTACATCGACGGGAGCGTTCACTTCCGCGACCGATCGAATGGCGTTCTGCTGCTCACCTATGCGGAGGGCCTTGTCGGCGGCAGCGACCCGCCCCTTTGGCCACCGTATTTCTGCGGCGAGTTCACCACGTCGGACGGTGGGGCTACCTGGTCCGCTCCCAGCGCCGGCCGGTGCCTGCTGCGGCCCACGTTCGTGTCCGATCTCGTGGGCTACGCCGGGATCAGGGACGAAACCTGGAGCAACACCTCGCCTACCCCGGCGGCGATGGCGGTGACGACCGATGGCGGCCGGACCTGGACGGACGCGCAATTCCCGACGGGATGGGTCACGCTCGACTGGACTGCTACCCACATCCTCTTCATGCAGCAGCGGTCCGACGGCACGCTTCGGGCGCTGTGTTCCTGTGGTCCTCCGCCGGAGACGTACGAGTTTGGCCAGCCTCCGTTGGTGATCTCGAGCAATGACGGTGGCAGGACCTGGTCGTCGGTAGGCGTGAGTTTTGGGTTCGGGGGCACCGGCGAGTGGGTTGCCGCGGCCAGCGAGGATCGCTGGCTCTCAAACAACGATCCTTTGAGCACGCTCGAGGTCAGCGACGACGGCGGCTTGAGATGGCAGCAACTCGCTCCGGCCGGGCTGCTCGACGGCGATCTTCCGGCCAACGCTTCGATCTGGTCGAACGGCTGGTTGCTGATGTCGACTGTCTCCTGCCCCACGATGAGCAGCCTCGACTGCTACCTGACATCGGGCCATCTCTACGCGACCGACGACGGAGGCAAGACGCTTCGCCAGATCGCGGGGCCGTAGCGGTTTCGTCCTGGTCCCGGCGACGGAGTGGTAGCCTGCCTCGAAATCTGGCCGCCGGAACTTAATGGAATGTCAGCGGGAAAACGTGCGTTTGGCGCCGTCCCGTCGTGTACATGGGTATGACAGTGGTAGCCATCCGCGACGCCGATCTCCTCTACGAGCGAGCGTTCCACGAGAACTGGAAACCCGTCTTCCGGTTCCTGCTGGCTTGGACTAACGACTTCGGGGCAGCCGAGGACCTGGCCCAGGATGCCTTCATGCGGCTCTGGAAGAACCGCGACCGGGTCGACTGGGACGAGCCGATATTGCCCTGGCTGCTCGTGGCGGGACGGCGTGTGGCTACCGACAGGTTCAGAGCGCTGGAGCGCCGGATCATGCGTCCGTCGCCTTCGGCGCACCTGGACGAGGCGACTCACGATCGCTGGCTGGACGTCCAGGCGGCGATGAGTCGGCTGTCGAAGGTCGAGCGGACGGCCCTCATCCTGACCACGTTCCAAGGGTCCACGACCGCTGAGGTCGCGGAGTTGCTCGGCTGCTCCCAGGGCGCGGTCCGCGCCGCGATCAGTCGAGCCCGGCAGAAACTGGAGGACGGGCTATGAGTCCTCGAAAGAGCGACCAGATCCTGAGTGAATGGCTGGCGGTGGCAGACAGCGCGCCGCGTCCGGCCCGCGCACCGAGGGGGAATCAGATGCAGCAGCAAACTCGATCCGGTCTGCCGGCCGGCCTGGCGGCAACGCTCCTGGCGGTCGTGGTGATCGCCGCAGTCATCGGGGTACGGCTTGCCTCGAGCCCGCATTCGGTCGGCGCCTCGCAGAGCGCGGCCGCGAGCGGCTCGAACCCGGCGACGGTCCAGTCGGGCCAACCGTCGGCGGTCCCGTCCGGAATGCCGTCGCCCGAGCCTTCGTCTGTCGTGGCCCCCACCGCGCCTGCGTCGGCGCCGGTCGCGACCGTGCCTGCGTCTGACTGGAAGAGCTTCGTCTGGAGCTCCGCCAGCTCGGCCGGACTTACGTTCGTGGCCGAGAAAGCGAGCCGGCTCCAGTGGAGTCACGGCTTCGCGGTCTCCGGCATTGGGCCGGACCAGGTTTCCGGCAACCAGGCCCTGACGTGGCATGTCTGGACAACGAGTGACGGCGTCTCCTGGACCGAAGCCGGTGGCGTCGCGGGGACGGGCGTGTACCTGGCCGAAGGTCCGAGCGGTCTCGTGGCCATCGGACTGAGCCCCCTCGGCGGTCCTGAGACCCAAACGGTCTGGACAAGCGCCGACGGCCGCACGTGGTCGAAGGCCGGGACCACGTCGGGTCTCGGCCACCTGGTCAGCCTGGCCGGCAACTCGAGGACGTTGGTCGCGGTCTGGGACCACTCCGGTAACAGGGTCGGCACCGGCGGCGTGAACGGCAGCTTCTCGACCGAGACATCCGCCGACGGACTCCACTGGACGAAGGTCGCCCAGGTCGCTTTCGGGTCTGCGGACATCTGGGCCCCCCCGTTCGTGACCTCGGCGGGCGGGCGGCTCTTCGCGATGGGCCCCGCGGCGAACTCGGGCACCTCCCTTCGACAGAAGCCGAACGTCTTCATGTCGACGGCCGCACCGCGGGGAACGATCTGGTGGTCCGACGATGGCAAGACCTGGCACCTCGCCGGCGGCAACTTCACAGGCCTGCCCAACACGGTCCATCTCGCCGCCCACGGGTTGCTGCTGGAGGGCACGCTCGGCTCGGTTCCCGGCGGCAATACCCTCGCCTACTCGATCGATGGCGGCCAGACCTGGACCGACGACCAGAGCTTCGCTCCGCTCGGCCCGGTAGCCTGCACCGGTGAGTGCTCTACGGGGCCGGACGGCTACTACTCCTCGAACGGCACCGTCATCGTGGCCGTGAAGAGCGACGGCAGCAAGGCCTGGATCTCGAGCGACGCCCGGACCTGGACTCAAACCACCTGGGGCGGCCCCAGGCCGTCCGATACAGGCGGCATCATGGCCCTGCCCGGCGGCGTCCTCGCGGGCGACCAGTACGGCTCCGGCAAGTGAGGGGCAGCGGCGACCGGAGGAGCCGGCGGCTCTGCGGCAGGCCTAGCAGGTGCTGGTCGTGGGTTCGAATCCCAAACGGCCCTCCAAACCCTCGGTTGGTGCGTTGAGTGACTCAGGCCGCGCGGATCGCGAGGCTGTAGCCATCGCCCGCCGCAACCGCCTGGAAGTCGACCAGATGCCAGGGATGTGCGGCCTCTACATTCCTCGGGTCGCCGCCGCCGCCCCATCCAACCACGTCTCCGCCGGCGCGCAGGGCCAGAGCGTGGAACGCGCCGGCGGAGATGGCGACCACGTTCCGGAGTCCGCTGGGGACGTCGAGCTGGCCGTAGCTGCGGTCGCCCCACGCCGCGACAGTGCCGTCGTACCGGAGAGCCAGGTTGAAGTTGCCGCCGGCGGAGATGGCCTTCACTCGGCCAATTCCGGGCGGAACGCTTGCCTGGCCGTAGCGGTCGTCGCCCCAGCCGACAACGGTCCCGTCGAGCTTGAGAGCAAGGGCGTGGCCCATGCCGGCGGAGATGGCGGTCACGCCGGCGAGATCGCCGGGAGCTTTCATGGCGTCGGCGCAGCGGTCGCCCCAACCCGCGATCGTGCCGTCTTTCTTGAGGGCGAAGGCGAAGCCGCGACCCGCCGAGATGGCGGTCACTCCTGCCAGTTCCTCCGGCACGTTCGTCTCGCCGAGCTCGTTCGAACCCCAGGCCGCTACGGTGCCATCGTCGCGCAGGGCCAGGCTGAAACCGTCGCCGGCCGCCACCGCGATCACCCCGATGAGTTCGTCGGGCACGTCCGTCTGGCCGCTGGAGTTGTCGCCCCAAGCGCCGACCCGGCCGAACCGGTCGATCGCGAGGGCGTGGTTCTCGCCGGCCGCGACTGCGACCACGGCGCTCATCGCTATCGGATCGCCCGTCCAGGCGGCGGATCCCCAGGCGAAGATTTCCTCTGGCGCTCCGGGCAGCACGCCCTCGGCGTCGAGGGCGGCCGACCAGACAGGGGAGCAGAAGCCGAGGAGCACCGTGCCGGCGCCGGCAGCCAGGACCGCCGCACCAGGCACGGCATACCAGCCCCGAGCGGCAAAGTCGGCCTGGCCGCCCGCCAATAGGCCGCTGAGCAGATCCCCCGTGCCCAGCTCGTAAAGGCTCACGCCCGCGAGAAGCCCGGCCCCCACTGCGCCGCATTGCCACAGACGCCGCTGGGCCTCGTCGGCAGAGAATGCCGCAACGCCGCAACAGGCCAGCAGCCCCAGGCCGAAGAGCGTGAGCGGCTCCAGGGCGCCTGTCATCGAGAGAGCAAGCCGTGTCGCGTCCGTGCCTCCACCGAATGAAGCCGGCGACTCGCTCCCGAGTGCGGGAAACCACCGGCCTACATTGGCTGCGACCATGACCAGTGCGACCGCAGTGCCCCGGAGGGCGAGCGACGGTAGCCAGGAAGCGGGCGAGCGGCGGGCCAGCTCGAGTCCCAGGGCAATCAGGAGCGGACCTACGCAGGCGGCCACCGCGGCTGCGGCGGCGCCGACGTCGGCGTCGTGGGCGAACCGCTGACTGAGGCCCGGATCGCGCATGGCGATCCACCCCGCCAGCAGTGCCAACCCAGGCAAGGTGCCCCAGCAGACCGCCCCCAGGAAGACGAGCGGATTCGTCCGCCACGCACCGGGCCGCCAGAGCAGCACAGCCGCGGGCAGCAGGCCGAGACCGAAGACGTAGCCGAGTCGAAGCACGAGCAGGGCGGTACCTGAAGCGGTCCAGTGACCGGCGACCCACGCATCCGCGACGAACATGCTTGCGTTGGTCCAGGCGATCAGAACGAAGGGCAGCATGATCGGCGACAGCCGGCCGGCCAGGCGGCCCAGCCTATCGACGGGCGGGCCGGGTGGATCGGCGTAGACCCGCCGCCCGTCGAGGCGGTCTTCGACGATCTGGCCGGCTTGAGCGAGCTCGTCCGGCCGCGGCCTCACGGGATGCGGCCCGTGTACCCGGCGACCTCGGAAGACGAGCGTGACTCGATCCTGCTGGGGCAGGCTGCCTGGAGTCGGGACCTCGTCGAGGATGAGACCGTCCTCGACGCCCAGGGCAGTAGCTCGAGCCCGTGGCGTAGACGCGAGCCACTCCGCCCGCGCTGCCGCCCGAGGCGACTGCCGATCCCAGACTCCGTTGGCGTTCCGGCGCACTTCCAGACTCCAGGTCCCTGCTGGGGACGCTCGATGATAATAGCCCCAGCCCGCGGCTTATCTATGGCTCAAAGTGGCGAGTACCCCACGACGCGCACGAACCGTCGGCGACGCTCACGGCCCGCCGGCTACGACGGTGGCGGGTACAGCCTCACCTGCGCGCCGCCGATCAGCAGCTCCCCCGACCTCAAACCCAGCTCGCCCGGGATCGGCTGGGCCCGGCCTGTCGCATCCAGAAGCCATATCGGGTTGGCATCGTCCAGGCCTCGAACCAGCCAGCCCGGCCCGAGGCGCTTGATCGACACATGACGGAAGCTGACCCGCGGATCCGCCAGAACGATGCTCGAATCCGGAGCGCTGCCGAGGACGAGCAACTCGCCGAACTGGACCACCCGAGTCAGGGTTCGTCCCGCCAGCAGGATCACCATCGTCCCCGGCGCGCCTGGTAGGCCCAGGATCGCTGCCGGCTGCCCGCTCTCGATCCCCAAGCTTCGTCCTCCACTGCGCAACCGTGGCCTGCCGCCGACGCTCACTGTAAGCGCCTGTCGCACCGGCCGCTCGGCCCGAAAGAGGCCGCGAATCCGCCCTTTCTTTCAGCAAGTCCTCGCAGACTCACAGGCAGCCGCAGCGGGAGACGAGCATGGCCCAGCCAGCCCGGCACCTGGCTTCAGATTCGCGGAGCCGGCCGTCCGCCGGAGTCTGGTCGGCGCCCACCGGCCCGACGGCAGACCCTCCGGCCCGCCCGTTGGGCCTCTCCATCCTGGCCCTGACCGCCGCGGCGATCGGCGTCGCCCAGCTACTCTGGGCAGGAGCGTGGTTCGGGGCCTCGGACATCGTCCCGGGCACCGGACTCGCCGCCGCGGCCCGAGTCATCGGCGCGGGGCTGGTGATCGCCGCCGGACTCGAACTCGTGCTCGCCTATGGCATCTGGACCGTTCGGCCCTGGGCCTGGCCGCTCGGAGTCGGCGTCGGGATCGCCTCGATCGCGCTGGCGCTGCTGAGCGCCGGCCGCGCTTCCTCGAGTGCCCACCTGCTCACCCTTACGTTGGAAGTCGGCATGCTCTGGTATCTGTCGTCGCCTCGCGTCCGCGAGCTGTTCGAGCAAACGCGGAACCGCACGGGGGCCTGAGCCGGAGACGGCAGGTCCGGCCACATCCGGCTGGTCAGCGCGGCGTCGTCGCCGAGTAGATCGCGCAAACCTCGGTTACGTGCCCCGCGGTCGCGTCGGTAGCCCCACCGGCGACCAGCACGCGTCCATCGGGCAGGACCTGCATCGCGGGTCGTTCCAGCGCCACCGGAAGCCGGCCCGTCGCCTGCCACGTTCCCAGTATCGAGTCGTACACCTCGGTGCTCGCCAGAACCTGGTATGTGGGGTCGACGCCGGCGACCGCCAGAACTCGACCGTCGGGCAGCGCAGCCATCGCCAACGAGCCGCGTGCGTCCGTCATCGATCCGGTCGCCGACCAGGCATTCGACGCCGGGTCGTAGATCTCGGCCGAGGCAAGGCTCGGATCGGTCGCTGTTGTGAGTGACCAGCCGCCGGCCGCCAGGACCCGACCGTCGGGCAGCAGCGCCGCCGCATCGGCGTAGCGCGCCACGGACATCTGGGCTGCGGAGTGCCAGCTGTTCGACAGGGGGCTGTAGACCTCCGCCGTATCCGTGACCGTCCCGTCTGTTCCGCTGTAGGTGGTCGCCCCGCCCGCCACCAGGACCTCGTGGTTTCCAAGCAGGGTCGCGGTGTGATAGGCCCGGCTGACCGACATCGGAGCGGCCGGGGACCACAGGTCCGTCTTGGGATCGAAGATTTCCGTCGATGAGGTAGAAGCCCAACCCGGAGAGCCTTCGATGCCACCTCCCACGGCCAGCACGCGCCCGTCGTTCAGGAGCGTCAGCGTTCCCTGGGTCCGAGGAACAGTCAGCCGACCGGCCGCGACCCAGGTTCCGTTGTCCGGGTAGTAGCGCTCAGCCGTGTCAAGCGGCTGCAGATTGAGGGAGCCCCCCGCGGCGAGGACGGAGCCGTCCGCCAGAGTCACCATCATCGGGTATGCCCGCGGCTGGAGCATGTGCGTGCCCGAACTCCAGCGGCCACTCGCAGGGTCGTAGATAGTCACCGAGTCCGTGGCGGAGTTGCTCGAGGATCCAAAGGCGCCACCCGCGACGAGGACGCGGCCGTCGTGTAGGAGCGCGCTGCCGGCACCCCATTCGGCATGCGGCAGCGGGTCGGCGGGAGCCCACGTGCCATCGCCGTAGACGAGCCGCGGCGAGGAGCCCGCTGATGGGGCATTCGAGCCTTCGACCACGGCCGAGGCGCCGGGACCGCCCGACGGCACGACCGAACCGCCAGGAGCGGGAGAACCCGGCTGACCGTCCGGCGTCGCGCCCCCTCCGGCCGCGATTGGGCTGGGATGGGATGAATCGAGCCACAACCACGCCGCGGGCGCCGAGGCCAGAACGATCATCAAGGCCAGCAGATCCACCAGGAGGATCGCGCCGACGCCACCGGACAGCTGTCGGTTACGGGGACGTCGGTTCGGTGGCCTGATTGCCCCCGGCCCAACTCCGCCCGAGTTTGGGCCGCGCGGCTTCATCGGTCGGCTCTCATTCGCGCCCCAGCAGAGCCACGATGCCACTCGCAACGACGGCGCTTCCGCCCATGATGCAGACCACCGTCGCGCCGAGGACGGTCCCATCGGTGGAGTGGCCGATTCGCCCGATAGTGCCCAGGACGCAGCCCTCGATGACCGCCCCGAGGACGAGCAACTCGATCGCCGCCGCCAGCGCGTCCAGCCTGCGAACCGAGATCAGCGACGCCACCGCTCCCGCCACCAGGGCGGCGATCGTCGCCGATAGCAGCGGTGCCACCTCCCCGAAGCGGCCCGGGATGTCGCCGATCCCGGCCAACGGCAGCAGATCGTGGGCCTGCGCCGGCGTGGCGGTGAGTATCGATGCGACACCGAGAAGAACGAGGAGCGCGCCGAAAACCGCGAATCCCACGGCGCTTGCCTGGGCCGCTCGTGCGTTGGAGGCCGCAACCGGGCGCTGTGCCGCCATCTCCACTCCCAGCGGGTTCCAGCCGGGACCGCTGGATCGACCGCCGGGCCGCCGGGCCTCAGCTACGCGATCTGGTGACGCGATCCCGTCGACGGCCTGCCGCCGCCCTGCTCCTGACTATACCGCCGTCCCCGGCCCGGAGCCATTTCTCCGAGTCCTCAGTCGCCGGCGCCGAGGAGCGCCAGCGCGGCCGCGGCCGTCGGTTCGTCCGTGATCAGCACGTGCAGCAGGCCCGTCTTCGCTCCCGCGACGATGGTCTCTACCTTGTTCGAGCCGGCCGCGATACCCACCACTCGCGGGACCTTCCGGAGCGACTCGATGGGGATGGAGATCGTGCGCCGCTCCCATTCGTCCTGGACGAAGGAGCCATCGATGCGAACCAGGTGACCCGCCACGTCGCCGACGGCGCCCTTGTCGGCGAGTCGAGCACGACCTCCCGGGTCGAGACGGTCCATGACGGTGCCGTAGCCCGGCGCGAACCGCGGCGCACCGCTCATGCCCACGAGCGCGAGCCGAAGCTCCCCCCAGAAGCGAGTGGTTGCCGTGACCGCGCTATCCGATAGGAGTGCCGCCGTGGTGGCTTCGTTGTCCAGCAGGCCCGGGGCGTGGAGCAGCCGCAGGCCGGCTCCGATCCGTTCGGCCATGTGACGGGCGATCTCGTTGCTGTTCAGGTGCGGATTGCTCGAGTCCCATCCGCCGACGAGCGGCACCACCACCGCCCTGGGGTGGCTTCGGTTCGGCAGCGCCGCCACCAGAGACTCGACGGTATAGCCGCCGGTGAGCCCGATCGCCCCCTCCTCGGGCAGCTCCCCGGCCAGTCGAGGCGCGGCCGCCACCCCGCACAGACGCGCCGCGAGGGCCGGCGCGGTTTCGTGGCCGGGAGTCACCCACGCCTCGACCCCAAGGGCTGCCGATAAAGCCCTGGCCAGGGGCGTCGGCTCTGACGGCGTGCCCTCGACGGATATCCGCACCACCCCTGCGATCCGGGCGGCCGCCAGAAGCCGCGACACCTTCGACACGGAGAAGCCCGTAAGCGTCGCGATCTCGGGCTGCCCCAGCTCGCGGACGTAGTACAGCTCGGCGACTAGTCGCATCATCGCGCGCTGGCTTGCCGCCTCGGACTGTGAGGCGTCCGCCGCCGAAGTGGAGGCATCCGCGACCTGTCCTTCGCCTTGTCCCACCGCCGGGTCCATCACTGCCGGAACGCCTCCCGGGCTCACTTCAGGACCGGCCGTCATCTTCCTTGACAGACCGGAGTCGGAGCCACGATTATACCGCCAGGACAGTCGGTGCAAGTCATTGCGTGAGAATACTTGCAGACACGACTGCCACATCGCGAAGACCGCGACCGCGGAGGCTCGAGTGCGTAAGTTCCGGATCATCGTTGCAGGACACGGAACTCTGCCTGCCGCCCTGCTCGCCACGACGGAGCTGATCTGCGGACCCGTCGCCGACGCGGCAGCGGTGGGGCTGGAGCCCACCGAATCGCCGGACCACTACGCCGAAGGCCTGCGGGCCGCCATCGGCCACGACGGCAGGCGCGTCCTGGTCCTGTGCGATCTCCTTGGCGGAACGCCCTTCAACGTGGCGTCGGCGATTGCCCGTCGCTCTCCGCGTGTCGTGTGCGTCTCCGGCGCGAACCTCACGATAGCCGTAGAGGCCGTTCTGGCGGACGGTGACCTGGACGACGCGCTCGTCGAGAGGCTGCTCGAGTTCGGCCGGAGCGGCATCGTCGAGACGGAGCGGCATCGCGCGCGGCGTGCGTCCTAGCGGCGCGACGACCCCAGGACGCTTGAGCATCGCGTGAGCCTCCGACTCGTCCGCATCGACGATCGCCTCATCCACGGCCAGGTCGTGGCCGTGTGGCTGCGTGCGCTCGGCGCCAAACGGATAGTGATCGTCGACGATGCCACTGCCCGCGACGAGTTCCTGCGGGAGGTGCTCAGCCTGGCCGCTCCGTCGGGGGTGCCGGTCGAGGTACTGGACGTGGCCGGCGGCGCCGTTCGCTGCATCGAGCTGGCGGCCTCGCCGGAGCCCGTCATCGTCCTTGCCCGCTCACCCAGGACCGTGCTAGCTCTGCGGCAGGCGGGCGTCCCGATCGAGGTCGTGGATCTGGGCGGGCTGGGAGCCGGACCGGGTCGGCGGCGTCTCCACAGGACGATTTCCGTGAGCGCGGACGAGCTCGCGCAGCTTCGGGAACTTGAGCAACTCGGCACGCGGGTGGAGATCCGGATCGTCGCCGACGATCGACCGATCTCACTGCGCTCACTGGATTCGGCCGGATGAACCGCCGCGTTCGCGGAAGGGAGAGGAGAGTTATGGTCAGGAAGTCCGCCGGGCTGGGAGCCGGTCTGCTGCTCGTGTTCGCGCTGGCGGCACTGATACCCGGGCCGGTCCTGGGAGCCGGCACAGGCGCGCCGGCGGACGCCGGCAGCATCACCGTTTCCGCCTGGCAGGCGGCGCTGATCGCCCTCGGCTACTACCTGGCCAACTCGCCGTGGCTCTTCGGCCTCGCCTTCTTCACCCTTTATCGCCCGCTGGTGGCCGGTTTCTTCGTCGGCCTGATCCTCGGCGACCCGGCGCAGGGCACCCTCATCGGAGCGGCCATCAACGTCCCCTACCTGGGCTTCATCTCCGCCGGCGGCACCCTGCCCGCCGACGCCAGCTTCGCCGGTTGGGTCGGAACGACGGTGGCACTCGCCGGCCACCTCGATCCCACCAAGGCAATCCCGATCGCGTTCGGCCTGGGCTTGCTGGGGACGATCATCTTCTACGGCCGCATGTCCCTGGACTCGGTCTTCGCCCACTGGGCCGACGCCCGCGCCGAGAAGGCGGACATCAGGGGCGTGGCGCTGATGAACTGGCTGCCCGGCCAGGCCTTCCTGTTCGTCGCCAGCTTCGTGCCGGTCTTCCTGTTCGCCCTCAACGGCCCGAGCTACGTCCAGGACGCGCTGAACCGGCTGCCGTTGTGGACGGTCAACGGACTCATCATCGCCGGCGGCGTCCTCCCGGCAATCGGAATCGCCCTGAACATGCGCTTCATCTTCCGCGGCTCGGCCATCCCCTACTTCTTCATCGGCTTCATCCTGTGGACGGCCACGCAGGGCTCGCTCTCACTGGTTGTGATAGCCGCCCTCGGCCTCGCCCTGGCCTACCTGCACCTCACCTTCGTTCGGCCGGTCGCGACGGCGACCGCCGAGCCCGAGCGCGGAGCTCAGCCCGTCGCGGCGGCGACCTCGGACGCGGTCACCGCCGCCGTCACTCCTGCCGGTTCGGCTGCCGGTTCGGCTGCCGGTTCGGGCGTTCGGCTGACGCGCGGCGATCTCCTTCGGTCCTGGGCGTTGTGGACCTTCTTCGCCCATGCCAACTACAACTACGAGCGTCTTCAGGGCACCGGCTTCGCCCACGCCATGACCCCGATCATCAAGCGCCTCTACACCACCCCCGACGAGATCCGGGCCGCCCTCAAACGCCACCTGGTCTTCTTCAACACGGAGCCGAACTTCGGCAACATCGTCCACGGCACCGTCATCGCCATGGAGGAGCAGCGCGCCAACGGCGCCCCGATCGACGACGACGCCATCAACTCCGTCAAGTCGGGGCTGATGGGGCCCCTGGCCGGCATCGGCGACACGCTCAGCCAGAGCACGATCACGCCGATCCTGCTGGCACTGGGCATCGGCATTGCCGGTGGCACGGCCAGCGGTTCCGCCGTCCCGACGCTCGTCGGCGCGACGGGCAATCCCCTCGGCGCGATCATTTACATGGTCCTGGTCTCCGTCGTGATCGTCGCCATCGGCTACACGGCCTGGATGGCCGGCTATGCCCGCGGACGAACCTTCGTCACCGACATCCTCCGATCGGGAACGATCGACCGCGTCCTTGTCGGCGCGGGAGTACTGGGGAACATGGTCCTCGGAGCGCTCGCGGCCAAGTTCGTGGTCGTCAATCTCGCCCCAACGATCACGATTTCCGGTGCCCAGCTGAACCTCCAGGCTGCGGTCCTGGATCCGCTCTTCCCCGGGGCGCTGGCCCTGGGCCTGGTTGTCCTCACCTGGTGGCTGCTGCGGCGCGTCAACCCGCTGGTGCTGCTGGCGATCTTCCTGGTCGGGTCGATCCTCGCGGCCTACCCGTTCTTCGGGCCGGGCCAGAAGGACGCGAGTGACTACTCGTACCAGGCTTGCACTTCGTCGCTGCTGCACCCTTACTCGCCGTGCGGAGCGCCGCCGGCTCCGTCGGTCCAGCCGTAGGCGAGGCCGCGGTGGGCTCCGCCCGCCCCGTCTGCTCTCGGTTGACTGCGGCGGAGACGCGGCGTGCTCCGCCACTCACCGGCGTCGGTTGACCGCGGCGGAGCCGGACTCCGCCACTCACCGGCGTCGGTTGACCGCGGCGGAGCCGCAGTTTCCGCTCCACGGCTCCGGCATCGTCGGTTGACCGCGGCGGAGCCGCAGTTTCCGCTCAGTTCTACTGTGGCAAGAGTTATGTGAGGGGCTGACCGGCTTGAGGGTGGCCGGGGCCCGGAATCGCCCGTTTCCAGCCGTCGAGTAGCCGTAAGCGGCTAACAACGACCCGTGGCATCGCCTTTGGGAAGGGCCGGGCTCACTTAGCTCCACTGCGCGTGGAATTGAGGAGAAACTGACGGTCGGCCATCGAGCCCGGGACAGGCCAGCGAGCGAGACCGACGCGAGCCCGGGACCGGCCACCGCGCGAGACCGACGCGAGCCCGGGACAGGCCACCGCGCGAGACCGACGCGAGCCCGGGACCGGCCCCGCGCGAGACCGACGCGAGCCCGGGACAGGCCACCGCGCGAGACCGACGCGAGCCGCCGCCGGCGGTCGAGCGCGAGACCGACGCGCAGTCCCGGGCGTCGAGCCGGTGCGGCCGGGGAATGGCCTTTGCGGGTCCGTTGGTTACCATTCGAGCGTGCCAGATTTCTACGACTTCGACACTGCCAACGCCAGGTTGCCCGAGCTGCGAGAGACCCTGCTGTCGCTGCGCGCCCTCAAGGCGGAAGTGGCCACCCTGCGAGATCGAATCGTCGAGCTGAACGCCCCGCAGGCCGTCCCCGGTGGAGTGGCATCGGTCCCGGCGGGGCCGTCCCGGGCCGACGCCGACGCCGAAACGCAGAGGCTCCGCATGCGCATGCAGGGCCTCGTCGATCAGATGATCGCCACCGTGGCTCAGATCGACAGTTGGAGCATTCAGCTGCGCGAGATCGAATCCGGGTTGGTCGACTTCCCGGCTCTGGTCTCAGGGCGGCCCGTTTGGCTATGCTGGCGCCTGGGCGAGGACGAGGTCGCGTGGTGGCACGAGATCTCGACCGGTTTCGATGGCCGGAAACGGATGGAGGATCTGGTCTGACGGACGAGTCTCGCGGGCCCGCACCGGAGGCCGAGCCGCGCAAGCGCGCAGGCGCGACCATCATGCAGGGCGACCGACCCAAGGCCTACCGGCCGATCCCGCCGGAACGTCGGCGCGAGGCGCTGGAAGACGGACTGGCGGCCTATTCGCGGGGCAACTTCTTCGAAGCGCACGAGCTCCTCGAACCCGCCTGGATGGGTACGTCAGACCTGGCCGAGCGAGCGCTTTACCAGGGGCTGATCAAGCTGGCCGCCGGCTACGTCCACGCCGTCCGGGGGAATCCGATAGGCGTAGCGCGAAATCTGCGCGGCGCTCGGACGCACCTGCAGACGTCGCTGGCGCTGGATTCGGGGATCGCTTTGAGCCAGGGGATCGACGTGACGAAGCTCCTCGAGGCCATCGACCTCCGACTGGAGGCCGTGGCCGGGCTGGCCCCGACACTGGCCGATCGGTCCGGCCGCTCATCGATCTCCTGCCCGCGGCTCCGCCGATCCGCTAGACGGTGGCGGAGATCAAGTCGCGCAACTTGACCATCGAGGGCAGGTCCGCCGCGGGACGGTTCTGAAGCATCTGCAGAAGGTTCAGCACGTCGACAAGGCGCGCCAGCCTTCGCCAATCGTCCGGAAGGACTCCGCCGGCCGCAAGGTAACCTGCCACGAACGCATCGCCGTAGCCGGCCGGTCGCGAATCCTCGTCCCGCAGGAAGATCGCGAAGTCGATCAACCGGGAACCGGCGCACGCGAACTCCCAGTCGACGATGCCCGTAAGTCGTGCCCGAGCCGGACCCGGCCCGCCTCCAATTCGAGCGAGGAGGTTCCACGGCTTGTAGTCGGCGTGGACGAGCACCGCCTGTGACCAGACCGGCTTCATTGCCGCGCCGGCCGATTCGACCGCCCCGCAAACGCGATCGGCCAGCTCCCGGCCCAGGCGCTCCCCCGCCGGCCCTTCAAGGGTCGAGAGGACGGCCCAGGCCCAATCCGGCATCGGGTCGACGACGTGCAGGTCCGCACCGAGGAACCCCGGAGCCGGGAAGTGGACCTCGTGGATGGCGGCCAGCGCCTTCCCACAGGCCGCCGCCAGGGAGACGGCCGTGGCGCCGTCGCATCCGCTCAGAACCCGGTCGAGGGGCTCGCCTTCCAGCCACTCCAGAAGCGCGAATGGCCGCTCGGCGGCGGGCTCCGAGTGCCAGACTCGTGGCGCCGGAACCCGGCCGGCGACGGCCGCAAGGACACCCGCTTCCCGTATACAAGCACGCGGGTCGGCCGTGTACAGGCGCAGTACGACTGGCGATGGCGCTCCGCCAAGGGTCAGGCGGTAGTTGGAGTTGCGCAGGCCGCCCGGCAGTTGCTCGACCGCGAGCAGGGTGGCATCCGGGAACGCAGCCCGAACCCGCCTCGCCAGTTCCGCCTCCGTCAGCTCGACGAAGGGCCCGACCCGCGCCCAGGACCGCTCCATGCGGCGATTGTCTGTCATCGCGGGCCTCGCCGGGCGCTCCGCTGCGCAGCCCGTAAACTCGGGTCGTGCCAGAAGTGCCAGCGTCGCCGCCCAGCCCGACTCCCGGCGAACGCCGCCACCACGCCGTCGCCCGCCGGATCGGGATGACTCCCGAGCAGTTCGTCATCGCGGTGGGAATCATGTCGGCCCTGGCCGTCGCGGCCCTCGATTCCACCGTCGTCTCGACGGCCATGCCGACGATCATCGGCAACCTCGGCGGTCTCTCCGAGTATGGCTGGGTCTTCTCCGCGTACCTGCTTGCCTCCACGGTGACCGTACCGCTCTACTCGCGACTGGCCGACATGTACGGCCGAAAGCCGATCTTCCTGACCGGGCTGGCCCTGTTCGTCGGCGGATCGATGCTGTGCGGCTTCGCCGGTTCGATGGCCCAGCTGATCCTCTTCCGCACGATCCAGGGACTCGGCGCCGGGGCGGTTCAGCCGATCGCGTTCACGATCGCCGGCGACGTCTTCGAGAGTGAGCAGCGGGCCAAGATCCAGGGCCTCTTCTCGGGCGTCTGGGGAGCTGCCGCCGTCGTGGGGCCGGCCATCGGCAGCGTCATCACGACCACGATCGGCTGGCGTTGGGTCTTCTTCGTAAACGCGCCGGTAGGGGTGTTGGCGGCATTCCTGATCGGCCGCTTCCTTCACGAGCACGTGGAGCATCACCGTCACCGGCTGGACCTCGTGGGCGCCGGAATCATGACGCTCGGCCTCGTGTCGCTGCTGTTCGCCGCCACTGAAGGCGGGCAGCTTTGGGGCTGGACGTCGCCGATCACACTCGGGCTGGTCGCCGCGGCAGTTGCGCTGATCGTCGCCTTCGGCCTGTGGGAACGCCGTATTGCCGAACCGCTGATCGATCTGAGCCTTCTCAAAGTGCCGGTCATCGCCGCGGGGCTGGCGATCGGCGGCCTCTCCGGGGTGGTCATGTTCAGCCTCTCCACCTACGTGCCGCCACTGGTCCAGGGAGTCATGGGCGGGAACGCCCTGGAGGCGGGCGTGGCAGTGGCGGCGATGTCGATCGGCTGGCCGATAGGCTCGATCGTCGGCGGGCGGGCACTCCTGCGATTCGGGGCGCGACCCACGGTGCTGGTCGGGACCGCGATGCTGGTCGTGGGAACGCTGGTCGTGACTCAGGCGACGCTACCCGGCACGCTCGATGGCGGCCTGGTCGTGGCGGCCCTGGGCGAGGCGGTCACGGGCCTGGGAATGGGCCTCACGTCGACGACGATCCTGGTCATGGTCCAGGCAGCCGTGCCCTGGCAGCGCCGCGCCGTCGCCACGGGGCTGGTGCAGTTCAGCCGGACGATCGGCGGGGCGGTGGGCGTCGGGCTCCTCGGCGGGATCGTGACCGCTTCTGTGGGCGGGGCGTCGGCGGCCATCCTCGACCCGATCGGACGCAACTCCATCCCTGCGGCTCAGCTCGCGGCGATGCGAGCCTCTCTCTCCGGCGGACTCGAGTGGGTCTTCGTCATCCTCTTCGTCGACGCGCTCGTTGTCGCGGCCGTTGCGATCCGGATGATGCCGGCGGTTCGAGTGGAGAGACGGCCCATCCTTCCCGCGGTTCAGGAGCCTCCACATAGCACTCCGGCCGCGCCCGCATAGTCTCGGTATCGGGGCCGGACGGTCCGCAACCTCGGTCAGCCCAACCCAAACGCCAACGATAGGCAGGCCTGTGTCCCCGGCAACAGGGCGGCGCGCGACCGGGTCCCGGCCCATCTGGCGAACCTTCGAACCGCCTGGCGAACCTTCGATCCGCCCTCCGGCGGCCGGTCGACGGCTGGGCTAGCGTCGCACTGGAGGCAGTGCCATGACGCAAACGTCGTTCGATCCGTTCCCGGCGGCAGACCTGGAGCAGAACCGGGCCGGCCGTCTTACCCCAGATCAGCGCAAGGGATACGGCAACCTGGAGCGCGGCGCTCGCAAGGACCGGCTGGTATTCGCGGCGATCCTGGCCGTAATGGCGGCGCTCATCCTGACGTCGACGGGCCCTACCGCGAACTCGTTGGAGCGTCCAGCGGTCGGCGCCGCCTTCGGCGTCGGCGCGATCCTCCTCCTCTTCTACGGCCTCTTCATCACGGACTCGCTGACGCGCGACCTGCGGTCCGGAGCTGTTCAGAACGTCGAGGGGGCGATCGGCAAGCACACCTTTTCGAGCAGCAGCAGCGGCGGCGGTAACGGCAGCAGCACCTCCTACTACCTGGAGGTCGCCGGCCGGAACTGGGACGTTCATAGCCTTACATACGAAGCCGCCCCGGACGCCGGCTGGGTCCGGCTGTACTACCTGCCGCGCAGCCACAAAGTGGTGAACCTGGAGCGGCTGCCGGATCGTGCGGTGCCGAACGTCTTAACGGACGGGCCGGCGGTGGCGACCCAGATGATCGGCGGGCTGGTTGCGGCCCTCCACTCCCACAACGCCGAGGCGCTGAACGAGGCCCGAGCCGAGGCCCAGGCGATGGAACATTCCATGAACGACCAGATGACTCGCGCGGCCGTCCCGCCCCCACCCGACCAGCGCGACTCCACGCCGCTGGCACAGGCGATCCTCGGCACGTGGGCGATGGGACCGATGCAGATGAGCTTCATGCCGGATGGCTCCATGGTGGCCACGTTGCCAGGCGGGCGCCAGCAGCAAGGCTCCTGGTCCATTGGCCCGGACGGCAAGCTGCACGCCAACGCGATGGGCAAGGATCAGGCGACGGAAGCCTGGGTCGCAGGCGATACGCTGACGATCGCGGAGGACGGCCGGGGCCTGCCATTCCACAGAGTGGCTGCCTAGCGGGCCCTCGGCGGCCAGGCCGTCCGAGACGCCCGGGGCGACCGCAGACGCCCGTGGCGGCAGACGCCCGTGGCGACCGCAGACGCCCGGGGAGACCGAGACGCCCGGGGCGACCGAGACGCCCGGGGCGACCGCAAGCGCCCCGATCCGGCTACGCGCCCACCACCTCGACGCTCGCCACTCCCTCGAACCTCTTCGACATCACCGCGACCGCCTCCGGGTTCGAGTCCACCAGCAGGAAGCGTCGCCCAAGCTCCAACGCCGCCGCTCCCGCCGTCCCGCTGCCCGCGAAGAAGTCGGCCACCAGCCCACCTGCAGGGCAGGAGGCGGAGACGATCCGCCGCAGCACGGCCACCGGCTTCTGCGTGGGATAGCCCGTTCGCTCCGCGCCGCCCGGCGGGACGATCGTCTGCCACCAGGTGTCGGTGGGAAGCTTGCCGCGTGCCGCCTTCTCGGGCCCAACCAGACCCGGCGCCATGTAGGGAATCCGCTCGACCGCCTCGGCGTCGAACCAGTAGCGCTTCGGGTCCTTCACGTACATCAGGATGTTGTCGTGCTTTGCCGGCCAGCGACGTTTGGTTCGCGCGCCGTAGTCGTAGGCCCAGATCACCTCGTTGAGGAAGGAGTCCCGCCCGAAGATCGCGTCGGCAAGCACTCTCGCGTAGTGGACCTCGCGCGGATCGAGGTGAAGGTACAGGCTGCCGGTAGGCGCGAGGACGCGCCGCATCTCGACCAGCCGGGGCTCCAGGAAGTCCAGGTAGTCGTCGTGGATGTCGAGGTAGCTCTGCGCGCCGAGCCGGACCGTCCGATAGCGCCGGCCGCCGAAGCCGACCCGGTCGCCGCCGTCGGGATCTCGGATCGTCCGCAACCGGCGCAGCGTCTGCCGCTTACCCGTGTTGAACGGCGGGTCGATGTAGACGAGGTCCACCGAGTCGTCCGGCAACGAGGCCAGCACGGTCAGATTGTCGGCCAGCACAATCCGCCCGACCGCGCCGCCCAGGATGTCGCTCACCGCAGGAGCGTAGCAGCCGCTTGCGCGCGGCCGCCACGTCGGGCGGTTAGTGCGGGTAGCTGCCCGTCATCTTCTTCCAGATGCGATGCGGGGCGTGGAAGGCCGGGGTGCCCGCCAGGAACATGTACGGGCAGAGACCCGCGACGACGTCGATCCCGTTCTCCGCGCAGAACGCAATCGAGGTCGTGGTAGTCGCTCCCGGCGCCATGCCGCCGTACATCCAGACGCGCTTGATGCCCGCCTCGGCGCAATCGTGGACGATCTGGTCCGTCACCTTCTTGGAGGTCATGATCAGCACGCCCTCGACCGGCGGCTGGATCTCCTGGACTTTCGCGTAGCAGGTCTGCCCATCCAGCTCCTTGACGCCCGGGTTTACCGGAACGGCGTCGTATCGGCGCTGGCGCAGCTCCTGCCAGAGCGCGTACGAGAAGTCCTTGGGATTGTGCGAGACACCGACGACGGCCACGCGCTTGAGGGCGAGGAAATCGTCAACCTGCTGTTTCGTCGTCATCTGATCCCCTGATTTCGGTGTCTGCGGCCGCCCGAAACCGAGCCGACCCGGATGTAGTCTGGCACTCGGCCGGTCGCTCGCGAAGGGCTGGATGGACTGGCCCAAGTGGCCCAATTCGCCGGGTTTCGGTCGGCCGCATCTCCGCCACCGAACCACCGATCGACTGAGCCACCGGCCGACCGGCTCGAGCCGGGAGCGCGGGATCCTAGAGCTCGAGTCGAACATGACCGACGGCACTGGCCCGCCCCGGACTCCTCAGGCAAGCCTGTGCCATCTCGATCCCATACAGGAGCCAACGGTGAAGAGGGCGATCGTCGTCTACCGCAGCCACTCGGGTGTGACCCGCCGTTACGGTGAGGAGATCGCCGCGTTCCTGACTGCGAAGGGCATCGCCGCACAGGTCGTCTCCGTGGGCGAATGCGACATGGCGGCGCTGGCAGACGCCGACTATCTGCTCCTCGGCTGCTGGACGAGTGGCCTGTTCGTAGTCCTCCAGCACCCCGACGAGCCGTGGCTCGCGTTCGTGCGGGAGATGCCGGCGACGCCACGCCCGAAGGTCGCGCTGTTCACCACGTACCAGCTGCGGACCGGCAGCCAGTTCCCGAAGATGCGCGCCGCGCTCGCGGACAAGACCGCATCGCCGGAGCTGGAGCTCAAGTCCCGCAACGGGCACCTCTCGGCCGCGGACGAGCTATCGCTGGAGAAGTTCCTGGCTTGAGCTGCCCACCATATCGAGGTCGCGGCTGACCCCGCGGCGCAACCCCCGTTCCGGGGACCACCGGCCGGCTCGGAGCGCGAATTCCCGCGCCTGATTTCTCGCCGCGACGTGGGATACGCCTCATGATTGGCGCAGCGGTCGCCCCCTGGCGGCCGGCAGCATCGCTTGGGGAGATCCGGCATGGCCATCACCTTCGAGCACGTCCCTCACCCTCGCATTGCCGAGCGAAAGAAGACCGGCCCACCCAGGACCACCGACGGGCATGTCGGCGTGAACGGCAAGGTCGCCCTCACCCTCACGACCGTCGTGGGCACGATGTGGTGCGCCTACGCGTTTGCCGCGCTGGCGCTCGTGGCTCTCCCGTCCGCCCTCCAGGACGGCAGCATGCTCGCCATCATCCAGTGGATCAGCCAGACCTTCATCCAGCTGGTGATGCTCTCGGTCATCATGGTCGGCCAGAACATCCTCGGCGCCGCCTCGGACAAGCGCGCGGAGATGACCTACAAGGACGCCGACGCGACCTTCCACGAGGCCGAGCAGATCCAGGCCCACCTCAAGGAGCAGGACGCTGCGCTGAACACGATGCTCGACAAGGTTGCGGCGCTGGAGGCGGCGCTCGCCAGGGCCCAAGCCAAGTAGCCCTAACGGAGCCCGCGGCGCGGGGAGGCCTGACGATCGGTCAGTCGTAGGCAACCGCGGCTGGCTCCCTGCCGGAAAGGGAGACCGCGGCGATTCCCGCCGCGACGACGCCAAACCCGGCGACGTCGAGGATGGTCAGCCTCTCCCCGAGGATCACCGCTCCGGAAGCCAGGCCCACGACGGGTACCGCCAGAAGGCTCACGGTGGTGCCGAGCGGGCTCAGCGCCCGCATGATCGACTGGCTGGCCCAGAACGCGAAAGCCGTAGCCAACGGCCCGCTGTAGAGGATCACCAGCACGGTCGTGAGCTCCCAGCGCACCCCCTGCCCGCCCTCGAATACGACCGCCAGTACGAGAAGCGGCGCCAGCGCCACCAGTAGCTCCCAGGGCGTGAGCTCGAGCGGGCTCGTCTGCCAGCGATGCTCGCGCAGCACGATGGTCGTGAGCGCGCCGATCGCCGCACCGATCAGCAACATCACACTGCCGGCCAGGACGTCCGGCGATCCCCAGTCGATGGCCGCCGGGTTCAGCAGGAGGCAGACTCCGACCAGACCCAGCAACACGCCGAGCAACTCCACCCTGCGCAACCCCGCGCGCAGGCCCATCCATCCGGCGATCACGACCCAGAGCGGCATGGTGTACGACAGGATCGACGACCTGCCGGCCGGCACGAACTGCAGGGCCACGTTCATCAGCGCCGTCACCGCCGCCATCTGGCCGAGGCCCACGATCAGGACAATTCGGAGGTCGCCGCGCGGCGGCCGATGCAGCCGTCCTCGTACCGCAAGCAACACAACCAGTACCAGCAGGCCGCCAGCGACCCGAAGGCTGGCGTACGTGAAGGGAGGCATGTACCGGAGGCCGATCTTGACGATGGCCCAGTGCACGCCCCAGACCAGCGCCAGGCCGACAAGAATCAGGTAGGCGTCACGGCGTCGATGGACCGGAATGAACGGGCCCGGGACTCCCTGGACCGGCGGGGTGCTGCTGGACGTTGGGAACGGCTCGGTGGCGGCTATGTCGTCTCCTGGCGGGCTGGCCTGCGGCGAGGCCTCGATGGGCGATGGTATGGCTTTGCCCGCACGGGCGTCATTCATCCAGGGCGGGCGGTCTGGTCTTCAGGATGCACCGGCGACCGGAGGGCTTGTTGGGTCCCGAGCCACGAGGTGGACCGCGTCGCCCAGTAGCTGGCCATAGCTTCGAGGCGGGAGGCATATTCGGCGCGCACGGCTTCAAAGGCCGGCCACGCCCGATCGGCCGGCACGAGCCTGTATCCGGCCTCCTCGAGTCGCGTCCATGCTGCATCGAAGGCGCCCCGATCGAGACCGGACGCGCCTCCGGTGGGGTCTCTTCGACCGGCCGAACCCGCCCGGTAGCCGAGGTTGGAGATGTCCTCCGCGAGATGAGATCCAACACGCCTGAGCAGTTCGGCTTCGCCGGTCGGCACACCCTCGATAGTGGTCAGAACCAGGCTCGCCGCATCCAGGACCGTACCGAGGGAGCTGATCCAGGAGAGGTTGTCGTGGCTTGAGCGGAAGAACCCCAGAAGGGGGTAGGCCACGTGGCTGTCCAGAACTTCGGCCGCCCAGCTCTCCCAGTCAACGAATAGCTCGGGCAGACGGCCAACCAGACCCAAATGAGCGTACGTCTCCAGGAGCGCCACGGCCGACGGCGGCGCCCCAGCCGCCGCCTGAAGCGTTACGACCCTGAGTTCCCGGCGCTGGTACGACGCATACAGGGAGAAGAGGAAGGTCACCACGAGAGCCACGACCCCGAGGCCGCTGGCGGCACCGAGCCCGACGACGAGGCGCGCGAGGGGCCCGGTTGCCGCGATGTCGCCGCCGAGGGTCAGGACGGTCGCGGCGGCGAAGTAGATGGCGGTGCCCAGATCCTGAGGGACCGGGCTCAGCTGGTCACGCAGGCCGAACTCGATCAGGCCGATCCCGAGGATCAGTGCGGCAAGCCAGACCGCCAGCAACAACACGGTCACGGCCGGCGCGTACAGCCCGAGCAGCGTCTCGTGTCTCCGTCCGTCGCGTCCGCGTCCTATCGCCCTAACGACCCGCCATGAGATCCGGAGGACGTATCGCCCTATCCGAAACCAGCCCGGGGTGGGCCGAGGCACGACGATCGACTCGAAGAGATCCCAGTACACGAGGGCGACCAGGATGACGCCCAGGGTGAGGTAGACAGCTTCCATCGACGGCGATCATCCCATCTCAGCCTCGCCGAGCCCACAAGATGGACCCGTGTCGCGCCGTGCGGCAACATTCGCAGGCGATCAGTGGACCGCGTCTATCACACCGAGGCCGATCAGCCCCGCGGCCACCAGGATCGTGGTCCACAGCACCACACCGGCATACATCCACAGCATCAAGCCTCGTTTGGGCGCCCCGAGAACCAGGGCGACCGCGGTCCCCATCGGCGGCGCCATGAACAGAGGCGAGGCCAGGCCCCAGCCCGGGACTCCGTAGCGGAGCCAGATTCCGTAGATCCGGCCCTTGCGGGGCGCAGGCTCCTTGCCATGCCGATGCAGCAGTCGGTTGCGAAGAGCATCTCCGGCGTTCGCGACGAGGGTCACGCTGACAAGGGCCCCGGCCGCGGTCATGAGCCAGACGATCGGTGCGGGCAGCCCCAGGGCCAGGCCTGCAGGCACCGCAAACCAGATCTCCACGAACCCGACGGCAAAGACCGCCAGTAGCGGCACGAAATCCCTCCTGCGGGCGCGGATTGGGGCCCGGTCGCCATCCTGGGCACCAGCGCGGGCCCGACCGAACTCGCGATTGCTCGCGCGAACAATAGCGGACCCGACCAAGCTACGGTACACAAGTCGATCCGAGCACAGCCCGCTGGGCTCGACATGGCAACGTATGCTTGACTCGAGGGACGTGTCGTAACGGGCGATCGAGCCCCCGCGTCTACCGACAGCCGGAACCACCGTCCGGTCCACATGCACATAGGACCATTGCCCTGGCGGCGGTTCACTGACTGGCGTGGTAGAAAGAACGGACATGACAGCGGACGAGATAGACCTGGTGGATCAGATTCTGGGTTCTGCGGCGAGCGCCCCGGCTGACCAGGCGGCGTCGGGCGAACCCACCGAGCCCGCCGAGCCGGAGCCGGCCTCTGCGGCGAGCGCCCCGGCTGACCAGGCGGCGTCGGGCGAACCCACCGAGCCCGCCGAGCCGGAGCCGGCCTCTGCGGCGAGCGCCCCGGCTGACCAGGCGGCGTCGGGCGAACCCACCGAGCCCGCCGAGCCGGAGCCGGCCTCGCCGGTCGGCGATTCCACCACGGCCACGCCACCGATGGCGCCCGACTTCCTCTGGTCTGCATCGGACTCGCCGGCAGACACAGCTGCATCAGTCGCACCCAAGCGCAGGTTCCGACCCCACAACCCGTTCGCGAGAACAAGATCCCACGCGCCTCGGCAATTCGGGGCCGTCTGGTTCGTCGCCGCGTTCGCCGTGGGCACGCTGGCGTCTTTGCTCCTCCTCGCGGCCGCAGCCTTCGGCCTCTCCGCCGTCTACGCGAACCGGGCCGTCCCGGGCGTGCACGTCGGCTCAGTCGACGTGTCCGGGCTGAGCCGCGACGAGGTGATCGCCAAGCTGGAGACGGCCTACGCGTATCTCGGCCGGGGCGAAGTCACGGTAACCACACCCGTTGGCACGGCCACGATCACTTACGAGGAGGTCGGGCGCGGACCCGATCTGGAAGTCATGGCCGATGCGGCCATGGCGGTCGGGCACACAAGCAGCCCGATCGGCGACGCCGCCTCAATCATTCGGACCGCCATAAGCGGACGGTCCGTCCCCGTGGTCGTCCAACTCGACCCGAAGGCACTCGCGAACCGCATCCACCCGCTGGTCGGCACGAGCGTCCTGCCTCCGCAGAACGCACAGGTGACGCTCAAGGGCAGCAACTTCGCCCTGTCGCCGTCGACAGATGGGAGCGGCATCGACGAGATGGCGATCTCCGGCTCGATAGTCGACAAACTCACTCAATCGGATGCTCCGGCCGATTTGCAGGCCGGTGGCACATTCGTGACTCTCGACCCACGGGTCAACGACAAGAATGCCCAGGACGCTATCGCGGCTGCCCAGAAGATGGTCGTAGACGTCAACCTGGTCTGGGGCGGCGACTCGGCCCAGAGCGCGACTCCGAGCGGGAGCGCAGCGCCGACTCCGACCGCGACTCCCACCCCGAGCCCGAGCAAGTCTCAGGCCCCGCTCAAGACCTTCACCATCGGCGCTTCCACGATCCGCGGCTGGATCGTCTTCGGCAACAAGCCGGACGGGAGCTACGGTCCGGCAATCGATCCAGCTCTCGTGCAGTCGTACCTCTTCCAGCTCGCCCCGAAGGTCGCCGTCGAGCCGACCGAGCCTTGGGTCGTCTACGACAGCTCGGGCGCGCCGGTCAGCCTCACCGGGGCCAAGGACGGCATCAGCGTAGATGTGGCCGCCACGTCGAAGGCAATCGAGGCCTATCTCGATGACCTGGTCTCGGGCGGGAACCCCGGATCCACGATCGCCATCGCCACCACGCCGATCCCCCCTCAAATCACGCTCGACAGCCTGAGCGGCATGGTCAAGATCGGCGAAGGCAGCTGGACGACCACCTTCTACCCGGACATCAGCAACGGCAACGGCGCGAACATCCGAACGCCGGCGAAGCTCCTCAACGGCCAGGTCGTGGGCCCCGGGGAGCAGTTCAGCTTCCTCGACGCCGTGGGGCCGATCGACGCGGCTCACGGGTACACGCTCGGCGGCGTCATCGTCGGCGGCAAGAGCGACCATACCGGGGCCATGGGCGGAGGGATCTGCTCGGCCTCGACGACGATGTTCAACGCGGCCGCGAGGGCCGGGCTCCAAATCGACGAGCGCCACGCCCACTTCTACTACATCTACCGCTATCCGGTCGGGCTCGATGCCACCGTCTATTCCAACGGCGTTACGACGTGGGACTTGAAGTGGACCAACGACACTCCGAACCCAATCCTGATACGGGGCTATTCGACATACGGATCCAAGAGCACGATTACCATCGAACTCTGGAGCAAGCCGATCGGCCGGACCGTCACGTTCACTCCCGAGTTCAAGGCGAACATCGTCCAACCCGGCGACAGCACGGTCTACGTGACCAACCTGGCTCCGGGCCAGCAGAACCGCGCGGAGTACCCGACGATCGGCTTCTTCACCTCCAGGACCCGCACCGTGACCGACGCGAGCGGCAAGGTAATCCACACCGACACCTGGAACTCCAGCTACACCAAGGTGGACGGGATCCTGCAGATCGGCGCCACTCCCACTCCACCCGCGCCACCGGAACCGACACCGCCCCCGAGCGGGCCGGCGCCGACCCCGGCTCCAACCCCGACCCCGCAACCGTCTGCGCCAGCCTCCAGCGCGCCCTCGGCCTTAGCCGCTCCACGCCTCAAGCTCCTGTAGCCGCCGGCGCACGACCCACAGGGACGGCGCCGCCCGCGGTTCGACGACCCCCGCATCCCCGCCTGGTTCTGTCATCCTGAGCGGGGCCAGAACGAGGAAAGGAGAAGCATGCCGTCGTCCGACAGCGTCCGTTGGGGAATCCTCGGCCCCGGATGGATCGCGTCCCGGCTGATGCAGGATGCCGGGAGAGCGGCCAACTTCAGCGTCGTCGCGGCCGGGAGTAGAAACCTCGATCGGGCGCAGGAGTTCGCTTCGAGGTTCGCCATCGCGCGCGCCTACGGCTCGTACGAGGCGTTGCTGGCGGACCGCGAAGTCGACGCGGTCTACATCGGCGCTCCCAACTCCCTACACCACCCGATGACCATGATGGCTCTAGCGGCCGGCAAACACGTCCTGTCCGAGAAGCCTTACTCGCGCCACCCAGAGCAGGTCATCGAGGCGTTCGACGCGGCCGAGAAGGCCGGGCTGCTGCTGATGGAGGCGTTCATGTGGCGCCACTCTCCGGAGACGCGCCGCTTCATGGAGCTGCTTCCCGAGGTGGGCGAGCTTGCCTCGATACGTGCGACGTTCAGCTTCGTCCTGGACAAGGCGACGGACGTCCGTCTCGAACCAGACCTCGAAGGTGGAGCGCTGATGGACGTGGGCTGCTACGGGGTCAGCGGCTCGCGCCTGATCGCCGGAGCGGAGCCGGTGAGGGTCTTCGGCGAGCAGACCCTGGGGCCGTCGGGCGTGGACCGGCGCTTCTCGGGAATGCTGCGCTTCCCGTCCGGCCTGGTGGCGGAGATCCTCTCCGACTTTGCGTCCAGCCAACGCTCCCTCGAGGCGGTCGGAAGCAAGGGGACGCTGATGTCGCGCGACCCGTGGCTGGGCCAGCTGGGCGGGATCGAATTGAACGGCCGCCCCCAGCCGGTCGACACGGATGATGCCTACCGCCTCGAGATGGAGAACCTGAGTGCGGCGATCCTGGGCCACGGAAAGCCGTTGTTGGGCAGGGCCGATGCGCTCGGTCAGGCACGAGTGATCGACGCGCTCTTCCGGTCGGCGGCGTCCGGCCAGGCAGTCTCTCTGCAGGATTGACGCGATGCTCACCCCACACTGGAGACCGAGCATGAAGATCCTATTCATCGGCGGCACCGGCATCATCAGCAGCGCCTGCACCCGCCTGGCGGTCGAGCGTGGAATGGAGGTGGTTCACCTCAATCGCGGCAACAATCCGGACCCGTCGCGCGGCGTGACCACGATCGCGGCCGACGTGCACGACGAGGCTGCAGCCGCTCGGGCCCTGGCCGGCCAGGAGTTCGACGTCGTGGTGGACTGCATCGCCTACGGGCTCGACGACATCGAGCGCGACCTGCGGCTCTTCCGGGACCGAACGGGCCAGTTCATCTTCATCAGCTCCGCCAGCGCGTATCACAAGCCGCTCGGCCAGTGGCTGGTGCGCGAGGACACGCCACTCGTGAACCCGTACTGGGACTACGCGCGGAACAAGGCCGTCTGCGAGGAGCGGCTGCTTCGAGCGTATCGAGAGGACGGCTTCCCGATCACGATCGTCCGCCCGTCTCACACGTACGGCGACTGGTCGATGCCGCTGGCCGTGAGCAGCTGGGAAAAGCCGTTCACCTCGATTGCGCGATGGCGGGCGGGCAAGCCTCTAATCGTCCCGGGCGACGGCACGTCGCTGTGGACGCTCACCCACAACAGTGACTTCGCGGTCGGCTTCGTCGGCCTGCTGGGCCGCCGTCAGGCGATCGGTCACGCCTTCCACATAACCTCGGACGAGGCCCTGACCTGGGACGAGATCCACCGCCAGACCGCGGCCGCGGCGGGAGTGGAGCCGCGGATCGTCCATATCTCGACCGACTTCATCGCTGCCTGCCTTCCGGACATGCGCGGCCGGTTGATCGGCGACGCGTCGGTGAGTTCCGTCTTCGACAACACCAAGATCAAGCGCTTCGTGCCCGAGTTCCTGCCGGTGACCCCGTACGCCCAGGGGATACGCCAGACCATCGCCTGGTTCGACGCGGACCCTGCCCGGCAGCAGGTGGACACTGAGGCGGACGCCCGGTGGGACCATCTGATCTCTGTCTACGAGAAGGGCCTCGCGAGTGCCGTCGCGGAGTTCGCAAGCGGAGACTGACTCGATCCCTGTGGGCGGTGACGACGAAGCGCGGGCCGGATCTAGATCCGGCCCGCGCCTTGGACATGCCAGAGCGACCGAGCGCTCAGCCGTGACCTACGCCTGGCGAGTCGCGGCCTCGCGACTAGATGCTCGCGGAAATGAAATAGCCAGTGACGTCGAAGACTAGGTACGTGGTCTGGCCGACTGTGGCAGCGACGAAGGTGACCCACAGCAGGCCGCCCGAGCCGAGCCCCACCGTGGCTGCGTTGGCCCGGTCGTCGCCGGCCGGGAAGTTCAGGGTCGAGCTGGTCGGGTCTTGGCGCCGACCGGGCTGAGGAACAGGTAGCCGTTGCTGGTCTGGCCGGTCACGGTCAGGTTGCCCGTCACGGCCGACGCGTCGGCCGGCACGCCGCCGACGCCCGCGACCTGGAACGTGACGGGCGCTGTGCTCGGCGATCGGGCCACTGATGCCGCCCGTGCCATTGCGGGTGTCGAGGAAGCGGGCCGGGGTCAGCGGCACGAAGGCGCCACCGGTCAGGTCGGCGGTGAAGTAACCGGTGACATCGAAGAGAACGTCGGTGGTCTTGCCGACTGTGGGAGCCACGAAGGTGACCCACAGCTTGCCGGCTCCATCGAGCCCGACGGTGACCGCGTTGGCCCGGTCATCGGCGGCCGGGAAGTTCAGGGTCGAGCTGGTCGGGTCGTTGGCGCCGACCGGGCTGAGGAACAGGTAGCCGTTGCTGGTCTGGCCGGTAACGGTGAGGTTGCCGGTGACCGCGGTGGCATTGGCCGGCACGCCGCCGACGCCTGTGACCTGGAAGGAAACGGCGCTGTGCTCGGCGATCGCGCCACTGATGCCGCCCGTGCCAATGCGGCTGTCGAGGAGACGCGCCGGAGTGAGGGCGTGGAAGGTGGCACCGGTGTTGTCGGGGGTGAAGTAGCCGGTGACATCGAAGATAAGTGGGTGGTCTTGCCACTGTGGGAGCCACGAAGGTAGCCCACAGCATGCCGCCCGAGCCGAGTCCGATGGTGACTGCGTTGGCCCGATATCGGCGGCGGGGAAGTTCAGGGTCGAGCTGGTCGGGTTGTCGGTTCCGACCGGGCTGAGGTACAGGTAGCCGTTGCTGGTCGCCGTCACGGTAAGGTTGCCGGTTACAGCCGATGCGGAGGCCGGAATGCCGCCGACGCCCGCGACCGGGAAGGACTGGGAGCTTGGTCGGCGAGCGCGCCACTGAGGCCGCCCTTGCCATTGCGGGTGTCGAGGATCCGGGCCGGGGTGAGGGCGTGGTACGTGGAGGCGGACATGACGCCGAGGACGCCGCTGACGGTGAGCGTCGCGGTGCCCGTGGCGGTGGCGTCGGTGCCGGTGACGGTGTGGTCACCCGCGAGCATCGAGCTGCATGAAGCTCCGGTGCAGGAGCCGCCGCCGTCGATGGTGAAGGTGGTCGATGAGGTGACGTCGCCCAGGCTGTTGTCGAAGGCGTCGAAGCCTTCGGCCGTGTAAGGCTGACCCACTCCGGCATCCACCGTTGCGGTTGCGGGAGCGAGCACAAGATGATCGAGGGGACCGGGAGCGATCGTGAGATCGGGCGGTGGCTGGAGGCTGTTGTCGCTCGCGGCGACGCCCGGCGCGCCGCTGTAGGCAGCCTCGATCGTGTACGTGCCCGCGCTGACCGACGTGAGCGGGAAGTCCGCGGTAGCGACGTTGGCGGCCACGGTTCCGGAGGCAACGGTGCCGATCGTCGTCGGACCGCTCTTGACCGTGAAGGTTACGGTTCCCGCATCGACCGAGCCGCTGCTCGGGTCGATCGTGGCCGTCAGCACGACCGACGGATCGCCGGCGGTGGCGTTGGCGGCGGCCGCGGAGGTATCCGTCCCCACGATCACTGTGAAGACGCTCGTCCCGGTGCCCCTACCGGAGTCGGCGGGGTTCCTGACGGTGACGTCGCGGGCGCCGACGGTCGCCCCGGCCGCGATCGAGATGTTCGCGGTCAGGCTCGTGGCGCTATTGAAGGTCGTCGAGTTGACGGTGATGCCGGTGCCGGAGAATGTGACATCGCCCGCGGCCCAGGAGCCCGCGCTGAAATCGGTGCCGGTGATGTCGACGCTCAGAGCGGTCGCGCCCTGGACGCCCATGTTCGGGCTCGCTGACGTAACCGTCGGGCCCAGATTGACTGTGAAGATGCCGGTCCCGGTGCCGGAGCCGGTGTCGGGATTCGTGACGGTGACGTCGCGGGCGCCGACGGTCGCCCCGGCCGCGATCGAGATGTTCGCGGTCAGGCTCGTGGCGCTATTGAAGGTCGTCGAGTTGACGGTGATGCCGGCTCCCGAGAATGCGGCGGTAGCCCCGTTCACGAAGCCGGTACCCGTGATCGTGATGTTCTGGATCAGGGCCCCCTGGCCGCGCGAGCTAGGGTTCGTCGACGTGACGGTCGGGTGCGAGCTGACGGTCACGACGGGTGAGGATGCGATGGCGGTGAAAGTGCCGCCTATGTTTTTGGTTTCCGCCGTGAACGTGGCGCTTCCAGGACTGGACTGCGCCGTCACGCCTGGGCCGGCGCCATTGACCCCATAGCGAAGGACGAATCCCTGGTCGGGCTGGCAGTCCCCAACCACAATGATGACCTGGTTCGTAATCGAGAGGATGGCGAGCGCCGATTGCCCCGAGTTACTGCAGGTGTTGTTGCTCAAGTCGACGAAGCCGGCATTGGCACTGCTGGTATTCTGCGGAGCAGTCCATCCGCTCGGGACCGTGAACTGGAGGATCCCGGAGATGTAGGCGTTCAACGGGTCGGTCCGTTCGTATACGTGAACGAGAGCCTGTTGCCCGAGCTTCCGGCGACTGCCGTGGTCGGGCTGACCGTAAGGTCCCGCTTCCGTCCCCGTCGCCGCCAGCGCCGCGGCCGGGGCCAGCATGGCTACCAGCAGGAGTATCGGCGCAAAGGCCGACGCTTTCCAGAGAGCGCGTCCGTGACGCGAACCGCTCGTTGGGTTCATTGATGCAACCTCCATTACCGGCAGTTGTCCGAACAACGGTCCTGGGACAACCTCTGCCCTGCACGTATGAGTCGTGCTGTCACCGCGCGGCTCGACAAGGACGGATGGCGCATCGGGGGAGATCGCAGGCGTGAATGCCCGGAAACCCCTCCAGCGGCTGTCAAGCTACGCGCTTTACGTTAGCACCGCTGGAACTCCAGGGGCAAGGCAGGTGGGACCTATGGCGTGTTCTTCGTTGCCGTCAGTCACCGGCGCACCGCCGCTGCGTTAGGGCAACCGCGCGTACGTTGCGAGGCGGGGGTCGTGTTCCGGGCGCTGGCAGATCAGCGTTTGCGTCCACTCGGCGAGGCGCCGGCCCAGGCGGCGGCACGCCTCGCGCTCGCCGTCGTTGCGCGGCCGGCCCGCGCAGACGGCCCCGTAGTGCAACGTCTGCCCCGGCGCGGTGTAGTCCGGAACGCCGAAGACCAGCAGGCCGAAGTTCATGAGCACGATCTGCAGCGCGAGGCAGGTCAGTTCGCCGCCGCCGGCAAGGCCGCCCTCGGACGAGAAGGCGCAGCCGATCTTGCCGTCTATCTTTGCCCACAACGGCAGCGCAACCACGTCCCACCAGCGCTTCATCTCCCACGCGATCGTGCCCGTGTAGGTGGGTGAACCCACCGCGACGCCGTCGCACCACGCCAGATCCTCGGCCGCGGCCTCGTCCACGTTCTTCAGCCGGACTTCGGTGGCCGGCACCGCGCCGGCGCCTTCCGCGACGAGATCGGCCATCGCCTTCGTATGGCCTTCCTTGCTGAAGTAGAGCACGAGAACGCGCGCCGGGCGGGAGGGGTTCTCTTCCATGTCGCCAGTATGGCGCCCCCGCCTCAGCGGGCCGTTCCGGACCCCTTGATCAGGCTCGTCAGCTCTCGGTGCCAGGCTACGTCTCGCCACATCCCAACGAATTGCGGCTCGCAGAAGTTGCTCGTCGCAATCGCCGCCCAACGGCCCGTCTCCACCGCGCTCCGTACCCCCAGCTCGCACAGATCCTTGATCAACGCCCAGTCGAGCCCGGGCAGGTCCCGCCACTCGACCAGCGCCCAGCACTCGGTCGTCACGACCGGTCGATCGAGCTCCACCGACAGATCGGCCGTCTCGCGGATCAGCCGGACCAGCTCGGCGCGCCAGTGGTCGCGCTCGGCCCGGTAGAGGGGTTCGGCGTGCTGCTGGAGCATTCGGTAGCCGCGCAGACCCTGCGTGGGGTAGTCGTAGTTGAACCGCTCGTAATAGTCCGACGCCTGAGCCATCCATATGTGCGGCTCGAGGAAGTCGAGGAATCCGAGGTCCCGGCGCGCCCACCGTTTGTTCGGCAGGACGGAGAAGGTCAGCGGCAGTCCGCGCGAGTGCGGGCGGAGAGCTGCGACCGCCGCCCGCATCCAGGCCATCGCCGGTTCGGTGCTCCAGTCGTCATTGAGGGCGCCCTCCGGCTGCTCCTTGAAGAACGGGGCCCAGTTGGGGTGTGGCCATTCGTTGCACAGGTCGACATAGAACAGCGCGTCCAGCAGGCCTTCGCTCTCGAGCAGTTCGAGGGTGCTCGCCCAGGCACCGGCGTGATCCTGGGGCGATGTCAGCCGCAGGCAGGCTTGGGTGGCGTCCTGCGGAAACCAGGTCGAGAGCCCCACGGCGACGCCGCGGTCCCGACAGCGACGGATGAAGTCGGCCAGGGCGGGCCACGGTCGAGCGCGCACCGGTAGCGGGCTCGCCCAATCGTGGCAGTCAGCCCCGGGTATGAACTCCCATTCGGCGTCGGGATCCACCGAAAGCAGGTGCGGGAAAGCCTCGAGCCGCACGGCGTCGTACCCACGCTCGATCAGTTCATCGAGGGCTCGATCCCAGTCCTCGAAGCCGGCCCCGGGCCAGCGACGCAGCAACCACGAGATGTCCCACATCGCGATCGCGCGCGGGTTGTGGAGATCCAGGGTGGGCATGACGACCTCCATCTGGCTGCGTCCCGCGGGGTCGAGATCGATGCTCCCAATGTAGCGACCGCACTCCGGTTCGGCACGGAGCGACCGCCGAGGCACGAACGCGATCGCTCTCCGGAAGGGCCCGAAGAGCTAGCGCGCGACTCGCATAACGGCGAACCCGTCGTAGCCTTTCACGCCGACGGTCTGCACCGCGGTCGCCTCCAACCTGGGTTCCGCGGCCACGAACTCGAACATACGGCGAATGCCCCGGATGTTCGCGTCGGCGCTGGTCTCGTCGATGACAGCCCCGCGGCGCACTACGTTGTCGACGACTATCACCGTCCCCGGGCGCGATAGCCGCAAAGCCCAGGCGACGTACTCCGGGTTGTGGTCCTTGTCGGCGTCGACAAACACTAGGTCGAAGGGCCCGAGGTCCTCTTGCGCCAGAGCGGCGAGCGAATCGAGAGCCGGGCCCACGCGGATCTCTACGATGCCGTCCAGTCCCGCCCGACGCAGATTCGCCGTGGCGACCTCGGCGTGGGCCGGGTTCACCTCGAGGCTGATGAGCCGACCGTCGACAGGCAGTGCCCGGGCCATCCAGATCGTGCTGTAGCCGGCCAGCGTCCCAATCTCCAGGATCTTCCGTGCCCCCAGCATTCGAGCCAGCAGGTAGAGAAGCTTGCCTTCCGTCGGCGAGACCTGGATCTGTGGCATGCCGGCATCCACGCCGGCTCTGACCGCGGCCTCAAGGACATCGTCGGACGGCACCAGCCGCTCCACTAGATACTCGTCAACGAGATGCCAGGGTTCGTTCGCCATTCATCAGCTCCTTCAGTGGGCCAGGGGCCCGCATGGCCATGTTGCCACGGGCAAGCAGGCCACTCCGACGGCCTGAGCCGCTGTCCTGTGAGTCGGGCACGCGCCGACGGCAACCGCCGTCTCGTGCGGGTTTCCGGAGGCGCGTGCGATCGAGTCCGCGGCGACGCGTCGCCTGGGCATGCCCGGAGGATTCTCGCGTGCCGATCGAGTCGGTTCGGCGGCTGAGCCATTGCCCGGGACAGGACCCACTGGTTTGGCGCATGATTGGGCCACCGCCACCGCGGGTGGTCCGCCGTACGAGGTTCAGGTGACAAAGCGATCGAAATACGAGCGCGAGCAGCGAGCCGCGCAGAATCTTCGCATTCAGGCCATGGGAGACGCCATGCAGCGCGCCATCCCATCGGATGTGGCCGAAGCCTTCGCCAAGCAGGTGGAAGCCGCCCGAGCCCGAGGGCCGAAAGAGCCACCGCCCGATATGGCCCCGGGGACGGCGCCACGGCCACCCCGTCCCGGCCATGAGCCGCGCCCGCCCAAGGAAGAGAAGCGCAAGCCGCGGTTCTGAGTTGATCCCAGGGCGGAATCCGGCGGTCGGGATCATGCCGTTCGCGCCGGAGTCCTAACGGCAGGCTCGATTTGATCGCCGAGCCAGCCTCAGGGGGGCTGCCCTCAGTCCGTGTTCTCGGTAAGCCGGTCGTAGAACTCGACGTAGCTGTCGGGCGCGTGGCTGTCGCGCACCTCGATCGCCATGCGCGGGTGGATGTTGAGCTGGCCGGTCAGCATGTAGGGGATCGAATAGCCCCAATCGAGCTCCTTGCTCAGCGGCACGAACAGGTCCTGCGCGCACTGCAGCACGGGGCGAAGGTGGAACTTGGGGTTCTTGAGGAAGCCGAGCAGCAACTCGGTTGGGCAGTTCCCTGCTCCTCGACCCAGACCGGCGATGGTCGTATCCAGCCAGGTCGCGCCCGCGAGCATGGCCTCGATAGTGTTGGCGTAGGCGAGCTGCTGGTTGTTGTGGGCGTGTATGCCCACTTCCTTGCCTGCCTCGTGGAACAGCTTGACGAACCTGCCGGTCATGTCACGAACCTGCTCGGAGTAGAAGGAACCGAAACTGTCGACGACGTACGCGACGTCGACCGGGCTTTCGGCGACCACCTCCAGAGCATCGAACAGCTCGCGCTCCTGGACGGTGGAAAGGGCCATCAGGTTGAACGTGGTCTCGTAACCCTTGTCATGGGCGTCCTTGATCATGTCCAGGGCCGTGGGCACCTGGTGGACGTAGCAGGCGACGCGGATGCACGACAGAACGCTCTGGTCGCGCGGCAGGATGTCCGTGTGGTAGTCGGTCCGCTCGGCATCGGCCATGACGCTCAGCTTGATGCCGTTCCCCTCAGCCGCTCCCGCGGTCGAGGCATTGTCCCCCACGATCCTGCGCAGGTCGTCCTCGGTGCAGAACTTCCACGGGCCGGCGGTGGAGTCGGGAAAGATCTTGCGGTCCGCCTTGTAGCCGAGCTCCATGTAGTCGACCCCGGCAGCCACGCACGTTTCGTAGACCCGCCGCACGAATGAGTCCTCGAAACGGTGGTCATTCACGAGCCCGCCGTCCCGAATCGTGCAGTCGAGGACCTTCAGTTCCGGCCGGAAGGTCACCCACGAGTCGATGTGTCGCGCGCCGGTGTCGTGGCCTTGCGCTGTCAAGAGCCGCTCCCGTGATGTCGGCGTGGAATCGCCGAGAGTTGTGCGGCACAAACTAGCACGCCGGCTGGCCAGCGCGTCGCTCGTCTGGGTTCGCTCCCTGAAGATCCGACTATCTCAGGCGAGCCGGTTCAACCCACGCTGAAGGGCGGGTAACGATCGGTCACCAGAAGGTACATGTAGGCGCTGACGCGAAGGCTCCAGCGCATGACGCCCACCACGTAGTCGAAGAGCGGCCGGGGGTAGCGTCCGGTAATGAGGATGGCGAACCAGGCAATGACGATGGCGAAGATGGCGAAGAACCAGAGGAAGGCCAGGATGATGTAGTGAGGGACCGCCAGAAGCCACTTCACCAGCGGCAGCCACCGGTTCAGGTCCTTCCCGGCATCCGGGTAGTCCACGCCCACGTGAACCGCCTGGTCCTTGGTCGTCGACGGGTAGAGGTCCGTGAGCAAGGCCGCGTAGGCGCAGACGCGGATGTTGAGGCGTGTCATCTCTCTGGCGAAGACGAACCACCACCGCGGATACCGCACTCGGAACACGATCATCAGCAACGTCGCGGACCACAGGCCGGTCGACAGCAGGGCCATGATGATGGCGATAGGGATGAGCATGATCGGCCGGACGAAAGTCGTGAGCCTATTGAGCCTCTCTGGATAGTCGATATCCAGGCGCGCGGCGTAGGCTTTGGGTGGCTTCGGCACGGCTCATCTCCTCGCGAGCAGCGATGGCTTGCTCCAACTGGGGCCTTATCGGCACCGAATCGACGATATCAACTGCTGGCGATCGGCGCTAGTGGTACATGCACGCCACAACAACAGCTTGCCGCATGGGGTCGCTTTCGGCAGCGCAGGTTTCGCGCATCCAGTGGCCGAACGATGCCCTAGGCTTGGCGGGATCCCAGCGCGGACCAACCCGCGTGGAAACAGCACGGAGAATCGATGCGCGCGATCCTCGTGGGGGCTGGTGGAATCGGCCGGGCCGTCCTGGAGCGCCTGGGCGAGCACTGGAGCGTGTCCGCGATCGACGTCGAGGCTGATCGACTCGCCGCGCTGGCTGCCACGCGCCCGATCCAGTCGATCCACGGTGACGGCTCCAGCCGTGTCACTCTCGAGCGCGCCGGGCTGGCAGAGGCCGATGCCGTGATCGTCGCGCTCCGTGACGACGACGTCGCCCTCGAGGTGTGCCGCCTCGCCCGGGCGGCGGACGTGTCCCGCGTGGTTGCGATGGTCGTGTCGGCAGCCCGCGTGGCGGAGTTCACTCATCTCGGCGTGACCGCCGTGGCCCCCGATCGGCTCGCCGCCCGCCAGGTGGAACTTGCCCTGGAGCCTCGACGCGTGGCGTCCGCCGCTTTCGCGGATGGCAGGGCCGAGGCCATCGAGTTCCGACTCGCCCCGGATTCGACGCTCGTCGGCCGGCCGCTCGCGGAGCTCGGGCTGCAGGGATGGCTGGTGGCAGCGCTCCTGCGCGACGGCGAAGTGATCGTGCCCCACGGCGGCACCATCCTGGCCGCCGAGGACAGGATCACAGTCGTCGGCCCGGCCACGAACCACGCGGCCATGGTCCGGGTGTTCACGGAAGGCAAGGCGCGGTTCCCCCTTGCCTACGGACGGCGCATCGGCGTCCTGCTCCGCACGGGAGAGGAGGCTGTGATCTCCGAGGCGATGGCGTTCTTCCGATTGACGGCCGCCGATGCCCTGATGGTGATCCACCCGCGACGCTCGAACCTGGACGCGACGGCGGTGGCGCAGTTGAGCGAGCGGCTCGAGGAACTCCGGGCGAGCGGCCCGGGCATCGAGTTCGTCGAAGGAGCGGGAGAGCAGGTAGCCCTGTCTGACCTCGTAGCTCTGCGCGGGTCCCAGCACCTCGGCTGCCTTGTGGTTCCGCGCGCCCGGGGGCTCAGGTCGGCGGTTGGCCTGATGGGGAAGCTTGTGCGGGTCGGCGTGCCGGTTCTGCTGAGCGCCGGGGTCACGCGCTACGAGCGCCTGGTCATTCCGGCCCGCGATAGCCAGGGCGCCTGGGAGGCGGCATGGGTGGCCCTTGATCTTGCGGGCCCCAACGCGCTGCGGGTTGAGGCGCTCGGGGCGAGCACACCCAGATTCCTCGTAACCGACGATGACGAGAAGGCTGTCCGGGATGCCGTCACCAGGCTTCGAGACGAGGGGTCGGTCCGCGCCGTCGAAGTCGCCGGCAGGGTTGTCCGGTCGAACCCGATCCGCCTCTTCAGGGACGTGTCGCCGTCGGCGCTCCTGGTGCTCAGCCACGGCGGGGCTGCTGGGGGAATCCTCAGGCCCGCGTTCACCGCGGCCGTCGCGGCGGGTCTTACCGGCTCGATGCTCGTGGTTCCGCCCGATCCGGGCCGGCGTCGATGAGTGACTCCAGCGCCCTGCTCGTCATCGCGCTGGCCGCGCTTGGGCTGCCGCCGCTGGCAACAATTGTTCGCCTGCCCGCGGTGGTGCTCGAGATTCTGTTCGGAATCCTCGTGGGCCCCGTCCTCGCCATCGTCACGCCCGATGCGCTGACAGTGTCCCTGGGTGAGCTCGGGTTCCTGCTGCTGCTGTTTTTGGCGGGCTTCGAGATCGACCTGCGGCTGTTCGAGCGGTCCGGGCCGCGGCCCGTCCTGCGCGGCGCGCTGCTATTTGCCCTGACCCTCGGCCTGGCGGCTGTCGGCGCCCTGATTCTCGACCTCGGGATCTTCATGACCCTCGTGCTGGCCACGACGTCGGTCGGCCTCGTGGTGCCGACCCTTCGCTCCGAGCGGTCCCTCGCGACGCCTCTCGGCCAGGACATCCTCATGGCGGCGTTGATCGCGGATTTCGCGACGCTCGTAGCCGTATCCATGGTCGCCCTGGTTCTCCGCGTCGGCGCCGACGTGCGGCTCCTGGCCTTCCCCGTGTTCGTTGGCCTCGTGGCGGTGTCGTTCGCCGGGCTCAGGCTGGCCGCCTGGTGGTGGCCGGACCGGTTCAGCCGCTTCTTCGACTCGCGCGACCCCGAGGCCCTCGGAGTGCGTTTTGCCATGGCCATGGTTCTCGCATACGCCGGTCTTGCGACGGCCCTGGGAATCGAGGCGGCTCTCGGGGCGTTCCTCGCGGGGACGGGCGTGGCCACAGTCTTCAGGCATCGAGGCGAACTCGACCACACGCTGGACGGGCTCGCCTACGGGTTCCTCATCCCTATCTTCTTCATCGGCGTGGGACTGGCGTTCAGGATGGAGGCCGTCAGCGACCCGGAAGCCATCGGGTTCGTGGCCCTGCTGGTCGTCGCGGCGTTCGTGGTCAAGGTGGTTCCGTCGCTGGCGGTTCTGGGACGCCGCCACGGGCTGCGTTCGGGCGTCGCGGCCGGGATGCTGCTCTCCGCGCGACTGTCGCTCATCATCGTCGTGGCTCGGATCGGCGTAGATCTGGGAGTCATCGACCCCAGCCTGGAGGCCAGGATAATCCTGCTGGCGGCGGCGACTGCGACGCTCGCCCCGATCGGCTATGGGCTTCTATCGGCTCACTCGCATGCGGCCGCCCCATCATCAGAACCGGTCCAGGCGCCTTGACGGCCTGGTGAACACTCGCCACGAGGCGGCCCGCTTGACGCCGGAACTCGTTGGGTAGACTCTCTACGTAACTTCGGCTCGCATTCCGAAACTTTCGATACCCGATTGGCAAGACAGTGGTGACCTGAGACCGTGACGAGCAACGTCGTGGTGCAGCAAACCCGTCATGGCAATCCTCCTCGATAGACAGCGCCGTAAACCTCGGCGCGACCACTCAGTTGCCCATGGCGATGGCATAGCAGCGGGAGGTTCCCCTCCCGGCCAACCGTCCTGAGCATTGAGAAGACCGGCGGCGGCCACTCGGCCGCCGCCGGTCAGTCTTCCGTGCAGATCGGGGCGCCCGCGCCCGAAACCGACGCGGCCGGCCGAGTCGCCAGAAGCCACCCAGGTCACGGCCGAACAGCCTCGGGTTGGAGGCTAGACTCGAAGTGGAGCGGTGCTCGAGCGAGTGACCAGCTTGGTCGCGAGCTCAAGTCGAGTCTCGGTCGGGTGCTCCCCGGCGGCCAGTCGGAGCAGCAAACGCGCCGCCGTGACACCCATACGGGCGAGTGGCTGCCGAATCGTCGTCAACGGAGGGCTGAACCACCGGGCGGTCGGGATGTCATCGAAGCCAATGACGCTCAGGTCGTCGGGGATGTGGAGCCGGAGGTCGCGCGCCGCCTGATAGACACCAAGAGCCTGAAGGTCGTTCAAGGCAAAGATAGCCGTGGGCCTGCTCGCCGGATCGCAGTCGAGCAGCACCCGCCCTTCTCGAATAGCCTCGTCCACGTAGAAGTTGCCGTAGCGGATCAGCGTGGGGTCGACCTCGACGCCGGCTGCGTCCATCGCAGCCCGATACCCGTCGAGCCGTGCCCTGCTGCAGAGCAGTGTCACGGGGCCCGCGATTACCCCGATGCGCCTGTGCCCGAGCTCCAGCAAATGGCGGGTCGCGGTGAGGCCGCCGCTCCAGTTCGTTGCCCCGACCGACGGCGTGTCGTGGAGCGGCTCGCCGGTCGGGTCCACCACAACGAGCGGGATACGACGCGTCCGCAGCTGGTCACGCAGATCGTCGTTGAGATCCGACAAGACGACGATCAGCCCCTTGGGTCGCCGAGCCAGGACGGTCTCGATCCAGCCGCGACCGTTCGTTGGCGCCTCCTTGATCTCCGACAGCACGAGCCCAAGTCCGTGCGCGGTCGCAACCCCCTGCACTCCCCTGATGAACTCGCCCGCCCACTCACTCTCGAACTCGTGGAAGGCCAGCTCCAGCAGCGGCGCATTCTGTGTGACCCGTCGCTGCGGCTGATACCCCTGCTCGCGGATCAGGGCTTCGACCCGCCGGCGAGTCTCTGCCGACACGTCTTTTCGGCCGTTGATGACCTTCGACACCGTCGGCGAGGACACGCCTGCCTGGCGGGCGATATGGGCGATGGTCAGCGGACCGCGGGCGCTCGCCTTCCCGCCTTCATCGATCGGATCGATTGCCACCGGCTGAGTGTACAAGCGACAGCCACCTATGGCGCCGGCTTCGGCATCATCCGGCCGCGACCCGGATCCATCTCGGTCCTCAGGCGGGGCAGTGAGCCGGGGTGATGTGACTTCAGGTAGTCGATGAGCCTTTCGCGGACCAGACAGCGCAGGTCCCAGAGGGCGCCCGAGTCGGCCGCGCTGAGCAGGGCGCGCAGTTCGATCGTCCGGTCGTTTGCGTCGGTGACCTGCAGGCCCCAGGACTCCCCGTCCCACAGTTCCGAGCCTTTCACGATGCGGTGGAGTTCGGCACGGACGTCGTCGACGGGGACCGAGTAGTCGGCCGGAATCGTCACCGTCCCAACCAGGTTGGTCGTCTTGCGCGTCCAGTTCTCGAAGGGCTTCTGGATCACGGTCGTGAGCGGGATGACCAGGCGACGCAGATCCCAGATCCGAACCACGACATACGTGGTGTTGATCTCTTCGATGCGCCCCCACTCGCCCTCGATAACGACGACGTCGTCCAGGCGGATCGGCTGAGTCACTGCTATCTGCACCCCGGCCAGCAGGTTGGAGAGGACAGGGCCCGCAGCCATGCCGAAGACCAGTCCGGCGATGCCCAGGGACGCCAGCAAGCTGGCACCGATGTTCTCGCCTCCGGGCAGGGTCAGGAGCATGATCGCGAGCGCCACCAGCACTATCACGGCGACCAGGACGCGGCGCAGAATGGAGATCTGTGTCAGCGTCGCCCGGACCTCGACGGTCTCGATGTCCCTGCCGTTGAGGTGGTCGAGGAAGAGATCGTCGGCAATCCATGTCAGGGCGATCAGCACCCAGGCCGACACAGCCACGAGGCCAAGACCCAGGGCATAGCGCAACGGCGTCTGCACTTCCTGCGGCAAGGGTACGAGGGGGGCAACGAGGAAGAGCGCGGCGAGCGGGGCCAGGACGCGGACGGCGCTTCGACTGTGCTCCACGATGGACTCGTCGATCGTGCTTGCAGTCCGTCTGGTCGCTCGATCGGCGAGCGAGAAAAACAGCCAGTGAAACGCGAGAGCGGCCACGACCGCGATCATGAGCACGCCAATCGAGATCAGCGAGTTGTCCAGCGCGGGGTCCAGCTGGATCATCGGCAGCCTCCTTGTATCTCGATCTGCTTGCTCGGCGGAAGTCGCCGATCGGCTGTCTTCACGCGAATCGCGAGAAGAGATCCGCGAGACGTCTGAGCCCCTGCTCGAGGCTCAAGTCCCCGAATGACTGGTCGTTGCCTACGAGTTCGGCGATCAGACTGCGGCGGCGGCTGATGACTCCGTCTCGAGTGATCGAGCCGAGCGGTGCCAGCGACACCAGCGTGGCCCGACGGTCCTGCTCGTCACGAGCGGTAACGACGTAGCCGCGGCCTTCCATCCGCGCAACCAGACGACTGGCCGATGGCAGCGAAGCCCCGATGCGCTCGGCTATCGCGCCGACCCTCATCGAACCCCTTCCCAGAATCACCAGAACGCGCCACTGCGCAAGGGTGAGCTCCTTCTCGTGTCCGACCTCGTTGAGCGCCACGGCTGTCATGCCTACGGTCGCGAATGCCAGTTCCTCCAGGGACTGAACCAGCGTCGAGTCGGTCGCCATGTCCCCTCACCTGCGCTATTGGTTGTCATATGGTAATCTTTTTGTGAACGGGTGGCCGCCGGCCCCTGAAACTCCCACTGTGAGCCGACAGGCAGCGGCGCAACTCCGCCCGAAGCCGCACGGCTTCCTCAGCAAGGAGGCAAGATGCCCACCATCACCGCCCGCGCCAGTGACCGCCTCATCGAAGACCGCAAGCGACGCGGCCTCCCGGACAACCTCAACCCCCGCCTGTCACGCCGTGAAGGCCGGATCGTGCTCGACTTCGCCGCCGAACCCGCCGCCGACGATCAGGTCGCCACCAATGATGTAATGAGCATCTTCGTGGCGGAGAACGTGACCAAGGACCTCGGCAAGGCCGTGGTGGACCTGGAAACGCTGAACGGCAAAGAGCGACTGATCCTGAGGCGAGCCCGCGCTCTGGCGAAGTGACGATCTGTCGCCCTCGGGCGAACGCCTGAGCCGGGGAGCACCGCGCCAATCACGCCTGGCCCGGCCTACTCTGCCGGGGTGAGGATCGGCTATGCGGCCGGGACGAGATCGGTCAGGCCAAAGGCCTTCTCGAGTTCGGCCAACGGCATGAACCCCAGCACGCCGCGAGGCTGCTCGCCGGGCTTGAAGTACGCGATCGTCGGAATGCTCTGAATGCCGAAGGCGCCCGCGATCATCGGGTTCGCATCCACGTCGAGCTTCACTACGTTGACGACGCCCTCGTACTTCTCAGCGAGCTTCTCGAGCTCGGGCGCGACCATGCGACACGGCCCGCACCATGTTGCCCAGAAGTCGACCACCACCGGTTTCTCGCTCTTGAGGACGAGCTTCTCGAACGTGTCGTCGGTCCCGTGAATGATTGCCATCGCACTCTTCCCTTCGGTCTATCCAGCCATCTGTCTCGTGGCGTCTTGTATCGTACTTGCGCAACTACGCAAGTGTCAAGCCATACGTGCGACAGTCACAAGAGGTCTGGAGTTGCCGGTCCACGGCGCGTGCGTCAGCTGCCGAAGGTGAAGGCGAAGGCTTGTGCCCCGGGCTCGTCGAAGGTGATCGTAACCGTGCCCTGCGCGGCTGCGGGCAGGTGGACCAGGTGGTAGAGCCGGGCGGTCGACACGGTGAGCTCGCCTGAGGCCGAGACATCTTCGGTTCCCTGGGCCGCCGCTCCTGCCCCGGTGACCGTCACGTGTGCGCCGACCGAACCGGGCGCCGACATCACCAGGTAGACATCGCGGGCCTGGAAGCTGAGCTCCAGCTTGTCGCCCGTCTTCGACGCCGTGATGTACTGGGGGCTCACCTCCCAGGTGCCATCGAGGCCCCAGGCATTCGGATCGAGCTGGGCCGGGAGTGCGAACGTCTGCGTCCCGTCGCCCGGGTATGACCCCTGGAACCCGGCTGCCCGATCCGATCCCAGGTAGGTCTCGGGCGTCTGGCCGCCGGCGATCGGCACGCCGCCGTTGGCGGCCGACGCACCCGGCAGCGCGGACTTTCCGGCTTCCTCCAGCAGCGCGCGGATGTTGGCTTCGGTCTTGTCGTAATCGCCTTCACCGAAGTGCTCGTCGCGGATATGCCCGGTCGCGTCGATCAGGTAGTCGGCCGGCCAGTACTCGTTGGAGTACGCGTTCCACGTCTTGAACTCGTTGTCCTGGGCAACGGGGTACGTGATCCCGTAACGGGCGATTGCCGCGGAGACGTTGTTCGTGTCGTGCTCGAACGCGAACTCGGGCGTGTGGACGCCGACGATGACGAGGCCGTCGGCCGCGTACTTCTGGTACCAGCCTTCCACATAGGGCAGCGTCCGGATGCAGTTGATACAGGAGTACGTCCAGAAATCGACCAGGACCACCTTGCCGCGCAACTGGGCGAGCGTGAGCGGCTGCGAGTTGAGCCAGTGGTCTATCCCGGTGAACTCCGGAGCCGGACCGGAGTCGCTGAGGGCGGACGCGTCGTTCGACGCGGGCTGACCGGACGCCTGGTCGTGCCCCTGGAGCTCGCCCAGGGCGGACTGGACGGGGTTCGACCGCTCCAGGGCCTGCAGCGTGCCAGTCCAGTTCGGGAGCGCGCTCGTGAGATCCGCGGAGATGGCCGTGTCGGCCCCGACCGCCATCAGCCCGGCGGTGGCGATGACGACGACGCCGAACACCCTGGTGGCCCACCCGGAGGCCGACCGCAGCCGGAGCCGCGACATCATGGCCCGCCCGCCCTGCGCGATCGCGAGCAACGGCAGCCCGGCTCCGATCGAATAGGCGACCACGAGCGTCAGCGTCGACCAGGACCCCGGCGCAGTGACCGCGAGGCTCGTGATCGCACCGAGGATCGGGCCGGCGCACGGCGTCCAGACGAGGCCGAGGCCCACGCCGGTGAGGAGGCCGCCGACGATGCCGGCACGCTTCTGCGGGTTTGAGGCGCCTGGGGCGACTGCCGTCCCGAAGGTGGCGCCGCCACCACCGGCCGATGCCAGGGAGCCGGGAGTGGATCGTCCCATCAGCTGCGCTCCCGCCCGCTGCAGCCGCCCCGTCGCCCGTTCGAAGACTGCGGAAACGGCCGGAACCAGGAGCGTCAGCCCGAACACGGCGATGATGGCGATGGCGATGTCCCGCAGCACCGAGCTCGGCAGTCCGAGCGCCGAGATGATCTGGACGCTCGCCAGCGTGAAGAACGAGAAGCTGGCGATGAGTCCGGCGATCACCAGGTACGGCCGGCGCCGGTCACCGTCGGCTCCCGTTGCCAGGACGATAGGGAGGATAGGGAGAACGCAGGGTGACACGGCCGTGGCCAGGCCGGCGAAGAAGGCGACGAAGACGAGTACAAGCATGGTGAGCGTCCTTGGGTGGCGGGGTAGAGAGGCGAGCGGACGAGTGCCGGCGGGCTACTGCGGGCTGGGGGTGGCTCCCGGCTGTGTACACGCCGCCAGACCGATCGCCAGGCTGAGGGCGCCGAGCGCGAACAACCCCGTCAACCTGCGCGGTAACCGATCCATTTCATCCTCCGGCTGTGGTTGGAGTAGACCAAAGGATCGGCTCGGCGCGTGACGTGCGGATGACGTGTCTGTGACAGGCCGATGACAAGCGCCAGGGCAAACCGGACGGTCGCTGGTGGGTTGTCCGTGTAAGTGGGCAAGATACCGCTGGGCCGCACCCGCTCGGAGTGACCCCATACTAGATTCGCAATCTCGAGGGAAGGCAAGGAGTCGCCAATGACCGCCGCACCGATTGTTCTGGTTCCGGGGTTCTGGCTCGGAGCATGGGCGTGGGATGAAGTCGCCGACGCATTGCGCGCCGGTGGTCATGAGGTCACGGCGTTGACACTGCCCGGTCTTGAGTCCATCGACGCCGACCGCTCGGCGATCACCATGTCGGACCACGTCGACGCCATCTGCGAGGCGGTTCGGGCGGCGGGTGCACCAGTGGTCCTCGCCGTCCACAGCGCCAGCGGCTTCTCGGGCTACGCCGCCAGCGACCGGGTCCCGGAGCTGATCGCGGCCATGGTCTATGTCGACACAGCCCCGGGGAAGGGCGCCCTCGATCCCGGCTTCGCGGACGTGGAGCATCCGCTCGACTGGGCCTCCATCGAAGCGGAGGAGAACCTCGACGGCCTGACCGAGGACCAGATGGAGACTTTCCGCCTGCGGGCCGTTCCGGTTCCGGGTGGCGTCATTCGCGATGGAGTTGAGCTGACCAACGACGCGCGGGGCGACATTCCGAGCACGATCATCTGTACCGGATTCCCGTCCGACAAGGTCAAGGCGTACGCGAGGGAGCGCAACTGGGCATGGCTCGCCGGTGTCGCCGAGCTACGCAACGTGACCTGGGTCGACCTGCCGACGAGCCACTGGCCGATGTGGTCGCGCCCCCGCGAGTTGGCCACGATCATCGGCGACATCGCGGACGCGGCGGGGCGGGACTGATCGTTCAGCGGCGCCAGCCAAGGAAGCGGTCTCCGCTCCCCTGGAAGACGTTATCCAGGAGCTCCTCCAGGTGGCGTTCGCAGGTCTCCCGTCGCGGCCGCCCCTCTCGTAGAATGGCGCGCAATGGGGCACACGATCCGCTGAGGGGACATCATGCAAGGGCTCCGCACCGAGGCGCAATCTCGTGGTGACGCGGCCGCTCGTGGCGTCGCTCGGGCGGCCCGCCTGGGCCTGGCCTGCCTGATCGCCGCCCTCACGCTCGCCGGCTGCTGGTGGAACTCGCCCGCGCCGGAGCCGACCGCCCGCGAGGGCCACACCGCGACCCTGCTCGCCGACGGTCGGGTGCTCATCGCCGGAGGCTGGAACATAAGCGTCATGGTGACCCTCGCCTCAGCGGAGCTGTATGACCCCACGACCGGCACTTTCAGCCCCACCGGCTCCATGGCCACCGCCCGCACCGGCGACACCGCGACTCTGCTCGCCGACGGCCGCGTCCTCATCGCCGGGGGACGGACTCTGGACGGGAGGACCTGGCATCTGCTCTCCTCAGCCGAGCTGTACGACCCGAAGACCGGCACTTTCAGCCCCACCGGCTCGATGGCCATAGCTGTCACCGGCCCGACCGCGACGCTGCTCGCCGACGGTCGCGTTCTCGTCGCCGGAGGCGACGCCAACAGGTCCGCCATGGTCTCCTCGGCCCAGCTGTATGACCCCAAGACCGGCACCTTCAGCCCCACCGGCTCGATGGCTGCCGGTCGGGTCAGCCATAACGCGACGCGACTTTCCGACGGCCGCGTATTGGTCACCGGATACGCGAACCCCGCCGAGCTGTACGACCCGGCGAGCGGCGCCTTCAGCCCCACCGGCTCATCGACCGCCGAAGGCACCGCGACGCTTCTTTCCGACGGCCGCGTACTGATGACCGGATACGCGAACCCCGCGGAGGTGTACGACCCGGCGACCGGCACCTTCAGCCCCTCCGGCTCGATGGCCATAGCTCGAGGAAGGGCGACCGCCACGCTACTCTCGAACGGGCGCGTGCTCATCGCCGGAGGTAGCGCCAAGGAACCGGCCTCCACCTCCTCAGCCGAGCTGTATGACCCGGCGACCGGGACCTTCAGCACGACAGGCTCGATGGCCACTGGACGAGTCAGCCACACCGCAACACTGCTTTCCGACGGTCGCGTCCTCGTCGCCTGCGGCACGGCCGGCAACGCCCTGGCCGATTTCGACTCAGCCGAACTGTATGACCCGGCCACCGGCACCTTCAGCCCGGCCGGCTCGCTGGCCGCCCCCAACCCACACTAGCCGCCTGCTGGCACGAAGTACCCCGTGGCTTCGGGGAACCATCTCTTGACGTCGCCTGATGTTCAGCCTAATGTTCATCCTAACGTTCACTCAAAGGTGAATTTGGATGAAGGCGCAACTCACGCTTCTGTCGCCGGCCAAGCCCAGCCTCGGTCTGTACCTCAGACCAGGATGGAACGACCACACGGTCTTCCTGAGGCTGCTCGCCGAGGACAAGGCGGTGTCCGGCTTGGTTCTTGACGCCCGACACCAGGAACGGCACAGGCTGCTCCGCGAAGCCTTGGTCGGAAACGGCGTTCACGCGGTGTTGGACACCGATTTCATGCAGATGTCCAATGGCACCGCGCGCTGGAGTTCCTGGAGCGTCGCGGCCCGTGCCAGGTCCCGATCCCTGCGCTTGGTCAGCGTGTGCGCACGGCCAGGCCTAAGCCACATTCGGTGAACTAGGAGGACTCATGCCTGGAGCGGTCGCGGTCAAGCTCCAATCGATCAAGGACAAGACCGGCATCCGGGGACGAGAAGTGGCCGAATTGGTGGGCACAACGCCGCAGACGGTGTCGAGATGGCAGCAGGGTCGAGTCGATCCGCAGCAGGCCCACCTGCAGCGCTTGCTCACCCTCGAGTGGCTTGCCTCCGAGATTGCCGAGTTCTACGAGCCCGGTGACGCCAAAGTCTGGCTGTTCTCCCGTAATAGGCTGCTGCACGGCGCCACTCCCGCCCAGTTGATTCAGGATGGCAGGGTCGATGACGTTCTCGCCGTGATTGAGCAGCTCAAGACCGGCGCTTACGTTTGACCGTGAAGAGGTACGAGCCCGATCCAGCCATTCTTGAACGGCTGGCCAAGCTCGAGCCTCGCGCCTGGTCCGGGACCGTATGGAGGCACACACTCGGCAAGAACCCGCCCGACAAGACGAATACGAGAGGCGCTCGATGGAACCCGCCCGACGTCGAGGCGTTGTATACGAGCATGGACCGGTCGACCGCGGTGGCCGAAGGCGATCACCTGCTGGAGATCCAGCCTCTGCGTCCCACGACGACGAGGACAGTCCATCGGCTTGAGGTCGAGCTGAAGTCGCTGCTCGACCTCTCCGATCCTGACGTCTTGGCATCACTTGGCGTCGATCAGGCCGCACTCGCCGAAGACGACCACTCCCGCTGCCAGGCCGTTGGTGGCGCGGCTTGGTTCTTGCATTTCGACGGCGTCGTCGTGCCTTCGGCCCGAAGCCCCGGACACAATCTCGTGATCCTCTTCGAAGGTAGCGAGAGTCTCCCGCGGGTTCGCGTGCTCGACTCAGAGGTTCTGTAAGTCACGCGGGTTCCATGATTGCGCACAAATGGCTGCCCACCGGGGCGCCGCTGCGGAGTAGGCTGGACAAGTCCGGGTGTACCGCGCCGCCGTGGCGGCGGACGTGGGGATCGACGCACCGTCAGCGTCCGAACTTTGGGGTCGATAGTGAGCCCTCGCGGAGCTCGAACCAGCCGCGCCTCAGGCCAGCGAACGGCCGGCTCCGCCACGGACCCCGCCTCGCCCGAGACCAGCGCCACCACCAACCTGGAGCCCAAGCTCTGGCAGTCGGCCGACATGCTCCGCAACAACATGGACGCCGCCGAGTACAAGCACGTCGTCCTGGGGCTCATCTTCCTCAAGTACATCAGTGACGCGTTCGAGGCCAAGCACGCCGAGCTAGCAGCGGCCACCGCCACTGAAGGCGCCGACCCCGAGGACCCCGACGAATACAAGGCCGCGAGCATCTTCTGGGTCCCGCGCGAGGCCCGCTGGTCCCACCTCAAGGCCCAAGCCCCCCAGCCCACGATCGGCCGGACGGTCGACGACGCCATGGACGCTATCGAGAAGGCGAACCCGCACCTTAAGGGAGTCCTGCCTAAGGACTTCGCCCGCCCCGGCCTCGACAAAGCCCGCCTCGCCCAGCTGATCAACCTCGTGTCCGACATCGGCCTCGGCAGCCCGGCGGATCGCGCCAAGGACATCCTCGGCCGGGTCTATGAGTATTTCCTCGCCCAGTTCGCCAGCGCCGAGGGCAAGAAAGGCGGCCAGTTCTACACGCCCAGCCGCGTCGTCCGCGTGCTCGTCGAGATGCTGGCGCCGTACAAGGGCCGCGTCTTCGACCCCTGCTGCGGTTCGGGCGGCATGTTCGTCAGCAGCGAGAAGTTCATCGAGGCGCACGCGGGCCGCCTGAGCGACATCGCCATCTACGGCCAGGAGTCCAACTACACCACCTGGCGCCTGGCCAACATGAACCTCGCCATCCGCGGCATCGGCGCCAACATCGCCCAGGGCGACAGCTTCCACGCCGACGCCTTCCCGGACCTCAAGGCGGACTATGTCCTGGCCAATCCGCCCTTCAACGACAGCGACTGGCGCGGCGAGCTGCTGCGCAACGACAAGCGCTGGGTCTACGGCACGCCGCCCGCGGGCAACGCCAACTTCGCCTGGGTCCAGCACTTCATCTCTCACCTGGCGCCCACCGGCATCGCCGGCTTCGTGCTCGCGAACGGTTCGATGAGCACCAACCAGTCGGGCGAAGGCGAGATCCGAAAGTCGATCGTGGAGGCGGACCTGGTCGACTGCATGGTCGCCCTGCCCGGCCAGCTCTTCTACTCGACCCAGATCCCGGTCTGCCTGTGGTTCCTCGCCCGCGACAAGCGCAACAGCGGCTTCCGCGACCGGCGCGGCGAGACGCTCTTCATCGACGCCCGAAAGCTCGGCTCGATGACCGATCGAACCCGCCGCGAACTGACCGACACCGACATCGCGAAGGTCGCCGGCACCTACCACGCCTGGCGCGGCGATCCCGATGCGGCCGAATACGCGGACGTCCCCGGCTTCTGCCGAAGTTCGGATCTCGCAGAGATCCGAACTCACGGCCACGTCCTCACTCCCGGCCGATACGTCGGCGCCGAGGCGGCCGAGGAGGACGCCGAACCCTTCGACGATAAGATGCGCCGCCTGGTCGCCACCCTCCGCGAGCAGCAAGCCGAAGCAGCCCGCCTCGACGAGCTGATCAACGCGAACCTGCGGGAGCTCGGGTATGGGGAGTGATCGAGGCTGGCAAATGGTCGGCGACCTTGTCACTCTCCAGCGGGGCACGACCTACGACGGCTCGCTCGTCGGCGCACCTGGGCCCGCACTTCTCGGTCTAGGCTCCATCGCGCCTGGCGGTGGTTTCCGCGAGGGACATTGGAAGACGTTCGGCGGGCAATGCCCTAAGAAGCTGATGCTCCAGCCGGGTGACATCTACGTCGCACTTAAGGGCGCAACGAAAGATGGCTCGATGATCGGGTCTGTTGCTCGTGTCCCTCCGTCTGTCCCGTCTGGCCGTCTCACTCAGGACACCGCGAAGCTCGAGTTCCGATCACGCGATCCACAGGTGCAGCGGTACCTGTACTGGATCCTCCGAACCCCGGACTGCCGTGCGTACTGCGCTGGACGTCAAAGAGGCACGACTGCCGCTTCTCTTGGGCGCGAGGACTTCCTGGGATATCCCGTGCCCCCGATGACTGCGACGAGGCTACGAACGGTCGAGCTGCTCGAGGCGCTGGACGACAAGATCGATCTGAACCGCCGCATGAGCCAGACGCTCGAGTCGTTGGCCCGCGCCCTCTTCAAATCCTGGTTCGTCGACCTCGGCCCTGTTCGCGCCAAGTCCGAAAGCCGCGACACTGGTCTACCCAAGCCCATCGCCGATCTGTTCCCGTCCTCGCTGGTCGAATCGGAACTCGGAGAAGTCCCCGATGGGTGGGAGATCCAGTCGCTCGGTGAGTCGGTGGACCTTGTCAAGGGACGCTCGTACACGAGCGAGGAACTGACCGAGTCCGACACGGCACTCGTCACCCTCAAGTCATTTGCACGCGGCGGCGGATACCGTCCGGACGGCCTCAAGTCCTTCACGGGCAGCTACAAGGCCGCACAAGTCGTCACGCCGGGTGAGCTTGTTGTCGCCTGCACGGACGTGACGCAGGCCGCTGAGGTCATTGGTCGCCCGGCGATCGTGCGCGGTACCGGCGGCTACACGACATTGGTTGCCTCACTGGACACGATGATCGTGCGCCCGCGCAGCGCCCGCCTGACCCGAGGATTCCTCTACTTCCTCGGTGGCACGGATGCCTTCGCCACTCATACGTATGCGCACACGACCGGCACAACTGTCTTGCATCTTGCAGCGGGTGCAATCCCCTCGTTCAGGTTCGCTTGTCCCCCTGCCGCCCTTGTTAGGCGCTTCGAGTCGCTGGCATCTGCGACGCTGGACCGAATCCAGACCCTCGGAGAAGCTTCAAACACGATCGCGACCATCCGCGACTCTCTGGTGCCCAAATTGATGACCGGCCAATTCGCAGACATCGCCTCTGGGGTTGACCTTGAGCTGGGATGATGATCTAGCGGGCGTGGCACGAGAGATAGCGGCCACGCAAGATTCGCCTCTCCGTGTGGTCGCCGGTCCGGGAACTGGCAAGTCCTTCGCGTTGATGAGACGGGTCGCTCGGCTCTTGGAGGAGGGCCAGGACCCACGCCGAGTGCTCACCGTCACGTTCACGCGAACCGCCGCTCGGATGCTCATCGGGGACCTGGCGAAGCTGAATGTGCCTGGGTGCGACGCGGTGCGTGTGGGTACCTTGCACGGGCTCTGCTTCTCAATGCTGGCCAGTGAAGATGTCCTGACGCGCCTGGGCAGAGGGGCTCGCCCGATTGTGGCCTTCACCACGTATGGATGTCTCCGATTCGAAGGGGCCCCGATGGCAGCCGACCTTGCCAACTCCGGACTGTTTGGGGGAGCGCGTGCTTGCACCAAGAGGGTGCGAGCATTTGAGGCAGCCTGGGCTAGGCTGGATTCCGAGAGTCCTGGGTGGCCGACGGATCCGACCGACAGGGGTTTTCAGAACGGATTGCTGGCATGGCTGCGGTTCCACCGGGCCATGCTTATCGGGGAACTGGTTCCGGAAGCACTCAGGTATCTGCGCAGCAATCCCGCGTCGCCCGAGCGCGATGCCTTCGATCATGTGCTTGTCGACGAGTACCAGGACCTCAACAAGGCTGAGCAGGTACTGCTCGACCTCCTTGCGGATCACGGCCGTACAGCCATCGTCGGCGACCCGGACCAGTCTATCTACAGCTTTCGCCACGCCCACCCCCAAGGCATCGAAGGCTACGCGGCCACCCATCCGGGGACACACGACGAGCGTCTTGACGCGTGCCGACGCTGCCCGCCCAACATCGTGAGCATCGCTGACAGCCTGATCCGATACAACCACGCCCCACAGGACGGCGCTCGGCTCGTGCCCAGCCCTGGCAGGCGCGTAGGGGAGGTGACGATCGTCCAGTGGACGGACCTCGATCAGGAGGCGGCCGGCGTCGCTGATGCCGTTCGCTGGTACAAGGAAGAACGCGGCTATGACGAGCACGACATTCTCGTCCTATCTTCGCGCCGGCTGCTGGGCTACCGCATCCGCAACAAGATCCGCGAGAGCGGGCTGGCGGTCCATTCCTTCTATCACGAGGAGCCGCTTGAGAGCGAGCTTGCCCAAAGGGCTCTCTGCTTGCTGACGCTTCTTTCTGACGGGGACGACCGAGTCGCCCTGCGATGGTGGCTTGGAGCAGGCCATCGCACGTTCCGTTCTACCCAGTACGCGCGACTGCGCGAGGTATGCGAGGGATACTCGCGCTCGCCGCGAGAAGTCCTGGAAGACATCCTCGCTGGCGGGATCATGGTGAGGGGCATCGGCCCATGCGCGGAGAGCTATCGCGAGTTGAAGTACGAGCTCCTCCGGCTCGCGGGGTTGTCTGTGGTTGAGCTCGTTGACGAACTCCTACCAGACCATGACGAGGACTGCGCCAGCCTGCGAGAGATCGCTTTGGCTGGCATGGAAGCCACGTCCAATCCTTCGGCTCTTCTGGACCGGTTGCGGACGCAGATCACGCAGCCGGACATGCCAGAAACCGGCGACTACGTGAGAGTTATGAGCCTTCACAAGTCAAAGGGGCTCACGAGCAAGGTCGTCATCGTCGCGGGTTGCATCGAAGGCCTGATCCCAATTCGGATCGACCAAGACCCGGAGGAAGATCCCAATTCGGTCCTCCGAGAACAAAGGAGGTTGTTCTACGTCGCGATTACTCGTGCGACGGACGCATTGCTAGTGTCCTCGGCGCAGTCGATGGAGCGCCGTGACACTCACAAGCTCGGGGCGATTGTTCGGCCTGGACGGACGCACATGGCCCGTACGGTTGCGAGTCGCTTCTTGGATGAACTTGGGCCAAGTGCGCCGGCTGCGGTCGAGGGCACGGCATGGGCGCGATCGCGCACGGGAGCCCGTGTTCGCGCCGGCGGGATGACTGACGTATGAGTGGCCCCGCGGTGCCACGGCGCTCGTCCACCGCCGATTCTGAGTCCATTGCGGCGCCGTGCGATCGCCGCCCGGCGGACGTGACGCCATGACGACCTCGAATCTCCAGCGTACGTTGGCCGCCGCGCTCGGGATTGATGTCTCCGAAGACGACTTTCACACTGCTGCAGCGCGGTTGTACGAGGTCATTTGGCCTGCGCTCGAAATTCATGACTCGCAGCTGGCAGCATCGGAGAAGCAAGCGGCGCTGGCCAGGGACATCGGCCTCGAGATCGACGGCAGCAGTCGAGCGGGGACGTCTCAGCGGATCGCTGCGCGCCTGCGGCTGCTCAATGAGGTCGCCTTGCGCACGCTTGATCTGAGGCCTGGAGATCGCGTGGTTCTCAGAGCAGCACCTGAAGAATCCCACTCCGTTTCCTGCGTCGGCCGGAATCGAAAGGTCTACCTCAAGGGCCGGCGAGGGGAATCGGTGTGGGCGACGCAGATCCTGAAGAATGGAACTCGCGAAGCCGCCCGTGAGCCCATCGGATGAGCGCACTCGTCGAATCGACCGTCGAGGAAGCGGCCCTCGCTTGGCTCGCCTCGTTGGATTTCACGGCCGCCCACGGCCCCACGATCGCCGTCGGCCAGTCCGGCGCCGAGCGCAGCGATCCAACATATCGCGACGTGGTCCTGGAGCGGCGCCTCCGCGAGGCCCTCGTTCGCCTGAACCCGGACCTACCGCAGGAAGCCCTCGACGATGCCTTCCGCAAGATCGTTCGGGCGGACGGGCCGTCGCTGATCGAGCGCAATCGGGCCGTCCATCGGATGCTCGTCGATGGCGTGACGGTCGAGTACCGTCGGGCGGACGGGTCGATCGCGGGCGCGCAGGCTCGCGTGATCGACTTCGACGATCCGGACAACAACGACTGGCTGGCGGTCAACCAGTTCACGGTGGTGGGGACGCAGGGGCACAACCGGCGGGTAGACATCGTGATCTTCGTCAACGGGCTGCCGCTCGGGGTGATCGAGCTGAAGAACCCGGCCGACGAGAAGGCCACGATCGGCGGGGCGCTGAATCAGCTCCAGACATACCAGTCGCAGATCCCGGCGCTTTTCGACTACAACTGCGCGCTCGTCATCTCGGATGGCACGGAGGCGCGGATCGGCGTCCTGGGCGCGGGCAAGGAGTGGTTCAAGCCCTGGCGCACGATCGACGGAGCAACTAGTAAGTTGGGCTTACTAGTTCGAGCCCGGTGGCCGCGTCCTTGGCCAGTTGTTGCAGAAAGTGCAACTACTCGATCCATCTCCTCATCATTCACGTCATCGTCGTCTTCATCATCCACGTCCTCATCATCCTGCTCCTGGTCATCAACATCATCAACCTCCTCGGTCTCGCCTTCGCGATCTCGCTGCCGGCTTCGATCGCTGACCGGACGCGCTGGCAGAACGGCCTTGGCTCGATGTTGAGCGACCAGGTGCTCACGCCCAGAGTGCTTGCCATATTCACTCCAACTGGTATATTCACTGCTGCAGTGAAGAACCAACCTACAGTGAACATTACGGCCCCGCTGGCGGCCTGGGCGTTGAGCGCGATCCGCGCCCAGCCCGGTTTCGACGCGTCGTTTCGGGCAGACGCCGAAATTAGCATCGAGGGCCGGTCCCGCCCGATCGTCCTCGAAGAGAAGCGGCGAGTCGACGCGGTCAATGCCCACGCCATCGTCGCGCTCGCTCAGCGAGTCTCCGCGGACCGCGACTTCATTCTTGTCGCTGAGACCACGAGCGCGGGCGCGAGACAAATCCTCGAGGAATACGGGGTCGCATACCTCGATGGCCTTGGCAACTCATCCATTCGGCTTTCGGGAGTCTTCGTGAGGACGGGAGCGGCCCGTGTCGTCTCCTCAGCTCCTGCTCGCGAGTCGGTGAAGGCTCGTCTTGCTGGTAAGGCCGGGCTGGTTGTTCAGGCGCTTCTCCTGAACCGCGACCGTTCCTGGAGTGTGGCGGAGATGGCCGCCGAAGCAGGTGTTTCCGCCGGACTGGCTCACAGGGTACTCGCCCGGCTGGAGGACGCGGACGTCGTGGCCGCCGCCGGAATCGGCCCGCGAAAAGTCCGACGGCTTACGGATCCTGCGGCCCTTCTCGACCTGTGGGCAGATGAGGAGACGGAGCCCGGGGCTCAGCTGACTGCGGCCTATGTGCTCGGACGCCCCGGGTTTTCGGTGGCCGGTCTCGTCTCCGAGAGGTTGGCCGCGGCCGGGACGATCCATGCGATCACCGGGAGCGCAGCCGCTGCGTTCACGGCTCCCGCGCTGACGTCCATTCTGGTCACTCAGGTCCGCGTAACGGCAGCTATCCCGGTGAGCGACGTGCTCAAAGCGATGGGGGCTCGTCAGGTGGAAGAGGGCGCCAATCTGGTGATCGTCCAGGGCGCCGACGATTCGGAGCTGCGGTACAGACATAGGGTTGGCGAAGTCTGGTTGGCGGCCAATACTCGGATCTACCTGGACGCTCTTCGCGATCCTCGGCGAGGCAGGGAGCAGGCACAGGTATTCCGCCAATCGGTCCTGGGCTTCTGACGATGGCCGGAGTGGGGGACTACGACCCAACGCTGACCGATCTGTGCGAGCGGATGCTCGTCACGGTGATCGGCAATGCCGGCTTCTGGGGGCAGCGGCTCTACCTGGTGGGAGGTTTGGTCCCGCGATACCTCTGCGGTCCAACGCCTGCTGAGGCCCCGGCCCACGTGGGATCACGAGACGTGGATCTGGCCGTCGTGCTCCTGGTGGACGACCCGAGTTCGAAGTCATACGAGACGCTGGCGAAGAACCTACTCGATGGTGGGTTCGTGCAGGCGCCGCGAGAATCTGACCCGGACTTCCGGTGGCGGAAGGAGGCAGGCGGAGTCAGCCTGATTCTCGAGTTCATCTGCGAAACGGATGAGGTTCCGCCGGGCCGCAACTTCAAGCCCAAGTCAGGGTCGGGCTCCCGTTTCCAGGCTTTCAACGTGCGCGGGGCCCATCTCGTCAGCCTCGATCACAAACTCGTCAAGATCAAAGCCGAAAGGCTCGACGAGGGCGGGGTGGCCGTGGCCGAGGTGCAGGTGGCTGGCGTGCTGCCGTTCCTGGTCCTCAAGATGCTTGCCTTTGTCGACCGGCATCACGACAAGGACGCATACGACATCGTGTGGACGCTCGCTAACCATCCGGGCGGAGCCCAAGGCGCCGGTAGGGCAATGGCTGCGAGCCCCGTCGCCGACGATCCTCTCTGTCTGGAGGCGCTCACGCTGCTGCGGGGCCGGTTTGCGGAGACCGCCAATGACGCTCCAACTTCGTACTCATCATTCCTTGGCGTCGCAGGCAATCTCGAGTCGATCGCTCGCCTTCGCCTCGATGCTGTCGAGACTGTCCGAGTTGCGCTCGAAGCCTTCGATCGAACCCGCGGGTCTGCCAGGTGAGCGGCGCGTCGTTCGCCGAGTCGATCGTGGAGGAGGCCGCACTCGCGTGGCTGAAGAATTCGGGATTCGCTGTCGCCCACGGCCCCGACATCGCCTTCGGCCAGCCTAGGGCTGAGCGCTCCGACCCCACCTATCGCGACGTAGTCCTGGAGTGGCGACTCCGCGAGACCCTGGTACGCCTGAACCCGGATCTGCCGCAGGAGGCGCTCGATGACGCCTTCCGCAAGATCGTTCGGGCTGACGGCCCGTCGCTGATCGAGCGGAACCGGGCCGTGCATCGGATGCTTGTCGACGGCGTGACGGTCGAGTACCGGCGGCCCGATGGGTCGATCGCGGGGGCGCAGGCCCGCGTGATCGACTTCGAGGATCCGGACAACAACGACTGGCTGGCGGTCAACCAGTTCACGGTGGTCGGACCGCAGGGGCACAACCGGCGGGCGGACATCGTGGTCTTCGTCAATGGGCTGCCGCTCGGCGTGATCGAGCTGAAGAACCCGGCCGACGAGAAGGCCACGATCGCGGGCGCGTTGCGCCAGCTCGAGACGTACCAGTCGCAGATCCCGGCGCTCTTCGACTACAACTGCGCGCTCGTCGTCTCGGACGGCACCGAGGCGCGGATCGGCGTCCTGGGCGCGGGCAAGGAGTGGTTCAAGCCCTGGCGCACGATCGATGGCCGCGGCGATGCGCCCAAGGGCATGCCGGAGTTGCAGGTGGTCCTGGAAGGCGTCTTCGACAAGCGCCGGTTCCTGGATCTGATTCGCTACTTCATCGTCTTCGAGGACATGGGCGGCGGCGTGCTGACTAAGAAGATGGCGGGCTACCACCAGTTCCATGCCGTCAACTTCGCGGTCGAGGAGACGCTTCGGGCGGCCGGGCGAAGGCGGTTCGATGATCTCCACGGTCGATACGAGTCCGGCCGGCAGCCCGGCGGCGAGCCCGGCGACCGGCGCGTCGGCGTCGTCTGGCACACCCAGGGTTCGGGCAAAAGCCTCTCCATGGCGTTCTACGCCGGGCGGCTGATCCTCGATCCGGCGATGGAGAACCCCACGATCGTCGTCATCACCGACCGAAACGACCTGGACGACCAGCTATTCGGCACCTTCGCCCGCTGCCGCGACCTGCTGCGCCAGGATCCCGTCCAGGCCGCCGACCGGGCGGATTTGCGCGAGAAGCTTCGCGTCGCCGGTGGCGGCGTCGTCTTCACCACCATTCAGAAGTTCATGCCGGCGGAACAAGGCGATCGCAATCCTGTGCTTTCGGACCGGCGCAACATCGTCGTCGTCGCCGACGAAGCCCATCGCAGCCAGTACGACTTCATCGACGGTTTCGCCCGCCACATGCGCGACGCCCTGCCGCAGGCCAGCTTCGTGGGCTTCACCGGCACGCCGATCGAGAAGGCGGACGCGAACACGCGGGCGGTCTTCGGCGACTACATCAGCATCTACGACATCCAGCGCGCGGTCGAAGACGGCGCCACGGTGCCGATCTACTACGAAGGCCGGCTCGCGAAGCTCGAACTCTCCGAGGCCGAACGGCCCAAGATCGACCTCGACTTCGAAGAAGTGACCGAAGGCGAGGAGGTCGAACGCAAGGAAGGACTCAAGAGCAAGTGGGCGCAGCTGGCCGCCGTCGTCGGCTCGGAGAAGAGGCTGCGCCTGGTCGCCGCCGATCTGGTCGACCATTTCGAGAAGCGCCTGGAAGTCATGGACGGCAAGGCCATGGTGGTCTGCATGAGCCGGCGCATCTGCGTGGAGCTGTACCGCGAGATCGTGGCGCTGCGGCCGGAGTGGGCAGGGGAGGGCGACGACGCCGGCTCGATCAAGGTCGTGATGACGGGGTCCGCGACCGATCCGCTGGAGTGGCAGGGGCACATCCGCAGCAAGTCGCGGCGCGAGGCGCTGGCGCGCCGTTTCCGCGACCCGGCGGATCCGTTCCGCATCGTCATCGTCCGCGACATGTGGCTGACCGGCTTCGACGCGCCGAGCCTCCACACGATGTACATCGACAAGCCGATGCACGGCCACGGGCTCATGCAGGCGATCGCGCGCGTGAACCGCGTCTTCCGCGACAAGCCGGGCGGCCTGGTGGTGGACTACCTGGGCCTCGCCGACGAACTGCGCAAGGCACTCGCGGCCTACACGGAGTCGGGCGGCAAGGGAAAGGTCGAGCACAACCAGCGCGAAGCCATCGACATCATGCAGCGCGAGTACGAGGTCTGCTGCGGCCTCTTCCACGGGTTCGATTGGTCGGCGTTCTCGCGCGGTACGCCCGCGGAGCGCGTGTGCGTGCTGCCGCTCGCGCAGGAGCACATCCTGGGACTTCGCGACCGGGACGGGCTTCCGGATGGCAAGCAGCGGCTGCTCGACGCCGTCGGTTCGCTGTCGAAGGCGTTCGCGCTGGCCGTGCCGTCGGACGAGGCGATGGCAATACTCGATGACGTCGCGTTCTTCCAGGCCGTTCGTTCGGTCCTGATCAAGGGCACCGAGCGCGGGCCGCACGCCGCCGAAGACCTGGATCACGCCATCCGCCAGATCGTCTCGCGCGCCGTCGCCTCCGACCAGATCATCGACATCTTTGCCGCCGCCGGCCTCAAGAAGCCCGATATCTCGATCCTCTCGGACGACTTCCTCGCCGAGGTCCGCGGCATGCCGGAGAAGAACCTGGCCGTGGAGCTGCTCGCCAAGCTGCTGAAGGGGGAGATCAAGTCGCGCTCACGCCGCAACGTCGTGGAGGCCCGCTCCTTCGAGAAGATGCTCGAAGAAGCCGTCCGGCGCTACCAGAACCGCGCCGTCGAGACCGCCCAGGTCATCGAAGAGCTGATCGCTCTGGCGAAGGACATGCGCGCCCGCGACGCCCGCGGGGAGCAGCTCGGGTTGTCGGAGGACGAGCTCGCGTTCTACGACGCGTTGGGCGTCAACGATTCCGCCGTCGCCGTCCTCGGCGACGAAACCCTCCGCGACATCGCCCGCGAGCTGGTGGCTACCGTCAAGGCCAACGTCACCATCGACTGGACCGTGCGCGAGAACGTCCAGGCCCATCTCCGCGTCCTCGTCAAACGCTGCCTCCGCAAACACGGCTATCCGCCCGACAAGCAAGCCAAAGCCACGATCACCGTCCTAGAACAAGCCGAAGTCCTCTCCGAACACTGGGCCGCGGCGTAGCAGGAAGAACTCATCCACCAACCCAGCAAGCGAGGGCTGACTCATGGCGAAGCGGCAAATCTCCGAGGCCGAGAAGCAGATAGTCCTTCAGGCACAGGGCAACCGCTGCTTCGTGGACGGGGCGCCTTTCGAGAACGAAGCGGAGATCGAATTCGATCACGTGAATCCCTTCGCCGAAGGTGGACAAAGCGAGATCGCCAACATCGGCGCAGTCTGCCGCAAGCACAACCGGGACAAGAGCACGCTCTCCCTGAGCGAGTACCGCGATCGCCTGGCTCTGAAGCGCTTCTTCGAAGGGGCGAAGAAGCGCAAGCTAGATGACCTGCTCGACTCCCGCCTCGGCGCCAAAGGGTATGGCCAGCCTCTGAAGGTCGAGATCGCCGGGGACAAGGCAACGCTTTATCTCGAGTCGGGTCCTCAGGAGACACCTCTGGCCACGTGCCCTGCCACTGGCGAGCGGTACTTCTTTACCGCCCTCCCGGTGTCACTGCTCCGCAATGACACCGAACTTCAGCCTCGTCCTCTGGAGGTGGAACGCGTCTGGGAACTCTACAAGCATCTCCGCAGTCATACGCAACTTGCACCGGCCGTCTGCCGGTTGGTCGATGGGCATGTCCTGTTATTCGACGGTCAGCACAAAGGGGCGGCGCAGGTCTGGGCCGGCCGCACCGCACTGGACTGCAAGGTGTATGTCGATCCCGAACTCCGTCGCCTCAAGGAAACCAATCTCTCGGCGCATGACCGTCTCCGGCAGATGCCCTTCTATACCTCGACGCTGCTGGAGAAGTACGCCGACATGGCGAGTGAGGATTGGGAGACATTCCTCCTGAGTTCCGGACCCAAGACTGAGGCCGCGTTCATCGACTTCATGCGGATCCGGGCCAACCTCACGGCCGCCGAGGCCGGGAAGCGTGTCCGCTCACTCATCTACCGGGACATCCTCGAACACAAGCAGAACCGGTTCCGTGACTTCATCGAAGAGGAGAACCGAGGTCGCAAGAACCCCATCACTCTGGGTCGGCTCGAGAAGACCTTCTTCGCAGAGTTCATCGCATCTCCGCCGCTTCACGACGAATTCGAGTCGGAGGCATACCACCGCGACGAAGAGCGCGAGCACGTGGTCAGGCTCTTGAACTTGGTCGTGGACCATGCGCTCGCCGACCGGTGGGCGCCTGAGCGGAACGACGGCGAGCACCAGAAAGCGGCGCGCTTGTTCTCCGCAGGGTCGCTACGAGCTTGGGTGCCATTCCTTCGCGACGCAATCGCTCCGTCCCTCCAGCTCTACACAGACGACGAGCGTGGTCGTGTCTTCTATCGCGAATTGGATGAGAAGGACTGGCAGGTAGTCGAACGTCTTCTCAGACGTCTGCTCTCTCACAAGCTTTGGATGGATGCCGATCCGGCCCTGGGCGACCTGCGCTACGACAATGGCCAGCGCGCCAAGCAAATACTTCGGGACGCTGGGCTGACTCCAGGCTGGATCCTCGGTGCTGAGTCGTGACCGAAGTCATCCCACTAAGCTGGCTCCAGGCTCTCGGCCATCGTTTGGACGCGGTTGATCTTCCTGGGATCCTCCGAGACGTCGCTGTGGCAAGGCAGAAGGTCAGGGTCCACCCTCGGGATGACCAGATCTTCGCTGCCCTCGATCTGACTCCGTTCGGTAAGGTCAAGGCGGTGATCCTCGGCCAGGACCCGTACTACCGCGACGATCAGGCGTGCGGCCTTGCCTTCTCGGTTACCAAGGGGGATGCGAGACCGCTTTCCCTGCGGAGGATCGTGGCGGCGGTCGAGAACGACCTTCATTGCCACGTTCCCAAAGACGCAACCCTGGAACCCTGGGCGCGGAACGGCGTGCTACTACTCAACACGGCACTGACTGTGGCCGAGGACACTCCCAATAGCCACAGACGGCTCTGGTCGCCATTCACCGACGCGCTTCTCGAGACACTGGCGGCGCAGAGCCGACCGACAGTATTCCTCTTGCGGGGCGCAGAGGCCAAGCTCAAGTATCCGTTCGTGGCCAAGCCCCAGCACCTGGTCCTCACATCGGCGCATCCGGCTGCGCGCCTGTCTCGCACCGATCCCAATACGCTGGCCAACAGCCATCCGTTCAGTCGCGCCAAGGCATGGAAGCCGGATATCGAATGGTCTCTGGGTTGAGCGCAGGTCCCTCCAGCCAGTCTGGCCAACCCTGTGGGACCCATGCATTTCAATTGGGCAAACCGAGTTCGCTCAGAGAGGGGCCGCAAGTGCTTGTAGCTACGTGTAACGTTGGCCTCGCTCCCCATCGCTTGCTTGTCGTACGCGCCGCTTGGAGGAAGAGCCGTTGACCACGTTTGAGCAGGGCTTCGAAGAGACGGAGCGCGCTGCCGACGCAGCGGCCAAGGCTGTGGCTAGCCTTGTTACGGCGACGAAGCAATTCAAAAAGGCCGCCCGCGAGGGTGACATCGCGGCGATTCGTCGGTCTGCCGAGAGGCTTGCCATGGCGATGGACGCGGTACGCCAAGAAGTCGCCAATGCGCGAGGGTCGTGGCCGTTCGGAGAGGACCTTGAGGCGGCGTATCTGAGAGACGAGTACGAGGCCGAGTTGATCACTGTAGCGAGAACTGCCGGGCTTCGGATCGATCAGCGCGACGGGCGCCTTCTGGCCTTCCCGTCCATCGTGCAGGTGGTTCCTGTCGATCGGTCGCTGAAGATCGACAAGAAGAGGGTCGTGGCGATTCGTCCGTCTCACGTGGTCGCGGCCCTCAAGACGAACCAGACGAAGAAGCCTAAGTTCGCGCCGGAGAAGTTCATTGAATCCCTCTTCCGCGCCTATCTCCTGATAGCGGGATCAGACGGCCTGGGATCGACTCAGGGGCTGGCCGCCATCTACGGGGCGTTTACACTCCTCCCCGGTTCGGCGGCAGAATACGGGCAGAGTGACTTCGCCCGAGACCTCTTCCTACTGGACCGGAGCGGGATCACCCGCACCAAGACCGGAGCTGCCTTCTCGCTGCCGGCGAGCACAGGCACGAAGGGTGCGAGAGGGACGCTGACGTTCGTGGCACCCGATGGTGAGTTGATCACGTATTTCGGCGTCCGGTTTGGGTCAGCCTGATGACTCTTTCGATGAACTCCTACGAATGGTTGGACTTCCTGGAGTCCGAGTATCTCGACTGCTTCGTTAGAGACGGCGGCTCGGCGATCAAGTTCGCAGTGGCCCTCGAAGACGACGTTGCAGCGACGCTCGCGTTCGAAATCAAGGCGCGGGCAATACGGCTCGGCTATGTCGTCACCCATGTTGACTCCGGAACCACGCGGGTCCACATGGTCGAGCAGCTGTTCTTCGCGATCGCTGAGCAGATCCCTTGGCGCGAGACGGTTCAACGAGTCGTTGAGCGCTTGTCCGAGGCCGAAAGGTATGCCGCGCCGACACCTGGCGACGAGCCTTTGTTCCGTCGGCTGGCCGATGCGAACGGGCTCGACGCCGATCTGCTCTTGTCTGATCTCCGTCGGAAGATTCGAGCGCGCGTCTTCGCCAACACGCACCTGGCCAAGGACTTCCGTGTCGCCATGACCCAACTCGCGAACGCCGAGCTCGTGGGGGCTGAGGAGGCCACAACGGTCTACGGCGTGATAACCGATTGGCTGTGCGGGCGCAACCGGTCAGTGAGTGCCGTCAAGCCCTATCACATCTTCACTCGGATCACGCGGACCAATGCCCGATTCCTCTTCGAATCACTTCTGGCCTGGCTTGCCTTCGCTGGGTACACGGGCCTGGCGTTGACCATGGACATCGGCCGCATCTCGGTCGTGCGGAATCCCCGGGATGAGCGGTTGCACTACACCAAAGCTGGCGTGCTGGATGCGCTCGAGTTGCTGCGCCAGTTCATCGATGCGACGGATCGTTTGGACAACTGCTTGATCATCGTCTTGCCACACCCAGACTTCCTCGACGAGGATGTCCTCGGACGCGGGATCGGTGCATATGAGGCACTCAAGTTCCGTGTCTACGACGAGGTGCGGGATCGCAGCCTGGTCAACCCCATGGCCTCGCTGGTTCGGCTGACCGGGCTTGAAGGGGTGACCCAATGATCCGCGATCGGTCGGCCGTTTCGGATCGGCGGGCCATTGAGGCCCTTCGTAATGGAGTTCCGAACCGCGACGCCGTGCGGGTAATGGGCTGCAACCAACCCGATGTCGAATCGCGGTTCACCGAGCAACTTGCAGCGGTTGCGTCGGCAACGGATGGCGAGACTCAGGTCCCTGGACTCCTTGTGTCGGGTGGGTTTGGCAGTGGCAAGTCCCACCTCCTGGAATACTTCCAGCACCTCGCGCTGACCCAGAATTTCGTCGTCAGCCAGGTTGTCATCAGCAAGGAGACTCCGCTCTACGACCCCGCAAAGGTGTTCCGGGCCGCCGTCGCGTCAGCCAGCGTCCCTGGTCGAACCGGAATGGCTATCGGTGAGATCGCCCTAGGGCTTCGTCAGGATAGTCACCCATATGCCGAGCTGTACAAATGGGCGAACAGCTCGGACGCGAACGTGGCGGCGATCTTCCCAGCGACACTCATGCTGCACGAGCGGTTGAACAACGATCCAGAACTCGCCGAGTCGATGCGGAATTTCTGGGCGGGCGACCCGCTCCCGATCGCGAAGGTGCGTGAAGGGCTTCGCCAAATCGGCGAGGCTGCGGCGTTTTCGTTGAAGGCGGTCAAGGCGAGAGACCTCACCGAGCAGCGCTTCTCCTTCGTGGCACGGCTCATCCAAGGGGCTGGCTATAAGGGTTGGGTCCTGCTGATCGATGAGGTAGAGCTGATCGGTCGCTATAGCCTTCTCCAGCGCGGTAAGTCCTACGCCGAGCTTGCCCGTTGGCTGGGCAGGATCGAGGGCCTTCGCTCCCCCGGAATCACAACGGTCGCGGCCGTGACGGACGACTTCTCCCTGGCCGTTCTGAAGCAGAAGGGCGACCGTGATTACGTCGGAGCGAAGCTGCGCGATCGAGGGACAGACGAATACCTCGCCCTGGCTGCCCGAGCCGAGGCAGGGATGAGAATCATTGAGCGCGAGGCAGTGACCCTCCGGCCGCCCACCAAAGAAACGCTTCTTGTTACCTACGAGGGGCTCAAGAGAATCCATGGCCGTGCCTACGCTTGGGATCCCCCGGCTATCGGGTCCGCCGACATTGCCACGTCGCGAGCGATGCGGTCCCACGTGCGTCGCTGGATCAACGAATGGGACCTGAAACGTCTGTACCCAGGGGCGGCAGTGAGCACGGAAGAGCAGGAGTTGAGGCCCTCCTACGAAGAGGATGTCGCCCTGGAGGGTTCTCCGGAGACGGGCGCTGAGCTGCTCGACATCGGAGGTGAGCCCTGAGCATTCCGTTTCGCGACCTTAGGGACGAAGCGCCCCAAGGCTTGATCGGCTACCTCAGGTTTGTCGACGAGGATGGAGGCCGAGGGCTGCGAGGCGCTCTCTTCCTTGTCAATGGTCGTGGGGAGCCAATGGACTTCAGCTTCGCGCGCATTGATGTCCATGCTTCCTTTTTGTGGCGTGCCGGAGAATCACGAAGACAGGCAGTTGTTGCCCTGAGCCGCACGCTGTTTACCGCGGCAACCCACGTCCCCAATCTGCTCATCGCACTTGCGGAAGAGGTGCCGGCCACGGTGTTCACCGACGACCTCGCTGTCGCGGTGCCATTGTGCCGGTTGGCCGGACCTACCGCGCTCGCCTATGCCTCGACGGAGTCGCTCGAGGAACTCCCGGACGCCCAGCATCTCTTCTGGGTTGGCCCACCTCCTGGGCCGGAGTCGAGCGCCCGCGGCCTGCTCGACGCCTTGGTCGCGCGACAGGGCTTGGCGGAGCCGTTCGAACGAGCAGCGCTCGGTATCCAGCAGGCGTACGCATAGACGTGAGCGACTGGTGGCGCGACCGGAAGCCGCCCAGGCGGTCGACCTGGTGGAGCCGCGGGCGCCGCGCCGCGCCGGACCCGGTACTGCGCTGGGCAATCCTTCGAGCCACGCCGTCGGCCGCCCGCACGCGCCCTGTCGCTCCGGCGGATCCTGTTGATGTCGCCTGGCTCCTGCGGCTCCAGCAAGCCGTGGACGAGACCGGATCCACGGTTCGGGTAGCCGCGCGGAAAATGGCGGAGACGGTGCCATCGGCTCGTTCAGCCGGCACCCACGCAGGTCCCCCGCCGGCTTTAGCCGCGCGGGAGCCAGCCGCAGACTCTGGTCCGTCGCTGGCTGACCGCCTTAGGCTCGTCCTCCAGCCGCCACTGGAGAGCCTTCTGCCGGGTCCTGGCACGACTCTCGAGTGGCCGGCTGAACTTCTGTCGTACCAGCTGGATGGCGTGCGGGCGCTGCTCGAGCGCGACCGGATCCTCCTTGCCGACGACATGGGCCTTGGCAAGACGATCCAGGCCATCGCGGCGATGCGGATTCTCTGCCTTCAGCGCAAGGTCACCTATGCATTGCTCGTCGTACCGGCAAGCCTGATCAACCAATGGCGTCGCGAGATCGACAAATGGGCCCCGGAATTGCGCCAGATGCCCATACGCGGAACCGCCAACGAGCGGGCATGGCAGTGGCGAGCTGAGGCTCACGTGACGATCGTGAGCTATGAGACTCTGCGGACCGACTTCACCGACAACCCAGACTCGCCTCCGAGAAGGCGGATCTGGGATCTAGTCATTCTCGACGAAGCCCAGAAGATCAAGAACCGGGACGTCGAAGTCAGCCGAGAGTCAAAAGGTCTTCGCAGGCGGCGGTCATGGGCGATGACGGGCACCCCTCTCGAGAACAAGGTTGAGGATCTCGCCTCCATTCTTGAGTTCGTCGACCATACCGAGGGTGCACCGCCGTTGCACTACGTTCCCGGCCCGGCCTTGCTCGCCCGCCACGCACAGCTACAGCTTCGTCGCCGCAAGTCGGATGTCCTGACTCAGCTTCCCCCCAAGCAAGTGATCGATATCACTCTGCCTTTGCTCCCACTTCAGCAGGAGAGCTACACGAGGGCGGAGCGCGAGGGAATCGTCGAACTGAAAGCCAAGGGCGAGACGATCAAGGTCCAGCACATCCTCGAGCTGATCACCCGGCTCAAGCAGATCTGCAACAGCGACCCAGCCTCAGATGAGTCGGCGAAGCTCGCTGACGTTCGCGAGCGACTGCGGGTACTGGACGAGGAGGGGCACCGCGCCCTTTTGTTCTCGCAGTACACAGACGAGACATTCGGAGTCGCCGCGATCGCGCGAGAGCTCGCCGAGTTTCGTCCGTTGACGTTCACCGGCGGCATGAGCGGAGCGGCAAGGGACCAGGCGATCCGGGAATTCAAGGAGAACCCGATCCACAAGATCCTTGTTCTGTCTCTCAAGGCGGGCGGCGTGGGCCTCAACCTCCAGGAGGCTTCATACGTCTTCCACATCGATCGATGGTGGAATCCGGCCGTCGAGCGTCAGGCAGAAGACCGAAGTCACCGAATGGGCCAGCTATTCCCCGTTACTGTCTTCAGGTACACGTGCGAGGGAACTATCGAAGAGCGGATACAGGCGATTCTGGCTTCCAAGCAGCAGCTCTTCGACGACATAATCGACGATGTCAGCGTCGATGTGGCCTCTCGCTTGACATCCGACGAGTTGTTCGGGCTGTTCGGCCTCGAGCGGCCTGCAGGCGTCGGGAAGTCCGAGACGACAGAACGATCAACTGGGCTCGACTTCGAGGAGCGCTGCGCCCGGGTGCTTGAAGCTCGGGGATGGAGAGTTCAGAGGACTCCGCGAAGCCACGATGGGGGAGTAGATCTCATAGCGAGTCGGGTGGACGAGGTTGGGCTGGAGCGAACTGTCTACGTCCAATGCAAGGACCACGCGCGCCCCGCTGGCGTAGAGGTCGTCCGCGAGCTGATCGGAATCCTTCCAGTGACGCAACCGGCTCAAGCCGTGCTAGCTACGCGAAGCGGGGTCACAGCCGAAGCGCGCCTCTTAGCGGATCGTCGTGGCGTGAAGATATGGGACGAGGAGGCTCTGATGGCACTCGAGAGCGCCGCCAGATCGGCTGGAACGGAGCCCGACGACCGTCCCTGAAGCCGCAGCCGCTGCGTCTGAGCGTCGCTGAGCAGTCGGCCAACAAGTCGCGGTCCCCATTGGTTTACCCCGGTCGTTACGGATGATCCTTCGCGGCAAGCGGTCTCGGGAGGGATAATCGTCGAGGCCCGGCCGCCAAGCCAGACATCTCGGCCGAGACGGCGGCGACGGCCAGCGGAGGCTCGCCATGGCCATCCCGGACTACCAAACGATCATGCTGCCGGTGCTCGAGCTTGCGGCCGATGGTGAAGAGCACGCCGTCGGTGAGACGGTGGGCGCACTAGCAGATCGCTTTGGGCTCTCTCCAGAAGAGCGGGCCCAGTTGCTTCCGAGCGGCACTCAACGCACGTTCTCGAACCGGACGCGATGGGCGATCTCGTATCTTCGCAGCGCTGGTCTGCTCGAAACGACAGGCCGAGGCCGCTTCAGGTGTACGGCCGAGGGACAGGCTGTGATCGCTCGGAAGCCCGGCCGGGTCGACAACAAGTTCCTCATGCAGTACCCAGCCTTCGTCGTCTATCGGGCCCGGGGCCGCAAGACATCGCAACCAGAGACTCCTACCCCAGCCGCCGAGCAGACGCCCGAGGAGGCTTTTGAGTTTGCGTACGGCAGCCTCCGCGCAAACGTCGAGCAGGATCTTCTCGCCCGCGTGAAGCAGATGAAGCCGTGGCTCTTCGAGCATTTGGTGCTTCAACTCATGCTGGCCATGGGCTACGGAGGTCCGCAAGAAGGGGCCGGTCTCGTGACCCCGAAGAGCGGTGATGAGGGCGTGGACGGCGTAATCAAGGAGGACCGCCTCGGTCTCGATACGATCTACCTGCAAGCCAAGCGGTGGGAGGGGCAGGTAGGGCGACCCCTAGTGCAAGCGTTCGCGGGCAGTCTGGATGGCAAACACGCCCGGAAGGGCGTGATGATCACGACATCGACCTTCTCGCCTGACGCCCACGCCTTCGTCGCTGGGATCGAGAAGCGGATCGTCCTCATCGACGGCGCCAAGCTGGTGCACCTGATGTTCGAACACAACGTGGGCGTCGCCGATGCCGCGCCGCCGTATGTGCTTAAGCGTGTCGATGTCGACTTCTTCGAGGAAGCCTGACGGGGAGGGCGGTCGCGTCTGCTTACCCGGTCCGCAAGTCGCGGCGTAGGGTTTCGGCCTCACCTACGGCAGCCTTCAGCTCATAGACGAAGGGCTCGGACACGCCTAGCCCCTCACCCCAACCGCCCCGCCAGCTCCGGCGGCGCAATGACGACCAGTTCGGTCGTGGCGCGCGTCAGCCCCACGTAGAGCAACTCGTCCAGCCGCTCGCCGTCGGTCGGCAGCTCCACGAGCACCACGACCTCACGTTCCATGCCCTTGAAGCGGCGGATCGTCTCGAAGAGGACCTCGTCCGGTTCGTCTGGGACGTCCTCGGGCGGGAGACCGCGCGAAGTGCCATCGTCGTGGAGCGCGGCGTTCTCCAGGCAGGCGTTGCCGAAACGCCGGTGGCGCCAGACCTCGCTTGCGTCGGCCCTGGCTCCCGAGAGCACCGCAATCCGGAATGGCGCGACGCGCTCCTCCTCGATGAGCCGGTGGAGGGTCTTGCGCAGCGCCTCCAGCGTGGGCTGCCCTGGTTCGGCGCCGATGACCGTGTAGCGCCCTTCGGTCTCTCGAAATGCGGTCGGCTCCTCGCCGCCGCGGTAGAAGCGGGCGGCCAGCTCGGCGATCGATCCTGGATTCCGGTGGTTCTCGAAGAGCTCGTGGCGCTCGAATCCAAGGCCGGCGACGACGTCTGTTCGAATGAGGGCCTGTCCCGGATCGTGGAAGACCCAGAAGACATCGTCGGGGTCGATCAGCAGGCGCTCCAGCAGCTGGAACCAGCGGGCCTCGAAGTCCTGGCCCTCGTCGACGACGATTGCGTGGTATCGCGCGTTCGGGAGGGCATCGATCGCCTCTTCGGCTGCGGCCGGGAGCGTCTCGTCCCACCAGGCACGCGGGATCGGCACGGGGCGTGCCGGGAGCACGCCTGCCTCGGTGCCGAGGCGCTCGCAGAGCCTGTGGAACGTCGTCACGTCCAGCCCCGTCGGGCCGAGCGCACCCGGCGCAGGCGCGTGCGCCTCCGCCAGCTCGCGGATGAGACTCGTCGCCAGGCGCTGGTTGAAGCAGACCAGAAGCGTCCGATACCCCTCCCGCGCCAGCAGCCGGGCCTTCTCGGCGGCGAGCATCGACTTGCCACTGCCGGCCGGACCGATAACCTCGAGCCGGCGGATCCTTCGGGTTCGATTGAGGATGAGCCCCTGCTCCCGACTTGCGGCCAGCAGGTCGGCGCGATCGTCCTCGATCCGCCCGCGGACGAGACGGTGCAGCGACCACGTGGGGGCGAGGATCTCGTCCACGAGCCGGGTGCCGGTGGCGCCGAGCGGGGCGCCCCTCGTCCCGTCACCGAGCCAGTAGGCGTAGGCGCCCTCGACCCAGCGGCGGATCGACTCTGGAGTCTCGAGCGCCTGAGCGTCCAGGACCAGTTCGCGCGGAGCGTCGGCACCGAGGAGGACGTGGCCGCGCGGCAGGCTCGCCAGATCCACGTCGGGGAGGGCGATCGCGTGACCGGCACGCGGCTCGGTGCGCGGCGGCCAGTCGGGCAGGGCCTGGAGCTTGCGGACGAGCTGGTGCTTGCTGTCGCTCGCCTGTTTGAAGGGATCGCGGCTTAGCTCGTGCCCGCCGATCCACCAGCGCCCCTGACTGTCGCGCGACGGGGCGCCCGACTTCACTTCCAGGACGAGGATCCCCATCTCCTCGTTGACGATCACGAGGTCGGCCTCGCCGTCCCTGGCGGGCCCGCCGTCGCGCATAGGACCGAGCCACTCGGCGTTGGGGTAGAGGTGGAACTCCTGCGCGGGGAGGGCGGCGCGCAGCCGCTGGACGACCAGGCACTCAGCGGCCTTGCCGTGTGATTCGGTCACGCCTCGCCCCACCTGCTCGGGCAGACGCGGCGCCAGTCGCAATAGGAGCAGCGGCGGTAGTCGGGGTTGGCGGTGAAGTCCCCCGACCGGATGCGGCCGGCGACATCCACAACATGACCCCGGAAGGCGTCGAGCTGCTCGTCGGTGCGGGCCGTGGAGAGCGCCAGGTCCGACTCGGCGAAATAGAGGGTCAGGCGAGACGGCGGCGGCAGCGGCTCGCCGGTGGCCGGGTCAGTGACGGTGCCGTCGCGGAGGGCGAGCGCGTACATGGAAAGCTGGTCGTCCTGATCCACGTCGCGCTGGCTTTTCGAGCTGCCGGTCTTGTAGTCGATGACCTCGATCGAGCCGTCGGGCAGGCGATCGATCCGGTCTATGACGCCGGCCACCCCCCATCGTAGCTGCGAACGCGCTAATGCTTTAGCCACTTGCGCAACGAGGCACTAGGCGCCCACGGAGTACGCCTTGGTCATCGAGTTGTCGGCCTCGTTCGACTCCATGATTTCAAGGTCGGAATCCACCTTTGCGGTCATCGTGTGGGTTTGGCCGCAATAGCTCTCGATCGTGATGTTCTGTTGGACGATCGTGTTGCCGCCGGCCGCGACCACCGGGAGGCTGACGTAGACCGACTTGCTGTACCCCGACGCCCCCGAGTAGGTGTCGGTGAAGCGGACCAGCCCCTGGTGGGAGGTCGCCACGGTGCCGTTGTTCCGGACCCGAACCCCCACCGGTACCGACGCGTGGCAGGGGGCCGTCGAGATGATCGTCAGGTCCGTGGGATACAGGTTGGGCCGGTTGATCGGCGTGTGGGTGAACGTGAGCAGGTTGTCGGTCTCGTCCGCCTCGAGGACAAGGCCGTCCGGGTCGATCATCACGACCAGGACGTGCGCCTCGCCGCATCCCGACGTGATCGTGAAATCGATGTCGGTGGGGTCTTGGACTCCCGGCTCAATCGCTCCGATCGTCTTCGTGACGGATGCCGCGGAGTGACCTGAGTACGTATCCGCCAGCCTGACACTCGATGGCGGCGACGATACAGCACCGTCGTTAACGACCCAGACCCGGTAGGTGAAGGGAGCGCCGCAGGATATGGGAGACAGGACCGACATCCCGAAGTAGAGATTCGGGAGCGGCCCGGCAGTCGGCGTGGGCGTCGCGGGCGGGGCGGTCGCGGGCGGGGCGGCGGTCGCGGGCGGGGCGGCGGTCGCGGGCGGGGCGGCGGTCGCGGGCGGGGCGGCGGTCGCGGGCGGGGCCGTGGACATTGCCGTCGCCGTGTCCGCGACCGTGGCCGTGGACGTGGGCGTGGCGGCGGACCCAGGTGTCTCCGTGTCGGTGGCGTCGGCGGTGGTCCCGGGCTCGGGGGTCACTAACACGTAGATCGTCCCGGGCGCCTGCGCCACTGCCCAAGGAGCGGGGACTCCGGCCATGAGCACGGCCCCGAACCCGAACACCAGCAGCGCTGCCAGAGCCAGCAACCCCGCGACCACCCGCCTGCGGCCCATCCACCGACCAGTCCCGGACACCATCAGCTCTCCTCCCCTAGTCTCCTAGGTGCAACGTGAAGCCCTGCGACCTGATGTTGTCGTCCTCGAACATCTCGTCGATTGCGCTGGCCGCACCCACGGTGGCCACGTCAACCATCCGGATCCCAATCGACGCCGTGGAGGGGAGGCTCTTCTGGTCTGCGGACTTCACGAGTCTGTCCGGCGCGCCCGCGTTGCCGTCGCTAACGATCATCCCGCTCACCTTGGCATTTGTAGCACACGCCGTCGCGGAGCGGAACCTGTCAACCGACGGACACCCGCGTTTGGAGATCAGGCTTGCGACCTACCGGGGAACATCTATCGAGGCACGTGTCGGGAGGCCAGGCGGACGATCGAAGGACTTGGCGCGCCCGGAGGTGGCGCGCCCGGAGGGATCCGAAGTCATCCGGGACTCACCGACGTGCAATGAGCGTGGGACGGCCACCGAAGGGGCTCGGATCAGATGCTGTAGGCGACCGCCACCTTGCCTGCACTTGGCGCGTCTCACCCAAGGAGGACTTCGGGAGGCCGTGGGTCAGGCGTCCGGTGTCAACGGTTTGACAGACGAGCGCCAGCCGCCGGGTCAAGATGGTGCTGGCAAATTCCGCGGCGGGGGAAGTCCCAGGCTCGGGAAGGGAGGATTCACCCATGTCCAGTTCGATCCGACTAGGGGCGACCATGATCGCCCTGGCGGCCTTGCTCGCGGCTTGCGGTTCGACGATCGATCAGTCGCCGACCGTAACCGGCTCGCCGACCGTAACCGGCTCGCCGACCGTGACCGCCGCGCCGACCGTAACCGGCTCGCCGACCGTAACCGGCTCGCCGACCGTAACCGGCTCGCCGACCGTAACCGGCTCGCCGACCGTGACCGCCGCGCCGACGCCCACCGTCACCCCCGGACCGCCGTCGGCCCCAACGAACTTCACGATTACGCTGGTGCAGGGTCAACCCTGCCCCATCGCGGTGCCAACGGACCAATTCACTACCTGCAACGAATTCGATTTCGCCTGGCAGTCCGCTGGAGGCCCGGATGTCTGGTTCCGCGTCTTCTCGGGCAACACTGCCGAGGGTGGTAGGACCTGCAGCGACGTCCAGGCCGGCGGCGACTACCAGCCGCTGCTGGACACCGCGCCGGGAGCCCGGAACGCCCAGCAGTTCCAGAATGGAATGGGCACCGGCGGCGGCACCTACTGCTACTGGCTGGCGGCCATGAATCCCCAGGGCTCATCCGCGATGGTATTCGGGTCGGGCTGGCAGTAACCGGCCCGCTCGGCTCAATTCACGCTCAAAGTGGGGGTTTGGCGCTCCCGGAGGGATTCGAACCCCCGACCCTCTGATCCGAAGTCCGCTTCCCGTCGGGACGAGCAGAGGGAGTCGATTTGTGCGTGGAACGGCCATCGCGAGGACGCCGTTTTCGTCGATTCCGGGGTGAGTCTGGATCCCGCCCCGGGGAGAGTCTTAATCCCATCGCGTCAACTTGGAAGAGTCCGATGCCCAGATCGGCATCGTCTGCATTCAAATGCCCACGAAGAGGGCCGGATCATACGCCTCGACTTTGACGCCATCGCCGCCACACGATCATGCGATCGAGCTCGGCAGGGGCGACTTGAGGTTCATCCTCCCGTTCAGAGAGTCGCCGCGCTCGGTAGGGCGATGAGCGCGACGGCGACCTGAGCCTGCTCCCCTCGGCCGATGCCGACCGAGCTGGCCATCGAGCGCCATTCGCTCACGGCGTCGGCCACATCGGCGATGACGGCCCTCGCCGACTTTTCACTCAACCCGAAGAAGGAGCGGACGTCGAGCACATCCCCCGCTCTTGGCGAGGCCACCTTGCCGTTGACCGCGGTCGCGTGCTCGCGCATCTCTCGCGACGGGTTCATGTCGAATGCCGGCGCGAGTCGCCACCCGTCCGCATGGCGGAGGAAGCCATGGTTGCGCAGGTGATCGTCGCGATTGCCCGCGAGCACGTTGAAGGTCATCCGCCGGTAGAGCTGCACGAGGTCCTCGCGGACATGATCTGGCCCCACGTGGTCGGTGATCGCCTGGACGATGTCGATATAGTCGGCGCCGACCGTATCCGTCCGGCCAGTCATCGTCACAGCGGAGGCGTAGAGCCGCCGGCCCTCGGGCGTTCGGTCGAAACGGCGGGTCGCAAACGTGCGCATTGGCCCAACGACGCTGACGAGCTCCGTCTCGGCGACCTCGATTCCGGCCACCCGCGCCAGGTTGGCGTACACGTGCTCCCAGGCAGCGACGTCACGCCGGTCGGTCTTTGACGGGAACTTGGCGATCCAGAGGCTGCCGTCGGGCGCGACGTAGTTGGCCTTGGGTCGAGCCCCACCCAGGGACGAGCCGGGCGCAACGAGCAAGGCAATCTCGCTGGATGTGATCGAGTCAGGGTCGTCTTCGAACCGACGGGCCATTGCCTGCAGCTCTCGCAATCGAGTGAACGGCGGAACGGCTGGCTCGCGATCGGCGATGAACGGGCCCGCGACCCCGCGCCGGAGTCGCAGCGCCCCCATGCGGGTCTCGTCGGCGACTCCCACCATGAACTCCCAGGCGTCCAAGTCGCGACCCTCGCGACGGACCATGAGCGCCTCGCCCCACTTGTCTGGGGCGGTGTCGGCGAAGATGCCCGGCACGCGGCGGCCCGGCACGGTGTACTGGGCCTCGCTCAAGGGCAGCGCCGGGTCGATGGGGAAGTTGCGACCGACGTCGTCGAGCCAGGAGCGCGCGTACCCGAAGGCGACCGACAGGATCGCGCCTGGCCAGCGGGTCAGCACGCCGACGGGGCGGGTCTCCCCGAGCTCGGGTGCGTCAAGGACGACGACGAGGTCCTGACGCCTAGAGTTCATCGGCGAGGCCTCGAGACTTGCGGCGGCGCGGGCGGCCGAGCCGCTCGTCTGCAATGAGGGCACCGGGTTCGTCGTGCTCCGCGATGCGGTCAAGGTCGGACGCGAGTCCAAGGACCTCCAGGTATCGGGCGAGAACCGCGGCGCTGACAGTAAGGTCGCCGTGCTCGAGGCGGGCGATGGTCGGGCTCGACGCGACCACGCGTGCACCCATGTCCGCGATGCTGATGCCACGCCGTCGTCTGGCGAGCCGCAGACGGCCACCGAGTTCGGCCGCCTGCCGCTGAGTCGCCGGGAAGACGGCGCGCGTTGTTCTTCCCATGAGACATACTATTGGGCATAGACCGATCTATCGTCAAGAGTATAGTTCTTGAGGGAATGGTCGGGCGCCGGCCGTTGAGGAAGGGAGACCAAGGAGTCGTGGTGTCGGGGGGCGCACTGCCCGACTCGGTATCGGTCCGCTCGCCGCTGAAGCGGACCTCGTTGGCGAGGGTGCCTGTAGAGGCACGGGTGGAGCCGAAGGCACTGTAGGCGTAGGTGGCGGGACTGGCACCGGTGGAGTCGGTCACCAGGCGGACCGAACCCAGGGTGTCGGTCAGATACCAGTTGGTGGCACCCGAGCGGTCGAGTTCTTGGGGTCCGCCGGCGTAGGCGTAGGCGGTAACCGCCGAACCTGCCGTCTCGGTCAGGACCTGGGGCAAGCCTGAGGCCAGATCGAGGGTGTAGGCGGTGGTGACTCCGGCGGCGGTCTTGGAGACTCGGTCCCCCGCGCCGTCGTAGGCGTAGGTGCCGATGGTCTGGCCGCCGCTGGCCAGACCGGTCAGGTCAACCCGTGAAGCCAATAATCAATTCTGTGCAAAGGGGCACGGACTTGCTATCCGTGTTAGCCGGTCCGTTTCCCAAACCGCGAGAGAAGGAAGTCCGCGGAGACGAAGACCGCAATGAACAGAATCGCGGACGCAGATACGACGACGGGAATGCCCCAGGACGCCCCTCCAGCGAGTCCGACGAACGGAAACACAGCCCACACGGCGGCCACAATAGCGGCTGCGCGCCGAGCTGAGATTCGTCCCGCCCGCCAGCGGATACCGAGCCAGTGGCGAACCACGATCACACAGCCGACGAATACCAGGATCCCAATAACGGCGTTCATCGCTCACCCACCGAAAGGATTGACTGGGTTGTCGAGGTGTATCTCATCGCAGGACTGAGTTTGGGCCTTCTGTGCAATGCTGATCAGATAACCGTTGGCGTAGATAAGACCTCCATCGGCCGGCAACAAAGCCACCTCCCCGATAACGGAAGGTGCGACGAAGATGTCCGCCACGGCGACGCCGACGTCCAGAGGGGCCAGCCCAATGAGCCCGACTACCGACGCAAGACCCGCTGCCGGGCAGCTCCTGGGCTCTTGTGAGGCCTTGAACGCGACCTCGTGCGCCTTGTCCCAGGTGCCCCTGGCCTGGTTCGCATCATGGTCTTCGCGGCCATACATCTTGCTGAAACCTGGTGTGGGGCGGGCCGGCGGTGCCGAATTTGCCTTCGCGCCACTAGTGCTCTTCGCAACCTTGGGGGATGCTCCGCTGGCTGCCTTGTCCGAAGGCCCAGCAGCCTTGTCGGTGGCGGCCGGCGGCCGCTCGGTCTTCCGTCTGGTGGAAGGGCTGGGCTGCGTGGAGGTGCCGGATCCCTCTCCCGCGACACAGTCGCCTGCGATGATCAGGGCGCAGTGACCGGATGGATCGACCGTGTTGGCCGGGTCGTTCTCGGTGTACAGGTACAAGTCGAGGCTCTGGGCATCGGTGGCGGTGATACCCCAGGTGTCACGCTGCAGGAAGGTGCCGACCGAGGGGTCGTAGGTGCGGGCCCGGAGGAACTCCAGACCCGACTCGGTATCGGTCCGCTCGCCGCTGAAGCGGACCTCGTTGGCGAGGGTGCCAGTAGAGGCACGGGTGGAGCCGAAGGCACTGTAGGCGTAGGTGGCTGGACTGGCACCGGTGGAGTCGGTCACGAGGCGGACCGAGCCCAATGTGTCGGTCAGATACCAGTTGGTGGCCCCGGAGCGGTCGAGCTCGAGGGGTCCGGAGGCGTAGGCGTAGGCGGTGACGGCCGAACCCGCCGTCTCGGTCAGGACCTGGGGTAAGCCTGAGGCCAGATCGAGGGTGTAGCAATGGTGAACACCGGCGCTCACAACTCGGCAACGCGGGCGGCACTCGTTAACGATCCCGCGAAGCTCGTAGAGCTGGCGGCAGATCCGCTGGAGCATGCGGCGCGGGCGGGCACTCGAATCCGTCGCAGCACGACCTGGCCAGCCGCTTGATCGGCTCACCCGCCGTGTACTGGCCGGAGCCTGGCGTTATGCCGCTCGAGCGATTACCTGGCCAACCTGCTCACGGGTCGCTCCGAGCCCCAACAGTGACTTCACGAGCAGATCGACCGAGACGGACGCGTCCGCCGCCTCCATCTTGGCGAATCGCGATTGGCTCGACCCGAGCCGCTGTGCCGTCTGCGCCTGCGTCCACCCCTGCTGTAGCCGCACGTCGCGCAGGAAGTGGGCAAGAGCGAGCTTGAGCTCCACGAACGCCTCCTCCTCTGGACTGAGCTCGAGGAAATCCTCGGCGTTCCCGACGCGCCAGCCGGCACCTTGGAGGCGGGCCTTCTTCTTCTGATCCATCGTTGACCTCACTCCCTTCCGCCGACGATATCGTCGTACAGGCGGAGTCGCCGTTGGCAGGCTTCGATCACGTCCTTTGGCGTCGCCTGCGTCTTCTTCTTGAACACTTCCGCGATCACGATCGCGTCGTCATCGATCCGATACACGACCCGCCAGGTGGAGTCCTCGTCCCCGATCCGCAGTTCGTGGCACCGCTTCCCGACCGAGGGCATGGGCCGTGAGACAGGCATCCCGAGCGACTCGCCCTGCTGTATCCGCCGCAGCAGCACGCCAGTTTCGATGCGAGCCTGTTGAGTCAGAGGAGGGGTTCTTACCTCGCCATGCAGCCAGACCAGCGGCCTGTCATTCGTGCTCACGGGAGCCAGTATATGTCTGATCCGACATACCGGTCAACCAATTATCCCACGCCGCGCGAACACACCGACAATCAGATCTACTCCTCAGACGCTCGCCAGGCGGCGGCGCGCGCCTGTGGCGCGAGGGATCTCACAGAACTAGCGCGGGGCCGATAGAACCAGCGCCGGGCGATGGGCATCTGAGATTAATCCGTTTGGTCGGGGGCGGGCATCTGACTATCCTGACCGACGGACTGGGCATCTGACACTTCGGGCCGTCGCCGGCGAGCCACTCAGGAAAACGGGGCGTTTTGACGCCTCGGCGAGGATCGGGCCCGGACAACCTACTGGAAAGTGTGGCGCGCCCGGAGGTGTCTGAGTTCAGGACATAGGTGACACCTGATCGGTAACTGATGAGTCGGGACATGCGTGACAGTCCGCTGCATGTCGAAGCATCGGGTGACCGTCCTCAAGGTCGTCTCAGCGCAGATGTCCGTAATCGCCGCGGCAGTCCAATGCGGGATCAGCCGTGGCCTCGAGCCACAACATCGAACCGAACAAAGGCTACTGGCGCAACCAACAACGAGACCCCGGCCGATGGCCGGGGTCCCTGATTTCAAGCTAAGCGACTGTCACCGATGTCGCGACTCATGTGTCACCTATGTCGCGACTCAAGACAGTGGCGCGCCCGGAGGGATTCGAACCCCCGACCATCTGATCCGAAGTCCCCTTCCCGTCAGAGCCAGCAGCCGTGTCAATTCGTGCGTGGACGACGGGCCGTGAGGCAACGCCATCGTCCATTCCGGGGTGAGTCTGGATCCCACCCCGGAGAGAGTCTTGTTCCCATCGCGTGAACTTGGAAGAGTCCGATGCCGTTGGGGGATCGGCTTCCTTCAAATGCCCACGACGAGAGGCAGGAGTATACGCGTCGGCGCTGAGGCACTCGTGTCGCCAGACCAGCCGCCGATCGAGCGTGCGAGGGGCGACCGGGCAGCGACGATCCGGTCGGCGGCCCGAGAGGAGTCACACCGACCCTAGCGACCTGAATGTCCCACTCCGGCTGGAGTGTGAGGTGGCAGGCCGTGAGCGATGGTTCGGGGCCGCGGTGGGATGAGACGAACCGCGCCTCAGAGGAGGTCCTGTCGCGGTACCAGTCGGAGCGTTGATCGCACGGCTTCTGGCGAGACTACCGTGCCGACGATGGCGGGGCCATAGCGGTCGTACTTGGCGTGGTATGCGGCGGTGACGTCCGCGGCCACCTCCGGCCCGGGCTGTTCGAAGGCGACGTCTCGGTCGATGCCCCCGGCGCGGATTCGGCCCGCACCCGACTTCAACGCCCGCTGGAACCAGCCGTTGTTCCAGCCATGCGCCGACCGAACGAAAAGGTCGTCGCCGACTCGGACGACGCAAATCGTGTTGAACGGTCTCGGGCTGCCGTCAGGCCTCCGGGGGCGAGCTGAATCTCTGTGGCTCGGCCCAGGCGATCGAGTTCGTCAGAGGTCCAGGCAGAACTCATCGTTGGCTCCATGGCTGCAGGCCGGTTCCGACTTCGAGGGCATCGGGGTATCGGCCGCCTTGCGATGAAGAAGCGAACATTCTAGTGCCCGGTCATCTTCGAGGGCGGCCTGGGGCAGGCGAACGCCCTCGACACAGACGAGGGCCACCTGCGCCGGCGTCGCGCGCTTGCGTTCGGCGACTGTTCGAACCAGTACGGGAGACCCGAGGTCCTTCCCGTCGAGGATGTCTGACGGTAGACCACGGCCTTCACCGCGTGGCCTCGGCCTGCCGACGTGCGAGGACGCTGCCACCCCCGGCGGCCGCGGGCGCGTCGTGATCGGGCGTCCGCACCCCCTTGATCAGCAGCCAGCCGATGAACGTGACCTCGCCGAGCACGCCGAGGATCGCCGACACTGGCAGGATGGAGGGCTGGACATCAGGTGCGAGGAAGTACGCAGTCATGTCGACGAGGTAGCCCACGCAGGCGAGGGCCAGGAGGTAGCCCAGCACCTTGGGGAAGTACTCAGACCTGACAACCAGGTAGCCGAGCTGCATGAGCCACAGGGCGAAGTACATCTGCGACAGGACGAACCCGTCATGCTGCAGGTCGGCGAACAGCAGCGCGAGGGTGTCCGAGCCGGTCGCGCCCAGAGCCGCGGCCAGGCCCGGGTCGGTCGCGGCCGAGAGCGCCGCGACCTGCAGCACGAGGCTTAGCGCCTGCATGCCGACGCTTACCGCCACGAAGGCCACCATGGCCATTGCCGCCAGCCGGTGGACGTGGTGGAGCAGCGCGTACAGGGCGATTGCCGTCAGTAGGAAGAACGCCGTCTGCACCAGGTCCGCGACGATGCCCAGTCTGAACAATGTTTCCGACGCTCGAATGTTCGTTGCCGTGGCCGCTGCATCTCCCGCCACGACGACGCTGCTTCTCGCGAAGCCGGCAATCCCGGCCGAGACCGCGACCATGAGGTAGACGAAACCAGCGACTCGCGCCAGCGTCGTGGGCGACATTGCGTTCAACGGCTGCTCCTTCATCGTGGGCTGGCGGCCGCCCCGTCGGGGACAGTGGGTCGGCTCGCGGCCCAGCAACGCGCCGAGTCACCAGCCGGATGGGCGACCGGCCACACCTGCATCAACAGGCGACCAAGGCTCGCAGGCTGAGGAGACGCGGCGCGTCCCCCGCACGGGTGAATCGTCCTCGCCCATGCGTGACAGGGGCGCTGGAGCCTCCCGGGTCGGCGGCGCGTCCGCCACCTGGTTCGCTAGGGCAGCTGCGCGCGACCGGCTCGAGGGCGGATCGCGGGCGCCGCGTCGCGGTTCCGCGGCGCTCCCCCGTCACGTGAGCCGGATGGCTGGCCTTCGCCCGGGACGAGCTCGATTAGGCCCACCTGCAGCGCCCGCGTGACGGCATCAGCGCGGTTCCTCGCGCCGAGCTTCGCGTACCCATGCGCCAGGTGCGACTTGACGGTCTCGCGCGACACGAACAGTCGACGCCCGATCTCGTGGATCTGGAGACCGGTCGCGGCCAAGCTCAGGACCTCGATCTCACGGGGTGTCAGCGGATCGACCCCCATGTTCTCTGCGCCGAGCTGCACGCGCGGCGACGGCGAAGCCGCGGCGCGGACGACGAATGCGAGGGCCGCAACGAACAGCCCCTCCAGAAGGAAGAGGGCAAGTCGCGCGACGTGGGCTGGCTCGGTGTACCAGGGGTGCCCGCGGAGCAGCACCAGCAGGCATGCCCCGACCGCACCGAGTGTCAGCGCGACCAGCCCGGCCCGGAAGCCGAGCACGGCGGACGCTGCCATAACCGGCACGAGGAGCAGGAGAAAGGCGCCGCCGCCGGGCAAGATGTCCGTCGTCATGTCGACGAGACCGATGGCCGCGATGGCGCTCCCGACGGGGAGCCCATAGCGCACTCGTCTGCCCAGGTTCGACGTTCCCGCAAAACGCGCCATCAGGCGATGGGTAGCAAGTCCCAGCGCTCGGACGTTCGATGTCAGCACCGCCCCAGTCTGACAAGGCCCGCGCGCTTCGGCCAGCGCGTACCAGCCTCCGCGACTCGGAATCACCCGTGCGGGGGGCGACCTGAGTAGGCGGTGAGCGCACGGTAGTTGTCCGAGCGAGCGCGTCCCGCCGCCGCCGTAGCCACTCGAGGTGCACCGACATGGCGCAGACGCCGTCCGCGATCGAAGAGCGTGGTCTCGAAATCCGCCCGATGACTCGACCCTCGGTGCAGGGCAGCGTCGCTTGCTCCGGCCGTTGACGATGCGGGCGGTGCTGTTCGAGCGCTCGGGTTCCACGAGCGGCCTCGTCCTCCGGGAGGTTCCCGACCCAACCCCCGAGGCTGGAGAAGTGCTCGTCCGGATCCACGCCACCACGGTTACTCGGGGCGACGTTGCCTTGGGCCAGATGCCACCGCTCCTCGCGCGCCTGTTTGGCATCCGTCGCAAGCGGATGTTGGGCCATGAGTACGCCGGCGTCGTGGCCGCGGTCGGCGCCGAAGAATCCCACTACCGTCCCGGCGACCGCGTGTTCGGCACGACGACGGGACTTGCGGCGGGCGCGTACGCGGAGGCCATCTGCGTACCCGGCGGCGGCATCATCGCCGAGATCCCGAACGGACTCCGGTTCGAGGAAGCCGCGCCGGTCCCGGTCGGGGCGCTGACGGCGCTGACGCTGCTCCGGCGTGGTGGCGCCGACCACGGTCGCGGACGGCGGATCCTCGTATGCGGTGCGTCGGGGAGCGTAGGCAGCTACGCGGTGCAGCTGGGCGTGGCGTTCGGCGCCGACGTCACCGGCGTGTCCAGCACGGCCAACCTGGACCTCGTGCGCTCGCTTGGCGCCGAGCGGGTCATCGACTACACACGGGAGGACATCCTGGCGATCCCGGATCGGTTCGACGTGATCGTCGATGCGGTCGGCCAGGGCGCGGCGGGTCGCGCCAAGCGGCTACTCGCCCCGGGTGGTCGGCTGGTGTCGGTCCGCTCGCGCACCAGCGAGCGCCTCGCCGACCTCTGGTCCATCCGCGACCTGCTCGAGGCGGGCGCGCTGCGGGCGGTGGTCGATCGGACCTACCCGCTGGAGGCCGTTCGCGAGGCCCACAAGTACGTCGAACCGGGCCACGAGAAGGGCAACGTCGTGATCGTCGTGCGACCGGATTGATCGAGAGGAGCCGATGTGATGGACAACTTTATCACTGACCGGCGCGGCGCTCGCTGGTGGCATGTCCTTCAGGGTTTCGCTCGAGGCCGCCGGTCGAAGGGCCCGCGAGCGGGACAAGCAATGAAGCCGGCGCTCGCGGAGACCCTCCCTCCCGCAGGTTGGCATGTGCCGATCGTCACCAGCCCCTCTGGATCCCAACATCCCGCCACCCGAATTGAGGCCCGAGCATGAACGTCGTCGAAGTCAGCGAACTCACCAAGCGGTACGGAAGCCACGCGGCCGTCGACGGCGTGTCCTTCGAAGTCCAGGAGGGCGAGATCTTCGGCATCCTCGGCCCGAACGGCGCGGGCAAGACGACGACCGTCGAGTCCATCGCCGGATTGCGCAAGCCCGACGGCGGGACGATCCGCGTCCTCGGGCTCGACCCGCAGCAGGATCGCGACCGTCTGCGACCGCTCGTCGGCGTCCAGCTCCAGGAGAGCGAGCTGCCCGAGCGCATGACCACGGCCGAGGCGGTCGAGCTGTTCGCGTCGTTCTACGCCGATCCGGAGGATCCGACACGACTGATCGGCGACCTCGGGCTGACCGAGAAGCGCAAAACGCAATACCGGAACCTGTCTGGCGGCCAGAAGCAGCGCCTCTCGATCGCCCTGGCCCTCGTCGGCAAGCCCAAGGTCGCCATCCTCGATGAGCTGACCACGGGTCTCGATCCACAGGCTCGCCGCGAGACATGGCAGGTGATCGAATCGATCCGCGACCGGGGCGTCACGGTGCTCCTCGTCACGCACTTCATGGAGGAGGCGGAGCGTCTCGCAGACCGCGTCGCGATCATCGACAGTGGCCGGATCGTCGCGATCGACACGCCCGCCGGGATCATCTCTCGCCTCGACGCCGAGCAGACGCTCCGCTTCCGCCCGTCGGCGCCGATCGAGGATCAGCTGCTCACCGACCTCCCGGAGGTCAGCGGTGTCCAGCGGACAGGTCCCATGGTCGTGGTCAGCGGTACCGGCAACCTCATTTACGCAGTGACATCGGTGCTGGCCCAGCGCCAGGTCGTGGCCAACGACCTCCGCGTCGAGCAGGCCAACCTCGACGATGCATACGTCGCCCTCACGACCCGTACTGCAAAGGAGCTGTCATGAACGGCATGCGCGCCCTGATCGTCGCCGAGACGAGGCTCCTGCTGCGCGACCCGATCAGCTGGATCCTGTCGATCTTCCTGCCCACGGCGATCCTGTTGGTCTTCGGCGTGATCCTCGCGCCTCACCGCCCGGACCCGGTGTTCGGAGGCCTGCGGTTCATCGACGTGTTCGCCCCGTCGCTGGTCGTGATCGCCATGGCGATCCTCGCCCTCCAGATCCTGCCGGTCCGCCTGACCAACTACCGCGAGCGGGGTATCCTGCGTCGCTTCTCGACGACACCGGTCCACCCCAGGCGGCTCTTGATCGCCCAGCTCGTGGTCTATTCGGTGACGGCCACCCTCGGCGTGGTCCTGTTGATCGTCGTCGGGAGCCTCGCGTTCGACATCCGGATCCCGGCAAATCCGATCGGCTACGTGGCCGCGTTCGGCGTCGGTATGGCGAGTCTCCTGGCGATCGGGCTGCTCCTGGCTGCGGTCGCGCCTTCGGCCAGCGTTGCCACGGCCGTCGGGGTCCCGGCGTTCATGGTCGTGCTGCTCCTGGGCGGCGTCTACGTCCCCCGGGCGATCCTGCCCGAGCTGCTCATCCGGATCGGCGAGTTCACGCCGCCGGGCGTCCAGGGGCTGCAGGACGCATGGACGGGAGCCACGCCGCAGCTCCTGCCGCTGGCCGTGCTGGCTGCTGTCGCCGTCGCGTTCGGGCTGATCGCCAGCCGCACGTTCCGCTGGGAGTGACTGCCGCATCGGACCAAATCGCCGTTGCGTTCCCGGCTCAGGGACACCGTTACACCGTACAGACGGGGGGAGTCCGAGATCGCTCGGGCCGACCAGAAGGAAGCAAGGAGAGGCCTATGACCGCCAGGATGACAGACCAGATCACGATGAAGGCAATCGTCCAGGACAGGTACGGCTCGGCCGATGTCATGGAACTCAGGGAGATCGACAAACCGGAGCTCGGTGACAACGACGTCCTGGTTCGCGTTCGCGCCGCCGGCGTCAACCCGGCCGACTGGGCGGTCATGCGCGGCCTGCCGTACGTTGCCCGCCCGGCATATGGGCTGCGTGAGCCTAAGAACGCTGTTCGAGGTTCGGACGTGGCGGGGCAGGTCGAGGCCGTCGGCACCGGCGTGACGCGGTTCCGGGCAGGCGACGAGGTCTTCGGCTGGTGCACCGGCTCGTTTGCCGACTATGCGGCCGCGTCCGAGGAGGCGCTGGCGCTCAAGCCGACCAATCTCAGCTTCGAGGAGGCCGCTGCCGTTCCCATGGCCGGCCTCGTTGCCCTGCAGGCGCTCCGGCTCGGCCGGGTGCGAGCAGGCCAGAAGGTCCTGATCAACGGAGCTTCTGGGGGGATCGGCACCTTCGCGGTGCAGATTGCGAAGTCACTCGGGGCTGATGTAACCGGCGTCTGCAGCACGCGGAACCTGGATATGGTCCGGTCGATCGGCGCCGATCATGTGATCGACTACACGCGAGAGGACTTCACGCAGACCGGCCAGCGGTATGACTTCATCCTCGACAACGTGGGAAACGAGTCGCTGACCCGCCTGCGACACGCGCTTACCTCAACGGGAACGCTCGTGCCGAATGGCGGATCGTTCGACAACCACTGGTTCGCGGGTGGGGGTCGCGTGATCAGCTCGCTCGTGGTGTCGTGCTTCGTGAGCCAATCGCTCCGGCCGTTCCTCGTGTCCCCGAAGCTCAAGGATCTCGTCGTCCTCAAGGAGTTGATCGAAGCTGGGAAGATCACGCCGGTCATCGACCGTACCTACCCCCTGAGCGAGGCAGCGCAGGCGATCGATCACGTTGGAGCGGGACACGCGCGAGGCAAGGTCGCCATCACCGTCTGAGGCCGACACAGAACAGATAGGGAGGCTGAGGACGTGCACAACAAGCGATTGAGCCAGGGGGCGTGCGTGGCCCTCGGTGCCGGGATCGGCGCCGCCATCGGGATCGCCATCGGCAACGTCGGCGCTGGCATCGGCGTGGGTGTCGCCATCGGTGCTGCCATCGCAACCAGGGCGTCGGGCGGTGAGGCTAGATGAAGGCGATCCGCCGAGACAGGTACGGGCCGCCCGACATCCTGGAGCTCAACGAAGTCGAGATCCCTTGACAACTGTGACGGCGGCTGTCTCGAGAATCGGGGACGTTCAGGTCGATCGGTTCAGGATCACCCTCGAATGGGCAGGACGGTAGGGTCCGGCGAGAGACCGCGATACGAGCGTGGAAGCGGGCTCGTCGGCAGGCTACCTACTCAAATGGTCGGAGCGAGAGGATTAGGGCCGACACACCGTCACGTTCGTTACTGATCCCCGTCACGAACGTCTCGACGTCCGGCTCGTCCGATGCCGCACCGAGATTCGGCCAGCATCAGGCCGTGGCGCGGGCCCTTTCCAGGCCGTCGAGGATCAGGTCGAGGCCGTACTCGAACTCGTCCCCATAGTCGTAGCCGGGCTTGAGGTGTTCGGCGATGTATGCGACGAGGTTGGGGTACTCGTTGACGGGGAACCGCTGGAGCATGCCCTGCGCCACCTCGGCGACCTCCTCCGAGGCGTCGAACGGGAGGTTGATCTTCGTCAGGGCGAAGCCATAGGTGTAGGCATCCAGGAGCGAGTACGCGCGGGCGACCATCGTGCTATCGAACCCTGCCGCTCGTAAATTGCCGATCACCGCGTCGTGGTGTCGCAGGTTGGCCGGACCGGCGCCCCTCCGCGACTCCATCAGGTTGATCGCCCAGCGATGGCGCAAGAGGACGTCGCGCATCGAGATGGCTCGCTGGCGCATCGCGGCCTTCCAGCCAGTGCCGTCGGTAGGCAGCTCGATCTCGCTGAAGACGATATCGACGATGCCATCGATGACCTCGTCCTTGTTGGCGAAGTGGTAGTAGAGCGCCATCGCCTCGACCCCGAGCTCCTGGCCGAGCTTCCGCATGCTGAGTGACCCGAGCCCACCCTGATCGACGAGCTTGATCGCGGCGTCCAGCACCCGCTCCCGACTCAGGGGGAGGCGGCGCGGCGCTCGGTTGCTGGCTTGCGTCGTCATGGGCCTCCTCTCCGCCCCAGTGGGACGCGAAAACGGGGTTGACATCGCCTACTTTACACCGTACAGTCAGGCCGTTGGCTTTACAGCGTATAGTAGCAGGAGTTCGACACCATGACATCTTCCAGAACGACCGCAGCCATCGTCGGTCTGCTGTTCCTGATTGCCACCGTTTCGTTCAGCGCAGCCGATACGCTCATCAAGGCGGTTCTGGATCGCCCGAACTACCTGATCGATGCTTCCGGAGACGCCACCGCCCTGACCGCCGGCGCACTCCTCGCATTCGTCGACGGCCTCGCCGTCGTGGGTATCGCAGTCCTCATGTTCCCGTTCCTGAGAAGCACCAGTGACTCACTGGCCCTTGGATACGTCGGTCTGCGAATCGCCGAACTCGGAGTGGTGCTCCTGTATATGGCGGCTCCGCTCATCGCGCTCTCGCTCGGCAACGGAGCGCGCGACGGCACGGTCGATGCGTCCGCTTCTCAATCGCTGGGCTCCCTATTCAAGGCACAACACGACGTGACCATCGTGCTGCTCTATCTCTTTACGGGCGCGTCCGGGATCTTCGTCGCCTACTTGCTGTATCGATCGAAGCTGGTCCCGCGCCCGCTTGCAGTCCTTGGGCTCATCGGCTATCCGGTGTTGCTCGCGGGAGCCGTCCTGACCATGTTCGGTGTGACCGACGTGCAACAGGGCACAGGGATGCTCGCCATGCTCCCGGGCGGCCTCTTCGAGCTGATCCTCCCGATCTGGCTCCTCGCCAAGGGGTTCAGCCATCCGGTCGTGACGGGAGTGAAGTCTTCTGACCCGACCGATCGCGCGTTCATCGCGGCCCTGGGTCAGGCCGCCGTCACCACGTAGTGCGCCGGGGCGGCGACACTCGGCCGCCGCCCCCGTCCGCGATTCCGTCCAGCGCTGAGACACGCCTCCTCGTCGCTCGCCTCGAGCCTCGAGGAGGCCGCGCCCTGGTAGCCGTGGCTACGTTGGCCCCGCGGGGAGGCTGCGATCGAGGCCGCAACTATGCGACGACGATAACGACGTTCCCCAACTTCTGGCTCGCCGATAGCTGAAACTGCGGTCCGGTCTCAGGGCCTCCAGCTCGCTTTCGCGATCAGTCCTTTGCGCCGAGGCCGGTCGCGAGGAAATCAGCCGGCCCCTGGATGGGATAGTCGCCAGCCAGCGCGAGCAGATGCCCATCACCGCTGACGAGTTGCGCTCGTTGCTCGGCTGCCAGCGCGAGCAGGTAGTCGTCGTCGGGGTCGGCCGCGTGAATCGGCGAAGGGGCGGCCGCATCGCGGACCAGGACCGCGGATCGCGACAGCCAGGCCACGAAGGCGTCGGCATCCGCAGGCGGGATGAGACGCTCGAGCTTCGGGTACGCGAGCGCCCGTCGAAGCTCGGCGAGAAGCGCCGGCGAGACGATCAGTTCGAACCGGCCCTCCTGCCAGGCGAGCAGGAGCCGAGCCGGGCTACCGGAGGGGGAGATCAGCGCCGAGATCAGGACGTTGACATCGAGGATGGCGCGCAACGGGCTACGGCCGCGGCGGACGAGTCGAATGCTGCGCCTCGACGCCCAGGGCGAGCGCCTCATCTTCGGCGAGCCTGTTCGCTGCCCAGACGCGATCGAGCAGCTCCAGGCCGAGGTCGCGCCGTAGGGCCTCCTCGATGACCTCGCTGTCGCCCTTTCCCGTGCGCGCCGCGCGCACCTTGACGGCGCGCAGCAGGTCCGCATCAACCGTCAGTGTTGTCCGAACTTTTGCCATGCTTGCATCATAGCATCATGATGCAGGAGAACAAGCCAGGCGGAATGGAGTCAAACCAATGGGAAAGGGGGTAGGCGACAACCTACCTGAATGGTCGGGGCGAGAGGAGTCACACCGACCCTAGCGACCTGAATGTCCCACTACGGCTGTCCTGCGAAGTCCGGGGCCGGGACCGCTGGAAGCGCGTCGCCGCCGGCTAGGGCTCCAAGGCCGTGGCGGTTGGCACGGCTGACAGGTGTGGGACGCGCGATAACGGCCTACGACATACCCATCGAGGGGCGCGATGAGTGGCTCGCCGCGGCGAGGCGGCTGGATTGACGGCGCGGACTCGGGCTCGGGCGACGGACGGCGAGCTCGTAGTGGTCGCAGCAGTCCTCGCGGCCGGATCGGAGAAGGCGGCCGCGCACCGCCTGGCCCTATCCCGCTCAACGGTGAAGCACCATCTGGCCAACGCTCGGTCCAGGGTCGGGGCGGCGACAACCGCGCAGCTCGTGTGGATCCTGGCACCGCGGTTGCCGGAGCCCGAGGGAATCGCCGATCCCGACGAGCAGCCGTCTGCTTGACGAGCCCCGCGTTGGGTCCGTCCGGCACTGTCGCTCTCAACCGCGAACGCAACGATGAGCTTGAGGAATTGCGATCGAGAAGCCCGGCAGCTACCTCGCGTCTCCTCGGGTTGGGTGACTGAGCAAACGTGAAGACCGAACCTCTTGGCCGAGACAATCCACAGGCGCTGCCAGGGGTGTACACGCACCTACCCAAGTTGGCGCTCACGTGACAACGGTACCGCTGCGAGGCCGACGGCCGACTCATATCGAGGCGGCTTGAATCCGCCAGATCCCCGACGTACTGAGGCGGAGTGTTGTGGTACCGCTCGGAGGTACATGGCGATCTGGTGCGGGCCGAAGTGGTAAGTATGCTGCAGGTGCCAATCTGTCCACCAAGTCACAGGAGTTACGAGCATGAATACCGAGGAAGGGAAGATACTCAACAGAACGACGCATATTGTCACGACCAGCATCGGTGTGATCTGCGGGCTGATCGGCATTCAGCATGGCGTACTAGAAATCCTGCAGGGCAATGTCCCAATCACCGGGCTGGTAATCGACGCAATTGGCCCCGCGCACAAACTGTGGGAGGGTTCGCGGGAACCGGCGCTGTCGATCCTGCCGAATATGTTTGTGACCGGCATCGTGACCGTATTCTTCAGCATGCTCGTGATCATCTGGTCGATTGGGTTTGTGCATCGCAAACGAGGGGCGTTGATCTTCTTCATCCTCTCGCTTGCCGAGTTTCTCACAGGGGGTGGGATCACATCCTTCGAACTTGCAATCCTTGCCACGCTGGCCGCCTCTCGCATCGGCCGGCCATTGACTTGGTGGCGCAAGGTGCTGCCCTCTGGCCTGCGACGGGTGCTGGCCCGCAGCTGGCTGATTCTGCTGATCGCGTTTATTGGCCTGTTCGCGGCGACGATCACGATCACGATTGTGGGCCTGGGGTTTCTCGATGGCGAAAGCATGATTAGGCTGCTCTATGTGATGGGGTTGTCGACGCTGGGGCTGATGGCGCTGACCGTTGTGGCTGGCTTCGCGGCGGACATTGAGGGGAGATGGGGGATGAAGGTCAGAACGAGACATGACGATTTCCGCTAGAAACCCGCCACATCTGAAGGCCTGACTCTCTTCTGCCGCCTGCCGCTCCAAACATCGCTCCTGACGTTCGTGCTGGCGTTCCGTCCGAATCTGCTGCTGCTCCTCGACGCGCTGCTGGGCAACGAATCCGACCTGCGGCTCGTTGACGTGAGCTATGTCTCGCGGTTCGCGCGAAACCTGCGCACGGCGGTCAATGCTCGGCACGATTTCCGCAACGCTGGTGCCTCCGTCCTGTCTTGCGACCAGCGGATGCTGTCATCGGACGAAGACGAGTGGGAGGCGTGGGCTCGCGAAACGGTCGAGGCCGAGGCGTATAGCCGCCGGCTCAGCAACCGGATCCGCGAGGGTCGTACTCGATCGAGGGCCTCGCTCGTGAGATCGGGATGAATGACCGGTCGCTCAACGACATGCTCAAGAACCCGCTGTACAACGGATGGGTGGCACGCAAGGGCGAGCGCTCGCCCGCTCCGTGGCGCGATGAGGGCCGGCCGGAAGAATCAGATGCCCGGCCCTTTGACTCGGAAGTGTCAGAAGCCCACGGATCGAGGGTGTCAGATGCTCGCCGCATAATCTTGCCTCCATGGGCGTCGCCCACGAAGCCGTTCCAAACACAAGATCTAGCGGCTGCTTAGCGCCGGGACCACAACATGTTGTGGTTTTGGCGCGCCCGGAGGGAAGCAAACGCACACCACCAACCATCGTGATTGAGGGTGTGGACGAGCTGGTCGAGGCGCTCCGGGCCGCATAGGCGGGAGTTGACGAACGGTCGAAGGTGGTCAGGGCGAGAGGGGTGGAGGGTACGCCCTTCCAGCTGAGCTAGGAGGATCGTGCCGGGCCGTCGGCGTCAGTTGTTACAGGCACCCTCGAAGAGGTTGCATGTAACCGAAGGTGTGGGTACATCAGCGATGACCCAGCTCTCCGTGCCAGCGACACTTCCATCCGGAGCCTGGAACGAGAATAGATGGACGACCAAGACATACGGCGGGTATATCGGAACCGTGTCACACGTGGCGAGGTTCTGTCCAACTTCGTAGTCGCTCGAGAAAGTCGTGGTCACTCCCGGGGCCACGGGTCCTGGGCCCCCGGCGCCTCGAATAGCTCCTTCAACTGGATATGCACCGCCGTTCGCATCGAATAGCGTGGTGTCGATTGCCGCTTGGACATCGTACCCGTAGGCGTTCTGAACCTTCACTTTGAGATTCACGATCACGCCGCCGATCCCGTTTGAGCAGTAATTTGCGAGGTATCCGGACGTGATCGTATAGGTCACGGGTCCGTCGACGATGGAGGCGCCCAGGGCTATTCTCTGACCTGGATATTGCGGTGCAAATGGCTTGTTGGTGGTCGAGAGGTTGTCGGGAATGGGGAACTTGACCGAGCACCCATTGCATGATGGATCGGTCGAGGTAACCACGGCCTGCAGATTGTGGGCGGTCTGGGCCACCGTAACCTTAATGGTGACGGGGAGCCGGAAGCCTGCTGGAATGGTCGATGCCGGCACTGAAATCGGTCCGCCGTCGTACTTGTAACCCTCGCCGGACACGACCGTGACCCCCAAATTGAGACTCTGCCTAGAGGCAAGGGGCGCGTTAGTCGTGTTCGTGAGCGCAAAGCGAAGCAGGAGATCTGTATACCCGGCAGGCGGCGCATAAGGCTCGTCTTTAGCGATGATGGCATCATCCAGCACGACATCGACCGGTCCCGGCAAGGCGGCTGTCTGGCCGGGAGCGCCTGCGCTGCCAGCTGGGGCCTGAGATGCTCCCTCTACCGGAGGGACAAACGTGGGGCCAGTCCCACTCCCACATCCTGATACTGCGACCGTCAGGGCCACGATCAGTAAGGGCATCAGACGCTTAATCAAACCCACATTGGCGATCGTCGGCGAACCCTCCATGTCATCTCCTTGAAATCGCGCTATGGGAAGCCTCCCCGTGCGCCAGGCTACCACCTCGGGCGGGGCGAATTCAGTTGTGGTTCACACACGATCTCTCCCCGGCTCTGACTTCGAGCCCGCTCCTTGCCGGCTTCGCCGCTCAGGTCGGACGGGCATCTCGGGTTCCTGGGCCGGCTCGCCGTGTATCCACTTCTTGGCTGACGCTGGCGACCATTCGCAGCACGAACGTAAGTTGTCGTCTTCGAGAACAAAGAAGCTGCGGTTCCAACCGAGGAACCGCCGCTTGTCTGCGTGGGACGCAACGGGTCACTGTTGCGAGTAGTTGGCCTGTGCGAGTACGTTGCCGTTGGCGTCCAGCACATACATCGTGTAGTTGCCCGGGATCGCGAAGGCACAGACGTAAGTGTAGAACGATATAGGAGTGAGATTACCGGAGTCACTAAGGACCCAGGAATTACCGCTCTGGGCAAATCCCCAGTCTGATATCGATTTCGTATCGAAGACTCCGGCGTTGGCGACCTTGCCCTCTTTGATAGTGATCACATCGGTGGCCTGCAGTGAGCCTGGGAGCGTGATTGTGACGGTATGACTCTCATTGGCGCATGCGAACGCTGATGGAGTGATAGAGATGCTACCGCCGCTGCCAGACGAGTTGCATCCGACGAGAGTCGACGCAATCACTACGCTGCAGACGCCTAGACCTCCGATTCGGGCGAGTCCGCCTCCACGGCGCAAGAAACGAAGCGGGTTCATATGGCGGCATCCTTTCCTAATCCTGCGAGCTTCGATCTACGGCTGATGCCGAACGGAGATTGAAACTCCTTCAACTAACCAGCCCGAGATAGAACGTCGCCAGCGTGAATATCCGTACACGAAGCATTCTCACCGGCCGGCGGGGTCGAAAGGGTCGACGATCGCGCGCAGTTGATCCACGGCTCTGGCAGCCGGGCGGTGCCACCGTAAGGCGGCGAACTTACCAATTGAGCCACTCCCCCTCCGGTCGCCCACAGAGCAAGAGCCGGAATGGACGAGCCGTTCACTGCGGTGTATTTCGCATCCGTATAGAGCGCGAAATGCAGATGGGGGCGATACGAACAGCCGCTCGGACCTCCTCCAGACGAACCGGAGGTTGCGATCTTTTGTCCCTGGGTAACCTGTTGACCAAACGACACATCGATTGAGTCGAGGTGCGCATAGAGCGCAGTCGCAATCGAGCCATCGGGCAGCAACGTATCGATCGAGACCGCCTTGCCATAGCAGGACCAGCCGCTCGAACTCGTGCCAGCCCAACGTACGATCCCGCCAGCGACTGACAACACTGCATCTTCAGGGTGCATGTCGAAGTCGATGGCGTCACCGTCTTGGGTGTATGTGCTTGAGCCATTCACATGATTTGAGCATCCCGAGGTCGGACCCGCGGTCCCGGCCGATGTGATCCCTTCGCCGTCGTAGGCGCAGATGACCTCGTGCGAGGGACTTGCCGACGTGTCCCAGGGGAGTGCCAAGCCAGACCCGGCTCCGCCTGCCCCAGGGGTTACGCCCAGATACCCACAGCCGGTAACTGCCAGCACGATCGGCACGAACATAATCCTGCGGACGATGCCCATTCGGCCCCTCGCCTTCCGACCTTGATATCGCGCATGGCGGCGCCGACGGCCACCAATTGCGAGCCACCCGTTAAGGGTTGCTTTGGGAGTATGCCCCTATGCAGGCTGCGACGTAGTTCGGGTCGCTTTCCGCTGCGCTACTGTAGATCTCGCCGTTGGTCCTGGCGTAGTAGCTCACAGTTCCAGGATTGTTGAGACACCATTCGGTCTGTGAACCCGAAAGTTGAGAGACCGGGAATTGCTGGCTCACCGGCGGGCTCGCAGGGTGGCCCAGTGCGCTAAGGGCTACAAAGGCGATCACTAATGCGGTTACGACGATGGCTATGACTGGGCCAGGCCGCTTGAATAGCGGCTTCTTCTGACCAAGAAACCACGGGTCGGACGAGCCAATCAATGCAGTGGCTGCTGTATCGACAGGAGCCAAACATAACCAACGAGTCCTACCAAGGCCACCACGAGAACAATGTAGCCGACGATCCGCAGCCATGGCTTAGGCCTGACGTTGTCTTGTGTGTCGACCTGCACGACGCGCTCTTCGAGGCCCTCTTTCAGTCGGCTGCGCACCGGCTTCTTCGAACCGGTGAACCACGGATCAGACGAGCCGATCAAGCGGTTACCTGCTCAGACGTGCTGAACCAGAACGTTTCCATAGTCGTCGACTTGAAGAAGATGCCGCTTGACCCCGCCGGTGAGAACGAGGAGCAGCCAGACGATTCCCCAGATGCCGCATGTGAAGAGGGTGATTATTGCGTGCAGCACATGGTTGACCACTTGCCCGGTCAGGAGCACGGCCTGAAAGTCGCTCTGGCTCTCGACCCTGGCACCCTGTGTCGCTACGGCTGTAGCGATGTGCTGAGCGAGGGCTGCCTTCCTCGCCGCGTCCGTGGCCTTCGTGCCTGGGGCCTGCGCTGGCGGCGTCCATGCACCTGCCGACCCTGGCCCCGGCTGACCGGGTTGCGGTTGATCGTAGGCCACGTCCATACCCTCCCGTGAATAGTTGGGCCGGCAGAGTACGTGTGACGCCGGCTGGTCTCGCGCTCGCCCCGAGTGCACGTCAATAGCATATCGTGGCGGCAGCAGCCAAGAGGTTCGTCTATGCAGCCCAGCAGGGTGCCTTGCCCGCCGATTTCCGAGCAGCCCGATCCTTTCGTACTATCTACAGACTCAGACGCTGGGCTGCGACTGGCGCTGACGGCAGCGTGCATCGGCAGTGCGCCATTCATCGGGGGCTACTTGCTATCTCGGCGAGGCTGGCTCTCAGCGGTTGGGAGCGCGTCTCCGTGCCCAATCCGAGCTCTTACAGGTCATCCGTGCCCGTCGTGCGGAGGGCGCCGTGCCTTCGCAGCAGTAGCGTCCGGTGACCGCCAATGGCGCGAATACAACGCACCACTTGTCTACTACTCTGCTGTCCTCGTGATCGCGGCCATAACCCTCGCGGTAGTTCCTAAGCAGGAGCGCAATTTAATCGCCGCGAAGGTCAGCCAGCATCGGGCAGCGCTTCGGACGCGGCCACTCGCAACCCTGGTCGCGTGCCTTCTTGTGGCGCTCCCCCCGTGGATTGCTGCCCTCCGATTCGAGCGCAAAACCAGGGGACGCTCTCGCTAGCACGCCCGGACAGCATCCCTTTCCGTCGCGTTGAGCGGCCAGTAGTCGCCGAGAAGCCGTCGGCACCAAGGGCTAGCAACCACGAGACCCTGAGCGGGTTAGGCAACCCTCGATCACTGAGGGAGCAGCGGGCGAGATTGCATCGCCGTGGCCTTGATCTCGTAGAGAAAGTCGTAACAAGTCGAAGGGCTGCCCGTTGTCGGCCTCGTTGAGCGGATCGCGGCGATAACAGGCGAACCCGCCCGATGACCCCGTGCATCGGGCCATACTCGCCGGTCGCAGCGATCGAGCGAAGTCAGGTAGAGCCCGCCCTGACCGTCTCGCCGGGATTCAGGCTCGGTCCCGGTTTGTGTCCGCCAGCGGGCAGTTTTCGTGGCCGCCGGCAGCTCTCCCAGGCTCGATTTCGGCTCGGACAGCGGCCAAATCCGCCGATGGTACGCCGGATGGTACGCAGAAGCCTTGACTCTCGGAGTCGGTCGGCCTAGCGTCTTTGGTGGCGACCGGCGCAGGTCCGGCTAGACATTTCGGACCAAGACAGAGCGCCCGCCCCCACTCTTTCGAGCCGCTTAGGCGAGCTCTATCCGGCGATAGCTGTGCGCAGCGCGTCGGTTCTTTCGTGCTGTTCGAAATCAGACAAGGAGTAGATCCATGGCACTCGGCAGAAACATCCCCATCACCCACGAGCTCCTGTTCCCAGCCGGCGCATACGCGGTCGGAGGCGTAGAGCAGGTCATCGACTTCGATGCCTCGACACCCGAGCAGCGGGTCCAGGCGCACGATCGCGACTCGGGTCTGCCGCTCTGGGCGATCTCGGTCTTCGACGCCGATCCGGAGGCTCGGAACAAGGTCGTCAAGGTCAAGATCGCGTCCCGCAATCCGCCGACCCTTCCCCAGGCGCCGGCTGGGTCGCCCTTCCCAGCCGTTGCCTTCGAGGGCCTAACAGCGACCGGTTACGTGGACACGTCGGGCTCCCGGCCTCGCCTCGCGTGGTCGTTCCGCGCGACTGCGGTTCGTGGAGCGACGGTGAAGGCCCAGATCCCGCAGACGCTCCATCGCACCGAGCAGAGCGCCTGAGGATCGGGTAGTGCTCGTGCATGAGCCGGCGTCGCTGGCGGTGCTCGCTGCCCGCTACGGCGCCGGCGCACCTGCCCTCGTCGAGCTGATCCGCCGGACCGGCGGTTGTACCTCGCCGATCCGCCTGGAGGGCGAGTCGGTCGCGGCGCTGGCTTCGACTGGTCAGGTTGTCGCTCGTCGATCGACCAGGTCCGAGGCTCCGGGCTTCGTCCTGGTCGCCTGTGGCAACCGACGCGAGTCGCGGTGCCCGCCTTGCTCGGAGCGGTATCGCCGCGACGCCTACTTCCTGGTAGCCGCGGGGCTTGAGGGAAGTGAGGCCAAAGGTGTCTCGACATCCGTGGCCTCGCACCCGGTCGTCTTCGCGACGTTCACCGCTCCCTCGTTCGGAGCAGTCCATCGGCGAGTCGTGAGTGAGGATCAGGTCCGCCCGTGTCATCCCGGCGGAGACGGCGCTTGCTTGCACGGCGTTCCCACAAGCTGCACGGCTCGCCATGAAGATGGCGATCCGCTCGTCGGCCAGGCCATCTGCCCCGACTGCTACGGCTACGAAGCCGCGGCGCTATGGAACGCGAACCTCGGAGCCCTGTGGCGGCGGACGATCACGTACCTGCCTCGCGAGCTCGCGGCCTTGGGCGGCCTGAGCGTGGCAGCCCTGCGACGCCAGGTCCGTGTCGCCTATGCCAAGGTCGCCGAGTTCCAGGCCCGTGGATCGGTCCACGTCCATGCGGTCATCCGACTCGACGGACCCGGCGGTCCCGACACCGCGCCGGCGGGCGGAGCGACGGCGCAGCGTCTAGCGGAGGCCGTCGCCCGCACCGCGGCGCGCGTAGCGGTCACGGTGGCGGGACCCGGTGGACGTGAGATGGTGATCCGCTGGGGTGAGCAGATCGACACGAGACCGATAACTGCGAGCCCGCAAGCAGGCGACGGGCACGGAGCCGGCGTAGCGGGCTACCTCGCCAAGTACGCCACCAAGGACGCACAGATTGCCGGTGGTCTTGATCGACGGATCCGAGTAGAGGGCGTGATCGAACGAGCCGACCTCTCTCCTCATGCTCGCGCTCTGATGCGATCGGCCTGGAGGCTCAATCCACGCTGGGCTCACAACCTGGGCTTTCGTGGCCACTTCCTGACCAAGGCTCGTCGCTACTCGGTGACGTTCGCTGCCCTCCGTAGCGTCCGGGCGGAGTTTCGAGCGAATGCGGATCCGTGGCTCAGCCGGATTCGCGCTCGTGCCGCCAGTGGCCAGGTCGTAATCCGGCGAGACTTCCACTTCGCCGGGGCAGGTCTGAGTCCCGCTGAGCGGGCCGTCGCAGCGGGTACCCGCGGAAGCGCCCGTTCGCCGGCCCTGTCCGGATGAGAGAGCAAGCGCTTCCACTCATGTCGGTGCTCGCCCGAGTCGCACTCGCAGTTGCCATCCGGGAGGCGGCCCAAGAGAGCGTTGGGCTTCCCGAAGATGGCCCGGTAGCCGTGTCTCGGGGGCACGCATCGGCTTCGGTAGCGGCAACCCCGCCCGCTTTGGTCTATCGTGGCGAGAGGCAACGGCGGCGACCATCGAGTCGGTCCCGCCCTAGCAGGCCCTCGCCGGCGGCAAGCAACGGCGCGAGGGCAGGAGGTCCTCATTGAGGCGACAGCTCCCGCGAGCCCCCGAGCAGCTCCGAGGCCTGGTTGCGCGCGGCCTGGTCCGCGAGTCGACCAAGAAGCAGGGTGAGAATTCGGGGCCGATCGTGCAACGCAGCGCGGCCTACGCATACGCGTCGCGGTGGGGCCTGGAGCTTGCCGAGGTGGAGAACGCGGACCCGGGCGCCGAGGGTTTCGACGGCGCCTTCTACACGGACTTCGTGAGCGGCTCGAAGGCGTCGCGCCGGCCGCAGTTCCAGCGAATGATCGCCGACGCGGAAGCCGGCGCCTTCGACGTTCTCCTGGTCTACGACACCAGCCGGTTCGCCCGGGAGCGCCGCGAGGCGGCGATCTACGAGCAGCGGCTCCACGAGGCGGGCGTGATCGTTGTTTACATCGAGACGAACGATCTCAGCAGCGCAGACCAGCAGGTTGGCCAGGCTGTCCACTCCGCTCTCTCGCACGAGTTCCTGACTCTCCACGGCGGGAAAGTTCAGAAGGCGTATCGCGTGAAGCGGTACGAACTCGGCAAGTGGTCCGGGACTGTCCCGATCGGCTATCGGATGAGCTACGAGACGGTCTACAACAAGGTCAAGGGCGGCTCCGAGCTCGTCGAGACTGGCAAGCTCGTCCTCGACACAGAGCCTCAGCCTCGCATCGGGTTCGGCTCGACATACACGCGGGCCGACCTTGTCCGCCTTGTCGGCGAAACCTATGCGAGCGGAATCCTCGGATTTCGTCCGCTGGCCGCCCACATGAACCTGTTGGGCTATCGAAACGCTCTGGGCGAACCGTTCTCGGGCAGCTCGATCCGGGTGATCGTCTCGAACCCCGTGTATGTCGGCCAGGTCGGCTGGCACCCACGTCCAGACAAGGAGCGTAAGGCTCACAACTTCCACGACACCGAGTGGAAACAAGGTGAGCACGAACCGATCTGGAACGAGAGCCTCTGGCAGGCCATCAACGCCGTGAGGGCACGGTCGTTCCGCGGCTCGAACGGCGGCAAGCTTCACAACGTCTACCCGTTCCGCCGGCTTGCCGTCTGCGACCGCTGCGGAGCGAACCTATACGGCGAGGCCCACGGCCGGACGGTGCCGGTGCTGTACATGGCATGCACGTCGCAGCGCGAGCGACATGCATGCCAGCAGCGAGCAGTGCGCTCAGGTCAACTCGAGGACCAGGTTGGGACGTGGCTGGCCTCTCTCGTTATCCCGCCGGACTGGCGGGCAGACATCGAGCGGCTCCAGCGTCGCGAAGCTCAGATCCAACGTCCCGCTGTTGATACGGCCCGAATCGAGCGCCAGCTCGCAAACCTTCGGGAACTCTTCCTGCAGGCCGACATCACGCGCGACGAGTACGTGGGCCGAAAGCGGGCCCTGACCGCGTCGCTCAATGGAGGAGCCGCACAACCGTCCTACAGCGAGGCTGTGCTGGTCCGTGCGGCGCGCCTCTTAGCGGAACTCGGAACGCTGTGGTCCAAGGCCACGCCTACCGAGCGCGCCGAGATCGCGGCAAACCTGTTCGCGGAAGTCAAGGTCCGGGACGACGAGATCGTGAAGGCGAGGCTGGCTCACCCAGACTACCTGCCGCTGATCGCATCAGCGACCGTTCGATCGATGGTTAGTGTGGCGCGCCCGGAGGGATTCGAACCCCCGACCCTCTGACCCCCGACCCTCTGATCCGAAGTCCGCTTCCCGTCGGGACGAGCAGAGGGAGTCGATTTGTGCGTGGAACGGCCATCGCGAGGACGCCGTTTTCGTCGATGCCGGGGTGAGTCTGGATCCCGCCCCGTAGAGAGTCTTGATCCCATCGCGTGAACTTGAAAGAGTCCGATGCCCTCGTTGGAATCGGCTCTTCTCCAAATGCCCACGACAAGACTCAGGGATTGTACGCCTCGACCCTGTCGCCCTCGCCGCCACACGATCATGCGATCGAGCTCGGCAGGGGCGACTTGAGGTTCATCCTCCCGTTCAGAGAGTCGCCGCGCTCGGTAGGGCGATGAGCGCGACGGCGACCTGATCCTGCTCCCCTCGGCCGATGCCGACCGAGCTGGCCATCGAGCGCCATTCGCTCATGGCGTCGGCCACATCGGCGATGACGGCCCTCGCCGACTTTTCACTCAACCCGAAGAAGGAGCGGACGTCGAGCACATCCCCCGCTCTTGGCGAGGCCACCTTGCCGTTGACCGCGGTCGCGTGCTCGCGCATCTCTCGCGACGGGTTCATGTCGAATGCCGGCGCGAGTCGCCACCCGTCCGCATGGCGGAGGAAGCCATGGTTGCGCAGGTGATCGTCGCGATTGCCCGCGAGCACGTTGAAGGTCATCCGCCGGTAGAGCTGCACGAGGTCCTCGCGGACATGATCTGGCCCCACGTGGTCGGTGATCGCCTGGACGATGTCGATATAGTCGGCGCCGACCGTGTCCGTCCGGCCAGTCATCGTCACAGCGGAGGCGTAGAGCCGCCGGCCCTCGGGCGTTCGGTCGAAACGGCGGGTCACAAACGTGCGCATTGGCCCAACGACGCTGACGAGCTCCGTCTCGGCGACCTCGATTCCGGCCGCCCGCGCCAGGTTGGCGTACACGTGCTCCCAGGCAGCGACGTCACGCCGGTCGGTCTTCGACGGGAACTTGGCGATCCAGAGGCTGCCGTCGGGCGCGACGTAGTTGGCCTTGGGTCGAGCCCCACCCAGGGACGAGCCGGGCGCAACGAGCAAGGCAATCTCGCTGGATGTGATCGAGTCAGGGTCGTCTTCGAACCGACGGGCCATTGCCTGCAGCTCTCGCAATCGAGTGAACGGCGGAACGGCTGGCTCGCGATCGGCGATGAACGGGCCCGCGACCCCGCGCCGGAGTCGCAGCGCCCCCATGCGGGTCTCGTCGGCGACTCCCACCATGAACTCCCAGGCGTCTAGGTCGCGACCCTCGCGACGAACCATGAGCGCCTCGCCCCACTTGTCCGGGGCGGTGTCGGCGAAGATGCCCGGCACGCGGCGGCCCGGCACCGTGTACTGGGCCTCGCTCAAGGGCAGAGCCGGATCGATGGGGAAGTTGCGACCAACATCGTCGAGCCAGGAGCGCGCGTACCCGAAGGCGACCGACAGGATCGCGCCCGGCCAGCGGGTCAGTACGCCGACGGGGCGGGTCTCCCCGAGCTCGGGTGCGTCAAGGACGACGACGAGGTCCTGACGCCTAGAGTTCATCGGCGAGGCCTCGAGACTTGCGGCGGCGCGGGCGGCCGAGCCGCTCGTCTGCAATGAGGGCACCGGGTTCGTCGTGCTCCGCGATGCGGTCAAGGTCGGACGCGAGTCCAAGGACCTCCAGGTATCGGGCGAGAACCGCGGCGCTGACAGTAAGGTCGCCGTGCTCGAGGCGGGCGATGGTCGGGCTCGACGCGACCACGCGTGCACCCATGTCCGCGATGCTGATGCCACGCCGTCGTCTGGCGAGCCGCAGACGGCCACCGAGTTCGGCCGCCTGCCGCTGAGTCGCCGGGAAGACGGCGCGCGTTGTTCTTCCCATGAGACATACTATTGGGCATAGACCGATCTATCGTCAAGAGTATAGTTCTTGAGGGAATGGTCGGGCGCCGGCCGTTGAGGAAGGGAGACCAGGGAGTCGTGGTGTCGGGGGGCGCACTGCCCGACTCGGTATCGGTCCGCTCGCCGCTGAAGCGGACCTCGTTGGCGAGGGTGCCTGTAGAGGCACGGGTGGAGCCGAAGGCACTGTAGGCGTAGGTGGCGGGACTGGCCCCGGTGGAGTCGGTCACCAGCCGTACCGAACCCAGGGTGTCGGATAGATACCAGTTGGTGGCCCCCGAGCGGTCGAGTTCGAGGGGTCCGCCGGCGTAGGCGTAGGCGGTAACCGCCGAACCTGCCGTCTCGGTCAGGACCTGGGGTAAGCCCGAGGCCAGATCGAGGGTGTAGGCGGTGGTGACTCCGGCCGCGGTCTTGGAGACTCGGTCGCCGGCGCCGTCGTAGGCGTAGAGCCCGATGGTCTGGCCGCCGCTGGCCAGACCGGTCAGGCGGTTCTCGGTGTCATAGGTGTAGGTGGTGGTGAGAGCTCCGGAGCCTGCGGCGCCGACGATTCATGCAGCTGAATCCTCGGACCTCCTCAACGAATTGGCCAGCTCGCGGCGGTCGTTCTCATCGAGTTCCGCGCCCCAGAGGACGTGGAGATTGGGCCAAAGCTGACTTGGCGGGAGTGTCCATTCCAGGCGCGAAACCGGCAATCCCGGAAGCAGGTGGCCACGGGCCAGCCTCCGGTCCAGACCCGAGCCACGCCCGTGCCGAAGCATGAACGGCGTCGATAAACGCATGGGTGTCCGGACGTCGGAATTGATCGAGCCCGTCGAGATAGCCCTGAAAGACGCAGTCCACCTCTGCTGACCGGGGCGCGGCGCCGGCATCCAGCATGCGAGCGTAGAGTCGAAACACGTGCCACAGGAAGGTCGCCTCTTCGGGCGATCGCTGCGCTAGCGGGGCTTCGGGACCAAGAAGCTCGACCTCGATCTCGTGACGCCGAATGAGTCTAAGCGCTTGGCCCAATGGCCAATAGCCACCTTTGATCCAGTCATCGATGTCCGCGATCATGAGATCGACCAACTCGGACATTTCGGGAGTCCTGAGCGAGCCCAGGCGGACCTTGAACTTCCGCAATGCTGCGACGGTGGATGGCGACAGGGGCATTCCTTCGTGGAACCGGAGCTGCCAAGCCGCTTCGAATGTTCGTCGTATCTCCCAGGCCGGCTCCAAGCCACCCGCTCGCAGAATCCAGGCCGTTGGCAAGATCACCAGTCCGACAACCGTCAGCCCGAGCGGCGCAAGCACGAGCGAGGGAGGTCCCGGTTGAGATCCGACGACCAAACCGGCAATCCCGAACGCGTACGCGCGTCGCTACGCGTAACCCATCCAGCACGCGGGTTCTCCGACGGGCATGAACGCGGCGCAGCTCCCAGTCCTCGCCCCACGAAAACGCCAGAGCTCCGACGGTGCCCATCACCAGCACGATCAGTTGCCAGTTCATTGCCGCCGTCCCCCGAACCATGGAGACCGTGACGGAGAAGGCGCAGGACTGGACTTGGGTGATGGCGTCGGACTGGGAGTTGGACTGGGTTTGCTCGACGGATACTCTTCGCCGAACAACATGTTGCCGACGGTCGTCAATCCAAACGCCCCCAACAATGCCTTTCCGACGTTGCGGACCGACGGAGGAAAGCCCTTCCAGGGAGGTCCCGGAGGAGCGGGTCGAGTCTCGGGGTCCGGTCCGAGATTAGCAGGAGGATCGGGAATGTAAGGCTTGACGACTGGGGGGAGCGTCGGTAGCGGCCTCGCCGGAGCCGGGGCGGGCGCGGCCCGCTGAGCGGCCGGCAGCGTAAGCCACCAAGGTGAGACTCCCTCTTTCAGACCAAGGAGGACTGCGAGCGTGGCGACGCCCGTAGCGAGGAGAGGTATCCATACGTCGCTCGTGACGACCGCGACGCAGACCGCACCCAGCGCGAGACTCCCTTCCGGCCCGACCAGCGTGCCGGCTGCGGCCGCCTCAATGCAGTGGCCCGACGGGTCCACGTCGTTGGCCGGGTCGTTCTCGGTGTACAGGTACAAGTCGAG
>CAWFBR010000006.1:0-244310 GCA_963814125.1 uncultured Chloroflexia bacterium
AGCTTGCATGGACGGTCGTGGCCGATCCGTCGTGCCCAGTGTGGAGCGCCTGGAGCGTGTAGAAGGCCTCCTTGGGCAGCGACCTGGCCCGCCACCGGCCCGATCGGGTCGCATCCGAAGCGCGTTCGCCGCGGAACCGCCGACGTCCAGGAGGCGGTTCTCGGCGTCGCCGGCGGCGATGTCGTGATGATGAAGCGTTCAAGGTCGAAGCGATTCGGGTTGTCGAGGTCAAGCTCAGCCGTGTCCTCGACGACGCCGACACGCTCGTTCGGATCGAAGTGGTCGGTCAACGAGCGCACGAACGTGGTCTTGCCGGCGCCGGTCTCGCCCGCGACCAGGAAGTTCGCTCGGGCACCGACGAGCTTTGCCAGCGGCTCCGCCATCTCGATCGAAAGGCCGCCTTCGGTGACCCAGTCCCGTCCGTGCCATCCGCCCGGGAGCAGGTCGAGCCGGAGCCGGTTGAACTTGCGTATCGCGAGATACGGTCCGCCGACCGGAGGGATGACAGCGTCACGCGCGAGCCGTCCGCCATGCGCGCGTCGACGATCGGTAGGCAACCCAGAGTCGCGCCCGGCCAGGGCCGCGATCCGCTCGGACGCTCGATAAGCTCGCGCGAGCTGCCGAGCCGGACATCCGTCGACTCCAGGCGCCCCCGCCGCTCGACGAACGCCGCGTCCGGCCCGTTGACAAGGATGTCGGAGACCTCGGGATCGGACACGAGCGGCTGCAGCGCGCCGAGTCCAACGACCGCCGCCTCGACGGCCGCCACCAGAGCCGGCGTAGACGAGAGTTCAAGCTCCGGGTCGTCGAGGATCGCCTTGATCGCGTCGCGAAGGACCCGCTCGTCTTCGGCTGTGCGACCGAAGGGATCGAGGATCTCCGCCGGCACCCGGGCGACGAGCTGCTGGCGGATTCGACCGATTGTCGCCGGCGAGATCGCCGGGCCCACGGCCATGACCGGAACGGGTTCGCGGCTCATCGGCGGCCTCCGGCGAAAGCCCTCGGAGCAGCCCGACGTCGCGGTGGTGGCCGTTGGGCTCGACGAAGAAGGGCCACACGATTCGGGCAAGGGGTACCGGTCGCGCGGAGTTCGGGCTTCTGCGCCACGCGGGTTCGCCGGAGGTGGCCGACGGTTGAACGCCGGGTCGCGCGGGATCACGGCGACAAGATCGAGGCCCGCGTCGCGCGCAATCTGGCCGGCCTCGCGGTCGTCGTCCGCCTGGTTCGCAACCAGGGCGAGCTTGCGACCCATGTGGAGGCCGCGGACCATCGCGGCCAGCCGATATGCGTCGGCGAGCGATTCGGTCGTCGGGCGGACCACGCCTAACACCAGGTCGGCCTGCTCGATCAGGTAGCGGTGGCCTTCGTCGATCGCCGAGCCGAGATCTGCGACCACCAGAGCCACCTCCGACGCGTGGGCAGCATCGAGCAGTGTCTGCGCCCCGGCAGCCCCGAACTCGTTGTCGGGGCTTTCGAAGATCGCATCGCGACCCGACATGCGGGGATGCGGCGGAAGCGTCAGGACGTCGACGCCATGGCGCGTTCTGACCAGGAACCGGCGGGCGGCGTCGGGCTCGCGCCAGGCGTCGGGCGCCAGGCCGATGCGAGCGCGGAGGGCGGCACGCCGAGGCGAATGGCGGCCGCGGGCGCGAACCGAGCGGCGTCGAGGAGCAGGACCCGGACCGGGGCCTCGGAACCGTCGCCGGCCACATATCGCCCGACCGTGCCGACGAGCGAGGCGGTCTCGACTGCGAGCGTCGTCTTCCCGACGCCACCCGCGAACGAGAGGAAGCAGACGAGGCGGAGACCACGCAGCAGGTGCGGGAGGGAGGAGCCGTCGGGCAGCGCCGGTCCTGGCGGTCGTTCGTCCGAACCCGGTGGTTCGTCCGTGTCGCTCGCCACGAGTCGCAGGCGGACCGCTTTGTCCGACATGGGGCCGCGCTCCGGAGGCAGCGCTGCGGGATCCGTATCCGGGGCATCTTCCGGAACGGAAAGTGCAGCGGGGCGGTCATTATTGGGTGTAGCTGGCCGTTGCGGTAGGTCGAGCGCCTCCGACGGGTCGGATGTCGCGGTGGTCGAGTCTGCTGTCGCGGCACTCGGAACGAACCAGCGCCGCTCGCTGCGTGCGAATCTCGCAAAGCGCAACAGCCAGCGGTATCCAGGCTGACCACGGATCGAGATCACTGCGACGCCAAAGATGGGAGCCGAAACGAGCACCGCCAGCATGAGGCGCAGCGGCAGCCAGATCGGCAGCAGGTTGAGGACGAATGCGACTGCGGCTGCCGCGCCGGCAAGGCCGAGCTGAGGCGCCGTCAATCCGAACGCGATGGGGTCGTCGAGGATCGCGTTCTCCGGCACCTCGACAAGGTCGTGCTCCTCGCTCATGTCGCGCGCAATGGGTCCGGACCCTTAAGCACGATCGGGAGGACACCGAACGGGAGGAGGAGCATGAGAAGCGCGCACGCGGCAGCGAGCCCGAGCATGGCGTTCGTGTCGCCGACCGTTGGCGGGTTGCCGGCCTGCACGTGGGGCAGGGTCTGGAGCGAGAGAAGAGGACAAAGGCGATCGTCCAGGCGAAACGGACCGCGAGCAGGGCCAGCATGAGCTTGAGCCAGGCGTTGGTGAACCGTTCGGTCGCGGGAAGCGCGTAGGCGGCGAGAGCGATCGGCCCGACCAGAACGAGGAGGCGCTCGATGGCGTCGAACGCCCCGACGAGCATCTGCAGGAACGTCAGGATCACCGCCGAGAGCAGGCCCGCCGAGAGCCACGCGCCGGTGTTCCAGTTCCCCGGTCCCTGGTTCACATGCGAGTCGAAGCCTCCGTTTTGGAGGACCTGGAACACGCCGCCCGACGCCGGCCAGGCGTCGGGTCCGCCCACGGCGTTGCCCGGGATGGAGACCTGGACCATCGCGAGGTCGGTTGCCGCGACGAACTGCGCGAGCGTCGAGACCAGGAATATCCCGAGGACCGAGAGCGTCGCCCCGACGATGAAGCGGGGCGTCACCGCTCGGACCGTGTAGGTCGACTCGCCGGTGGTCCGGCTCACCATGATCAGGTAGCCCAGGATCAGCCCGCCCAGGGTGATGAGCGGGATCGTGAGGACGAGCATCCGACCATAGAGGTCGGTGACGGTCGAGTCGGTCATCGGATCGAGCGGCGTAAGGAAGTGGCCCTTGAGGTTGTCGAGATCCGCTCGGCACGCGTCGCTGACCATGTTCGAGTACCAAACCGTGAGGTCGTGGATTGGATCGCCGATGAACGGGATGTCGCCCTGGCCCGAAGTGCTCGTCAGCGAAGGGGCTGCGGGCGTTGGGGCCTGGGCTGCCGTCGCAGGGTTGGCGAGATGGCTCGCGAGCCAGAGGGCGAGACCGATCAGGCCAAGGGCGAGCGGGACGAGTGCGGCGCGCGACAGTGGACGTGGCTTGAAGCGCTCGATCGCGATCAAGTGTGCAGCGCGCGTCTGGAGGCTGAGGGACGCAGCCATGAGGAAGTCGCCCGCTACGGCTGGCTTATCAGGCCGTATGCGACGGCGAGCGCCGTGATCGTGCCCACGATGACCGAGGCCGCGAACATCCAGACGAGGCCGTGGATCCCGTTCTCGATCCGCTTCTGGGCCCGATGCTCGGCGTCCGCGTTCGAGCCAGCGAGCGTCTTCTCGATGCCGCCCCAGACGATGACCGCGCCCGAGAGCGCGACGCCGAGGCCGATCGTGATCGCCACGAGCGCGCCGATCATGTTCTCGACCGGGGCGAGCGCCTTCTGTGCGGCCGGAGGGACGGAGTCGGCAGCCAGCGCGGGATGAGCCGCAAGTAGATAGAGGGCGGAAGTGGCCGCGAAGATCGCGAGTCGTCCGGGGACGCGGAGACGACCGAGCATGGCTACATCACCCCGCGGCCTTCTGCTGCGCACCGCCGGTCTGCTCGCGGCGTGTCCGGACGAAGTCGATGACCTGCTGCTCCGTCGCGGCCGCGAGATCCAGGCCGGCGCCGCGGAACCAGCTGACGGCTCGCGCGAGGGCGCGCAGTCGGTCGTATTCAGAAGAGGGAATGATCGCGACCGCGAGATGGCCGCGGGCGACTACCGTTCGGACGCGGCCAGCCGCGACCTCCTCGATCAGGGTCGCGAAGGCGGCACGCGCGTCGGAAACGCCGACCGTCCGGAGGGGCGACAGGATGGCGCGCGGCGCGGCGGTGAGCTTTCGGATTGTCGAGTAGTCGGGCGTCTGCAGCGAGGCCAGATCCGCGAGTTCGGCGGGATCGTTGAGCGCCTCCGGGTAGACGTTCATCGCGTGGAGGGCGGCAAGCAAATCCTCGATCCGCCGCCAGCGCTCCGCCTCTTCGTGCTGGATCATGACTGCGAGCGGCTGGCCATCCTTGAGGATGACGACCGGAGAGCCTTGCTCCACTCGCTCGACGACGGCCCGAAGGTTGGTGCGCAGCTCGCGCGTCCCCATGGCCTGAAGAACACCGCTGACGGTCACGATGCGTCCTCCAGCACTTCGAATCCCTCTGGCGGCGCCTCGAGCACCGCGAACATCCGCCCATGCCAGGTCACGACAAAGGACGTGGCACGGGCCTTGCGGATCGCCTCATGCAGTTCGTTGCGCACCATGCGGCTGGGTACGAGCGCGCCGGCGTCGTCTGGCCGAACCGCCCGGAGCAGCGCGGCCGGCTGCCCGTGGACGAGGACGACGACCTCGTCGCCGTCCTTTGCTCGTTCGAGGTACTCGCCGAGGCGGGGACGTAACTCCCTGGATCCGACCACGTGCGTCATGACCAGACGCTACCGCACGCCCGCCGGCAAGGCAAGATCTGTTGCGTACCATATTGCGTACCATCTGGGCGTAGCGGCTCACCGCTGGCTACCATGAGTTCGTAGCTGAGGCGTTGCCTATGGCGCCCATGAACCACCGCGTTGCCCAGGACTCCAAAGCCACGGCCGAATTAACGCGGGCACTCTCGAAGGTCCCCGACCTTGGCGTCCGAGAGCAGGCCATCGTGCGTGCTGATCAGAAGGAGCCAGGTTCCCTCGCAGACGTGGATGGGCGGCACCCGCTTGGTCGATATGTGTGGGAACTGGCTCCAGCGTTGTTGGGGGCGGCTGGCAATCATCTTGAGACGTGGCGCCACCTCGTCGCCAAGGCGAAGTATCACCCAGCTTGGGCTCACATGAGCCTGCTCCGTGTCGCGCTCGAGACGTCTTGCCTGGCGCGCTGGCTGCTGGACCCGACTAAGGAAACGGCCACACGTGTGCAGCGAGGGGTCGCTGCTCAGTTGGCCGACTACCAAGAGCGGGCAACTTGGGAGTCGACGTCAGGAGCCGACAAGCTGCCCCGCCGGAAGGGGCGAACTGGCGCAGAGAGGGTGGCGGAGCTCACCGCAGCACGCGATGCCGCGATGATCCCGTCGCTTCGAGTGATGAGCTACGTCGATTTGTGTGATCACTATGCAGTCGCCGGGAGTCTCGGAGGCGCAGCCGTCTACCGCCTAGCAAGCGCCTTTGCCCACGGGAAGCAGTGGACCCTCCTGCTCGCCGATGTCGAGGTCCCAACGGACGGACGTGTGGACGAACCGGGTCCCCGAGAGATCACGTCAAGCGACACGGTCTCCGTGCTGGCTACGACGTGCGCGGTTAGGACATTCGAGGCCGCAGTCAGCGACTACGAACGGTACGCGGGCCGACCGAGTCAGGACTCACGACTCAGGGATTCACTGGTTCCCGCGGGGCTTCTGGTTGCCCACCCGCTACGGCATTGGGCGAAACCAGCTTCGCGACCGTACTAAGTAGCGCCTGCAGGTCCGACCTGTCGAGGCGACTTGAAGCTGAGGAGTCGAGGACATGGGTATCACGGTTGCCGCTCTGATAGCCCTCCGAAGTCGTGCAGTCGACGATTTCACCGAGGGCAGAGCCAGCGCGGAGGCCTACCGAGCCGACCTGGACGCTATCGCGGTCGAGCTTGATCGACTGCTGACGCCAGACCGTCGCGGAACGCTTCAGGAACGCGCAGCGAAGGTGGTGGCCGAGATCCTGACCGCCAGCCGAGCTCGGCTTATGGCAACGCCACAGGCCAAGCTCGCCCGTATCGAGTTCGGCGCGCGACGCTACCGCGAGCGCCTGCGCCATGAGGACCGCGAGCGATACGAGGCCGAGCGCTGCCATGACGAGGCACTCAAGGCGGGCGAACCTGACGAGGTCCGAATGGCGAGACCGATCGTTGCGGCACTTGGCTGCCGAGCGACGGTCCGAGGCGCTCGCCCCCGAGTCGCAGCAATGGCGCGAAGGCCCCAAGCCCTCGATGTTCAGCCTGTCCCGGCGTTCCCTGGCGTCGTCTGGTCCGACGATGATCGACTCACCTGGGAGGAGCTGGTGGGCGGCGTCCCATGCCAGGGCTGTGGCCGACCGCTCCTGGGCGAGGAGACACTCCAGTGCGATGGCGAGCCCTGGATGACCTACCGAGAGCGGATGAAACCTATCGAGGATGAGTTCCAGCTCAGGCACCCGGGCCACGGGTCGAGGTGGACTGCCGGGGGCGGTCCTATCCATTGTTCCCGCTGCTGTCCGCCGCCTCCCCTCTCGCCCGAGCAGATCACTCAGATCCGAGCAATTCTGAAATCCGCCCCCGCCCGCCTCGTTGCCTCACGCCCCCGTGCGAAGGTGTCGGGTATGCCACAAGCCGATGGAAGGCGGTCACGTGTGCGACCTGGCCGACCTGCCAAAGGAGCTACGGACGACCGTTGAGGCCGTGCTCGCCAAGGAGCGCGCCCATCAATCCTGATCGGGGTCGATCGGGTTTCGGCGATTCGCGCCGCTCACCAGAAGAATGGCCGACGGCAGAGAACGCAAGCAGGCCGTTGCCGAGCCTGAGTCTTCATGAGCTTCACAATGCCCTGGTAGCCTCGCTCAGCCGCGAGGAGCAGCGTCACGACGCGGACGTACTCCTCGTGCTCCCGCCGCATCTCTGCGATCTCCTCTTCGGTCACAGGCCGAGCGGCGGCCCGCGCGACAGCCGCTTGTCGCCGTCGTTTCTTGGCGGCGCGGGTCCGGGCCGCTTTCGCTGCGGCTCGGCGCAACGAGGCGCGGTAGGAGATCTTGGCCCTTCTCCGCCGCTCGGCTGGGTCGAGGAGACCATCGGGATCGACCTTCAGCTCGAACCGGCGCCAGGGCTCCTTTTTAGCGGACATCTGATCAACGGCCATTGGTCGGCCTCCTCCGGCAAGCGGTCCGTGCCCACGGCCCGAGGCGCCTCGCTCAGCTGGCAGTCCCGGACCGTGTCCATCGGTCTTGACCCACGATGTCACACGCCAAGGCGGCGCCTGATCCCCTTCGTCTCAATCCCCCTGGCAGCAGGATAGACCGCGCTCTCGTTGAGGTCGGTGGACTATCGGATGACCTCGCGGCGGTAGTCGAGGTGTCGCTTGCCTTGCTGAACTTCCTCGTACCACTTGCCAGCGCGACGGACGCCTTCGGCGTTCACTTCGCCGCCGGACCGAAAGTAATCCTCGATCCCCTCGCGAGATGGAGCATCCCGACGGCGGGCGATCCTGTGGAAGGCTCGGATCGCTACCTCCTTCTCGCCTCCGCCAAGAAAACCGTTGTGGCCGCCGAAGGCGGCAACATGCCGGAGTTCCTCCTCGATGTCAGCGGGCAAAATCGCTCGCACCGGCGCGTCGAAGCCTTCAACGAGGCACTTCGCTCCCGTACGCTCGATCCAAGCGGCTACGTCCGCCATCTCCCAAGGGATCACGCACAGCGACGACCGCGTCGCCATTTGCTCCGCCATCTCAAGGACGTCCTCTGGCGGCCAGATCGCAAGAACTGGGCCGCCGATCCGATAGCCCGCGCGTGAACGCGGGGAGACGATCTCCCACGGTGCAGCTGCGATCGCCCGGCGGTTGCGACGCATCGAGGCCGAGTGCATGGCGATGACGCCTCGCACACCCTGCGCCCGTTCGGTGCGCCGGAGCCAATCGAAGCCCACGTCCAGCACCTCGTCGGGATCGGCTGTGCTGTCGAAGGCCGGGAGCCAGAAGGCCTCGAAGTTGCTGGCTGGCTTCATCGACGGATCACCTCCCACAGATCGGCGAGCATGACGACCATAGTCTCCCCGCGTGCCAGCTTGCCTGTCACGCCGATCCGCTCAGCGGCTAGCGTTCCTCGAGGACCTCGACCGAGGCGAATTCCTCTCGGGCGGAGCTCCAGCCGGCCAGCTCCGCCAGCGCCCGCTCTGTCTCACTGCCCGGCGCCGCAGAGTCGTTGCTCAGCTCCAACCCGGCATCGGCGGACAGCTCGAGCACCTCATAAGAGAGCGTCAGATCGCCGACGAGGGGGTGGTGAAGCACCTTTGTCCCGGAACGGTGGAACCTGACGTCGTGGCCGCCCACAGAACCCGGAATTCCTCGCTACGCGTTGTGAGACCCAGCGCTAACAGACCTCATCGGCGAGCTCTCATGTTCCTTTTCGCAGTCACCTTGGTCGGGCGACGGACCGAAGTAAGCTGCGGGAGACGAAAACAAGCTGGTATCGGTGGGGGCGGGATGCTTGCCGAGAACGCGCTACATATCTACACGGACGGCTCTTCGCTTCCGTCGCCGAGACGTGGCGGCATCGGCATGCTGTTCCTCCTGATCGACCCTCAGGGCGGCGAGGAAACCATTGATTCCTCGCATCCGGGCTACAGAGCCGCGACCAACAACCAGATGGAGTTGGAGGCCTGCATCGAAGCCCTTGAGGAAGCCCGCGATCGAGGGTTGGCGACCTCAGTCTCAAAGATCGTCGTTCACGCAGATTCCCAATACGTCGTGGGGAGCGTGAACCAGGCGAAGTTCACGTGGCCGAAGCAACGGTGGATGACCCGGGCTGGCACGCCAGTGGCCAACGTGGAGCTTTGGAAGCGGCTGCTTAGGGCGATCAGGAATGCAGGTTGCCGAGTCGACTTCGAGTGGGTACAGGGGCACTCCAAAGATCTGCACAACCGCGCCGTGGACAAGATGGCGAAAGTTTCCGCGAAATCCACTCTGGAACCGGCACTCTCTGTGGTCAGCGTTCGCAAGAAGTGGACGGACAAATCTGGCTACAGGGGCAGCGTTCAAATGCTGGGTCAGCGGTTCTCAATCCGGATCGTCACGTGCGAATGGCTGCGTCAGCAGAAGCTCTGGAAGCTCAAGTACGAGGTTATCTCTACGTCGAGTCCGTTCAAAGGCAAGGTGGACACGATCTTCGCGACGAAGGCATTACCCGTATTGGCCGATGGTCACTCGTACTTCGTCCAAGTCAACGAGGACACGGCCAATCCGCGAGTCGTGAAGGTCTTCCGTGAGCTGACCGATCCGGATGGCACGCCAAGGAGCAGGCCGGTCAAGGGAAAGGTCAGCAGACCAGCTGGCGGGCCTTCGTGCCTCTGGCGCGTGAGCGCCTGACCGCAGATTGCGGCACCGACCAGCCCTTCCGGACCGCATATCGACACCCGTCAATGTAGCAATCTATGTAGCAATCTCGGTGCCGAATCGTGCCGGAACATGCCGTTCGGTGCCCCTCGGCCTCGAACAAACGGGCTGTTTCACTAGGAAATGTGGCGCGCCCGGAGGGATTCGAACCCCCGACCCTCTGATCCGAAGTCAGATGCTCTATCCACTGAGCTACGGGCGCGCGGTTCGTCGCCGTTCCACGCTCACCTAGAGCATCTGATTCGATGCCGAGGCTACCCGGGGCGACGAAACGCAGTATAGGGGCCAGTATCTGATTGGGGCCCAGGCGCCCTCAAGCCGGACAGAGCATGTACAGCATCTGATTGGCAGCATGCGCAAAGTCGATCCGCTTGATGGTGGTCGACGAGCTACCGCCTTGGAGTCGGCTCCATTCGGTCCAACCGGTCGTAGGGCCGACCCCTGCCGGCGCGTTCGTTCGCTTGCCCGTCGAATCGGGCGAGGCGATAATCGAACCCGCCGGCGAACGTCGATCTGCGCTCGGCGACCGCAAGGTGGAGAGGACCGAGCGTGACCAGCAAACCCGCGACAGATGCTCCGCCTGGTCCGCTCGCGCGGCTCTGGGGCGAGTCCATCTTGCCCAAAGCCCTGGCCAAGTACCTCGACCCGGAGCGGATAGGCGCCGCCGCCGCAACCTCAGTCACTCAGGAGAGGCTGCAGGAGATCGCTCCGGGACTCCGCGAGCGGGCGCGCGCCGACCTGGTCCGGCCATGGCCCCACGCCCGCGCCTCCGACTACTCACGTTATTTCCGCGATGGAGACCGAACCGCGTACGAGACGAAGGTCCGCGCGCGTCACGAGCGGTTGACGCGCGCCACCGTCATGGCGATTGCCGCCGGTGACACCAACGAGTGCATCCCGTGGCTCGACGAAGTCGCGGACGGGGTGATCGCGTTCTGTGAACAGAGCTCCTGGTGCTGGGCCGCGCACGACGACGTCAGATCTAGACGGGGCCACGTGCTCCCCGACATCGCGTCGCCGTTCCTCGACCTCGGCGCGGGCGAGGTCGCCGCCCAATTGGCCTGGGTCGATCTCGCGCTCGGCCACGCGCTCGAGGACCGCTTCCCTGGCCTGCGCGAACGGATCCGTGCGGAGGCGGCCGAGAGGGTGTTCGACCCGTTCCTCTCGCGCCGCGACTGGCACTGGCTGGGGCTCAACGGCGACGTCCACAACTGGAATCCGTGGATCCATGGCAACGTCATCGTCGCCGCATGCGCCCTCGCCGATGATCCGGCGATGCGAGCCCGCATCGTGGCGCTGTCGATCGAGGGTATCGATCGCTACCTCGCGTCGCTTCCCGCGGACGGCGCGATCGACGAGGGCTACGCCTACTGGTGGAACGGTGCAGCGCGCGCGCTCGAGGCCCTCGAGGTGCTCGAGATCGCGACGGGAGGACGCCTTGACGCGGCTGGTCTCGGCTTCGTCCCCGCGCTCGTGCGCTTCCCGGTCGGCATGCACGTGGCGGGGCCGTGGTACGTAAACGTCGCGGACGCGCCGGCCCGGCTCTTGCATCCGGTGCCCTGGCGGACCCTGGCGCACTGGGGCCGGATCGCCGGCGAAGACGCGGCCGTGGCCCACGCGCGCGAGCAGGCGGCGGCGCTCGGGCCCGCGGGCGAGACCGTGGGGCTCGGGCGACTGCTGCTCGCGCTGGCGGACGCGGAATGGATTCCCGCCCGGGGAGAGGCGCCGGTGGCCGCGTCCCCGTCTCTCTGGCTCGGGTCCGTCGGTCTCATGGTTGCCCGCGCCGGTGACGGGAAGCGCGGGATCGTCGCGGCCGCGAAGGGGGGACACAACGGCGAGCACCACAATCACAAGGACGTGGGGTCGTTCACCGTGGCGGTCGACGGAATGCCCGTGCTCGTCGACGCGGGGCAGCCGACATATACGGCTCAGACTTTCGGTCCCGACCGCTACTCGATTCGCGCGATGCAGAGCGGTTGGCACTCCACCCCCGAGCCCTGGGGCCTCGAGCAAGCGCTCGGGCGTGATGCCGCGGCAACGTCGGCGTTCTGTGACGACGGCTCGATCGCAGAGACAACGTTCGACCTCTCGCGGGCCTATCCGCTGCCCGGCGGATCGCGCTGGACTCGCGTTGTGCGGCTTCGGCGGGCCGACGCCTCCGTCGAGGTCAAGGACGCCTGGCTCCTTCCGCGCGTCGACCCCACTCCGTACGACGGAGTCCTGATCCATCACCTCGTGCACGGCGAGGTCGTAATCACCGGCCCGTCGTCCGCGGTCGTGCACCCTGCGGCCTCGGGTCCGGACCGACGCTCCGTCGAGCTGCGGTGGGACGGGGCCGAGGTCGAGATACGGGTCGAGATGTGGGCTCTCGACGATCCGCTTCTCGAAGGCGTATGGGGCGACCATCTCGTGCGGTTGACCGTCGCCGTCGAGGCTCCGCGGGCCGGAAACGGTGAGTCGGCCTTCGAAGGGGCACTGACGCTTGTCGTATCGGCGGTGCCGTGAGGGACGAGCGCTTCGAGCACTCGTGCTAGCTCTTAGCGGTCGACGCGCGCCCCGCCGCCGCGCGCGAGCTTCACGACCTCCGCTCGCGTCGCCATCGTCGTGTCGCCCGGCGTCGTCATTGCGAGCGCCCCATGTGCCGCGCCGCATTCCACCGCCGTCGCCAGATCCTCGCCATCGAGAAGCCCGCAGATGAGCCCGGACGCGAACGAGTCGCCGCCGCCGACGCGGTCGAGGATCTCGAGGCCGGGTCGTTCGGTCGCCTTCACGAGCCCCGACTGCCTCGACCAGGCGATCGCGCCCCAATCGTTCGAGGTCGCCGACCGGACCGCGCGCAGGGTCGTGGCAATCACCGCGAAGTTGGGGTACGCCCGGGCGACCTCGTCGATCATCGCCGCGAAGGCGTCCACCTCGACGCGCTCAAGGCTCGGATCGCGGCCGGGCACCTCGAAGCCGAGGCACGCCGTGAAGTCCTCCTCGTTGCCGATCATCACGTCGATGTACGGGGCGATCTCGCGATTGACCTCTCGGGCCCGCTCCACTCCGCCCTTGTCCTTCCACAGGCTTGGACGGTAGTTGAGGTCATACGACACGATCGTTCCGTGGCGTTTGGCCGTCTTCACCGCTTCGATCACCGTCCGAGCGGTCGATTCCGAGAGCGCGGCGAAGATGCCGCCCGTGTGGAACCAGCGCGAGCCGAGCTCGCCGAACAGGTGCTCCCAGTCGACGTCCTCCGGAGTCATCTGCGAGGCAGCGGTGTGCCCGCGGTCGGACACGCCGACGGCGCCCCGGACTCCGAACCCGCGTTCGGTGAAGTTCAGCCCGTTTCGAGAGCTCTCACCAATCCCGTCGAATGGCACCCACCGGATGAACGCGGTGTCGACGCCGCCGTTGAGAACGCAGTCCTCGACGAGACGGCCGACCGGGTTGTCCACGAGCGCGGTCACGATCGCCGTGCGAAAGCCGAACGCGCGGCTCAGCCCTCGGGCAACGTTGTACTCGCCGCCGCCCTCCCACACCCGGAAGCTCCGGGCGCTGCTGATGCGCGCCTCTCCGGGGTCGAGACGGAGCATGACCTCGCCGAGTGAGACCGCGTCGTAGCGGTCCTTTCCCGCCGGCTTGATATCGAGTGCTTCCATCGTGGTCACACTCGCGCTGGGTCCGCGGCGGCCGTCGCGACCGCGGCGAGCGTCAGTTCTCGAATGCGATCGAAGTCCCGTTCGGCGATCGCCTTTCGCGGCACCATCCATGATCCTCCGACGGCGAGAACGCTTGGCAGCCGGAGGTACTCGGCACAGTTGTCGGCTTCGATCCCGCCGGTGGGCACGAACCTCATGTCGCGGAACGGCGCGGAGAGGGCTTTGACGGCTTCCGCCCCGCCGGAGGCGCGCGCGGGGAAGAATTTGAGCGTAGTTAGCCCCATCTCCAGCGCCGCCTGGATCTCGGTCGCGGTGACCGCCCCGGGCAAAGCCGTCACTCCCCGTTCCCGGCATCGGTCGACCACGGCCCGGCTCAGGCCGGGCGAGACGACGAACGCCGCGCCGGCGTCGACTGCGAGGTCCACCTGCTCGGGCGTGAGGACCGTTCCGGCGCCGACGAGCATGTCGCCGCGCGCCACCATGCGCGCGATCGATTCCCGAGCCGCGTCGGTGCGGAACGTCACCTCTGCGACCGGCAGGCCCCCATCGACGAGGGCCTGCGCGAGCGATCCCGCGTCCATTGCGTCGTCGAGGACGACGACCGGCACGAGGCGATGACGTCCGATCGTCGTGAGGACGTCGCCGTTACCGGGCAAGCCACCCTCCGTCCACTGGGATGATCGCGCCGTTGACGTAGCGAGCCGCGTCCGACGCAAGGAACACAACGACTCCCATGAGGTCTTCGGGAGTGCCCCATCTGGCTGCTGGGATGCGCCCGAGGATCTCCGTGGAGCGCTTCTCGTCTGCCCGGAGTGGTGCCGTGTTGTCAGTCGCAATGTACCCGGGCGCGATCGCGTTGACCGTGACGCCGCGATTGGCCCACTCGTTGGCGAGTGCCCTGGTTACACCCGCGACCCCGTGCTTGCTGGCCGTGTAGGACGGGACGTTGATGCCGCCCTGGAACGACAGCATCGAGGCGACATTGATGATCGATCCTCGCCCGGCGGCGAGCATCCGTTTGCCCGCGGCCTGAGACAGGTAGAAGACGGCCGTGAGGTTGATCTGGAGGACGTCGCTCCAATCCTCGGCGGAGTGCTCGACCGCCGGCGCCCGCCGGATGATCCCGGCGTTGTTGACGAGGATGTCGATCCCACCCAGGACCTCCACGACCTGCTGGACGGCATCGTCGAGCTCGTTCGGTCCGCACTCCAGCAGATCTATCTCGAGCGAAAGAGACGTCCGACCCAGTGCGGCGATCTCGGCGGCCGTCCCGGCCGCGCCGGCGCGGTCGAGGACGGCGACGTCGGCGCCCGCCTCGGCGAGCGCGAGGGCGTAGCTCCTGCCAATTCCGCGACCGGCACCAGTGACGAGGGCCTTCTTGCCTCGCAGGGAAAAGGAGTCGAGGATCATCGCCGGCTCCTAGTGTCCGAGCTCTCGAAGCATGGGCACGGTGCGGCTGACCCAGCCGACCTTCGCGTCCTCGACCGCACCCTGGGTGCGATGCTCCCCGGCCAGGACCCACAGGAAGTAGGTCATGTAGCCGGGGGCGCTCACGATCGTGTGGTAGCCCGACGGCATCATGTGCATCCCGTGCTCGCGGATGGTGAAGTTCTCCTCGAACCCGTCGTCGGTATACATGCGGCAGAGGCCGAATCCGTCGGCCGGGTTCACCCGGAAGTAATACATCTCCTCGTGGCGTGCCTCGCCAGGAAGCGCGTCGTTCGAGTGGCGATGGGGCGGGTACGTGCTCCAGTTACCCGACGGCGTATAGGTCTCGCCGACGATCAGGCGCCGCGCAGGGAGGTCAGGCTGGGCGATTTCGGTGAGGATCTGGTGGAAGCTGCGCGAGAAGTTGGCGGCTCCCCATCGGCCGGTCGCCACCTGGTCCGGCCGGATCACGTACGGCTCGGTAACGAGATCGGACGGCGCGGACGGCATCGCGACTTCGAGATTAGTCAAGGCGGTGATCGTGTAGTCGGCGCCCGCGGGAATGTAGACCGAATGCGGTTTGCCCGCGAAGACGTTGGCACGGCCGCCTACCTTCTCGAACGAGGCGGAGCCGACCGTGACATTGGCGACGCCACCGAGAACCACCGCAAGGATCTCGCGGCCGCCCGAGGCGCCGGCGTAGGACTGGCCTTTGGCGAGTCGCAGTGTCTGGAAGTCCAGGAGTTCGCACGGGTTGAACGGCAGGGCGTTGACGCCGCTCTCGGCGCCCAGGTAGCAGTGGTACTTCATGGTTTTCCCTTTCTTGGAGGCTCGCGGCGATCTCGGACCAGTCGTGCTGCGGCAGCTTCCGTCATCCGCGCGGCCCTTCTACTCGGTTGACGAGCGTCCCTACTGCGCCGTAAGTGACGGCGACGATGTCGCCTGCCTGCATGAAACGGCCGAGCGCGCCGATCTCGGGGATCTTGCCCGGCGTCCCGGTCGCGATGACGTCCCCTGGCTCGAGCGTGATGACAGAACTGAGATACGAGACGAGGTACGCGACGCTGAAGATCATGTCCGCGGTTGTCGATCGCACGGTCACGGTTTCGTTGCATCGAACGGTGATCTCGAGCGCCTGAGGGTCGGGGATCTCGTCCGCGGTCACGAGCGCGGGACCCATCGGGCCAAAGGTGTCGAACGACTTCCCGAGCACCCACTGGCTACCGCGCTTCTGGACGTCGCGGGCGGAGACGTCATTGACGATCGTGTAGCCGGCGACGTGCTCGAGCGCATCCGCCACGGAGACCGCCGCCGCGGTCGCGCCGATGACGACGCCGAGTTCCCCCTCGTAGTCGATCGACTGGGAGACTCGCGGCAGGCGGATGGCGTCGTCGGTGCCGATGACCGTGTTCTGGGTCTTGGCGAAGACATCCGGATACTCGGGGATGTCCGCGTCCGAGTCCGCGCCGTGGCCGCGATAGTTGTACCCGATGCAGAGGAACTTACCTGGCACAGGAATCGGCGCGTGAAGGCGGACCGCGCCCCGCTCGAGGAGGTCCGGACGGCTCGGTTCGTCCGACACCGCGCGCGCCCTCGCCATCGTCTCCAGACCGCCGCGCAACACGTCGATGACCGAGGAGGGGAGGTCTGGGTCCGCCGCATGAAGGTCGACGAGACGAGCGCCATCGTCGACGAGCGCGCCCGCTCGAGCGCCCGCGCCATCGCTGAACGTCACCAATCGCATCGTGCTGCTCCGCCCCGCCGCCCCCTCACCAGAACGACGCCCAATCCGGCAGTGCGATGCGCACGAGGGACTCGAGGTAGAAGTAGTCGCCCCAGAGGTTGCCCTCGTTCACGCCCACGTTCTTCGGCGCGTCGTAGACGCCGCGCTCGATGAGCGCCCGTCCTCCGGTCGCGCCGCCGGTGGCGTATCCCGCCGTCAACGCGTCGAGGATACCGATCCCCTCACGCCGATACCGGTCCGCGGCGGCGGTGTCGAGCATCTGGGCGAGCTCCATCAGACCCGTTGCCGCAATCGCCGCCGCCGAGCTGTCGCGCGGCTCGCCCGCCCCGTCGGCGAGCGCGAGATCCCAATAGGGAACCCGGTCCGCGGGTAGGTGGCGCAAGAAGTAGTCGGCGCAGCGCCGCGAGGCGTCGAGCAGCGCCGCGTCGCCCGAGAGCCGGTAGTTGATCGCGAATCCGTAGATGGCCCAGGCCTGGCCGCGCGCCCAGCAAGAATTGTCGGAATGCCCCTGCTCAGTGGCGCCCCGCAGCGGCTCGCCGCTCTCCGGATCCCAGAAGAACGTGTGGAACGTCGATCCCTCGTCGCGCAGCATGTGATCGCGCAGCCGCCGGGCGTGTCGGCCCGCCGCGAGGGCGTATCGGGCGTCGCCCGTCTCGGCCGACGCCCAGTACAGGAGCGGCGTGTTCATGAGGCTGTCGATGATCGTACGGCCGCGTTGCTCCGGTTTCCGGAGGTCTCCCCACGCCTGGATGATGCCGACTGGCTCAAGGTACCGAACCATGAGCTGATCGGCCGCACGGAGCGCCGCGTCGCGCGCGTCGGAGTCGCCGGTGAGACGCCAGGGGACTACGCACCCGAGCGTGTAGAGGAATCCCAGGTCGTGCGTGTCGAGATCCACGCGCTCATCGAGGCGGCGCGCGAAACTCGGAACGAATCGCTCGGCCGCGTCCCGGTACCGATCCTCCCCGGTTACCTGGTGGGCGAGCCACAGCATTCCCGGCCAGAAGCTCGTCGTCCAGCCGATGTTGCAGCCATCGGGCGTTCCGGGCCGCGTTCGCACGGGATAGGTGCCGCCGACGGTGGTGTCATCTGGGAACACGGTCTCGAACCGTGCCATGTTGGCATCGATCGTCGTGAGAGCGTCGGCGATGGCCGAGGTGACGCCCACGTGCGTGAGCAAGCCGCGCTCGCGGCCCACCGCGGGACTCTCCTTCGCCGCATCTGGCCTGCCGGGCACCGCGCCCGCTTGTTCCGTCAATCCGCTCCCGCTCACGCGTTCACCGCCTCACGGGCCGTGGTCGGGGCAATCGGCAGAAGTGCCTGCCGGCTATTCGTCCACGCGATATAGAGGATCGGGCTCGCCGCAAGCCCTGCCCCCCACGCCGGCATCGCGTACGTGAGCGACACAAGGATCGAAAGCACGACCATCGACATGACGGTCAGATACCAACGTCGGACGGAAAAGTAGAGGCAGGCCTTCCAGATAGCCAGGGGGCTCCCGGCCTCGACACCGCCGACGATGCCCACGAGGACATGCAACGCGGTCGACACGAGGAGCGCCATGAGCGTCACGAACAGCGGTATGGCTGCCGCGCCATACGGGCTGCCCCACACCGCGATGACGTCCACGGCCAGGATGAAGATCCCGATCGACACGATCGCTCCCGTCCCGCCCGCGGGCCGGGCATACCTGGCCAAGCCGTGCACAAACCCGCGCGCGACCTCGACCGAGCCGTCGGCCGAGAAACGTTCGAACACGGAGAAGACCGCCGCCAGCGAGACCGCGAGGAAGGGCGTGAACATCAGGATCAGGAGCCATGTCGTCCGCACGTCCGTTGCGACGAAGAGGAAGATGAGGGGCAAGTTCGCGACCGTGAGCAACAGGTTCACCACGAAGGCCATGTAGACCATGCCACCGATATGGATGTACGCCGTGTAGAAGCCACGCATCCGTCTACCCCTTCAGTCCGGTCGTCGCGATTCCCTCGATGAAGTACCGCTGGCCGAGGGCGAAGATGATCGCGATGGGAAGGACGGAGATGACCGCGCCCGCCATGATCAGTGCGAACTCCGTGTTGTACTGGCCGACAAACGATTGGAGACCCAGCTGGATCGTCCATATCTTCGGGTCGCGCAGATACAGCAGCGGGCCAAGGTAGTCGTTCCAGGTCGTGACAAATGTCAGCAGACTCAGGCTCGCGATCGCCGGGATCGACAGCGGCACCATGATCTTCCGGTATATGCCGAACTCGGACAGCCCGTCCATGCGCGCGGCCTCGGTCAGCTCGTTCGGAATCGTGTCGAAGAACGACTTCATCAGGAACACCCCGAATGCTCCGAACGCCTGCAGGGCGATGATCGACCAGAGGGTGTTCGACAGGTGAAGCTTCGAGAACAGGATGAACTGAGGGATCATGTACGCCTGCCACGGCACGGCGATCGTTCCTATGTAGGCGAGGAACAGTGCATCTCGTCCGGGAAAACGCCCCTTCGAGAACCCATATGCAGCAAGGCTCCCGGTAAAGACCTGCAGGAACGTGACCGCCACTGACAGGATGAGAGTGTTCTGGATCCACGTAAGCATGTTCGCCTTGGCGAAGATGTCGACGTAGTTGGACCACTCGACCGGGTTCGGGATCCACTGGATCGGTACCGTGAAGACGTCATTCGTCCGCTTGAGCGAGGAGATCACCATCCACATGAACGGGACGAGAATCGCGACCGACACGGCGATGAGGGCGAGGTAGCCGAGAAGGCGGCCCAGGCGGAAGAGGCGCGATTTCCTTCGCTTGGGCCGGCCCGGTGGCCTCGTCCCGGGCAGCGCGGCTGTGGAGTCCGCAGTCATTACGCTTCTCTCTGCTTGTTGGCCAGGTACTGCAAGACCGTGGCGCCCAGGGCGATCAAGAAGAGCACCACGGCGGCACTGGATCCGTAGCCGAAGTCGTTGTCTACGAAACCCTTGTTGTAGATGAACTGCGAGAGGACGAGGGTCGACTGGCCCGGTCCTCCGCCCGTCAGAACAAGTACGATGTCGAAGATCTTGAGGCTCTGGATCGTCAGGATGACCATGACGAAGAACGTGGTAGGGCGCAGCAGGGGAAGCGTGATGTGGATGAACCGCTGCCACGCGTTGGCACCGTCCGTCAGAGCCGCCTCATACAGTTCCCTCGGCACCGTCTGGAGACCAGCCAGGAACAGGAGCATGTAGTAGCCGGCCTCGCGCCACGTGCCCACGATGATCACGGCCGGCATCGCCCACGTCGTCGACGTCGTCCAGCCCGGTGGATTGCCGATTCCGATGGATCTGAGCACCTGGTTAATGACGCCGATGTCGGGGCTGAAGAGCATGTTCCACGCCGCGGCTGCGGCGACGATCGACGTGATGTAGGGGAAGAACGCGGCTGTGCGGAAGAACGCGAGCCCTCGCATCTTCGTGTTGAGCAGTAGAGCCAGCCCGAGAGACACGAACAGCGTGAGGGGGATGTGGAACGCGGCGTAGTAGACCGTGTTGACCAGGGCCGTCCGGAAGCTCGGGTCGCCAATGAGCCGTGCGTAGTTGTCCAGGCCGATCCACGTCCACCCACCGAAGATGTTCCACCTGGTGAACGCCATGAAGAAGAGGATGAGAACCGGCACCAGGGTCAGGATCGAGAAGCCGATGAAGTTGGGGAGGATGAACATCCACCCCTGCAACGCGGACTTCCTCCTGCGAGCCCGTATCCCGCCCCTAGAAGCGACAGTCATCGACCCATCTCCAGCGAGGATGCCCGGCCTGGTGCGCGGCGTCGCCGCCGCGCACCAGGACCAAACAGGGAGGAGGGAACCTGCTAGTTATCCTAGCTGCCGACCTCGGCCTTGAACCGAGCCTCGGCGGCGGAGATGGCATCGCTAACGGAAGAGCTCTCCGACATTATCGCCGTGTGCATGTCGCCCAGGATGCCTTGGACCTTCGCGGTGTTGGCCGAGACCGGGTTCTCCGGCATCGTCTTGTGCGTGCCAAACGTGAACTTCGACAGGTCGTCCGTCGGAAGTCCCACGAAGGCTGCGGTCACCGCGTCGGAACTGTAGGCCGGGACGAGACCGAGACCCGCGAGAGCCACAGCCGCGTCCTGACCGCCGACGAATGCCAGGAACTTCTTGGCCGCCTCGACCTTGCTGGCGTCGATGGCCGGATTGATCCCGATACCCGTCGGGTCACCGAAGGTCACCGGGTCGCTGACCGTGCTGGAATCCAGTTGCGGGACCGGGGCGATGCCCCACTTGAAGTCGGTGGCGTTGCCGCTCTTGATGTTGGCGAGGTAGCTGGAGATGTTCCAGCTTCCCATAATGAGCATGGCGGCCTTCTGCTTGCCCCACTGGGCCTGGTAGGTCAGCTTGTTGGTGGTAAGGGTGTTGTAGCTTGGCTGGTCGCCGGAATCCTGCATCTTGATGGCGCGGTCGTAGAACGACTTCATGTAGTCGAAGTTGCCGCTCAGGATGTCGGCTCCGGGCGCCTGCGCGTTCGCGAAACCCTGGACAGTCGACTGCCAGCCGTGCTCGTACGCGGCGTACACGTCGCCGCCGCCCATGGCCTTCTGAATCTTGTCGGCGGCTGCGGCGTAGTCGTCCCACGTCCACTTGCCGTCCGGGTAGGCAACGCCGGCCTTGTCGAACAGGTCCTTGTCATAGAACAGGAACCAGGAATCCTGACGGTACGGAATCGCGTAGGTCTTGCTGTTGACCTGGTAGAAGGACAGGCCGCTCGTGTGGCTGTCCAGACCCGACGCGACGTCGGACACGTCCATGAGCTGGCCGCCGTCCTCGTACGTGTAGAAGTTCTTCAGGTTCTTGAGGATGTAGAGATCGGGGGCCGATCCGGCGGCGAGGTCCGCGATCATCTGGGTGTCGTAGTCGTTTCCGGCCTTGTACTCGATCACATTGATCGTGATGCTCGGGTTGGCCGCGTGGAACGCGTCCGCAAGGGTCTGGAATTCCGGCGTCTGGCTGAGCGACCAGCCCGCCATCGTCAGGGTGACGGGAGCCGGCGTCGGGGTCGGCGCCTCGGTCGCCGTCGGGGCAGCGCCGGTCGGTGCCGTCGTCGCCTCCGGCGAGGGGGTGGCCGCACTGCTCGAGCAGCCCGCCAGCGCCAGTACGGCAAAGGCCGCGAGGGCGATTCCCCATTTGGGTCTGTGGTTCATTCCGTCCATCTCCTCGTACTCTCATGGCCCGATTGGTCGGGCTCTTGTCGCCCGCCCCCGTCCGAAGCCGGGATTGGGTACCTCCGTGTGAACTGTGTGACGGTGCGCACGCCATCTGGCCATGTCACCGCCACTTCGTTCCCTTGAAACTCGGCGTCGAAGGACGCCACCGCCGCGAGGCCGGGCGCGGATCCGCCCCATGGCCCGAAGCCCGAGAGCTCGACCATCGCGCCGACCCAGGCTCCTGCCCGCACGGGGTTGAGAACCCATGGAACGACCGCTGTGCGACCCAGCGGGCTCGCCTCGAAGACCGAGGTGAGTGACGCCGTCGCGCCCGCCGTCGACGCGTAGACGCGCGAAACGAGCCTATCCGTCTTCGCCACGGCTACAGGCCGTGGGGCTGGGATCACGTTCGCCACGATCGGACCGGCGTCCGCGATCGGCCAGCCCGCGATCCTGAGACCGACCGCTCGCTCGCGGCCCGCGCCCGTGAGATCCGTGGCACAGGCGAGGCGCAACTCGTACGCCCCCCGAACGAGCGACACGACAGTGATGGTCCCCGCCTCGACCGCGCGCCCGGTGAACCCCGACCCGTGACGTTGCTGAACTTCGTCCGCGACGACCCATCGAACGCGCGACTCGGAGACGGCGACACCGACGGCATCGTCACCCCGGCCGTCGACGCGCAGCTCGTGGACCAGCATCCCCGAACGGTGCGTCGCGTCGCCCCACGCGTCGACAAGGCACACGGACTGGTCGAGCGGGCTTCGCCAGCTCCGTTCGTCGAGAAGGGGCGACGTCGACGTGGAGTAGCCGAGGCGGGCGTACAGAGGTGAGTCGGCTCGGCGATCGTCCGGGCGGGCGTGATCGGTACCGTGGTTGATGACGCGCACGATCCCGTCGTCGCGCGTACCCGAGATGATCCAACCTGGGGCCTGTACCTCGCGCAGGACGTCTCCCTGCTCGACCGGGAGCGGAACCTCGGCGTCGGACCATACGGGATGACCGGCATCGAGAGCGAGGCCGAGCATCCCCTTGCTCGCCCAGTACGGTGACCCGGGACCCGAGTACGCCTGAGCCAGGGCGGGCCAGGGGTGGTGCCAGCCGATCGTGAGGACGTCCTGTTCGTCGGGCGAGCCCCGCGCCGCGAAGTGGTCGATGATCGCGAGCGCGGCGTGCCGGAGTGCGCCGGGGCGATGGCTCGGCACGCCGGCCATGGCCCCGATCCAGAACGGGGCGGCGGCGGCGAAGCGGTAGGTGAGGCTGCGGCCCTCGAGGAGAGGTGCGCCGTCGGAGCCGACGAGGGCGACCGCGTCGGTCAGGTACCGGTCGAGGCGGTCGCGATCGACGGTCCCGCGTGCGGCCGCCATCGGCTCCGCTCCGCGCATCCGAGCCCAGAGCGTCGGATAGAGGTGAAGCGCCCACCCCGCGTAGTGGTCGAAGGACCGTTCGTCACCGTCCGCGAGCCATCCGTTGGCGCGCGCGAAGGAGTCGTGGGTGGCGAGGTCGGCCTCCATGTCTGCCGGCGAATAGGGCGCGCCGACCGACTTGAGGAACGTCTGAACGATGAGGCGGAACCACACCCAGTTGATCCGTGGATACGTCTGATCGCCGACGGCGGGGCTGAGGTAGTCGATGATCCGCTGGCGGGTCTTGTCCGAGAGTTCGTCCCAAATCCACTCGCGCGTCATGTCGAGGATCAGCGCGATCGACGCGGCCTCGACCTTCGCCTGGGGGTCTTCGTCGAGTCGCGGCCAGCGTTCCGGAGAGTCGGGGTCGACGCCCGTGGCAAGGCCCCGCGCGTACCACTCGGCGGCGTCGCGACCCTGCACACCCGATGATCCCTTGAGGATGAAACCCGCGAGGAGAAGGGTGCGTGCGAATCCCTCGAGGCCGTCGATATCCCGGCCGTAGCCGCCGACCGGTCCGTCGAAGTAGATGCGGGCGTGGCCGCTGGTCCCGCGGGCCATCGCGGCATTCAGCATCGCCTGAGCCCGTTCGAGCAGCTGGTCGCGGGTCGTGAGCCGCGGAGCGGCGGTAACCGTCATCGCAATCGCCCACAACGGGCTGTATCCGCGACCGTTGCACGGGCGCCGCTAGCCGACATCGTCCGCGTTCCCCCCCGCGTACGGCCACGATCGAGAAGCTCATGAACTAGCTGAGCCAAAACCCTCGTTGCTCCCTCTGTTTGTGGGTCCCGGTGGCGGCAGAGTGACGCTGTGGCCGCTCGTATTACAACCAATATGTTCGGCTTTGTCAATACGAACATATAGGCGCCAGGAGCGATACCATACGATCATATCCGAACACCAGCCCTGATTTCGTGTATTCTGTGCTACGACGACAAAATGTGATCGATCCCGACCGTTCAGCGAGTAGTGGGGGCCGAAGATGAGTGCTCGATCGAAGGCGTGGCCGCTCGCCGAGACGAGACGAGAAGCGATCCTCGAGCTCCTTCGCAGAGACGGTGCTGTCCGCGTCTCCGAGCTGACGGAATCCGCCGGAGTCACTCCCGTCACCATTCGCCGCGACATCGTCCGCCTCGAGGAGGAGGGGATCGTCCGGCGAGTCCACGGCGGCGCCGTATTGATCCAGGAGCGCTCCGCGGAGCCGTTGAACGACTCGGACCCAATGCAGGCGGGCTCAGGACGGATCGGAATGCTGGTTCCCTCGCTCGACTATTACTGGCCGGGCGTAATCGATGGAGCTCAGCAGGAGGCCGCCAAGCACGGGCTCACCGTCGTTCTACGGGGCTCGTCGTATGAGGCCGACGACCTCCTCCCCCACATCGACTACCTGCTTAGTCGCGCCCATGCCGCCGGGCTCATTCTCGCCCCAAACATGAACGCCGCGCACTCCGCCGAGGCCCTCGAGTCGCTTGCGACGCGCGGAGTGCCTGTGGTGCTGGTGGAGCGGACCGCCGTCGTCGGCCCGTTCCATACGACCGTCGAGTCCGTCGTTTCCGACCACTCACAGGGGGCCGCCATCGCCATGCGGCACCTGGCCGAGCTGGGGCACCGTCGCATCGGTCTCGTCATCAGCGGCGACAGCCCGACGGCTCCCCACCTCCGGCAAGGCTGGTTGATGGCGCGCCAGGAGCTCGGGATCGACGATCTCGAGGTCGTGGACGAGACCGTAGCCAGCTCGCGAGAGTCCTCGTGGGGCGCGACCGTCGACGTCATCCTCGACAGGTGCCTCGCCATCGGCACGACCGCCCTGCTCGTCCACGCGGATCAGGCGGCGGCGTCGATCACGCAACGATGCGAAACCCGAGGCCTGAGCGTCCCGGGAGACCTGTCCGTCGTTGCCTACGACGACGAGGTGGCTGAGCTCTTCACGCCTCCGCTCACCGCGGTCCGGCCGCCGCGCGCCTCCCTCGGACGCGCTGCGATGAACCTGGTCGTGGAGCGAATCCGCGACCCCAATCGTCCCGCGCACAGCATCGTGATCACGCCGTCGCTGCGCGTCCGTGGGACAACCGGCAGCCCCCGCTGAGACCACAGACGCTGGGTACGACCAGCGTCACATTCGAAGCCGAAGTGAGGACGCCGAGGCGCACAATCCGGCCTCCTGTCCCGGAGAACCGAGAAGGGCAACCCAGACCACGCTCATTTAGAGCATCTGATCCTGCGCGTCTTGCATGCCCATTCCCCTCGTGGCGCACAGAGCATACGTCCGGGCAATCCGAAGTCAGATGCTCTATCCACTGAGCTACGGGCGCGCGGCCGCAGGCCTGCGGCCGGCCGATGATGCCGTTTCGGCGCCTGGCAGGCCACGACGCCGCTGGCGCGCCGGCCGGCTGCGCACGGGCCGTCGATCATGCGGTTTGCGGCCCACCGGAGGTCGGCGGCGCACTAGAATCGGGTGGCCAGCGCCGCGCGCAAAGAGGCCGGCGAGGGGAAGGGAGCACCCGGATCATGGTCCACATCGACCTCGGCAACCTGGTCTTCGCAGTCGCCATGATCGTGGCCCTTGTGCTGCTGCTCGTTACGGTCCTCCTGGACGATGTGGTAAGCGGTGTCCTGGACGGCCTCCACATGGGCATCGACCTGGGCGGCGTGTCAATCGCGCCGATCGCCCTGGGCTTCATGGCCATGTTCGGCATCGGCGGGCTCTTCGGGACGACCGTCATGGGCCTGGATTCAGCCCCCGCTTCCATCATCGGAGCCGGCGCAGGTGTCGTGGGGGCGCTCCTGGTTTATGGGATGTTCAACCTGCTGACGCGGTCCCAGGGAGCCGAGGCGTACAGCGTCTCGGACCTCGTCGGGGTGACGGGCCGCGTTGTGGTAGGCATTCCAAGAGGCCGAAACGGCGAAATCGTCGTCACCTTCGCCGGAACCAGCCAAAAACGGACCGCGACGTCGGACACCGACATCGTCATGGGCACGACCGTGATCGTCACCGCTGTTGCCGGGTCGATCCTCGTCGTGTCGCCGGTCGCGACCTCCAGCGGCTCGACAGTCTCCTAGCAACCATCGCGACGTAGAAGGGGTTCTCTGATGTCCGATCTGGTGACCTTCGGCGGGGCGGGTGCGCTCCTCGTTCTGGCCGCCGTCCTGGTCTTCGTGCTGCTGCTCGCATTCGCGGCCAGCCGCTATCGCGTCGCCAACGCCAACGAGGCCTTGATCGTCGCGGGTTCCAGGGGGGCGAAAGTCCGCGACTCTTCCGGCCGGCAGATGGCCCCGGGCGATCAGGGCATCCGGGTTGTCGTCGGCGGCGGGACCGTGGTGTGGCCCCTGCTGAACCGGGTGGGCCGCCTCGAGCTGACCGCCCGCCAGATCAAGGTCATCCTGCCGGATGCGATCACCTGCCAGGGCATCAAGGTCCATGTCGAAGGCGTGGCCACCTTCAAGATCGGCCGAGACGTCGAGTCGATCCGAAACGCGGCCGAGCGCTTCCTCGGCACCAACCCGGCCTACATCGACGACATCGTCAAGAACGTCCTGGAAGGCTCGCTGCGGTCGATCGTTGGCACGCTGACGATCGAAGAGCTGATCATGGACCGAGAGAAGCTCCTCCAGCGGGTCCAGGACAACGCCAAGCTCGACCTCTCGACGACGGGCATCGAGATCGACTCCTTCACCATCCAGTCGATCGAGGACGAGTCCGGCTACATCGTCCAGCTCGGCCTGCAGAAGCTCGCGCCCGTCACCCGCGACGCCAAGATCGCCCAGGCCCTGGCCGACCAGGAGTCGGCTGTCAAGCAAGCCGAAGCCGAGCAGATCAAGATCAACGCCGCCCGAGACGTCTCCTTGCGTCAGGCCGAGGCCGAGCAAGTCACCGCGGCCGCCAAGGCACGCGCCGATCAGTCCGGCCCCCTGGCTCAAGCCCAGGCTCAGCAGGAAGTCGTGCGCAAGCAGACGGAGCTGGCCATTCTCGAAGCTCAGCGACGCGAGAAGGAATTGCTCGCCGCGACGATCAAGCCGGCCGAAGCCGACGCTGAAGCGGCCGTAAGGCGAGCCGAGGGCGATCGGGCAGCCAAGATCGCCATGGCCGAGGCAGAGGCGCGCCGCCTCCAGCTCGCCGGCGAGGCCGAGGCGCGGGTGACTCTCACTAAGGGCCAGGCCGCTGCCGAAGCCCTCGCCCTCAAGGCCGAGGCATATGAGCGCTTCAACCAGGCGGCCGTGCTGACGGCGATACTGGAGGCCATGCCCGCCATCGTTCGGGCCGCGGCCGAGCCTATGGCCAGCATCGGCTCGCTGACCGTCCTGTCCAGCGACGGCGCGACCGACGTTGTTCGAACGACGACCGAGACCGTCGCCCAGGCCAGCGCCACGATAAAGGGCCTGACCGGCTTGGATATCGCATCGCTCATCGGCTCAGTCGTTCCCGCGGGGGCAACCAAACCACCAGGCAGGCGATCACGTCTCGCCCACCATCTCGGCGAGGATCTGCCGTCGTCGCTGACGCAGGAGTCGGACGGGAACGCGCCCGGCCTTCAGACCGTGAAGGAGTCGGCAGTGTCCACTTCGCGCTCCGCAGGTGGTAAGAACGCCGCCACGGAATCCAAGACTCGGACCCCGGCCGGCACACCAACCCCTGCTGCCCCAGCTCCGGCTCAGGCCTCGGCACCGGCAGCTGCTCCGGCACCGGCAGCTACTCCGGCCGCTGCTCCTGCACCGGCCCCGGCTCCGGCACCTTCGCCTGAGGTGGCGTCACGAACCGTCAAAGCCGTGGACGCCCGCTTGCGTTCGACCGCCGCGAATCTGCGCCGCGTGCCGGGAATCAACAATCCTGCGATCCGCGGCCTGACCCTCGACGCTATCAGCACCAAAGCTCCGACGCCAATCCAGCAGATCTGGGGACGGTTCTCCAGCCAGATCCCCGAGCCCTATCGCCAGTTGACCATCGGCCAGGTTCTGGACCGCTATCCGGAGTAGGCGCCGCCCCAATTGGCCCGTACGGGGCGCGGATGGCGTCCGGCCTCGTGAGGCTGCCGATCACCACTTCGACGTCGCCAGTGGCGGCGGCCGGGGTGTCGTAGACCCGGCTCGCGGTCCTGCTTGAACTGGAAAACGTCCGTCGCGGCCCTTACACCCGGACGGGCTCCCGCTGCGGCAGACGCGCCCCGGACGGGCCCATGGATTGGACGGTCGTGGACGCCAACCGAACCCGTACCGGTATACTGAAACCGGATACAGTAAATGTCATTGGGTCTGGTTCAAGCCGCTTTCCGACGGCAGCCAGAGGCTGCCATGTCGCCACCGGCAAGGAGGAGCAACGTGAAGATCGGGCTCGTCGGTTTGGGCCGAATGGGAGCCAACATGTCTACCCGGTGGATCGCCGCGGGGCACGAGGTTGTCGGCTACGCCCGCACGGCGGCCACGGTTCAGGGCCTGGTTAGCGACGGCAGCATCTCGGAAGGAGCGACCTCGCTCGCGGACCTGGTCGGCAAGCTCGAGAAGCCGCGAGTGCTCTGGCTCATGGTCCCGGCCGGATCGGTGGACGCGACTCTGGGCCAACTCGTTCCCTTGCTGGCGCCGGACGACATCGTGATCGACGGCGGCAACTCCTACTACCAGGACGACATCCGGCGAGCCGGCGAACTTGCGCCGCACCACGTCAACTACATCGACTGCGGCACGAGCGGCGGCGTGTGGGGCCGCGAGCGCGGCTACTGCCTGATGATCGGTGGGCCTCACGACGCCGTCGAATACCTCGACCCGATCTTCGTCGCGCTCGCGCCCGGACTCGAGGCGGCGCCTCGCACGCCGGGGCGCGAAGGCAAGCCCGGTCGCGACGAGCTCGGTTATCTGCATTGCGGACCCAGCGGAGCGGGCCACTTCGTGAAGATGGTCCACAACGGCATCGAGTACGGACTCATGGCCGCCTACGCGGAAGGGCTCAACATCCTGAGCCATGCAGGCGCCGGTTTGGGCTCCCGAGAACTCGACGCCGAGACCGCTCCGCTGCGCGATCCCAAGATGTACCAGTACGAACTCGACATGGCCGCCGTGACCGAAGTGTGGCGGCGCGGCAGCGTCATTGCCTCGTGGCTGCTTGATCTCACGGCACAGGCTTTGGCGGCCAGTCCGGACCTGGCCGAATTCGCCGGCCGCGTCTCGGACTCGGGCGAGGGCAGGTGGACGAGCATCGCGGCGATCGACGTCACCGCGCCGGCGCCGGTCCTCACCACGGCCCTCTACTCGAGATTCACGTCACGCGGCGAGGCCGATTTCGGCGACAAGGTGCTGTCGGCGATGCGCTATGGATTCGGCGGGCATCTCGAGAAGAAATCCTAGGACTCAGTCGACTGCCGGGCCGACGCGGGCCAATGGAGGATCGCGCATGAACAACCTCGAGGCCAGCCGAGGCGCCGAACTGGATTTCGTAGCGCTGGGCGCGCTCGTGATACGCCTCGACCCCGGCGTCGTGCCATTCCGTAAGGCGTCGCAGTGCACCATCCACGTCAGCGGGGGCGAGTACAACGTCGCGGCGAATCTGGCCGACTGCTTCGGGCTCCGCACCGGAATCGCCTCGGCCATGGTCGATTACCCGATCGGGGATCTCGTCGCGGAACGAGTTCGGGCGCTGGGCGTCCGATCCTTCTACAGGCGATTCGCGCACGACGGCGTCCGAGGTCCGAACATCGCCACCGTCTTCAGCGATCGCGGCTTTGGCATTCGCGCCCCGGTCGTCTTCTACAACCGCGCCAACGAGGCCGCGGCTCTGATGGAGCCGGGCGACATAGACTGGAATGCCGTAATGGCCGGGGGCCTCCGCTGGTTCCACTCAGGTGGGATCTTCGCGGCGCTTTCACCCACCACCCCAGAACTCATCATCGAGGGGATGCAGGCCGCGAAGGCGTGCGGAGCGGTCGTTTCCTTCGATCTGAACTATCGCGCCAAGCTCTGGCACGCCTCGGGAGTCAACGGTCCGGCGATCATGCGCCGGATCGTAGAGAACGTCGACGTGCTCGTCGGGAACGAGGAGGACCTCCAGCTCGGCCTCGGCATCAAGGGTCCGGAGGTCGGCCGCGCCTCGACTCTGGATCCGAAACCGTTCCTCGAGATGATCGACCAGGTCGTCTCCGCCTACCCGAACATTCAACTGGTGGCCACGACTCTGCGCGATGTCCGCTCCGCGAGCAGGCACGAGTGGAGCGCGGTCGCCTGGCACAAGGGCGAAGTCGCGGTCGCGCCCAGCGCCGAGCTGGACGTTCTCGATCGGGTGGGTGGCGGCGACGCCTTCGCGTCTGGCCTTTTCTATGGACTGCTCGCGGGCGAGACCCTCGAGCGCGCGGTTCGACTCGGCTGGGCCCACGGGGCGCTGGCGACGACGTACAGCGGCGATACGAGCATGGCCACCCTGGCCGAGGTCGAGCGGGTTGCCGCCGGAGGGTCTGCGCGCATCCAGCGATGATGGCACGGTGGCGACGGCGCGCCCGTCGCGCCGGCCGGCCGTGGAGTGCTCCAGCCTAACGAACGACCCGGCCTGAGCCACCCCTCACGAGCCGCTCGACTTCATCGCGTGTCGCCATGCTCGCGTCGCCCGGCGTGGTCATCGCGAGAGCGCCGTGCGCGGCACCCCATTCGACGGCCTCGCCGGGTCCCAACCCGGCGAGATACGCATACGCAAGCCCTGAGGCAAACGAGTCGCCGCCACCGACCCGATCCAGGATGTCGAGATCGCTCCGAACGGGAGCCTCGTACAGCTTGCCGTCCGCCCAGAGGAGGGCTCCCCAGTCGTTCCGGCTCGCCGTTCGGGCAGTCCGAAGAGTCGTGGCGACGACCTTCAGATTTGGGAAACCGGCCACGACACGCTCGACCATGCGGGCGTAGCTCTCGGGATCGAGCGCGGTGAGCGCCTCATCGACGCCCTCGACCTCGAACCCGAGGGCCGCGGTGAAGTCCTCCTCGTTTCCCAGCAGGACGTCGACAAGCCCGACCAGCTCGCGGTTCACCTTCTGAGCCCGGCGCCGGCCGCCGATCGCGCTCCACAGCGAGGGTCGGTAGTTCAGGTCGTAGGACACGACTGTGCCGTGACTCCGAGCCGCCGTCATGGCTTCGGCCGCGACGTCCGGGGTCGTTCTCGAGAGCGCGGCAAAGATGCCGCCCGTGTGGAACCAGCGGGCCCCTTGCGACGCGAAGAGCGCCGTCCAGTCCACGTCGCCCGGCCGGAGCTGCGATATCGCCGTGTGGCCCCGATCCGAACAGCCGAGCGCGGGCCTCACGCCGAAACCGCGCTCCGTGAAGTTGAGGCCGTTCCGCGCTTGGCGTCCGACGCCGTCGAACGGCCTCCAGATGAGGTGCGAGAGATCCACACCGCCTTCCAGCATGAGGTCCTCGACCAGGCGCCCGACCGGGTTGTCGACGAGCGCGGTGACGATCGCCGAGCGGAGCCCGAAGACGCGGCTGAGCCCACGGGCGACGTTGTACTCGCCGCCGCCTTCCCACACGCGGAATGAGCGAGCTCGGCTTGTCCGATCCTCTCCGGGATCGAGACGGAGCATCACCTCGCCCAGCGCTACGCAATCCCAGCGAACCTCAGCGGCCGGACGGATGGAAAGCGGGCTCACGACTCGGCTCCCGGCATCGCCTTCGTTGGGGGCGGGGCGGCAGTCGCGGGCGCGGCGCGAACCTGCCGCACGATCTCGGCCGCGGCAGCAGCCCTGGCCGCGATCTCCTCGAAACGTCCGGCCGCGACGTCTGCGCGCGGCGCAATCCAGCTGCCACCGCAGGAAAGGACGGAATCGATGCCCAGGTAGTCTGGCAACGAGGCGCGCGTGATCCCACCCGTGGGATTCCACCGCATCGCCGGGTAGGGGCCGGCCAGGGCTCGCACGTATCGAGCCCCGCCAACCGGTTCGATCGGGAAGAGCTTCACGGCCGACAGCCCCAGCGACATAGCCACCTCGACTTCGGTGGGCGTAAGCACGCCGGGCAGGATGGGGATGCCGATGCGAGCGGCGTGCTCCACGACAGTTGGGTTGAGCCCGGGTGCGACCAGCAGCATGGCGCCGGCGTCGCGTGCCACGTCGGCCAGGTGAGTCGAGGTCACGGTACCCGCGATCAGGAATACCCCCGGTGCATCTCTGGCGATCCGTCGGAGCGCCTCCGCCGCCGCCTCGGTGCGGAACGTGACCTCCACGACAGGAAGGCCGCCGGCCTCCAGCGCCGCAGCCAGTGCAACGGCGCAGCCCACGTCCTCGATCTCGACGACCGGGACCACTCCGGCGGCGCGGAGCCGACCCGCGAAACCCGGTGCGGAGTCATGGGATGTCCCGTTCGCGCTCACGGCCGGCTCTCCTTTCCGCCACCGAGGACCGCTGGGACGGAGCCATCCTGCGGGTCGGCCCACTCCTCGTTGGGAACGCGGGCGTACCAGCCCGGCCGGCCCGGGTCGCGGTCGTACGGGTAGCCGCCCAGCTCCTCGTACAACCTCGCGTAGCGGGCGAGCTTCTCGCGATCGAGGCGGACACCGAGCCCGGGGCCGTCCGGGACGGCGATCGCGCCGTCGCGATACGGGAGAGGCCCACCCTCTATGACGTCGTCGGCAAGGTGGTGATAGTGGGCGTCGGCCGCAAACTCGAGCGACGGCAGGGCGGCACCGAAATGGAGCATCGTCGCCAGCTGGATGCCGAGCTCTCCCGATGAATGGACGCCGATACCGAGCTGGAACGTCTCGCACACGCCCGCCGCCTTGAGAGCCGGCCGGATGCCGCCCCAGAACGTCGTGTCGAGCAGGACTACGTCCACGGCCGGATCGCGGACGTTGGCCGAGAGCTGCTCGAGATTCGTCACGACCGTATTCGTGGCGATCGGCAGGTCTACGAACCGCCGGACCTGGCGCAATCCATTCATGCCCCAGGTGGGGTCCTCGTAATAGTCGTTGCGGAGGTCCGCAATGGCTCGTCCGACGCGGATCGCGTCCCGCACGCTGTATGAGGCGTTCGGATCGATGCGTACGTTGTCGCCCGGGCACGCCTCGGCCAGCGCGCGGAAGCAGGCAAGCTCGTAGTCCGGCGGGAAGACCCCGGCCTTGAGCTTGTGGGTGCTGAATCCGTGCCGCGCCTTCAGGTCGAGGGCGTGCTGGACGAGCTGGTCGACGGTGCGAACCTCGCCCTCGCCGGTTCGCTCGTTCGGATAGCGGAAGAAGAGGTAGCCGGCAAAGGGAACGGCATCGCGCATCTTGCCGCCGAGCAGGTCGTATACGGGGATCTCGAGGGCCTGCCCGGCCGCGTCGAGGCAGGCGAACTCCAGCGCGGCGTGGATCTGGGTCCGGTTGTCGTACAACGCTGCGGTTGGATTGAGGATCTTGAACCAGAGGGCAGTCGTATCGAAGATGTCGTGGCCGAGGAGCTTGGGGCGGAGCGATTCCACCGTGAGCTGCGCGCTCTGACCGCCGCCCCCCATCTCGCCCAGGCCGACGATTCCACTTTCGGTCTCGACCTCGACGATCGTTCGGACGAAGCGGCCCCAGTGGGCGCCGGCGGCATGGCGCAGCGGCGCCTGCAGCGGGACCGTGACCGTGGTCGCTCGGATATCGGCGATCCGATGGCGCCGTGCGCCTCCACCTCGAGCCGCGTCCAGTGGATTCATCGACCGCCTCCGTCCGGTTTCGCTCCCATGCGGGCGATTGCCGCGGCCCGCTCCAGGACGGCCCGGACGGGAAGTCCGAGCCGAGCCGCGGCCGCGGCGGCGTCCGAGTATTCCGGTTGCATCGTCACGGGCAACCCGTCGAGGAGGCCGCGCTTCACGTGGACCTCGCAGCCGTCGACCTCGACGACGACATCGTCGCGGGCGAGCGCCCGCCGTTCGACCGAATGAACCCGGACGCCGAGCGTGGTCGTATGGTCGAAGAACGCGCGTGTCACGGCGTCGAGGACGGCCGGCCCGACGAGGGCCGTGACGACGTGGCCGGGCCGGCCCTTGCGCATCACCGCGGGACTGAGCCATGCGTCCACCGATCCGGCGCGGACCAGAGCGTCCAGGACGTCCGGCCAGAGCCGCGGGTCGAGATCGTCGACAGTCGTCTCGACGGCGAGCATCTCCTCATCGCCCCAGCCTCCCGCTTCGGGTCCGGCTGCGCCGCGCTCGGCGGCATCCCGCCCGAGAACGACGCGCATTACGTTCGGCCGTCCGGGCGGATCGGCGGTCCCCGCCCCTATCCCCACGGCCTCGACCCGCATGGCCGGCAGATCGCCCCACTCGTCGGCGAGGGCCGCCAGCAACGCGGCCCCGGTCGGCGTGCACAACTCGCCCATGGCATCGGCGGCGCCATTGGCGGCGCCAGTGGCCCCTCGACCGATGCCGCCCGAAACTGGCGCTCCGACCCGTCCGAGGATCTCGAGCGCGGCCGGGACGGGAACCGGCAGCGTGCCGTGGGCCGTCTCAGCGCTACCGGAACCGAGGGCGACTCGGCTGACGACGATCCGGCAGCGCGGCTCGAGCAGCCCGAGCGAGTAGAGGGCCGCCGCCGTGCCGACGATGTCGGCAAGCGCATCGAGGGCGCCGGCCTCGTGGAGATGGGTTTCCTGCGGCGACGTTCCGTGGACGCGCGCCTCTGCTTCGCCGAGTAGCGAGAAGACCCGTTCGGAAAGCGCGCGAACCGGCTCGGGCAGCGAGGCCTCGCGGAGCTGCTTCAGGATCTCCTGGAGTGGTCGTGGGGCCGCCTCGGCCGCCTCTTCACCGTCCTCCCCCGCCGGCACGTCCGCCTTGGCCGCCCGGAAGCCGTGCCGCCGAACCTGGCTCAAAGAAACGTGGAGGGGGCCGACGCCCAGGTTCGCGAGGCGTTCGTTGACCGACTCGACGGACGCCCCGGAGTCGAGCAGCGCGCCCAGCAACATGTCTCCCGCGGCGCCGGCAGAGGCGTCGATCCAGAGGCAACGGCCCGTTCCGGCCACTTCTAAACCCTCCTCCAGGGCGGCGATGGGTCGAGTTTGCCATACGTCGCCGGGGCCGTCTCCTGATCATGGCTTGACCGCGCTCCTCCGAATGGGGCGGGCGGCAGGCGGCATTTTGGCCGGCCAACTCGAGTGATGATAGAAGTTTGTTGACATTTTCTGCAACCGGTTTCATTCTGCGCTCATGCCCGACCCGAACGTCACTACCGCGGCCGGTTCCGACCGTGATTTGCTGGGCCGAAACGACGGCAACTCCGCACCTTCGATCCGCCAGGTCGCTCAGCTGGCGAACGTCTCGGTGGCCACCGTGTCCCGAGCCTTCGCGGAGCCGGGCCTTCTGCGCCGCGAAACCCTCCAGCGAGTGCTGGCCGTCGCGGAGGAACTTCGCTACCGCCCCAGCCGGGCGGCTCGCAGCCTGACCACCGGCAAGACGGGCAACATCGGCGTCGTCGTCCCAGACCTCGGGAACCCATTCTTTCCGGCCATTCTCAAGGGTGCCCAGGCGCGTGCGCGAGAGGCCGATTGCGCCGTCTTCCTGGCCGACTCCGAGGAGAACCCACGGCTCGAGATCGAGCTGGTCCGTGCCATGGCGAAGCAGGTGGACGGCGTGGTCCTGTGCTCGTCCCGGCTGACCGAGGCGGAGCTGCAGCAGCTGCGCCAGGACACGGTGCTCGTCATGATGAATCGCCGAGTGCCCGGCGCCTCCGCGGTCCTGCTCGATAGCGCGCGAGGGATGCGCCAGGCAGTGGAGCATCTGTCAGCGCTCGGGCACAGGCGGATCGGATACCTGTCCGGACCTGCCCAGTCGTGGTCGAACCGAGAGCGGCGGCGGGGGCTGCGGGCCGCATCGAGAAGCCGCGGGGTCGACGTCGTCGAGTTTGGGCCGTTCACCCCCGTCTTTGAGGCCGGGCAGCTTGCCGCCGACCTTGTCGTGGCTGCGGAACTGTCCGCCGTCATCGCCTACAACGACCTGATGGCTCTCGGAGTCCTCAGCAGGCTTGCCGATCGCGGCATCAAAGTGCCCGACGAGATCAGCGTCGTCGGATTCGACAACATCTCCATGGCGGGCATGGCCACCCCCCATCTCACGACCGTGGCGCTTCCGCACGAACTGGCCGGACGGGTCGCTATCGAGTTGATGCTGGAACAGCTCGCCCGTTCCGATCCGGCAGGCACGCACGAGCAGATGCTCGATGCCCAGCTGATCGTGCGCGCGTCCACGGCTCCGCCACCAGGACATGGCCCAGAAGCGGGTCTGCGCGCCGCGCAGATGGAACCTGCGCAGGGAACACCGGAAGGAACGTTCAGGAAATAGGAGGATCGTTCATGCAACTAGGTTCGTTGAGCCGCCGGCTGGGACTCGTCCTGGTCGCCGGAATCGTCGTCTCGGCGTGCGGTTCGTCCGCGGCGACGCCCACCCAGGCCCCAACACAGGCGCCGACGCCCGTGCCCGCCGCGACCCCCACGCCCGAAGCGGGCGCCTCGGCCGCCGCGACGCCCGTAGCCACCGCGCCGCCCGTCACAGTCTCGGCACCCGTGACGCTCAATATCATCGACGTCGCCGGGAACCTCCAGCTGACCAAGCAGATGATCGAGAACTTCAAGGCCGCCAACCCGAGCCTGGTGAAGGACATCACCTACACCACGGCGTCGGCACCGGAGCTGGCCGGCAAGCTGCAGGCGCAGCAGGCCGGTGGCCAAGCGCAATTCAACCTCGCCCTGACGGGCACCGACGGCCTTTCGGCCGGCATCAAGACCGACGTGCTCACCAAGCTCATCCCGGACCAGCAGGCGTACTTCCCGAACCTGATGGACAACTACCTCGCGCCGGCCGCCGACATGCAGGGCCTCGCGCAGGGCTACGGCATCGAAATCGTCTACTACCCGTCGGGACCGCTCATCGAGTACAACCCCGACAAAGTGACGACCCCGCCGACAACCCCGGCCGAGATCCTCGCCTGGGCTAAGGCTCACCCGAACCGGTTCGAGTACGCTCGCCCGGCCAACTCGGGCCCGGGCCGGACCTGGCTTATGGCTCTGCCGTACATCCTCGGCGACTCGGATCCCACTGATCCGGTCAACGGCTGGGACAAGACGTGGGCCTATCTCGCGGACCTCGGCCAGTACATCAAGGTCTACCAGACCGGTACGACTGCAACGATGAAGGACCTCGGCAACGGGACCGTCGACATGCTCATGACGACAACGGGCTGGGACATCAACCCGCGCGTCCTCGGCACCGTCCCGAACACCGTCAAGGTCGGTCTCGTTCAGCCAATGAACTGGGTAACCGACGCGCAATACGCCGTTATCCCGAAGGGCGTCTCCGATGACGTCCTGAAAGTGGACCTGGCCCTCATCGGCTGGATGCTTAAGCCCGACCAGCAGGCGATCGCCTACGACAAGGGCTATTTCTACCCGGGCCCCGCGGTCAAGAACGTGACTCTTGACATGGCGCCCGCGGACAGTCAAACAATCATCAAGCAGTACGGTCGTGACGAATACGCAGCATGGATCGACCAGTACCCGAAGCACACGTCGCTGCCCGCAGACGCGCAGGTGACGGCGTTTGACCTCTGGGACAAGAAGATCGGAAAGCACTAGCAAGACGTAGCCGGAAGGTCCGGCACCAAGTAAGCGAAGGGAATTGAGAGTGCAGGAACAGCGCTTCTCGGAGCTGCGGCTCGATGGCATCGGACGCAACTTCGGCGAACAGGCAGCCCTGCGCGATCTCAGCTTGACGATCCGGGGAGGCGAGTTCATCGCCCTCCTCGGACCGTCGGGCTGCGGCAAATCGACGGCGCTCAACTGCCTGGCCGGGCTCCTCCCTCTGACTACGGGCAGCATCTGGCTCGACGGAAAGCGCATCGACGGTCTGCCGCCCGAGCGGCGCGGGTTCGGCATGGTCTTCCAGAACTATGCCCTCTTCCCGCACATGACCGTCCGGGAGAACATCGCGTTCGGCCTCAAGATGCGGAAGGTATCCAAGGTCGAGCGAAAGCGGCGGGTCGAGGAAGTCATGCACCTCGTCCGTCTCGAGGAGCACGCGGGCAAGCTGCCACCGCAGCTCTCCGGCGGCCAACAGCAGCGAGTGGCGATCGCAAGGGCGATCGTCTACGAGCCACCGCTCGTCCTCATGGACGAGCCCCTGTCCAATCTCGACGCCCAACTCCGACTGGCGATGCGCACGGAGATCCGGCGACTCCACCAGACCCTCCACCTGACGACCATCTACGTCACCCACGACCAGGAAGAGGCCCTCTCCATGGCCGACCGGTTGGTCGTGCTACGGGAAGGCGTCGTCCAGCAGGTAGGCATCCCCGACGACGTCTACGGCGATCCGGCAAACCGCTACGTGGCCGGATTCATGGGCTACAGGAACATGCTCGAGCTGGACGTCGCGCAGGCGACCGGCAATCAGGCCGTCGTCACAGGCCAGGGCGTGAAGCTATCGGGTCGCACCTTCGGACCTTTGGGCACGACACGCGCGATCGCGGCGATCCGGCCAGAAGACATCGTCGTAGACGGGCCACCCCCGAATCGCATCGAAGTGACCGCGGAAGTCGTGGAGTATCACGGCCGTGAGTTGCTGGTCGAGGCCCGCCTCGCCGACGGCCGTGCCATCTACTTCCGAACGGAGAAACGCCTCGCGCCCGGCGACACCGCGACGGTATCCGTGCCTCCGGAACGAGTCCTCGTCTACCCCGCCGAGGAGCCCGCGGCTCCGATCGAGGCCGGGCAATGACGGCTGCGGCGACGCCGAGCGGGCAACTCTCGGCCGCACGGGGCAGCCAACCCTCTATGCGCCACCGGCTGGCGGACAGGGGCATCGACCGCACTCTCCTGCTGCTGATCCCCGGCGTCGGGTTTCTGCTGGCCCTCTTCATCTACCCGTTCCTGTACGGCCTGCAGCTCTCCTTCAGCCCGGCCACAGGCGATTGGCTCGAGAGCTATCGGACGTTCTTCAACGACTCGTACCTGCGGGAAACAATCGCGATCACCCTCTGGCTGGCGCTGCCCCCGGCACTCCTCAACGTGCTGGTGTCGGTCCCTATCGCGTACCGGATGCGTGGCCGCTTCCGCGGCAAGCGCACGATCACAACGCTGCTCGTCGTTCCGATCACCCTGGGCACGGTCCTCACCGCGGAGGGACTCATCGAGTACCTCGGCCCGGCCGGCTGGGTGAACAAGTTCCTCGTGGACTTCAACCTGCAGAGTGAGCCGCTCCAGCTGGTCCACAACTACTGGGGTGTCTTCTTCTCACTCGTCATCACCGGCTTCCCGTTCGCGTTCCTGCTCGTGCTGTCGTACCTCTCCGGTATCGACCCAAGCCTCGAGCAGGCGGCGGCCGTGATGGGCGCCAGCTGGCCTCAACGCTTCCGCCACATAACGTTGCCGCTGCTGGCTCCGGGTCTGGCGATCACGTTCTGCCTCACATTCGTTCTCGCGTTCTCGGTCTTCCCGTCGGCGAACCTGGTCGGCAACCCGACCGGCGACACTCACGTGATATCGATCGCTGCCTACCATGCGGCATTCGAGCAGTTCGACTACTCGCTCGGTTCGGCCATCTCCATGATCATGGCGGCGGTGATGCTGGGCGTGATCGCCGTGGTGCTGGCCTGGCGCGGCCGGATGTACCGGGGCGCCACAGGAGGCAAGGGCTGATGGCCGTCGCAGTGAATCCCCGGTCCGCCCCGAGTCCCGAAGCCAGGCGGCCACGATGGCGGCCTGGAAGCTTGGGCGGGTGGCTCGTCTGGGGCGCGGTCGCATTCTTCTTCGTCAACCTGACCGGCCTGATCGCGACCGTCGCCCTTAGCGCATTCGGGAAGACGTGGTTCGGGGGCTGGATCCCGGACGGCTTCACCGTCAACTGGTTCGGCGAGGCCTGGGCGGACTTCAACCTCAGCGACGTGCTGATCGTGACGGGTCAGGTGGCCCTCACGGTCGTCGCTCTCTCGATCATAGTCGGCGTCCCGGCCGCGTACGCGCTGGCTCGACGGAACTTCCCCGGGAAGAAACTGGTCATGGTGCTGTTTCTTCTGCCGATCCTCATCCCGCCGATAACCTACGGCATCCCGCTGGCCACGCTCATGTACAAGCTCCAGCTGGCGGGCAATCTGCAGGGCGTGATCCTCGCAAACCTCGTGCCCGCGATCCCGTTCGTCGTTCTGGTCATGATCCCGTTCATCGAGCAGATCGATCCGAAGATTGAGGCCGCGGCTCGAATGTGCGGCGCGAGCACCTTCACCATCTTCGTGCGCGTGATCGGCCCGCTCCTCCTGCCCGGCATCCTGGCCGCCGGCATCCTGATCCTCGTCCGGACCGTGGGCATGTTCGAGTTGACGTTCCTTACGGCCGGCCCGAGCAGCACTACGCTGGTCGTGGTGCTGTACGACGCCGTCTTCGGTGCCGGCATCAGGGCGCCGCAGGAAGTGGACGCGATGGCGTTGATCTACACGTCCTCCATGCTCGTGCTGCTGGTCGTCGCCCTTCGGTTCGTGAACCCGACCCAGCTCGTGACAAGGGTCGCTGACTAGACAGGTTCGACCGCTCAGGTGCTCAGGCGGCTCCAGACGGTGCTGCCCCGGCCCCAAAAAGGAGAGCAATGACTGTTTCCGTCGTTACCCCGGACCGCAAAGGCGGCCTCATCGTCCTGGAGCTCGCGGATCTCGGCGCAGGCGAGACGCTGGAGGAACTGCGCGAGCGCGAGACCGTAGTCGTCGTCCTCGGCGGAGTCGTTCAGGTGGAAGCGGACGGCCGATCGCTCGGTGAGGCAGGCGGTCGGACCAATGTCTTCGAAGGCCCCGGGTACGCCGTGTACGCGGCTCCCGGGACGTTACTGCGGCTGACCGCGAAGACTGCGGCCCAGCTGGCCATCGCCACGGCCCCGATAGGCGACGGCACGCCGGCACAGACACGCATCATCGGGCCGGACGAGCAGCGGCTGGGAGAGGTCGGCAAGGGCAACTGGGCACGGAGCGTCCGAACGATCCTCGGCCCCGAACACGCCGCGGGCCGGATCCTGATCGGCGAGACGATCAACCCGCCCGGGAACTGGTCGTCCTATCCGCCCCATAAGCACGACCGGCAGGCACCGCCCGAAGAGGTCAGGCTCGAAGAGGTCTATCTCTTCAAGGTGAGTCCAGCAGGCGGGTTCGGCGTCCAGGTCCACTACGAGGACGGAGTCAACGAGGCGTTCATCGTCCGTGACAACGACGTCGCCCTCATCGAGACCGGCTACCACCCCGTCGTTGCCGCGCCGGGCTACTCGCTCTACTACCTGTGGGTAATGGCCGGCGAAGGCCGTCAGATGATCCCCCACTTCGATCAGGCACACGCCTGGGTCCAGGGGTCCTGACCGTGGACTCCGAAGACGCCGCTGCGCTTCTCCGGCGCGCGGGCGTGGTCGAGGCGTCGATCGCTGTTCTGGGCGAAACGGCAGTCGGGCTCGTTCCGGGTCCGGCCGGGTGGGAAGTCGTGGCCTGGGCGGCCCCGGGCGCGTCTCTACCCCCTGGGCTCGCCGGCAAGGCGACTGAGGCGGATGGCGGGGCGCTGGTCCGCGCGCCGGCGGGCCACGACCAGGCCGCGGCGCTGCGCGCAGCCGTCCCCTGGCTACGGCCCCAGCTCATTGGAAGAACGACGTCGGCGGGCGTGGGCGATCGGCTCGGGATCGCGACGCCGGGCCACGTTGCCGCGTTCCGGGCGAATCCCGGGATCTTCCCCGTCCTGGCACAGCAGTCGGCTCGCGAGCTCGGCCGCACCGGGCGCTCGTTCCAGGATGTCGTCGACGCGGCCACGTTCGGGGCTCTCGCCTCGGGATGGCGCAGCGGGTACGGGGCGGACGCCGACCACCTCAAGACGATCGCGGACATAGACGCCGGCGTGCACGCGGGCTGCACCATGTTCACGGCAGATCCGATCGAGCTCGTGCCCGACCTGCCCGCGGACGCGCCCGCCGACGCGATCGATGCGGCCTATGCGGACGTGCCTTGGAGCGCGCTGGAGGACAACGCCAGGGCGTTCGAGTCACGGTATCCCGCCCACCTGGATCTGGATTCGGGATCGCTCCAGCTACCTCCCGCGGCGCTCCGTGCCGCAGCCGCGCGCTTCGGTGCCGCCGCCGTCCACGTCGCGAGGATGCACCGCCACCTGGTCTCCACGCTGGGCCTCGACGCGTTCGAGTTCGAGGTCGCGGTCGACGAGATCGCCTACCGGACGACGCCGATCGACCACGTCTACCTGGCCACGGAGCTGCAGCGGCTCGGCGTTACCTGGGCGAGCTTCGCGCCGCGCTTCGTGGGCCGCTTCGAAAAGGGCATCGACTACCTCGGGGATCGGGCGGAGTTCGAGGCGGACGTCGAGATCCATGCCGCCATCGCTCGCCGTTTCGGCGGATACAAGCTCAGCATCCACTCCGGCTCGGACAAGTTCTCGATCTACGAAGGGGCGGCTCGAGCGACACGCGGCGCCGTCCACCTCAAGACATCCGGGACGAGCTATCTCGTCGCCCTCGCCACGATCGCCGCCGCCGAGCCTGAGCTCATGAGGCGCGTCTGGCAGGTTGCCCTCGAAGCATATTCGGGGGCACGGGCCAGCTACCACGTCTCGGCCGCGGTGCCCGGCGCTCTCCCTGAGGAGGGGCTCTCGGGGCAGGCCCTGGCCGCGCTCCTCCAGGAACCTGACGCCCGGGAGATCCTCCATGTCACCTATGGCGCCGCCCTTCACGGCGACGGCGTGGGCGGTTCCGAGGAGCTCGGCAAGGAACTGAGGGCGTCGATCTGGACGCATCGCGAGGCGTACTGGGCGAACCTCGCGGACCACATCAGCCGCCACCTCCGGCCATTCACGGGTCGGCCCGGTCAGGCGGCGCGGGCAGCCGGCGCAGGCGCCGGAGGAGGCGCGTAATGAGCGGCGAACGATCACCCGAACCGGCTGGAACGCAGCTGTTCGACCTGACAGGCCGGGTCGCCGCGGTCATCGGTGGAGCCGGCGTCCTGGGCGGGGCCCTGTGCGACGGGTTCGGCGCGGCCGGGGCCAAGGTCGCGGTCATGGACCGCTCGCAGGAGCGCGCCGACGCGCGGGTCGCCGCATTGACGGAGCGCGGCGTCGAGGCGGCGGCGTTCGTCCTCGACGCGACGGATCGCGCGTCGATCGAGGCGGCTCACAAGGAGGCAGTGACTCGGCTCGGACCCGTCGACATCCTCCTCAACGCTCCGGGCATCAACAGCTCGACGCCGTTCTTCGAGCTCGAGGCCGAGGAGTGGCACCGCATCCTGGACACGAACCTGACCTCGTACCTGTTCGCCTGCCAGATCTTCGGGCTGGCGATGGTCGAGCGCGGGCAGGGCGGAACGATCATCAACATCTCGTCGGCGTCGTCGGAGATCCCGCTCTCGCGCGTCCTGACTTACTCGGTTTCGAAGGCCGGGGTGAATATCCTGACTCGCTACCTCGCGCGCGAGCTAGCCCCTCATCGGATCCGGGTCAACGCCCTCGTACCGGGCTTCTTCCCGGCCGAACAGAACCGCAAACTCCTCGACGAAAGCCGCATGGAGGCGATCCTGCGGCATACTCCTGCCGGGCGTCTGGGCGAACCCGAAGAACTCATCGGGGCGGCCATCTGGCTGGCGTCCGAGCGGGCGTCGGGCTTTGTGACCGGCTCGCTCGTGACCGTGGACGGCGGCTTCCTGGCGATGTCGATCTGAGGCACGTTGCCGGCACGCGCGAACGGCACGTCAGGCCGGGTTGCGCCCTCGGGCGATGAGAGCGCCGATCGTCCCCGCACCCACGCCGTCGTCCACGTTCACGACGGCCACGCCCGGGGCGCAGGACGAAAGCATCGCGAGCAACGCGCTCAGGCCGCCAAACGAGGCCCCGTAACCGACGCTCGTGGGGCAGGCGATGACCGGGACGCGCGCGAGTCCTCCGACAACGCTCGGCAGCGCCCCGTCCATCCCGGCGAGCACGACGATCGCGTCGGCCTCCTCGATCTCGGGCAACTCGGCGAGAAGGCGGTGCAGGCCGGCCACGCCGACGTCCGCGACGAGTTTCACGGTCGTCCCGAGGAGCGTCGCCACGAGTTCCGCCTCCTCGGCGACGGGCAGGTCGGACGTGCCCGCGGTCAGTATCAGCAGACGGCCGCGAGACGGCGGGATGGCGCGAGGGATGGCAAGGAGACGTGCGCGTTCTCGCCATAACGTGGTCAGGCCTCGATCGTCCGCGAGCGCGCCGATGGCCGCGGCGTCGTCCGGGGAGATGCGGGTCAGGACGACGCTCATCTCGTCGCGGTCGAGCTGAGCCGTCGCGATGGCGAGGAGTTGCTCGCGAGACTTGCCCGGCGCGTAGACGAATTCGATCATGCCCTGCCGCAGGCCGCGGTGGTGATCCACGCGGGCGAAACCCAGGTCGCTGAAGGGGAGCCGGCGCAGCGACTCGACGGCCGCGGGCACGTCAACGGTTCCAGCGGCGACACCGGCCAGCAGCCGCTCCAGCTCGGTCTCGGGGCCTCCGGCCACGTCAGGCCGGTCGAACTGGAGTACGGCCTCCAGGCCCGTCGCCCGCGCCGGTCCCGGCGTACGCCTCGCGCGTCCAGCTCTCGAAGCCCAATTCGGCCAGTCGCGCCGTAACGAACGCCGACGCACGGTCGAGTTCGTCCAACTCGTCTGCTTCGACCTCGACCCTCGCCCGAGGGCCGAAATCGCGTACCCGAATCTGGCGGAAGCCGAGCGCGCGCAGGGCCAGCTCGGCGGCCTCGACCCGGCGCAGCCGCTCGGCCGTGATGCGCTCGCCGAACGGGACGCGGCTCGCCAGGCAGGCCGAAGCGGGACGGTCCCAATCCGGCAGTCCGAGGGCCCTAGCGAAGAGCCGCAGCTCGCCTTTCTCGATGCCGGCCTCGGCGAGAGGCGACCGGATCCGCAGCTCCCGGGCCGCGGTCATGCCTGGCCGGTCGGTTCGGGCCCGATCCGAGGCGTTCGTGCCGTCCACGACCCAGGCGTAGCCCTCCTGCCGCGCGATCGCCGCAAGCGCACCGTAGACCTCGAGCTTGCAGAAGTAGCAGCGCGAGCGCGGGTTGAGTGCATACCGTGGGTCGTCCAGTTCCTTGGTCTCGATCCTCCTCCAGCCGGAGCCGTGAGCCGCTGCCGCCGCGGCGGCGATAGCGGCGTCGCCGCGATCCCATTCGGGAACCGCGGCCGAGTCCGCAGTAACGGCCAGGCAGCCCCGGCGCAGGATTGGAGCGGCGACGGCAAGCAGGAAGCTCGAGTCCACGCCACCCGACAGCGCCAGGACGCAGGACCCGAGACCGGCAACGTCATCCACGAGGCGCTCGAACCGAGCAACGGCGGCGGAGTCGAACGCCGGGAGGGAGGTTCGGACCCGCTTGACGAGTTCGGCCGCGGCGGGGTCGGTGGCGGGGGAGAACATCGCCACGAGGATACCGCGAGCCGGACGAGGCCGCTGCCAGGTCGGAGGCGAACGGCGGTACAGTGGACCATGCTCGGGCACGGGCCCGGGAAACGCCAGGATCCGACCGGACGAGGAAGCCATGAACCACGGCGATTTGCGATTGGCGGCGCTCCGAAACGAGGAGCTGAACGACCCTCCCGTCCACGCCGATGCGCCCGCCGAGGCTGCTGCGGGGAATTTCGCCGAGTTCATGCACGGAACGCTGCCGGAGTGGGCCCTCGTCAGCCATCGCATGGATCGTGCCGAGATCGGGGACGTTTCAGCCGCCGTTCGAGAAGCCCTCACGCCGATCGCGGGTTCGGTTCGCGCGGGCGCCCGCGTCTGCCTGGCCGTCGGCAGCCGCGGCATCGACCGTCTCGACGAGGTCGTCAAGGCCACGGTCGCCTGGATGCGCTCGGCGGGTGCGGACGTGTACGTCGTACCGGCCATGGGAAGCCACGGCGGGGCGACCGCCGAGGGACAGCTGGAGGTGCTGGCCTCGTACGGGATCACGCCGGAATCGATCGGCTGCGAGATCCGTTCGAGCATGGAGACCGTCCAGCTCGGCGAGGTCCGCCCCGGCGTGCCGGTCTTCGTCGATCGGAATGCCTACGAGGGCGCCGACCTCGTCATCCCGATCAACCGCGTCAAGCCGCACACGGACTTTCGCGGAGAAGTCGAGAGCGGCCTCATGAAGATGATCGCCATTGGGCTGGGCAAGCAGAAGGGGGCCGACACATTCCATCGACAGGGCTTTGCCAGCTTCCACGAGCTGATCCCCGCGGTGGCCGAATTCACGCTGTCGAAGGTGAACATCCCGTTCGGGCTTGCCCTGGTGGAGAACGGCTACGCCCGCCTGTGGCGGATCGAGGCGGTTCCGCGCGAACGAATATGGGACCGGGAGCGAGAGCTGCTGGTGGCCGCCCGGGAGCGCATGGCTCGCCTGCCCATCGACAGGATCGACGTCCTCGTCCTCGACTACATCGGCAAGGACGTGAGCGGTCTCGGGATGGACTCGAACGTGGTGGGGCGCTACTACGACGGCCCAACCGGGACAGGTCCGGACATCCAGCGGATCTTTGTCCGCGCCCTGACCGACGAGACCGACGGCAACGCCGTCGGCATCGGCATGGCCGATGTGGCCCTCCGCCGGGCGGTGGCTCGGATGGACACACACAAGACGTACATGAATTGCATCACCGCCAAGACGCCGGAGGGAGCGCGCGTCGCCCTGACCGTCGACACCGATCGCGAGGCGCTCTCCGTCGCGATCGCCTGCTGCCTGAAGGTCCAGCCTGAGAGCGCCCGGATCGTGAGGATCTGCGACACCAAGCACCTCGAACTCATGTACGTCAGCGGGCCGGCACTCGCGGACGTTCTCGGCACGGGCGTTTGCGAGGTCGTGCGACCCCTCGGCCCGATCGCCTTCGATTCAAACGGCATGTTCGCGGACACGCCGCCCTGGACCGACGTGGCGGATCGGCCCTAGCGCCCGCCACGGAGCGGTCGGGCGAGGGCTTCTGCGGATCAGGTCCTCGCGGATATCGAACCTCCGGAGCCCGCTTTTGCCCGGCGGGCCAGCTCAACGAACGGCCGGAGCCGGGTCGACACCTCGGTGCGGGTCCGCCGGAACGCCTCGAGCTTCTCGGCGTCCGTGCCGTCTATTTCGGCCGGATCATCCAGGCCCCAGTGGAGTGAGTTGTGTTCGCCCGGGAAGACCGGGCAGGTCTGGCGGGCCCGATCGCAGACGGTGATCACATAGTCGAACGGCCGGCCCACGAACTCCGTCACCGACTTGCTGCGAGCGCTAGACCAGTCGATGCCGATTTCGCCCAGCACGCGCGTGGTGAAGGGGTTCACGCCCTTTGGCTCCGTCCCTGCGGAGAAGACCGCAAAGTCGGAGCCGCCGAAATCCTTGAGCAGGGCTTCTGAGATCTGACTCCGGGCCGAGTTCCCGGTGCAGACAAAAAGGACGCGGATCGGGTCAGTGGACATGACAACATCCTCGCTTGTGCGCCGGGCACGGCCGGCAGCTCGCACAGTCAACTCCAGGTCTGTCAACTCCGATGCCAAACGATCGAGATCGCCGCGTTGCCGCTCGATGGCCGCGCGCTGGTCCGCGATCAGCGGTGCCAGGTCCAAGTCGATCTCGCCTCGCTCCATGCATAGAGCCGCGAGCCGTCCGGCATCGAGCGGCGTGAGCCCGAGCCGCCGGAGAACCACGACCAATCGGAGTCGCGCCAGGTCGTTCGCGTCGAAGTCCCGATAGCGGTTGGCCAGGCGCGAAGCGGGCGGCAGCACGCCCGTTTCCTCGTAGAAGCGGACCGCCGACGGGGCGACCCCGGCAAGTCTGGCGAGCTCGGCGACCTTCATGAGCGCACCGTACACCTTCAAGTAACTTGAATGTCAAGTGGTCGCGCGACAGGCCGCCGATCCAGGCCGGGTCTAGCTCGGGCCGCTATTCTCGGTGGCCGCGCCCCGGACGGCGACACGTCGGCGGCGGCCGGCGATGCTGCCCAGCGAAGCGGCCAGCATCGCGGCGGGGCGGGCGGCACCCGGAGAGATCTCCCCCGCGACTACTCGGAGTCGCGCGACGGCTTCCGGGCAGAGCGAGTACCAGATCGAGGTCCCCTGACGCTCGCTGGTTACCCAGCCCGACTCGCGAAGAACCTTCAGGTGGTGGGAGATGGTCGGCTGGGCAACCTCGCAGCAGGCCGTGAAGTCGCAGGCGCAGACTTCCCCGTCCTGGCTGAGCTGGCGGAGGATGGCCAGCCTGGTGGGATCCGCGGCGGCCTGCAGCAGGAGGACGTCCGGGTCGGTCTGTCGCTTCACGCTGGGATCATATCGAATGGCATGGATATTGACAAGTGTCAATGTATATCGTAGAGTGCCGGCACGAAAGGAGTCCACGATGTCCATGTACCACAGTCAGCTCCTGGTACGACTGCTGATGGAGGAGCGCCTCCGCGAGGCCCTGGAGGCTGGCCGGCAAGGCACCCCCAGGACAGACGTTCGACCATCCCGCCTCGCAGGCCTGGTCCGCCGGCTTCGAGTGCGCCGCACTTACGCCACCACCTCCACATGCTCCTGCTGAGGGAGATCCAGTGACCGACCAGATCCACGAGGCCGTCCGCCGGCATTACGGCGACGCCGCGCTCGGCGTGCTGAACAGCGGATCGTGCTGCTCCGATTCGAGCGAGTACGGCAGCAGCCTGTACTCCGCTCTCGAGCGCGAGGAACTGCCGGACGCCGCCCTCATGGCGTCGCTCGGCTGCGGCAACCCCATCGCGGTCGCGGACCTCCACGCAGGAGAGCGCGTGTTGGATCTGGGCTCAGGGGGCGGCATAGATGTGCTGCTCTCGGCGCGCCGCGTCGGCCAGACCGGCCGCGCCTACGGCCTCGACATGACCGACGAGATGCTCACGCTGGCCCGGCGCAACGCCGCCCAGGCCGGCGCCACCAATGTCGAGTGGCTGAGGGGCCAGATAGAGGCGATCCCGCTGCCGGCCGAGTCGATAGACGTCGTCATCAGCAACTGCGTCGTGAATCTCGCGGCGGACAAGCCGGCGGTCTTCCGGGAGATTGCTCGGGTCCTGCGACCCGGCGGCCGGATCGGCATCACGGACATCGTCGCCGACGACGCGCTGACGACTGACCAGCGGGCGGCCCTGGGAACCTACACCGGCTGCATCGCCGGCGCGCTTTCGTTCTCCGAGTTCCGATCCGGGCTCGAGCAGGCCGGACTCGCGGACATCTCGCTGACCGTGAGCCACCAGGCTGCGGAGGGGATGTACAGCGTCATCGTCAAGGCCACCAAGCCGGTAGCCGCCGAAACCGTTACGGCCGCCGCGAGCGCTGCCGGGGCCCCCGCCACCTCGGGTGGAGCTTGCTGCGGATGATCGCGATCGAACGGGCGCATGCCACCGACCGTATCGCCATAGAGAGCCTCCTGGAAGCGAACGACCTGCCCACTGAGGGCTTCGAGCTCGCCGCCGCCACGGCCGTGGTCGCGCGCGAGGAGACCGGAGCCGGCGAGATCGTCGGTTGCGCGGCCGTCGAACCGTACGGTTCGGTCGGGCTCCTCAGGTCGGTCTGCGTCGCGTCACCCCTGCGGAGCGCCGGCCTGGGGCGCCGGCTCGTGGCCGAGACCGAGGCACTCGCGAAGGGTCTCGGCATAGGGCAGCTCTACTTACTGACCGATACCGCCGGCGACTGGTTCCCGCGGCTCGGCTACGAGCGGGTGGCGCGTGACTCCGCTCCGGACCAGCTCCTCGGCTCGCCCGAGTTCACCGGGGTGTGCCCGGACAGCGCGCTGCTCCTTCGCAAGATCCTCGTTCCTTCGGCCCCGGTCGAGTAGCCAACACGCTGGTCGGCACTGGTTCAGGCCGGGACTGACTTCCGCGACGGTCGAACGACGGCGGCCCCGATTGTCAGTGCGCCGAGGAAGACGAAGAACAGGACGAAGGCGTCGACTCGGTGGATTCCGCTCAGGGCCAGGATTCCACCCGTCAGCCCGGTCGCGCCCAGCACGATCGTGAACCAGCGCACAGGGACCTGCGCTACGCGGCGGGCCACATTCAGGACCAGCATGCCGGCACCAAGACCGGCCACGGAAATGTATTCGGCGGTCCCGCTCGGCAGTGCCAGGGCGGCGAAGGTCAGGAAGATAAGCCCCCAGCCGATGTCGTCGAACCGATCCTCCAGGTCATCCCTCCGAGCGTCAGTCTCGGCGTCACCATTCGCGGCTTCCATCTCGTGTCCCCAACTACCCGCTTCCATCTCGTCTCCTTCATCGGTACAGGTTGTCAATACACTTATCGAAATATCGAACCAACGACTCAACAAAGAACCGATCACGACCCACCTCCCCGGAGGAACACATCGACCACCTCGAGACTGTCGGGATTGGTCGAGCAGAAGATGTGCTGGCCGCGCCGTTCGCACCGGATCAGTCCGGCGTTGCGCAGTTCCTTAAGGTGATGCGAGACAGTCGAGAGCGATAGATCGAACTCACGGGCAATCTCCGTCACGCTGTTTCGCAATTCCTCCGAGGAGTGCGCCGAGTCGTCCGCGCAGGCGCGTCGGACCACCTCGAAGATGGCGAGCCGGCTGGGGTCCCCGAGAGCCCTGAAGATCCTTGCGAGATCCTGTGTTCCTGTCTTCGTCGCGTCCATCTCTACCCGGGCCGATATTTCGATAGTCGTGATAGTGTCGTACTGTACGCCACCCACGTCCCATGTCAAGGGTCGATTGTTGCGGCCCGCACGCCGCTTCGCCCCTGGGTGATGACTCCGCCCGCCGAGCGGACGACGATATCCCTACACCTCCAGAGGAATAGCCGATGCCCGATCCGCAATCCCCGACTTCAGGCCGCCTGCCGGCCGTCTACCTGGGCCACGGCGCGCCGACCCTGGTCGACGATCCGATCTGGCCGGTGGAGCTGGCCGGCTGGGCCGCCGCCATGCCGCGCCCGAAGTCGATCCTGACGGTAAGCGCTCACTGGCAGTCGGCGCCGCTGACCCTGGGCGCAACGGATCCCGCGCCGCTGGTCTACGACTTCTACGGCTTCCCGGAGGAGTACTACCGCATCCGCTACGACTCTCCCGGCGCACCCGAGCTGGCGGCCCGGGTCAAGGCGTTGATGCCCGCGGGCGAGCCGGTCGTCCAGCGGCCGGAGCGCGGCCTGGACCATGGCGCGTACGTACCCCTGCTGATGATGTATCCCGACGCCGACATCCCGGTCCTGCAGATGTCGATGCCGGACCTGCAGCCCGAGCACCTCTTCGAGATCGGACGGCGGCTGGCGCCGCTGCGAGACGAGGGAGTTCTGATCATGGGCAGCGGCTTTCTGACCCACGGCCTGCCCTTCGTCCACCAGTACTGGGACGGCCGGCCCGGGGCGCCCGAATGGTCGAAGGAGTTCGACCTGTGGGCGGCCGAGAAGCTCGAGCGGGGCGACCTGGACGCTCTCTTCGATTTCCGCAACCAGGCGCCGGGCATGCCTTATGCCCATCCCACGGTCGAGCACTTCGCGCCAGTCTTCGTGACCCTCGGCGCAGCCACCGATCCGGCGATGGCGCCCAGGTTCACGATCGAAGGCTATTGGCTGGGACTGGCCAAGCGTTCGTTCGAAGTCAAGTAGGCAAGGGAGAGTGGCGTCGACGTCAACGGTCAGAATCGGGTCGATCGTTCTGCGGGTGGACGATCTGCGCCGCCAGGTCGAGTTCTGGTCGGCGGCGCTCGACTACGAGCCTCGCGGCGAGGCCGGCGGCGACTTCGCCCTCCTGCGCCCCCGAAACGGCATCGGGCCGAACCTCTCCCTTGACCAGGTTCACTCCGAGCTTCATCTGCCGCCGCGCATCCACCTCGACCTCTACGCGGAGGATCAGGCCGGGGAGGTTCGGCGCTTGATCTCCCTGGGCGCGACCGAGGTGTATTGGGACAAGCGGCCGCCGGACGCGGACTACGTCATCCTGGCCGACCCGGAAGGCAACCGTTTCTGCGTCGTGGATGCGCACCGGTAGCCGCCGCCGTCTCTTGACTCGCCCGGAGGCGGCCACTAGCATTCCGCTAATTCCGACATAGTTACTCAGGATTAGCGAGAGAGCCCGATGAGCTTCGCCCAGACGGTACTGCTGGCGGCCTTTGCCGGCGGGACGATCTTCCTTGGGCTGCCCGTCGGCAGACTGAGAGGGCTTTCACGGAGATGGCAGGCGGCTCTGACCACGGCCGCCGGTGGGGTCATCCTGTTCCTCATATACGACGTGCTCGCCCAGGCGGTCGAGCCGGTGAAGGATGCCCTGACGACTGCGCGCGACGGCGGATCGGCCGGGCCGTTCGTTGCCGATGCCGCCGCCCTGGCCTTCAGCATCGCCCTCGGGTTGCTGTCCGTCACGTACCTGACCTCCCGAATGGCAGCTCGCGGAAGCGCTGGGATCCCGATCACGCCGCGCCAGGTCGCGCTCGGGACCGCGGTTGGTCTCGGCCTTCACAACTTCTCCGAGGGTCTGGCCATCGGTCAGTCGGCGGCGACCGGCGCCACCGCTTTCGCCGTGATCCTGGTCATCGGCTTCGCCCTGCACAACGCCACCGAGGGTTTCGCCATCGCGGCGCCGCTGGGCCAGGGCGACCAGCCCAGCTGGAGCTTCCTGGGCGCCGCCGGAGTGGTGGGCGGCGGACCCACCTTTGCCGGTGGCGTGCTCGGCTACGCGATCGTCTCGCCGATCCTCTCGATCCTCTTCCTGGGGTTGGCGGCAGGTGCCCTGATCTTCGTCTTCAACGAGATGATGTCGGTGGCGCGCCGCTTCTCGTTGCCGATGGTGACCGGGGTGGCTTTGACGATCGGCTTGCTGGCGGCCTTCGGAACGGATTTCATTCTCACCGCGGCGGGGGCATAGACCGGCCCCCTAGACCGGCCCCCTAGACCGGCGCCTCGTCGCTTATGTGCACTCTGAGCAGAATTCGGCTCCGGTAGGCCCGCCTCTGTCGTCCCCGTGCACCGGGCCCCGGCCCCCTAGACCGCGACGACCGGATCGATCGGATACTCGAACAGGATCTCGGGGCCGGAGCCGGTGAGGCGGTAGACATCCTCGAAACGAACGCCGCCGAAGCCCGGGATGGCCAGGATGGTGTGGCCGATCGTCACCGTCATTCCATCGAGCAGCGGGAGGCTCTTGTGAGGCGGGATGATCGTCGAGGCGGGCGGCTCTTCGAAGCGCAGGCCGATTCCGTGACCGATGCCGTAGACCTGGTAATCAGCCAGGCCGTGGCGGGCACATGCCTCTTTGGCCCTGGCGTCGAGCTGGGCGGTCGTGACGCCTGGACGCATCGCGGCTCGGACGTCGGTCACGATCTCCCGGTAAGTGGCCAGAAGCTCGGCCTGACGTGCGTCCGGCTCGCCCAGGACGAAGGTTCGGGCCAGATTGGCGCAATAGCCGTCGACCTGGGGCGTCAGGTCGATCAGGGCGAGCTCGCCGCGCTCGAGCGGTCTGGGACTGAGCCGGCCGTGAAGCATGCACGTCTCGATGCCGAAGTTCACATAGACCGGCGTGCTAGTCCCTTCGGCACCGGCCCGCATCATCGCGTACGTCGCCTCGGTGGCGATCTCTTGCGCCGTAACGCCGGGCTCGAGCAGTTCTCGTGCCCGATCCATGCCGATCCCGGCGACCCGCTGCGCCTCGGTCATCAGGCCCAGCTCTTCGGCATCTTTGACCATTCGAAGCGGGTCCATGACCGGATCCGAGGAGACAAGCTCCACTTCGGGGTTGACCTGGCGGAACATGTTCACCAGGAAGGCCGGGGTGTGGAACCACATCTGCATGCCGACGCGGAGCCGTCCCGTGGCGCCCGCCGGAATGCCTGCTGCCTGGCCCTCGGCGACGAGCTCGCGAATCCGGCCGACGACGTCGCTGATCTGCCCTCCGACGCTGCCGAAGACCAGGATCCGTCCGTCGGCGACCGCGGCCCGCAGCTCGGGCTCCTCACCGGTGAAGGCGATCAGCTCCGGCGGGCCCTGGAACGGAATCAGTGCCCGAGGCTGCGCTCGGTCTTCACCGAAGAGGTAGCGGTAGTCGTCATGGTTCATGACCACGATCGCGATCAAGCCCTGATCGCGCATCCCGGACTGGACCCGCGCGATGCGCTCGTATCGAACATTCATGCGGCCACTCCAGACTACCGTGAGCGATGTTCAGGGCCGCCGAGCCCGAAGGTGGCGGTCCCCAGTCAGCATAGCCCAGGACGTGGGCGGCTCCAGCTCCCCGGGGGGCGGAGGCCGTATAGTCGCGGTGTGGCGACGTCGGTTGGCGGCGTCGGTTGACGGCGTTGGCTGCCGCCGCTCACGTCAGAGACCGAGCAGTTTCCGCTTGGCGGCCGAGAATTCGTCGTCCGTCAGGGCGCCGCGGTCATGCATCTCGACGAGTTCGCGCAGCCCCGCCGGAGCGTCGCCCGATGGCCTGGGACCCTGGGGGGTCGCGCCTCGGCTGGGACCGGCAAGCAGGACCACCAGAACAACCACCACGACCAATCCGAGCAGCATGAGCGGGAAGAATCCCCATCCCCCGCCGACACCCATCCCGAAGAACCCTCCTCGGTAGTCCCGCATCATCGGGCCGAAGGCCAGGTGACCGTCGCCGCCTCCGTTGGTCACGCCGATGTTGTAGGCAACGACCCCGATAGCCGCGAGCGCGGCCACGGCTACCAGTACCCCCAGGACCGCCAACGCACCCTTGCGATTCATGTCTCCGCCGGTGATTCGAGTTCCAACGCCACCGATTATGCATCCAGCTGCTGAACTATCCCTGAACCGATGGCGCACCGGATGAGACCTTCGGAACTGACCCGAAGACGCCGGCGGCAGCTCCGCGGCCGGCCGGTTGATACGATGGAGCTGCGCAAGGAAGGAACGAACTGGGATGGCGGCAGAGGATCGGAGCGGATCTGGGTCGGGCCGGCCGAGCAGTAACGCAGGGGCCGGCGGAGGCGATCTTCAGGCTTCGACGCCGGACTCGGAGCTGCCGCAGCCTGGTTACGGGCCGCCATTGGAGTCTCCACCCGCTGCCTACGGGCCGCCGCCGCCTGGTTACGGGCCGCCGCCGCCTGGTTACGGGCCGCCGCCGCCTGGTTACGGGCCGCCGCCGCCTGGTTATGGGCCGCCGCCGCCTGGTTACGGGCCGCCGCCCGGGTACGGGCCGCCGCCCGGGTACGGGCCGCCGCCCGGGTACGGGCCGCCGCCGCCCGGGTACGGCTTCTGGCCCTTCGTGCCTGCCGGCCCGGCACCCGGACTCGCCTGGGGCGGCATCGGCGTCCGCTTCGGCGCGCTCGCGATCGACGCCGTCATCATGGTCGTCGTGGCAGTCATCGCCGGTCTACTCGCGGAGGCTGCGGGCATCCGTCACTACGCCGATGGTTACGACGCCTACTCGTCCGCCGCGACCGCAGTCATATGGGTCTGGGTCCTCTTCATCGTCGCCTATTACCCGGCCTGCTGGTACGCCTTCGGGGGCTCGGTGGGGCAACGAGCACTGGGGCTACGAGTGGTTCGCGCGTCGGATGGCCGGAATCTCGGCCTGGGGGCGGTCCTCATCCGCTACGTAGTCTTCGCCGTCTGCATCGGCACCGTGCTCCTCGGCATCGTCGCTGCGGCGATGGCCAACGACGACCCATTCAAACGGGCCTGGCATGACGAGGTGGGCCGATCGGTGGTCGTCAAGCGGGTGTGACCCGGACCGGCGATCTGCCGACCGTACAGCTTGGGCGGTGCGGGTCATCCGGGCCCGGCCCAGTGCCTGCGTCACGTGGGTCGCCGTGGCGACGGCCCGTGGCGCGGGCCCGAGCGATCCATCCGAACCGCTCGCGCCCGCATGGGCCAGCTACCTGGCCGTGATGGTCACGTCCGTTGCGGTTCTGGTGCCGTTGACAGCTCCGGGCCCGGCGCCGGCGTTCGTGCCCGGGCTCGAGCCTGCCGCCGCGCCGACGGTCGTCTGAACGGTGACCGTAGCGCCGGTCGTGACGTCCGTGCTCGCCGCCGATGACTGGCCGTGATACGTAGTCGAGGAGCCCGTCGCGATCTGGACCGTCTGCCCGCTCTCGAGCTCGACTGTGATCGAGTCGGCCGAGACGCTCACGACGGTGCCCGAGAGGGTCGTTGCCCCCAGGACTCCGGCTCGCGCGGCACCGCCGAGGTCGCCGGGAAAGCCACTGGCGTTCGGTCCGCCTCCGAACTGGCCTGAGAACGCATTGGCATCCGACTGGCCGGTGCCGGTCTGGGAAGCGGTCACTCGCCCGACGGCGAAGCCGATTCCGCCCAGGGCAATGAGGGCCGATATCGCGAGCAGGAGGCCTGAGGAGTTGACTCGGCGAGCCACGCCCTGCCTCCTTACCGCCGGCATGGCGCCCTGCGCTTCCGGCGCCTCCTGCGCCGCCGGAGTCTCCGGCGTCCCCAGCGGCGCAAGCTGTGGATCGACCCCGGTCTCGGCAATCGGCTCCGTTTCCGGGAGCTGAGGCTGCCAGGATGGGGCGGTCTCACTCGGCGTGGTCATTTCCTTCTCCTTGCAACGGCTATCGGAGCACGATCGACGAGCGATTCGGCGCGTCGTCGTGGTTGTATCGGCCGAGCCGCGATATGGCTCGCCGCGGCGGCACCAGACTGGCGCAGGCATGCTGTCGATCGCGTTACGACGGCGGCCTCCGAACCACCTGGAGGCCGCGTTCAGGCGTTCGGGTGAGCCTGTCGATGGCCGCTCATCGACCTGGGCCAGCTGACTGAGACGCTGGCCCCGCCCGCCGGTGAGGTGCCGATCTGCCACCGGCCGCCCGTTGCGTGGACGATCGCGTCGGCTATCGCCAGCCCCAGGCCTGCCCCGCCCGGCGTGTCCGTGGCTCGATGGAAACGGTCGAAGACGCGGCTCCGTTCCGCGGCCGCAATGCCGGGGCCGGAGTCGTCCACGCTGAGGCGAACGCGACGCCCCTCGACCGCGACGCGGATCGACACACTGCCGCCTTCGGGGGAGTACTTGCAGGCGTTGTCCAGCAGAACGCCGACCAGGCGATCCAGCCATTCAGGAGACGCGGTCACGATGGCGTCTTCGCCGCCGGGGTCAGGATCGACGGTCAGGGTCTGCTTCCGCGCCTCCGCCACGGTCCCGAAACGGTCGGCCGTCCTGCCTGCCAGAACCTCGACGTCCACCGGCTCGGCCTCGGAGGGCCCGCCGGTCGAATCGAAGCGTGCCAGCCAGAGCATGTCGTCCACGAGGCGCCGGGTCCGTTTCAGCTCCCCGTCGATGCGACCGAAGGCGGCCTGATCCCAGGTTGCCTCCCGGCCGCGGGCCAGGGCCAGCGTCGCCTGTGCCTCGATGACGGAGAGTGGCGTGCGCAGCTCGTGCGAGGCATCGGCCGTGAATTCGAGCTGGCGGTGGCGGGCTCGCTCTATCGGCAGAGCGACTCGCCGGCCGATCGCCACTGCCCCGAGGAAGACAACGATCATCAGGGCGCACCCGATCCCCAACTCGGCCACGATCAGGGTGGACTGGGTCTGCGAGATGCCGTCCATCGTCTCGCCCACGACCACGTAGTCGACGCCGCGGGCGGCACCCTGGATGCGGACCTGGACGCCGCTGATCGTGACCGTCTGCGGTCCGGCAACGTGCTGGTATGCCGCCGGCAGGGCGATGTCCGACGTGTTCTGGCTCTGGACGACCCCGCTCGGGCTGATACGCCACATGAGAACCGGCGCGCCAAACGGTCGCTCGGGCGTGCCGGAGGGCCCGAACGGCTGGTTCGGGCCGGGCTGGATCGGCACCGGCACCAGGGCTCGGGCAAGGCGGCTGTCGACGCCCGCCGTCATGTTGTTGGTGACGACGACCACAACCACCGCGGCGATCACCAGGTACGCGATGCCGACGATTGCGCTTGCGGCGAGGGCCACGCGAATCGAGAGGCTCCGGACCGAGGGTCCCTCTACATGACCGCGACCGCCGGGCTCGTGGCGTCCGCCGATCACGATCACGCCTCCTCCAGCCGGTAGCCGGCGCCGCGGACCGTGACGATTCGGACTCCCGATCCCGGAAGCTTGGCTCGGAGGCGGCTCAGCTGCACATCGATAGCGTTCGAGCCTAGCGGGTCGGTCTCGTCGTCCCAGCCGTGCTCGGCTATCGCCTTTCGATCGACTACGGCAGGAGACCGGCGGATGAGCAGCTCCAGGATCCTGTACTCCGTGGCCGTCAGCCCCAGGGGGCCGTCGCCGACTGTCACCTCGCGCTTGACGGGGTCCAGCGACAGCTTGCCACGCGCGAGAACGGGGGCGTCCACTCCCCGGGGCCGCCGCTGCAGGGCCCGGATACGCGCAAGCAGTTCCCCGAAATCGAATGGCTTGACCAGGTAATCGTCCGCGCCCGCGTCGAGGCCCCGGATCCGATCGGGCGGGGCGTCACGAGCGGTCAGCATCAGGATCGCCGTCGGCTTGTCGTGCTTGCGGGCCCAGGCAACCACGTCTATCCCCTCGGCGCCGGGCATCCGCCAGTCGATGACGGCCACGTCGTAGTCGTAGAACCGCAGGAGGTCGATGGCATCGTCGCCTCGCTCGGCCGCGTCAACTTGATAGCCGTAGTCCCGCAGGCCGAGAACCAGGACCTGGCGCAGGCTCGGATCGTCCTCGGCCACGAGAACTCGCATCTGCTTCTCCTTCAGGCCGGCTACGCGGCCCCGGCGCAATCGTAGAGGTTGGACGAGGCGCCGCCGTCGTTCGCGACCCTGCAGGTGCTCGTAACCCAGGACGTCCGATCCGAGCCGCTGCCTCCGCCGAAGCCACCGGCGTCCACCAGGACGAAGCGCAACTTGCCTGAGGCTATGTAGCTCTTGAGCTGGTCGAGGGTGGGCGTCGGATCAGATCCGGTGAAGCCGCCCATGGCCATCACCGGCAGGCCCGTGGCAAGCTCGATCGTGCCGGCCTGCTGTGACGAGTTGGCGGCCACGATCCACGTGGCGGCGCCGCGGTTGGCGACCAGGAAGTCGAGCATCGCCGAGTTCTCGGCGCCCGTCGCGAGGCCGCCGCCGAAGCCGCCGCGGCCTCCAGCACCGGGGAGCCCGCCGGGGCGCGCGCCCGGGAGCCCTCCGGGGAGCCCGCCGGGGCGCGCGAGGCCCGGGCCTCCGAAACCGGCCGGGCCGCCACCGGACTGCGAGTCTGCCGCCCCCGGTCCCGGGTGCGGGTCGCCGCCGCCGTAGGCCGTCTGGACGGTAGTGACCGCGTAGGCGGCCGGGGCCAGCAGAGCCGCGCCCAGGCCCAGGGCCGCGGCCGCCATGGCAATCCGCCGCGCCGCGACGTTGCCGCTCAGCCGTGGCAGGGAAACGATTACGAGGGCCAGTGTGGCTACGAACGCCAGCGCGAGGCCTGCCGGACCCACCTCCGCCGCAAACCCCGGCGTTCGGTCGAGAAGCTGCCAGCCGAACCAGGCGGTGGCCAGGCACGCCAGACCGACGGCCACGCCGCCAAGCCAGATCCTCAGCCGGGCGCCCCACATGTCGACGAGGCCCGCGCCGACGAGCGCGGCGATAGCCGGCGCCAGAGCCACGGCGTAGTAGGAGTGGATGACGCCGGACATGTAGCTGAAGACGATCGCGGTAACCGCGAACCAGCCGCCCCAGAGCAGGTAGCCGGCCAGGGCGAGATCGGTCCGGGCAGCCCAGCGTCGCCGGTACAAGCCCACGATCAGGCAGACGAGCGCGAGCGGAATGAACCATGCGATCTCGCCGAACATCTGGTCGTTGAAGAGCCGCAGCGGCCCGACATCGCCGCTGAAGCCGCCTCCGAAACCGCCGCCGCCGCCCGGGCCGCTTCCCCCGAAGATCCGTCCGAGGCCGTCGTACCCGAAAATCAGGTCGAGCGGCGAGCCGGTCGTGCTGCCGCCGATGAACGGCTTACTGCCTGTCGGGAGCATCTCGACGATGGCGACCCACCAGCCGCTCGTGATGAAGACGGTGGCGAGCGCGACTACGAGTCCGATCAGCCGCCGGCGCAGGGTGGTGTTGGCCGCGAAGCCGAAGACGAGCGCGTAGCCCGGCAGGACGAGGTAGGCCTGGAGGTACTTCGTCAGAAACGCGAGTCCCACCAGCGACGCCGCGAACGCCATCCAGCGGAGGCTCCCTTTGTCGATGGCATGGAGCAGCGCCCACGCTGAGACGACAAGGAGGAAGGTGAGGAGCGCGTCTGGATTGTTGAAGCGGAAGATCATGACCGCGGCCGGCGTGAGGGCCATGACCACGCCGGAGATGACCGCCGCCGCAGGCCCGAACGAGCGCTTCACGGTCAGGAAGAGCACCGCCACCGTGCCCACACCGATGAGGGCTTCGGGAAGCAGAATGCTCCACGCCGACAGGCCGAAGATCCTGACCGAGAGGCCCATGATCATCGTGGACAGCGGCGGTTTGTCGACGGTTATGAAGTTGTTGGCGTCGAAGCTGCCGAAGAACCAGGCCGACCAGCTTTGCGACCCGGCCAGAGCGGCCGCCGAGTAGTAGGTGTTGGCATAGCCGCTGACGGTCAGGTTCCAGACATACAGGACAGCCGTCATCGCCAGGATTCCGAGGAACGCCGGGCGGATCCACAGGGCTTCGTCCGACCGACCGCGGGCGATAGCCAGGAGCCGGTCGCGAACGTCACCGAGCGGGCCCGGGCGGGTCGTGATGGTCGGTTCCGAGATGGCGGTCATCTGTAGATCCTTTCGGATGGTGAGAGCGTAGCGACTGCGGGCGCTTGCGACAGGGAGCCGCCTCGGCCATCGATCGCCAGGCGGAGCACCAGGAAGCGAACGAGAGTGGCGAGCGCGCTGGCTGCAACGAGCACGGCGATTTCGCCGAGGCGACCTCGATACGGCGCGAAGACATCCATCGCGGCAACGCTCGCCGTCGTGATGACGAGGGCGACGCCCAGAGCCAGCAGGCCGGCCGCGAGGTCGCGGGTCAGTCGTTCGCGCCCGCGCACGTGGAAAGTGAGTCGGCGGTTCGCGGCCGTGTTGCCGACAGCCGTGGCGGCCAGCGCGAGCGCGTTTGCGAGCCCAGCCGAAGCGGCCTGCCGAAGCCACGCGTACAACGCCACGTAAGCGAGGGTGCTTGCGACGCCGATGGCACCGAAGCTTGCGGCCTGGCGGATGGTGTCGCGATTGGGGCCGAGCGCGCGGGGAGCGAGGAGGGCTGCCATAGCCCTCACTCTGGGCAGCGTAGCCTTTCGAACTGGTTACGTAGCCCGGAGCTCGGTTACCCGAGGGCTACGGCGCGCCATTGCTCGGCGGGGCCGCGCGATCTGATTGCGCCAGCCTGCAGCCGGCCGATTGAGCGCGGCCGGGTAAGGCGAAGCCGCTCAGTCGGGCCGGCTGCTCAAAGCCCGGTCTCGGTGCGTCCGCATCCAGTGAGCGAGGGCCTGGCGGGCAAGAGCGAGGCGCCCCGGCCCAGACGGCCGGAGGGAGAACCCATTCAGGGCTCGCCGCCCGGGGAACTCATCGAGCAGGATCAGTCCCGGGGCGAGCAACGGCATCAGCAGGAACATGGCGGCCAGCCACGGATTCGGCCCATTCGGCAGCGCTGGTGCGGGGCCTACCACGGCCAGGCCAGACCAGCCGATAACCAGCTGCGGCGGGTTCGCGCCCGTGCGTGACGAGAGCGAGAGGGCCGTGGAGTTGGCCGTGGAGAGCCCGAAGCTGACCAGGCCGTTGCCGTTGACTGCCGAGGTCACGTCGACGCTCGTCCAGCTATTGGCCGTGACTTTGCCCGAGCTGCCGAGAACGGTCGACCCGAACGGCGGCGCGTTGGCATCGGTGATGGTGGTCTCGCCCCAGCTCGTGTCGGCGACGGGGTAGACGTCAAAGCCGACCGACTGGTTGGAATTGGCATAGATGCGCAGGGTCGCGGAGGTCACGGCTCCGCTCACGCCCGTGACGTCGAAGGTCAGATAGGAACGCACCACCGGCGAGCCGTCGACCCTCAACGCCGCCGAGGTGCCGTAGTTAGTCGTGGATTTCGAGGCGTCCACGTAGCTGTCGGCGACGGGTGTCAGTGTGCCGCTCCCGGGCGACGATGTCGGCGTCGGAGTCGGGGTCGGGGTCGGAGTCGGGGTCGGCGTCGGTGTCGGCGTGGGGGTCGGCGTCGGCGTGGGCGTCGGCGTGGGGGTCGGAGTCGGCGTCGGAGTCGGGGTCGGACGTCGCGGTCGGGGTCGGACTCGGGGTCGCGGTCGGGGTCGGACTCGGGGTCGCGGTCGGGGTCGGACTCGGGGTCGCGGTCGGGGTCGGACTCGGGGTCGCGGTCGGGGTCGGACTCGGGGTCGGAGTGGGGGTCGGCGTCGGAGTAGCCAACGACCCTCCGCCAGACCAGCCGATAACCAGCTGCGGCGGGTTCGCGCCCGTGCGTGACGAGAGCGAGAGGGCCGTGGAGTTGGCCGTGGAGAGCCCGAAGCTGACCAGGCCGTTGCCGTTGACTGCCGAGGTCACGTCGACGCTCGTCCAGCTATTGGCCGTGACTTTGCCCGAGCTGCCGAGAACGGTCGACCCGAACGGCGGCGCGTTGGCATCGGTGATGGTGGTCTCGCCCCAGCTCGTGTCGGCGACGGGGTAGACGTCAAAGCCGACCGACTGGTTGGAATTGGCATAGATGCGCAGGGTCGCGGAGGTCACGGCTCCGCTCACGCCCGTGACGTCGAAGGTCAGATAGGAACGCACCACCGGCGAGCCGTCGACCCTCAACGCCGCCGAGGTGCCGTAGTTAGTCGTGGATTTCGAGGCGTCCACGTAGCTGTCGGCGACGGGTGTCAGTGTGCCGCTCCCGGGCGACGATGTCGGCGTCGGAGTCGGGTCGGGGTCGGAGTCGGGGTCGGCGTCGGTGTCGGCGTGGGGGTCGGCGTCGGCGTGGGCGTCGGCGTGGGGGTCGGCGTCGGCGTCGGGGTCGGAGTCGGGGTCGGCGTGGGGGTCGGCGTCGGCGTGGGCGTCGGCGTGGGGGTCGGAGTCGGCGTCGGAGTCGGCGTCGGCGTGGGGGTCGGGGTCGGAGTGGGCGTGGGGGTCGGAGTCGGCGTCGGCGTGGGTGTCGGCGTGGGCGTCGGCGTCGGCGTGGGGGTCGGTGTCGGCGTGGGCGTCGGCGTCGGCGTGGGGGTCGGCGTCGGCGATTGCGAGACGTTGTGGCAGGTGCCCGACCCGCTGTCGGTGAACGTTCCATCCACGGGTAGGAACTGCCAGTTGTAGCTGCCCGAGTGGAGAGTCAGCCGCAGAATGCCGAACGAGGTCGTATCGCGGACCACGCTGTTGGCGGCGACGGCCGCGATCGAGGTGTGGTTGGCCCCGCCCGTACCCACGGTGATCTCGGTGATGCCGTTGACCGGATCGGCCACTCCGACGGGTGTTTGCGGCGCGAATCGTTCGTAGATATGGTCATGGCCGTCGAGTACCAGGTCGGCGTGGGCCGCATAGAGCTGCGTCCATATCGACTTGGTGTTGTTGTTGGCCCGGCCGCCGGAGCTGAAGAGGGGTATGTGCCAGTAGGCCAGGATGCACTGGTTCTGATGAGCGGCCAGGTCGGCGGCGAGCCACTTGCCCTGTGGTGTAGATGCGCCGCAGCCGCCGGCGCTCGAGCAGTTGGAGTTGATCGCAATCAGATGCCAGGCGCCGACGTCGAAGCTGTAGTAACCCGCGCCCTGGCTGCCCGCCGCGGAGCCGAAGTAGGCGAAGTAGCCGGCCGCGTTTGCGTTGGCGTTGGTGCAATCGACGGCCCCGCTCGTCAAGTATTCGTGGTTTCCCACGACCGGATGGGTGATCGATTTCACCCGTCCCCAGCTCGGGTCGTACGCCGCCTGGAATGCCGCCAGGCTGCCGCAGTAGTACTGGTTGTCACCCAGCGAGAGAACGGCGCTGTAGCCGCCCCCGACGAGCAGGTTGGAAACGGCGCCCTGCCTGCAGACGTCCTGTGAGCCGCTGCCCTGGCCCAAGCCGTTGTTGAACTTCGAGTCGTTGGGGTCGCAGGCGATGTCGCCCGCCGCGGCGATGACCGGGTCCGACGCCGCGGCCACCTGGCGCATCACCGACGGGAATGCCACTAGGCCCGCCAGCGCGAACGCCACCACCACCATGACTCTGGTCCTGCGAGCCCATCGGAGCCGCGCCTTCCGATCGAATGACACAACCAAGGGCCCGCTCGGTCTTGGCGCGACATCGACCTTTCGCATCTGGTCCGTCCCCTTCGAGCTGACCGTCTCGGCTGCACACTCGGCAGCCGACGGGTGGCGCGGTTGTACCGTCTGCGATAGTGCAGTGCAGTGGTATGTATTTGGCGAGCTGTTCTGCCTGGTGGTGAGATCGATGCGCCGCGCGGGTCTCTTGCATCGATCCGGGCGTCCAGTTGCCGCGGCGATGTAGACCATGGCACCAGCCTCAGTGTCGAGACGGCCGCCCGGCCGCCGCCGCGAGGCATCGCCCGAGAGGTTCTCGTGTCAACCCGCTACGACCAGATCGTCGTTCTCTCCCTGCTGGCTGCCCTGGTAGCAGGCTGCTCAGCCGCGGTCGCCGCGCCGACCACTCCTTCGCCCAACTCTCCCGGCTCGGTCTCGCCTGCGCCAACCACGGCACCGAGCGGGGGCACGAGCAGCGCGAGCAGCGCGTTCGGGCACGTCTACGTCATCGTCCTCGAGAACGCCGCGTACAGCACCCTGGTGGGCAACGCAAAGGCGCCCTACCTGAACGGGCTGATAGCGCAATACGGCCTGGCCGCAAACTACTATGGGGTGGCTCATCCTTCGCAGCCGAACTACCTGGCGATGTTCTCCGGGTCTACCCAGGGCGTCACCGACGACTCCCCGCACAATTTGGCCGGCACCAACCTGGCAGATCAGCTGGAGACCAGCGGGAAGACCTGGCGTGTCTTCGCGCAGGACTACCCGGGCAACTGCTACACCGGTTCCACCAAGAATGGCCAGGGCGAGGGCATCGGCTCTGCGGGGACGTACGCGCGCAAGCACAACCCGGCCATAAGCTTCACGGACATCAGTTCGAACCCCGCTCGGTGCTCGTCCATCACGAACCTGGCCAGTTTCGATCCGGCCGCGGCCAACTTCGAGTTGATAGTCCCCAACGAGTGCAACGACATGCACAGCTGCCCTGTTTCGGCGGCTGACGCGTTCCTGGGCGCTTTCGTTCCTCGCATCACGTCCAGCCCCGCCTTCGCGGACAGCGTCCTGTTCATCACGACGGACGAGGGCGAGGGCAGCGCGAGCGGGGGCGGACAGGTCGCCACTGTGGTCGTGAGCCCGCTCGTCAAGCCGGGTTTCCGCTCATCGGTGCGGCATGACCATTACTCGCTGCTACGCACGATCGAGGATTCGTGGGGCCTGCCCTGCCTCGGCCAGGCCTGTTCGGCCACGGCCATGACCGAGTTCTTCAACTAGGGTGGGGCCAGGAGTCGGCGACCGTCCGGCGCGGCGGTCGGCTCGGGTTCGGCTCAGGGCGCACCATCGTTGTGAAGAGCGTCCAGGTACGATCCGTAGCCGGAGGCGCTGGCCCATTCGGTGGCGCTCTCCACGGCGGTCCCTTCACCCCACTCGTTGAAGGTCGTGACCAGCTGCCACGGCTCGCCTGAGGCAACCATGGCCCGGATGTCGGCGTTCCAGCGCGTCAGATCGCGAGCCAGGCGAACGCTGCCGGTGGCCAGCCAGAAGCCCGGACTGATGGCGAAGCTGTAGCCGGCCTGGTGATCCTCGGCCACCGCCGGCGAGTACTGGTGCCAGCTGTTCGGTTGGTTAGCGCAGCTGCGGTAGCCCGCGAAGACCTTCAGCACGATGTAGTCGTGCGCGGACGCGTTCCCCGCGGCCCAGCGACTGGCCATCCCGCAACCATCCGACGGCCCGGCGTAGACGAAGACGACGGGTCGTCCATCGATCTTGTACACGCTCGGGTCGGCTGCGTAGCGGCCGTTGATGTACGCGAGATCCGAGGCGATCTGAGTTGATGAAGGATCGGTCGTACCTTCGGGCTCGTAGTAGATCGCCCAATGGAAGCCGGTCCCGGCGGCCGCTGAAAGCAGGATCGGGAACCTGCCGTCGGTCGCCGTCCCCTGACCCCACCAGGAGGCGATACCGACGCTGATCTTGCCGTACTCCATGGCTTGGATCTGCTGGGCGACGATCGACGCGCTGGACCCATCGTAGAAGCCCGCGGATGGATGGTAGTGGGTGAAGGGGTCCATCCCGGATTGCTTCCACGCCTCAGGAAACCACGGGTAGTAGAAGGCGGCCCTGACGGCCCCGGCCGTCGGGGTTGGGGTGGACGTGGGGGTCGGGGTCGGGGTCGGGGTGGACGTCGGGGTCGGGGTCGGGGTCGGGGTGGGCGTCGGAGTCGGCGTGGGGGTCGGGGTCGGAGTCGGAGTCGGCGTGGGCGTGGGGGTCGGCGTGGGCGTCGGAGTCGGCGTGGGCGTGGGCGTGGGCGTGGGCGTGGCCACGGTCAGGACCAGAACCGGAGGGTGTGAGGACTCGCGACTGGCCAGGTTGATCGCGGTGGAGTCGTTGTCCGTGAGTGCCAGGCTGACCAGGCCGGGGCCGTCGATCAGCGAGCTGATGTCGATGCTTGTCGTGCGCCTGGCGATCAGCGAACCAGAGGAGACGGCAGACGTCCCAATGGCGGGCGCGTTGGCGGCCGTGGTGGATGACTCCGACCAGGTCGTGCTCGCGACTCGATGGACCGACAGGCCGGCCTTGTTGGAGCTGTTCGGGTACAGACTCAACACGGCGCGCGTGATCGGTCCGCCGGCGGTGCTCAGATCGAAGCGCAGGTAGGCATTCCAGACCGGCGAGCCATCTACCCGAAGGGTCGAGCTGGACCCGTAGTTCGCCCCGACGCTCCGGGAATTGACCCAGGTGTCGGCAGTAGGCCTGACCGAGACAGACGTGGCCGCGATCGCGGAAGAAGCGAGCGCTACGACCAGCGCCGCGACGGACACGATCGCCACAAGGCGAGCGATCCGAGACAGGTCGCGGGTACGCGGTCCAAATCGGGAGCGAAGCATACTGAACCTCCACTGCGCTGCGGCGAGGACGGGCGGACGGACGCTGACGGCAACGCGAACGGTTGGAAGGCGCCGGTACCCGGGACTCGCAATGCGGGCGCGGACGTGGCCCACACGGACGGTGTGAAGGCAAATTGTGCCTTGCCTTAGGCGGGCTCCGATACCGCCCAGAAGGGCCAATGCAAACGAGTGGGTTGGTGGACCGGTCCCGGCTGCCGGCCCCGGTATCCGGGCCTGGTCGGTCTGGGGCCCACCCGCAAAAGGGGGGATACCTACCCATTTCGACAGTTCACGCACTACCCCAGCCGGCAGGCCCTCTGCCCCTCCCCTTCCGCCTGCCGCGACGGTCGAACACGGTGCGCAACAAATCCGGCCTGGGCATCTTCTGGAGACCTGTTGGCCGTACAGTCGGTCCTCGAAGTCGGACGTCCGGTGCCGCCCGACAGTCACTTGGCCGGAAGCCTAACAGCGGTCTTGCAGAAATGGAGGAGGCTCTCATGCACCCCGCCGATGCCCGAATTTGGGTCGTGCTGCCCACGTACAACGAGAAGGAGAACCTGCGACCCATCACCGAGGCGATCCTGGCGGCCGTGCCCGAAGCTTCCGTGTTGATCGTGGACGACAACTCGCCGGACGGCACGGGCGTCCTCGCCGACCAGATGGCAACGGAGAAGTCCAACGTCGCAGTACTCCACCGCGAATCCAAGCAAGGCCTGGGCCGCGCTTATGTCGACGGGTTCTGCAGCGTCGAGGCCAGGGGGGCCGGGATCGTCATCCAGATGGATGCGGACTTCAGCCATCCCGTACGCTTCCTGCCGTCCCTGCTCGCGCCGATCCTCGACGGTCGCGCCGACCTCGTCCTCGGCAGCCGGTACGTGCCAGGTGGGGGGATCCCGCGCTGGAATCCCGTCCGGAGATTCATAAGCAAGGGCGGCGGCCTGTTCGCCAGAGCAGTGCTGCGCCTACCCGAACGTGACCTCACCGGAGGCTTCAAGGCGTGGCGTGCCGACGTTCTCGAGTCGATCGATCTCGATGACGTTCACGCCGGCGGGTACTCGTTCCAGATCGAGATGACCTTCCGGGCGTCCCGCCTGGGCGCCCGCATCGTCGAGGTCCCGATCACGTTCGAGGAACGCCGCGAAGGCGCCTCGAAGATGAGCCGAGCGATTGTGCTCGAGGCCTTCAAGGTAGTCGTCGCTCTTCGCTGGGCAGCCGCACGCGGACGCGTCCCGGTGGCCAGACCGAGCCGCACATAGGGTTTCTCGGCTGACCCGAGGTCGGCAGACGCAACCGCGATCCGCCGAGCGCGCATCGTCCGCTACCGTCCTCGAGGTACCCACTCAAATCCGCTCATTCTGCGTGTTCGTTCTCATTCAGCAGCCAGTGTCCCAACCGCCCTTATAGCTTTTTACTCGGGGAGTGCTCTTATGAAGGTCCCAACGCCCAACGGCAGAGCCTTGGCTTCGCCGCGAGTCGCCGCCCTCGCCAAATTCCTGCTGGTCGGGCTCAGCGGCATCGTCGTCAACGAGATCATCTACGTCGCCCTGACCGACAGCCTGCTCGTCTGGTTCGTCCTCTCGGCGATCGTGTCGACGGCCGCGTCCACGACCTGGAACTTCTTCGGCAACGAGCTGTGGTCGTTCCAGGGCCGGAGCTTCGCCGGGAAGGTCCGCGTCCGCTACCTCGGGTACGCGAGCATGAACGTCGCCCTCCTGGCCCTGCGCGTCCCGATGCTGTGGGCTTTGACCGATTTCGGCCGGCTGGGTTCCGCATCGTCGAACCTCATCACGCTAGGTGCCCTCTTCGTCCTGCGCTTCGCGGTCTCGGACGGGTGGGTCTGGCGAAAGACGGAGGGCGACCTCTCCTCAGCGGGGCTGGGTCGATCGCCGGGGAAGGCCCAGAAGCACCGCTACGACATCGGCGGCCTGATCCGGCTCGACTCCGACTCCGAGCTTCCGGAACTGTCCTACTTCCGAACTGACGCCACAACGCCTCCCGACATCCGAATCCGCGTCCACCGGGTAGGCGCACTGCCGAACCTTCGAGTCCGCCTGCGCCGCGACGGGGAGCGCATTACGTACAGAGAGCACCTGGGCGTCCTCGGGGCCGACTTCAACGTGACCATGGGCAATCCCATCGAAATCGACGCGTCGCCGCTCCTCGGGCTGTCGCGTCACGTCCTGTACACGAACGTTGTCGAGGCCCTGCTGCGGTTCGTCCTCGTCTCCAAGGGTTACGTGCTGCTCCACTCCGCCGGGCTCGAGGTCGAGGGCAAGGCAACCTTGCTCTCGGCTCAGACCGACACAGGAAAGACGAGCACGGTCATCAACCTCGTGCGCGAGCGCCACTGGCGCTTCATCTCCGACGACATGGCAATCATCGACCCGGCCGGTTTCGTCCGAACCTTCCCCAAGCCGATGACCCTCTCCTTCCACACCATGACCAGAGCCGTCGACATCGCTACGCTCAGCCCGAAGAAGCGCATGCAGCTGCAGGTGCAGAGCCGGGTTCACTCCAAGAGCGGACGCACCGTGGGCAAGGGTCTCGGCAGCCTCAACGTGCCGATCATGTCCATCAACAGCGTGCTCCAGATCGTGGTTCCGCCGCCCAAGTACCACATCACCAAGCTCCTGCCCGCCCACATCGCCGTGGAGACCCCGATCGCCAACGTCTTCCTCATGGAACGCGGCGAGCCGGTCCAGGAGCGCGTCGAGTTGGAAGCGGCCATCGACCAGCTGATCGAGAACACTGACGACGCGTACGGCTTCCCGCCGTTCGCCACGCTGGCCCCGCAGCTGGTCATCGACGGCCGGAACTACGAACAGCTTCGAGCCCGCGAGAGGCAGCTCCTGACCCAGGCCATCGAGAACGTGACGGTGTGGCGACTGCGAGTCCGTGGCCACGAGTGGGGTGAGTTGCTCCCCAAGCTGATCCTCGGCACCGACGACGAGCGCGAGCCGGTCGGCATCCCCGTGGAGACAGAGGCTCCCGTCCCGGTCATGGCCGCGGAGGCCGGAGACTTAGCCCCGGCCGCGCTGGCGGGATCGGTTCCCGCGCAGGGTCATACCGAGATTGCGGCAGCCAGTTTCTCCTTCGCGACTACCGTCGGCTCTGAGAATTTCGGCCCGAGTGCGGGCGGTGAGCGCCCTTTTCCGGTTGAGTCAACCCCCGGGCCTAGAGCTCGGAGGAAACCTCCTCGAAGCGGCGGCCCTCCTACGCCCGCGAGAGGGACCGTCGCAGCGACAGGCGACGCACTCGCCATCCAGCCCGTCGGCGCCCTCGGCTTGACGGGCGGGATACCGCTGGTGCCCGACTTCTCGGCGGTTCGCACGCGAGCCGTTGCTCGCATCAGAGCGAACGCCAGGGTCTGGGCTGCCATGACCGCCATCCTCCTGGTGGCCGCAGTCGTTCGGCTGTGGGCGATCGGGGTGGTCGGCTTCAACAACGACGAGGCGGTCTACGCCGGACAGGGCGCGTCTCTGGCCGGAGACCAGACGTACAGCGGTCTGTTCGCGATCTTCCGCGCTCATCCCCTCCTGGTGCAGTTCCTCAACTCGATCCCATTCCGCTTCTTCGGCGTCAACGATGTCACGCCCCGGCTGGTCTCGGTTTCCTTCGGGTTGGCAGGGGTCGCCCTGGCCTACGCCACCGGCGCGCTGCTGTACAACCGCAGGGTCGGCCTCCTGGCGGCCGCATTCCTGGCCGTGATGCCGTACCACGTCGTGGTAACGCGTCAGGCTCTTCTCGACGGACCCGAGACAACGCTCTTCCTGCTCAGCATCTACGAACTGGCCCGCTTCTCGCGGTCCGGCCAGCACCGCTGGTTGTACGGCGCGGCGTTTACCGTCGGCCTCACAGTGCTCGCCAAGGAAACGGCGGTCCTGCTCGTTCCGGTGGCCATCGCGTTCCTTCTTCTGTCTCCCGAGATCAGGATCCCGGCCCGCCACCAACTGGTGGCCATTGCCCTGTTTCTTGTCGCGGTGGCGCCGTACCCGATGGCTATCCTCATCGGCAAGGGCACCAACGCCGCCCAGTCGTTCATCCTCTGGCAGGTCCTGCGGCAAGCGAATCACCCGTGGACCTTCTACGCCGACGTTATCCCCACGGCCATGGGCCCGCTCACTCTCATAGCCGGTTTCGCCGGGCTGGTCTTCGCGCTGCGCCGCGGCCTGTGGGAAGACCGGCTGCTTCTGGTCTGGATCGCCATCCCGGTCGCCTTCTTCGAAATCTGGCCGGTCAAGGGCTACCAGTACCTCCTCCCGATCGCGCCCGCGGTGGCGATCCTTGCCGGGATTGCGTTTGATCGCCTGCTGACGGCGGCGGCCAACTCCACCGTGGCCTACGGGCGCGCCTTCGATCGCCTGCTGGCCCAAACCACCAAGGCCGGCGCGCCGGCGGCAGCACCCAAAGCTATGAGGTCCGCGGCTGCCGGCAGGGCATCGCGGCGAATGCCACGCACGGCAATCTCCGGTCTCACGGATGGGGTCGCGAAGCCCGCCGCCGGCCGTCTGACCGGCCTTCTGGCCGGCCTGCTGCCGCATCGCCTGGTCAAGCGCCTGCAGCGGTCGCCACAGTCGATGGCGATCGCCATCTCGGCCCTACTTGCGGTCACGTTGATCAGCATCTCCGTCCCGACTGTCGCAGCCGTGGGCTCCTCCTCCATGAGCGGGTCCCTCGCCGGCACCGGCGGCCTTCCCGGTGGCCGTGACACTGGGGCCTGGATCCGCGAGAACGTCCCAGAAGGGGCAGTCTTCATGACCGTCGGTCCCACGATGGCAAATATCGTCGAGTTCTACGGACAGCGGATGGCTTATGGCCTCTCCGTCAGCCCGAACCCAATCCGCCGCAACCCGGCCTACGACCCGATCGTGAATCCGGACCGTACGCTCCAGCTCAACAGAATCCAGTACATCGTGACGGACATCTGGTCGGCGCAACGCTCGCCGTTCTTCGACGGATTGGTCCGGAGCTACGTGGCTCGCTACCACGGGGTTCAGGTCTACGAGCAGTCGGCCCAGGTGAGCGATACCTCCGGCAAGGTCTCCACCCAAGTTGTGATCCAGATCTACGAGGTCCGGCCGTGAGCGCCGTCGCGAGCAAGCTCGCTCTCTTCCGGAACAAGCCTCGGCTCGCCCGCGGTGTGAGCCTGGCGATGGCGGCCGGTCTAGCGGCGGCGCAGCTGGCGCTCGCCTCTCCGACGGCGGCCGCTTCGGGCAAGCCAATCAACCACGTGGTCTTCCTGATGCAGGAGAACCACACCTTCGACAACTACTTCTCGTCTTTCCCCGGCGAGAGCGTGACGAACACGTGCCAGGCCAACTGGATACCGACACCCGTACCGAGCACAACGCCCACGGCGAGTCCGTCAGCGACGAGCCCTGGGTCACCCGAGCCGAGCTTGCCGTCCAAGAGCAAGGCGACCCCGAGCCCGACTCCGGCGCCGACGCCAGCGCCGAGCGCCAGCGAGTGCTACACCCCGTTCCACCTCTCGAGCCATCGCACCGTCGACCTGAATCACAGCACCGAGGCGGCCTTGCGCGCGTTCGACGGCGGAGCGATGGACGGCTTCGGAGCCGCCCAGGGGCAGTACAACCTGCCCAACAACCTTTCGGTGGGCTACTACGACGGCTCTGACCTGCCCCTCTACTACAACCTCGCGAGTCAGTACGTCCTGGCGGACCGCTTCTTCAGCTCGGCCATGGGATCGAGCCAGATCAACCACCTGTACTCGATCGCCGCCCGTGCCGGCGGTGCCGTGCCCGCCACCGGGTATACGTTCCAGACGATCTTCGACGAGCTCCAGGCGGCCGGCGTCTCCTGGAAGTTCTACGTCCAGAACTACGATCCCACGATCACCTTCCGCGACACGACCAACACTTCCGCCAAGGAATCCCAGCTGATCTGGGCGCCCCTTCTCGACTTCGCCCGCTTCATCGACGATCCGAATCTGTCTTCCCACATCGTCGACTTCCAGCAGTACTTCATCGACCTCCAGAACAACCAGCTCCCCGCGGTGGCCTACATGGTTCCAAGCGGTCTTTCGGAGCACCCACCCGGCGACATCACCGCCGGCCAATCGTTCGCGGTGACGACTGCTACTTCCCTGATGCGCAGCTCCGCCTGGGATAGCAGCGTCTGGGTCGTCACCTGGGACGACTGGGGCGGCTGGTACGACCACGTCCCACCACCGCAGGTCGATGCCGACGGCTATGGTTTCCGCGTGCCGGCGATCATCGTGTCGCCCTACGCCCGCGGCGGGACGATCGACCACACCACTTACGACTTCACCTCGGTCCTCAAGTTCATCGAGGACAACTGGTCGCTGCAGCCGCTGACCGCGCGCGACGCGACCGCCAACAGCATCGCCAATGCGCTCGACTTGAGCCGCCCCGCGGCCGCCGCGGTATTCCCGGCCGCGACATACCCAACCCCGGCACAGCCAGACACCGCAAACCGATCGATCCTGCTGGCAGTCTATGCGGCGGTCATCGCCATTGCGGTCGTCTGCGGTGCATACCTACTCCGGCCCTGGATTCACCAGGCGCCCGAGCAAGCGTGAGGTCCCGCATGTACGAGCACTCGGCCGGCAAGTCGCACAGGCGTTGGGTCCTCTCTCTGACCGCTGCGCTGTCGGTGTTCTGGGCAGTCGGTCTGGCCGCCGGCCCGGCCGCTGCCGCCGCGATCTCAGCCCCCTCACCCGTCGCGAAGTCACAGCCCGTGGCAGCGGAGGTCTCCCCCACGCTATTGACGATCGAGGTCCCGACCGGCAGCGTGCTCGGATCTGACGTAACGGTTACGGCATCACTGAAGACGACCGGCGGGGCCATAGTCGCCGACGAGCACCTCGCGCTGCTGCTGGACGGCAGTCAGGTCCGCAGCGACAAGACCGACGCCGCGGGCAACGTCCAGTTGATCATCCCGGGTAAGTACCTGGGCGAGGCACGGGAGTACGCGGTCGATGTGGTCTTCGGCGGAACCCACAGCCTGGCGGCGTCCAGTGCCACCGCGACCCTCACCATCCTGGCCGCAGCGATCCAGATCAAGACGGTCCCGCCGCTGGCGAACCGGCGCTTCACACTCGGAGCCGAAACGGCCTTCACCGGACCGGACGGAATCGCGGCGCTGCCAGTGCCCAAGGCCGGTACCTATCAGCTGGCCGCCGACCTCAATCCCGACAACTCGGGCAAAGCGACCGTCAAGGCCAGCTTCGTCCGGTGGCTGGACAACGTCTACACCGCCAATCGAACCATCGATGTCACAGGCCCTGCCACCTACGTGATGGGCTTGCGCGTTGCCTACCGGGCGTCAATCAATTACGTGGACCTCGACAACCAGCCGGTCGATCCGACAATCGTGAGTCAGGCCCAGTTCAGCACCGGAACGGGAACGAACGACCTCGTCCTGAACTCCCAGGTCGGCGCCAAGGACGTGTGGTGGACGGCGGCATCGGCGGTCCGCTTCGGCACTCAGCTGACCATATCGGATGTCCAGTACCGAGCCCTGTCGGTCAACATCCACGGCGCCGAGGTCGTGAACCGCGGCCAGCAAGCCTGGACCCCAACAGAGAACGGCGTTTGGACGATCCAGCTTCTGCTTTACAGCATGACGGTCCAAACTCGCGACGCCATCTTCGGGACGCCGGTCTCGGGGCAGCTCAAGCTGACCTACCCCGACGGCGCGGCCGTGGAGCAGCGGGTCGGCTCCGACGGGAAGATTACGTTCGAGAATCTGCCGCGAGGTCAATATCGACTCGCGCTCAGCTCGGTCGCGTACTCCCCGCCGGCTCCGGTGGCGCTGTCCAAGGTCCAGGAATCGACCCTTCGGGTTATCACGTACCTGGATGTGGCGTTGGTAATGGGGGTGCTTATCCTGATCATGGCCCTGGCCATTACGCGCTGGGTCATCCTCTCGAGGCGTATCCGACGCAAGGCGAGCGGCACCCTCCAGGCCGCCGTCTGATAGCCGAGACCGAGCTAATGGATCGATCGCGACGCGACGACGGCCAGGCCTACGGCGGCGGCACAGTCGCCAGCCTCGTCCGGGGCCGACTGGACGGGCGCTGGGTAATCCCTCTCGTCGTGGCTATCGCAGCATTTGGCAGTCTCGGGCTGGCGCCGTCGTCCAGCCCTGGGGCATCCCCCACGGCCGCAGCTTCGGGTTCGGCAGCAGCTTCGGGTTCGGCCGCAGCTTCGGGTTCGGCCACAGCTTCGGGCGCGCCGTCGCACACGCCCGTGCTGGCCTACTACTACATGTGGTTCAACACTGCGAGCTGGACACGCAAGAAGACCGACACGCCCGCTCTGGGTTCGTACACGAGCACGACCGCCTCGGTCATCAAGCAGCACGTGACCTGGGCGAAGCAGGCCGGCATCGACGCGTTCATCGTTTCCTGGAAGAGCACGCCGGCGCTGAACCTGGCCCTGTCCGAGCTGGTAGCGGAGTGCCATAGCCAGGGCCTCAAGCTCGTCCTGATCTACGAAGGCCTGGACGTCAACCGAGACCCGATCCCGGTGGCCCAGGTCAGGTCGGACCTGCATTGGTTCCAGAACAACTACGGGTCGGACTCCGTCTTCGACCTCTACGGCAAGCCCGCAATCATCTGGTCCGGCTCGTGGAAGTTCGCGCAGACGGATATCGCATCGGTGCGCCACCTGATCGGCGCGCCGAACCAGGTGCTCCTCCTTGGCTCGGAGCGGAGCGGGGCGGACTATCAACAGCGGGCCTATCTGTTCGACGGCGACGCCTACTACTGGTCTTCGGGCGACCCCCTGTCCACTCCCGGATACCAGAAGCGGCTGAGCGACCTCGCGGCGGCGGTCCACCAGGACAACGGCCTGTGGCTGGCACCGGCGACCGTTGGCTTCGACGCACGACTGAACGGCGGCACCTCGGTAGTGGACCGGCGTAACGGCGCCACGCTTACGGCAGCCTGGGACGACGCCGTCGCAACAAGCCCGGATGGCGTAGCGGTGATCAGCTGGAACGAGTTCACCGAGAACTCCTACGTCGAACCCAGCAAGAACTACGGCGAGCGGTACCTGCAGGTGCTCGCGCTGCTTACGGGCGCAACCGGTCCCGTTCAAAGTCCGACCGCGTCGTCCGGGGCCACCGCGCCACCCACGCTCCCGGCTCAACCGTCGGCCGCGAACGTGGCCGCGGCTCGGCTACCGGCAGGTGGATCGTCGCACGGTCCCGGTTCCCCTACCGATCTGATGGCATCGCTGCTCGTGGCGGCAATCGTGTTGGGCGCACTCGCCCTCGCGGGATACCATCTGAGACGACGCGGCCGTACCGCCATGGATTGGCCCCAGGAAACCGACGAACAGGGCTCACGCGGCCGGACCAATTCTTTGGGGCGCCCAATCAGATGACCGAACAGCGGACAGACCAGGCACCTCCGGCCCGAGCGCCGGCGAACGGAAGGGGTCGTCGCGCGGTTCTGGCCGTCGTGGTAGTCGCCGGCGCGATTGTCTTTGCGTTCGCCTGGGCACTGCCCAACGTCGTTGGATCCGCCTTCGTGCAGGTTCGAGCAGTCGTAACGGCCCGAACCGCGACGACCGGACCGACCGTCGTAATCGGCGGCAACCCCGAAGTTCGGGCCAGCGCGGTGGACGTCTCGGTCGAGGTCGAGAACCACTACCCCCTGAACGTGGTCTTGGGTACCGGCGCGACGGCATTCCAGGCCGCTGCCTATCGGCGCGACGACTCGGGCAAGCTTGTACAGGTGTGGCAGACAGCCGCCGGTGACGCCACGATAGAGGAGGGTTCGGACTCCCCGGTGGGCGGCGGTCCTGCGGACGCCGCGGTCGTCGTGCCGCCCGGGCTAACACGCCACTCGATCGGCGGCGCCTCTGCGCAATTCGGCCTCGTTGATGCCACGGGTGCCTCGCTTGCGCCGGGCATCTATTACGTGCGCGTTTGGGCCTACGGGATAGGCAGCCCCCTGGTCCCGCTCGGACTTGGCGCCGCCACAGATCCGCTGGGCCCACCAAGCGACTTACCGGCGCCTCCGATCTAGTCGCGGGAACGACGGCGCGCCAGCGTTACAGCCGGAGCCGTCGCCGCCGGTGTGCCGCTTTCACTGGCCGGGAGCGAACTGCCCGACCCAGTACGCCGTGCGAGCCAGGTACGCATCCGGTGCCTCAGCCCCGGACTTTCCATACGCGCCTTCATAGCCCACGTACGTCCTCGATCCGCCCTGGAAATCCATCGCCGGCTCGATCTGCGTACTCTCGTGCCATTCGTTGAACGAAGTGACGCTCACCCATGTCGGGCGAGCGGCCACGGCCGCCTGCCACATGGCGTCGTAGCGGGCGCCATTCTGCCGGTCTACCACGATCTGGCCCGTCGCCACCGCGTGGCGATTGTCGAAGCCCGCAGCCACGCTCGGGCTGCAGATGAGCTTTGCCGCGGTGCAGTCCGCGGCATACCCGGCGAACGCGTCCGGGGAAGCCATCGCGTCGTAGGTGTAGACCCCATCCGCCCCTACTCGCGTCGCCGACGAGGCCTTCGGGGAGTGGACCATGATGATGGAGTCGTCGGGAGTTCCGCGCAGACCTTGGATAGCGGCCTTGAGGTCGGCCGGAGGGAGCTTGCTGCTGCCAAAGAGGTAGAAGACGGCTCGTGGGTCGAGCGAGGCACTCCCGGCCGTGGCTCGCGACGTCAGGAACAGGGCCGGGGACGTCCCGAAACGGCCGAGCAGGTAGTGGATGTCGGCGACAATCGACGCAGCCGTCTGACCCTGGTACGGCTCGAGGTGAAAGGCGATCCGGACTCCCGCGTCGTTGGCCGCGGCGAAGAGGCTGTCGAGCGACTGGTCGTCCCAGGTGCCCTGGCCCCACCAGCTGACGGCGATGACGCCGACTCGAGCCGACCGCAGTTCCTGCATCTGGCTCGCCAGCACGGCCGGGTCGCGCGAGCTATACGGGCCCCGGGCCGGATAGAAGGTAGTGGCCAGGTCGTTCGGTGGCTTGTGGGCCATCTGGCTCCAGTGTCGCCACGCTCCGTCATGATCCGGAGTTCCGTACCACAGGTAGTAGAAAGCGGTCACAGCCGTTGAAGCCACGGGCGGTTGCGTCGGTGCCGGCGTGGGCACAGCGGAGGCACTGGCCAGCGCCGAAGGGGCCGGTGCTGAACCGGCCGGCGCGGAGGGCGGCTCCGAAACCGACGGCAGAAAGCTCGGTTGGGAAGATCCACAGGCCGCCACCGCCAGCGCGACGAGCCCGACGCGCGCCAGATGCCCGATCACGGCCCTCGGGGAGCCCCGATATCGGATCGATATGTGAATAGGTGTTAACTCCGTGTTCAGCTCCTGTTCATCTGACGCGCCTACAGTTGACACATGCTAGACATCAGAGAGAAGCAGAGACAAGGCAGCGTTACCACACCTGTCTGCCGATCCTACTCGGCTCTCACATTCGATGGGTGCCCGGCCTGTGTCGGTGCGGCCCTCGACGCGACCGTGCAGGCAGGCATATACACGCTCGGGCGGACCGCCCCGGGCATGACCAGCCAGATCGAAGGCACCGTCGAGATGGTCTACGCGCTGGGAGTGAAGCTCCGCGATGAGCTGGGCAACGAGATCGGGTCAGACCAGATCGCGGCGGAGCAGACCGTATCCGCGGTCGGTATCGGCGGCGAGTGGGACGAAGGTCCCGTCGACACCACGGACGACGCCGAGGAGAGCACGGCAGAAGCCGCCGAACACGGCACCTCGATGAGACTGGAGGACTTCCAGACGGTCCTCGATCGGCTCGAACTCGCCCCGGCCGGACCACACGGTCAGTGTGGGGTCATTGCCGGTCACCTCTACGGCTTCGATCGATTGATCGGCCTGTTCGAGATCCAGGTAGCCCCGGCCATCTAGGCCCCTGGCCCTCCCAGAACGAAAGAAGCGGCCCACCGGAGATCCGGTGGGCCGCTTCTCGCTGGCGGGCTACGCCTGACTCAGTAGGGGAAGCTCATGTACGAGGCGGAGGCCGCGTTCCCGAGGTACGGGAGGCTCCACGCCTGCTCGATGGTTCGAAGCATCGAATAGTGCGTGTACGCCGCGGTCGCCTTGTAGCCGGGCGTCATGTTGGGCGTGATCGCGAGGGTGAAGATGTGGCCGCCACCGCTGACGTTGCTCGAGCCTTCGTCGAAGGTGACGTAGACCACCGAGTTGGCGAATGCCGGGCTGCCGGTGATCTGCGGCAGGAAAGCCTTCAGGAAGTTGTCGCCGTCGGCGACGCTCCCGTCGTGCATGTCGTTGATCATGTTGGGCGTGATGAACTCGAAGTTCGCCGCAGCCGGGTCGAAGCCGGCGAGGTTTGTGATGTTGGCACAGGCCGTCTTGTTGCCGCTGATGCTCGTATAGCTGATCGCCGGGTTGTGCTTTCGGACGTAGCTGCCGGACTTACCCGGGCCGTCGACGACGGCCGAAGATGACGAGCCGGTGAAGCAGTTGCCCGGGTTGCCCTGCTGATACGCCTTCCACGTGCGACCTGACGCCGTCACCTGATCGAAGATGTTGTTCACCCCCAGGTTGTAGACACCGTCGTCGGTGACGCCCTGGGTACCGCCCGAGGTCAGGGCGATGTAGTTGGGCTCGGAAGGATGCCGCTCGGCGGTGAAGTTGGTGGACAGGCCGTACTGCGAGATCAGGGAGTTGATGTACGGGGCGCTGCTCGAGCCGACGATGCTCGAGTACTCCTTGTTCTCGAAGACGATCACGTACACGTGACTGAAGTTGGGCAGGCTCGCGGCCGGCGGAGGCACGGTGGGCGTTGCCGTTAGCGTGGCCGTGGGTGCGGCCGTTGGGCTATCCGTTGGCGTCGCCGTTGGCGTAGCCGCGGCCGTTGGCTGGAGCGTGGCCGTCGGCGTGGCTGAGAGAACCGGCGTCGGCGTCGGATCCGGTGCCGGCTGGTCCGTGGGCTGGTCCGTGGGCTGGTCCGTGGGCTGGTCCGTAGGCTGGTCCGTGGGCGGGTCCGTGGGCGGGACGGTGGGGTCCGGGCTCGGTGCGGCCGCCCCAATGACCAGAGTGGTCGTGGCAAGCAACGAGCCGGAGCTCGTCTTGGCTGATATGCGTCCGGTGCTTCCATTCTTGGCGCCGCTTGGGATCACGAACTGAACGCTGAAAGACCCACCGGCCGCGGCGCTGAACTGGGTCACCACGCCACCGTTGTAGGTAAGGTTTCCGGCCTGGCCGGCCCGGAAGAAGAGGCCGTCTACCCAGATCGTGGAACCCGCGGGGGCCTGGGATGGGACTGAGATCATGGGTTCTGTGACGTCCACTCCAACGCCCAGCCAGGTTGTGGCCAGCGCAACGCCCTGATCATCGTGGGCCGCGATAAGGCCCATGCCGACGGTCGTGGAGGACGGAATGTCGAACGGGACGCTGAAAGCGCCGTCGGACGCCGCGGTGAAGGGGGTGACGGTGACGCCGTTCATCGACAGGCTGCCGCTCTGGCCCGCACCAAACCCGGCGCCCCCCAGGGCGATCTCCGTACCGGGCATGGCCTCGGCAGCGGCGCTGAGCGTCGGATGCGCGACCTCAACAGGGGCGACAGGGGCGACAGGGGCGACAGGGGCGACGATCGTCAGTGTCGTGGTGGCTATCAACGCACCCGAGTTCGTCTTGGCGGAGATCCGGCCGGTGCTGTTTACGACAGCCTTGGCCGGGACGACGAACGGGACGCTGAAGGCGCCGCTGGAAGACGCGCGGAAGCTGGTTACGAAACCTCCGTTGTAGGTCAACTGCCCGGGCTGACCGGACGAGAAGCCTGTGCCGTTGATGGAGAGGTGGTCGCCCGGAGCGGCCCGAACCGGCGAATTGACGTGCGCCGTCGTGGCGAGGACGGTCATCGCCGTCGTGAGCGCCAGAACGAACGCTGCTGCCACGAACGCGAGCCGTGCAATCCGCGGCGAGCGCTTGCGAGTCCCCTCGACGGTAGGCGCGTTGGCGTGTTGCGTGAACATCGTTCCTCCAATGTCGGTCCAACCCGCACCGAGACGGTTGGGAGCGGCTGGGACGGACGGGGACGCTCGGCGCGGGCGGGTGACGTCGCCCGGGTGATGTGCGCCGAATCAGGTGGTCCCTGTCTGCCTGCGGTGGACGCCGGCGGTGACCGACTGACTACGTGCCACGCTGGACGTTCGAGCGGTCCAGGTCGATGGCGATCTTGTCCCGTCCCGGTGGGGCTCTTCCGCCGAACCTCACTGGTCAATCGGGTCCCACCCATTGGGATGGGATAGCGCGTCCCGTGGCCGCGGGACGCGATTAGTTCATTGGCGCCTCGGTGTCGCAGTTCGCGGGCGTGACCGACCCCTGTTGCACTGAGAGCTGCCGGCAGGTTCTCCGCGTCCAGGCGACCGTCTGCTCCGAGTGGGAGCGGACGCGCACTATGACCTCGACTGTCCCATCGCCGGGCAGGCGGTAGATGGAGTAGACCTCATCGGCTTCGTCGCCGATCGCGGTCGTGACCAGGACGGCGGACCGCCCATTCTCCCAGGCCGACAGCAGGCAATCGGCTGCCTGCTGGTTGGCCGTCGGATCCGTGATCGGGGCAGGGGCCGTCGGGGCAGGGCTTATGTCAACGTCCTGCTCAAACAGCACCTCAGCGCCGCACGACGGCAACGCCGACTGTGCGGTGACTGCCGCAGGGGCGTCGGTGGGCAACGGTGCGCTGGCCGAATTGCCCACCACGACCCCCAGTTCGAACGTGGGAGTCGGGCCGGCAATGACCGGCTCGCCGGCGCCGGGGCCCACTTGGGCGGAGTTCGGTGACCCGGACGCGACCACGCTCACTTGCGAGCCGGCGGCTGGAGAGCTTGCGACCGCCACGATGATCGCGGCTGCGGCCGTGACCAAACCCAGGACAGGAACACTCGCGGCGGGTAGCGGTGAGTGCATCAGGTTCCCATTGCACGACCGGAGGGTGTCCACGGTCAACTACCCCTTCGGTCTCCTGGGATTCCTGGGCATTTGCGTTTGAACAAAAACACTATATGCTTAGGCTCGTGTTGAATGTCAATGACTCACAGAACGGACACGCGGACCGGAGCGACGAGCAGCCCGCACGTCAGCCGGGAGACCGCGCCACCCTGGAGCGTGAGCTCCTGGACGAGATGACGGGGTGGTCACCCCGCGATCGAGGCGGCGTCTTCAAGGCCTGGCACCGCCACGCCCTGAGCCTCGTCCACCTCAACGTCCTGACCGCGCTGGAGGCCGAGGGTCCGCTCTCTATGACCCGCCTGGCGGAGGCCATGGACGTATCCGACGCCAGCGCGACCGGCATAGTGGATCGCATGGAGAAGCGCGGCCTGGTCGAACGGGCCCACGGTACCGACGACCGCCGGCTCGTGCTCGTCAACGCCACAAATGCCGGCCGTCAGGTCTTCATCGACATGGCCGCGCATCGCCGCGACCGACTGGCGAAGATCCTGGCCGAACTCACCGAGGAAGAGATCTCGGCCCTTCTCATTGGCATGAGAGCGATCCACGCCGTCCGCCGCCGAGTCCTCCAGAGTGAAACCGACGACTCGGGCACCGCCACCAGCGAGACGCCGCCCGGCGGATGAGCGTCCGATCGTGACTTCTCCGGCCCAACTTCACGACTCCTGCATAATCCCGCCCGAAGCTGATCGCGCATCGTCAAGCACGAGGAAGCCACCCGAATGACGAGACTCCTGCCCCGGTTCTTGTGGCCGTATCGGTGGCGACTGGCCGTCGTGATGGTCCTTGTGACCGTCCAGGCGCTGGCCAACCTGTACCTGCCCAACTTGAACGCGGACATCATCAACAACGGCGTGCTCAAGGGCGACACCGGCTACATCGTCGCAACGGGCGTGACGATGCTCGTGATCACGCTCCTGCTCGGCATCTGCGCGATCGTGGGGATCTACTTCGGCTCGATGACCGCCATGGCGTTCGGACGCGACGTTCGGAGCGCCATCTTCCGCCAGGTGATGAGCTTCTCCCAAAAGGAGACGAACCTCTTCGGAACGCCGACGCTGATCACCCGCAACACCAACGATGTCCAGCAGGTCCAGATGGTCCTGGTGATGGCGTTCAACATCATGATCATGGCCCCGATCATGATGGTCGGCGGCATCATCATGGCCCTGCGTGAGGATGTCCCACTTTCGGGCCTTCTCATCGTGATCATCCCCATCGTGCTGCTCGTGATCGGCACGCTGGCCACGATTGCGCTTCCGCTCTTCCGCTCCATGCAGAAGCGGACGGACCGGATCCAGCAGGTCATGCGGGAGATCCTGAGCGGCACCCGGGTCATTCGCGCCTTCGTTCGAACGGAACACGAAGAAGCCCGCTACGACCTGGCGAACGAGGAACTGACGAGCACGGCTCTGCGTGTCAATCGCCTGTTCGCGATGATGATTCCCTTCCTCTTCGGGATCATGAACCTGTCCACGGTTGCGATCGTGTGGTTCGGTGGCCTGCGCGTCGACTCGGGCGGCATGCCGCTCGGCAACCTGTCGGCGTTCCTGCAGTACGTGATGCTGATCCTCTTCTCCGTAATGATGGCGGCGCTGATATTCGTCATGGTCCCGCGAGCCGCCGCCGCCGCCGAGCGGATCCAGGCCGTCCTGGACGTGGAGGCGACTCTGTGCGACCCGGACGAGCCCACAGAGATAACCGACCCGCGAGGCGTGGTCGAGTTCCGCGACGTGGAGTTCCGCTACCCGGGAGCCGAGGATGCGGTTCTGTGCGACATCTCCTTCACGGCCAGACCCGGCGAGACGACGGCGATCGTGGGCAGCACCGGCTCGGGCAAGACGACGCTCATCAACCTGATCCCGCGCTTCTACGACGTGACCAGCGGCACCGTCTCGATCGACGGCGTCGACGTCAGGCAGGCGCGCCAGGAGGATCTCTGGCAGCTGATCGGCGTGGTGCCCCAGAAGGCATTCCTGTTCAGCGGCACGGTCGCGAGCAACCTGCGTTACGTCGACGAGGCCGCGAGCGATGAAGCGCTGTGGCACTCGCTCGAAATCGCCCAGGCCAGGGACTTCGTCACGGAAATGCCCGACCAGCTGGAGGCCGAGATAGACCAGGGCGGCACGAACGTCTCGGGCGGGCAGCGCCAGCGCCTGGCCATCGCCCGGGCGATTGCTAAAACGCCCAAAGTTTTCATCTTCGACGACAGTTTCTCGGCTCTCGACTTCAAGACCGATCAGCAACTCCGCGCGGCGCTCCTCAAGGAGACGCGCGACGCCACCGTGATCATCGTCGCCCAACGTGTCGGCACGATCATGCACGCCGACCAGATCATCGTCCTCGACAAGGGCGAGATAGTCGGCAAAGGGACGCACAAGCAGCTCATGAAGACCTGCGAGACCTATCGCGAGATCGTCTTCTCGCAGCTCTCCCAGGAGGAAGTGGCATGAGCGGCCCGATGGGTGGTCCGGGTGCCCGGCGGCGCGGCCCGATGGGCGGCGGTCACGGCCCCATGGGTGGGCTGATGATGCCGGTCGAGAAGCCCCGCAACTTCGGCGGGACGTTCCGGCGGCTGCTGGGCGAACTCCGGCCCGAACGGCCGCGGATCGTGCTGGTAATGGTGGTCGCCCTCATCAGTACTGCCGGCACGGTCTTCGGCCCAAAGATCCTGGGCACCGGTATCAACATGCTTCTGGACGGGCTGGTCGGGAAGGAGCTGGGACAGTACCTGCCGGCAGGGACTACCCACCAGCAGGCGGTAACGCTCCTCCAGCAGAGCCACAACCCGCTGGCCGACCTGGTAGCCGGGACCAGCGCCGTGCCCGGTGTGGGGGTCGACTTCGGCAGCCTCGGCATGGTCCTGCTGGGCCTGACCGCGCTCTACCTGACCGCGACGTTCTTCACCTGGGTGGCCTGGTACACGATGGCCGGCGTCTCGCAGCGAACCGTCTACCGGCTCCGGCGCGACGTGGACCGGAAGCTGGCCCGGCTGCCTCTCAAGTACTTCGACACGCATGCCCGCGGCGACACGCTCAGCCGCGTCACCAACGACATCGACAACATCGCGAACACGCTCCAGCAGAGCCTGACCCAGATCATCACCTCGGTCGCCACCATCGTCGGCGTGCTGGCGATGATGTTCTGGATCAGCTGGCTCCTTGCCCTCGTCTCACTTCTCGTCCTGCCGATCGCGGCCGGGCTGACGATGCTGATCGCTCGGCAGTCGCAGAAGCAGTTCACGGCTCAGTGGCAGCGGACCGGCGTCCTGAATGGGCAGGTCGAGGAATCCCACACCGGCCACATGATCGTCAAGTCCTTCGGCCACCAGGAAGACGCGATCCGCCGCTTCGACGAGGAGAATCAGCGCGTCTACGAGGCCAGCTTCAAGGCCCAGTTCATCTCCGGCATCATCCAGCCGACGATGAACTTCGTGAGCAACCTCAACTACGTCGCCATCGGCGTGCTGGGCGGCCTGCAGGTCGCCACCGGCAGGATGTCTCTCGGCGACGTCCAGGCCTTCATCCAGTACTCGCGCTCGTTCACGATGCCGATCACCCAGACGGCGAGCATCGCCAACCTCCTGCAGTCGACCGTGGCTTCGGCCGAGCGAGTCTTCGAGTTGCTGGACGAGCCCGAGGAAATCCCGGACGCCAAGGAGCCCGAGGTCCTGGTGGACGCCAGGGGCCACGTCGCTCTCGAGGGTGTCTCCTTCCGCTACGTGCCCGAGACGCCGCTCATCGACAACCTGAACGCGGACGTCCGATCGGGCGAGGTGCTGGCCATCGTCGGTCCCACCGGGGCAGGAAAGACCACCTTGGTCAACCTGCTCATGCGCTTCTACGAGATCGATGCGGGCACGATCAGGATCGACGGGATCGACATCCGGAACCTGACCCGCGACAACCTGCGTCGAACCTTCGGCATGGTCCTCCAGGACACGTGGCTTTTCGGCGGGACGGTACGCGAGAACATCGCCTATGGCCGGGAGGATGCCACCGAAGAGGAGATCGTGGAAGCCGCCAGGGCCGCTCACGTGGACCACTTCGTGCGGACGATGCCGGACGGTTACGACACCGTGATCGACGACGATGCCTCGAACCTGTCATCGGGCGAGAAGCAACTCCTGACCATCGCCCGGGCATTCCTGGCCGACCCGCAGATCCTCATCCTGGATGAAGCCACGAGCTCGGTCGACACGCGCACGGAGGTCCTCGTCCAGGAGGCGATGGCCCGGCTGATGAAGGGTCGAACGGCCTTCGTCATCGCCCATCGCCTGTCCACTATTCGCAACGCCGACGAGATCCTGGTCATGGATCACGGCAAGATCGTGGAGCAGGGCAGCCACGACGAGCTGATCGCTCGCAAGGGCTTCTATTACGACCTGTACAACTCCCAGTTCGAGGAGGCGATCATCGAGGCCGTCTAGCGACTCCAGGTTCCGCGCGCTGGCCGTCCGCCTTCCGGGCGCGTCTACAGGTCGATCACCTCGCGCCGCGTGCGACGATCGGTGATCGTCACGCGGCTGAGGAGCGACCGGAAGTCGACCTCGAGCGCGCAGGCCTCACCTCCGTTCGCCCAGGACAGCCTCAGACAATGCTCGGTGGTCTGGAGGACCTGGAAGTCGCCGTCGAACGCCGGATGCGAGTTCCGGAATCGGATCAGCCGTTCGAGGCGGACGACGACGCTCCGGCTCGTCGCGGCCCGGATCTCATCGAGGCTGAAGGTGTGCCGATTGATCTCCCGCCCGTCACCTGTTCGCTCGGCGGCCTCGTTGTCGTTCTCGCCGGCGAGCAGGCCGACGTAGTAGATCTGCGGCACGCCGGGGACAAAGAGCTGGATGGCGCGCGCAGCGATGTACGCGTCATCGTCGCGGTCCAGGAGCGAATAGAACGTTCCCCGGATCTGGTGCACGTCGAAGCCGTCGCCGTCCTGATGGGCCGGCGAGTAGACCAGGCTCAGGTTGCCTCCCCGGGCAAGGCAGGTGGCCACAATCAGACGGACGTCCCTGCTGTCGTACAGGCCATCGAGGTCGGGCTTCACAGGGATCCCGTCGTGACAGTCGAGCATTGTGAACTGCCGGGGGGGCCGGTCCGCCAGATACGTCCCCAGACGAGCCGGGGAGCTGAGGATCAGGGACTCAAGGATCCGGTATGGCAGGATGAAGTCGTACGTCCACGAACCCTGTCCGGCCAACTCCAGCTGGATGTGCCGTTGGCCGTGGACTTCCGGCAGGAGCATGACGCCATACCGCTCGGCCAGATCGCCCAGCCAGGAAATGACTTCGCCCGACTCTGGCTGGACGAAGAAGCAGCTCGTTCCAGCTCTCTTGACCAGATAGCCCACCGCGTCAAGCCGCACGATCTTCACGCCGTTCGAGCTGAACCGCTCGAAGAAACCCTCGATGATCGACCGGAAGCGCGGCGACCGCCAATCCATGTCTATCTGCTCAGAGGGGTCCGACTTGCCGAACGTGGTCCAGACCGAAAGTGGCACCGGCGGCCGCCCGACACGGAACGTGGACCAGGGCCGCGGGCGACGCAAGAAGACCCTGTCCAGATCCGCCTGGACGGGCACGCCGTCGGGCCAGATCTTGTCCAGAGTGATGAAGAGGTCGGCCCACTCCGAATCGCGACCTTTCGCCAGGAAGTCGAGGAATTGCGGCGACCGGCTGGACACGTGGTTGACCATCATGTCGAGCAGGATGTCGTAGTCCCGACCGAGCTTGCGGACGTCGTCCCAGGAGCCGAAGCGGGGATCGATCTCCTCGTACGTCAGTGGCGCGAAGCCGCGATCTCCTGAAGATGGAAACGGGGGCAGGATGTGAATCCCGCCCTGGAAAAGCCCCGGGAAATGCTCATCGAGGACTCGGCCCAGGCTCTGCAGGTTTCCGCCAAGGCCGTCCGGGTAGGCAATGAGCTGTACCTTGTTCTTCACTGGCACGTCGTTCGGCTCATTTGACCCTGGAGACGTGGAAATCGCGCGCTAACACGAAGTCGGCAAGCTGGCGGTGGCCCGCGATGATCTTGTGCTCGAGGCCGAGCACACTCTCGACGAAGGGATCGAGGGCCTCGCCGCCCCGGTTCCGCTTGCGCCTGTGCCCGAGAGTGTCACGGAGGTTCCGCGCTATGAAGATCCGGCAATCGATGTGTCGCAGGAGTGAGACGTAGGTCCCCTCAGCGATCACGACCTTGACTCCATCGAGACTCACGGTCTCGGTCGTGACCGAATTCGCGTCATAGTCGATCACCGGCTTCTCGATCGCGCTAGCCCCGCCGAGGGCCGCGTCTATGTTCGACTGCATCACGTCGAGACGAACCTCCACGTGAGGGCCTAGCCAATCGGGGTCCTCCCGCCGGCGAGCATCGTTGGCTTTCGGCGGCAGCACGAAGTAGTCGTCCTGGCCGAGCGTGACCGAAGCTAGACCATCCCCGGACAGGCGCTCCGCAAGAGCTGCGGCAATCTCCGACTTACCCGAGCCGGATTCCCCCGCGACGGCAATGACGAAGCGTCCGGGCTTCGCCGGGATGGTTTCCATCAGTGCGGCCGCCACCTCGTCGGCCGCGTGGCGGTGGTGCGGCTCGATGACTAGCACATCGCCTTTCATTGTCCCATCCTCATGAGCGCGGGCCCCGCTCGCTCGTGGCGTGAGCCGGAGGGCGGGAACGCAGCAGAAATGACAGCGCCGCAGCCAGTTCCCGCGCACGCGCATCTCCGTAGCCACCCATTTGACTGGAGAGATACTCGAAACCCATGCCGTATTCGTCATCGCCGAAAGCGAGTTGCGCGCCCGCACCCGCGTGGCCGAAGCTGCGAGGGCCGAGCATCGGCACCGGCGGGGACGAGGCGAGCTGGAATCCCGTTCCCCAACGCGACCCGTCGTTCGGAGCGCCGGACATCTGCGGGCTCGTGGACTGCACCGCGGTCGCGTCGTCGATCGATCGCGTGGACAAGAGCCGGGGCCCGTCGATTTCCGAGCGCCCGCCCTGGGAGACGGCGCACGCGGCCCCCATCTCGCGGCGGTCGCGGAAGTTCTTGGCGACGACGTCGACCACGCGCCCGTAGCCGCATTCCGCCTGACCGCGTATCCAGTCCATGGCTCACTCCTGTGGAACCGCGCCCAATTACCGCGGACGGGTGGTCGCTCAGCCCTTGACGGAACCCTGAAGGAGCGCCTGCACCAACTGGCGCTGGAAGATGAGGAAGACAACCAGAGTGGGCACGAGGATGAGGAGCGACCCCGCGCAAAGCAACGGAATGTCGGTCGCGTAGTGGCCCTGGAAGGCGCCCAGTGCGCCGGCCATCGTTCTCTGGGTCGGGTCCTCAACGAGGACCAACGCGAGAAGGAACTGGTTCCACGTCCAGACCGACATAAGGATTCCCAGTGAAGTGATCGCGGGCCGGGCGAGCGGGACGTGGATGCGCCAGAACAGATCCCACGTTCCCGCGCCGTCAACCCGAGCGGCCTCCGAGATTTCACCCGGCACGCCAACGAAGTGAGCCCTCATCCAGAAGACGGCGAAAGGCATGTATAGACCGATCAGAGGCAGCACGATTGCGAACCGGGTGTTGATGATCCCCAGCTGCTTTGCCAGGTAGTAGAGCGGCGTCACTATGCCCTCGAACGGGAGGGTGAGCCCGAATATGAAGAGCAGAAGTAGCGCCCGGGAGCCGGGGATCCGCAGGTATCCGATCGCGAAACCAGCCATTGTCGAGATCAAGAGCGATACCGGAACAACCGCGACCACGATGAACGAGCTGGAGAACAGAAGGACGCTCATGTTGGCCACGTTGAAGGCGTCGACGAAGTTGTGCCACTGCGGGTCTGCCGGCCACTCGATGCCCGGCGGAACGGAGCCGGACGGGTGAAGCGCGGTCGTGAACATACTGACGAACGGCAGGATCGTTATGGCCATCATCAGGATGAGCACCAGTCTGCCCGAGTAGAGTTCGACGCGGCTGATCCTCACGACTCATCTCCTCGGCCTAACCGCTGAAGTGGAAGGATCACGGCCAGCACCAGTACGACCAGGACGACCGCGAGCGCCGAGGCAGTTCCGACAGAGCGCGCCTGGAAGGCCAGGATATAGATCTGGAGTCCGGGGACCATCGTTGCGAACCCTGGTCCGCCGCCTGTGGATACGTACACGATGTCGAAAGCCGCCAGCGCCGCGATGATGGTCACGGTCAGGCAGACGACGATCTCGTTCCTGAGACTGGGAAGGGTGATGGACAGGAACTCCCGGACGGGGCCTGAGCCGTCAATTCGGGCGGACTCGTAAAGCGCCGGATCGATCTTGCCCATGCCGGTGAGAAGGAGGATCGTACACAGCCCAATCAGGACCCAAGCTCCTATGAGACCGACGCCGGGCAGGGCGGTGTCGAAGTCACCGAGCCATGCCGTCGTGATGCTCCCGAGTCCGATAGACGTGAGCATCTGGTTGAACAGCCCGGGCAGCGCAAGCACCCACTTCCAGATGATGCCCGCCGCGACGAGCGGGATGACCAGGGGCAAGAACAGCACGGTCCGCGCCGTGGATCCCAGCGATCCTGTGGCCGTGCGACGCATGATCGAGGCGGCGATTAGCCCTAGCGTCACCGGGAGAAGGCTGAAGAAGATGATCAACTTGAATGCGTTGGCAATCGTCCCGAGCAGGTCGGGATCGGTGAGCACCGTGCCGTAGTTGGCCAGGCCCACCCACGTTGCCGGACCGATGCCGTCCCAGCGGTACAGTGAGTATTGGACCGTCAAGACGAGGGGCTGGAGAACAAAGACCGCGTACATGGCGAGCGCAGGCAGAACGAGCAGCCAGCCGATCAAGGTTTCCCGGCGGACCCCTCTTCTCCGAGGGGTCCGCCGGGGCTCGCGTTGACTGTCGTTCGGACCTGGCGATCCAGTGCGGGTTCGCACAGGCATCGTACGGCTCAGCTGCTACAAATCACGACTTCAGTTCCTTCAAGTACTCGGCTTGGACCGCCGTCAGCATGCCGGCGGCGGTCTCCTTACCGCCGACGAGCTTCTGCAGCTCTGGAGTCCAGCCTTGGGCGAAGATCGATCCGGTCGCGTTTGCGATGAAGTCCATCGCGCCGTTGTCCTTTGCCACGACACCGCCGGCCGCCAAAGTCTCGTTTGTCACGGAACCCGAGGCCGCAGGCGGAATGGACAGATCTGCCGGGCCACCCGGGTTGGAGCCGCCGATAGTCACGTTGATCTGGCGCGCGGTCGCGTTCGTGGCGACCCAATTGAAGAAGAAGGCTGCGCAGTCGGGATTCTTCGCCTTGGCGCCGATGCCGTATGTGAGCGGAGAAGACATGGCTGCGACAGAGCCGCCGGCCTCCGCCGGCGGGAAGACGAAGAACCCAACGTTTCCTGGGGCGTTCTTGTCCATGCTGGCGTTTTCCCAGTCGCCGTTAAAGGTGAACACTCCCTCGCCGCCGGTGAACCGAGCGTTCGACTGGGTGTACTCGATGGCGTTGACGTCCTTGGGGAAGTACCCCGCCTTGACCCACTGCTCGAGGTGCTGGGCCGCCGTCAGGTTGGTCGGCGTGTCGATGGTCGTGCCCGGCTTCTGGAAGATCCAGTCGTTGATGGGCTGCGTCGGCCCGTAGGCCGCCATGAGGTTCTGGAGTGGGAAGGCGAGTCCGCCGCCGCTGGCCGATGCGTTCCACTGCATGATGGGCTGGAGACCAGCGGCCTTCGCCTTCGCGAGCAGGGCCTCGAACTCAGCAACCGTCGCCGGAGGCTGGGTCATGCCGATCTGGGCGGCCAGCTTCTTGTTGTAGAAGACGCCGGTCAGGCTGTAGTTGAGTCCCATGGCGTAGAGAGACCCGGCGCCGCGGGTGCCGTCGCTGGCAACTCGGTTCTGGGACAGCTCCGCCGCCGGCCACTTGTCCCAGCCGAAGGCAGTGGCGTAGTCGTCGAGGTTCTTAAGGAGCCCGTCCTTGACGAGCGAAACCATCGTCGGGAGCCGGATGAGATCCGGCGCGTTGTCCCCGGCGAGCAGCCTCGGGGTCGAGTTCGTGAGGTTGGTAAACTGGTCCTGGCTGATGTTGAAGGTCACGTTCGGGAATTGCTTCGTGAACTCGTCCGTGAGCTTGAACGGGATATCGAACCCGGTCTCGAAGTAGGCACTGAGCGTCACCGGTTGGGTCCCGCACGTGGGACCCGCAGCAGTCGCGCTTGGCGACGGCGTCTGCGCACCTGCCGTATCAGCGGCAGTCGGTGTGGGCGCCGTCGTCGGCGTTGGCGTGACCGCCGCTCCTGGACCCGCGCATGCCGTCACCAGAGCGGCGACAAAGAGCACTGATGTCAATGAAGCGCGCCTTCGCGCTCCACGAATTGGCCAGAACGACAACATCTCCAATCCTCCAAGGAAGCCAGTGGTTGGTGTCTTGCTTACCTCGCGTCAGGCATGGCCCTCCTTTGGCGGCGCCGAGGTGGCGCGAATCACGATCGAAGGCGTTAGCTCGACGGTCGCCGGAACTCCGGAACGCCCTTCGATCTCTCTGAGCAGAAGCTCGGCGCCCGCACGGCCCGACTCGAAGAGCTGCTGGCGAACCGTCGTGAGGCCGACGTAGTCGGCAGCTTCTATGTCGTCGTAGCCGACGATGGAAACGTCGCCCGGAACGTCGAGGCTCAGCTCGCGGGCGGCCGACAGGACACCCAGAGCCTGAGTGTCGCTGGAAGCGAAGATTGCGGTCGGCGGCACCGGCCCGGTCAGCAAGCGGTGGCCGAGTTCGCGCGCCTCGTAGCGGCCGTGGGCACCGAGCGCAACGAGATCCGCCCGCAAGGGAACACCGCGCTGCTCTAGCGCACGCTTGAACCCGGCGAATCGATCCCGGCCCGAAGTGAAGTCGAAGGGACTCTCGAATTCGTCGCCGACGAATGCAATCCGCCTGTGGCCCAGATCGAGGAGGTGGCAAGCGGCGATCTCGCCACCCGCGACGTCGTCGCCAACGACCCTGGGCAGAACGTTCAGCGCCGGCGCGTGGACATCGATGACGACCACCGGGACAGCTGCCGAGGCCAGAAGCGGGATGTCTTCCGGGCAGGGTGGAATCGAAATGATCAGCAGGCCGTCGGTGCGCTTCGCGTGCGGCAACTCCCGAAGATACTTCTCTCGCTTGTCCAGCGATTCCACGTTGTAGATAACGAGGTCGAACTCGCTGTCGCTCAAGACCGCATCAACGCCGCGAAGCCGCTCTGAAGCCTGTGGCCTTGTGAGGAAGGAAACCACGACCGACACGGTCAGGGTCCGACCGAGGCTCAGTCGGCGGGCGGCGTGACTGGGGGTAAACGCCAGGGCATCGACGGCCTCGAGGACGCGCCCCTTCGTCCCCGGGTTCACGACCCCACTTTCGTTCAGCACGCGAGAAACCGTGGCCACGCTGACTCCGGCGGCCCGGGCGACGTCCCGTATCGTGGCTGTACTCAAAAGGCCATATCCTCCTCACGTAACCGGTTACATGTAACCGGTTACCACATAGGATAGGGTCGATGTCAAGTGCATGGCTCCGTCGCGCGCGGGTGCGCGGCAGGCGACAACACCGCCCGCCGCGCACGCCTTTTCGAGGGCGGAGTAACCTCCACCGGTGCATCCGTTCCGATTCGCAGTGCAGCAGGCATCGGCGTCGAACGCGGGGGACTGGTCGGCACTGGCTCGGCGAGCCGAGTCGCTCGGTTACGACCTCCTGGTCATGCCGGATCATCTCAACCACCAGTTCTCGCCGTTCGCCGCGCTGGCCGCGGCTGCGGCGGCAACGACCCGGCTGCGTATCAGCGCCTTCGTCTTCGCCAACGACTATCGCCATCCCCTGATGCTCGCCCGCGAGGCCGCAACCCTGGATGTGCTCTCGGGCGGGCGGTTCGAGATGGGGATGGGCGCCGGCTGGATGACGAGCGACTACCGCGGACTGGGGATGACGTACGACCTGCCACCGCGCCGCATCGACCGACTCGAGGAGGCGATCCCGCTCGTGAAGCGGCTTCTTGCCGGCGAGACGGTCACGCACCACGGAGAGCACTACCAGATGGAACGCGCGTCGGCGGGCGTACCCACGGTGCAACGGCCGCGGCCACCGCTCGCGATCGGGGCGGGCGGGCCTCGAATGCTCAGGCTCGCGGCGCTCGAGGCCGAGATAGTGGGGCTGGTACCAGGCTTCAGCGAACGCGGATGGCCTCTGTTCGGGCAGACGACCGAAAAGGCCACGGCCGAGAAGATCGCGGTCATCAAGGAGGCGGCCGGCGAGAGGTTCGAAGATCTGGAGCTGAACATCTGGGTCAGCCATGCCGGGCTCGCCGGAAGCGGTAATTCGATCCGGGGTTCGGCCTGGGCGGCCACCGCGGGGGCGGCGACGGCGGTCTACGGCAGCCCGTACGTCCTGTACGGGAGGCTCGGCCCCCTACGCGACCGGCTGCTGCGGCGCCGCGACGCCCTGGGCATCAGCTACTACACCGTCCCGAGCCGCTCGATGGAATCGATGGCGCCGCTCGTAGAGGCCCTGGCCGGTAAGTAGCCGCGAGCCGGCGGGCGCTGCGCGACGAAAGACGCACGCTCCTGAGGGCCGGACCTTTCGCTACTGGTAGACGCCGACAGCCCACGCTACCATCGACGCGCTCGACTTGGGCATGGCGTAAGCCGCGGCGAAGCGGCCGAGGAGGTTCCGATGGGGTCGTGGCGAAACGCTTCCGGGCGGCTCGGAGCCCTGGTCCTCGTCATCGCCGTCGCGGCCGGCTGCACCGGCGCATCCGCGACGTGGCCGGCCCTTGCCCCATCCGGTGGGGCCCATGTCGATCTGCGCAGCCCCGCCGCGCCGACGTCCCACTCCGTCCCCTCGGAGGCCCCGCATGCGACTGCAGGCTCGGCGACGGTCGATCAGATCACCGCGGACTACATCTACACCTCAGAGCTGATCACGCCGATCGCGCACCTGTACGGCACTTTCATCGATGACTTCGTGATCGTGACGATCGACAACGCGAACGCGTTGCCGGTGAAGGTGACGGTCCAGAGCGATATCCCCGGCTACACGGACAAAGCGAGCGACACGGTGACGGTGGCGGCCAACGGGACCGAGGAGGTTCGCCAGAACCCGCGGCTTACCCAGGCCGGTTACGACAGTCTGAACAGCCAGCACCCGGCTGACCTGCACGTGGTCGTCTCGTACCTGGAGTCCGGCCAGCCGCGAACGATCCTCGACCAGACCAGCCAGACGCTGATCACCTCGCGCGACGACTTCCCCTGGTCGATCAAGGGGTTCACTCCGCAGGAGAACTTCGATCTGGTCGTGGCGATGATCACTCCGACGGACCCGTCGGTTAACGCGCTCATCCGCACCGCCCGCGAGTACGACCCGAGCGGCGCCATGACGAGCGGCTACGACAGCGATCTGGACGAAAACGGCACGGTATGGCAGCGCCTGTCGGACATCTGGGAGGCCGAGGCGAACGACTACAGCCTCGCCTACATAAGCACCCCCATCACCTTCACGTCCGGTTCGTCGCAGCGGATCCGCCTGCCCGGCGAGGTCCTCGATCAGTCGAGCGGCAACTGCATCGAGCTGACGCTGCTGTACGCGGCAGCGGTCGAATTCCTGGGGATGCGGCCGGCGCTGGTCATCGTCCCCGGCCATGCCTACGTCGCGGTCAGCCTGGATACCGCGGACAGCTCCTACTACTTCATCGAAACAACGATGATCGGCTCGGCGACGTTCGATCAGGCCGTCACGACAGGCCTTGCCGAATGGAAGGACGCCAGCCCGCACGTCGCCGCGGAGGAGACGGACTACGCTTGGGTCGACGTCGCCGCCGCTCGTCAGGACGGCATCATCCCCATCCCGTGGCGCTAGCCGTGAAGCGAACGCTCGGACGGAGCGGCATCGAGGTTCCGGCCGTAGGGATGGGCTGCTGGGCCATCGGCGGGCCGTTGATCATGGCCGGCGTGGAGTCGGGATGGGGGGTCGTGGACGACGCCGAGTCGACCAGGGCGATCCACGCTGCCCTGGAACGCGGCGCCGGCTTCTTTGACACCGCCGCGAACTACGGTGCCGGCCACAGCGAACGCATCCTGGGGAAAGCCCTCGAGGGTCATCGCGACCACGCGGTGATCGCCACCAAAGTCGGCCACAAGGTCGACGAGGCCGGCAGGAAGGTGGACTACTACGGAGCGACCGAGGCAGACAGTGACGTCGCCTCTCATCTGCGGGCCGACCTCGAAAACAGCCTTCGGCGATTACAGACCGACTACGTCGACGTCTACCTCCTGCACACCTGGGGCCTTTCGATCGAGCGTGCCCTGGAGGCTCGCGAGGTCTTCGAGGACCTCGTCACGGAGGGCAAGATCCGGACCTACGGCTGGAGCACTGACCGGGTCGACGCGATCGCGGCCTTCTCCACGGAACCCGGTTGCGGTGTCCTCGAGCAGGAGCTGAACGTCCTGACCGGCAACGCCGAGCTGACCGCCCTGGCCGAGAAGCTGAACCTCGGCAACATCAACCGTGCCCCGCTGGGGATGGGCGTACTGACCGGCAAGATCACCCCGGAGACCCGGTTCGGCGACGGGGACGTCCGCCAGAAGGTGGACTGGTTCCCGGGCATCAAGAACGGCCGCGCGAATCAGGAGTGGCTTGACGCGCTGGCGTCCATCCGAGAAGTCCTGACCAGTGACGGCAGGACCCTCGCCCAGGGGGCGCTGGCCTGGATCTGGGGCCGCAGCCCGAATACGGTTCCAATCCCGGGCTTCCGGACCGTCGCCCAGGTGGAGGAGAACGCCAGGGCGATGGAGTTCGGACCGCTCGCACCAGACCAGATGGCCGAGATCGATCGGATCCTGGGCCGCTAGCCGGCGCGCGGTTCAGGAGGCCGCGGCGCGCTGCGCCGAGGCGCGTCGCGCCAGGTCTTCCCGCAGGGCCTGGCGGTCGTTCTCCTCGAGTTCCGCGCCCCACAAGGCGGCGTCCCGGCCCCATATCCGCCTGACCTCATCGAGTCCGTTAGGGCCCAGGACCGAGAAGTCAAAAGCCTCGATCCAGGGCCGCTCGGCGGCGTGTTTGGCGAGCCAGAGGTTGGCCGAGCGCCGGATGTCGCGGATCAGAGCCGTGGTGTCCGGCCGCCGGAAGCGATCGAGAGTGCCCAGGAGCCGCGCGAACTCGTCTCGGGCCTCGGCACCGGGGGCGGCCACGCCGCTGTCCATGAGCTGCCCGAAAGTCCGATACATGCGCCACCGGAAGGTGGCTTCTGTGGCGTCGAAATCCGGCGGGGGCGTGTCGTCGGGCCAGAACGCGCGGGACAGCTCGTCGATCCGGATCGTTCGCCGTCCCGCCTCATTCCATAATTCGGCGCCGGCGAGCACGTCCGCCACCTCGGCCACGAGCAGGTCACACAACTCGGCGGTCTCCGGGATGCACGCCCGTCCTATGCGATCTATCAGATCGCGCGCGAATCCCGGCGGCAGGGAGTCTGGGTCTCTTCGGACCGAGTTAGTGAGTCGAGCAACGTCGACCCGGATCCGTCTCAGCTCCCAGAGTGGCTGCCGGCCGCCAACACGTACGAACCAGCGTGCGGGGACGAGCATGAGAGCCCCGGTGAGGGCCGCCAGGCCCACCAACGTCGCGGCCCGTTCCGGCGCCGGGGCCGACACGGCCACAGGTATGAGAACCCAGCACAGCGCGATCACGAAGCCCCAGCGGGCGGCATTGAGAATGTGCGCCGCCGGCCGAGCGTGGCCCTCTGTCAGGGCATCCCACTCCAGCAGGAAGAAGAACGCCGCGACGGCAGTGATGCCCGTGGCCGCGATAACCGCCGTGTTCAATCCCCACCCTCCCGGCCGTGACTGTGTCGTTGACTCATCCCAAGAGTACCGAGGCCACCGGACACTGCCAAGCGCGAACCTGCGAACCGGGGCCAATTCGTGGGACGCCGGCCCGGCGGCCTATCGGCGGCTCCGGACCGTCGCCAGCGCGTCCTCGGCCTGGGCGAGGTGCACGCGGCCGTGGCCGGCTTGGGACCGGAACAGAAGGTCGAACGATTCGGGTCCCCGCTCCGCATGTATGCCGAACCGACCGCGGTCCTGCGCCTCGGTTCGTTCCCACAGGTCCAGGTTGGCCAGCCTGAGTGCGCCGAACAGCGTAAGCAGCAGCTCCGGATCGTCGCTGCGATGGTTGAACTGCGCCGTCCATGCCTCCTGGTCGTAGCCGGGCAGCTCCGGCTCGTCTTCGGCCAGCACCCAGCGGTACCGCACCGACGTCACCATCTCCGAGTCGACTATGTGGCCGAGCAGTTCGATGACCGACCATTCCTCGTCTGCCGGCCGTTCTCGGAGATCCTCGCCGGCACCTTCGATCGTCCGTTGCCAGGCCTCGAACTCGGCCTCCTGGACCTCGAACGGGTCATCCGCACCCAACGCATCGAGCACGGGTTTGCGGTAGGTCTCGGCCTCCTCCGGTGACATCCGGGGCATCGGGCATCTCCTGATCTGGTCGCCTGAGAGGTCAGGCGGCCGTTCGTGCGGTGGCGTTCAAGCGTAGCGCGGTCGACGGTGCGGCGGGCCGCAGGATCGGGTCTCGAACCCGGTTCTCAGGCGTTGACCGCAACCACGCCCGCGAGCGTTCCGATGAAGACCTGTCCACGCCAGAGGGTCGGAGAGGCGAAATGCGGCAGGTCGCCGACTGCGAGGCTGGCGCGAAAGGCGCCGGTGCTCGGATCCAGCGCGAAGATCTCGCCCCGGTCGATGTTGAGGCTCCAGACGGCACCTCCGCCCACCACAGGCGGCCCGCCGGCCCCAGTCGGCGTCCACCAGCCCACCGTGATCGTCCCGTCGGCCGCGACCTGCACCTCGCGCAACCCATCCTGGCAGGGCACGTACACCACGTTACCGTTTCGGGCAGCCGCGCCAAATGAGGCGCATACCGCGGCCGAAGATACCTGACCGCCTATCCCTCCGAGCGCACCCTGGCGCAGGACGTATCCCACCTCGCTCTTGCCGACGATGAGGACCAGCCCGCCGGGCAGGAGCATCGGGCTCGTGGAGCCCAGATCCGCATCGTTGGCGTTGTCCTGGGCCCAGGTCGATGGCGCGAACCGGGAGAGGAGCTGGAGCGACGGGGAGAGCTGGATCACCGAGTCGCTGCCGTCGTACGTGGTAGTGGAACTGCCGTTGCCTGTCGAGACGTACAGATTCCCGGCATCGTCGATCGCGGGGCCGCCCGTTGCCCAGACCGCGCCTTCGCGGGCGACCGGCACGACGTAGGAGATCGTCGCGCCCTGGCCGCTGGTGGGCACACCCACGACCTTGCCCTTGTACTGGCCGCAGTCACCGGCCAGGCCTCCGAAGCCGATGTAGACGTAGCCGTTGGCCACGGCCAGGGCGGGTCGCTGCTGGTGGGTCCTCGGATCGTCGCCGGGGAGATCGACGTTGCGGGACCAGGCCACTTCCCCCGAGTCCGCATCGAGCGCGAACAGGATGTGATGAGGCCCCGTCACCTCGGCGACGGCGAACAACAAATTCGTCGCCGGATCGTAGGCGGGCGTTCCCGTTATCCCGAGTGGATCGATGTCGCCACACGGCAGTGTCGACCTGCGGACCGGCGTTCCCAGGTTCTTGCGCCACACGGTCGCGCCGCTTGCCGGGTCCAGGGCATAGACGCTGTCTCCTTCGGTGGCAGCGATGACGCGTCCATGCACCACCAGCGGCTGGCCGTACACTGCGCCATCCAGCGTCATCGACCAGCCCGCGGTCAGCTTGCCGCTGAACGCCGGAAAGGCCGGAGCGTAGCCGGTCCTCTCGGCGTCGAGGTGGTAGACGGGCCAGTCGCCGGCGTCCGGCGGGGTGGCGGAGGGACTGGGCGACGCGGACGGCGTCGGAGCGAGCGTCGCCGAGGGCGTGGGAGTTGTCTGCGGAGACGCCGCCACCGTCCCGGTGGCTCCGGACCCGAGTGTCGACGATGTCGCCGGGCCGCAGGCAGAGGCCGCCATCGCCAGGGCCAGCCCCAGGACCAGGGCTCGGATCGGGGTTCTGCTCGAATCTCGTGTCATCCTCATGGCCGCCATGGTGGACCTCCGGCCACCGGGCGACCTTCGTGAAGCCGACCCGCCCGCAGGGCGGATCAAGGACGGGCGGGCAACTTGCACGAGACGGGCGCGGAGGCGGCCGCTAGTCTACGAACGACGGGGGCCGACTGAAAGCACAACGCCGGCAGGGAAGCAACGATGCGAAGGTCCGTCGGAGCGCTGGATCAAGGGACGACGAGCACCCGGTTCGACGTTCGACCGGGTCGAATGAGCCCCGAGGCGAGAGCATTTCCAAATCGACGAAGGACCGGAGACCCGGAGCTCCGGCCGTGACCGAGACGCGCCCCCAGGCGGCAATCCAGCCGGCGGAGCCGGTGCGCAAGAAGCGCCCCAACTCGACCCGAAAGCGGACGCAAGAACAGGCAACGAAACCCGCGCCGGCAGCCGCGCCCCATGTCCTGATCGTCGGCGGCGGCGGCACCGGGGCGGCGCTCGCCCACGACCTGGTGCTTCGCGGCCTGCGCGTGACTCTCGTAGAGCGCGGCGAGGTGGTCTCGGGTACGACGGGCCGGCACCACGGCCTGCTCCACAGCGGCGCCCGATACGCGACCACGGATCGCGCCGCGGCCGTCGAATGCATCGCCGAAAACAAGATCCTGAGGCGCATAGCCGCAGGATCGTTCGAGGAGAATGACGGCCTTTTCGTGGCCCTGACCGACGAGGACGCGGCCTTCGAGAAGGAGTTCCTCGACGCGTGCTGGCAGTGCGCCATCCCGACACGCCGGATCGACCGCGCCCAGGCTCTTCGCCTGGAACCCGGCCTCAACCCGGATTTGCGCCTGGCGGTACAGGTGCCCGATGCCGCGATGGACGCGATGCGGTTGCCGCTCCGGTTCTTCGCCACCGCCCGGCGCAACGGCGCGGATATTCGGCCCTTCACCGAAGTGACGGGCGTGACGATGGCCGGGCGGTCGGTCCGAGGTGTGTCAGTCAAGGACCATGCCGCCGGGCGCGACTACGAGATCGGTGCGGATGTCGTGGTCAACGCCACGGGTCCGTGGGCAGCGAAACTGGCTGGACTTGCAGGCGTCTCCGTCCCGGTCGCGCCCTCGGCCGGAGTCATGGTCTCGGTCCGCGGCCGCCACTGCAACATGGTCGTCAACCGGCTCCACGCCCCGGGCGACGGCGACATCGTCGTGCCTCAACGCCAGCTGACCGTACTGGGAGCGAGTTCGTGGCCGGTCGACGATCCGGACGACGTGGCCGTCCCGGCCGGCGACGTCGAGATGGTCTTGCGCGAGACCTCCAGCCTGCTGCCGGCAATTCGAGACGCGGCGATCAGAGCGTCGTGGTCGGCCACGCGCCCCCTGGTCGGCGACGGCGGCGCCGAAGACACGGAAGGCATGCCTCGCGAGTCACGCTGCTTCGACCACGCCCTGGACGACAAACCGACCGAGGGATTCGTCACGATCGCCGGCGGCAAGGCGACCACGTTGCGGGCAATGGCTGAAGTCACCGCGAACGTGGTCTGTGGCAAGCTCGGGATCGATCGGCCGTGTCAAACGAGCGATGTATCGCTGCTGTCGCACATGGTCTGGTACTCGCGTTGAGCCGCCCGAAGCGCCGGCCCGTCCAGGCGGAAGACACTGCGGCTCTGACCGAGCCGGCGGCTCCGACCGAGCCGGCGGCTCCGACCGAGCCGGCGGCCCCGACCGAGCCGGCGGCTCTGACCGAGCCGGCGGCTCTGACCGCGCCGGCGGCCCCGATCACCGAAACCGCCCCCACGCCCGCGCCCCCGGCCGTTCGCTTCCAGATCTCCCGCTTCAAGACCGGGGATCGCAAGCCGCACTTCGACGATTTCGAGTGCACGCCGGAGCCCGACGCAACCGTCCTCGACGTCCTGCTCGATATCAGGCGACGCCACGACCCATCGCTGGTGCTGCGCCATTCCTGCATGCACGGTTCGTGCGGCACGTGCGGCGTCCGCGTCAACGGTCGCGAAGTCCTCGCCTGCGACACTAAGGTTGGCGGCTTGACGGCTTCGACCGTCCAGGTCGAGCCGCTCGCCAACCAGCGTCCCGTGGCCGACCTGGCGACGGACATGGTCGACTTCTACGCTCGGTTCGAGGCCGTCGGTTTCCCGCTCGTGAGATCGGTCGAAGCACGTACGGGACTGGAGACACCGGCGGGCGTGAAGGCGTACGCCAAATTCGAGAACTGCATCGAATGCGGCCTGTGCCTGTCGGCGTGCCCGATCTCGCGCGCCGACCGGTCCTACCTCGGGCCCGCCGCGCTCGCCGCGGCCGCCCGTGTAGCCGAGGAGCCTCGGGGCCAGCCGCTGGGCCCGGTACTCGCCCTGGCCGCCGAGCCGGATTCGGTGTGGCGATGCCGCGATGCGATGCAATGCACGGCCGTCTGTCCATCGGCAGTGGATCCGGCCGGGGCGTTGTTCCGACTGCGACGTCGCGTCGCCTTCGGCCGCGTCAAGTCGCTCTTCGGCCGAGGCTAGATCGTGACATCTCGGCAAACCCTCCCCACGACGCTCACCGACGCTCCAGAACCGGCGCAACGCCCCGGCCATCGGGTACTGGTCGTCGGAGCCGGCGCCGTCGGGTCGTTCCTGGGCGCCCTTCTGGGCTCCGCCGGCCACGAGATCACGCTCGTCCGTATCTTCGAGTCCGACTCCGACCGGCCGATCGACCTGGTTCGCCCCGACGGCCGCCGGCTTACCATCCCGGTCCGGCGGGTGACTCGCACGCAGGACGCTCCGGCCCCGGACCTGATCCTCGTGGCCGTGAAGATGCCGGTCCTTGCCGAGGCGCTGGAGCCGACGCTGCTCTGGCCCGAGGTGCCGACGCTCACCGTCGAGAACGGCATCGGGGCGGAGGGTATCGCTGCGCAGGTACGACCCGCCGCCCCGATGCTGGCCGGTTCGTTGACCGCGCCGATCCGGCTGGAGTCGGAGGACGAGGTCGTCTGGATGGGCAAGGGCGGCCTTGGTCTTGCCACCGCGACCCCGGCCGCTGAACCGCTGCTGCACGGACTCATCGCCGATTTCGACGGTGCCGGATTGCGGGCCGCACGGCTCCCCGACGTCTCGTCCATGAAGTGGTCCAAGCTGCTCGCCAATCTGCTGGCCAACGCGACAGGAGCCATCCTCGACATGGACGCCGACCGGCTCTACCGCGACCGGCGGCTGTTTTCGATCGAACGACGGCAGTTCCTCGAGGCGCTCGCGGTCATGGCCGGGTTGGGGATTCGCCCCGCAGCCCTGCCCGGAGCTCCGGCTCAGTGGCTGGCTCGAGGGTTCCGCCTGCCGGCCTGGCTGGCCCGGCCGATCCTGACCCGCGCCGTCGGCGGGGCCCGGGCCGGCAAATCGCCGTCGCTGCGGATCCACGTCCGCTCGACGGCCCCGGACGCGGCCTGCGCCGAACAGACCGAAGTCGCGTGGATGAACGGGGCCGTGGCACGTGTCGGTGCGGAGCTGGCGATCCCCACACCGGTCAATGCCCGCCTCGCCGAACTGGTCGACGAGGTCGCCGCGAATCCAGAGAGGCGAGCGTGGTTCGGGGGACACGCGGAACGGCTGATCGCCGATCTCGAGGCGGCCATGGGCGGCGAGACCGGCGCAAGCCCCGGCAAACCCAACGTCTCCGGCGAGGTGTTCCGCCGGCCGTAGCGATCGCCTTCGGACTCGATCCATCGCCCTATACTTCGCGGCGATGCAGACAATCGACCTTGTCCGGGTCGCCGTTGCGCTAGTCGCCGGCTATCTACTCGGCGGCATCCCCTTCGGCATCATTGTTCCGCGGCTGATCGGCGGGCCCGACCCGCGCACGATCGGCAGCGGCCGGACGGGCGGCGCCAACGTATCGCGGGCGGTCGGTTACCGCTGGGCGGCGGTATCGGGCCTGCTGGACGTCGCCAAGGCTTCCGTGGCCGTCCTCTTGATCGTCGCGATCGGCGGCGACGAGGTCCCACGGATCCTGGCCGCGCTGGCGGCGATCGTCGGCCACAGCCGCTCGCCGTTCATTGCCATGCACGGCGGCCGGGGCGTGGCGCCGGCTACGGGTGGTGCGCTGATCATCGAGCCCTTGATCCTGGCGGCCATCTTTCCGGTGTTCGCGATCACGATCCTGGTGACCCGCGTTTCGTCGCTCGGCTCGCTGGCGGCCAGTGCCATTGGCGGCCTGGCCATGATCGTCGTGACCGTGGCCACTCCCCTGCCCCCGATCTATTTCCTGTACGGGGTCGGCGTGCCCGGCCTTATCTGGCTATTCCACGTGGATAACATCCAGCGCCTCCTGGCCGGCAAGGAGCGACGGATCGGCCCGAAACCATCGAGCACCGGAGACGACGGCGGGCCCTCCAACCGGGCCACCGAAACCCGGCCCTGACCGCCTGCGCCGCGGCGCAGCGGATCGTCCGGCTTCGAAGCGTCCGGCAGGCATCGTCTCGCCATTCGCGCCCAGCCGCTCCCCAGGCCGGATTCAGCGCTTAGTGTTGAGCACCTCGCCGGCCAGCGCCCTGACGGCTTCGGCGTCAGTCTCCGCCAGCGCCCGCCCGGCCAGCTGGCGCAACTCCCCTCCCGTCACTCGGGCCAGCGCCGCCCGGATCCCGTCGAGCGAGCCGGCGTCGGCCGACAGCTCATCCACGCCCAGGCCCACTAGAACCAGGGCTCCTGCCGGATCGCCCGCCAGCTCGCCGCATACCGCCACGGGTATGCCTGCCGCGTCCGCTCCGGCGACCACACTCGCAATGGTCCGCAGAACCGCCGGGTGAAGGGCGTCCTGGAATCGCGCCAGAGTCGGATTGCCCCTGTCAGCGGCGAGGATGTACTGGGTCAGGTCGTTGGTGCCGATGCTGAAGAAATCGACCATTCGGGCCAGCTCAGGAGCCAGGATTGCCGCCGACGGGACCTCGATCATCAGGCCCGTAGTCATGCGCTCGGGGCACGGCCCGCCCGCGGCACTGACCGCCGCGCGAGCCTCGTCGCGCAACTCCAGGAGAAGCCTGACATCGGCTACGGTGGAGACCATCGCGGCCATGACGTGCGGCGTCACGCCGGCCAGCCCCGCAGCTCGCCAGATCGCTCGCAGCTGAGTGAGTAGAAGCTCACGCGAGCCGCCGGCCAGACGGATCGCCCTGACACCCAGGAATGGGTTCGGCTCTTCGGGCAGGCCCAGATAGGGGATCGATTTGTCGCCGCCGATATCGGCCAGACGGATAACCACCGGGCGGTCGGGTCCGAACGGCTCCATGGTCCGCCGATACGCGTCCAGCTGCTCCAGCTCGGTCGGAGGCGACTGGCGACGCAGGAAGAGGTACTCGGTGCGGAAGAGCCCCACTCCCTCGGCCCCGACCTCGAGGGCACGGCCCGCGTCGTCCGGGCTGCGGATGTTGGCCAGCAGTCGGATGCGCTCGCCGTCGGCCGTAGCAGCCGGCCGGTTTCGGAGAGTGGCGGCATCACGGGCATCGGCCGCGCGGAGCGCCTGGCGGTCGGCCACCTGCCGCAGCTCCGCCGTGCCCGGGTTCACGACGATCTCGCCGCTCTCGCCGTCGACGGTGATCGTCGCGGCGCTTCGGACGCGATCGAGCAGACCGGTCGCCGCGACGACGGCCGGGATCCCGAGGCTGCGGGCCAGGATTGCCACATGGGCCGTTGGGGAGCCGCCCGCGAGGGCCACGCCGAGGGCCAGGCCCGGGGGGATCTCCGCCAGTAACGACGGCGGCAGATCGGCGGCGACGACGATGACCGGAGAGTCGGGCATCTCGAGAGACGCGCCGCCCAGGATCCGGACCATTCGAGCCGCCACGTCTCGAACGTCGGAGGCCCGGGCCGCGAGCAGAGCATCGTCCAGCGACGCGAGCACCGTGGCCGAAGCCTCGGCGGCCGCCAGGACCGCGGCCACGGGATCCTGCCCGTCCCGTGCGAGCCGGACCGCCTCGTCGACTATCGCCGGATCGACGGCCATGAGCGCCTGAGCCTCGAGAATCTCCGCGTCGCCCGGCCTGTCCATCTCGCACAGCCGGGCCGCGAGGGCCTCCAGCTGATCGGCTGCCGTCTCGGCCGCCTTTCGAATGCGCACCGCCGGGTCCGCGGCGGTGGCGTCGGTGGCGCGCCCCGCTTGCGGCGGCAGAAACCGCCAGGCCGGGCCGGCGGCGATCCCCGGCGCGGCGGGCGTGCCCGAGATCCGGGTGGACATCGCCTACTCCCCGCCCCGCTCGGCCATGCCCAGGAGCAGCTCGCGCAAGGCGTCCAGGGCTCGCTGCTCGTCCCGTCCCTCGGCCGAGATGCGGACACGGTGGCCCTTCTCGACACCGCAGCCCAGGACTCCGATCAGGCTCTTCGCGTCCGCAGCGGGCCTGGCGAGGGTGACGTTCTGTACCCGCAGGGTCGAGACGAAGCCGGTGGCAGTCCGAACGAAAGCCGCGGCGGGACGCGCGTGCAGCCCCGACTCGTTTCGAACCTCGAACTCCACAGACCTGCCCAACAGACTCCTCCTGTCTCACCTTGCACGCCGCGCGAGCCCGACCCTATCGTACCCGTGCCTGCCCCGCTGGACCGTCGGAGCGGAGAACCTGCCATCATTGGCTCCCACAGGGCGTTGAGTCAGGAGTAGTTGTTCTGTCGATGGATCGTGTGTCAGCCGGCACGGACACGCCGGCTCGAGCAATCGCCGGCCTTGCCGCGCTGCAGGACCTGAGCGTCCTCCTCGAAGGAGTGGAAGACCCCCGCCTGCAGCGACCGATCTGCCGGCAGGTCCTGGAAGCGCGCCGCAAGCTACTCGGCCCAGACCACCCGACCACGATCGAGGTCGAAGCGCGTCTCGCGGCCATCGCCCTCGAGCTGGAGGAACACCAGGGCGCCCGGGACGCCTACACGGTCCTGCTCGAGCGGTCCGAGCGCGTCTTCGGGCCGCGCAACCTCGATACGCTCTCGGCCGTGCACGGCCTGGCCATCGCCCTGTCGTACATGGAAGAGTCGCAGCTTGCCCGTCCAATGTACGAGCGGGTCTACAACGGCCGGCGTAACGCCCTGGGCGCGGAGGATCCGGCGACACTGAGCGCCCTGCACAACCTGGGCCTTACCCACCGGGCGCTCGGCGACAATGCCGCGGCCCGGGCCACGTTCGAGCAACTCCTGGACACTCAGCGCCGCGTGCTCGGACCGGAGAATGCGCTGACGCTGCGGACGATGACGAACCTGGGCAGCGTCCTCATTGCCATGGAGGAATACCCGCGAGCTTGCGAGGTGCTCGCCGAGCGAGTCGATCGCAGCCGCCGTGTCCTGGGGCCGAATCACGCGGACACACTCGACGCGATGCTGAGCCTGGCTCGCGCTCTTACCGGCGCGGGCGACAACGCTTCCGGCCGCGCACTTTCCGAGCAGGCCCTGGCGTCCACGACTGCGGCCTTCGGTCCGGATGCCCCTGAGACGCTGGCGGCGATTTCCCAGCACGCCCGTCTGGTGCTGAAGCTGGGCGAGACCAAGGCCGCCGCGGTTGCGTACCGCAACCTCTTCGACAAGTTGACCCGCCTCAATGGGCCCGAGGACGTCGCCACGCTCGACGCCCTGGCCGGCCTGGCCGACGCCATAGGGCGAGGCGGCGACCATCGCCGAGCCCACGATCTGGACGTGCAGCTGCTGGAGCGCCGCCAGAAGGTCCTGGGTCCGGACCACCCGGCGACGATGTGGGCGGCGGGCGACCTGGCCTGGAACCTGGAGCAGTTGGGCGACCTCAGCGGCGCTGCGGCCCGCCTGGGCGAACTGGCCGAATCGCGTATCCGGACCCTCGGTCCGGACGAGCCGGACACGGTCTGGACCCTCCAGGGGCTGACCCGCGTTCTGAGCAAGATGGAGGCGCATGCCGACGCGCGCCGCGCCTTCGGCCGGTTGTACGAGACACAGGACCGCCGCCTGGGCGCCGAGGCCAGCGAGACCCTCGATGCTCTGCGGGGATTGGCCTGGGAGGAGCGCAAGGTCGGCGAGCTCGACTCCGCCCGTCACCACTGGACGCGGCTCGTGGAGACTCACGAGCAGCTCCACGGGCCCAAAGACGAGCGCACCCTGGACGCGCTCGTGTGGCTGGCCGAGATGCTGGAGGAAATGGGCGAGGAGGAGCAGGCTCGGAGTATCTCCGAGCGAGTGGCAGGCCCGCTGGGCCGGCTGTACGCCGGCTCCTGCGACGCGATCGGTTCGGACGATCCGCGCACCCTCGAGCTGGGCCACAACCTCGGGCTGACCCTGGAGCGCCTGGGCCAATTCGAGCCGGCCCGCGCGACGTACCAGTCGACTCTCGAGGGCTACTTGCGGCTGCAAGGCAAGCGCGGTCGCGCCGTGGGGGACCTGCGTGGCCACCTGGCGGACATCGCCCGCATGATGTCGGATCCCACCGCGGCGCACAAGGCATACGGCGAGGCGCTGGCGATCCTGCGCAAGCATCCCGGACCGGAGGATCCGGACACCCTCGAACTGGTCGGCCATGATGCGGATGCGCTCATGGATCTGGGGCGCAAGGTTGCGGCCAGGAACCTGGCCCGGTCCGTCGTCGACGGGTATCGCCGAACCCTCGGGGAGGACAACTTGCTCACCATCCGGGCCCGAGCCCGGCTGGAGGAGATGTCGCCCCGCCGCCGCTCTCGCTAGTCGGAGTGCTGGGAACGCCTCCGCCAAGCCGGGACCGGCTGAGGCAACGCTCGCGGCAGCACACTTGCGCATCCGCAGGCGATGCGGCACACTCTGCCCCCAATGAACGCCAGCACCTTCAGCCGCCGGGAGAATTCGCGCCAGGCCTCAAGCCTGCGCGGTTCCATGATGTCCATGCCCGGGCGGCCCCGAAGTGCGGAGGACGGGGTCTGAGGCTACCGCGCACGGACATACTGCGGAGCTGAAGATCAGTCCCGGGGCCGCGGTCTCCTCTCGGAGCCGCGGTTTCTTGTTTCTCCGGACCACGCGACGGGCGCCGCCCGAACCACGCCCTCGCCCCAGGGCACCCGGGACGACTATCCTCAACCTTCCGCTACCCGCCGCCGAGTTCGAGCGGCGGGCCCCAGGAGGCTTCCGTGTCAGACAAGAACACACCCGCCCTTCGTCGCGAGACTCTCGCCGTCCATGCCGGCCAGAACGTCGATCCCACCACCAAGGCCCGCGCGGTACCCATCTACGCGACCACGAGTTACGTCTTCGACAACGCCGATCACGCCGCACGCCTCTTCGGCCTTGAGGAATTCGGCAACATCTACACCCGGATCATGAACCCAACCACCGACGTGTTCGAGCAGCGCGTCGCCGCTCTCGAGGGCGGAGTCGGGGCGTTGGGTGTGGGCTCCGGGCAGGCCGCCGAGACGCTCACCATCCTCAACCTGGCCCGCGCCGGGGACAACATCGTCACCAGCGCCTCGTTGTACGGGGGGACCTACAACCTCTTCCAGTACACGCTGCCGAAGTGGGGCATCGAGTTCCGCTTCGTCGACGGCTCCAAGCCGGCCGAGATCGAGGCTGCCATCGACGGCAAGACCAAGGCGGTCTACACCGAGACGATCGGCAACCCGCGCCTGGACGTGCCGGACTTCGAGGCGATCGCCGCGATCGCTCACAAGCACGGCATACCGCTCATCGTCGACAACACCTTCGCGCCGCTCCTCTCGCGACCGATCGAGTTCGGCGCCGACATAGTCGTCCACTCGGCCACCAAGTGGATCGGCGGCCATGGAACGGCGATTGGAGGCGTCGTGGTGGACAGCGGCAAATTCGACTGGGCCGCATCCCCACGCTTCAAGGCCGACTTCGTGGATCCCGACGAGTCCTACCACGGCGTCAGCTACACGGGCGCCTTCGGCAATTTGGCCTTCATCCTCAAGCTTCGAGTCCAGCTCCTGCGCGACCTCGGTCCGGCGTTGAGTCCGTTCAACTCGTTCCTCTTCCTGCAGGGCCTCGAGACGCTGCCGCTACGAATCGAGCGCCACAGCTCGAACGCGCTCGCCGTCGCCCGCTGGCTCGAAGGCCATCCGGCCGTCCAGTGGGTCAGCTACCCCGGCCTCGCCTCGCACCAGACCCACGAGCTCGCCCGCAAGTACCTGTCCGGAGGCTTCGGGGGGATCGTCACTTTCGGAGTCAAGGGCGGGGTCGAAGCCGGCCGGAAGCTCATCGACTCGGTCAAGCTCTTCAGCCTGCTGGCCAACGTCGGCGACGCCAAAAGTCTGATCATCCACCCCGCCTCCACGACGCATCAGCAGCTCTCGGCACAGGATCAGGTCGCCAGTGGCGTCACACCCGACCTCGTCCGGCTGTCGGTCGGGATCGAGCACATCGACGACATCATCGCCGACCTCGACCAGGCCATCAGTGCCGCAACGGGGATCCGGTCCGCCGTCCCGGCGGCAACCGCGTCCTAGAACACGCCTCGGAGTACCGCCATGTCGGCGTCGGCAACTCGTTCGGTTTCTGGGAAACGGACCGGTCCCGTGCGGACCGATACCGCGCGCCCCGACGCCGTGCGCCCCGACGCCGCGCGCCCCGAAACCTCTGCCGGCTCCGAGATCGAACGCGCCGGGTCCCCCACGGGACTCGGCGCGACACCGTCTCCGCCCAAATCGAGGTTCATCGCCGCCGATCCCGGCGTCTCGACCGCACGCGGGGACCTGGGTTTTCGTAGCCTGAACGATGTGGACAACCAGCCCGACCCGCAGACCGGCAAGATCGCGTCTCGCTGGCTCGGGCGTTTCCAACTCGAGTCGGGCGAGGTGCTGCCCGATCTGGTCGTCGCCTACCGCCACGATGGCGTCGCAATCGGCGAGGGGCGCCAGATCCTGGTCGTCCACGCCCTGACCGGCTCCGCGGATGCCGCCGGCGACTGGTGGGCGCCGCTGATCGGGCCCGGCCAGATCCTCGACACCGACAAGTACGGCGTCATCTGCATGAACCTGCTGGGCGGCCGCTACGGCACCAGCGGCCCGACTTCGCGCAATCCCGTGACCGGCAAGCCCTACGGTCGCTCGTTTCCCCGAGTTTCCGTCCGCGATCAGGCCAGGGCCCAGTGGCGCCTCCTCGACGCCTTGGGGATCGGTAAGCTGGCTCTCGCGGTGGGCGGATCGCTGGGCGGCATGGTCGCGTTGGAGGTCGCGCTGGAGCGGCCGGGCGAGATCAGCCGAGTCGTACCGATGGCCGCACCGGCGCGCATCGGACAGCTGGCGGTCGGCTGGGACCACATCCAGCTCGAGATCGTGGACAAGCTCGGCATGGATGGCCTCGACCTGGCCCGCCAGCTGGCGATCACCACCTATCGCAGCGAGATCGACTTCGAGCAACGCTTCACCGGCCGAGTCGAGCCGGACGGCACGCCCTCGATCGTCAGCTACCTCCAGCACCAGGGCCGGAAACTTCTGGATCGATTCGATCCTGACACGTACCGCACGCTCGTCCTGGCGATGGATTCGCACGATATCGGCCGCGACCGCGGCGGCGAGGTGGCCGCTTTGCGGCGCCTGGCAGCCTACGGAACGCGCCTGACCGGCGTCGGCATCGAGGGCGACATCCTCTACGGCACCAACCAGGTCCAGGCGATGGTCGAGACGGCGAAGGAGGCCGGGATGGACGCGGTCTACCGCGAGATCCTCTCGACCAAGGGCCACGACGCCTTCCTGGTCGAGTGGGATCAGCTCTGTACGGTCCTGGCCGAGGCGCTCAAGTAGAGGCAGGGGCCCGGCTGGGCTGGCCGGGCCTGGGGCGGGCCGGACCTGGGGACGCGGCGTGGGGCCGCGGTGCGGGGACGCGGTGCGGGGACGCGGCGCGGGACCTCGGTGCGGGGCCGCGGCGGGCGCGGGGACGCGGCGCGGGCGTGGGGCCGCGGCGCGGGGCCGCGGCGGGCGCGGGGACGCGGCGCGGGGACGCGGCGCGGGCGACGCGGCGCGGGGACGAGAGCAAGTGGCCCCGGACAGACGCCCGGGTGCGCGGCGGGCGTCGATTCTCCCCAATACGCACCGGGTGAGTGTTGAACTGAGGGCGAATGACGGCCGACTGCGAGTCAACCACCTGCGTTAGCCGTTTCCGACTATCTCGATCTCGCGGACGCTCCCCCAAGCGACGGCAGGCGGTCACAAGGAGGTGTCGAGCGCCGGACTCCGGTTTCGATCGCGCACAGCACTCACTTGATGAGTAATGGGGGGGCGATCGGCGCCCACGGTCTGGCTCCAGCGTTTCTCAGCCCCGGCGCGGCACCGGGACCTCGAGCCAACCCTCCCGCAGGGCTCGGGTGGCCAGCTCGGTCCGCGACTGGACCCCCAGTCGATCGAAGAGCCGGCGCAAGTGGCCCTCGACCGTCTTGGTCGTGATCCCGAGCGCCACCCCCACTTCGTCGTTGCTGCGTCCGTCCACGACCAGGCCAACGACCTCGCGCTCGCGCGCGGTCAGCGACGCCGCCGCTGTGGCATCCGGCCTGCGTCCGAAGGCCAGCCCACCGGCCGCCGCTCGCCTGATCGCATCGACCAGCTCGGGCACGGGTGCCGTCTTGACCACGAATCCCGACGCCCCCAGGCGCAGGGCCGCCGCGACGTACTGGGGATAGTCGTACGCGGTCAGAACCACGATCGCGGGCAGTGGCTCGCCACCGCCGCCCAGCAGCGTCAGCCCGCTGTCGGAGCCCAGGCGGATGTCCAGCAGCAGCACATCTACCGCGCCAGGGTCGAGGAGGGAACTCGCCTCCTCAATCGAGCTCGCCGTCCCGACCACGCGCAAGCCCCCCTGCGCATCTAGCAAGGCGGCCGTTCCTTCTCGGACGACCGGGTGGTCGTCCACGATGGCGACTCGGATCGGCCCCGGCGGATCGATCACGCCGGCGCCATCGCCGGGGCCTCGACTCCGGCGATCGGGCGGCGCCAGACGAGGGAGACTCGAGTCCCGCCCCCCGGCCTTCGCCCGATCGTGAGGCTGGCGCCCAGTGCCTCGGCGCGCTGAGTCATGTTGAGCAGGCCCAGGTGACCCGTCTGCTCGGCCAGCCCGGCCGCACCGTCGGCCAGGCCCGGACCCGAGTCGTCGACCTTGAGCTCAACAGAGTCCGCGGCGGCCCGGTAAGAGACCGCAATGGGCGGCGCACCATGCCGGATGGCGTTCGAGAGGGCTTCCTGGGCGACGCGGAAGACGGCGAGCTCGACATCGGCGGGGAGTCGGCTCTCTTCGGCGAGACGATCCAGGGTGATCGAACCGGCCGCCTCACCCTGCCGGGCGCACAGCCATTCCAGGGCCGGGCCCACCCCCAGGTCGTCCAGGACCGGCAGGCGAAGATCGCCGCAGATGGCCCGCAGGCGTTCGGCGACCTCCCGAGCGGCAGTGGCGTTGTCCTTGTCACCGGCCGCGTCGAGCCGGCGAACGAGCAGCGTCAGATCCTGGAGGGCGTCGTCATGGACGTCCGCGGCGATGCGTGCCCGCTCCGCCTCTGTCGCGGCCACAACGAGATCGCGTTGGAGCGTGACTCGAGTAGCCAGTCGCATGAGGGGCCACAGGCTCAGCCGCGTGACGACGAAGAAACCGGCAAGCCACAGGAAGACGAACCCGAGATCCATTGAGTGCATGTCGGCGAGCTTGACCGCGGCGATCCCGGGAGTCACGGCCGCGAACAAGACGTCAACCGACCCGGCGACAGCCCGAGGCGTCGATCCCGGCCCGGCCGTCGAGCCAGCCATTGAGCCGGAACGGAGATGGGGCGTCGGGCGGTTGGCGAACGATCCCGGAACGAATTCCAGGCCTCGCGACAAGATTGCGTGCCAGCGGCTCCGGCCCGTGTTCGGACCGGATTCCCGGTGGCGCGACAGCCCAGCCGCGAACAGCCCCGGCACGAAGGCAGTGAGGGCAACCAGGAGGACCCGCCACGTCGGCAGGTCCTGGTTTGTCGGGAGGAGGAGCCCGGCGGCCACCGACGCAAGAGCCAGGCCGGCGGTGATCGACGCCAGGAGCCACCGCCGACGCGTGCCCTCGATTCGGCCCAGGAAGTCCATCGCAAGTGGAAGCATCGCCACGGGCAAGAGAACAGCCCCAACCGCGGTCGCCGGCGCGGAATGGTACGTGTCGATGATCACGACGAAGAGCGGCACCGCCGTGGCCACCGGCAGCGACACCGCGAACGGCTTGAGCGTGAGGCCTGCCCAGCCGCGACTCAGCACCACCCAGCCCAGGATGAGGATCGCCAGTCCGGCCTGGATCGGCATGGAGCCGTACGGGTACGACGAGAAATCGTGCATGGCCTCAGGCGGTCCGCCCCATGAGTAGTAGGTCCCGCCGTCGTAGTTCCCGAAGCTGAACTGATACTGAGGCGCGAGAGTGCATGCGCCGCTGCCATCGCAGATCAGCTGATCGCGGGCGGCGGTCATCACATCCATCGATATCGGCTTGCCCGACTGAGCCGCCGCTCGCTTGACCGGCTCCGACGCCGCCAGCAGCAGCTGGCCGTCGATCATCACGACGACCTGGCCCGGCCGGAGCCCCGAGGCCTGGGCCATGGATCCGTAATCCACGGACACCACGACCACCTGGCCATCTTCGTATCCAAGGTGGAGGCCCTGACCTGGCTGCGGCAGCGACGGGATAGCGAGCGCCAGCCCGAGCGCGATCGCAGCGGCCGAGATGGAGAGGAAGACCCTGATCGGCATGCGTGCGAGTGACCTCATGGCGCCGAACGGTAGCACCGCCCGGGGGCCCTCGAAACGGAGGGATTCCCCGCAACGACAGGCGGGACTTACCCGCCGCCCTCACGCACGCGGAATCCGCGTTGCATGCGCTCTATGCACGCGCACGGTATCCAAGATGCATAATGTCCGCAATGCTTGCGCATCAGTCGCCACATAGTGCATAATCCGCGGACCATGTTCGTTCGAATCTTCGCCAAGCCGAAATCGAAGCGCTGGCGGCCTTGCCGGGAGGCACGGCCCTAGGGCTCGGCGGCGTTCGTAGCGGACCCGCGGAGCCGAGGGGCTTGAGGCTCCCGAGGGCCGCGACACCGAGAGGGTGCCGCGGCCTTTCTGTTTTCGCGAAACGCGCACCACTCGCGCATCAACGGAGGATCTGGAATGCTCAGCATCGTCGCCGGCGACGGAGGGATGGGCCGTGCCGTGGCCGGCGCGCTGGCCGGACGCGGCATGCCACCGCTGTCGATCCTGGGCATGCCCGAGACGGCCGCCGGCCACGCGCCCGCCCGATTCGCCGGCGCGGACGTGCTCCTGGACTTCACCGTCGGCGACGCCGTTCTCCAGAACGTCCATGGAGCGCTCGAGGGCGGGATCCGACTCTTCGTGATCGGCACCACGAACTGGTCGGCCGACCGAGCCGCGGTCGAGGCGCTCCTGCTTCAGGCGGAAGCGGCGGCCGTGGTCTCGCCCAGCTTCAGCCTCGGGATCATGTTGTTCGCCCGACTCGTCGAGGACGCCACGCGCCTCTTCGGCCCGTTCACCGAATACGACCCGTACCTGGTGGAGTGGCATCGCCGTACGAAGGCGGATCGACCGTCCGGCACCGCCATCGACCTTTCGCGCCGCTTGATCGCGGCTCATCCCCGCAAGCGGCGAGTGGCTCAGCCCATGGCCCACGGCGCCCCCGCTCCGGAGGAGCTGGACGTGGCCGTCATCCGCGCCGGCAGCGCGCCGGGGATGCACCTCGTCGGCTTTGACGCCCCCGGAGAGAGCCTCGAGATGCGCCTCACCGCCCGCGATCGATCGGCCTACGCCGCGGGCGCGATCACGGCAGCCGAATGGCTCATGGCCGAGCCCCGAGCCTCGGGTTTCCATAGCTTCGACGAAGTCGTCGACTCGATCATCGCCAAGACGTCCGAACCACCAACCAGCTAGCACGAACTCGCGGCCGACCGCCCAGCCGGCTTCGACACCGAAGGAGCAAATCAGATGCCAGCAGCCCGCCAGATCCGAGGAGCCTTCACCGCCCTCGTGACGCCGTTCACCCCGGACGGCGCAATCGATCAAGACACGTTCCGAATGCTCGTCCGACGCCAGATCGACGCGGGCATCCACGGCCTCGTGCCCTGCGGCACCACCGGCGAGACCCCGACGTTGAGCCACGAGGAAGACGAGTGGGTCATCGCGACGACTCTCGAGATCGCTGCCGAGCGGCCCAGCCGAGCCCGCCTCCGCGTGATCGCCGGAACGGGCTCGAATAGCACCGCAACCGCCATCCGCTCGACGCGCCGCGCGGCCGAGCTGGGCGTAGACGCGGCCCTGGTCGTGGCTCCCTACTACAACAAGCCGGATCAGAGGATGCTCGAGGCCCATTTCCGGGCCGTCGCGGAGGAAGGCGACCTCCCGATCATCGTCTACAACGTGCCGGGCAGGACCGGGGTGAACGTCGAGGCGGGAACCCTTCTTCGCCTCGCGGAGCATCCACGCATCGTGGCGGTGAAGGAGGCGTCGGCCAACATGGACCAGATCGCCACGATCCTGCGCGAGCGCCCGGCCGACTTCTCGGTGCTGGCCGGTGACGACACGTGGACGATGCCGATGCTGGCCATGGGCGGCGACGGCGTCATCTGCACTTGTGCCAACGAGATTCCGGCCGAGATGGCGGCAATGTGCGACGCCGCGTTTGCCTGCGACTTCGAGCAGGCGCGCCGCATCCACGAACAGTGGCTGCCGCTGATGAAGGCCAACTTCGCCGGCGGGCCGAACCCCGTCCCCGTGAAGGCGGCGATGTCGATGATGGGCTTGATCACGGACGCGCTCCGCCAGCCGCTCCTGCCACTCGAGGAACCGCACCGAGCCAGGCTGCAGCTCATTCTCGAGAATGCCGGCCTGCTGGAGGCAAGCGGCGGATCGGACGCGCACCCAATCCCGATTGCCCGACGGTCGCGAGCCGCCACCGCGGCCCACGCGTGAGCGGAACGACGGGCGCGCCGGGCATCCTGGCCAACCTGGACGCGGGACGGGTTCGAGCCGCTCAGCCGGACGAAGGCTCGCCGGGCGGCTGGCGTGTCAACCCGGAGGTGCAGCAGGCGATCCTCGGGCTCTTCGGCAACCGCGAGACTCGGACCTGGGATCTGGAAGGCGCGCTCCAGTTCCGCGATCGGGTCGGCCTGCCCGTCAAGGAGCTGCTTGATTCGGAGGAGGCACAGGCGGCGCTCGCGGCCGGCAAGCCGTGGCGCGTCGTCCCGGGCGGAACCTCGGTCCGCGGCGGCGTGTACCTGGCCCCGGGCGTGACCGTCATGCCGCCCTCGTACATCAACGTCGGGGCGTGGGTCGGCGAAGGAACTATGGTCGACTCCCACGTCCTCGTGGGGTCGTGCGCCCAGATCGGGTCCCGCGTCCACCTTTCGGCCGGGGTTCAGATCGGCGGCGTCCTCGAGCCGCCCGGCCGGCGCCCAGTGATCGTCGAGGACGACGTGTTCGTCGGTGCGCAGGCAGCTTTGCTGGAAGGCGTGCTCGTCAAGGAACGGGCGGTCATCGCCGCGGGGGTCATCCTCACTGGCACCAGCCGGCTGTACGACCTGGCACGAGATCGCGTCGTCGTCGGCACCCTGGAAGAGCCTCTCGTCGTGCCCGCCGGCGCGGTCGTGGCGCCGGGCGTTCGAGGCGTCCCGGGCGCGTTCGCGGAAAGCAATGGGCTGGCCCTTTCCGCCGCGATCGTGGTGAAATATCGTGACGAACGCACCGACGCTAGAGTCGCGCTCGAAGAGGCACTGCGGTGACGCAATCGGCTGCCAGCTCGACCAAGGGTATCGGCGGCATCCTGGAAGAGGGCCGGCTTGCCGGTCTCTCCCCGGAGGCTCTCGCCGAGGAGTTCGGTACGCCCTTCTACGTGTACGACCTGGACCTGATCGGACGGCGCGTGGAAGCCCTGCGAGCCGCCCTGCCGCGCGGGTTTCGATTGGCCTTTGCCGTCAAGGCGAACCCCGCGCTGGCTGTAGTGGCCCACCTGCGCAGCTGCGGAGTCGGCGCCGACATCGCGTCCGGGGGCGAGCTGGAGACTGTTCTGCGGGCCGGCTTCGACCCGGCCTCAGTGGCGATGACGGGCCCGGGGAAGCGCGATGACGAGCTGGCGGCCGCGGTCACGGCCGGCATCGGCATCATCACTGTCGAGTCCCTCGGAGAGCTGCGCCGCCTGGAAGGAATCGCCGCCGGACTCGGCCGTCGCCAGCCCATCCTGCTGCGCCTCTCCGTCTCCGAGGACTCGCGCCTGGAGACCGTGCGCCTGATCGGCGGCGTGGAGGGCAAGTTCGGGATGCCGCTGCACGCGCTGACCGACGCGGCCCGAGAGGCGGCGGCGTTGGCGCACGTGGACCTGCTCGGCATCCACGCCTTCGGGGCCTCCAACCTGCGCGACGCCGAGCAGCTTGCCGGCCATGTCGCGGAACTGGTGGAGATCGGCCGGCAAATGGCGGCCGACGCGGGCGTTCCCCTGCGGATCGTGGACGCGGGCGGCGGGCTGGGTATCCCCTACGCCGAAGGCGAGCGGCCGCTCGACCTCATCCGGCTCGGCCGGCGTCTGGCGGAGATGCGAGCACACTGGGACGCCAGCCCCGGATTGCGCGACATGACCGTGCTCCTGGAGCCGGGCCGCTTTCTCGTGGGGCCGGCCGGGGCTTACGTCGCCCGCGTCGTGGACGTCAAGGGCCCGGAGTCCGCGCCTGTGGCCATCCTGGACGGCGGCGTCAACCACGCGGTACGGCCGGCCCTGGTGAGGACGGAGCACCGCCTCGCGGTCCTGACTTCCGACGCGGTCCGAGCGCTGGTCCGGACGACCGTCGCGGGGCCGTTGTGCACGGGACTTGACGTCTTCTCGACGGAGGCGATGCTTCCGCGGTCGCGAGTCGGCGATCTGGTGGCTATGCTGGACCTGGGCGCCTACGGCTTCACGGAGTCGATGCCTCTCTTCCTGTCGCATCCGTGGCCGGCAGAAGTCGCGGTCAAGGGCGGTCGGGCCCGCCTGATTCGGCCGCGCGTGTCGCCGACGGAACTCCTCGACCGCCAGATCGACCCGGACTGGTAGGGCGGGGCAGTTCTCCAGGGAGTCCACGCAGTTCCGTTGATCAGCCGCACGGAGCTGAGAGCGCCTTCAACCTACGGGCAAGCGTCAAGCGTGCTTGGTGCACGCTCGTCAACGCGAGTGGCTCGCGGCTGGGCCCGTGCGCGCCGGTCGCTGCCGACCTGACCGCCCCGAATTCGCGGCCGCTCACCTCTTGTGTGAACCAGTTGGAGCCGAGGCACGAATCAAGGGCAGGAGGGAGCGCGCCGATGCACCGACGGCTCGTCGTGGTCTTGGGGCCTCGATCGATGCGATTGGTCCTGGCTCTGCTGGTTGCCATGACGCTGAGCGCGTGCAGCGGCGGGGGGAACGCCCTGGCGCCGTCGCCATCCGCCTCGCCGCGCGTGCACCTGGGCATCTCCAATGGCACGACCCTCGACGTGACACTCTTCGTCAACGGCCAGCGCGTCGCGGATTATCCGCCCGGTGGGGGCCCGCCTCCTTCGATAGACGACGCGGCGCTGCCTCCCCTTCCTTGGGACGTGGAGGCTCGCTCGCCATCGGGCCGAGTGCTGACGTCTATGCACGTCGAGCCAGGTCAGGTTTCGAGCTCGACCGATGCCAGCGGGTATGGCACGCACACCGGCCGCGTAGGAGAGGTCGATCTCTCCTGTGGCCGCCTCATGATCTGGGCAGGCGACTTCATCCCAACAGGTGGTGGCCCGCCGCCACCTTCACCTGGCACGCCCGGCGACTGCGCTCCGTAGCTAGACGCTCCGCGCTCCTGCCACCGAGTGCGCTTGCGCACGCTGACCAGCGAGGCAGACACCTGGCGAGGGGCCGGCCTGCGCACCGGGTCGCGGGCTGTGGTCGCCGGAGCAGAGCGACCAGCAGCAGCAGGCTTCCGACCCCCGACAGGATCGCCCAGGCTGTAGCCTCCCGTGTCCGTCACGGTGCCACTCCCGGTCTGCCATGCTGGACGGGGCAGGACTGCCCGTCCTGGTTGAAGCTGGCGGGTGCGACTGTGGACATCGTGGCCACGACAACCGAGAGGATGAGCGAGATGGCGACACCCGTCGCGTTCCGGCTGAGTTCCTTCGTCGTGCTGACCGCACTGGTCACGGCCGCATGCGGCGGCCAGGCCGCGGACCAGACGACAACACCGTCGACCGCGGCGGTGTCCGCCAGTCGCATCCCCGGCGCCGATGCCGCCGGCATCGTCTGGTTATGCCTCCCGGGCAAGGACAACAACCCCTGCGAGGCGAAGCTCACCACGACCGTGATCGACACGTCCGGGAAAAACAGCGTCGAGACGGTTACGCCGGCAGCGGATCCGCCGATCGATTGCTTCTACGTCTATCCGACCACGAGTCGCCAGAAGACCGTGAACGCCGATCTGTCGATCGATCCGGAGTTGGTGACCATCGCAACCTGGCAGGCTGCCCCCTTCTCGCAGGTCTGCAAGGTGTACGCGCCTATCTACCCGCAGCTGACGATTGCCGCTCTCAACGGGGGCATGGCGTCGGCCGATGCCACGATGACGGCGTACGCAGGTGTCTACAAAGCTTTCGACGACTACCTGACCAGCTACAACCATGGCCGGGGAGTCGTGCTCATGGGGCACTCGCAGGGGGCGATGCTCCTGATAAGCCTGCTCGAGGACCGGGTCGACACGGCGCCCGAGGTCAGAAAGCTCCTCGTGTCGGCGTTGCTCCTGGGCGGTAATGCGACCACCGCTCCGGGGCAGACGACGGGCGGCGACTTCGCCGAGATTCCTACTTGCGCCTCCGCGCAGCAAACGGGTTGCGTGGTCGGCTACTCCAGCTTCGGTGAGACGCCACCCGCCGACGCGATGTTCGGGAGAGCCGCGACGGCCATAGGAATGCTTCGACCGCCCGCGCCCGGCGAGCAGATGATGTGCACGAATCCAGCCGCTCTCGGCGGCAAGGGCACGCTGCTGCCGCTGATTGCGGCGGTGGACTTGCCCAACGTGGCCACCAACGTGCCCACGCCGCTGCCCAGCACCACCTTCGTCTCGTACCAGAACGCCTACTCCGCCGAGTGCAAGACGAGCGATACGGACGCCTGGCTCCAGATCACTCCGTTGGGTCCTCCCGGAACCGCCCCAACGCTAACAGGGACCGAAGGCCCAACCTGGGGTTTGCACGATTTCGACGTTGCAGCTCCGCTGGGCAACCTGATCGAGTTGGTGAGGGCGGAGTCCGCAGCCTACGCGCGGTAGGCCGTCCCGCGCCCGTGTCGAGGATCAGGACCGACACAGGTCGGTCGCGGCCACGACGGTCGCCACAGACGGTGCTCGAAGCGCCGAACCGGGACATTCAGGCCCGATCCTACGACCACCAGAGCGGTCAAGTGTCCTTGGCGCACACTCTTGGTACGCTCCCGCGGTGATCGCCATCAGACGCGCCGGCCCGGCCGATGCCGCAGCCGTCGCGAGCGTCTACCTCACCTCCTTCCGGGCCGCCTACCCCACCGTCCGGCTTGCGCACACCGACGACGAGGTGCGCGCCTGGGTTCGGGACCGGGTCGTGGCGGAGACGGAGTGCTGGGTTGCCATCGACGGAGCACGAGTCGTCGCGATGCTCTCGCTAAGCCCCGGATGGATCGATCAGCTCTATGTGGCGCCAGACCGGCTCGGTGAAGGAATCGGGCGTCGCCTGCTCGATCTCGCCAAGCGGGGGGCGGCCGGTCGCCTCGAACTCTGGACGTTCCAGGAGAACGAGCAAGCGCGTCGGTTCTACGAGCGAAATGGGTTCGTCCCTACCGAGCTCACCGACGGCTCGGGCAACGAGGAGGGCGAGCCGGACGTCCGCTACACCTGGGACCCACGTGGCGAGAGTCCGCAATCGGCGTAGGATCTGGTCAGTAGCCGGCTTCGTCCAGCTGGACCTTGCCCTTGAACTTCCAGTAGATGAAGGCCGTGTAGGCGAGCACGATCGGCATGCCGACGAGAGCGATGACGAGCATGACCGTGAGGGTCACGTCCGACGAATGGGCGTTGTTTACCGTCAGACTCCGGCTCGCATCCACGGCGGGCACCATGTTGGGATACAGGGTCGCGCCGGCCGTAGCGGCCAGTCCTACGATCGCGACGCTGGACGAGACGAACGCCACCAACTCCTGCCGCCGGGCATACGCGAGCAGCATCGACGCCAGCGCGACGACCGACGCGACCGGACCCAGCCAGGCGAGAGGGTTCCGCGCGAAGTTGTCGAAGACGCGGTTGGAGTCGAACCAGGCGATGTCGGTCGCGACAAACCAGGCCACAATGACCAGCAGCGTGGCCGCAATGCCCGCCCGGCGGGCGCGATCCCGGAGCGCTCCCTCGGTCTTGAGAACGAGCCAGGATGAACCCTGCTGAGCCGCCAATCCCAGGGTGAGCACACCCATCACGATCGAGAAGGGATTCATCAGGCCCGCCAGACCGCCACGGTAGACGCCCCCTTCATCAAGGGGCAGGCCACGCACGACGTTGCCCAGGGCCACGCCGAAGAGGAGCGCCGCAAGCGCCGATCCCAGCGCGAAACCTAAGTCCCACGACCGGCGCCACAGTCGGTTCGTCTCCTTGCTGCGGAACTCGATCGAGACCGCCCGCAGGATGAGAGCGCCCAGCAGCAGCATCACCGCGAGATAGAAACCCGAGAAGACCGTCGCATACACCAGCGGGAAGGCCGCGAAGAGAGCGCCACCGCCGGTGATCAGCCAGACCTCGTTGCCGTCCCAGACCGGACCGATTGCGTTGAGGACACTGCGCCGCTCCGCATCGTTGCGGGCGACGAAGAGATGAACGATTCCCGCCCCGAGGTCGAAGCCGTCGAGAACGGCATAGCCAACGAGCAGCACGCCTATCAAGAGGAACCAGACAGTCTGTAGCGAAGGCATGTCAGCGGCCTCCTCGATTCCGTCCGGCCTTCGGCAGAGCGGCCGCGACAGGCGCGGCTGCAACCGGGGCTGCCGGCACCTCTGCCACGACCGGGGCCGACTCGGGCCCGCGCCCGATCTCCTTTACCAACGCGTAGATCCAAAGGAAGAAGAGCAGCGCGTACACCAGCAGGATTGCCAGGAGCGAGATCCCAACGTCCGTCGCCGAGACCCCCGGCGAAACCCCCTTTGTGGTCATCATCAGCCCTTGCACTATCCAGGGCTGCCGGCCGACCTCGGCGGTCATCCAGCCAAGCTCGACCGCGATGATCGGCAGCGGGATTGCCAGCACCGCGAAGCGCAGCCACCAGGCGTGCGAGTCGAGCGAGCGGCGCCACCAGAAGAAGACGCCAAAGAGCATCAGCAGCAGCATCAAGGCGCCCAGGCCCACCATCAGGTGGAAACTCATCCAGGTCATGCTCACGGGCGGCCAGAGAGATGTGTTCGGCTCCTGGTCCAGGCCCTTGATTACCCCGTTCGGATCGAGGTCGCTCATCGCGCTGAGGCCGTAGGGAATGGCGATCGGCGGGATGGCGGCCGGTCCCGTCTGGCTGGGCGGCAAGCCGATGATCTCCAGCGCCACGCCCCTGGACGTGGTGAAGACGCCCTCCATGGCCGCGAACTTGAGTGGCTGGTTGGCCTGGACCTCGCGGGTCTGCAGGTCGCCGGTGACGAACATCAGGCCCGATCCGAAGAACGCGATGATGACCGCCATCTTGATCGCGATGGTGGTCACGTCCGAGTTGCGGTGCCGCAGGATGTACCACGCCGAGATGCCCATCAGGAAGAACGCTCCGACGACCCAGCAGGCCGCCAGCGTGTGAAAGACCCGCGGCATCGTCGAGGGGTTGAAGACGGCCTGCCAGAAGTCGGTCATCTGGGCCTTCGAGACGCCGTTCGCGTCGGTGACGATCTTGAAGCCGGCAGGCGTCTGCATCCACGAGTTGGCGACCAGGATCCAGAAGGCCGACAGCGTCGTTCCGGCGCACACGAGCAGGCCGGCGATCCATCGCACGGTGGACCCGACACGGTTTCGACCGAAGAGAACGATGCCGACGAACGCCGATTCCAGGAAGAAGGCGAAGATCCCTTCGGCGGCCAGAGGCGCTCCGAAGATGTCGCCCACGAAGCCTGAGAAAGTAGACCAGTTGGTACCGAACTGGAATTCCATGACGATGCCGCTCACGACACCGATGACAAACGTGACGGCAAACAGCTTCGTGAGGAACACCGACAGCCGGTCGTAGACGTCGCGCCTGGTCCGCCATCGCATCGTCTCAACGATGGCGATCAGTCCGGCCAGGCCGATCGTGATCGATGGAAAAACGAAGTGAAAACTGATGGTCAGGGCAAACTGGATGCGGGACAACTGGACGACGTCCACGTGCACTCCTCAGGTGGATCGGGCAGGGCTCTCGACGTTGCCGCTCTCGACGGGATGCTGGAACCTGGACTCGCGTCGCACACATTATGAGTGGGGAGTTGCAAGACGGTCCATACCATCCGAACTGCTCCGGACGTAAGTCGCGGCCACCGGTTCGGCGGCGGGGACGAGGGTCGGGTCGCCGCCACGCCCCTCGGCGCACCCACGCCCACGCCGATCGACACACCGACGCCCGAGGCCGGGCCCCGGCTTAGCCTTCCGCGAGCCAGCCCTCGGGCTGCGTGCGCCGATACCGCCGGGCCACGAGCGAGTAGGCCGGAATCCGGCCCAGGGCCTGGCTGAGAGGCGCCGCCGGACCGCCGTCTCTCCCGACCACCGCAAGCAGGGAATCCGTGGCCGTGGCCTCGGCCGGCCGGGCGTCAACCTCGGCCAGGTCGATCGCCAGGACGCCGGCCTCGTCATGCCCGAGTTCGCGCCGCGCCGCCAGCGTGGCCGCGTCCCGTTCCGTGGCCTCGTACGCGCGCCGGATCTCGGCCTCGGCGTGCCATCGCGGCCGGCGCAGCAGGATCGACTGCCAGACTCGCCCCACTTCCGGCGTGACCGTTCCGTCACCCGGCATAGCTCGTTCCGAGAGCGCTTCGCCCCGGGCCCACAGAGCCGCCTGGTGCAGCAGGGCGTATTCGTCCAGGTCCGCGTAGTGGCTCAACTCGTCGGCCGGAGAACCCTCACCGAAGATCGCCTGGATGCTGGGTCGGAATACCTCCGCGAGGTCCAGGTCGATCGCCCGGACGGATCGGTGGAAGTAGATCTGCTCGTACAGAAACAGCCTGGCGGTGAGGAACATCTCCAGGGCACCCAGACCGGGTTCGTATAGGGAGAGCCCGTGCGGCCCCACGAAGCTGTAGCGCCTTAGCCGCTCCACGTCTACCGGGCCCGCCGAGACGCCGATGAGGTAGGAGTCGCGGCGGACGTAATCCAGGTTGTCGACGGTGAACACGCCCGATAGCAGGGGCTGGAGCCAGCGCACCCAGCGCGGCATCGACGGGTCGGCCAGAGCAGGCTTGGAGATCAGGAACGAGAGCCAGTGCGGGTCGATCAATTCGTCCGCTCGTAGGGCGTCGCGCTGCGGGACCGCCCCCGGGGCCCGGCGAATTGAGCGGATCAGGTCACCCAACTCTCGTTCGATAATGAGCTGCGAAAGGTCCTCGTGGGTAAGGCTCTTGTGCCGGCGGCGAGGGTCGGCCGGCGCGGGGAAGTGGCACAGCACGTGCTCGTCGAAGAAATGGGCGAACGGTCCGTGGCCGACATCGTGGAGGAGGCCGGCCAACCGCATCGTCTCCACGACCAGGCCTTCGGAGGGCTGCTCAACGGCCGGCTCAGCGACGGCAAGCGCCGACCGCAGGCTCGGGTACAGCTGGCGGGCCCAGAGCCCTGCCTCGTGCATCACGCCCAGGCTGTGAGTGAAGCGGCTGTGCTCGGCCGTGGGGAAGACCCAGCGGGCGCTCTGGAGCTGGCTGATGCGCCGCATCCTCTGGAGCCAGGCCGAGTCGAGCAGGTCGCCTTCGGCGGCCCGTTCCTCTGCCAGTCCAAGCCGGCGGGCGCGATCTACGGTGAGGCGCTTGGTGAGTTCGATGTAGCCGTGAATAGGATCGCTTATGAGGTTGACGGCCCACAGAAGCGGGTGCGTGGCCCCGGCCGGTATGGCGCCGGATGGACCGGGCGCCCCTTCCGTCTCGTCGAGCGACCGTAGCGTCTCGTCGTGCATGCCCCAAGCCTAGCCGTAGAAGTTCAGTACCGCGCCGCCGCCGCGCGGTAGGTAGCGGCGACTTCGTCGCGCAACTCAGGTGGCTCCAGGACCTGCACCTGCGAACCCCATGAAAGGATCCATCGCCGGATCTCGATCGTGCCCGGGACGCGGGCCCGCCACACGACGCCTCCGTCCGCTTCGGGAGCCACTCGCTCCGATGGGTGCCAGGTCGTCTCCGTCACCTGGCCGGCGATTGCCGGATCGAAGCGCAGCACGACCTCAACCTCTTCCTGATCGGCGATGACCCCCCAGGCGCGGTCCAGCCCCTCCTGCACGACCGCGGGATGGGGCGGCTCGAACGACTCGGGTGCCAGGGACAGGTCCAGGATTCGCTGCAGCTTGAAGGTGCGCACGGCGCCCCGCAATTCGTCGAAGCCCATCAGGTAGAGAGCCCGCGTCGTCGCGGATGCCTCGAGCAGATAGGGGTGTACTCTCGCCCGCCTCGGCGGCCGGCCCGGACTGTGAGCAGCCGCGTTGTAAGTGAGCTCTACCACTCGCCGATCGGCCCAGGCCCGAGCGAGCAGCCGCAGGTGCCGAGTCAACCGCTCGTCCGGCGGCCGGCTGGCCAGCACGTCGATAGTCCGCTCCAGGTGTCGGGCCACGACCGACGGCAGGATTGCCGCGAGCTTCTGAAATGCGGCCCCCATGTCCGGGTCGTATCGGTCGGCGAACTGGGCCGTCAGGCGGGCGGCGAAGAAGAAGGCCACAGCTTCTTCGAGCGTCAATCGCAAGGGCGGCAGGAAGGCGCCCTCCACGATCCCCCAGCGACCGCCCTCGCTCCAGAGCGGAATCCCGATCTCGCCCTCGAGTGCCTGCAGATCGCGGTACACAGTCCGGCGCGACATGCCCACGAAGCCTGCCACCGCATCGACCGCGGCGCCCTCCGGGTGGGCGGCCAGGTATCGAAGGACGCGGTAGAAACGGGCCAGCCGATCGCGCTTGGCCGTCGGTGGCTTCATTCGAGATCGATCACGTGTGGGGTGTCGGAACCGAGACCGGGACGTCCCGGTCCGTCGCGGTCAGCCTGAGGTTGACCGTCGCGAGCAGGCCATGGGGCAGGATCTCCTGCGCGCTTCCGTTGACCCGGCCCTCGATCCGCCCGACCTCGCCATCGCCGAACACCCAGTAATCTAGCTCGCCGCGCCAGGTCGACGTCTTTGCTGTGCCTACGAGCCAGGCTGCCTGGGGGAAGGAGGCCAGGAACGTGTCGCCATCGACGGCGATGCGGCAATGGCGAGCCCGCGCCCCCTCCACGAACTCGAAGCCTCGATCCTCGGCAGTCGCGCGATTACCGATAGACAGCGCCCCTGCGAGAGCCGAGGCATCCACCATGTCGCGATCCAGCTCGCTGGCGGATACCTGGGCCCAGGCACCGCCCGGCGAAAGCAGCCAGGCCGCCGATCCCAGACGCACCGCCCCGTACTGAACGAAAAGGTCGGCGCCGCGGACCACTTGCGCCGTCCAGGAGACGTCCGTGCCGGACCGGACCCCCGTCAGGTTCACAGTCCCCACGGACCGCCCGTCGACGTCGGCCCAGAGGTCGAGCTCCAATTTCGCGCTCGATGCGCTTACCAGAGCACCTGTGCACTCGAGGGGCACGAGGTTCGCCGCCGTCGGCCCGAACCTCGAATGGAGGGCCGGCCGGCCGCGAAGCGCAGCCTCGTCGGCCAGACTCACCCCAGCGAAGATGCCGCCTATCACCGACGTGGCGATAACGGCGAACACCAGCGAGGCAGCCATACGACGCCTGCCCACGCCGATCTCGTTGATGAACTGGCGGCTGATCCCGAGACCCGCGAAGAGACTCGTGGCCAGCAGGGCCAGCGCCCAGGGATACACGACCTCCAGAGATGGCAGCAGGGCCTGAGTGCCGTCGACAACCTGCCCGGTGACTCCCGCGATCGACGGCAGCAGCAACAGCCCCGCGACCAGGCCGAGCCAGAAGACTCCAGCCGATCCTCCGTCGCTGCGCACAAGGGGCGGCCACACGATGGCCGCGACGCTGACCAGCAGCGGCAAGGCCGCGGCGATACCGACCAGGAGATCGAGGGGACCGCCGGGTCGGTAGGCAAGCAGCACCACGCCAGCCCCAGCGGCCCAGAGGGTGGTCAGGGCGACAGCGAGAAGCCGGAGCTCGAACTGGCGGACGCGCACTGAAGCAGTCTAGCGACCAGCAGCCGCTTGGCCTGCCTCCAAGCCGCCGGGCCTGAACGTTCGAAGCAGCCGGCGGGCAAACGAAAACGCCCGAAGGAACCTACCCGCTGCGTGAGCCTTGATGTCATCTCGGCTGCTAGCAGGCGCTCGACCCCTTCGGGCGTACGACCACGCTAGGCCAATGAGATGGCCCGAGCAATGGGCTTATCCACCTACGTGAGTAGTTCGCCACGAGAGTTACCCACCGACAATCCACCGTCCGAACGCTTGATCGACCGGCGTGGGCGTACGCAACAGGCAGGCTTCGTCTCGGGAATTTAGCCACAGGGCTGGCAGTACCGGACCGACTCGAGAATGGCTCAGGCGGGCTATCCGGCCTCGAACTGAAGTCGCGGCTCGGCAGCTGCAGCGCGGGCCGGCTGGATCCACGCCGTCTCCGCGACCGGAGCCACGACGGCATTCGCGAGCATGCGGAGAGTCCCCGGGGAGACCCGGAAGACTGCCGTGTCCGTGCCGGCAGCAGCCCACACCCACTCGTACACGCCCAGGTCCTGGTCCATCACGATCAGGACGTTTCGACCGTGGCCAAGAGGCGGGACCCCGCCGATCGAAAAGCCGGTCAGGTCTCTCACTTCGCTCGCCGTGGCCCGCCGGATCGCCGATTCGCCCGTAACCGCGGCCAGCAGACCAAGGTCGACAAGGTTCCGGCCGGAGACCAGGCAGACGATCGGCACCAGCCGTCCGTCAAGGCGCGGCGCCACAAAGACCAGCGACTTGACGATCTGGCCAAGCTCCGCTCCCACGGTTGCGGCAGCCTCCTCGGCGGTGTGCGTCGAGTCGCTGAAGAGCTTGATGTCGAGGGTGACACCCTTTCGAGAGGCGGCCTCGACAACGCGCTGGATTGCTGGGTGCGAGAGATCGCTCACGTTTGGAAATCTACCATGCGTTCGAGTTGAATTGCCTATGATGTATCGGTTTTCCCGAGGGCCGAAACAAGTGGATTCTGTGGTACTTCAACTTGAGGACCCGCAGGGTCCACACTTCCCTCTCTTCTAGTATTCGACGAACGAGCCCTTCTGGATGCATCGACAGAGTGTCAATTTGGCGACAGTCAGGATTCCATTGTGAGAACCATCCTCTTCGACTGGGACGGGACGATCGTCGACTCGATCGGAGCGCTCTACGAGACCGACGCTGCGATCTGCCGCCAGATCGGCGTGCCGTTCGACCTCGAGATCTTTCGCCGTCACTTCTCGCCGAACTGGCGTCGTATGTACGACTCTCTCGGCATCCCAAAGGATCGGACTGAAGAGGCGGTCCAGGTCTGGCGAGAGACCTTCCGGGGTGACCGGACGGAGCCCTTCGACGGCGTCCACGTCGCCCTTGCCCGGCTGGCGACGTGCGGCTTCACCCTGGGCCTGGTAACGAGCGGCGATCGGACCGAGGTGGAGCCTCAGCTCAACCGAGTGGGCGTCGACCACCTGATGACGGTCCGGGTCTACGGCAACGACACCTCCAACGGCAAGCCCAACCCGGAGCCGCTTTTGCGAGCGCTCGAACTGGCCGAGGGCTGCGACCCGGCCGATGCCGTTTACGTCGGCGACGCACTCGACGACATGCGCATGGCCTCCGCAACCGGTGTCAGGGGTGTCGGGATCGTGTCAATTCTGGCAACCTCGGATGATCTCGCGGCGGCCGGGGCCTTCGAGACGGCCGCTTCGATTCCCGAGTGGGTCGATCGATACCTCGGCGGCACCACGGCCGGTCGGGCTATCTCGCCGGCTCGAGCGCTCGACGGACAACCTTGATCGCCAGACTCACCAGCAGGTAGACGGCCATCGAGACGCCAAGCGAGGGTAATGTCCCGCCCAGCCAGCCCACATAGGTCGTCTCGGCCAGATACGCGCCTACCCCGGCCGCCCAGGCGGTCAGGGCGATTGGATTGACGCCCCATGGCAACTCGCCTCGGACATCGCCCGGGTAGAGTTCCTCGCTCGTATATCGCCGCCGGCGGAGCAGGAAGTAGTCGGCGAACAGGACTCCGAAGAGCGGCGTGAAGAGCGATCCGACCAGGTAGAGGAACCCCTGGAAGCTGGCCAGGTCTACGGTGAGCGCGAGGGCGAGACACGTTCCGCCAACCGCGGCCACCAGGGCGCGCGTGGGCAGGCCGGGAATGACGTTCTTGATGGAGATGGCGCTCGAGTAGACGTCGGCGAAGGCGTTGTCCGTTTCGTCGCCGAGCAGGAGCACGAGGCCCGCCGCACCGAACGCAACGGTCATGATGGAACCGATGAGGTCCGTCGAGGGCAGGACCAGGATGAGTACGGCGCCCAGGGCGTAGCACGCGACATTGGCGACGGCGAACCCGGCCACGGTCCCCGCGAACGACGAACGGGAGTCCTTCGCGAAGCGGTTGAAGTCCGCCACTAGCGGCAGCCAGCTGATCGGCATGGCCACGACGAGATCGATCGCCTGGGCGAAGCCGAGGCTGCCGTCGCCGGGCCGGCTCCAGATGGAGCCCATGTCGCCGCGGGTCAGGGCGTAGATGGCCATCCATGAGACCGTGAGCAGGACGAGCCAGATGCCGATCTTTTCGAGCCACTGCCTGACGACGACGAGCGGCCCGCCAAGCCCCAGCAGGATGACGATTGCACCCCAGCCCACGGCCCAGAACGGGTAGCTGCCGACGCCCAGGATAGGGCCGCTCAAGCGCGACGAGGCCTGGGCCATGATGACGATCTCGAAGGCGCCCCAGCCGACGAGCTGAACGACGTTGACCAGGCTGGGCAGGTAGCTGCCGCGCCGGCCGAAGCTCGGCCGCAGGCTGACCATCGACGGGACGCTGTGCTCGCTGCCGATGACTCCGGCGAGGCCGAGCATGAGGTTGCCCACGGCCGTCCCCAGGATGATGGCCGCGAGCGCCTGAGGCAGCCCGAGCCCGGGCACCAGGTACGATCCCGCGGCCAGAACCAGAAGCCCTACGCCCAGATCGGCCCACAGAACGAAGTAGTCGAGAAAACCGAGCACACGGAAGCGGGCCGGCACCGGCTCGATGCCGACCGTGGCCGCAGCGAGGTCGCTCCGTGGGATGCCAAGTGGCTGTGCTGGTTGGGCCAAGTCGATCCTCCGGCGTCTAGAAGGCCACGTAGCCGGCCTCGGCGGTTTCGACCGGCCGGCCCGCTGCCAGGACGGTTACGCGGCCGCCGGGTCGTCCGCCCGTCACGCGACCCACCACCACCGGCGGCCCGTCGTCTCCCAGGGCGTCCTCGACCTCCACCAGCCTCGCCTCTGATACGGCGAAGAGAAGTTGATAGTCCTCGCCGCCCGAGAGAGCCAGGCCCCGGGCCTTCGACTGGCCGAGCAGGGCTACCGCTTCGGGAGCCAGCGGCAACCGGTCCATGTCGATCTCGATCGCGACCTCGCTCGAGCGGGCCAGGTGCCAGGCCTCGCTCGCGACACCGTCGCTGACGTCTATGGCGCATTTCAAGCCGAGGGCGGCGAGGGCGGTTCCGGCAGCCAGCCGGGGCTCGGGGTGGTGCAGGGCGGCCAGGAGCCGGGCCGCCTCCGGCCGCTGGAGCGATTCCCGATCGTCCCGGAGCAGGAGATCCAGGCCGGCAGCGGATGCTCCGACGATCCCGGTCAGCGCCAGCAAGTCGCCCGGCCTCGCTCCGTCGCGGCGCAGAAGCTGGTCCGGATATGCCTCGCCGAGCATGGCCACGTTGACGACCAGGGGCCCGGGACTGCGGACGGTGTCCCCACCCACGATCCGCGCGCCTGTGAGGCGGGCCAGCTCGCCGATCCCTTCGTACACCTCCTCGACCAGTTCCGCCTGGCCGGGCAGGAGGGCCACGGAAACCAGGCCGCGGCCGGGTCGCGCGCCCATCGCGGCCAGGTCGGAGAGGCTGACCGCCAGAGCCTTCCAGCCCAGGTCATGAGGCGAGGTCCAGTCCAGCCGGAAGTGGATCCCCTCGACCAGCATGTCCGTCGTAGCCACGACAACCGAACCGGCCCCAGGCCGCCACGCGGCCGCGTCGTCGCCGATCCCCAGTCCCTCGCCGGACGGGCCAAGACGGGCGGAGAGAGCGTCGATCAGATCGAACTCACCGGGGCCGCTCATCGGCGGGCTTCCCTGGCGGTGGCCGCCGCGGCAGCCAGGGCCTCCACGGCACGGGACGGGTCCACGGCCGTCGTGATCGCGCTTATGACGGCCACGGAGTCGGCGCCCGCGGCGATGGCGAGCCCGGCGTTGCCCGCGTCGATGCCACCGATGGCCACGATCGGTGCCTGCGTGGCCGCCCGGGCCGCGACAAGCAGCGGCAGACCCGCCGGCGTCGCATCGCCCTTCGAGCCCGTCGGGAAGATTGCCCCCACTCCAAGGTAATCGGCCTCGGCGGCGTCGCGAGCGGCGAGCTGAACGGAGTCCGTGATCGACAGACCGACGAGCGCATCGTCGCCCAGGAGCCGCCGGGCAAGTTCGATCGACAGGTCTTCCTGGCCGAGGTGAACACCGTCGGCGCCGGCTGCGATAGCAATGTCGATGCGGTCGTTGACCAGCAGCAATGCACCGTGCCGCCAAGTCAGTTCGCGCACGTTCACTGCGATGTCGAGGGCGCGGCGCGCGGATCCCTCCTTCTCGCGCACCTGGACGACCCGAACTCCGGCCCGGAGCGCAGCCTCGGCTATCTCCTCGGAACGGCGGCCGGCGCTCAGCGCCTCTTCTGTGACGAGGCAGACGGCCGAACTCCTGAGCAGTTCGCGGCGCCGAATGCGTTCCAGGCTCGGTTCGGTCATGCCGGTTGCCACTTCCGGGTCGTGGCCCGGGCCCCGGCGAGGATCGCCGCCCGGTCCAGGTTCGCGACCGCGTCGATCAGGTTGGAGCGGAAGGTGCCCGGGCCGGCGCTGATCTTTGCCGCGGCTTCGCCGGCGATCCCGAAGGCGATCATGGCTTCGACGCTGGCGAGGAACGGGTCCGGCTCCACCGCCAGGAAGGCCCCGACCAGGGCGGTGGCCATGCACCCGGACCCGGTGATGCGGCCCATGAGCGGGTCGCCGTTCCGAACCTCGGCCAGACGGGCGGCGTCGGACACGTAGTCGACCGCGCCACTGGCCACGGCCGCGCCACCGGTCCTGCGGGCCACGACTCTGGCGGCCGCATCCGGCAAGTCGGCGGAGACGGAGTCGACGCCGCGGACCTTGCCTCCGAGGCCGGCGATAGTCGCCAGTTCGCCGGCATTGCCGCGCACCGATGCCACCGTTACGTTGTCCAGAATCTGTTGGGCCGTCGCGGTCCGCAGGGCGGTGGCGCCCGCCCCGACCGGATCCAGGACGACCGGGACCTTTCGGGCGTTCGCTTCCTCGCCGGCGATGAGCATCGACTCGACCCACTCGGCATCAAGGGTGCCGATGTTGAGCACGAGTGCCCCGGCGTAGGAAACCATCTCGCGGACTTCCTCGATGGCGTGGGCCATGACCGGCGACGCGCCTATCGCCAGCAGGACGTTGGCCGTGTCGTTCATCACCACGAAGTTGGTGATGTTGTGAACCAGCGGCGCGCGCTCGCGTATGCGCTCGAGAGAAGCGGCGGTAAGTTCCGCCAGATCGAGCTCAACCATTCGAGGGCCTCCAGAGATGGTTGACCGGGCCATGACCTCCGCCGAGTGGTTCGGCGTGCTCGATGGCCCCTTGAACATAGGCACGCGCCTCCCGAACCGCCTCGAAGGGCGCCAACCCACGGGCGAGGCACGCGCAGATTGCCGCGGAGAAGGTGCAGCCCGTGCCGTGGGTGTGGCGCGTGGCGACGCGCGGGCCCGACAGGACCTCGAACGTGCGCCCGTCGAAGACCAGGTCATCGGACGTCTCGCCGGCGAGATGCCCGCCCTTCACGACCACCAGGGCCGGGCCGAGGGCGTGGATCAGGCGGGCCGCGCTTCGCGCCGAAGTGGCGTCGACCACGTCGATCCCCGAGAGGACGGTCGCCTCCGGTGCGTTCGGAGTCACGACCGCGGCAAGCGGCAGTAGCAGTTCGCGCAGGGCCCGGACCGCGTCCTCTCGCAACAGGCGATCGCCGCTCTTGGCAACCATCACCGGATCCACCACGAGCGCGGAGACGGCATGGGCGCGCAGTCGGTCTGCCACCGTCTCGATGATCTCCGGACTGGAAAGCATGCCCGTCTTGGCCGCGTCCGCGCCGATGTCCTCGAGGACCGCGTCGATCTGGGCCGCAACTATCGCGGCAGGCACGTCGTGGATCGCCCGGACGCCGAGCGTGTTCTGGGCGGTGATCGCGGTGATGGCCGAAGCGCCGTATACGCCGAATGCGGAGAAGGTCTTGAGGTCCGCCTGGATCCCCGCGCCGCCGCCTGAATCCGAGCCGGCGATGGTCAGCGCCCTGGGCCTGCGCGTCGCCACGCCGGGCAGTTCCTTCCGAATCACTTTCGACCTCTCGAGACAAACTCCGCCGCACTCTGCGGGGAGTGCGGCGGGCGAGTGGTCGAGCCTGCTTCCTTCGCTGGTATTGCCCAGATCAGGTACGGCGGGTCTGCGGCTGGAGCCGCACTCTCAGCGCCCTTGGCGCTCCCCGGAGGCGTATTCGGTTGCAGGAATCCTAACACCGCCACCTGCGAGTGCGCTGTCTCGGCCGATCGCGAGCGGGCCGTCGCGGCCGGCGCGATGGGGCCGCTTCCTGGCCGCGTCGCCGGGCCTCAGTGCTAGCCTGAGCGCATGAGCGCAATGCCGAAGGCGGGCGAGTTCGCCCCCGATTTCGAACTCCGCGACGACGCGGGGAAGCCACATCGCCTCTCCGATCGCCGCGGCCGCTACACCGTCCTCTATTTCTACCCGGCCGACGACACCCCCGGCTGCACGACGGAAGCGTGCTCGTTCCGCGACGCTCACGTATCCTTCGGCGCTGCGGACACGGAGGTTTGGGGGGTGAGCCCGCAGGGACCGGCCAGCAAGGCCGCCTTTCGCGCCAAGTACGGGCTGCCGTTCACACTGCTGGCCGACGAGGACCACGCCGTGGCCGACTCGTACGGCGCGTGGGCCGAGAAGCGCAACTACGGCAAGACCTACTGGGGCATTCTGCGGACCAGTTTCCTGGTGGGACCCGATGGGCGAATAGCCCACGTCTGGACGAAGGTCACGCCCGAGGGCCACGCCACCGCGGTGCTTGAGGCGTTGACGAAGGTTCGCGCGACTCCCACCTGATCGCTCGTGCGCCGTCCCGGGCAGGAAGAGAGGCTTCGCCCGTGGGGGGAGACGAGCGAAGCCTCGGCCGGCATCATAACTCTCATCGGCGCGCTGCGGACCTGGCTTGTAGCATGGCGTGAGAGAGCCGTTTCTGCGGCGGTGCCCATGGTCAACGAGCTTTCGATCGAGGATCGGACGGATAGATGGCGGACGAAACAGCGCAACAGCACAATTGGCGACCACGCCGTTTCATGGTGATCGTTGGGCATCCGGATGACGCGGACTTCGGGCCCGCAGGCTCCGCGGCCGCCTGGATCGGCGCCGGCTCGGAGGGCTGGCTCGTCTGCTGCACCTCTGGCGAGGCGGGCGGCGAGGACCCGGATCTCGATCCTCTGGAACTCGCCAGGGCGCGCGAGGACGAGCAGAGGCGAGCGGCCAAGATCGTCGGCTACGAAGGCGTGAGCTTCCTGCATCAACCGGACGGCGGCCTGGTCAACGACCTGCCGCTGCGCGAGATGCTCGTCCGCGAGATCCGGACGTTCAAGCCGGATGCGGTCATCTGCGGCGACCCCGAGATCGTCGTCCACGCCGGCGGCGGCATCAACCACACCGATCATCGAGCCGCCGCCATGGCCGCGATCGACGCCGTGTATCCGGCGTCCCGCAACCCCATGGCCTTCCCGTGGTTGGCGCGCGGGGGACTCGCTGCTCACCGGGTCCGGCGCCTGTATCTGATGTGGGGCAACCAGCCGGACGCGTGGATCGACGTGACCGCCACGGTGGACCGCAAGATCGAGGCGCTCCGGTGCCACGCAAGCCAGCTCCACGACCCGGAGGCCGTGTTCGAGCGGGTCCGCGGGCGGCTTGCCGAAGCGGGACAACGAATCGGGACCGCAGCGGCCGAGGGCTACCGAGTCGTCATCCTGGACCAGGACCCCGAGGAGACCAAGGAGACCAAGGAGACCGAGCAGGTCGGCCGGGCGCTCGAAGCCGAACGACCCAAGGGTCGCCGGTGACGGAATCGCGCGGGGGCGCGGCCCGGCGGATTGGTTGCGGCCGAGGGTTCGCGAGCGGCTTCGCTGACCCGAGCTAGCCGGCGTTCGTGGTGAGAAGCAGGGGCCGCACCCGTGGCCACTCGTTCCAAAGCTCGGCCAGCTGCTCCGCCCGCTGGCCCAGGAGACGCACGATCTCTCCCAGCGTCAGACCCGGAGCTCGCTGGGCCACAAAGACGTCGGTGGCCACACGCACGTTGCGGAAGAGTTCGGCCGTCTCGGCGGCATTGGGCCAGAAACGGATCCTGACCGGCAGGAGGCCCGCGACTCCCACGGCGAGGGCGAGATCCCGCTGTCCCGGCACGCGGCCGTCGGCGAACTCGCCCAGCCCGTCGTAGCGGAAGCCAAGGGCGGCCAGGCCTCTCGCCACCTCTCGGGCCTCGTCCGGCTCAAAGAGGTCCCAGAACGGGTCCCCGGATGGGAACTCGAAGAAGGCGTCATCGATCGCCGCGGCCGCGACCGCATCGACGAAGTTGGACAAGAGAAGCTGCCAGCTCCTTCGCGCGGCGGGATCGCCGCCGGACAGCCGCTCGACAAGCATGCTCAAGGTGGCCCGGTCCCGGCACAGCAATCTGACGAGGGATTGCGGGTCGGGAGACCGCAGGTCGACGGCCAGCCAGTCCGTCGACAACCGGCCCGCGGTTTGACCCGGCGAACCGGGCGCCGCGTGCGATGTGGCCCCGGCATCGGCGGCCGGCGGAGCCGAAGGAACGAGCGTGACCGAGGGATCTGCCGGCGTCCTGGCCGCGGGTGCAGTCCGGGCGGCGGGCAGCGCCTTCGCCCTCGACTTGGCCGTCCTGGCCGCGGGTGCGGTCCTGGCAGCTGCTGGTTCCGTCGGTAAGCCTTCCTCGGGCAGTCCCAATTCCTGCCGGGCCGCCCTGCACGCCTCGAGCGCTGCGTCGGCCATGGCTCGACTCGCTTCGGCCGTCATCGACAGTCTGTCCGCCTTCGCCAGCAAGGCCTCGGAAGCCTCGCGCGTTCGGTCTATACGGGCTCGCGCAACTCGCACCTGGCCATTGATGCGGTTGATGTCCCTGAGCCATGTCTCGGCCGCGGCCTCAACCTGGGTGCGGTCGGTCGACGCCGCCAGGCTCACCCGGTAAGCGCGGCGGGCCCTCTCCTTGACAATCGCGGCCTTGTCCAGTGCCGCCCGGGCTCGCGCCAGGACTCCCAACTGGGCCTCGTACCGGCACCGCGCCTTGAAGGCCCGGTCCTTGGCGGCGTCCGCTTCCTTCCCGGCCAGTTCCGCGAACCCGCAGCGGAGATCGACCAGTCGCCGCCGATCGGCATCGGGATCGCCACCCGGATCGACGCCGGAACCTGCGGAGTTGACGCTCGGCTGAGGCTCCTCCTCACCCAGATGGCTGCCCCTAGACCGGTTCCGGTTCATTCTCGTTGGGCACCCCCTTGATGTGCTGCCAAGCGGTCGTCGGCCTCGGTCCGGACTGCCCCAGTGGGGGCCAGCCTGACTAGACTGGCCTGCGAACTCCACACGACCTCGGCAACCGGCGGGCCAGTCCAGTCAGAACCACAGGCCGGACCCGCCTGAGTACAAGGCGACAAATCGAGCGAAGGAAGATCCGCGAAGCAAGCCCGAAGGCATCCCGTGATCCCTGCCGAGGCCAGATGTCGACTACTGGCTACCGGCCCTTAGCTGCCGTAGCGCCCTGGCGCCGGCCTCGGTTCGTACGTCGTTCAGGTGTGAGCAGCCCGACCAGAAACCCGTCGCCATGCTTTCGGACCGCGATCTCGACATTGGCTTCCGTGGCGACGCGAAGCAGGCGCTGCCTGATGGTGATCGGCTTCTCGGTCGCATCGAGGCGGACCTCGAATACGTCCTGCGGTCCTTTGAGCTGGCCGATCAGTCGCTTGAACTGACGCTGCTGCTTTTCGCGTGCGAGAGCCGCGGGACTCAACTTGCGCGCGCGCTTGCCAGCTTCGTCCATGAGAGCCGGGTCGGCCTTCCTTACTTTGACCATCTTCTTCACTCTCCAGCCTACGACCCGAGTGACATTCTCTGCCGCGATGCGGCGGTGGCATGACGACTATACGCCTCTGGCGTCGTGTGGCTAGATGTCGCTCTTGGATTTCCCCGTCGCCATAGCGGGCGGAATATCGCCACCTTCGGACACCGCACGTGAAGTGTGAGACCGAGGTCCGGATCTCAAAGTCGCAGCGGTGACCGAACCGGAACAGGGGCCCGAATCGACCTCGCTGACCTGTGGCCCTGGCGCGACCGGCTCATGCTGCGGACGGTCCTCCCTCCGTCCCGAGCGGCGCGACCGCGGCCCATCGCCACCGGCTCAAACGACAGCCCAGTTGCGTGGTGTGATCCACGACCCATCCGGGTGGCTTCCAGCGACCGCGCCCGCCCGTCGGCCACGACACACGGGCCGCGCCCGGCTAGACTTCCATCGCGTCCTCCATTGGACACTGGTCTTCCCGGCGGACGCTCGGCGTCCTTGCTGGACGCTTGGCCCCGTGGACGGGCCGATCCAATTTGCGTACAGCAGGTGAGATAGCTATGAAAGTTGGCGTCGCCAGGGAGACCGCGGCGGGAGAGCGACGCGTCGCCCTCGTCCCCGACGCGATCGACAAGCTCCGAGCTGCGGACATCAGCGTGCTCGTGGAGCGCGGAGCGGGCGCCGCGGCCGCTTTCCCGGATGACGCTTATGTGGAAGCGGACGCTCGGGTCGTCACGACGGCGTCCCTCTACTCGGGCAGCGACATCATCCTGCGCATCCATCGACCAACACCGGACGAGCTCAAGGCGACCCACCCGGGCCAGGTGATAATCGGCCTGATGGCTCCGCTGCTCGATCCCCTGGCGATGGCGGAGATGGCGAATCTGCAGCTGACGACGATCAGCCTGGACGCGATCCCGCGGACGCTGAGCCGCGCTCAGTCGATGGACGCTCTTTCCTCACAGGCCAACGTAGGCGGCTACAAGGCGGTCATCATCGCGGCCGAGTCGTTCGGGCGGTTCTTCCCGCTGCTGACGACGCCGGCCGGTACTGCCAGGCCCGCAAACGTCCTCGTGCTCGGTGTCGGTGTCGCGGGCTTGCAGGCCATCGCCACGGCCCGTCGTCTGGGCGCGGCGGTCAAGGCCTACGACGTCCGGCGAGAAACGAAGGAGCAGGTCGAGTCACTGGGCGCGCAGTTCGTAACGCTCACCTCGGTTGGCGACGCGACCGGTGAAGGCGGTTATGCGCGCGCCCTGACTGCCGGGGAGCAAGCCGCTCAGCAAGATGAGCTCAACGACATCATCGCCAACCAGGACGTGGTCATCACAACAGCTCAGGTTCCCGGCCGGCGACCACCGATCCTCGTAACCACTGCCGCTGTCGAAGCGATGGGCACCGGCTCGGTCATCATCGACATGGCCGCCAGCGAACTCGGCGGCAACTGCGAGCTTTCGAACCCGGGCAAGGTCACGATCACCCCGAACGGCGTCGAGATCCACGCCCCGACCAACTTGCCTTCTTCGATGCCTACCGGCGCGAGCATCTTCTACTCGCGCAACATCTCGAACCTTCTCCTGAACTTCGTCAAGTTCGGGGAGTTCAGACTCGACTTCGATGATGAGGTCACGGCAGCGACGGTCATCACACACGGCGGGAAGGTCGTTCAGGAGGCCACTCGAAAGCTCCTGCAGCCGGCAACAAGAGGAGGCGCCAAGGCATGAACGTCAGCATCCTCATCGACTCACTGACGGTCTTCGTCCTGGCGATCCTGCTCGGTTTCGAGGTGATCAGCAAGGTCCCCGCGACACTCCACACGCCGCTCATGTCCGGCACGAACTCGATCCACGGCATCGTTCTGGTTGGCGCCATCGGATTGGCCGCCACCGCAGACAACCCGCTGGCAGCCGGGCTGGCCTTCGTCGCCATGGCATTCGCGGGGGCCAACGTCGTCGGCGGCTACTGGGTCACCGATCGAATGCTGCAGATGTTCAAACGGCGCCCGCCCTCCACGGCCGACACGGCCGGCCAGGCCACGAAGGGTTCTCGATGAACACGACCGACCTCGGCCACGCGGTCCAGCTCTCTTTCCTCGTGGGTGCGGCGCTCTTCGTCATCGGGCTTCACCTTATGAACTCCCCGGCTACTGCCCGCACGGGCAACCGCCTGTCGGCCGCCGGAATGATCATCGCCGTCGCCGCGGAGCTCGCCTTCGTGAGCCAGAGCCACACGGGCCTCGGCAACTGGGCGATCATCGCGGGTGGCCTGGCTCTGGGCGGAGGCGTTGGGCTTCGGATGGCCCGGACACTGCCGATGACCTCCATGCCCCAGCTCGTCTCGCTCTTCAATGCCGTCGGCGGCGGCGCAGCCGGCCTTCTGGCGCTGAACGATTTCCTTGCCCTGGACGGGCATCGAATCCTGGCCGGCGGGGCGCCGGGCCTGGACGGCTGGCGGACCTTCTTCATCCTCGCCGACATCCTCGTCGGCTCGGTCACCTTCACCGGATCGCTCATCGCTACGGCCAAGCTGATGGGCATCCTCAGGGGCCAGCCGATACTCATTCCCGGCGGGCGGATCGTGTCCTGGTTCGCCGTGGTATGTGGGCTCAGCGTCTCCATCGTCCTCATCCTTGCCGGCGCCGGGATCGTCACCTACGAGACTCCGGTTCTGTACGCCCTCCTCGCGGTCGCCCTCGCCTGCGCCCTCGTGTTCGGCGTCACGATGGTCCTGCCCATCGGCGGGGCCGACATGCCGGTCGTCATCTCACTCCTCAACGCCTTCACAGGCACCGCCGTCGCCATGGCCGGCTTTGTGGTCAACAACGTCATGCTCATCGTCGCCGGAGCCCTCGTGGGCGCGTCCGGCGCGATCCTGACGAGGCTGATGGCCAACGCCATGAACCGATCGATCGGCAACATCCTGGTCGGCGGCTTCGGGGGCAAGGAAGGCACGCAGACCGAGTTGTCGGCCGAGGGCGGTACGGTACGCGAGGTTTCGGTTGACGACGCGGCCATCCAGCTCGCCTACGCCAGCAAGGTGGTCATCGTGCCCGGGTATGGCCTGGCAGTGGCGCAAGCCCAGCACGGCGTGCGCGAACTCGCCGATCTGCTCGAGGCCCGCGGCATAGAAGTCTCCTACGCGATCCATCCGGTGGCCGGCCGGATGCCGGGCCACATGAACGTCCTGCTGGCCGAGGCCAACGTGCCATACCCGCAGTTGCGGGAAATGGACGACATAAACCCGGAGTTCGAGCGGACCGACGTGGCCCTCGTGGTGGGTGCGAACGACGTGACGAACCCCTCTGCTCGAACGGATCGAGCCAGCCCGATCTTCGGAATGCCGATCCTCGACGTGGACCGGGCTAAGTCGATCATCGTCGTCAAGCGCTCGATGGGGCGGGGCTACGCGGGCATCGACAACCCGTTGTACGTGAACCCCAAGACCGGAATGTTCTTCGCCGACGCCAAGGACGGCCTCCAACAGCTGGTCGCGGCGGTCAAGGCGGTCTAGGCGAAACGAGGCCCCATTTGGCGGGTACGACCGGTACCCTCCCGCAGCCACGACCGGTACCCTCCTTACGGAAGGGCAATTGAGTATTGCCGGTCGAGGCATATCGTTGAGCCGCTCGCGGTCTGCGCGGGCCCCATGAGCGAGGGGACGAAGGAGTCGGCGGTGAAACTAGCCTTGCGACGCGTGCAATTGACGTTCTACGCACTCGCTCCGCTTCTCCTGGTGCTTGGCTATCACACGATGGGCAAGCGCTGGTGGTAGGCCGGTAGAGCCGCAAGAAATCCGGGCGTCGAGTCCGGGTTTCTTGGTTCTTGGGACCGGTGGTGGGCAGGCGCCCTCCGCCGCCGCTCAGTCGCGCTCGGTGAGGCTCAGTCTGATGGCGGCCGCGGCCGCTTCGACTCGCCCGGACACCCCGAGCTTGGCCAGGATGTTGCTGACGTGCACGGCCACCGTCTTGCGGGTGATGAACAGCTGGCGGCCGATCTCGGGGTTGCTGCGTCCTTCCGCGATCAGGGCCAGCACCTCGATCTCGCGCTTGCTGAGCCCGAAATCGTATGGCGGGGGCTGGTCCGCAGGGGCCACGAAATCGGCCACTACGCCCGCGCTCGCTTTCGGGGCGGGCCCAGTCGGCATTCCGAACGGCCTCCGTCGACCTCGAGTGGGAGGCCGAGGCCCCTGCCGTGACGGACCGCCGGCCTGGCGTCGAGCCAGGCCGGACGTGACGCCCGGCTCCCGGCGATCCTCGAGAGCAGCCTCGATCTGCTTGGGCAGCGGCAGCATCGCCCGCCGCGCCAGCTCGGCTACGGCTCGCAGGAGCGGCCACGCACCCAGTCTGTAGGCCTCTTTGGCGGCCGTGGTGAGCGGTTCCCGCGCCACGATCCGGGTGGAGCGGCCGCGGGCCTGATCCAGCAACGCCTCAGCCTCGCGCCAGCGGGCCCGGGCAGCCTCGTACGGATCACCGAGCTCGGCCCAATCGACTGCCAGGGCGGACCACGTTGCGGGCTCGTCACGCCCTTCGATACGCGTCCGGAAGGCCTTGGCGGTCCTGATGGCGAGATCGGCTTGTCTGCGCGAGCCCGCCTTGGGGGAGACGCCGCAAGTGCGTACGACGGCCTCGGCCCGTAGAGCGACGGGCAGACTCCGCTCTCGGGCTGCCGCCAGAGTCGGGAAGTCGCGGCGGCGGCGGGCGTCCTGGGCGATCGTCGCATCGACCTCGAGGCACGTCATGGCCATTTGGGCCATCAGCAGCCAGTCCTCGGTGTCGCTGACGCGCAGCCACCCACGGTCCGCAGCCCGATGGGCATCGACGAGGTCCTCTTGCCACAACCCGTAGGCCGCCGCGGCCTGTTGGGCCGGAACCGAGTACTGCGGATCCTGGACCGTTTCGATGGCGAGGAGGACCTGCCCCAGCAGCCGGCCCGCGGACTCACCCGCGCTCGTCGCCACTTCGAGCGTCGCGAGGGGCAGGAGGGACGACAGGAACCAGATCCCGACCGGATTCCAACTGAGCGCATCCAGGCAGAGCTGACGGCACTCGGGCCAGCGGCCCAGGAAGAAGAGCGAGTCGGCGGCGTTTGCCCGCAGGAAGTTGCCGTATACGGTGGCCTGGCCGGCTCGTTCCGCTTCGGCGATCCCCTCGTAGGCGATCGCGATTGCTTCGTCTCTCCTGCCCAGCAGATCCAGAACAGTGGTCAGGTTCGCGTACACGCGGAATAGATCGTCCAGGTGGCCGAGTTCCGCAGCCTGGTCTCGCGTCTGGCGCAGCATCCAGACGGCCGGCTCCGGATCCTCGCCCCAGGCCTCCGCCACGGCCATCGTGCAGGTCGCATGAAGAAGCTCCTGCCGCGCCTCCACGCCGACGGCCGTGGCGACTTCCACGGCCTCCTGGGCGTAACGCTTGGCCTCGGAGAAGACGCCTTCCAGCATCCGGAACTGGGCCAGCGCCGCAAGCACTCTAGCCCGAGCGGCAGTGGGTTCGGCCGGCACGAGTTCTACGGCGCGCCGGTATGCGGCGAGCGCCCCGTCGTGATCTCCGGCGGCTCTCCGATATCGCCCCAGCGCCTCCATCACGAGCCCGAGGGCAGGCCTCTCACGCGGATCGTCGAGGGCGGCCGCGGCCGCTTCGGCATACGCCGCCGCCCGAGACGGCTCGCCGGCGGCGAAGGCGGCCTCGGCGGAGCATATGTACAGCTCCGGGAGTCGCGGCGCCAATTCATCGTGCGAGGCGATTTCGTAGAGACCCAGGGCCAGTTCGTAGTGAGCCAGCGCAACGGCCCCGGCGTCCATCACCTCCGCGGCGGTCGCGGCCGCCAGAGCCGCGTTCTCGGCGGCCGACAGATCCCTTGCGGCGAGGTGGTGAGCGAGCGCGATGGCCGGCTGCGGGCTCGGCTCGAGTTCCCAGGCGTCCGCCAGGGCAGCGTGGTACCGGCGCCGGGTTGCCGGGAGCAGATCGGTCGCGATCGCCTCGGCGATGAGCTCGTGGCGGAAGCCGATGCGCCGCTCGACCCCGGGCTGCTGGGCCGCGGTCTTGGCCGCGCCCGAGCGCTGGCGCGAGCGCCGCTCTCGGCCGGGATCTTCCGCTCCGGTGCCACGCGAGCCCGCCCTCGACTCCCGATCCGAGCCGTGGATCTTCTCCCCGCCGGGCGGACCAGAGGAACCGTTGAAGCTGACGGCGGGGGCTCCGCCCGATCCGTCGTCCGTCTCGATGAGGAAGCCGTGCTCCAGGGCCTCGGCCACGCCCACCGAGATGTCCGATTCGAGACCGTCGCCCTGGCGCGCTCCGGCGGAGCGGGGCGGTCGGGCAGGCGCCCGGCGCTCGAACTCCGTGGCCATCGCCATGAGCGTCGGCATCGTGACCATGGCCCCGGCCAGCGAAAGCAGCCTCAATACCCGGCGGCACTCCGGCGAGCGGAGCGCGGCCCGGGCGGTGATCAGCCGGCCGAGTGGGCTCGATAGGGACGCACCCAGCTGCTCGCGACGCGCCGCCAACAACTCCTCGGCCACGAGCGGGTTGCCGCGGGAACGCTCGGAGACCAGGAGAAGGGTGGTCGACGAGGGCCGGGAACCCTCGATAGCATCTATCAACTGGCCCAACTCGACGCGGTCCAGCGGCGGCACTTCCATGCTCGTCACAAGGGGCGACGTGGCGAGAGTCGAGAGTGTTGTCCGCAACGGGTCGATCCGGAGCAACTGGTCGGGCTGGTAAGTGACGATGAGCATGACCCGCTGGCCGCGAGTGACGCGTGCCAGGAACGTCACCAGGCCGCGGGTCGCGGCGTCGGCGTTGTGCAGGTCCTCAAAAAGCACGGCCACGGGCTGTCGTTGGCCCAACCGCTCCAACAATCCAAGCACCGCCTCGAACATGCGTGCCTCGCGCCACTCCGGGGCGGCGATCCGTGGCCGGTCCGGAAGCAGTTCCAGCTCCTCCAGTCGCGATCTCAGGCTCGGGACGAGCCTGGCGATGGCGTCGCCTGCGGGGCCAACCAGACTCGCGAGCATCTCGTCGGAGATGGGCGCAAGAAGATGCTCGAGGGCCGCGGTAACGGGCGCGTAAGGGACGCCCGACGTAGCCCGAACCGCTACACCGTGGACGTCAGCGAATGACTCGCCCAGCGTGCCCATACGCCGGCGCGTCTCTGCGAGAAGTCGGCTGAGGCCCATGCCGGCAGTCGCGGACAGCACGAGGGCGCTGGGCTGACCATCGACCGCGCCCTGGAGACCGACGGCAATCCGCTCCAGCTGGCGCTCGCGGCCGACGAACCGGTCGCTCCAGAAAGAGCGGCCTGGCGAGCGTCCGTCGAAGCTGCGACTACCGCTGTTCCGGTCGTGGCTGTTGGTCATAAGTCGCGGTTCCTGTTGCGCGAGGGCCCGGATTGCGCTCCGCACGGCGCGGCGTTTCGTCCATCCTCTCGATCCAGAAGGGTAACCCGATAGCGGGACTGCCCGGGCGGCCAATTCGTATCCGACCGGGTCGCGCTGCCTTCCGATCGCGGCTAAGCTCGACAGGTGAGCCCCAGACACCCCGGCAACACGCTTAACGAGCTTTCGGGCGAGGAGTGGCTCTACTTCACCAAGTCAGTCTGGGGAACAGCCTATCCCTCCGAGCTGGGCCACACCCTACGAAAGCGACACGGCGCGAACAAGCCCCCGCGGCTGATGGCTCGGCTCATCGAGTTCTTCACGACATCGGGAGAGCTCGTGCTGGACCCGTTCGCCGGCGTGGGTGGCACCCTTCTGGGGGCGGCGATAGCTCGTGGGCCAAGGCGGGCAATCGGCCTCGAGATCGAGCAACGCTGGGTCGACACGTTCGGGGAGCTGCTCCGAGTCTTGCCGGCGGAACGAGACGGCATGGGCCCGCGGCTGGCGGACATCGGTTCGGCGGACCCGGGTGGAGAGCGGTCCTTCGATCCGTCCGGCCTGGAGATGCGCTTGGGCGACGCCCTCGCGCTTCTGCCGCAAATGGAGCCGGACAGCGTCGACTTCGTGGCCACGGATCCGCCGTACAACATTCAGCTGCCGATCACCATGGCCGGGGGCAAGCTCGCGGAGGAGCATGCCAATCGCCGGACCGACTACGCGATGGTGACCGATCACCCGGGCGACCTCGCCAACAGCGCGGACTACGCCACCTACCTCGACCGGATGGAGGAGGTCTTCGGCCAGCTGGCGCGAGTCCTGCGGCTGGACCGGTACGCAACCGTGATCGTCCGCGACGCGTACCAGGACGGGCGCTACATCTTCACCGGTTCTGACCTGGCCGAGCGGGCGACTCGCGCCGGCTTCACCGTGAAGGGCGACGTGATTTGGTACCAGGCCGGGACGAGGTTGAGGCCTTACGGGTACCCGCGCGCTTTCGTCCCGAATATTGCTCACCAGCATGTGCTGGTTTTGCGACGTGAACCTCGCCGGCAGCAGGCTCATCGACGGCGGTAACGGCCGGCACGGGCGCATCGGGCTCGGATTCCATCGGTTCCACGGCGGCGGCACGCGCGGCAAGAGCAGCCACGGCGGCGGCCGCGTCGTCGTCGGCGGCGGCCGCGTCGTCGTCGGCGGTGGGCTCGGGGACAGCGGCCACGGCGGCGGGCTCGGGGACAGCGGCCACGGCGGTGGGCTCGGGGACAGCGGCCACGGCAGCGGACCGCAGGGCGTCCCCTCTGGCCTTCATGTAAGCCTCGAGCAAGCCGTCGGTGCTGGGCTCCTCAGCGATCTCTTCGAGCCCCGGCATTTCGTAGGGAACGGCCTTCTCGGATGGCTCGGGCTCCGCCAGCTCAGGCTCGGCGAGAGTGACCCCGACCGGGTCTGCCAGCACCATGCGGTGCACCCAGCCCTGCCGTCCGTCGGGACACAGCACCAGCCAGTAGACGCCGTGCCGCTGGAGGAGCTGGACCTCGTCGCCCTGATCGAGGACGCCGATCTCCCTCGACCGCAACTCGTCGGGCGAGTCGAGGAGGCGCACAAGCCTATACCCGATCTGCCTTCGCTCGAAGTCCTCGAGCGGCCGAATGCCGGCAGCCTCAAAGGACATGTGGGTCGCGTCCTCGGCGGCGCGAAGAGGGTCCGTCTTGCGGACCTGTTGCAGCGAAGGCCGTCGCCATCGCGGCAGGAGCGACTCGTCCACGGCCTCGAAACCGTGCGCGGCCTCAACTTCGTAGACCGCGGCCGCGGTCGGGGGTCCGTCAGATGCCGGCTCGTTATCATCGCGGCGCCGTTTGCCGAAGAAGACGAAGGCCGCCCAGGCGGCAGCGCCGGCGCTGCCGGTCGCGATCGTCGGGGCAAGCGCCTGGAGAAGCTGCGGGGCCTTGGGGGGCCTGTACGCGAAGACGCCCGGCGCTCCTCCGTCCGTCGTGCCGACGCCGGTAGCGCCTTGAGCCGTCTCGATGGGCAAGAGTTGGCTGGCCAGCCGCCCGACCGCGAATGAGGCGGCCGCGGAGCCCGCCGCCGGGTCGCCACTGGGGCTCGGCGTTCCGTCGAGGGCGCCCCCGCCCTGGCCACCCGGCATGCCAGAGGCCGCCGGACCTCCTGCCAGTAGGCCCGCTCCCGCGGAGCCACTGGGGTTGGCCGTCGGAGTCGGAGTGGGGGTTGCGGTTGGGGCTGGGGTCGCGGGCGGAGGCGTTACGACCTTGGTGGGGACGGGCTTGGGCTTGACGGGCGCGGGCGTGGGAGCTGGTGGCGGCACCGGGGTGGGTGCAGCGGTCGGAGGCGGCGGAGTCGGCGTGGGCGGAGTCGGCGTGGGCGGCGGCGGGGTCGGCGTGGGCGGCGGCGTTGGGTTGACCACGAGGGTGCCTCCCGGGAGTTTCGGGACCCAGTTCCTATTGCTGTCCATTGCCCAGAAATAGATCGGGTACGAGCCAGCGCCTAATGTGGACGTAGTCTCGGTGAGCTGAACGCCGCTTGCCCAAGTCCCCGAGTTAGGGATAGCGAGGGTCACGAAGTGGCCTCCGCGGTTGACGCCATTGAGTTCGTAGTAGGCACGCACATACCGGGGCTTCCCACCGCCCGGGTCGGTGTAGGTCACGCTGAACGTCACCGCGGTCTTGGCTACGGCCGGGTTCGGCGAAACGGACGCATCCGACAGGGCGCCCGGGGCGCCCAGCGCCGAGCCGGCGGAGAGAGCCAGCAGGAGCAGCGCCGCCGGAAACGCGGCGAGCAGGCCGGCGCGACGTCCCAAGATGCGGCGAACAGCGACACCCGTCATGAAGTTGAGGATGGGACGAGAGAGGGGGCCGGACAATGGTACGGCGGTCATGGCACCACGGGACCTGCGCCACCGGGCACCCAGAGCAGGCGCGGGAGGAACGCATCCACAATTCCCATCGCCAGGCACCCTCACCGTGCCAGACCACACCTATTCGCCCAACCGCGACCCACCTTCCGGCCCTTGCTGCGATAGGCCTCGGAGCCCGTTCGGGTGGTGCCGTAGCACAACGACGCCGCCGGGTGCCGGCGCACACGGGCACAGCGGTGCAGTCGCGTGGCGGAATTCGGCAACGGCACGGTGGCCGGAGCGCTCGGCCGCCTCCAGCTTCCGGCGGCCCGGTCAGCGCCGCTCTACGAGCAACCTGCCGTCGACCCAGCCGCGCCACCCGTTGACGGCGCGAACGAGGGCCCAGGCGTCGATGCGCGATTCCACCGCCAGCTCCAGGCCCGGAGGAAGGTGGGCGACTGGCGGCGCCGTGGGGTCCGGCGTTCGCCAGGAGGCCACTCCTCCTTCTGGCACGAAGTGGGTCGGCGACCAGCCCGGAACTGCGCTCGGCGCGACCGGACCGGCCCCGAGCGACGCCAGCTGAGCCCGAATCCAGCGGATGCGCTGACGCTGGCGTTCGAGAGCCTCGTCGGCGAGGGGGTCGCCTCGGCTTCGAACCATGGCGTATTCGACCTGGGCGGATTGCAGCTCACCAGTGAGCCGACCACCGGCCTGGCCGAACCTTCGGCCGGCCTCGACTCGTGCCGACCGCCTCGCCCACAGACTGCGCAAGGCTCGTAGATCCGACTCCGGAAACAGAGTCCCGTCCGGCTCGCCGGCGATGACGGCCCGGAACGATTGCTCCTCGCTCCGCGTCGCCATCACCACGAGAACGCAGAGCACGATGAAGAAGGGCAGGCCCTTGAGTGTGCACCAGAGGATGATCTGGGGCTGACTCGGAGCGGCGCCGCCGTTGGCAAGGACGTCGTTCAGCAGCGGCGAATCCCAGAAGGCGTGGGCCGCCAGCGCCGCCACGACGCACCCTCCGAAGCCGACGATCCGCCGGCCCATGCCGGCCCTCGAGGTAACGAAGTAGGCGAATCCCATACCCGTGAGGCCGGCGAACATGACGTGGCCGTAGAGCCCGCCGCCGATGACGCGGATGAAGAACGTATCGAAGACCGGACCGGTCTGATCGAGGCCGCTCGAGAGGGCCGGCATCAGGAAGTACATCGTGTCTTCGACGACGGTGAATCCCAGACCCACCATGGCGCCGTAGACGAAGCCGTCGAGAGCTCCGTCGAACTCCTCGGGCACGATGAGGAAGATGAGGACGACGCCCATCAGCTTGAGCGTCTCCTCAACCGGCGGAGCCACGATCGCCGCGCCCCAGTCGAGCGCGACATCCGGTGCCACCTTGCCCACGACGGAAATCCAGGCATCGTTGGCGTAGACCGCCAGGCCCGTGGCGACCACACCGCCCCACATCAGGGCGGCAACGAGCAGCGCGAGGGGTTCACGCTCGAAGAGGTCGAGGTGGTACACGAGGAAGGCAACGGGGATCGCGTACAGGAGAACCAACACCCAGCTCATCACGAACGCGGAGGGCAGCTGGGCCATCGTGAGCTGTATGCCCACGCTCGTGTCGCCGCCGACGAAGAGGAGGATGACGAATAGCCAGAAAGCCGGCTGGCGGGGCCGGACGAACGTCCCCTTCACGCCCCATCGCGGCACCGATGGCTGCGCCTGAACCGCCTGGACGTTCATTGGCTCACTTCCACGCTGCCGGCCATCGCGTCGACGTCGTCGCTCACCGAGGACAGGTATCCCTGGGGTACGCCGACCTGGATGAAGACCGCGTACCCATGCCCTCCCGATTGCACGACCAGGCACACCAACTCGCCGTCCAGGATGCCTGAGCTTCCGACGTCGGAGAGGAGGGCGGAGAAGGTTATTTCGCTCGCGCGCCGGCCGTTCAGGACGACGTCTCGCTCGGCGCCAAACGAGATCTGGGCGGCATCACCCTGGAAGCCGACCATCGAGGTCTCGAGGAGCTGGCGGGCATCTCCGTCGTAGCTGGCGCTGAGGACCTGCGCGATCAGGAGGGCGTTCGAGTTCTGGAGGGCAACGCCGTTCGTCACGTCTCCGGCGACCGTAGTCGTGACCCAGCCCGGGCCGGCGGTCATGTACACCGGCGCGCTGATGGGAACCTGCCCGGCACTCGGAACCGGGATGGCGTCGTCCGCAACGATCCCGCCCAACACTACGGCGGCGACCATCACGGCCACGGCGATGGTCCCCGTCCACCGGGGTCGGGCGACACCACCGGCCCCGAACGCCGCCGGACGTCCAGGAGGCGCTCCCCAGCCATAGGCGGATCCGGGCGCCCATGTCTGGGGCGTCCACGTCTGAGGCTGACCGCCCCATTGCGGGGCGGCCGGCTGGTTGGGGACGGGCGCAGGAGGGTTGTCGCTCATCGGCTGACGGTTCTCCAGTACGGGGAGCGGCGTCGTGAAATCGTAAGGCGTCGAGCGACGCCGGATGCGGATCAGCCGCCCGGTCGTCGCGCCGGCGTCCCATCGAAGTCCCAGATGACCGCTCTGGTCACGCTCCAATCACCTCCGAATCAACCCTTCGGTGCCGCCTCGCCCCTCTTCGCCGTCCGGCGCTTACGCCGCGCAAGGCGGCGGTTCAAACGGGCAGCGAGCGCGTCGCGATACTCATCAGCCGCGTTCTCGGGCGCCAGGATCGTCACTCGGTCGCCCCGCCGCAGGACAGTGTCCGGTTTGGGCCGGAACGACTCGCCGTCGCGACGCACCCTGATCGGAAGCGAGAGCGGCAGCCAATCGACCTGATCCACGCGCCAGCCAACGGGAGCGTCGGCGCTCTCCAACTCCAAGTCCACCACCCGGTATCCGAGCAGGCTCGTCGCCCTGTCGGAACCGCCCTCGAGGCTCGCGGACGCGGGCCGCGTCACCGGCAGCGCCCCGCCATCACCGGCCGGCGTCTTCGGCCGAGAACCCGAGTCGGCCGCGCGGGCTCGGTCGGCATCGAGCCTGTCGACATAGGCGCGCGCCACATCCCGGTGAGTCATCCAGCCCACCACGCTCTTCCCATCCGGAGCCAGGACCGGCAGACCGGCCGACTCGAAGCGCACGAGGGTCGTGAGCGCCTCCTCGAGCGGGACCTCCGGCCGCAGCGTCGGCTGGTTCTGAGCCAGGCTGCCGGCGGTGGCGTCGAAGGCATCCTCGCGCATGCTCTCTTCGACCTGATACATCGTTAGAACGCCCCGATACGCTCCCGATTCGTCGGCCACCGGAAGGGCGTCGCGGCCCTCGGCAATGAAGCGGTCCATGAACTCGCCCAGAGTCGCCGCCTGGGCGATGGCTTCCGGAACCGGGCTCATCGCCTCGCCCACCGTGATCAGCTCCATCACGTTGCCCGATCGGCCGCGCCCGATGGTGACGCCTCGGCGGCGCAGCTTGAGCGTGTAGATCGTGTCCTGTGCGAGGAGCGAACTGAACCCGGCCGACAGCGCCACGGCAAGCATCAGCGGCAAGATGATCCGGTAATCTCCGGTCAGCTCGAACATGATGAGGACCGAGGTTATGGGCGCTCGGGCCGCGGCCGCGAAGACGGCGCCCATACCGACCAGCCCGTATGCTCCGGGCGGACCCGCGACTCCAGGCGCGATCTCGTTCATGGCCAGGCCGAAGGCAGTCCCAAGCATCGCGCCCATGTACAGCGACGGGGCGAAGACACCGCCCGAACCGCCGATAGCGATCGTGAGGCTGGTTGCGGCCAGCTTCCCGGCGAGGAGTATCAGGAGGAAGGCGACGCCGTAATCGCCGACCTCGGCCTTCTCGAGAGGTGGATAACCGACGCCGTAGAGCTGCGGCAGAGCCAGAAGGAGCAACCCGAGCAGAAGTCCGCCCGCCGCCGGGCGGAGCCACTCCGGACGGCCGGCCCAGATCCGATCGGCGAGGTCCTCCGTGCCATAGAGAACGCGGATGAACCCAACGCCCACGAGGGCCGCGGGCACTCCCAGCGCGGCATAGAGCGGGTACTGCCAGAGAGACGAGATCTCGAAGGCCGGGAGCTGCAGGAACGCGGCGCTGCCGAACACGCTCTGGCCGACGATGTCGGCCATGACAGAGGCCAGAACGACGGTCCCGAAGGATCTCGCCTCGAAATCCCGCAGGATCAGCTCCAAGGCGAAGAAGACACCGGCGATGGGGGCGTTGAAGGTGGCGCTGATGCCGCCTGCGGCGCCGCAGGCGACCAGCAGACGGAGATTGGCCTCGCCGACATTCAGGCGCTGGCCCAACGCCGAGCCCAGCGCGGACCCGATCTGGACGATGGGACCCTCACGCCCGACGGAACCGCCCGAGCCCAGGCAGACGGCCGACGCCAGCGACTTCACGACCGCCACCCGGGGCCTGATCCGGCCCCCTTCCGTGTTGACCGCCAGCATGACTTCCGGAACTCCGTGGCCGCGTGCCTCGCGGGCGAATCGGTCGATGAGCGGCCCGTACAGAAGGCCGCCGGCCACGGGCACGAGGATCAGGAACCAGGGGCCCAGCCCAGGCACGAGTGGGTTTGGGGCGCCCGGGGTCCCCGAGTAGTCCCGAGATCCGGTGAACACCAGGGTGAAGAAGGCGATCAGCTCGCGGAAGGCAACCGCGCCCAGCCCGGCCCCGAACCCGACCGTCAGGGCGAGCGCAACTATGCCCGCCGGGCTGCCCCGAAGCCAGTCGTACAGCCTGGAGGCTGGCGATGCCGGGATGCGCATAGAGCGCATTCGTGTCCGGCCTTTGGAAATGCGCTGGCTCATGATGACCGTCCAACGCGACGCCGGCGCCGGGCCATGTCATTGGGTATTCGGGCCCGAGCGAACCGCCCGCGGCTCCAAGGTATCAGCAGCAGGCAAACCGCGCCGCCCGCGGGCAGCCGCCGGGGCTTCAGGGAGTTGGTAGGGGAGGGAGGATTCGAACCTCCAACCGGGGCTGTATAAGAGCCATGCTCTAACCGTTGAGCTACTCCCCCAACGCGGCTCGATCGTACACCCGCGCCCGGGAGACGGCGACCTACTCCACGCCGCCTCGGAGGACCTCGATCCTCGGACGGTGAGGCATGGTCTCAGGAGTGTTGGCCGCGACCAGCGCGACCCCGTCACGGAAGCGGTGCAACTCCGCGTCGGTGTTGAAGAAGCCCACGCTGATGCGGATCGCGTCGAGCGGCGGGATCGTTCGGGCGATGCAGAGAGTCCGCTGCTCCAGCTCACGTAAGGCGGCACCAGCCGTCCAGCCCGCGATCCGGAAGCTGACCAGCCCGGCCATGTGCTCGCGGGGCGTAAGCAGCTCCACGCCGGGAACGTCGGCCAGCCTCGCCGCGGCCTCACCCGCAAGCCGGCCAATTCGCTCATGGATCCACGGCAGCCCCACGAACATCGAGAGCCAGGCCGCGCTTCGGGCGAAGCCCAGGACCGACGGCACGTGCAGGGTCGAGTGTTCGAAACGGCGTGCATCGGGCCAGGGCTTGCCCTGCGCCGCCTGATCGATCGACTCGAAGCTGGCCCAGCCGGCGAACGCGAGGCGTGGCTTATCCAGCACCGAGCGAGCGCAGTAGACCGCCCCGATCCCCTCCGGCCCGAGCAACCACTTCTGACCGGGCACGGCGTAGAAGTCCGCGCCCAGATCCTCCACCGAAACGGGAATCGCGCCGGCCGCCTGCGCGCCGTCGACGGCGACGAGCGCCCCCCGCGCATGCGCCATCTCCGCAATGTCGCGGACCGGCAGTTGCGCGCCCGTGGCCCACGAGACATGTGACAGCGAGACGAGCCGCGTTCCCGGCACGATCGCCCGATCCATAGCCTCGACGGCCGCGGCGGGATCGCCGCCCGTTCCCAGGTCGGCGACGGCCAGGTCCACTCCCCATCGATCGCGCACCGCCCACAACGGCCCGAGTCCGCCGGCGTGCTCCAGGTTCGTGGTGACGGCGCGGTCGCCGGCCCGCCAATCGACGGCCCACGTCGCGATGTTCATGCCGTCGGTGGCGGCATGGGTCAGGGCGATACTGCCCGGATCGGTGCCCAGAACGGCGGCGACCGCACCCCTGGCCTCGGCTCGCCGCTCCACCGCATCCTCCCAATAGTTGCGATCGGCTCGACCGGTGCGCAGCTCCCAGGACTCCGCATCGGCCATGGCTCGAGCGGTCTCTCGCGGCAGCGGACCCGCAGCGCCCGTGTTCAGGTAGATGCCGGCGGCCGTGGCAGGAAGCGCCTCGCGGATTGCCGGGATCTTCTCGTCGTCCGGCAGGAATGGCGTAACCATCGCTGCCTATCATAAGGACCGGTAGCGCCACGCCCCGTGCGGCGGTTCGTCACGATCCGTCGTCCGATCGGCCACGCACGACCTTGAGCCTCGGGGCTGATGTGACCGACTACAACGTGAGCAGATACGCCCGGCCGGAGCTGCTGGCCACGGCAGAGTGGCTGGCCGAGAACCTCGGCCGGCCGGGCTTCGGTGTGCTGGACCTGCGCTGGCGGCCGGACGGCTCGGGGCACCGCCTGTACGCCGTCGGCCACATTCCAGGCGCCATGTACGTCGACTGGCGGACCGACCTGGTGGAGCAGGAAGATGGGAGCGACGCCCTGCTCATGGCCGGACCGGCGCGAGTGTCGGATGCGCTAACCCGGGCCGGCATCGGCAACGGCATGGTGGCGGTCATCTACGACGACACGGCCTGCGCGTACGCAGCCCGAGCGTGGTGGACGATGCGCGTCTACGGTCACGATTCGGCCCGTGTCCTGGTCGGAGGTCTGGAAGCCTGGCGTAACCTGGCCCAGCCCGTGTCCACCACAGCCGAGCTGCGGCCACCCACCACGTTCACTCCCCGCCTCGCGGCCAGGACGCGCCTCACCGCGACCGATCTCCGCCAGCTGCTCGGCTCTCCGCAGGTCCAGCTTCTCGATGCGCGGACGCCGTCCGAATTCGCCGGGCACGCGGGTCCCACTCGACGGCTGGGCCACGTCCCCGGCGCGCTCAACGTTCCAGCTTCCGCGACCACGGAGCCCCGCACGGGCCGCTTCCGCAACGCGAACGAGCTGCGGTCGCTGCTGCGTCGGGCCGGCGTCGACTCCCGAAGACGCCTGATCTGCTACGACTCGGCCGGCCTCGGGGCGTGCAAGCTTGCCTTCGCGCTGACGCTTCTAGGCTTCGATGACGTGGCCGTCTACGACGCGGGTTGGGCCGAGTGGGGCGATCGTCTCGACCTGCCGGTCGAGCGCTGATCGGCTACCAGGGGTTCCGTGCGGATCCAGGTCCGCCTTCCGGCGGAGCTTCGGCTTGCCACTCGACGCCGGGCGCGACCGAGACGTGGGCCCTGGCGTGGTTCACGACCAGCATGTCCACGTAGTTGGGCGCCTCGGCCACTCCGTAGGCGAAATACCGGGCGCCCGTGACCGGCACGAAGCGGCCGCCGTACGCTTCCAGGGCTAGCTTCAGATCCGACTCGTAGGCGAGATGTATCTGGCCCTCGATCGTGAAGGGTGGCGCCAGGAGAGTCGCCCGAACGGGCTGCTTGGGCGTGCGCATCTCCTCACTCGAGTCGGCGGAGCCAGTCATGTGCGCAAAGAGGACGTCATCCAGCTGAACCTGTGAGAAGGCGGCTTCGGCGACGACGCGCCTCGAGCCGACCTCCATGAACGTCGCGTCCATGACGATGAGATGGACCACGTCCGGCTCATTGAGGACGTCGGTCAGGCGATGCAGGCGAGTCTGGATCGTGCCTTGTACTACCAGCTGCGCCGTGACCAGGGTCACGGGCAGGGATTGAGCCGGATTCGCGCCGAAGCCTCCAAACATGCTGGGAGAATACCCGGCCGGGCCCGGCGTTGGGATGGGTCATCTGGCTTGGCGACCATAGTCCTGTCGGCGGGACCGGCATTCCCAGGACGCGACGCCCGCCGCCCTATCGGCCTTCAGACGGGCGCTTCTCGGGCCGGCGCGCCTCGACGGTGACCAGATACTCGGCCCCGTACTGCAGCTCGTGATGAAGGCGGCCCACCGTCGCGAGCGTGTCTATCTCCGTCGGCCGCTTGTCTGTTCGCAAATGGACGATGCGCGGGAAACGTAGGGCGAAGCCGGACTGGTGCCGGTTCGAACGCTGGAGAACGTCGAACGCGACCTCGATTACCACCAGCGGCTCGACCTGCCGGAAGCGGCCCAACTGCCGAATCGTGTGCGCCTCGAACCATCGAGTCATCTCGGCGATCTCCGAGTCGGCCAACCCCGTGTACGCCTTACCGATCGTGACCAACCGGTCGGTCGCCTCGTCCCGAACGGCGAAGGTGTAGTCGGAAAGAACCCCGTGGCGCTTTCCGTGCCCCATCTCCACGCCGACGACGACACAGTCCAGGGTCGCCAGGGCGCGCTTCATCTTGAGCCAGCCCAGGCCGCGCCGGCCCGGCGAGTAGCCGCTCTGAGGGTCCTTGACCATCAGCCCTTCGTTCCACCGGGCGCGGGCCTCCGTGAAGACACGGTCCAGCGCCTCGACCGAATCGACCGTGACCAGGTGCGACAGCGCAAAGCGGCCGCCCTCGCCGACGGTCGGCAGCCCCAGGTCTTCCAGCCGACGACGCCTTTCGGCCAGCGGGACCGCCAGGAGCGGCGTCACCGCGACGGGAGTCGTCCCGTTCAGGCCGCCGGGTTTTCGGCCGTTGGTGGTGGCGGCGCCAGCCGCCGTCGGTAGCGCGCCCGCGGCCGAGTCCGAGCGTGGCCCCAGGGCCAGCAGGTCGAATGCGACGTAAGCGACCGGTACTTCGGCCTGGAACTCCGCCGTGGGGTCCTTGCGCCCGAGCCGCGCCTGCAAAGTCAGGAACGGCAGCACGTGGCCTTCCGCGAAGGCCAGGATCTCGCCGTCCAGGATGCCGTCCCAGGGCAGGTCGCCGGCGGCTTCCACGATCTCCGGAAACTGCCCGCTGATGTCGTGAAGGTCGCGACTGAACAGGCGGACGTCAGAGCCGCGACGATGGAGCTGGGCCCTTATGCCGTCGTACTTGTCCTCGACCCAGACGGTGGGCCCGAGACGCGAGATGATCTCGGCCGCGTTCTCGGCGGGCGACGCGAGCATGAACTTGATCGGGTGCAGCAGACGAAGGCGAGCCGAGCCGAGTCGGTCCGCTTTCGCGAGAACCGCCGTCTCCCCGACGTCCCCGGTGAGCATCCCGGCCAGCTGTACCTCGCCCTGCGGCCGCTCGAAGGCTTCGGCAATGGCCGCCTCGAGCAGGCCTTCGCGCAGCCCGATGCGCAGATCCCCCGTCAGGACCTTGACCACGTACTTGGCCGTCAGCGGATCGCATCGCCTCGCGAGCTCGGCGAAGACCGCGCCCTTGGCCGCGGACCCAGTAGCGGCCCCGATCGCGGCGAAGGCCTCCGCCACTTCCCCCAGCGACGGGGAGGCGCTCGCGTCCGGACCCTCCGGGTGCAGGGCCATCACCTCGGCCACAGCCTGGCCCAGGTCGGACGAGCGGTCGTATGCCTCTCCGAGGGCTCCAGCGGGTTCCCCCGCCACCTGGCAGACGGCTGCCGCGATGGTGGCCCACCCAAGGCCGACGGCTCTCTGGTCCACCTCCGCGAACGGCCGCCCCGAGAGGAAGATGGCCGCGACGCGAAGCTCGTCGGCCGGCAGTGGCGCCAGGTAACGCGCGAGCAGTGCGGTCTTCTCGGAGGTGCGAGTCGTTCCGGCAACACGTTCGGCCAGCTCGCTCCAGCCACGCATGGCGGCGATGGTATACCTTCGATCCGTGAAGTCCGCCGGACGGGTCCGCTCCGATCCACACAGGCGAACAGGAGGCCCCGATGACCTCCGCGCCTGAGTACGAAGCCTGGCGTCCGGACGCAATCCCGGGCCGGCTCGTCGTCCTGCGCCGACATCACGCGGACAACCTCCGCGCCTTCGTGAAGTGGTACGCGGACCCGGAAGTCGCCCGCCTCACCCGCTATCAGCCGGCCGCGCTATCGACCGACGAGATCAGGCGCTTCTTCTACGCGCGGATCATGGGCACGGACTTCCTGGCCATGGCGATCCACCTTCGGGAGTCCGATCGGCTCGTTGGGACATGCGCGTTCAGCCAGCTCGACGGCGACAACGGCTCCTGCCTGTACCACATCACGATCGGCGAGCACGACGCCTGGGGCAAGGGCTACGGCACCGAGGCCACGGAGTTGATGCTCGCTCACGCGTTCACGCAACTCCCGCTGCATCGCGTGGCGCTGACGGTCTTCGAGTTCAACACCAGGGCCATCCGGGCGTACGAGAAATGCGGCTTCGTGGTGGAAGGCCGGTCGCGCGAGGCGATCTTTCGGGACGGCCGCTACTGGGACGAGATCCACATGAGCGTCCTGGCCGAGGAGTGGCAGGCGCTGCAGAAGCGGCGCTAGCGGGTCCGCTCGGATCCGCCTGGTCGGACTACGTCGCGGCGGCGGCCATCTTGGCGGCCTCGGCAGCGGCCTCTGCCTGCTTCTGCATGAAGTGGTCGATGACGCCCTTGAGTGTGGCCGACTCGAGGTGCTCCAGCAGCGCGCCCTCTGCCGCGTAGAAGACGTAGTGGACGCCACACTCGCCATCGAGTCCGCAAGGCGAGCCACGCATGACGCATATCTGCCGGTGGGGATCGCCCTCGACCGCCTCGATCACCGTCAGCAGGTTCACCGAATCCGCGGCCTTGGCCAGCCTGTAGCCACCCGAACGGCCGGGGTGCGCATCGACGAGCCCGGCCCGCGTCAGGTCACCCATGATCTGGGGCAGGAACCGCGGCGGAATGTTCATCTCCTGCGCGATCTTGCGGCTGCTCAGCAGGCCGTCTTTGGTCTTGGCGAGGGCCAGCATCGCGCGGATCGCGTAGTCGCTGCGCTTGGTCAGATCAAGTCGCATAGTGCGTCGAGTATCGCGCGGCTGTCACGCGGCGGGACCGTGCCGTTGGTCCTGCCGTGACGTGACGCCCGGCAGATATTGCACTGAACTAGGTGACAATTCCTCGTGCAACGATCGATGCGGCCGCGCGCGACGCGTCGCCGGAGAGTGGAGCGGCCACCACGACGGCCGGCGTCAACCGATGAGGTACGTGACGGACACCGTGATGACGACGTCCGTGGTTCCGGCCAGGATCGGCGTGGCGTCCGCAGCTGCCAACTTCGCGCCGCCCGTCGCATAGTTGTTCGAGAGGATCGGCGTCGTCGAGGTCTCACTGATCGAAGCGACGCCCTTGACCGAAACGCCGGCCGCGGCTGTCAGCGCGTTGGCCTTCGCTCGGGCATCGTCCATCGCCAGCTGGCGGGCCTGGGTCTGGACGGCCTTGGGGTCGTCGAGCCGGAACGAAATCCCTTGAATCGTCGTGGCCCCGGCGGAGACGGTGTCGTCCACGACCGGCGCCACGTTCTTGAGGTTGCGTACGGTGACCCTGACCGTGTTCGTGTACTGCTGGCCTACGAGCTTCGGCGCCGAGCCGTTGGTGTTGTAGTCGTAGACCGGGCTGAGGCTCAGATTGACCGTGACGATGTCCTTGGTGTCGACTCCGTCCTTCTTGAGCGCGGCCACGACGGAAGCCATTGAGGTGGCGGCGGCGGACTGCGCTTCGGCCACGGTCGGCTTGGTGACCGAGACGCCGAGAACCACGTCGGCGACGTCCGGAGAGACGGTGACCTGGCCGGAGCCGGAGACGGTCACCGTGTGTTCGGCGGGGCTCGTGGGATCGGCCCCGATCGTGGGGTGGCCGCTGATGATGGGGCCGACGATGATCCCGACGAGAAGGCTCGCGGCCGCGGTGACGGCGATCGCCCGGCCGAAGGTCACGGGCCCGGCCGGACGCTGGGCCTCGGCGGGGCTCTTGGCGGTCTCTTGCTCGGGCGTGGCGTTGGAGGGCTTGTCGTTCATGTCGGTCTCCTGGCTGTGGCGGCTGTTCGGCCGCGGCTCCTGGCTGCGTCATGGCGCCCGAGGCGGGCGTCCACCTCTCCGGCGGGTTCGTGGCTAGGACGCCCGGACCGGGTGCCGGGTTCCGGCGACGCCGACCTCCGCCCGCTACGATGGCGACGTGGACGAGACGGAGCAGAACCCCTGGCGCAGAGCGTCGCGGAGCGTCGCCTACGAGAACCCGTGGATCCGGCTGTACCACGACGAGGTCGTTCGGCCGGACGGCCAACCCGGGATCTACGGCGTCGTCCACTTCCTCCACCGGGCGATCGGAGTGGTCCCTCTGGACCTGGAGCGAGACGCGATCCTGCTCGTAGGCCAGTTCCGCTACACGCTGGACCGCTACTCGTGGGAGATCCCCGAGGGCGGCGGCCGCTTCGACGAATCGCCCGAAGAGGCGGCCCGGCGCGAGCTGGCCGAGGAGACGGGCTACTCCGAAGGCACCTGGCGCGAGCTATGCCGCTGCGAGCTCTCCAACTCGGTCACGGACGAGACGGCGGTGATGTTCGTCGCCACGAACCTGGTGGCGGGCACGGCCACGCCGGAGGGCACGGAGCAGATACAGATGCGCTGGGTGGCCTTCGACGAGGCCCTGGCGATGATCGCCCGCGGCGAAATCCTCGACGCGATGACGATCATCCCGATACAGCAGCTAGCCCTGGAGCGCACGGCCGCGAAGGGTTGACGAGGACCAGAACTGCCCGGCGCCACCGGGTCCGCCTGGCGGTCCACTTTCGGTCCATCGCCGCTCAGGCTGCGGCCGATGTATGATCCAATGGCATGCAGAGTGCATAGTGTTTATGCGTTGACCTACCTGCCGAGTTGCCCGGCAAGACCGCCCAGGAGGCGAGCGATGGCCATTCGGGACACAAGCGGTGGCCACATCGCACGCCCTGCCGCGGACACCCCGGCCTCGCCCGTCTCGTCCGCGGCCGCCCCGTCCGCGCTCACGCACTCGCGCGATCGCCTCGACGAGACCCCGTTCGTCAATCTCCGCGACCCGGCCCGCGCCCTCGGGCCGGACGGCAAGCCCGCCGTCAGCCGCCGCGCCCCGATCTGGCAGGACGTACCGGACGAGCGCTGGAACGACTGGCGCTGGCAGATGTCCCACCGCGTCAACACGGCCGAGGAGATCGGCAGTGTCCTGAACCTGACCGACGACGAGCGCGCCGGCCTCGCTACTCCGGACAAGTTCCGAGTCGACATCACGCCCTACTTCCTGAGCCTGATCGACCCCGACGATCCCAACGACCCGATCCGCCGCCAGGTCATCCCCACCGACTGCGAGCACGAAGCCTTCACGGCGATGATGTCCGACTCGCTGGCCGAGGACCGCCACTCCCCCGTTCCGGGTCTGGTCCACCGCTACCCGGATCGCGTCCTCATGCTGGTCACCACGCAGTGCGCGAGTTACTGCCGCTACTGCACGCGGTCGCGGATCGTGGGCGACCCCAGCCAGAACTTCAACCGCGCCGAGCATGAAGCGCAGCTCGACTACCTGCGCCGCACTCCCCAGGTTCGGGACGTGCTCATCTCGGGCGGCGATGCGCTCACGCTGGCGCCCAAGCTTCTCGAGTCGATCATCCGCGGCATCCGCGACATTCCCCACATCGAGATCATCCGCATCGGTTCCCGCGTACCGGTGTTCCTGCCGCAGCGGATCGACGACGAACTGTGCGAGATGCTTGCGAAGTACCACCCGCTGTGGGTGAACCTCCACTTCAACCACCCCAACGAGATCACGCCCGAGGTTTCGCGCGCCTGCGACAGGCTGTCTCGGGCCGGCATTCCGCTGGGCAACCAGTCGGTGCTCCTGGCCGGCGTCAACGACTGCGTCCACATCATGAAAGCGCTCGTGCACAAGCTGGTCGAGAACCGCATCCGGCCGTACTACATCTACCAGTGCGACCTCGTCGAGGGCTCCGGCCACTTCCGGACGCCGGTCGGCAAGGGCCTCGAAATCATGGAGGGGCTGCGCGGCCACACCTCGGGCTACGCCGTCCCGACGTACGTAGTCGATGCGCCCGGCGGCGGCGGCAAGATCCCGGTCATGCCCAACTACCTGATCAGCTACTCGGACCACAAAGTCGTGCTCCGCAACTACGAGGGCTACATCACCACGTACGAAGAGCCGGCCCAGTACACGCCGCACGACCAGGCCAGCTGCCGCTACTGCCAGCACCCGCGCTCCGAACCGGGCCAGGGCGGGGTTGCCGGGCTGCTCCAGGGCGACCGCCTGTGGATCGAGCCGGCCGACTTCGAGCAGACGCACCGACGCGGCAACGTTGCAGCGCACCGGCTCCAGGATCCGAGCAAGTGGGTCCCCTACGGCGTTGGGCCAATAGAAGCAAAAGCCGGCCAGCCTCTGCTCGGGCTCGAGCCGGGCTCGAACGGTTCGTCTCCGGGGGACGCGGGAGTCGGCGGCGAGAAGCCTGCCGGCCCGGCAGGCCGCGGAGCCCCCGTGCCGGCGACGTCGAAGGATGAGAAGCCCGCCGCCCGCGAGCCCAAGTTCGAGTACGGCCCCGGCGAGGAGCCACGTCCGGCCGAGGGCGAGCCCACGGGCTGGTCGCACGGGGAGTTGCTCTAGGAAGTTGCCGCTCGGGTACCATCGATGTTGGCCGGTGGACCAGCCGAGGGAGAAACGAGCGGTGAACATCGACACGTGGCCGGCGGATACGAGCAGCCCGATCTTCATTCGGGGCTACAGGGGCGGCGACAGCTACGAGGCCCTGATAGAGGCCTTCCACACCGACGCGGTGCTGCTCCTGAGCCAGGGCTACGAGCCCGCCGGACAGCACTACATCGATGGACGGTGGAGCCTTTGGCGGGCGTTGGGCGCCACGCTGCTGATCCCGGTCTTCGTCGGGCTCCTGCTTTGGGCCCAGATGCTGGTCCAGCGCCCCATCGGCACTCTGACGGTGACCTACGTCCACCGAGGCTCGGACGCCGGCGGCCCTCGATCAGCCGTTCAGTGACCGCCGATCAGCCGGCCGGTCGCCCTCGCTCGCGGACCTTCGCCAAGGCTGACGCGAGCCCGCCGTTCCAAGGCTGGCCGTGGCCCGGCAGGACCACGTTCACGTCGATCCCGTCGAGTCGCGCCAGGGAGTCGTATGCCTGACGCAGGTCCCCTCCGAAGGGCGCGAGCTGGGGCCCCGTCGATCCGCTGAGGACATTGCGCGTCGCCAGGGCATCGCCGACGAATATGGCGTCGCGAGCGACGACGAGCAGGGCTACGCTGCCGGCCGTGTGCCCCGGCACGAGGACGACCCGTGGCGAGCCGGGCACGTCCAGCATCGCTCCGTCGCCGAATGTGGCGACTTCGAGGACGGGCGGAGTCCTGAGGGCTCCAAGGCGGGCACCCAGGATCAAGAAGGTGAGCAGCGGAAGCGGGCGGATCGCCCGCAGGCCCGGAGCCGACGGATCGCGCTGCGGCTTCACCTCACCGCGGGCGAGGGCGGCATCGTCCTCGTGAATCCGAACCGAGACGTCCCGCTCGCGCCGGATACGTTCGGCGAAGCCCAGGTGGTCCGAGTGCGCGTGGGTCAGAACTACGGCTCGCACGTCGGCCAGGGTGCGGTCCATCGCCGCCAGCTCGGACGGCAGATCGCGCGAGTAGTAGCCCGGCGCGCCGGTATCGACGATGGTCACTCCTCCTGCTTCCTCCAGCAGGTATACGTTGATCATGCCGTTGCCCAGCCGGCGAATGCCCGGGGCGAGTTCCACTGACAAGCCCTCCATTGCGTGTGTGTATCCTCCCAGGACGGGTAGGAGACCGGCACCGACTCCCGGTCGCGGTTGCGGGGCCCGGAACGGGGCGGGCGGAGGATGTCGCCTGCCGCTCGACATACCGATCTTCGTCCGCCACGGGTCGCAGTCGGGGTCGTGCGCACGGCCGATGCAGGGAGAGTGGGCACGGCGTACCGTGCGATCATGCAACGCGCCATCGCCATCCCGCGCATCGACCTTGGGCGCCTGCGCTGGAATCAGGACTACGTGGACGTGGTCATGGCCATTGCCCTCGCCGCGGTGGCGCTGGCTACGGCAGGCCGCAACCAGGTTCACGTGGACGCCGTCAGCGTCCTGCTGCTCATCCTGCAGACGCTCCCCGTCGCGGCCCGCCGTCGCAATCCGATGCGCGTCCTCTACGTGACCGGCTTCGCGATCATCCTCTACAGCCTGCTCGGATATGCGCCATCGAATGGCCAGTTCGGCGTGTTCCTGGCCTTCTACACGGTGGCCGCCAACGAGCCGCGTCGCCGGGCCACGGTAGCCGCGGCCATTACGGCCGGCGGAATCCTGATCAGCCTGGCCTCCTACGCCGCATTCGATGCCGCGGGATGGACCGCGAGCCTGACCGGCACCTACCTCTCGTTCGGCCTGGCCTGGCTCATCGGTGACAACCTGCGAGTCCGGCGGGCCTATACACGGCAGCTGGAGGAGCGAGCCGTTCAGCTGGAACTCGAACGGGAGGAGAAGGCCGCCCAGGCCGTGACCGAAGAGCGAGCTCGCATCGCCCGCGAGCTGCACGACGTGGTCGCGCACTACGTGAGCGTCATGGTCGTGCAGGCTGCCGGTGCCAGGCGGATCGCGGACAAGGACCCGGCAGCCGCCCGAACGGCTTTGGAGGCGGTGGAGTCGGCCGGTCGGACGGCCCTGGCGGAGATGCGCCGAATGCTGGCTGTGCTGCGCGAGGACGACCCTGGAATGGGGCCTCAGCCCGGCCTCGCGGAGCTGGACAGGTTGATCTCCCAGGTACGCGACGTCGGCCTGCCGGTCGAATTGACGGTCGAGGGCGACGCATGCTGCCTCCCGGCCGGCATGGACCTTGCCGCGTACCGAATCGTCCAGGAAGCCTTGACCAACACGGTCAAGCACGGCGGCAAGGCGACGGCCCGCGTAACCGTTCGGTACCACGACGACTCCCTCGAGATCGAGGTGATCGACGACGGGAGAGGCGCCGCGGCCCCGCTGCTGACACCTCAAGACGGCGGTGGCCACGGCCTGATCGGCATGAAGGAGCGTGTCGCCCTGTTTGGAGGCGTACTCGAGACGAGCCCGGTTTTCCCCGGAGGCTACCGCGTCTTCGCCCGCATGCCGCTCGAGCCGGACGACAGCGCCCGAGCCAGGTCGGAGAGGCAGGCATCGTTGGCGGCCCTGAAGCAGGCACCCACGCCAGCACACGTGAAGCCCCGTGCCGGGACGTCCGGGCACTCGGAGTCGTTGGTGACGCCGCGGGTCGTGCCCCCGCTGATCGGTCGGGTGGTGCCACCGCGCCGGGCACCGGAGAGCAACCACGGCGACGGTCGGCGTAATCGAGGCGGTGAGTAGTGACGACACGAATCCTGCTGGTCGACGACCAGCCACTGTTGCGGACCGGGTTCCGGATGATCCTATCGGCCGAGCCGGACCTGCAGGTCGTCGGCGAGGCCGGCGACGGGGCCGCGGCCGTGGAGCTGGCCCGGCGCCTGAAGCCGGATGTCGTGCTCATGGATATCCGAATGCCGGGGATGGATGGCATTCAGGCAACTCGAGCCCTGGCCGGACCGGGCGTCGAGGACCCGATCAAGATCCTGATGCTCACCACCTTCGGCCTCGACGAGTACGTGGTCGAGTCGCTACGGGCGGGCGCCAGCGGCTTCCTGCTCAAAGACTCGCCGGCAGAGGATCTCGTCGAAGCCATTCGGATCGTTGCCGCCGGCGAGGCCTTGCTGTCCCCGTCGATCACCCGCCGCCTCCTGAACCGTGTCGCCAGCCGCCTGCCGCCGGCCCACGACGACGCTCTCGCCGCATTCGCCGAGCTGACGGAGCGGGAGATGGAAGTCCTGAAGCTCGTGGCTCGGGGGCTGTCCAACGCGGAGATCGCCGAGAAGCTCGTGGTCTCCGAGACGACCGTCAAGACGCACGTGTCCCGGGTCCTGGGGAAGCTGGACCTTCGAGACCGCGTCCAGGTCGTGATCCTCGCCTACGAGACCGGCCTGGTCTAGCGCTCCCCGGGCCACCGCTACGAAGCCGCCGGAGAAGACTGCGGACGGGTCGAGGGCTGCAGGCACCGTCTCCGGCTGGCCACTCCCCCGTCCCGCCGATGGCCGTGACTGTCATCCGCAGGGATGACGGGCCGAGGCTCCTTCGGACGCCCAGACGACGCCTCTTTCGCCCTCTCGGACGACGGCCGAGCAGGCTGTTGCCCGTAGTTTTCGTCATGACGCGAAGGATGCGAGATGAGCGTCCTCGAACGAAGAACAAACCCACACCGGACATCCACCCACAGGAGAGACCAAATGCGACTACTGCGAGACCTGGGCCGCCGCAAGATCCGCTCGAGCCTGACGATCACCGGCATCGCGATCGGGATCATGGCCCTCGTCGTCTTCGGCTCCATGGCCAACAAGATCGACGCCCTGGTCAAGGGCGGCAGCGACTACTACAACGACAAAGTGACCGTCAGCGCCAAAGGCGGATACATGGGGCTCGGCGGCGTCCTCTCGACGAGGATGGCCGGGCAGATCACGCCGCTCAAAGGCGTCGACGTCGTGGTACCAAGCGTCTCGATGTTGCTGAGCGACGACGTCAGCGGTGTCTCGATGGGCACCCCATCCATGATCAACGGCTCCGTCGCCAATGCGGACCAGGGCCGCGAGAACTTCGTGACGCATTACGCGACGGGGCGGGCTCTCCTGCCCTCGGACGAAGGCAAGAACGTCGTCGTACTCGGGTCTGACCTGGCCCGCCAGGAGAAAGCCAAGGTTGGCGACACGATCGTCCTTCGCAACGTCGACTTCCAGGTCATCGGGGTCCTCGAACCCACGCTGACCGCACCCGACAAATCGGCGATGGTTCCGATGGTGGCGGCTCAGGAGTTATACGTGAAGACCCTGCCGGCACTGGTCGCCGACAAGCTCAACACTTATGAGCTGGCCACCGGGCTGACCGTGTACCCAACGGTTGGAACGGACCCTGAGACGGTCGCCGACGAGATCGACGCCAAGGTCTCGGGCATCACCACGATGACCGGCAAGGACTTCGACCAGCAGATCGGGGCCGCGACCTCGATGCTCAACGCGATCCTGATCGGCATCGGGCTCCTCAGCCTCGTCATCGGCGGCCTGTCGGTCATCAACACGATGGCCATGTCGGTGGCCGAGCGCACCCGCGAGATCGGCATCAAGCGAGCGATCGGCGCCTCGCGCTGGCGCATCCGCCGCGAGATCCTGATCGAGTCGGCCATCATCGGGCTCATCGGCGGGCTGGTCGGTTTGGGCCTGGGTTGGGCGATCACCACCATGGGCAACGACGCGGGCCGCGAGTCGTCCACGATCCTCTTCGACCTTACGGTTGGCACGGCCTTCTCGTCGGTCGCCTTCGCCACGATCCTGGGCGGTATCGCCGGCTTCGTCCCGGCCTGGAACGCCTCTCGGCTCGACCCGGTGACAGCCCTTCGATACGAGTAGCCGCCAGGCAGTCAACCCCACCTGAACGCATCGCGGGCCGCCTCGAGTGGCCCGCCAAGGAGACAGAACGATGGCAATCCTCGAAGGTCGCAACCTCCGCAAGACCTACCGGCTCAGCCGAAAGAACACAGTCGAGGCCCTCAAGGGAGTCGAGGTCTCGATCGAGAAGGGCGAGATGATCGCGATCATGGGGCCCTCCGGATCCGGCAAGAGCACCCTGATGCACATCCTGGGCTTGCTCCACGCTCCGGACCCGAACCACGGTCCGGCCCCCGAGCTCTACCTCGACGGCCAGAACATGGCCAGCCTCTCCGACAACGCCCGCACCAGGATCCGCGCTCGCCGCATGGGCTTCGTCTTCCAGGACTTCAACCTGGTGCCGACCCTGACCGCCCTTGAGAACGTGATGCTCGCCTGCGACTACGCGGGTATCCGCGGCAAGCAGGCCAAGCAGGCAGGCCTCGATGCCCTGACCCTCGTCGGGCTGGGCGACCGGGCCGGCCACAAGCCGTCCGAGCTTTCGGGCGGTGAGCAGCAGCGGGTAGCGATCGCCCGGGCGCTCGTCAACAAGCCGGAGATCATCCTGGCCGACGAGCCCACCGGCAACCTCGACTCAGAGCGCAGCGCCGAAGTTCTCGCCCTGCTCCGCGAGTTCAATCGCGAGCACGGCCAGACGGTCGTTCTCGTGACCCACGACGCCGAAGTCGGCGCGGCCTGCGACCGGATCATCCGCGTCCGTGACGGCCTCATCCGCGACCAGGGCCAGACGGTCGGTGCACCCGTGATGGCGCCAACCGCCGTCGCTGCCGCCGTCCCGGCCTGAGACACACGAGCCGCTAAAGAGGCGCCGCCGCTGAGGCGGCGCCTGAGGAGGAACGAGGCAATGGAGAAGGGAATCGCCAACGGGGCCCCCGCTCTGGGCCGCGAGCCCTGGACGGTCCGGGTCGCGGTCTGGAGCGCGAGGCATCGCTGGCCGGTCTTCGCGGCCTGGTTCCTGCTCATCGCAGGCCTTATGTTCGGCGCCGCGGCCATGGGCGGCCAGCGCGCGCAGTCGCTCATGGACAAGGGCAAGACCATCGGCGACTCGCAGGCGGGCTGGAACGCGTACAACGACGCCAACGCCAACGCAACAAGCGCCGTCACGACCGAGCCGTTCTACCTGATCGTCTCGAACCCCCACGGCCAGCTCGACACGTCTGAGAACCGTGCCTCGATCAACTCGATGGTTCAGCGGCTCATGGCCCTGACGGTGGTTTATCAGGGCCAGACCCTGCCGGTCTTCTACGCCGACCCGGCCAAGAAGTTCCCGACGGTCGTGGACCCCTACGAGCTCGCGCTCGCCGCCCCCGACCAGGCCCCAGGCGTCCTATCGGCCGACGGCACTACCGCCATCATCACGGCTCTCATCTCCGGTGACAACGACGAAGCGACAGCCAAGGCGGACGTCATCCGGCCGCTGGCCGAGCGGCTCAAGACGGAGAGCCCGAACCTCACCATCTACGCGTTCAACAATCGTCTCATCAACACCGACTTCGGCGATTACGTCACCAGCAGCCTCGATGCCCTCCTCCTCCCGACGTTGCTGGTGACCTTCCTGATCCTTCTCGTCGCGTCTCGATCGCTCGTCTCCGCCTTCGTCCCACTCATCCTCGCCATCAGCGCAATCATGGGCGCCATGGGTCTGGTCGGGATCTACAGCCAGATCGTCGCCCCGGTAAGCCAGTACGTGAGCCAGATCGTGGTCCTCATCGGATTGGCGGTGGCCGTCGACTACTCGCTCTTTGTGATATCTCGGTTCCGGACCGAACGCGGCCGTGGAACGGTCAGTGCCTTCGGCATGCTGAGCGGCCTCCTGGCCGGTCAATGGAAGGCGGTCCGAACCCAGCTGCGCGAGCAAGACGGGCAGGGTGGTCGCAGCAAGATCGGCGCCGTCGAAGTCGCAAGCTCCACCGCTGGCCGGGCGGTCTTCTTCAGCGGCCTGGCCGTAATGATCTCCCTCGGTGGGTTGCTCCTGGTCGATGACGACGTCTTCAAGTCCATCGCCATCGGGTCCATCTCGGTCGTCCTGATCGCGGTCCTGGGCAGCCTGACCTTCCTGCCCGCGACGCTCTCGATTCTCGACCGCTGGGTCGTCCGCTTCGGCGTCCCGGTCCTCGCCCGCGATCGCGGCGAGGGGCGAGGAATCTGGGGCACGATCGTTCGCGCCGCCACCAACCGACCTATCGTCGCCGCGGTCGCCGCGGCCGCGGTCCTGATCGCCATCGCGCTGCCCGTCTCGAAGCTGCAGCTCGGCTCCACGACCAGCGACGTCTCGACTCTGCCTCACAGCGTCGAAGGCGTTCGGGCCTGGGAGTTGATCTCGAACAAGTGGCCGCAGGGCCGCGAGATGACGATCGAGGTGATCGTCACGCAAGCCAATGAGCCCGCCACGCAAGCCGCCATCGCCAAGTACCAGACCGCGCTGAAGTCCGGCCAGATCGGCAGCGTCAACCCAGACACGGTCAAGGTTTCCGTGGCCGGAGACGGTACCGTCGCCGACATCCAGGCGGCTCTACCCGGCACCGCCAACGATCTCGCCAACTGGGACGCGGCGCGGCGATTCCGCTCGACGGTCGTCCCGAGCTACTTCGGCGACCTTGCCGGCACGCGCGTCTACGTCTCGGGCGAGGCCGCCTACACCATGGACTACGCGAACTGGTACGGCGGCCAGATGCCGCTGGTCATCCTCTTCGTCCTGGGCATGAGCTTCCTGCTTCTGCTAGTTGCCTTCCACTCGATCGTCATCCCGCTCAAGGCCATCGTCCTCAACCTGCTCTCGGCAGGCGCCGCTTTCGGCGTCCTGGTCCTGCTCTTCCAGGAAGGGTGGTTCAAGGACATCACGGGCATCCGACCCAACGTCATCGAGGCCTGGGCCCCAGCCATGATCTTCACGATCCTGTTCGGCCTCTCGATGGACTACGAAGTCTTCATCCTGACTCGGGTCAAGGAGGCTCGCGACCGCGGCCTCGCTTCCACTGACGCGGTCGTCAAGGGGATCACGATCACCGCCGGCACCGTTACCAGCGCCGCCGCGATCATGGTCTGCGTTTTCGCCGCCTTCTACACGATCCAACTGGCCATCATCCAGGAGCTGGGCGTCGGCCTGGCCGTGGCGATCCTGGTGGACGCCACCCTGGTCCGAAGCCTGCTGCTCCCCTCGCTGATGAAGCTGCTGGGAGAGTGGAACTGGTGGATGCCTGAGCTTCCTGCGGTGGATCCCTCGAATCACCATCGAGGGCGAGCCTGAGGAGCTACTGGGCGGCAACGTCGACGCGGACCCCGGAGTTGCCGGCGCCTAACCTCTCCATCGATGCGGCCGGCGGCAAGGGCCTGGCCGCGAGCAACCTGACAGTCCTCCACGCGGCGGCGCTTTCCTCCTCCAGCGCCGCCGCGATCCTTATCCGCGCCGTACGAGTCGCCGTTCCAGTGAGGCATTCAGGCCCTTCCTCACGGCCCATCCAGGATCGCAACTATCATTCCCAGTTGACGGCCCGTTCGGCCCAGCCGACCAGAGCACGGGAAGCCGGAGTTCCCGGGCTCCCTGCGGAGGCCGGGGCCACCCGCACCGTCGCGGTCCATGGGGCGCTCCGCTTCCCCCTCGGCTGAGCGCCCCACCTTCCTTCGGCTCCTGCGGAGACTCGCGTGACTCCACCTTCAGCGACCCACATCTGGCTCAACGGCCGACTCGTGCCCTCCACGGCAGCGCATGTGTCCGTATACGACCGAGGCTTCCAATTGGGCGACGGCGTCTTCGAGGCCCTGCGGGCCCGGCGCGGCGTGCCGATCGAGCTGGAGGGCCACATGGCCCGGCTCCACGCCGGCATCGCGGTTCTGGCCTTTGGACTGCCGTTTGGCGATGACGTCATCGCGGCCGGGATCTCCGAGCTGCTCGCCGCCGAGGGCTGGGACGGGGTTGGGCCTCTGGCCGAGCCGGGCGAGCCGGGCGAGCCGGGCGCGGACTCGAGCGCTCCGGCCGTGGCAGCTGCGTCGGCGGGCGTGGCACCGGGTGACGCCGTGCTTCGCATCACCGTCACCCGTGGCTTCGATCCGGCTCGCGGCGTAGCCCCAAAGTCCGGCGGCACGGCCAGCGTGGCCATCCAGGCCTGGCCGTTGACCCCACCCGCAGCCCGGGTCCTTCAGGAGGGCGAGCGCTTCGTCACGAGCGTTGTCCGCCGGGACGCCGACTCCCCGATCTCCGGCATCAAGACGACCTCTCGCGCGGAACTGGTCTACGCCCGCCTCGAGGCCGAGCGGGCCGGCGCCGACGACGCCATCTTCCTGACCACGGACGGCCGCATAACAGAAGCCACGACCTCGAATGTGCTCGTCATCCGCGACGACGAGTGCGCCACCCCGCGACTCGGCACCGGCCTTCTGGCAGGCACGACGCGAGCCTGGCTGGTGGAGCATGGCGACGCGGTCGGTCTGCGCATGGTCCAGCGCGACATCCGGCTCGAGGAAGCCTTCGCCGCCGACGAACTGGCCATCTGCGCAAGCATCGGTGGCGTGATTCCTGTGACCTTGCTCGACGGTCGGAAAGTCGGCGACGGACGGCCCGGCCCGCGGACGCTCGCCATGCGCCGCGCCCGCGAGCGCTGGATCGACCGTACCTCCATCGAGGGTGCCCGCGAGCGCCTGGCCGCGGCCCGCGGCCCTTCTTCCGCTTCTCGCTTCTGACGGCGCGGACCCGATCCGGCTAGACTTTCGGCCGTGGCAACGAGCGCTAAGAACCTCATCCCGAAGCACGCCTCGAAGTCCGCCCCGGGACCTGCCGCGAAGCCTGTTGCGAAGCCCGCCTCGCGTCATCCGAACCTCGGTCTCGCGCCGTTGAACATGCGGGCCGGCTTTCCGGAGACGGCCGCGAAGCTTCGCAGCGAAGCCGTCCCGATCGCCGCACGCGCCCTCGAAGCCGCGGTCGAGCACGACCCGACCATTCGGACCCGCTACGACGAAGTCGGCCTGCGGCACCTCCTGCGCGATACGGAGCTACTGACCGAGCGGCTGGCGATGTGCCTCGGCAGCGACAACCCCCGCTGGCTCATCGAGTACGCGGAGTGGATCGCGCCGATCTACCGCCGCCGCGGAGTGTCGCTGCTGGACATTTGCGCTCTCGCCGACGGCATCCGCGCTGTCACCGCCGCGGATCTGGGCGAGGATGAACGCGCCGCGGCCGAACGCTCGCTGCAGGCCGCCACCGCCATCTGGAAGCGCAACAGCCGCCTCGGCGGCGACCGCCACAAACGCAATGCGCTTTGGAAGTGGATGTACCGCGGCGTCTGAACGCACCGCGGATCGCCGCCCCGAAAAGCCGAACTGGAGGCTGCCATGACGATCAAGTGGGTGAAGGTCGATCCGCTCGTCATGCGCGGCGAGCCGTTCCTCTACAACACGCGCCTGACGGTCCGCCAGCTACTTGAGTTGCGCCAGAACGGCTACGGGGTCGCCCGGCTGCTGATGGAGCACCCTGAGCTTCGAGTCGTCGGGATCGCCCAGGCCTACCGTTACGCGGCCGAACACCGGGATCGCTACTCCCAGTTCTTCGGGCGCACCGGCTCGCTCCAGGGCCCGGGCTTCACCGCCGAAGAAGCGGCCGCTCTACCGGACGAGTTGCGCATTCCCGGCGTGGTCGTGGCCCGCCGCAACGCCCCGGCAAGCCCCGCGAGCTGACGGCCACACGCGGCTTCAGCCGTCCACGTGGATCTGGATCGGGCACTCATCGTTAGGCCGTCGCCGCGCGCCCAACCCTTCTCGGCGGTCTCGACTATCCCGAGGAAACTGGTAGGATATAGAACGCCATGAGCGACACCACACCGGCCGTCGAGGCCGCCCCTACCGCCGCCACCCAACCCGCAGCCGAGACAGCCCCACAGGCCGAAGAAGCCCTGCCGGCGTTCGATCCCGCGCGCCGGGCAACTGAGCTGGCCATCCTGGACGCCCTCCGTTCCGTCGTCGATCCCGAGCTTGGGATGGACGTCGTGGAGCTGGCCCTCATAAGGCAGATCATCATTGGCGGCGAGTCGTCCGAGATCAAGATGGTCCTCACCACGCCGTTCTGCCCGTACGCCGGGTCGATGGTCCAGCAGATCAAGGACCAGGCCGAGTCGGTCCTCGAACACCCGGTCAAGGTCACGCTGCTTGCGGAACGCTGGGACCCCCGCGACGCCGGGCTGACCTGGTAACGCACTGGATCGAGGGGAGCGCATGGGCGAGAAGCGCGATCGCAAATCGGCCGTGGCCACGGGTCGTGGAGACGACGGCACCACGGGACTCCTCTTCAGCGACAAGCGCGTGTTCAAGGACGACCCGCGGACCGAGGCCTACGGCGCCATCGACGAGGCTGTGGCAGCTCTCGGTCTTGCCCGCGCCGAGCTGGGCCTCAAGGCCCAATACGGAACCCTCCCCAGCGCCCTGAACGGCCTGCCCGAACTGATCTTGCGGTTCCAGCGCGAGCTATTCGTGGCGGCCGCGCAGCTTGCCACGGCCCCCCGCGCCACCGACCGCCAGAAGCCGGGCGAGAGTCGGGTCAGCGTCGAGATGGTCGAGGCCCTGGATGAGCTGCTGGCGCAGACCGAGGCCGCGATCGAACTGCCGCGAGAGTTCGTAGTTCCGGGAGAGACACGCCTTTCAGCTTCGCTCGAGCTGGCGCGGACGATCGTTCGGCGGGCCGAGCGACGGGCCGTCGCTATCGGACGATCAGACCCGCAGCCAGACGATCAGCTGGTGCCGTACCTGAATCGCCTCGCCGATCTGCTCTGGGTATTCGCCCGAGCCGCCGAGCAGGGCGAGTCCCGGGCCTCGACTCCGTCCAGCACTCGCGACCGGGCCTGACGAGGCGTCTCGGCGGGGACGGCCGCTCCGAGTCGCCACTCGCGCGGCCCCCCGGTACCCCAATCAGGCGTACGATCACCCAACGCGGTGGCCGGACCTCCCGGCTTTGCGCAGGGGGTCGTGACGAGACCCACCCGACATGCCCTCGTTGGAGGAAACGGTGAACAACAACTTCGGATACGGATCGGTCAGCCAGACCGGGCAGCCTGGTGCCCTCTCGGGAGTGCGGCTGTCGTCCTCGACTCTCCTTTCGCAGTCCTTCTTCTGGATGTTCATGGGACTGCTCCTCACGGCCTTCGTGGCGCTGCTGGTCGAGAACAACCTGGGACTCGCCGAGTCCGTGTACAGCCTGTGGATCGTCTTCGTCCTGGCCGAGATGGGTCTCGCCGTCGGCATTCAGGCCGGTATCCGACGGCTGAGTGCGAGCACCGCCCTGGGCCTCTTCTTTGTATATGCGGCCCTCAACGGCCTGACGTTCGGTGTCATCGCCCTGGCCTACGCGGCCCAATCGGGCGGCGCCACGGTCGCGGAGGCGTTCCTGAGCGCGGCGGCGATGTTCGGCGGTGCGGCCGTCTTCGGGTTGGTCACGCGGCGCAACCTGGCCAACATGTTCGGCATCTTCGCCATGGCGACGTGGGGCCTGCTTGTGGCGATCCTGCTGAACCTCTTCTTCCACAGCAGCACGCTGGACCTGCTGATCTCGATCGCAGGCGTAGTCATCTATGCCGTCTTGACCGCGTCGACGACCCAGAAGATCACGCGCGGCGACTTCGCGTACATCACCGGCTCCGTTGAGAAGGCCGCAGTGTGGGGTGCTCTCCTGCTCTACCTCGAGTTCGTGGGCATCTTCCTGTTCATGCTGCGACTCTTCGGCGGCGGCCGGCGATAGCAGCCGGCCAGAGCCGCCTGCGAGTCGTGATTCCCGGCGCTCGCCCACCCCGGAGAGGAACCGTCAGGCCGCTGGCCGCGGCCGGCAGCCTGCTCCTGGCCGCCAGCCTGGCGGCATGCGGGAGCACCACGCCGTCGCCGCTCATCACGCCTTCGTCCACTTCCGCAGTCGCGACCACTGCTGCAGCCTCGATCTCGCCGAGCGCCACTCCCTCGCCGAGCATCATCCCCGGCTTCACGATCGTCCCGGTCCCGACACCCCGGTTCGCGGCGCCCGGACCGGCCTCGGCGAGTCTCGGACGACGCCGCAACCGCCGCGGCCCTGCAGAAGGAACTCGACGCCATCCGAGCGGGTGGCGCCTACCCGGGAGTCTCGGCCGCGATCGTCTACCCCGACGGCTCGATCTGGGCGGGACAATCCGGAATGGCAATCCTCTCGCCCCAGGCGCCGGTGGCGGCGGACACGCTCTTCTCGATCGGCAGCATCAGCAAGACGTTCGTGGCGGCCGCGGTGGGCCGGCTGGCCCAGCGAGGCACGATCGGCCTGGACGATCCCCTGTCCAAGTACGTGCCCGACTTCCCGAACGCGGCCAACATCAGCCTCCGCCAGATGCTCAGCCACACCAGCGGCATCAGGGAGCCCTTCGACGATCAGGACATGGCGGATGCCATCCTTGCCAATCCAGCCCAGCCCTGGACGACGGCCCAGGTTCTTTCCTGGGTCGGCAGACCCTACTTCCCGCCCGGCACCGGCTATCACTACTCGAACGCCAACTTCATCCTGCTCGGCGAGGTGATCGAGAAGGCCACTGGCCAGTCGCTCGCGTCGCTCGTGCGTTCCGAGTTCCTGACGCCGCTCGGCCTCAGTCACACCTTCCTCCAGACCGAGGAGACGGTCCCGGGCGCCAAAGCGCACGGCTACATGGCGCCCGCCAGCAGGCCGAGGGACAACTCGGCCGGGACGATGATCCCATTCACGGCCGAGGCGACTGCCTTCGGCCCGGCCGGCGCCTTCGTCTCCACGCCGACGGATCTGGCTCGCTGGGCGAGCGCCCTCTACGGCGGCAACGTTCTGGACCAGGCCACGACTAGCTGCCATGGTCGACATCTCGCCCACGTCGCCCTACATCGTGAAGCCGGCTCGGGCGTATGGGCTCGGCCTCGAGGAAACCACGGTAGACGGCCAGGTGGCATGGGGCCACCTCGGTTACCTCGACGGGTTCTTCTCGGCCATGGAGTACCTGCCCGCCTCGCATTTCGCGATCGTCGTGCTGGAGAACGCGTCCTGGGGGAACCCGATCGGCGCCGCGTCCAGGCTGGCGAAGGTTGTGCTTGCCCCGGCAACGGCGGCCTCGTCGGCCCCGTCCTAGGGCGATCGCCGCCCTTGCGGCAGGAATCGAAGAGCCCGGCGTGATCGCCGGGCTCTTGTTGTTTCGGACTTAGCCTCGCGGCCTGGGACTATGCGCGGCGAGCTGTGAAGCAGTCGCTGCAGTACACCGGCTTGGTGCCGCTCGGGCGGAACGGGACCTGGGCCTCGCGGCCACAGCTCGAGCAGGTCGCCGAGAACATCTCGCGCGGACCAGTGGAGTAGCCACGGCCGCCGCCACCGGTGTGAGATCCGCCGCCGAAGTCGCCGCGCTGGGCCTTGCGGGCCGCCCGGCAGGATGGGCAGCGCCGCGGCTCGCTGAACTGGCGATCCGCGTAGAACTGCTGCTCACTGGCGCTGAAGACGAACTCCTGGTTGCAGTCCTGGCAAACCAGGGTCTTGTCCGATGCGTACAAAGAACGCTCCTTGCTCGTGCGGCCTCAGCGACACGTCTGTCTCGCCGAGAGCCGTTGAGAGGAGCGATCGTGGCAGCCGCTGGATTCGGGGCCTATTGGCCCGTCTGGCGGAGGGTACCACTTATGACATCGGTTTTGGCAATAGAACTAATCGACAAAACAGGCGGTACCGCCACCAGAAGCTCGACCATGTGGCCGATGGCGTCCGGGGGTGTCCGCACGTGACTCTACACACCTGGCGCCGCCGGGACGATCCTCGCGATGGACGCCCCGGCACTATCCTTGCCGGACGCCCAGACAGCCACGAATGCGCGAGAAACACGGAGGGAGCGCGTGCACGCTCGCCAGTCATCGACACGCATACCAGTGCCGGACAAACCGATCATCCTCCTCGTCTTCATGCTGTCCGGCTTTGCCGGACTCGTATACGAAGTGGTGTGGGCCCGCCAGCTGGTTCTCGTATTCGGAAACACCACACAGGCCATCTCCGCCATCCTGACCGGCTTCTTCGGAGGAATGGCGCTGGGCAGCGTCCTGGGCGGCCGCCTCGCCGACCGGGTGCGCTCGCCCCTGCGCATGTACGCCATCCTCGAACTGCTGGTGGTCCTGGGCGTTCTCGTCACACCGGTCGCGTTCGGTGGATTGCGCGAGATCTACCGCGGCGCTTTCGGCGTGCTGGACACGAGCCCGTTGTTGCTGGCCATGGTTCGTCTCGGGCTCTCCGTCCTTGCCCTGGCTCCGGCGACGGTCTTCATGGGCGCGTCGCTGCCGACGCTCTCGCGCCATCTGGTCAGCGACCACACTCGACTGGGCGAGGAGTTCGGTGAGCTATACATGGCCAACACGGTGGGCGCGATCTGCGGCGCGCTCATGGCCGGGGTGGTACTCATCGAAGTGCTCGGCCTCAACGAGACGCTGCTGGTGGGGGCCGCATGCTCCGGCGCGGCCGGGCTGATCGCGCTCCGGCTAAGCCGCCGTGCCGGCCGACGAGGCGCGGCGTCGGACGCGGCAGCCGCTACCGCCGCGCCAAAGCCGGCTTCACGTGCTCCCCGAATCGCCACCCGCGCCCCGGAGCCCGGCCGTGTATCACGGCCTCGTCTGGCGTTGATCGTCGCCTTCGTGTCCGGCCTGACATCGCTCGGCTACCAGACCCTGTGGAACCGGATCCTGGCCTCCGGCACCGGCAGCACGAACTACATCTTCACGGCGATCCTGGTCTTCTTCCTGGCCGGCATCGCCATCGGCTCGTTCATCTTCTCGAGACGGCTGTCTCGCACGCAACACCCGGTCGTGTTGCTGGGGCTGGCCGAGGTCGCTCTCGCCTTCCTTGTGCTCGCCACTCTCGGTGTCGAGACCAATTACTTCGGCGTCCTCCCGCTCGCCGTCCAGCTCGTGCTCGTCGTCGCCCCGGCGACGGTGGTCATGGGCATCGTCTTCCCGATGAGCTCGATGCTGGTTGCCGATTCGGACGAGCGCGTCGGAGGCAGCGCGGGCCTCCTCCTCGGCTCCAACACCATCGGCGCCATCTGCGGCACGTTCGTCGTCCCGTTTCTCCTGATGCCGACTCTCACCTCTCCCCGGTCGGTCGTGCTGCTGGCCGGGATCAACGCCGTGACGGGGCTGGCGTTGCTGAACGCCTCCGGGTCGGTCAGCCTCCCGATTCATCGAGTCGCCCGGATGGCCGCCGGGTTCGCGACGGCGGCGGCCGCGCTGCTGATCGTCGTGCCCAACCAGATCGTGACGGATCCGCTGGTCAACCGCGTCACTCGAGACAACGCCCAGGTTCTGGCGTCTGCCGAGGACAGCGTGGCGTCGGTTCAGGCGGTCAACAACAACAACCCCGGCAACCCGCTGTCGCTCTACGTCGGCGGCACATCGATGACGAGCCTGAGCGTCGACACGCGGCTCATGGCCCACCTGCCCTTGATGGCCCGGCCGGGCGCGACGTCGATGTGCGTCATCGCCTTCGGCATGGGCTCGGGCTATCGCAGCGCCCTGATGGACGGCCTCACGACCGAGGCCGTTGAACTCGTGCCGACCGTGCCCGGCATGTTCGGCAATTTCTACCCGGACGCGCCGCGGGTAATGGACAACCCGAAAGGGAGCATCGTCGTTGCCGACGGCAGGAACTTCCTCGAGCTTACGACCCACAAGTTCGACCTGATGATCGTGGATCCCCCGCCTCCCATGAACTCGTCGGGGACGGCCGTCCTCTTCTCCCGCGAGTTCTACCAGGCCGGCCGCTCGAGGCTCAACGACGGCGGCATCATGGTGGAGTGGGAATACAACGGCCAGACGGTCAACGAGATGCGCAGCCAGGTCAGGACTTTCCGGAGCGTCTTCGCGCACGTGACCCTTGTCTTCTCCCGGTCGGCCGGTCTCTACATGCTGGGATCAGACAGGCCCATCGACCTGAGCCCGACCGGCATCCAGGCGGTGCTGTCGAAGCCCGGCGTGCTGGATGATCTGGGAAGCGCCCCGGACTCCCCCGGCGGGATCGAATCCGCCGCGCAGTGGCAGGACTTCATCCTCGGTCGGGTGTGGATCTCGGACGCCCGCGTCGATGAGTTCGGAGCGGGAGGAACGCTGATCACCGACGACCGCCCCTACACCGAGTACGACTTTCTGCGACATCTCATGGCGCCCGATTCCCCGCAGGCGACGGAAGCGGAGCTGCTGAAGGCGGAACCGCGCCAGACCCCCTAGGAGTGCGCCGGACGCCCGGCGTCGGGCCGGACGCCCGGCGTCAGTTCATCGCCGCGGTGCTTCCGCCCGAGGCCTTGGCCCGGTACATCGCCTGGTCCGCGAGGCGAATGAGGACCTTCCCATCGCCGGAGACCCTTCGTTGCCACCCGACGCCCACGCTGGCACTCACTTGAAGCCGGAATGCCGCCCGGTCTATCAAGGCCGACAGCACGCGCTCCGCCACCAGCCGGGCCTCGGACTCCACCACGTTCGGAAGAACGACCGCGAATTCGTCGCCGCCGACCCGGGCGATGTCGTCCGTCTCTCGTATAACTTCACGCAGCCGATCGGCCACGGCCACCAGCATCTCGTCGCCGACGTCGTGGCCGAAGACATCGTTCACGTCCTTGAAATGATCCAGATCGATCCAGAGCACGGCCACGCCTCGCCGGCTCACCCGGAAGGCGTGGGCCAGCCGCTGCTGGAACATCGTCCGGTTCGCCAGCCCGGTCAGCGGGTCGTGGAGGGCCCGGTAGGTCAGCTCGTTCTGCATGCGTTCCTGGTCGCGGAGCAGGTTCTGAAGCTGGACATTTGCCGCTACGATCTCCAGGTTTGCCGCCTCGAGCTCTGCGTTGGCCCGTTCGAACTCGCGGGTTCGCTCCTGGACGCGCGCCTCCAACTCCTGGGCCAGACTCCGCAGTTCGTCTTCCGCACGCTGGCGCTCGGCGATCTTCCACACGACGTCCATCATCTGGGACAGCTGGCTTACATCGGTCTCGGTGTACTCCGCGTTCTTGTTCGCGACGCCCACGACGGCGACGACCCGCCCGCGGCTGAAGACCGGGATGGTCATGAAGCGACTCAACGGGGCGTGGCCCTCCGGAAGGCCTCGCTTCAACGAGTTCGCGGCAGCAAAATCGTTGACGACGATAGGTCGGCCCTGCCGGACGGCTTCCCCCCAGATGCCGGTCTCCGACAACGCATAGCTGCGGAGTGGGTTGGGGACGCTGCACGACTCCATCACTTCCTTGGACCAGGCGTGCAGGGTGAACTGCTCTGTCTCGTCGCTGTAGTAGTAGATGTAGCCGAAGACGCTGTCGCTCAGAGCTACGACCTCTTCGAGGGTGGCGTCCATGATCTCGGGCAGGCTTCTGTTCTCCAATGCCGAGAGACGGACCAGCGCCCGGAGCCGCCGCTCCTCCACACGCTGGAGTTCCTGGCCCCGGATGCGAGCCGTGATGTCGCGCATGATCGACTGGCGCTCTCCGTTGGGCAGCCATGCGACGCTGACATCGATCGGCACGCGCGTCCCGTCCCTGCGAAGCAGCTCTCGCTGAAACCGGAGAATGGTTCCGGCCGGCACCCTCTGCAGGCGCACGAGGCCGATCTCGCGCTCCTCAGGTAGATACGTGTCGATGAGGCTGAGGCCCACGATCTCATCCGGGCCGTAGCCGGTCATCTCGCAGGCGCGGCTGTTGGCCAGGCTTATCCGACCGGCGGCATCGACCATGAGAATGCCGTCGACGGCCTGCTCGACCAGAGTCCGGAAATGCCGTTCGGACTCGACCAGGGCGAGGAGGATCGGATCCAGCCGGAGCAGATCCTCGGCCGTGAGCTGAGGGAGGCTTTCTTCAGGAGCGGGCAACGGCCTCGGGCTGCCCGGACGGTCTGTCCGGCGGCGAACCGGCCCGGCGCCGACGGGGGCCCCCGTGGCCGGCTTTGTCCCGGCGGCCGCGCCGGAATCGCCCGTTCCTACCCGGGCAGCCGGAGCGACACCACCCCGGGAAGTAGGCGCGCCTGCACGTCTGGCCATGGTCGTGACGCGAATCCTACTGCGAATCTCTTGCCGTACCGTCGGCATAGGTCGCGCGGCGCGACCGATATTCGCGCAGTGAGACCGGCCGGACCACCGAGCGGCAGGCGCCGAAGCCAGCCGCGAGGCCGCAGGGCGCTCGGAATAGGCCGGCTCAGACGCCGAGAGTTCGCTTCAGCAAAGCCGTGTCCCGTGCGCCGAACCCCATCTGGACTCGGTCACCACTCATGCCCACGGGAACGGCGATCTGCAGGTCGACCCCTGCGTCCGCCAGCTTCCGTGCCACCTCGGCACCCGTTCCCGGCCGGTTCTCCAGCTCGACCACCACCATCTCGACGGCGGTCGCGGTGTACCCCGCGTCGGCGATGGCAGCCTGCAGCCCGGCCTCGTCGTCGGAGCCAACCGCGATCAGGCCGGTCGCACCGGCGGCCAGTCCGTAGGCGGGAGCGACGTTCACCCGGCGCTTGGCTGCCGCTTCGAGAACCTTCGCGAAAGCCCCGGGTCGGTTGTCCGCGCTGATGAGATAGGCGTTCATCGATGTCTCTCCTCGGCTGCGATCGTAGGCCTCATCGTAGCCCGTCACTCCGGGCTGACCGCTGCCTGTCTCGTCCAGCAGACTGCTACGTGCCGCCCCGTCTCGCCGCCCGGACGTGCCTTCCAAGCAGACGCGAAGACTGCCTCCGGCCCGAGCCACTTGCCCACCGCCCTGCCCGCGTTGACGCTCCTCCTGGGCACCCATATACTCATTTCCGACGGTTTTGGTCGGAATTAGCCGGCGAGTCCCTCCGGCTCCCACCGACGTCGAAATGGAGCACCCAAACTGGCTACTCGGACGTACCACAGCACAGGCGCCGTGTCCTTCTCCACGAAGGGCGAGTACGGCGTGCGCCTCATGGCCCAACTGGCCGTGAGCTACGGCCACGGACCCGCCAGCCTGACGGATATCGCCGAGGAAGAGGACCTGCCGAGGGCATACCTGGAGCAGCTGGTGATCAGCCTTCGGGACGCCGATCTGGTGCACAGCACCCGGGGCGCCCACGGCGGCTACGAGCTCACTCGGGCACCGGAGCAGATCCGCATGGGCGAGATCCTGAAGGCCCTGGAGGGACCCGTGGCCCCGATGATCTGCGCAACAGACGACGCAAGCCACGCGGCCTGCGGACGAGCCGGTTACTGCACGGTCAACTTCATGTGGGTTCGAGTTCGTGACGCCATCATCGGTGCCCTCGATTCGATGTCCCTGGCTGATCTCGTGCCGACCGGCGCGCGCCTTGACCGCCCGGACGTCTCGATCCTGGGCGCCCGCCCGAACCCGGCGCCGCGAACGGCCTCCGTCGCCGACTGATCTATCCAACCCCGCCCCAAGGAGCAATCGAGCCGACCGTGAGCACCCAGGACCTCGTTATCAGCGACCTGCACGTCGCCCCTGTGGCGAATCCCGATCATGAGATCCTCCAGGGGATCGATCTGACCGTCCGACAGGGCGAGGTCCACGCCATCATGGGCCCCAACGGCTCGGGCAAGACCACTCTGGCCTACGCCCTGATGGGCCACCCGGCGTACGTGGTCAAATCCGGCAAGGTGCTCTGGATGGGCCAGGATCTCCTGAAGCTCTCGGTCGACAAGCGCGCCCGCCTCGGCATGTTCCTCGCTTTCCAGTACCCCATGGCCGTCCCCGGCCTCTCGGTGGCGAGCTTCCTGCGTTCGGCCATCAACGCCCACCGCCTCGGCCTGAACCCGGACCCGGACATCGACCCGACCGACGCCTTCAAAGGCGGCATCCCGATGGGTGAGTTCCGCAAGCTCGTCCGAGAGAAGATGGCGCTGCTCAAGATGGACGAGTCGATCGCGGCCCGGTACGTGAACGAAGGATTCTCCGGCGGCGAGAAGAAGCGCCTTGAGATGCTCCAGATGGCCGTCCTGGAGCCGCAGATGGCGATCCTCGACGAAACCGACTCGGGCCTGGACATCGACGCCCTGCAAATCGTGGCCGAAGGCGTGAACGCCATGCTGAACCCGAACATGGGCGTCCTGCTGATCACCCACTATCAGCGCCTGCTCAACTACATCACGCCGGACACGGTCCACGTCCTGGCGGCCGGCCGAATCATCAAGAGCGGCGGCAAGGATCTGGCGTTGCGCCTGGAAGCCGAGGGCTACGAGCCGATCCTCGCCGCGGCGGGGCTGGAGGGCATCGTCGGCGATGAAGCGCCGGACAAGCCGGCGGCGCCGGACAAGCCGGCGGCGCCGGACCAGCCGGCGGCGCCGACTCCCGAGCCGGCCATGGAGACCGCCCACTAGGGCGCGCAGACGATGTCGGACCTCGCGACGATCTCTACGAAATCCCAGCCGGTAGCCGCCGGCGGCGACCTGCGCCGCCTCCGCGCCGACTTCCCGATCCTGACCACGACCAACAGCCAGGGCAAGCCGCTCGTGTATCTCAATTCGGCGGCCACCAGCCTCAAGCCCAGGGCCGTCATCGATGCCGTGGACGGGTACAACCGCGAATACTCCTCGAACATCCACCGCGGCATCTACGAGATGGCCGAGCGGGCGACCGCCGCCTACGAAGGCGCGCGAGCCTCCGTCGCAAAGCTGATCAACGCTCCCGAGGCCGCCGAGATAGTCCTCGTCCGGAACGCCACGGAGGCCATCAATCTGGTCGCCTATTCGTGGGGCCGCCGAAACATCGGCCGCGGCGACTCCATCGTCCTGACCGAGATGGAGCACCACGCCAACCTGGTGCCGTGGCAGCTCCTGGTCCAGGAGAAGGACGGCGACCTGGAGTTCGTCCCGATAACGGACGACGGCCAGTTGCGGTTGGAGGTGTACGAGGTCCTGCTCCACCTTAAGCCCAAGCTAGTGGCCTTTACGCACGTCTCGAACATGCTGGGCACGATCAACCCCGTTCGCGAGATGACCGAGATGGCCCATGCCGCCGGCGCCCTGGTGCTGATCGACGGGGCGCAAGCCGTCCCTCACCTGCCCGTGGACGTCCAGGAGCTGGGCGCCGACTTCTACGTGTTCAGCGGCCACAAGGCTCTGGCGCCGACTGGATCCGGGGCCCTGTGGGCCCGCCGCGAGCTGCTCGAGGCGATGCCGCCGTTCCTCGCCGGCGGAGACATGATTCGCGAGGTTCACCTGCGCCGATCCGACTGGAACGAGGTCCCGTGGAAGTTCGAGGCCGGCACGCCCGACATCTCCGCGCAGATCGGGCTGGGCGCGGCTGCGGAGTACCTGATGGCCGTCGGCATGGATGCCGTCCGCGACCACGAGCAGGAGATGGCAGCGTACGCGCTCGAGATGCTGCCGCGCGAGGTCCCGGGCATCGAGCTGTACGGACCGGCCGCGGACCGGCGAGGCGGCGTCGTCTCATTCAACCTGCCGGGCATCCACCCCCACGACGTGGCCCAGATCCTGGACCGCTCGGGCATCTGCGTGCGAGCCGGCCACCACTGCACCATGCCGCTCCACGAGCGGTTCGACCTGGCGGCGTCGGCCCGCGCCAGCTTCAACGTCTACACCGTTCGCGAGGAGATCGACGCACTCGCGGTGGGCCTCCGAGACGTGGCTCGCATCTTCGACCGCGCGCCCGGCGGGCCGGGCGAGCCCGGCAGGCCTGGCTAGGCTATTCTCGACCCGATGGACGACCTCTACCGCGACTACATCCTTGAGCACTACCGCCGGCCCCACAACTTCGGCGTCCTCGACGACCCGACGGCGAGCTACGAGGGCTCCAATCCGCTCTGCGGCGACCGCATCACGATGATGCTCGGCATCGCCGACGGCGTGGTGCGCGAGGTGGCTTTCACCGGCCGGGGTTGCGCCATCAGCCAGGCCAGCGCCTCGCTACTGACCGACGAGATCAAGGGCAAGACCGTCGACGAGATCGAGAAGATGACGCCCGACGATCTACTCGACCTGATTGGGATCGAGATCAGCCCGGCCCGTTTGAAATGCGCTCTGCTCTCGCTGGACACGGTCGCCCACGCACTGGCCGATGACGCCGCGAAGCAGGCCGAGGCGCAGGGCCAGACCCAGGGCTGACAGGTCGGCTCGACTGGGGCCGGCGCCGCCGCCGCGGGGACCTAACTGTCGGTGTAGCTGGGCCGGGGGGTGTCCGCGGGCCGCGGGGTCCCGGTGGGCCGCGGGTTCCCGCTGGAACGGGGCGTTTCACCGGGGCCGGGCGACGTACTGGGCCTCCTTGATTCGCTCGACCGGGGGTGTTCCGACGACGAGGAAGACGACGGCGGCGGCTCGGACGGTTCGCTCGTGGCGCTCTCGCCCTGGGCCGGATTGGCCGGCTCCGTTACGGTGGGCGAGGAATCCGACCTGTTGGTCGGACCGGGCGATTCCGAGGGTACGGGGGTCGGCGATGTCGACGGGGAGGCCGGGACTCGGAGGTGCGTAGGGGCAGGCGCCGGGGCGATCAGCTGGCTGGCTGCCAGTGCGGTTGCGCCGCTCACGGAGATGGCACCGATAGCCACGACCAGCACGAGGGCGAATGCCTGAGCTCGAACCGCGATCGGCCGGCCGGCGCCGAAGGCGACTCGACCGGCGTCGCGCAGCGCCACGAGGAACCCGAGCGGACTTCGACGACGAAGCGACTCCCGGGCAGCCGGGCCGGGCGCGGGCAGCGGCTCGCTGGCGATGGCACCGCTCACGCGATCGACGAAGTTGGGGCTCGGTCGAGGGCCCGGCTCCTGCGCAACCTGCTCGAGCTCGCCCGCGATGGACATTGCGGCGGCCAGCTCTGCGGGATCGGGCGCCACTCCGCCACCCAGCAGTTCATCCTGATCGAAGGGGCGATCGGTTCCGGTCCTCATGACTCGTTCTCCAGCGTCGAGCGCAATTTGAGCAGCCCACGATGGAGGTGGGTCTTGATGGTCCCGATCGGCCGGCCGTTCGTCGCCGAGATTTCGGCCAGCGAGAGTCCCCCAAAGAAGCGCAGGGCAACGACCTCGCGGTAGGGCTCCTCGAGGTTCGCGACTGCCGATCGGACCCGGTCCGAGCGCTCCCAGCTCAGGACGATGTGGGCCGGGTCGTCCGACTGGGTTGTCGACATCGACGCCACGACTTCTGGGGACGCCGGACCCAGCGAACCGCCGACGGGTGGATCGATCCAGGCAAGCTGGCGCCTCCTGCTCCGGCGGCCGGCGTGACGCAGCGCAACCCGGACAGCAATACGGGAGAGCCAGGCCTCGAAAGGCCCGTCGGCTCTCCACGTACCGAGTGCGCGATAGGCGGTCACGAACGCCTCCTGGGCCGCGTCCTCGGCATCGTGCAGATTGCCGAGGACTCGGTGGCAGATCCTGATGACGGCGCCGGATTCGCGTTCGATCAGCTCCCGAAACGCGTCCCGGTCGCCGCCTGCTACGGCAGCCACGACACGCCTGGCGAGCTCATCATCCACCCGGGCTGGCTCTCGAGAATGGTCCCCGCGTACGTCGATAGCCTCGGCTCCAGCTGCATGCCTCGTTGGTCGCGATCCGGCGACCAGGCACCAGAGTAGTGGTGCCCGGCCCTTCGATCGTTCACGGAGGCTCTCCGTGCCTATGGGATGCTACGTGTCCGTGCCGGCGCTATTGGTGGCCGCCCAGGGGGCCGCCCACGGGACCGGGGAATCCGGGGAGTTGCCCGGGGGCTCCGATGTTCCTGTCCGGAACCCTGGAAAGGCCAGGCGACTTCGAGGGGTCGGGCTGGCCTGGGGCTCCGATGTTCCTGTCTGGATCCTTCGGGGTGACCGGCGCCAGACCCTTGTTGCCGTCCTGGTCGCGGTCCTGGTCGCGGTCCTGGTCGCGGTCCTGGTCGCGGTCCTGGTCGCGGTCCTGGTCGCCCACTTCGGGTGCCTTCGTGGGCTCGGAAGATTCGCTGGCCAGAGGAGCCTTGGTCGGCTCGGCCGATTCGTTGGCTTCGGGCACACCGGTTCCGTCTGGAGCGTGCTCCACGGCAGGGCTTCTGGTGGCGTCAGGGGCATCGGTCGCCGCGGCAGCCGGGCCCGAGGTCGGATCCGTGGCCACGGTCGGATGGCCGGACGACGCAAAGGCCGCACCGGCGATCAGGAGGAGCGGGACCGCCGCGATGGCGAACGACCGCAGGTACCGACCGGTGTTCAGGTTCATGAGGTCTCCTCGCAGTGGGGCGTGCGTCTCACGCCAGCCTGTACTTACCCTGAGCCGGTCGGCGATCAAAAGGTTTCAGGCCGTCGAAGCGAGTTCCTTACCGTGAGTCGCACCGACGGAACCATGGGGACGGTGCGGGCAGCGCGGGAGCTGCACGAGGTGCTGGGAGTACAGGACGTACGGGCGACCAGGACGGCGGTTATTGTCCGGCGGGTTCCAGCCGCCTATGCGATTCGCTCGGCCTCGGCAAGGCGAGCCGATTCGCGGGCCACGACCAGGTCCTCGCGGGCCTCGACGCGGAGCACGGCCGGCGAAACCCCCGGCGCGCTCAGGACGGCATCCTCAGTCGCCGCGCCGCCGGCGATGGGTGCCGCGCCTATGGAGCCAAGCCGGGCGACGATTCGAGCCCGCACCCCCGCCGCGTTCTCGCCGATCCCGCCCGTGAAGACCACCGCATCGAGCTTCGGGAGAGAGGTGGCCGCGGCGGCGATGCATTCCGCGGCGCGCCGGACGAAGATCCGGAGGGCGAGCGTGGCTGCCTGGTCGCCGCCGGCCTCGAGAGTCAGCAACTCGCGTACGTCCGAGGTTCGGCCGGAGACGCCCAGGAGGCCGGACTCGTGGTCCATCTGCTCGGCCAGCTCGTCGGCATCCAAACGCCCGTCTCGGAGCAGGTAAAAGAGGATTCCCGGATCGATCGAACCCGCTCGCGTGCCCATCATCAAACCCTCGAGCGGGGTAAGACCCATGGACGTGGCGACGGAGCGGCCACCGTCCACGGCGGTGACAGAACAGCCGCTTCCCAGGTGCGCGACTACGAGGCCCATCTCCGCGGCGGGGCGGTCGAGGAGGCTCGCGGCCCGTGCGGTGGACCAGGCGACACTGATGCCGTGGAAGCCGTAGCGGCGCACGCCCCACTCGCTGTACCACGCCCCGGGGACGGGGTAGCGGAAGGCATCCTCGGGCAGAGTGGCGTGGAACGCGGTATCGAAGACGGCCACGTGGGGCAGTTGCGGGATGGCGGCCAACCCGGCCCGCATCGTCGCCACGGCTATGCCGTTGTGGAGAGGCGCCAGTGCGCTCAACTCGTCAACGGCCGTGATTACCTCAGGCGTGACGAGCGTGGGCTCGCGGAATCTCTCGCCGCCGTGGACCACCCGATACCCGACGGCGCCGAGCGAAGCCGCCGATATCCCGGCCGCCTCGTACCGGCCGAGCAGGGCGCGAATGTCGCCGGCCGGGTCCGTGTCCGCGGTGGCGTCCACTCCCCAATCGACCTCGTGCTGACCAAGCGGCGCGAGCGATTCGGCCGAGGCGGCCGCCACGGCGCCGTCCACGCCCGTCGCGGGTGTGGCCGCCGTTTCGATCACGCTCGACTTGAGCGAACTGGACCCGGGATTGAGGACGAGAACGCGCATCGCTCACAGGCTACCCGTTCCGCGGGCCTGCCGCGGGTCTGCCGCGAGCGCCGCGAGCAGCGAGGCGTCCGTGGGCGTCGAGCCCAGTCCCAGCCGCGCACCCACGACGGCGGGGAGAGGCGGCTCCAGGTATGCGGCCCGAAGCTCGGGCCAGTCTTTCTCGCCGAACACCGTCCACGGCGTCCCGTCCAGCGCCACCTGCCCGGCCCGCATGACGATTACCCGCGTGAAGCACTCGGCCACGAACCTCATGTCGTGGCTGATGGCGATGACCGTGCGACCCTCCGCCGCCGCGTCCGCGACAACGGCACGAACCCGTGCCACTCCCCGGGCATCCTGGCCAGTCGTCGGTTCGTCGAGGATCAGGATGGACGTCCGCATCGCCAGGACGGAGGCCAGCGCCAGCAGCTTCCGGCGCGAGTAGCCCAGGTCGTACGGATTCGCGCCGGCCACGCCGTCGAGCCCCACGGCCTCCAGCGCCATCCCCACTCGCTCGGCCAGCTCCGCGCCCCGGACCCCCAGATTCCGCGGCCCGAACTCGGCCTCCGCCGAGACACGACCGGCGAAGAGCTGGCGATCGGGATTCTGGAGCGCGAGCCCGACGCGAGCCGCCAGCCGCGCCACGTGCTCCCCGCGGATGTCGGCGCCGTCCAGCAGCACGCGCCCGGAACCGGGCCGCAGCAGCCCGTTGAGGTGGCGAACCAGCGTCGACTTGCCCGAGCCGTTCTGGCCGACGACCGCGACGGTCTCGCCGGGTTCGATCCGGAGACTGACGTCCGCGAGGGCCTTAGTGCCGTCGGGATAGGCGAACGAGACGGCCTCGAACTCGATGGCGGGAACGCCGGCTGACGAAAAGCGCGGGGCGACCGAAGGCTCCGCGTCGGTGGACGAGACCGAGGCACCCGTGCTCACGCCAGCGCCTCTTGCAGAGACGCGGTCCACTCGATCCCGGCCGACCTCACGCCCCGTTGGAGCCGGACCCGGGCCGGCGGCTCCACGCCCAACTCCGCCAGGCGCGGATCGGCGAGCGTCCGCGCAGCCGAACCCGCCAGCGCGACGGCGCCCCGCTCCAGGACCACGACCTCGTCCGCGACCCGCTCCAGGACATCGGCCTTGTGCTCGACGAGCAGGATTCCCGCCCCCGTCTCTCGAGCGACCCGGCCGAGTGCATCGGCCACCAGACGCGTCCCCGCCGGATCCAGTTCGCTCGTCGGTTCGTCCAGGACCAGATACCGGGGCCGAAGAGCCAGCACGGAGGCGAGCGCGACGAGCTGCCCTTCGCCCCCGGACAGACGCGCCGGATCGCGCGCCGCCAGCTTCTCGATCCCCACCGTCCGGAGCGCCCACCACGCCCGTTCCACGACATCGGCCACCGGCAGCCCCAGGTTGCACGGCCCGACCCCAACTTCTTCGAAGACCGTAGCGGTGGTATTGGATAGCTGCGTGGCGGCGTTCTGAAAGAGCAGTCCGCAGCGCTGGGCAAGCTCGTGCGGGCGAAGGGCGGTCGTCTCGACGTTGTCGATCTTCACGGACCCCTCGAGCCGCCCGCCGACCACGCGCGGCGCGAAGCCCGAGGCCACCAGGCACAGGGTCGACTTACCGGCCTCGTTGGCCCCCGCCACGCCGACCACCCGCCCCGGTCCGAGCAGCAGATCGATCGACTGCAGGGCGAGCACCGACGCCCCGGCGTAGCGATAGCTGGCGTCCGAGATTTCGATCGCCATGATCAGCCCAGCCTTCCGGCGAGGCGAAGGCCCACAAGCGCCGCAAGAGCGAGAAGCGCAGCCCAGCGCAGGAGTCGGTCGAACGTCCGGTCGAGAGGGACGCGCAGCAACGTCTTCCGACCGGGCGCCGTGAAGGCCCGGGCCTCGAGAGCCATCGTCCGCTCCTCGACTTCGGTCAGGGCGCCGAAGACCACGGGTGCCGCCAACGGCAACACGCCCCTGGCCCGCCGCCAGAAACGCCCCTCCGTGTCCATGCCGCGCGCCCGTTGAGCGTCCAGGATCTCCCCGGCACGCTCGATCGTGATCGGCACCATCTGAACGGCAGCGCCAACCACGAAGACGGCCCGCCGGCCGAGGCCCCGTCGCGACAGGTCGGCCAGCATGTCGTCGACGGCGGTGGTCAGGTACACGAGGGCGACGGCCGAGGAGAACGCCAGGAGCCGGGCCGTCGTCTGGAGGCCGAACCATAGGCCGCTCCAGGTAGGCGCGAGCGCTCCGAGCCGAGCGATCGGATCGCTGGCTCCGGGCAGCAGGAACAGGTTGATAAGCAAGATCGATCCGACGATCGGCGACGCGGCCAGACCGATCATGGCCAGACCTCGCAAGCGTCGGGCGACCACGGCCGTGGCAAGTACCGCCGTCAGCACCACGGCCGGCCCGATCCACCCTGGGAGCAGGAAAGCCGCGACCACCTCGAGCCCGGCGATCGCCAGCTTCGTACCGGGATTGGTCGACCGATAGAAGCCCACCGGACGGCGGACGACGTAGTCGGGCAGCGGGATCACCGCGATGGGCGAGTCAGGTGCGGCCTGGGTTGCGGACAAGGCTGCCGGCTAGCTCGCTGACTCGGGCCCGGGGGCAGGTTCCGGCTGCTCATCCGGTGCGCCCTCGATGGCTTTCTCGCCGTTGGGGAAGCGAGCCACGAACCGGCGCGACAGGCTGCCGATGATGAAGAAGACGACGAACGTGGTGATCATCTTGTCCATCGGGTCGGACAGGAGGCCCTGCTTGAGCGTTGCCTGGTAGAGGCTGTCACCTCCGGCCCGGAACGCCGCGACGAGCGCGTCGGTGCCGCTTCCGGTGACCCCTCCGTATACAACCGCAGCGATCGGTGCGGAGACGATGGCCGCCGCGATCCCGGTGACGAGCCCGGCGCCGATCGCGTACACGGCACCGACCTCACGGCGGAGGACGATCGCCCAGGCCACGAGGGCCAGGTAGACGAGCATCACGACGCCGAAGAAGATCCTCGACTGGTCGATGTCGGTCGGAGCGCTGTTGGTGAAACCGGCGAACTGATCCGGGCTGGCATAAGCGCGGCTGTAGGTATAGAGCGCCAGCGCTCCCACCAGAACGACGGCGACGATCGCTCCCGCCACACTCACCACCCGGCCTCTGCGAGGACGGAACAGGCCGAGCTGGCCCCACAGTCCGGCGAGAAGGCCGATGACGCCGGCCGTGATCGCGAACGGACCGATCGTGGTTGAGCCGATCGGGGCCGGGATGACGTATCCCCAGATGAGGTTGGAGAGGATCCCTGTGAGCGCCCCGGCGAGCGGGCCTGCCAGAACTCCGACGAGAATCGTCCCGATCGAGTCGAGGTAGATCGGCAGCTTCAACCCTTGCTGCACCGACGCCCCGAGGACGATGTTGATTGCGATCGCGACCGGCATCATGACGATGACCCGGGTCGTGAACTGGCGAGCTACCCAGCGTCCTAGCAGATCCATCTCTCCTGCTCTCCTCCTGAGGAACGCGGCCAGGTCGGATGTGCGGGTGCCGCGCCTCGGAAGCTTGGCAGGTCTGGCGGCGGGCCGCCAGTCCGGCCCACCGTGCGGACGGGACGGCCGAGGGACGCACGGGGGCCGCCGACCTCGACCCTGGAGCGCCCCACGGCTTCGCAAGCGCCTCCTGCCCGTCCGGGGCCCGCGAATCTAGCTCCGTCCCGCGGCCAGGTCCCCCACGCGCTCGATGAAGAGTTGGAAGAAGCGGGCGACATCCGCCTCCACGGCAACGTCCAGGTTCGGCGGGCGGCCCCACACGCGGCGCCAATCCGCGACCGTCTCGCCCGTGGTCAGTCGCCCGCCCAACTCGACGTCGACGGTGAGCGGCTCCGTCCGCACCAGGCTCGGGTCGAGGGCGGTCGCCAGCGCCAGCGGGTCGTGGATGAAGGCTCCAAAGAAGCGGTCGTACCGACTGTGGAACTCCATGTAGAAACGCAGGGCGTCGGCGAGATAGCGAACCACGGGGTTGGTGCGGCCGTCCGGACCCCTGCCGTCGGGCTGGCAACCGGCGCGAGCGGCGAGTTCGGCTAGATGGTGGGGCAGCATCTTGGCTCGTTCGGTCACGTCGAGTCCCAGGGCGATCGGACGCAGGAAGTTCGCCGGGGCGGCCAAGGGCCCGCCTGCCGGGGCGCTTTGGGGCGTGCCCGCGGTTGCCGCCGTGCTCGGTGCCCAGGCATCGAGGACGATCTTGGCCGCCTCCGGGTCCACGTTCATGTTCCACTCCGTCGTGGGTGCCGTGTTGCCGGGCGATCGATACGAGCCGCCCATGATCACCAGGCGGCGTAGAAGGCGCGGCAGCTCGGGCGCACGCTGGACGGCCAGCGCCACGTTCGTCAGCGGCGCGAGCGTAACGAGGGTCAACTCCCCGGGGCGGCGGCTCGCCTCCTCGACGATGAGGTCCGGGCCGAAGCGCGGGGAGAGCGGCATCCGGGCCGACGGAAGGTCCGCATACCCGATCCCTCGCGGCCCATGCGTCTCGGGCGTGGTAACCAGATCGCGGGCGAGCGGCGTCTCGCGGCCGATCGCCACCTCGACGTCTGGGCGACCGATCAACTCAAGCACGGCGCGGGTGTTCTCCGCTACCTGGCGGGCGTCGACGTTGCCCGAGGTGCAGGTCACCGCAACGAGTTCGCACTCGGGCGAGGAGACTGCGTACAGAAGTGCCAGGCTGTCGTCTATGCCGGTGTCACAGTCGACGAGAATCGGTACTCTCGAGGCGCCGCCATCCGCGGCAATGTGGCTCATCACCGGGATCGTAGTCCATGGCTGGATCGACGGGCACGGCGTGCCACATCAAGCCGCGACCGACGATTCCCTCATCTCGAGCGCGCCGCTGGACACCTTAAGCGGCGTTGGGCGGCCATGGCCGCCCAACATGCGCGCGATTCCCCCCGGCCTTACGGGGCGATTACCCCCGGCGAGGCGGCTCGCCCTGTGGCGCAGCCGCGGGATCCGCTGGCGGGGCATACGGCTGACCCGGCATCGGCTGAGGCGGGTAGGGCGGCTGAGCCGGGTACTGCGGCGGCTGCTGCCCGTATGGCTGCTGGTAGGGCGGCTGCATCGGCTGAGCCGGGTACTGCAGCTGACCCGGCATCGGCTGAGGCGGGTAGGGCGGCTGAGCCGGGTACTGCGGCGGCTGCTGCCCGTATGGCTGCTGGTAGGGCGGCTGCATCGGCTGAGCCGGGTACTGCGGCTGCTGGTAGGGTGGCTGAGCGGCCGGCGGCGCGGCGTCGGAGTGAACCTCACCAGTTTCCATGGCGTCCTTGAAGCCACGCAGGGCCTTACCGATCGCCGCCCCGGTGTCGGGAAGCTTGCCCGGTCCGACGACTATCAGCACGATCACCAGGATGATGATGAGGTGGGCTGGTGTGAGGCCCCACGGCATTACTCTTACTCCTTGCGGTCCCCGTCGAGGGCCACGCATGCTTCGAGTCGATTCGGGCAAGTTGCCGCGGGGACAGGATACTCCTCGAAGGACCCGGAGTCACATCGCGTCAGGGTTTCGCAAAGCGATCCCAGCGCGTCAGAAGAGCACCCGCCACCCCGATTCGGCCGGTCCGGCCGAAGGCCTTCCGACCCTACACTGTACGGCGTCATGAAGTGGCTTCTTCTGCTGGCGACGGTCGTAGCGGCCGCGTTCGCCCTTCAGATGATCATCGCGGATGCCGGGCGCGTGGGCCGGCGCTCCGCCATCGGGCGGCTCGCAGGTCCAGTCATGTCGCTGGTGGCTCTGGCCGCGGCCATCTACGCGGCCCACTGGATCGGTCTCTTCTCCGCTCCTATCGTGGCTCTGGCGTTCGTCCCTTTCGCGCTCGCAATGCGCTGGTCGGCGCTGGCCAACCGGGAGGTGCGCGAACGGCGCGAAGCGGCAAACCAGCCGGTCCGGCAGTCGGGGCGCGAACGTCTGCTGGGCATGGTCATGTGGCCGCTCTTCGTCGTCCTGGTCGCGCTGGTGGCAGTCCTGGGGTTGGCTGCGGCGGTGCTCGCCGCCCAGCGCTGACGCCTGCCGCTCGCCCCGGCGGACAGACGCGCAGGCCTTTCAGGCGGACTGCTTCTCGACCAGCGGCCTGACCTCGCGGGCCAGCCGCTCGATGGTCTCCGGGTCGTACGGCGCGGGCATCTCCACGATGGCCGTCGTGAAACCCACGGCGCAGTACTCGGCAAGGCGTTCGGCGATGGTTTCCGGGGTGCCGAAGACCGGCCTCGACGGCTCGGAAGCCCGATCGAGGGGCGTCCGATTCAGGTCCATCCACTTGGACCATTCGCGGCCGGCCTCCTCCTCCGAGTCGCGAATCACGACCCAGAGGTTGATCGAGCGCTCGATCTCGCCCTGGTCGCGGCCGACCTCCTCGCAATGTTGCCGCAGCACGCCGTCGAGCTCCTTGACCTCGGCCGGCTGCCCGAAGGCGTTCCAGATGTCTCCGTACTTGGCCATAGTCCGCAACGTCTTCGTCCGGCCGTTGCCGCCGATCAGGATAGGCAACCGTTGCTGCACCGGCAGCGGGTTGATCGTCAGGTCGTCGAATTTGTAGCGGCCGCCCGCAGGCGACGTCACGCGCTCGCCCGCCGTGACCGCCCGGATGGCGCCGACCGACTCGTCCAGCCAGTTGAGACGCTGGCCGGCGCTGGTTCCGAATTCGATGCCGAACTCGCGGTGCTCCAGTTCGAACCAGGCGCCGCCGATTCCGAGAATCGCCCGCCCGCCCGAAATGTGGTCCAGCGTGGTCGCCATCTTGGCCACGAGACCCGGATTCCGGAACGTGTTGGCCCCAACCATCAGCCCGAGCTTCACCCGCTCCGTGGCCATGGCCCAGGCGGAGATCGCCGTCCAGCCTTCCATGACCGCCTGATCCGGGTCGCCGAAGATTGCCTTGAGATGGTCCCAGGTCCAAATATGCTCGTAGCCGAGGCGATCGACGGCCTTCGCCGTCTCGAGCATCTGCGCCCATGACCCGGCCTGGTTCCAGAGGACGATGCCGATCTTGAACTCGCTCACAACGGTCTCCTTGGCGGTCACGCGCAACTCCAGTTAGCGACAAGCGTACCGCCGTTCGGGCCGTTGCCAAAAACCCATCCGGCGTGCGGGACTGGCGTTGACCCGCCGCCGACACCCCCACCAGACTGGTGGCTTCGCCCCAGGAGGTCCAACCCGTGTCCACTTCATCCGCCAAACCCAAAGACGTCGTGGAGAACCCGTACGACGAGTGGTACAGGCCGTCGGCGAGCGTCCTAGAGCAAGCCCAGGTGAAGGACTGGGATGCCCTCGCCCGTGCCGCCGACAAGGATTTCGTTGGCTTCTGGGAAGACCGCGCCACCGAGTTGATCGACTGGCACAAGCCATGGTCCAAGACGCTCGACAATTCGCGCAAGCCGTTCTACAAGTGGTTTGTCGGGGCGAAGACGAACATCGTCCACAACGCCATCGATCGGCACCTCACGACGCATCGCAGGAACAAGCTCGCGATCATCTGGGAAGGTGAGAACGGCGAGCAGCGGTCCTTCTCGTACCACGCCCTGAACCGTGAGGTAAGCAAGTTCGCCAGCGTTCTCAAGGCGCTCGGCGTCGGGAAAGGCGACCGGGTCACGATCTACATGGGCCGGGTCCCCGAACTGCCGATCGCGATGCTGGCCTGCGCGAAGATCGGCGCCGTCCATTCGGTCGTGTACGGCGGCTTCTCGACCGAGGCGCTGCACGAACGCATCGAGGATTCGCAGTCCCGGGTCGTCATCACGTGCGACGGCGCGTTCCTCAACGGCAAGGTCGTGGAACTGAAGGCCATCGCCGACGAGGCGATAAGGCGCGCCCCGATCGTCGAGCACGTGGTGGTCCTCAAGCGCACCGGTCTGGAGGTGCCGATGGAGGAAGGCCGCGACATGTGGTGGCACGAGCTGATGGCCCTGCCGATCGCAGACTGGCGCTGCCCAACGGAAATCCTCGATGCCGAAGACCCGCTCTTCATGCTCTACACGTCCGGCACGACCGGCAAGCCGAAGGCGATCGTTCACACCCACGGCGGATACCAGGTCGGCATCGCCACGACTCTGAAGTACGTCTTCGACCTGCGTGACGACGACCGCTGGTGGTGTGCGGCCGATCCCGGCTGGGTGACCGGCCACTCCTACATCGTGTATGGGCCGCTGATCCTGGGCGCCACGGGCTTCATATACGAAGGCGCCCCGACGTATCCGTACCCGGACCGCTGGTGGTCGATGGTCGAGAGATACGGAATAACCGTGCTCTACACGGCGCCGACGGCGATCCGGGGCCTGATGCGCTTCGGCGAGGCGTGGCCGAATCGGCGGGACCTGTCGTCGCTCCGGTTGCTTGGCTCGGTCGGCGAGCCGATCAACCCCGAAGCATGGCGCTGGTACCACAAGAACATCGGCAAGGGGCGCTGCCCGATCATGGACACGTGGTGGCAGACCGAGACCGGGATGTTCATGATCACGCCGCTCCCCGTCGTGCCTCTGAAACCCGGCTCCGGCACACGACCCTTCTTCGGGGTCCAGGTCGACATATACGACGATCACGGCAATCCGGTCAAGGACGGCGAGGAGGGCTTCCTCGTCATCACGCGTCCATGGCCGGCGATGTTGCGCACGATCTACGGCGATCCCGAGCGGTACATCCAGCAGTACTGGAGCAAGTATCCGGGCGCGTATCTGACCGGCGACTCAGCCAAGCGCGACAAGGACGGCTACTACTGGATCATCGGGCGGGTGGACGACGTGCTCAAGGTCTCGGGCTACCGGCTGGGCACGGCCGAGGTCGAGTCGGCGCTGGTCAGCCATCCAGCCGTCGCGGAAGCGGCGGTGATAGGCCTGCCCCACGATATCAAGGGCACCGGTATCCACGCCTACGTGCTGTTGCGACAGGGCTTCGAACCGTCGGCAGACCTCGCCAAGGAGCTGCGTGAGCACGTCGGGTCGGAGATGGGGCCGATCGCCAAACCGGAGGACATCAAGTTCGTCGACGGCCTTCCCAAGACACGGTCGGGCAAGATCATGAGGCGAGTCCTGAAGGCCCGCGCCCAGGGCATGTCCGAAGGCGATCTCTCGACGCTCGAAGAGTAGTCCGCGCGCTTCATCGCACCCGGGGCCTCGTCAACGCAACGGCGCGATAGACCAGGACCAGCGGTATTCGCCCGCTCCCACGCGGTACTCCGGCAACGTGTCCGGGCCGCAGCTCGCGGTCCCGAGGCCTCGGTGCCCGACATCCAGGTGGACGATCGTCTCCGGGCGGGAAACCAGCTCCACGTCGTGCTTGGCCGTGGCCAGGTCGACGGCGCGGAAATGGGTGGCGGAGACCTGCAGCGGGCGATCGAAGGCGAGCCGGAAGCCGCGGCCCGAACCATCCGACAGCGCGATCCAGCGGACGTCGGCCCGGCCGCCGTTCTCCTGCGGCTTGACGTACGGGACGTACAGGTCGGAGACGGTCGAATGCCAGCGCCCGACCGCGCCGCCGAGGCGACGGTCCGGATACGTCTCGACCGGGCCACGACCGAACCACTCGGCCTGCTCCAGCCCGGGCACGGTCTCGAGAACGAGGCCGACTCGGGCCAGATCGGAGACCTCGTCGGGGACGCGGACCGTCTCGTCGATCAGAAAACCGCCACCGGCGATGGGTCGGAAGCGCTGCTCGTGAACCACGACTATGCCCGCGCCGGTGCGCTCCTCGGCCACGACCAGGATCGAGTCTGCTTCCCGAGTGACGGAGACGGCGCCGCGGGTAAGCCGGTCCACGCCCCAGGTCCGCCACTGCGCTGCCATCCCGCCGATGCGGTCGTTGTCCGTGGGCGCCCGCCATAGCGACAGACGGGGCGGCGACGCCAGCAGCTCGTGGACGAGCAGTCCCTCGGCGTCTATCGCCGCTTCGGCGCCGGCGACCGGCTGGACGGCCGGCTTCGTCAGCTGGGGGATTCCCACCGCCAACGGCAGCTGGGCCCAGCAGACCTCGAAACCTGCCGGTGCCCAGGCCTCCTCGGCCGTGGTAAGGAAACGCAGGACGACCGAAAGCTCGCGGTCATCGCCGGCCGCGTCCGGGGCCGCCCAGCCGGCCAGCCGCGCCCTCGCGCTCTCACCGGGGCGAAGCGGCGGCAGCTCGACTACGCCCTTCCGGATCGGCTCGCCGTCTGCCAGCAGTTCCCAGAAGGCGCCGAGCCATCCCAGATCGGTGAAGTACTGGCGGTTCGCGATTTCGACCTCGCCCCGGAGAATCGTCGCGGCGTCGGCCGACACCCGCACCGGAGCCGCGATCTGCCGATGCTCGAAAAGTGCCGGCTTGGGGCGCCGATCGGGCCAGACCAGGCCGTCCAGGCAGAAGTTGCCGTCGTTCGGTTGGTCGCCGAAATCGCCGCCATAGGCCCAGCGGGTTGTCCCATCCGGTAGACGCTGGACCAGGCCATGGTCCCACCACTCCCAGATGAAGCCGCCCTGCAGGCCGTCGGTGGACTCGATCGCCTCCCAGTACTCGGCCAGCGTGCCGTTGCTGTTGCCCATTGCATGCGAGTACTCGCACATGATCAGCGGTCTGGTCTGCTTGCCGGACCTGGCGTGGGCGACGATCGCGGAGATGGGAGGGTACATCGGGGGAAGGACGTCGCTGACGTGCTGGTCGGCCGACCAATCCCAGCGGATGCAGCCCTCGTAGTGGAGCGGCCGCGACGGGTCGTAGCGGCGGATGTAGCCGGCCTCCGCGTCGTGGTTGGCGCCGTGGCCCGACTCGTTTCCGAGCGACCACATGATGATCGACGCGTGGTTCTTGTCGCGTCGAACCATCCGCGCGGCGCGGTCCACCCAGGCGTTCAGGTAGCGCGGGTCGTCGCAGAGTCGATCGATGAACGCGTGCGACTCGATGTCCGCCTCGGCCACGACGTACAGGCCCAGTTCGTCGGTCAGGTCCAGGAAAACGGGGTCGTTGGGATAGTGGGAGGCGCGGACCGCGTTGAAGCCGAACTGCTTCATCGCCACAAGGTCCGCCCGGAACGACTCGGCCGAGATGACCCGCCCGGTGTGCTGGTCGAAGTCGTGGCGGTTGACGCCTCGGATCAGCACGGTCGCGCCGTTGATGAGCAGATGCACCCCGTCTATCTCGACCCGGCGGAAACCGACTCGCAGGTCCGCTTCTTCGACCGCCTCGCCCTGCGGAGAGCGCAGCACAACGTGAAGCGGGTAGAGGTCGGGCCGCTCGGCGGACCAGGGCGCAACGTTCGGGATCTCCGTCCTCAGAGAGGCTCGCCCATCGAGAGGTGGGTGCAGTTGGGGCTCCAGGCTCTCCCACTCCGCCTTCTCGGAACCCGTGAGCCCTACCGAGACGAGCTCCGCGACCATGTCGAAGCGGTGGCGACTCAGCGGCTCGGAGTCGGCGCGGCTGACCCTCGGACCGGGTCCCTTGTTCGCGAACGGCACGCCTGCCGTCATCGGCTCGAGGTCGCCCAACCGCGCTTCGACCGACCAGCCGGGCGCCACCTCCACCCCGTCGAACGCCACGTCGGCCAGCAGCTCGAAGGTGCCGGTCCGGAGGTCGTCGGCGAGACCGGCATTGACCCGGACATCGGCCAGATGAACGCGTGGCGTGGAGTAGAGGTACACGGAGCGGGTGATGCCGCCGTGCCACCACTGGTCCTGGTCCTCCACGAACGTCGCGTCGGACCACTTCACGACCCGCAGCGTCAGCCTGTTCGCACCCTGGCGGACGAACGCGGTGACGTCGAACTCTGCCGCGAGGTGCAAATCCTTGGAAATGCCGACCTCGGCGTCGTTGAGACTCACAATGAGAACACTCTCGGCAGCGCCGACGTTCAGCACGACGCGGCGGCCGTCGTCCCAGCCGGCCGGGAGGTCGAAGTCGCGCCGGTACAGGCCGGTCGGATTCGCCTCGGGCGGATTCGGCGGCTGCTGGGGCCACGGCATCTGAACGTTGGTGTAGTGCGGCAGATCCGAGAAACCGCGGACCGGGTCGGCGGATCCGCTCATCGTCCAGCAGCCCGGGACGTCTGCCTCGGCCCACGCGGCCGCCGGTGCGGCCTCCGGCCCGGGCAGCAGCTGGAACTGCCACCGGCCGTCGAGGGCCACGCGATCGAGATGAGGAACGCTGTGCATGGGCAGGCGATTGAGGGCGGTCAGCTCAGGCGTTGCCCAGGGTCGCGAGATCATGGTCGTACCTGGCCTGTCTCCAGGACATAGATCCGGGCCCGGAAGTCGCCGAGCGCGGCGCTTTGGCGGCTCCCTTCGAGGACCAGGCCGGCGGCCATGAGCTCGTCGCCGCCGAGTACCTGGCTACGTCCGCGCGTAGCTTTGGCACCCGGCGGCGACGGCCACACGGAGACCCGATATGTTGCGGCGGGATCCAGGCCTCGGAGGCGGAGGCGGCGTGGACCCGGGTTGGGACGGCTGAGGATCTGGTAGCTGCCCACGATCGCGGCCCGCTTGTCGTCGGCCACGGTCATCCACGCGACGTCGTTGCCGTCGCCATCGAACGGGCCGACCAGCCGGTGGAACCGTCCGAACTGGAACAGCTCGCGCCAGTGCTTGTAGAAGGCAACCTGGTCGGCTATCTCGGTTCGATCCTGGGCCGATAGCTTCGTGGGGTCGAGTTCGTAGCCGAAGACGCCGAAGAAAGCGACCGCGGCGCGGGTGGCGAGGGGCGTGATCCGGCCAACCTGGTGGTTGGGGACGGCCGAAACGTGGGCCGCGATCGAGCTGAGCGGATACGCGAGCGAGGAACCCCATTGGATCTTCAGGCGTTCGACCGCGTCGGTGTCGTCGCTCGTCCAGGCCTGCGGCGCGAACGCGAGCATGCCCGGATCGAACCGTCCGCCGCCGCCGGCACACGACTCGAACAGGATCCCCGGAAAGGCCCTGGTCAGCCGGTCGTAGAGGTCATACACGCCGAGGATGTGGCGGTGCATGAACTCGCCTTGCCGCCAGGCCGCGAGGCTGGGGCTGTACGGCTCGGTCACCGTCCTGTTCATGTCCCACTTGACGTACGAGATCGGGGCGCTGCCGAGAATCCCGGACAGTACCCCGAAGAGGTAGTCGACGACCTCGGGGCGCGACATGTCGAGGACGTATTGGTTTCGGCCTTCCGTGCGGGGCCGCGACGGGATCCCGATGGCCCAGTCGGGATGCGCGGCGAACAGGTCGCTGCTTCGACTCATCATCTCGGGCTCGATCCAGATCCCGAAATGCATGCCGAGGCCCTCGACCTTGCGAGCGATCGACTCGAGTCCTCCGGGCAGCTTCGACAGGTTCACCTGCCAGTCGCCCAGCGAGGTCGTGTCGTCGTCGCGCCGCCCGAACCACCCATCGTCGAGGACGAAGAGCTCTATTCCCATCTCCTTGGCGACCGTCGCTATCGCCAGGAGCTTCGCCTCGTCGAAGTCGAAGAAGGTCGCCTCCCAGTTGTTTATGACGATCGGCCGGGGTCGGTCTCGCCACGAGCCACGGGCGAGACGCTCGCGGAAGAGGCGGTGGTACGTGTCGCTTAGCTCGTCCAGGCCTTCTTTCGAGTAGGCCAGGATGGCCTCCGGAGTGGCGAACTCGGCGCCGGCATCGAGCACCCAGGCGAAGCCGTCGGGGTTGATGCCGGCACGGAGCCGGGTGGTCCCGAACGGTTCGACCTCAGTCTCCGCGGTGAAGTTGCCCGAGTAGGCCAGGCTCATCCCGATCGCCTCGCCCGCGGCCTCGGTAGTCGACTGCCGCGCCAGGGCTACGAACGGGTTGTGCTGGTGCCCCGAAGCCCCTCGGTTGCTCGACAGCGACTGCCTCCCGGGCCGGAGACGAAGCCGGTTCACGTGACGCTCGCGGGCCCACTCGCCGCTGAGCGAGATGAGCTCCCAGTCCGAATCGGGCAGGTCCAGGGACGCACTCATGGCACAGCGCACCAGAGCCGACGACGAGCCGACGTTGGCGATCCTCGCGCTCCGGACCACGACGGCGCGATCTCGATAGATCGTGTATGTCAGAACCACGTTGAGGTGTGCGATCTCGTCGCCCAGGAGGACCTCGAGCGTCTCCGCCTCACCGCCCACCTCTACGTACGTCGACGGCAGCCCCGGCGTACTCGGCTTACCGCCGACGACGCGGTGGCTGGAGTAGCGCAGGTCCACCACGCCCGAGCCGTCTGCCAGCTCGACCGCGAGAGCCGGGATGCGGTAGTCGCCGCCACCGCCGCTTGGGTACTCGAGCGGCGCCGGCTCGCCGAGACGGTTGGAGAAGCCGTAGAACTCCCCCGGAACCAGATGTGCGTACGACCTGCCTCCGGCAAGGGCCGCCCCGAAGTACAGGTGACCGAGCCAGCCGTTCTCGAGCACGCGGAAGACGTAGCTGATGTGCTCGTTGCGGAGGTGGAACTCCCTGGTCTCCGCGCTCCATTCGATCGGCATTGGCTCTCCTGGCAGCCGAGGTTGCCCGGGCCGGCTTCAGCCCGCCGGGACGCGAGCGGGTGGGTGTCAGCCCTTGGCCGAGCCGAGCGTAAGGCCCCGGACGAAGTAGCGCTGCAGGATCAGGTACACAAGGATGGTCGGTATCGCCGCCATTACCGACAGCGCGGCCAGCTGCGCGAGGTTGGTGAAGTAAGTGCCCGACAGGTTGTTCAGGGCCGCCGTTATCGGACGCTTCCCTCCGTTGGTGAACAGGAACAACGCCCAGAAGAAGTCGTTGTAGATCCAGGTGAAAAGCAAGGTGCCGAGAGCCGCCAGGGCCGGCTTGCACAGCGGCAGGATCACTCGTGAGTAGATGGTGAAGACACCTGCCCCGTCCATCATCGCCGCTTCGACCAGCTCCTTTGGCAGCGTCTTCATGTAGTTGCTCAGCACGAAGGTGCAGAAGCCGGTCTGGAACGTGACGTGGATGAGGATCACCCCCGCGAACTGGTCGAACAGGAGCCCGTTGTCGCTGAGCGGCGCGAAGAGCGGGATCGCGTTGTAGAGGCGGACCAGCGGAATCACGATGACCTGAGGCGGCAGGAGGTTGCCGGCCGTGAAGATCAGCAGCACGATCAGGTTGAAGCGCCAGCTGTACTTGGAGATGCCGAACGCCACCATCGACGAGATCCACAGGGTAAGGATCACCGCAGGGATGGTGATGACGGCCGTGTTCCAGAAGTAGAGCTGCAGGTTCGAGCCGCTCATGACGTCGGCATAGTTGTTGAGGCTCAGCGAGGCGAGGCCGTGCACAGGCAACGAGAAAGGTGTGGCAAGGACGATCTCGCCGTACGGCCTCAACGACATGTAAACCGCGTATATCAGCGGCCAGGCGAAGATGAAGGCGAGGGTACTCAGGAACAGGTGAAGCCCGGCACGTTGAAGCCGGCGCCGGAGGCGGTTGCCCTTCGGGCGGTGACCCGCCATTAAGCTGACGCTCACTGCTCCTCCGTTCTCAAGACGCGAGACAGGTACACCACGATCGGAACGAGGGCGACGGTGAGCAGCACGACCGCGATGGCCGATCCAAAGCCGATCAAGCTCGCCTCGCTCAGGGCGCTGTTGGTGATGAGCGTGGACAGCAGCTCCAGGCCGTTCTTGCCGTGGTTGATGATGTAGACGATGTCGAAGGCCCGCAGCGATTCGATCACGGTCACGACCACGATCACGATGTTGATGGGCGCCATCACCGGCAAGACCACGTAGAAGAAGGTCTGGCGCTCGTTCGCTCCGTCCATGGCCGCGGCCTCACGTAACGAAGGATCGACGCTCTTGAGGCCTGCCAGGTAGAGGACCATGATGTAGCCGATATGGCGCCAGCTGGCGGCAATGATCACGGCGAAGATGTTGATCGAAGGGTCGCCCAGCCAGTTAGGAGTGCTGTTCGGGCTCATGAGGCCGGTCCCCGCGAGGACGCTGTCGATGAAGCCATTACCCGCTATCGGCGAGTACTGCAGCTCCCAGATGAATCCGACGACGGCCAGGGAGAGAACGACTGGCGTGAAGAAGACGGTCTGGTAGAACCACGACCCTCTTATCTGGCGGTCCAGGCATACCGCCAGCAGGATCCCCATCGGCGTGGCGAAGAAGACGAAGATGAGCAGCCACAGCAGGTTGTGGAAGACGGCCGGCCAGAAGAATGGGTATGTCGTAAACAGCTGCGTGTAGTTGTCGAGGCCGACGTAGCGGATCGGATCGAAGCCGTTCCAGTCCGTGAACGACAGAGCGATGGACGCCAGCGTCGTCATCCAGATCAAGGCGACGAAGACGAACAGCGGGACTCCCACCATCAAGGTCAGCAGGACCTTGTCGCGGCGGGTCAGGAGGCTGTAGTGCCCCCGGCGTCTCTTGGGCGCGACGACTCCCGCCCCGGGGGAGATCCCCGGGGCGGGAGCGACAACGTCAGGCGTTGATTCGGACATCGAACCGCATCCTAGCCGCTTGATGTCCTAGTTGCTAGCCGGCGTACGCGGGCAGCGCGTCCCAGAAGTCCTGGATCGACTTCTGCAGGGTTGGGAGGTCCTGAGTCGGATCCTGGAGGAACTTGAGGAGGAAGCTCTGCATGCCGTTGGCGCCGGCGAAGTCCGGCCTGGTGTCGCGATCGAGGAACTGAGTGATCTTCTGGGCCGCGCTCACGATCGAGACAGCCTTCTGAGTCAGGACGTCGTACTGAGTCGTATCGGCGTCACTTGCAGCCGGGATGAACCCGTTGTTGGCCTTGTACATGAGGACCTGCGTGGTGCCCTTGGCCCAGAAGGACAAGTACGCCTTCGCGTTGGTCATGTCGGCCTGGAGCGTTTGCGACTTCGCGCTCATCATCCAGATGTCGATCGGGGCGTCGAGCGCCTTCTCGGCATCGAAGCTGTTGCCCAGGAACGGGAACGGGAAGAAGTCGATGTCGGCGACAGCGGTGCTGTCGACCGTTGACACTTCACCGGTCATGAACAGGCCAAGGAAGAACAGGCCGGACTTCTTCTGGACGAGCGTGTCGCACGCCTGCTGCCAGGTCAGGCCGGAGAAACCGCTGGTGTAGTAGGGGATGAGCTTGGCCCACTGCTGGAACACGGCCGTGACCTTCGGGTCTGTCCACTTCTCCTGGCCGGTCATGAGACCGACATGGAAGTCGTAGCCGTTCAGCCGCAGGTTGAGGATGTCGAACGTGCCCATCGCCGGCCAGCCGTCCTTGTCGGCGAAGGCAATCGGCGTGAGGCCATCGGTCTTCATCTTCTCGCAGAGGGTGATGAAGTCGTCCCAGGTCGCGGGGACGGTGTAGCCCTTGTCCGTGAAAAGGCTCTTCCGGTAGAAGACGCACCACGGGTAGTAGTCGACCGGGATGCCGTAGACCTTGCTGTCGTTGCCGGTCGCGGCCGTCGTGAAGCCTGGGGTGAAGTTGCTCCCCACGTCGGCCCAGACGTCGTCGATCGCAGTGGCCAGGCCCTTGGACGCGAAGAACCGCATCCGGAAGCCGGAGAACCAGGTGAAGACGTCGTCCGGCGTCGTTCCGAGGTAGTTGTTGATCTGGTCCTGGAACGTGTTGTGGTCGACGGTGTTCAGAGTGGGCGTGAGGCCCGTCGCGGTCGCAAACGCGGCGTTGATGTCCTGCATGCCCTTGAGCTCGCTCGCGTCGGAGTGGTTGCTTCCGACCTTGAGCGCGCCGGTGAGTTGGCCAAGTCCACCCGCGGCGGTGGGGCTGGCCGTGCTGGAAGAGCACGCTGCGAGGACGGCAGGCAGAACGGTAAGTCCGGCTGCGCCCAACAGGCCCTTCTTCAGAACCTCGCGGCGAGTGACTTGTCCTTCGATATCGGGCATATGTCCCTACTCCTCCCTGTTTGGCCTGTCGTCCGGTGTTCAACATGAACCAACAGGATTACGCGATTGTCGGCCAATCCTCCGGGGGGTGTCAAGGGGTTGAACACGACATATTGTCGGAAAATGTTGAAAGACGTTGACTTGCTCGTGCTGGTGCGGCACGATTATCCGGGGCGGCCAGGGTTGGCCGGCCATGGAGCGAGGAAGGCGCGAAGATGCAGTCGAATCGGGCGGTCAATGCGCCCGAGGTCAGGCGGGCTTTGGACTTGACTGCCAGGAGACCGGCTCTGGCACGTCAGCGTCAGGCCCTGATCCTGGAGCAAGTCAGAGAGCGCGGAGCCGTCCGAGTCGCGGACCTCGTCAACGCGCTCGGCGTCTCGGACATGACGATTCGCCGCGACCTCGAGCTCCTCCACGACCGAGGCTTACTCGAGAAGGTGCACGGCGGCGCGGCGGCCATCGAAGGCAGCTCGCTGTTCGAACCGGGATTCGCGCTGAAGTCCACCCTGCTGCAGAACGAGAAGAACGCCATCGCCGGAGCCGCCGCGACTCTGGTAGTCCCCGGCACCGCGATCGCCCTCTCGGCAGGTACCACGACTTTCGCGCTGGCGAGGCGACTCAACGACATCCCCGGCCTGACCGTTCTCACCAACTCGGTGCCGGTGGCGGAGGTACTCCACCGGGACGGCCGTCCGGACCAGACCATCATCTTGAGCGGCGGCGTCAGGACTCCGTCTGACGCTCTCGTCGGGCCGTTTGCGGTCGACGTGATCCGCTCGCTCCATGTCGACACGGTATTTATGGGCACCCACGGCATCGATCAGCGCTCGGGTTTCACGACGCCGAACATCCTCGAGGCGGAGACGAACCGGGCCTTGATCGACTCCGGGAGGCATCTGGTCGTCGTGGCCGACCACACCAAATGGGGAACCATCGGCATCAGCTCGGTGGCCAGGCTCGAGCAAGCTGAGACGATCATCACCGACACAGGACTCGAGTCAGCGGCCCGCAGCCAGATCGCCGCGTCCGTTCGAAGGCTGATGCTCGTCGACGTGGCCAGCGGTGAGGTCCGCACCATCGAGGGCGGGGACGGGCATGAATCCCCTCCGGCCCGGATAGAGGGCCACGGATGAGCGACGAAGCCGCCCCTCAGCTTATCGAGCAGCCGCACCGGCGCTACAACGCGCTTACCGACGAGTGGCTGCTGGTGTCCGCCGAGCGGACCAACCGGCCGTGGAAGGGCGTCGAAGAGGCCCAACCGGCCCGGGAGATGGCCGCCTACGACCCGACCTGCTACCTGTGCCCGGGAAATCTCAGGGTGGGCGGAGAGCGCAACCCGCAGTACGAGTCCACGTTCGTATTCGCCAACGACTTCCCCGCTCTTCATCCGGACTCGCCGGCGGCCGAGATCGACGACGGTCTGCTTCGAGCCAGGAGCCAGCGCGGCACGTGCAAGGTCATCTGCTTTTCGCCGCGTCACGATCTCAGCATCTCGGGCATGACCACGAGTCAGGCCCGCCAGGTCGTGGACCTGTGGGCCGGCGAGACGACCGCGCTCGGCCAGAGCTTCCCGTGGGTGCAGGTCTTCGAGAACCGCGGCGCCGCGATGGGTGCTTCGAACCCACACCCTCACGGTCAGATCTGGGCCGGCGACGTCCTGCCGATGGAGGCGGTGAAGGAAGACTCAACCCAGAGGCGCCATTTCGAGGCAACCGGGCGCAGGCTCCTCCTTGACTATTCCGAACAGGAGATCGGCGGGCCGAGGGAGCTTGCGAGCGACTCCGACTGGCTGGTCGTGGTGCCGTTCTGGGCTGCCTGGCCGTTCGAGACACTGGTTATTCCGCGAACGCCGGTCTCTCGAATCCCAGACCTGGACGGCCGGCAGAGGAACTCACTTGCGGAGATGCTGACCGGCTTGCTGCGCGGATACGACGGGTTGTTCGACGAGCCGTTCCCGTACTCGATGGGATGGCACCAGGCGCCGTTCGACGGGAAGGACAGGCCCTACTGGCAGCTTCACGCCCATTTCTATCCGCCGCTTCTCCAGGCGACGGTTCGCAAGTTCATGGTCGGCTACGAGCTGCTTTCCGAACCACAGCGGGACATCACCGCAGAGGTTGCCGCGGACAGGCTGAGGTCGGCCATGCGGGCCGCGAGCCCACACCCACTCAGCAGATAGACTGATTTGCCCGTGGCTCGGCCGCGAGGAGTAACAGGAGAGAGAGACTCATGGCTGGCCTTTCACCCGCGCACCTGTTGATCATCGTTGTCATCGCCCTGATCGTGGTCGGACCCGGGAAGCTTCCGGAGGTCGGCGCCGCGATCGGCAAGAGCATCCGCGAATTCCAGAAAGCCTCCGGGATGTCGGGAGACGTTCTCGGGTCGCTTACCGGCGCCGCCAAGCCGGCCGCACCGGCGCCTCAGGCACAGCCGCCGGCTCCCCAGGCACAGCCGCCGGCTCAATCGTTCTACCCAGCCCAGCAGGGCTACGGCATGCCGGCGTCCACGGTTCCGCAGCCGGCTTATCCGTCGCCCGTTCAGGCGCCACCCGCCTCGATGCCGTATCAGCCCGCCGTCGGCCTCGCCCCCACGCCGCCCGCCCCTGCTTCCGCCGGCTACCCGCAATCCGGCTACCCGCAACCCGGCTACCCGCAACCCGGCCACCCGCAACCCGGCCACCCGCAACCCGGCTACCCGCAACCCGGCTACCCGCAACCCGGCTACCCGCAACCCGGCTACCCGCAACCCGGCTACCCGCAACCCGGCCACCCGCAACCCGGCTACCCGCAACCGGCGCCCATCGTGGACGGCCCGCCCGAGGAGCGGAGGTAGCTCGGAAATCCTCACGGGCGAGGTGCGGATCTCAATTCCGACCCAGATTCCAGGAGCCCGGCTGACGGGGGGCACTCGCTTGCGGCGTCTCGCGCGACCGACCGGCTACCGCCGACGGAAGGAACCAAGAGGATGAGTGACGTGACCCCGGAGAATCTGCCGCCGGCAGCGCGTGCCGCCGACCTGCGAGCCCGGCTCGGAGGATCCGGCCAGGCGGTGCTCGTCCGCGCTCCGGGTCGCGTCAACCTCATCGGCGAGCACACGGACTACAACGAGGGATTCGTGCTGCCTGCCGCCATCGATCGCGAGATCTGGATGGCCCTCGAGCCCTGGGACAAGCCGGCCGTCGAACTGACCTCGGCGGAGTTCAGCGAAACACGGTCGTTCGCTTTTGACGACCTATCGCCCAAGGTTCCAAGAACCAGGTCCTGGATCGACTACGTGGCCGGGACCGCCTGGGCGATGCGCGAATCCAACCTGCCGCTGCGGGGCTTCCGCGGGGTGCTCAATTCGACGATCCCGGTCGGATCGGGCCTGAGCTCGTCTGCCGCGCTCGAGATGGCATCCACGTGGGCGCTGGCGGTTCCGGGTGAACCGAGACGGACACCGGCGAAGATGGCCGCCCTGGCCCAGCGAGCCGAGAACGCCTACGTCGGCGTCAACTGCGGGATCATGGACCAGTTCGCCAGCGCTGCCGGTCGTGAGGGCCACGCACTGCTGATCGACTGCCGCAGCAACGAGTTCGAAGCGACACCAATGCCCGCGGGGCTATCGATCGTCGTCTGCGAAACCGGATCGCCCCACAGTCTCGACGCGACTTCCTACAACGCTCGGCGATCCGAGTGCGAGCGCGGCGCCCGCCTGATCGCCGAGCGAGAGCCCGGGGTCGAATCACTTCGCGACGTGGACGAGGCGATGCTGGAACGCAACCGCAGCCGGCTCCCGGAGTTGGTCGCACGCCGATGCGAGCACGTCGTGCGCGAGAATGCCCGGGTCATGGCCACGGTCGCAGCCCTGCGCGACGGCGACTACGACGCCCTCGGCCGGTTGTTCGCCGCCTCGCACGACTCGTTGCGCGACCTGTTCGAGGTCAGCTCACCCGAGCTGGACGCCATGGTGGAGATCGCCCGCGGGGTCCCCGGCGTCGTCGCCAGCCGCATGACCGGTGCCGGTTACGGTGGCTGCACCGTCAATCTCGTCCGCATCGGCGCCGAGGAAGCAGTTCGGGAGCGAGTCCTGGCGGAGTATCCCAAACGGACGGGTCTGACGGGGAGGGTTTTTGTGACAACAGCGGTCGACGGCGCGAGCCCCGTCTCGCTGGACGGATGACTCTCGGTTCGCGAGCCTGCCCTCGGCGGCCTCGGCGGCTCGAACCTCCTCGCGGCTACACTTGCCGCTGACGATGGACCCCAACGCCCAACTTCAGAGTTACTCCGCCCCGGCCGATACGGCCGCGGCCATATCGACGTCCGTCCCGGGTACCGCCCCAGCGGGTCGTCGGCTCCGCCTGCCGTTCCGGCGTCGACACGATCGTCCGCCCAAGCCACCGCCGGGCGAGATGCCTCTGGGCCGCCACCTCATCGAGCTGCGCAATCGGATATTCATCAGCGTCTTCGCGCTCCTGCCCGGCACGATCGTGGGCTTCATCCTCAGCGACGAGATCATCCACGTCCTCAAGGCACCGCTTCCGACGGACAAGCCCCTGATCGCCCTCGGTCTGACCGAACCTTTCATGATCAAATTCCAGGTCGCCGTCGTGGCCGGAGTGATCCTGTCGATGCCGGTGATCCTGTTTCAGCTCTGGCGGTTCATCTCACCGGGGTTGACCGACCGCGAGAGGTCGGCGGCTCGACCGTGGGTGCCTCTTGCGCTCGTCTTCTTCGTCATAGGCGTGGGCCTGGCGTACTTCATTCTCCCGTACGCGTCCGGCTTCCTCTATGGCTTCCAGTCGAAGGACCTGGAGCTGATGCTGACGGCGGATGCCTACTTCGGCTTCGTCACCACGCTCTTCCTGGCCTTTGGCCTGGTGATGGAGTTCCCCATCATCCTGGTCCTCCTCTCGAAAGTAGGTCTGATCACGTCCGCGCAGCTGCGCAGGTCGCGGCGCATGGCGATCCTGACCGTGACGATCATCTCAACGCTCATCACACCCGGAGCGGACTTCGTAAGCCCGATCGCGATGGCCGTGACCATGTACGGGCTCTACGAAATCTCGATCGTCATGATCCGACTGGGCGGTCGATAGCAGGCCGACAGAACCACGTCCGCCGTGCGAGTAGATGACGGCGAGGCACCGCGGCCGCGCATCGATGCTCGGGGCGCCATAATCCTCTTCGAGGCGCGACCAGCCAGCTGGAGGACGAGATGACCGAACCGGACATCGGCACCGGGCGGGTGGCGATCGTCTGCGGCAGCCGATCGGACTTCCCTGTCATGGAGAAGGCGGTCGAACTGCTCGGCAGGCTGGGCATCCCTTGCGAGCTGCGGGCGATCTCGGCCCACCGGGCCCCGGACTTGCTATTCCGTTTCGTCGGCGACGCCGAGGGGCGGGGCATCCGCGTCTTCATCGCCGGGGCCGGAGGCGCGGCGCACCTCCCCGGCGTCGTGGCGGCGAAGACGATCCTCCCCGTGATCGGCGTCCCGATGCCGACGCAAGTGATGGGCGGGCTCGATTCCCTTCTTTCGATCGTCCAGATGCCCAAGGGGATCCCCGTGGCCACGGTGGCGATCGGCGGCGCGGAGAACGCGGCCCTGCTCGCCGCGGAAATCCTCGCGCTTGGCGATCCGGGACTGCGGGGTCGGCTGCACGCATTCCGCCAGGCCCAGACCCGGGCCATCGAGACGGACGAATCGAACAGCGGGCTGGGGGGTGCCGGATAGGCCCGGCGGCAGTCCGGCGGGAACCGGGCAGACGATGAGAGACGTCCCCTTCGGGCCCGGCGGCATCCCCGATTGGCTCGAGCCGATTCTCCGTCACTGCTCGCGTTGCGGCGGCCAGCTCCATTTCGGTCCGGTCGAGGGCGAGGAGCGCAGCCGCTTCTCCTGCTCCGTCTGCGGCCACGTCACTTACGTCAACCCGCGCCTGGTGGTAACGACACTGCCGGTGACCGAGCGGGGCGAGGTTGTCTTGATCCGGCGCGGTATCGAGCCCGCGCGCGGGCTCTGGGCCCAGCCGGGTGGCTTCCTCGAGGTGGACGAAACGGTTCGCGAGGCTGCCGTACGCGAGACGCAGGAGGAGACCGGCCTGCTGGTGGAGCCGGGCGAGATCGTGGGCCTCTACTCGCGCGTGCCGGCGGCCGTGGTGGTCGTGGCCTTCCAGGCGCGAATCGTGGGAGGAGTGTCACGCACGACGCCCGAGTCTCTCGAAACGCGGCCCTTCGCCCCCGACGAGATCCCGTGGACGGCGATCGCCTTCGAGACGAGCCGCGCGGCCCTGCGCGATTGGGTGGCACGAGTCCGCCCGGACCTGCCGCTCCCCGAGCCACCCGGCCTGCCCGCCTGACGCGGCCCCCGAGCCGAACGGCCGCTAGCTTTCGGCCGTCTCCACGTAACGGGGCAACGTGACGGTAAAGGCCGCCCCGCCCTCCGGTCAATTCGCGACCGTCACGCGCCCGCTCATCGCCTCCACGAGGCGCCGGACGACGAACAGGCCGATGCCCGCACCGGGGAGTCTGCTGGTCGCCTCGACACGGGCGAATAGTTCGAAGATGCGCTCCTGCTGCGTCGGATCCACGCCCGGCCCATCATCGAGGACCGTCACGGCGACTGTGTCGCTGCGGACCACGACACGCGCCATGACGTCGCGCTTCCCGTACTTGGCCGCGTTGCCCAGCAAATTCCTCAGCACGTGCTCGAGATAGCCCTCGTCACCGGTGATGGGCGGAACACCTTCGGGGATCTCGCAGGTGAAATGCCGGTCGGGCCACGCGGAGGTCAGGGAATCGACGACGGTTCGCAGGACGTGCTGCACCAGAGCCGCGCCGTGCGCCGTGAGATCCACGCCTCGCTCCGCGCGAGCAAGGACCAGCAGGTCATCCACCATCCGGTCGAGGCGCTCCGACTCGGCCACGATGTCTTCCGCCAGTTCATTCCGCACCCCAGGGTCCAGGCGATCGCCACGTGCCACGAGATACTGAGCGGCGCCGTAGATGGTCGTGACCGGCGTCCTCAATTCATGCGAAAGGACGCCCAAAAAAGCGTCTCGCACCTGCTCGGCTTCTTTGCGTTCGGACACGTCGAGCGTCACGACGACCGCGCCGACGATCTCGTTCGCCTCGTCGAGCACCGGGGCGCTCGTCTGGCTGATCACCGCCGCCGCGCCGTCCGCCCTCACGAATGGGATCTCCTCGTTGACCACGAGTTCCCCCGTCGCCATGCTGCGCGCTCCGGGCCAGTCCTCGGGACCTCGCCGGCTGCCCTCGGGGCGGAGAAGGGTCCAGGAATCGCGGCCGGAACGCGTGACCCCAGGCCCCAGCATGATCCGGTCGAGCGCCGCATTGCGATACAGGAGCCGACCGTCACGGCCCGCGACGGTGACGCCCACGGGCATCTGGGCCACGACGGTGTCGAGCATTCCCCTGGCCTCACGCTCAGCCTCCGATAGGCGCATGCGCTCGAGGGTGTGGGCGGCCGCGTTCGCCAGTGACAGGAAGAAGTCCAGCTCGTGCTCGTCGAATCGCCGAGGCTTGAATCCAAGCGTCACGCCGCCGATGTTCGTTTCCCCGGCGCGCAGGGGAAACGCCACTCGAGCTCTGTTGCGAGTCTGGGGGACGATCGAAGCAAGCTTGCCGTATCGCGCTGTGAAGGCGTGAGCGTCCTCGATCACGATCGGCCGGGCAGACAAGACCGCGTCGCGAATCGGCGTTCTCGTGGAAGACGGCGACGTTGTGACGCGGTCGACCGCGTCCCGCGGAAGGCCGAAGGAGCCGATATCGGTGAGCTTCTCCGTCTGCGGTTCCACGAGGGCCACGAGGCCGTCCACCGCTCCACTGACCCGAGATACGGTCTCGAGGAGCGCCTTGCCGACACCCTTGCGGTCAGCGATCGAGAACATCGCCGTGCTGAACCTGGCCACTTCCGTCGCCCGCTCGCGTGCCGCCTCCAGCTCGGCCGTTCGCTCCGAGACTCGTTGCTCCAACTCATCGGCACGCCTGCGCTCCGCCGCACGTCGCTCGGTGACGTCGCGCCAGGTGTAGGCGATCGAGTCGCCCAGCTTGCTGGCCCTGATGTCGAAGACTCGCTCCATCCTCTCGCCGTCCCAGGAATCCGTGTATTGGAGGTCGTCCAGGACAAGCGGCTCGCCGGTTTCGACCGTCCGTGCATACATCTCGATCAATCCCGCGCTCTGATGCTCCGGCAGCAGATCCAGGAGACGGCGATCGATCAGATCCTCCCGGCTGACATGGTTGGCTACGCACGCCGCCTCGTTCGCGAACTCGTAGACGAAGTCGACGATTCTGCCGCCCTTGTCACGAACCGCGCGCAGGATGACGAATGGGTCGATGAGCGTTTCCGCTGTTGCACGGAACCTCGTTTCCGACACCGTCAGCGCGGCCTCGGCGCGCCTGTGCTCGGCGACCTCCTCGAGCGAGGCCAGCCCGACGGAGACGTCGCGAGCGAGCTCTTCGAGCAACTCGATTTCTCCGGCGTCGAACCTGTCAACCCGGTCGGCGTAGATGGTCAGGACACCAAACAGCGTGTCTCCCTTCGCCAGCGGCAGACCGATCGAGGATCGATAGCGCCGATTGAGCGCCTCCGCGCGCCAGGGTTCCATCCGCGGATCGGTCGAGATGTCGTCGCAGATGACCGTGCGACGCTGACGAAGAGCCTGTCCCGTGGGCCCCTCGGACCGGACCCCCTCCAAACTGATCCCGAGCAGGTCGAGGTACCCGTCGTCGTGGCCGGCGCATCCCGCCGGCCTGACCGCGCCGGCCTTCTCGTCTACTACCCCCACCCAGCTCATGAGAAAGCCGCCGACCTCGACGATGACCTCACAGGCCTCCTGGAGGAGCGACGGTTCGTCCTGCGCATGCTCGATGGCTCGGTTGGTGCGCGACAGGACGAGATACATGCGGGCCAGGCGGTCTGCCTCGCTCTCGCCCAGTCCGGTTGGCGTCGTAACCTCGGCGTCTGACAACGCTGGGCTCTCCGGGCCTTTCTCGACGCCGATCCTCCCTGGACAAGCGCCGCCGTGGGTTCCGCGGCAGTTCGATCTCGGTAACGAGGGCCGATCTGCGACCCGCCCGACGTCAAGTTTACGCACGGCCGCCCGGCAAGAACAGAGCTGCTCGTGCGAGACTAAGCGCATATGGATGCTCCGACGATCGCCCTGGTGGTCCTGCCGTTCGTGATCGTTCAGGTCGGCATGATGCTGTACGCCCTGTACGACCTCTTCCAGGAGGATCGCCGCGTCAAGGGCGACAAGATCATCTGGGCCCTCGTCATCTTCTTCGTCAACATCATCGGTCCGCTGATCTACTTCTTCGTCGGCCGCGACGAATCTCGCGGCGCGGAGACGGGCGGCGTGGGTTCGGCGCCGTCCGGCTCGATCGCGACCATCCTGTCGACGTGGCCGACTCTGTCCGCCACCACGGACGCGGCCGTCGCCACCACGAATCTGACCAAACGCTACGGCGGTGTCGTCGCCCTCGACCATCTGAACCTGGTCGTTCCGAGCGGCAGCATCTTCGGCTTCCTGGGCCCCAACGGCGCGGGCAAGACGACTACCCTTCGGCTCCTGACCGGCCTCGCCACCGCGACCGACGGCACGGGCAAGGTGGCCGGAGTGACGATCGGCGGTTCGGGCGGAGGTCTTGCCCGGAACATCGGCTACCTGGACCAGGATCCGCGCTTCTACGCCTGGATGAAGGGCCGTGAACTCCTGGATATGGTCGGCGAACTGCACGGCCTGCACGGGGCGGAACTGCGGCAGCGCGTCGGCGAGGTGCTCGAGATAGTCGGTCTGCAAGACGCCGCGCACCGCCGCATCGGCGGCTACTCGGGCGGCATGCGCCAGCGCCTCGGCATCGGTCAGGCGATCATCAACCAACCACGGGTTCTCTTCCTGGACGAACCCGTCAGCTCGCTCGATCCGGAGGGGCGGCGCGACGTCCTGGAGATCATCTCCCGCCTGCGCGGAACGGCCACCGTCTTCATGAGCACTCACATCCTCAACGACGTGGAACGCGTCTGCGACCGCGTGGCCATCCTCAACGTCGGTCATCTCGTCGTGGAAGGGCCCATAGACGAGCTGCTCGACCGATACGCGCAGCCAGTCTACGAGCTGGTCCCGGAGCCGAGGCAGGACGGGGCGATCGACCGGCTGGCCGACGTCATGCGCGGGCAGCCCTGGACGCATGACGTCCAGACGACGCCGGACACGGTTCGCGTATTCGTGAATGACCCCAAGGTGGCGGGCCCGGCGATACTGCCGCTGGTCGCCTCGAGCGGGGTCAACCTGGTCCGCTACGAACGTGCGCGGCCCAGCCTCGAGGACGTCTTCCTGCGCCTGGTCGCGTCGGGCGGCCCGGCCGTCGCACCGCCGGTTGAGATCCCTGTGACGGGTTTGGACGGAAGGGGTCAACGATGATGGGCTTCGGCGTCCTGCTGCGCAAGGAGCTGCGCGAGCAATTCCGCACAGGCCGGCTGGTCTCGGTGGCGGCGGTCTTCGTCCTCTTCGGCATCCTGGGACCGCTGACGGACCGCTTCATGAAGCAACTCTTCGACGCTATCGGCAGTGAAAGCGGCGGCATGACCTTCCAGGTTCCACCACCGTCCCTGGATGGCGCCGCCGCCCAGATCCTGAAGAACCTGTCGCAGTTCGGGATCATCTGCGCGCTGCTCCTGGCCATGGGTTCGGTGGCCTGGGAGAAGGAGCGCGGCACGGCCGGAATGCTCCTGACGAAGCCTGCGTCGCGAGCGGCGTTCCTGGCCGCGAAACTGGTCGCCATCTCACTCAACCTGGGATTCGCCGTCGTCCTTGGCTGCGGACTCGCCTACGTCTACGTGGCGCTTCTCTACCCCGCGCCGTTCGCGCTCGGTGGCTACGTTGCGATGTCGCTGATGCTGTGGTGGATACTCGTCATCTTCGCCGCGATCACGATGCTCGGTAGCACACTGACCCGGTCCGCCATCGCCGCCGCCGGGATCGGCCTGGTGGCACTCCTGGTGCTGGGTATCGTGGGTGCCCTCCCGGTGATCGGGCCGTACATGCCATCCTCGCTCGGAACGCCGGCACGGGACATCCTCCTGGGCTACGACCCGGGCTTCATCCTCGGCCCTATCCTCTTCAACCTGGCCCTGGTTCCGGTGCTGTTCGGCGTCACCTGGGTGACTTTCCGCCGCCAGGAGCTTTAGCGCGGCCGCCGGCCTGCGGGTTCGCGGCGGTCCCGAGGCAAGGCGTTGCGTCAGGCAGGCGGAAGCTGGTAACGCGGCTGCGCCTGAGGCACGCTCTCTCCCTCCAATCCTGCCACTGCGAGGACCAATTCCATGCTGCGCGACTTCCCGGTCCACACGACAGTTCCGGCCAGCGACCTGGCCCGGGCTCGACAATTCTACGAAGAGACCCTGGGCTTCGTGCCCGACCGCGTGACTCCAGCCGGAGTCGTCTATCGAACCGGGGACACCTGGTTCCTGCTCTTCCTGTCGTCCGGCGCCGGCACCAACCGGGCGACGGCGTACGGATTCGATGTGACGGACATAGCCGCGACGGTCGCCGAGCTGAAGGGTCGCGGCATCCGTTTCGAGGAATACGACATGACGGACTTCAAGACCGTGGACGGGGTCGTCAAGACCCCGGTCGGTCGGTCGGCATGGTTCAAGGACTCCGAGGGCAACATCGTCGGGCTTACCCAGATGGACGAGCCGATAGCCTGACGCCTCGGCCTGATACCGCAGCCCTGCCCTGCCCCCAGCCGCCGAACTACCCGACCGTCTGGCCCCGGACGAGCTTTGCCGGCTCCAACGCCGTCCGGTGGCCACGGTTGGCCATCGCCTTGGCCAGGGCCACATCGTGGGCGCGGCGCTCCAACTGGTCGTCGAGCGGCGCCAGGGGAACGTTGGCCGCCACCATGCCCTCGGCGCGGCCCACGGCGAGGCGGATTAGCTGATCGGTCAGCCACGGGTTCTTCGGCAGGCACGGCCCGTGCAGGTACGTGGCGAAGACGTTGCGCCATCGCGCGCCCTCAAGCCCGTCCTCGCCGTTGTTGCCGGCCCCGGCGATCACTCGACCGAAGGCCTCGCAGCCAGGTCCGAGCCGCGTCAGGCCGGAGTGGTTCTCGAAGCCCACGACCGTCTCGGTGGCCCCGTCGATGGTGACCTCGCAGGCGGCATGCTGCATGAAGCGCCGCGCCCCGCCACGCGTCTCCAGGTCCAGGATGCCGGCGCCAAGCATCACTTCGCCGGCATTCGATACGTAGCGGTGGCCGAGCAGCTGCAACCCGGCACACACGGCAAAGACGACCACGCCATCGGCCGCCGCCTCGCGCAGCGACGGCGCCTTGTGCGCGAAATCGTCCGCGGCGACCGCCATCTCCACATCCTGACCACCATGGAAGAGGACGATGTCGAAGCTACGGAAGTCCGGCGTTTCGCCCTTCTCCACCGGCACGCTTTCCACGGGGATGCCCCGCCACTCTGCCCGGCGGGCGATGGCGATGAGGTTGCCGCCGTCTCCGGCCACGTTGAGCAGCGACGGGTACAGGTGGGCGATACGCAGGGGCTTGTGGTCGGCCGATTGGCTGGCCCGGCCCTGGCGCGGGGCCGCAGCCTGGGCTGGAGTCACCGGATCGACCGAACGGGTCGAACGGGTCGAACGGCTCGAACGGGCCGGCCTGGTCGAAGGAGGGGCTTCCACGGGCTGGACCGGCCTGGCTTGCTGAATCGAGTCGACCGAAAGGTTCGGAAGGATCAATTCGACCGGAGGGACGGACTCGACCGGGTTGGCCGTCCTCGATGCGGTAGCCTGTTTGGGGGCCATGGCGGGGACGCCCTTACGTGTCGCAGGAGCCTTCGCCGCGGGCTTCGCGCCCGTCTTCACCGCGGGCTTCGCGCCCTTCTGCTCGCTCATACGGCCCAGTATCTCCCGGCCCAGCCCCGGCGACTCATCTCGTTGCGCAGCTCGATCAGCGGCGTGTAGCCGGACAGAATCACCAGCCGCCCGCTCATCGGCAGATGACCCAGCGCTTCGTCCAGCGCGGCCGGCCGGTCCTCGATCACGGTCAACTTCCCCGACCCGATGCCGGCGTAGTGGAGCCGGTTGGCCAGCTCGTCGGCACGAGTTCCAGAGACGACCACTCGTTCGACCTTGGGCGCCATCGACTCGAAGTCGACGTCCCACAACCAGCCGAAGTCCTCGCCGTCGACGAGCGTGTTCGAGGCGGCGATAAGCAGCTGGCGTGGCTCATCCTCCGTGGCAAGCGCTCGAAGGGTCGTGTTGTACGAGGTCGGGTTCTTGGCGAAGGCGAGGAAGACCGCCACGCCGTCCGCGTCGATCTTCTCGAGCCTCCCGAATGCCGGACCGACCGAAGCCAGCGACTCGGCGGCATGCTTGAGCGAGATGTCCAGGCCCACCAGGATCGCGACCGCCGCGGCGACGTCGTAGGCGATGTGCACGCCCGACTGCGGGATTTCGACCGTCAGCTTGCCGGTCGGCGTCCGGATCTCGCAGCGCGTTCGATCCAGTCCCAGCACATCGAGCGCGGTCACGGTCACGTCCGTCTTTGGGCGGGCGAACCCGCACTTCGGGCAGCTGTAATCGCCCATGTGGCTCAAGTAGACATAGCGGTAATTCAGGTCTGCCTGGCATCGCGGACAACGGATCGTGTCGGCGGCACGCGTTATCCGGTCCGTGGAGCGCTTGATGCCGAAGCCGAAGGTGACGCGCCGGCCCTCTCGCTTCTCGGCCAGCGTGGCGACCATCGGATCGTCCGCGTTGACGACGAGGGCCGAGTCCGCGGGGAGGGCTATCGCGACCGATTCGATGGCGTCGGCAACCGCGTAGATCTCGCCAAACCGATCCAGCTGATCGCGAAACAGGTCGGTGACGAGAAGCGCCCGCGGCATCGTCTCCGGGGCCACCATGGGCAGCGCCCCCTCGTCCACCTCGGCGACAAGCACTCCCTCGGGGAGACGGCCGCGCCAGTCGGCGGCCCCGACCGCGAGGCTGGTCACGCCCTGGACGAGGTTCGCGCCGGCCGAGTTGTGGGCAACCGTGATGCCTTCCCCTCGAAGCAGCGCCGCGGTGAACCTGGCGGTCGTCGTCTTGCCGTTGCTGCCGGTGATGGCCACGACCGGAACCCCCGCGCGCCGTACCAGCTTGTCCAGGATGTTCGGGTCGACCCGGCGGGCCACCATTCCGGTTATGGCCGTACCGCCGCCCCGGCCGACGAGGCGGGTCGCGCGGGCCGCGGCCTTGCCCGCGGCAAGGCTGAGGACGGTGCGCAAGGACAGGGGTTCGGGAACGCCAGCGGGACGCCGGCTGATCTGGCTGCTCATCGCCGGGGCAGTGTAGCGGGTTGCCGCGATGCGCCGCCACGAGCCGCGCCGGGCGGAGTGGCGTACGACGCGCTACGGAGCGGTGATGGAGACGCTCTTACTCGCGCTGGCAGAATGGCCGGAGAGGGTGCAGGTCGCCGTCGCCGTGGTGTTGTCGGGTAAAGCCCACTGGCTGCCCCATGGCACGATGAAACTGGGCGCACCCGGGTCCATCGCCTCGATCGGCGACTGGCCGAGGTTCTTGGTGGAGTGGTGAGGCGCAGCGAGGGTGCACGTTGCGCCCGGGAGGGTGTCGATGAAGAGCATGAAGGAATGGCCCAACGCGGCTGTAGACGTAGCCGTGAACGTGGCATAGGTTGAGCCGTCGGGCTCGAAACTGACGAAGAGAGTCGGCGGTGGCGATGGTGTCGGGACCGGTGTCGGGACCGGCGTCGGGACCGGCGTCGGGACAGGCGTCGGGACCGGTGTCGGGACCGGCGTGGGCTTTGGAGTGGAGATCGGTGCCTGGTGGGGGGTCGGCACCGGCGTGGGCTTAGCCGTGGGCGTGACTGTGGGTGCCGGCGTTGGAGCCATCGTCGGCGTCGAGTTGGCCACGACCACGGCCGGGCCTGGATTGCCCGGCTCACCGCTGACACCGGGGCTGGCTTCCGGACCGGACGGAGGCGCTCCCGAGAGCGTCGACGTGGGGGTCGCAGCCACCGCGAGGTTGGCCGGGTTGGAGGCGGATGGGGTCCCGGCGCTGAAGAAGACGTTGACCGCTATGACCAGCGCAACCACCAGATAGAAGGCGGTGAACAGGATCCAGAAGGGCGAAACGCGGCGCCTCTTGCGTTCGCCGTCGTACTCGTATGGCTCGGCGTCCGCGGGCTTGCCACCCCGCAGCCAACCCGCGATCACCGTGGCCGGCGGCGTGACCACTCGCCCGATACCGAATGCGACCGGCAGGACGACGACGGCCACCGCCGCTCCCAGCCAGACCAGGGCGGTGCGGACCCCCAAAGCGGCCATGGCCAACCAGGCGAAGGCACGCGTGTCGGAGAAGTGGCTGAACGAGTTGCCGACCGGTACGGTACCGACGCTCGACGTGGCGGTCGCGAGGCGTGGACCGGCCCTCTGCGCGAGGGCACTGCGTGCGGCGACCAGCCCCGCCACCATCGCGACGATCTGAGCGCGCAGCCGAGCGTGCCAGCTGCGTCGATGGGCGACCGACCAGCGGACTATCCCCTCGTTGGAGAAGAGCGGCTCGATGACCGGCCGGTATGGCTCCGGCGCTTCAGCCGGGGCAGCAGTCGCGGCCGGTTCGGCCGGAGCGGAGACGGCAGCCGCAACGAACACCGCCATGGGTGCATCGGACGGCTCGTCGCTGAAGAGCGGCGCGTAGGGCGCGGCCTGGGGCGCGGGTGCGAGCTGAACGGCGGCCGGGGCAATGGGCGGCTGATCGGCGAGTGGCACGACGGCCGCGACAGCTACGGCCGAGGCCTTTGACGGCGCCTTGAGCTTGGGCCGGGCCGTCGCCTTGGGCACGGCCACCGCCTTGGGCACGGCCACCGCCTTGGGCACGGCCGAGGTTCTTGCGTCGCTGGCAGCTCGCGTGGCCTTCGTGGCGGCGCGCAAGGCTTTCGTGGCGGCGCGCGAGGCGTTCGTTGCGGCAATCGCGGCATTGACCGCTGCGACAGCCGCGGCAGCGGCAGCGGCAGCGGCCGTGGCAGCGTCCGTCTCCGGGACGCGAGCCCGCGAAGCCTGGCGGACATTGCCTGCGGATCCGGCCGCAGCAGGTCCCGTATCGGCGGATGCCGCACCGGCCGCGGCAGCGGCGGCCGCAACGCGCCGGACGGCCACCTCGCTCATGGCTCCGCCGCCGCTGTCCGTCCTCGACCTGCGTGCGGACTGCTTCGTCGACCCGCTCACGGATTCGATGCGGGACCCGGCGGCGCTGGGTTCGGACGCGCCATGGTCGCTGGCACCGGGCACAGACTCGCCCGAGAGGTCGGGATACCGCCTCCGGAGAGTCTGTCCATTTGCCATTTCGCCGCACCTCCAACTTTGTGGTCGCAGCCAAGAGTCTCGGCGTCCACAGACATAACGCAAATGGGTAGATGGTCATTACAGCCAGAGTGGCATTCGTCCGGTCCGGTCCCCTTGTGTAGGGTTCGGGCCCGCTTCGGGGCGCTGCTCGACGCGGTCAGGATCGGGGGCGCACGAGCTGCCTGAGGCCGAATCCGCCATTGCATGAGCCGCCGCTCGGCCGTCGTCTCGCGTTCGGCCGTCGGCCTCCGGAGGGGGCGCTATCCCAGATCGATGTAGACGTTCTTGATCTGGGTGTACTGCTCGAAGGCGTGCATGCCGTTCTCACGCCCGATCCCGGACATCTTGTAGCCGCCGAACGGGGCCTCCGGGTGGACGCTCGAATTGCAGTTGACCGAGAGGACGCCCGAATGAATGCCCCGCGCCGTCCGGATCGCCTTGCCGATGTCGCGGGTCCAGATCGAGCCGGAAAGGCCGTACGGACTGTCGTTCGCCAGTCGGATCGCTTCTTCTTCGGTGTCGAATGGGATGACCACCACGACCGGCCCGAACACTTCCTCCTGGGCGATTCGCATGCGCGAGGTCACCTGGTCGAGAACGGTCGGCTGGATGTAGGCGCCCTGGGCATACCCCGGTCCACCGAGGATCCCGCCGCCTGCAACCACCCGCGCGCCCTCCTCCCGCCCAATCCGTATGTAATCGAGCACCGTCTCCCGCTGTCGGAAGCTGACCATCGTTCCGACTTCGGTGGTCGGGTCGTCCGGGTCGCCCACCTTGACCTTGAGCGTGGCCGCGGCGAAGAGCTCTACGACGCGGTCATGGACGGGGCGCTCGACGAGGATGCGCGATCGAGCGCAGCAGTCCTGGCCGCAGTTGTCGAAGACCGAATACGGTGATTCGGCCGCGAAGCGTTCGATGTCCGCGTCGGCGAAGACGACGTTGGGGCTCTTGCCCCCCAACTCCAGGCTGATCTTCTTTACGTTGCCCGCCGCGGCCCGCATGATCTCCTGCCCGGTGGCCGTCTCGCCGGTGAAGGCCACTTTGCCGATGCCGGGGTGCGCGGCGATGGCCTGGCCGACGGTGGCGCCCGGGCCGGTGACCACGTTGAGGACTCCCGGCGGGAAGCCCGCTTCCAGGGCCAACTCGGCGACGCGGATCGCGGTCAGGGGCGTGTAACTGGCGGGTTTCAGGATCGCGGTGTTGCCGGCCGCCAGAGCGGGGCCCATCTTCCAGCTGGCCAGCATGAGCGGGAAGTTCCACGGCACGATCAGGCCCACGACGCCGATCGGCTCGCGCAGTGTGAAGTCGAAGCCGGGCTTGGAGACGGGGATGGTCTCGCCCGTGATCTTGTTCGCGGCGCCGGCGTAGTACTCCATCACGTCGGCCACGGCGCCGATCTCCCAGCGGGCCGAGCTGATGGGCTTGCCCATGTTGCGCGACTCGGTCGTGGCGAGTTCCTCGAGATGGTCGCGGATGAGCGTCGCGAAGCGGCCCAGGGTCCGACCGCGGCGGGTCTGGCTCCACGCATGCCACTCCCCGTCGAAGGCGGCCTGGGCGGCGTCTACCGCGCGATCCACGTCGCGCTTGCCGCCCTTCGGCACTCTGGCGATCGTCTGTCCGGTCACAGGGCTCACGACGTCGAGCGTCTCGCCGGTGTGGGCGGCGACATGCTCGCCGCCGATCACCATTTCGAGCGTCAGGGGCGGACCGGCCGCAGCTGAGGCTGGGGGCTTCTCGTCGGACATCGCGGCACCTCGCTTGGGCGACTGGCGCTGGGTCTCGGGGCGCGGCGATCGTCGTTGGAGGCGCCGGCCGTTGCCGGAGCGATCATACGCGCGCCGGCCGAGCGGCTGGGGTTGCAAAGCGGTTCACCTGGCGGCAGCCCGACGGGGCTAGAATCGCGGCGATCCGACCGAACGAGGTGACCCACCCATGGCCCTGGCCCTGCTGTACGACCGATGACCGACGGGACCGAGCCGCTGGCTGGCCTGCAGACTCCCCCCGATGGAGCCCGGCGGCGAGTCGCACTCGCGTCACCGACCGTCCCGACGATCATCACAGCCACACATGTCCGGATCTGGCTGGCCATCGTCATCGCATGCATCGCGATAGGCACGGCGGGCTACCTCGTCACCGAGCCGAGCTGGCAGCTTCTCGACGCGCTTTACGGGACGGTCACCACGCTCACCACCGTCGGCTTTGGCGAGGCTCAGCCGCTGACCGAGGCGGGCCGGGTCTGGACCATGGTCGTCGCGTTGGCGGGGGTCGGGATCATCTTTGGATCGGTCGGGATCGTGGCCGAGTACCTTGTTGTTGAAGCGACCAGCGGACGGAGGGAGGCAAAGCGAATGGCCGATGCGGTGAGCAAGCTCCGGGACCACTACATCCTGTGCGGCTACGGCCGTGTTGGGCTGACCGTCGCCCGCGAGCTGGTTCACGCCGGCCGGAAGGTCGTGGTCATCGACGTCCTGCCGGAGTCGCTCGCCCGGGCCCGTCGCGAAGGTTTCCTCGAAGTCGGAGGCGATGCCACCGAGGAGGCCACTCTGCGGGCGGCCGGAATCGAACGCGCGAGAGGCCTCATCACGACCATCGACTCGGACGCCCACAACGTCTACGTCATCCTGTCCGCGCGGTCGATCAACCCCAACCTCTTCGTGGTCGCGCGGGCGAACACGGCCGATTCCGAGGGCCGGCTGATCCAGGCCGGCGCGGATCGTGTCGTCTCCCCCTATAGGATGGCCGGCCATCGCCTGGCAGAACTGGCGACCCGGCCGCGCGTCGTCGATTTCATCGACGCGGCTCTGTCTCACGGCGAGCTGGCATTCTCGATGGAGGAAGTGGAGGTTGGGCCGGGCGACGCCACCGATGGCGTGACCGTGGGCGCCCTGCGGGACACCGGAGTTTTCGTGCTGGCCATCGTCCAGGGAGAGCGCAGCTACGAGGCGAATCCGCCCGCCGACCGGGTCCTCAGAGTGGGTGAGACGCTGGTCGTCTCCGGCAGCGTGGCACGATTGCGCGAGCTACGTGGAGTGGAACCGAAGGGGTAGCCGGGGCAGGCCGGTCGCCGCGCTGTTCCCAGGGGACCGTTGGGGAGGAGTGGCTCTTGCCAGCCCCGAGGCGGCGGGCGATATTGAGTCGCTCCATTCGGCCGGAGCAGCCTGGGAGGTGAGCCGATGATTGGCTGCTGGCACGCAATGCCGCACGACGAGGCACGCCACGTCAGAGTCTGTCTGGGAGCCCACGTCGGTGGCTACGAGCTGATCGTGGAACGCTGCACGGACGAGACGAGCTGGCGCTGGATGGTGCTGAACCACCGCGGCCACGCGATCGAAAGCGGGACGGCACCGGATGCCAGCACTGCCGAGCGACTGGCGGAGGAGGCTGCATTTCACATCCACCCGCCGTCGGTCGGCGACTGGGTAGGGCGGTTGATCTAGCTGCGTCGCCCGGTCGGGGCCCGGTGCGAGTGAGGGCGGGAGCCTAGTGCTCCTCGTCGCCGGCCTTCGGCCACGTTGCGGCGCGCTGCTCTAGTTCGGGGTCTTCCCACGGCGCGGCAAGCTCGGCCAGGTCTGTCTCGCCGGCGGGCCCCGTCTCGTCGAGCTGGCCGGCCACCATGGCCGTAATGGCCTCGTCGGAAGGTTCGCCTACTTCCAGGGCTTCGTCGCCGGTCGGGTTCATCACGGTGGTCCCAGCGTTCACGATCTGGGACTCGAGCTCGATCCTCCGCATCTCCAGGCGAACCTCGTCGCTCGGAGGCCGGATCGCCTCGATATCGACCGCGGTGTCGTCACGACCCGCCCTGTACATGGCGCGAACGTCAACAGCGTCCGGGACAATTCCCTCACCGGGCACGCCGAGAGTCGCCTTTGTGTCTACCACAGTCACCCCGGGAATCTCGGCGGCGGTCGCGCCTTCCACCAGCGCACCGCACTTGGGGCAGGCGCCCGCGCCGGGAGGGATCGGAGTTGAGCACCAGGGGCAAATTTGGGTAGTCTCGTCCATGGGGCGCACCGTAATCTACCGCGGCCTGCGTCGGCTACTGGACATTCGGGCCATAGGAGGCCATGACCCCTGACCGACTACGCACCGACGACGTTGGTCGGGGCGGTCACGCTGTTCGACGGATCGTTGACGTTGTTGAGGTCGAAGGCCATCTCGTAGGCGATGCTGTCGTCGGCGGCCTTGGCGATGACGGCCACGCTCACCGGATAACCACCGTCCGTTGCGAGCCAGACATCACCCGTCCAGGTCGCGCCCGCGATGCCGAGGATCGAAGCTTTCTGGTCAAACGCACCCGAACCGGCCTGGTAATGATCCGCGTCCACGCCATTCTTGTTCTCAGAACCGACCTTCAGGAAATCGCCGATCGCCGAGGAATCGATCGCCGAGGTGAACATGGTGACCGGCGAGACGGGGTCGGCCCAGCCCTTGTCGACCATCTGCGTCTTGACGAAGCCGCCCAACCCCATGTCGATGTAGTCGTAGCCGTCGACCTCGACGATGTGGATGCTCGCGATATGGATGTCGGCCGCCCTTGCAGGAACGGTCACGATCGTGCCGGTCACGAGGATCGGCGCGGTGCCGGTTACGTCGGCGGCGCCGAGCAGCGACAAAGTCTGCACGAAGTCGGCCCCGGCAAGAGTCATCTTGAACTGGTAGCTGGTGATGTCGGCCAGGTTGGCATCCGCATCCTCCAGAACTGCCCTTGCGCCATCGTTGCCGGTCTGGGCCGTGGCCGTCGGTCCGATCGTTGTCGCGCTCGCGCTCGCGGCGGGAGAGGCAGTGCCGGAGCTACTCGAGCAGGCCGCAGCCGCGATCGCCAGGGCTGCAGTCATGAGAAGCAGGCCTCGGCCCTGCCTCCCAAGGATCGGGAACATGGATACCTCCCCTGTTGGCCGGCGACAGGTCTTCGTGGTCCGGCTACCCCATTACGGTAGCACGCGCGGCCGAGGGAGCTTCGTCCGTGGGTCGCAGCCGACGCTCGGTATCCGGCCCGCTTCATCCGCCGACTTCATGGAGCGAAGTAGCCGGAAACGTCGAACACCAGATCGGTGCTGTTGCCCACCGTCGATATGTAGGTCGCACTCAGGGTCCCGCCCGATCCGAGGGCAGTCGCGGAGCCGTTGCTCCGCACGTCGCCTGCTTCGAAGTTGATCGTTGAGGTGGACGGGGACGCCGTTGGCGTCGCTCCGAGGAAGACGGCCCAACTGAAGGACTCATCGACGACGGTTGCGTTCCCGGTCACGCCGGTTGCGTTGGCAGGCACGCCGCCGCGACCCGCTACATCGAAGGTCGCGGGGGTATTGGCGGCGATCTTGCCCGATAGGCCGTCGCCCGAACGAGTATCCAGCAGACGCACGGGCGAGAGGGGCACGAACCCGGAGCCGGTGGCATCGGAGGTGTAGTAGCCGGTCACGTCGAGCACCAGATCCGTAGTGTTGCCGCCGAACGAGATGTAGGTGGCGCTAAGTGTCCCGCCGGGCCCAAGGGAGACATTCAGGCTGTTGTCCAAGACCTGTCCCGTGTCGAAGTTGATAGTCGAGGTCGTCGGGCTCGAAAGCGGGGCGGGGCCCAGGTACACCGCCCAGGAGAACGACGGTTTGACGACGATTAAGTTGCCGGTTACCGCGGTCGCGCTGACGGGCACGCCACCCCGACCCGCGACTTGGAACGTAGCCGGGGTATTGGCCAGCAGCCTGCCGGATCTGCCGTTGCCGAACCTCGTGTCAAGCAGGCGGGCAGGAGTCATCGAGTGGTAGGTCGCGCCGCTCGCGTCGGGCGTGAAGTAGCCGGTGACATCGAAGACGAGATCGGTCGTGTTTCCGTCTAGCGACATATAGGTCGCCGATAGCGAACCCGTGGAACTCAGGGCCACCGTTACGCCGTTGCTCGTGACATGACCCGCCACGAAGTTGACCGTGGAGGTCGCCGGCTGGGATACGGGACCTGGGCCCAGGTACAAAGCCCAGGAGAGGCTGGGGTTGGCAACCGTCACGTTGCCGGTCACCGATGTGGCAGTCACCGGGATTCCGCCTCGTCCCGAGACCTGGAAGGTCGCGGGGACGTTGGCCGTCAGCTTGCCCGGCAGGCCGTTGCCCGATCGCGTGTCGAGGATGCGGACCGGAGTTATCGGGTGGTATGTGGACCGAACGCCGATGGGCGGCATGCCGACCGACGAAACGCCCGCCACGGTTCCGACCAGGACTCGATCCTGCCACAGCGTGGGCGAGACGAAATGGGGCACGGCTCCCACGGAGATCGAGCCCAGCGTCGCCCCTGTTGACGGATCCAGGGCGAAGAGAACGCCGGTCGAGGTGTTGACGCTCCAAACCGCTCCGCCACCAATGACGGGAGGCCCGCCGGCGGCGCTGCTCTGCCAGCCGGCGATCAGCGTACCGTTGGCCCCGACCTGTACTTCGCGGAGAGAACCAGTGCAGGGAACATAGATCGTGCCTCCTTTCTGCGCGGCACCACCGAAGCCGGTGCAGACCGTTGCCGAGGAAACCTGACCGCCGATGCCACCGAGGGATCCCTGGCGGAGGACGTAGCCGGTGCCGCTCTTTCCGGCGATGAAGACATAGCCGCCGGGTACCAGTACCGGACTCAACGACCCGAGGTCCGCGTCGTTCGCGTTGTCGGTCGCCCATCTGGAGGGGGCGAACGAAGCCAACCAGCTGAAGGGTGGGCGACAACTCCAGGACCGAGTCCGTGCCGTCGTAGGTGGTAGTCGAGGCGCCATTGCCAACCGAGACGTAGAGGTTGCCGGCAGCGTCGATGACCGGTCCTCCCGTGGCCCAGATGGCCCCCTCGCGAGACGTCGGGACGCGGTAGGAGATGGTTGCACCGACGCCGCTGACCGGAACGCCGACCTCCTCGCCCACGTATTGGCCGCAATCGCCGGCTAGCCCGCCGAAGCCGATGTAGACGTAGCCGTTGGCCACGGCAAGCGCCGGGCGCTGCTGGTGGGTTGTCGGGTCGTCGCCGGGCAGGTCGACGTTGCGCGACCAGCGGACCGCGCCCGTCGACGGGTCGAGAGCGACCAGGATGTGGTGGATCCCGGTCACGTCCGTCACTTCGGCGACGGCAAAGAGAGAACTCGTTGCGGCGTCATACGCGGGCGTGCCCGTGATGCCGAGCGGATCGATGTCGCCGCATGGCAGCGCGGAGAGCCGGACCGGCGTACCCAGATTTCGCTCGCCACAAGATCCCTCCGGAAGCTGGGTCGAGCGCATACACGCTGTCGCTCTCGGTAGCGGCGATGACCATGCCGTTGACGACGAGAGGCTCCGCGTAGACGGCCCCGTCCAGAGCGGTCGACCAGCCTGCCGCGAGCGAACCGGCAAACGTCGGGAAGGAAGGGTAGTCACCAGTCCGGCCGGAGTTGAGGTGGTAGACCGGCCAATCGGCGACGGACGCGACGGCCGCGGGAGCCGCGGGAGCGGTCGCAGGCCGAACGACTGCCGTCTCGATCGGATCCGACGCGCGTGCCGCCAGGCCGAGGCTTGACGGACCCATGGGGGCTGCGGCAACGAGAGACGCCAACGCGGACAGGGCCAGAACGAGTCTCACTGGGGTTCCGGCGTGAGGCCGTTGCCGGATCAGTCCTGTCGATCGAACCATAGGAGCATCGTTCCTCACCTGCCCAGGCCTGACCCCGGCCTCGATGTCCATCGGTCAGATTGCGCGACGTTCTCGGTGCAATACGGACCAGATCCCGCGCTATCGCACCGTCTCGGGAACGCGGCCGTCACACTGTCCTCCAGCCGGCGGCGCGGTCAATCGGCGCGCCGTCGCGGCCCGTCTGATGGATCGCGCGACGGCCCTTGATGGAGGCTGGACCGGAGTCCCGTCGATCGTCGGGCAAAGCGAAATCGGGCAGCAGGACGAGTGTGCGCCTCTCTTCGCGCGCGCTCTCGGTCTACCGCTCTACGGCACGAAGTAGCCGGTGACATCGAAGACGAGATCGGTCGTGTTGCCCGAGATGGACATGTACGTGGCGCTGAGGGAGCCAGGGGGACCGTGGGCGCCGGTGCTCAGAGCGACGGTCAGGCCGTTGGCAGTGATCTCACCTGTGCTGAAGTTGACCGTGGAGGTGCTGGGGTTGTCGACAGCGATCGGCCCGAGATAGATAGCCCAACTGGTCTGGTGACGACGGTGAGGTTGCCGGTGACGCCGAGGGCGTGGCCGGGAGGCACGACCCCGCAGTAACCGCGAAGGTTAGGGAACGTGCGCGCTCAGGGCGCCGTTAGGCCGGTGCCGGAGCGGGTGTCGAGGAAGCGCGAGGAGACGCGGCTACGATCGCGCCGGCAATCGGGTGTGAAGTAACCGGTGACATCGAAGACCGGGACTCGATCCTGCTGCCGATGGACTGTACGTGGCGCTGAGGGAGCCGCCGGTACTCAGGCCCACCGTGGCCGCGTTGGCCCTGTCGTCGCCGTCGGAAGTTGAGCGTCGAACTGGTCGGATTGTCGGCGGCGGTCGGACCAATACATGTAGGCGCCAGTGGTCAGGCGAACGGTCAGGCCGGTGGCAGTGATCTCACCTGGATGCATGACCCCGCCAGTTGACCGTGGAGGCGCTGGGGTTGGCGATAGGATCGGGCCCCAGATAGACAGCCCAACTGGAAGTCGGGTTGACGACGGTGACGTTGCCGGTGACGGCTTTCGCGTTGGAGGGTACGCCGCCCAGACCCGCGACCTGGAAGGTCTCCGGGCTGTTGGCCCCCAGCGTGGGCGACAGGCCGCCGGCGCGAGTGTCGAGCACTCGTGACGGGGTCATGGGGTGATAGGTGTCACCGCTCAGGTCGGGCGTGAAGTAGCCAGTCACATCGAACACGAGATCGGTGGTGTTGCCCGCGAAGGACATGAAGGTGGCGGAAAGGGAGCCTGCGGCGCTGTTGGCGCCGCTGCTCAGAGCCACGGTCAACCCGTTGGCGGTGATCTCACCGGCGTTGAAGTTGACCGTGGATGACGCGGGCGACGGGGTTGGATCTGGTCCGACGAACACCGCCCAGCTCGAGGTCGAGTTGACGACGGTCACGTTGCCTGTGACTGCCGTGGCGTTGGCCGGGATGCCGCCCCGGCCGGTGATCTGGAAGGTGAGAGGCGTGTTGGCCTTCAGGGTGGCCGGAGTATTGCCGGCAAGGCCGTTGCCGGAGCGGGTGTCGAGAAGGCGGACGGGGGTGACCGGGTGGTATGTGGCGCCGGTCAGCGTCGGAGTCGGCGTTGGCTTGGGGGTTGGGGTCGGCGCGGGGGTTGGGGTCGGCGCGGGATTGTGGCAGGTGGTCGACCCACTGTCGGTGAACGTGCCGTCCACCGGCAAGAAACCCCAGTCGAAGCTGCCCCGGTGGAGCGTCAGCCGGAGAATGCCAAACGATGTCGTATCGCGAACGACGCTGTTGGCGGCCACGGCCTGGATCGAGGTGTGGTTAGCACCGCCCGTTCCCACGGTGATTTGTGTTATGCCGTTGACCGGGTCGGCCACGCCGTCGGGGGTTTGCGGCGCGAATCGTTCGTAGATGTGGTCATGGCCGTCGAGAACCAGGTCCGCGTGGGCCGCGTATAGCTCCTGCCACAGCCAGTAGGTGTTTGGGGCGGCTCGGCCGCCGGAGCTGAATAGCGGAATGTGCCAGTAGGCGAGGATGCACTGGTTCTGATGCGCGGCCAGGTCGGCCGCCAGCCACATGCCCTGGGGCGACTTCAGAACGCACCCGCCGGCATCGCTGCAGTTCGAGTTGAGGGCGATCAGGTGCCAGGCGCCGATGTCGTAGCTGTAATAGCCCTGGCCTTGGGTGCCCGCCGCTGCGCCGAAGTAGCCGAAGTAGCCCGCGGCATTGAGGTTCGTCTGGTCGCAGCCAGTCGCATCCCCCGAACCGGGATCCGTGAGGTACTCGTGATTGCCCGCAACCGGGTGGGTAATCGCCTTGACGCGGCCCCAACTCTGGTCGTAGGACTGCTGATACGCCGCCAGGCCGCCGCAGTAATACTGGTTGTCGCCCAGCGAAAGGACGGCTTTGTAGCCGCCGCCTACCAACAGATCCGACACGGCACCTTGCCGACACTGATCGGTGGAGCCGGTGCCGGTGCCCTGGCCGTTGTTGTAATGCGTGTCCGCCGGGTCGCAGGCGATGTCGCCCGCGGCGGCGACGACCGGGTCTGAGGCCGCGGATACCTGCCGGATAACGGACGGCGCGGCGAACCACGCCACGGCGAAGACCACCACCAATACGGCCCGCAACGTTCGCGCCCGTCGGAACCGTGTTGTCCGGCCGAGTAAGTCCCTCACCGGACGCTCTGGAGAAGCACGTCGTCGCCCTTCTGCATTTGGCCCTTCAAGATTGGGTCGGTGACATGGATGTCCGACTCACCACGCCCGCGCGCGGCGGTCGTGTGGACTCGGATAGTGCAGTCGGCTACGACCTATTTGAAGCCCCGTCTTGCCTGGTGGCGAGGGCGATCCCCTGGCTGAGACTCTCAACGGTCAGGCCGAGCGATAGCCCCGTCGACGGCCGGGGCATTGTCGATGCCAGGTCACTCGCCCGCGGTGCCGACGTAGGCCGCGAGGTGCTCGCCGGTAAGGGTGGAGCAGGCGGCGACGAGGTCGGCGGGCGTGCCCTCGAAGACGATGCAGCCGCCGTCGTGGCCGGCGCCGGGGCCCAGGTCGATGATCCAGTCGGCGTGCGCCATGACCGCCTGATGGTGCGAGATTACGATGACCGACTTGCCGGAATCCACGAGCCGGTCCAGCAACCCCAGCAAGTGCTCGACGTCGGCGAGGTGGAGGCCGGTGGTCGGCTCGTCGAGGACGTAGACGCCCCCTTTGTCGGCCATGTGAGTGGCCAGGATGAGGCGCTGGCGCTCGCCTCCGGACAGCGTGGTGAGCGGCTGGCCGAGGCTGAGGTAGCCGAGCCCCACGTCGGCGAGCCGCTCGAGGATCGCGTGCGCGGCCGGGGTGCGAGCCTCGCCTGCGCCGAAGAACTCCAGCGCCTCGCTCGCCGGCATCGCCAGCACCTCGCTGATGTCGCGGCCGCCGAGCTTGTACTCCAGCACCGATGCCTCGAACCGTTTGCCCTCGCACACCTCGCAAACCGACTCGACGGTCTCCATGAAGCCCAGCTCCGTGTAGATGACGCCGTTGCCATTGCAGTTCGGGCAGGCCCCCTCGGAGTTGGCGCTGAACAGCGCCGGCTTCACGCCGTTGGCTTTCGCGAACGTTGTGCGGATGGGGTCGAGCAGCCCCGTGTACGTCGCGGGGTTGCTGCGCCGGGAGCCTCGAATCGGCGCCTGGTCGATCGACACGACACCCGCGCCGGCCGGCATCGACCCGTGGATCAGCGAGCTCTTGCCGGAGCCGGCGACGCCGGTGACCACGACCAGCACCCCGAGCGGGATGTCGACATCGACGTTGCGCAGGTTGTGCGCCGTCGCACCGCGGATCCCCAGCTTGCCTGTGGGCTTGCGTACCGTCTTCTTGATGGCGGCCCGATCGTCGAGATGGCGGCCTGTGATGGTGCCGCTGGTTCGCAGTTCCTCGACGGTGCCCTCGAAGCAGATCGTGCCCCCCGCTGTCCCGGCGCCGGGGCCGAGGTCGACGATGTGGTCGGCGATCTCGATCGTCTCCGGCTTGTGCTCCACCACGAGGACCGTGTTGCCCTTGTCCCGCAACCGCAGCAGCAGGTCGTTCATCTTGCGTATGTCGTGGGGATGCAGGCCGATGGTGGGCTCGTCGAAGACGTAGGTGATGTCTGTCAGCGAGGAGCCGAGGTGGCGGATCATCTTGGTCCGCTGGGCCTCCCCGCCCGAGAGCGTGCCTGCCGGCCGGTCGAGTGAGAGGTAGCCCAGGCCCATCTCGACGAACGAGTCGAGTGTCTGCCGCAGCGTCGCCAGCAGCGGCGCCACCGACGGCTCGTTCAGGCCGCGGACCCATTCGGCCAGGTCGCTGATCTGCATCGCACAGGCGTCGGCGATGTTGATCCCATTGACCCGAGACGAGCGGGCGGGCGCGGCGAGCCGGGTCCCACCGCACTCGGGGCAGGCCTTGAACGTCGCGGCCCGGTCCACGAACGCGCGGATGTGCGGCTGCAGAGCATCGAGGTCCTTCGAGAAGAAGGAATTCTGGAGTCGCGGCACCAACCCCTCGTAGGTCATGTTGATGCCCTCGATCTTCATCCTCACCGGCTCACGGTAGAGAAGGTCGTGGAGCTCCTTCTCCGTGAAGTCTCGGATCGGCTTGTTGGGATCGAAGAAGCCGGAGGAGGCGTAGAGGCGATAGTTCCAGCCGCCCGCCTGATAGCCGGGGATGGTCATGGCGCCGTCGGCGAGCGACTTGCTCTCGTCGTAAAGCTGCGTCAGGTCGATATCACTCACCGATCCCATGCCCTCGCAGCGAGGGCACATGCCGCCGGTGACGGTGAAGTCCTTTCGCTCCGTCCTGCTCTTGCCGGGACCGCGATCGATCGTGATCGCCCCGGCCCCTCTCGCGGAAGGGACGTTGAAGGAGAACGCCTGTGGCGAGCCGACGTGCGGCTGGCCGAGCCGGCTGAATACGATCCGGAGCATCGCGTTGGCGTCGGTGGCGGTACCGACGGTGGAGCGCGGGTTGCCGCCCATTCGCTCCTGGCCCACGATGATCGCCGTCGTCAGCCCTTCGAGCACGTCGACCTCGGGCCGGGTCAGCGTCGGCATGAAACCCTGCACGAAGGCGCTGTAGGTCTCGTTGATCAGCCGCTGCGACTCGGCGGCGATCGTGTCGAACACCAGCGAGCTCTTGCCCGAGCCCGAGACGCCGGTGAACACCGTCAGCCGGCGCTTCGGGATCTCGACGCTGACGCCCTTGAGGTTGTTGACGCGCGCGCCGAGCACCCGGATCAGATCGTGACTGCCGGTGGCCCGCGGCCCAGGCGGGTGAGTGTCCGTCCTCGCGGCCAGGCTCATCGTGTCTACAGAGTCCTCAACTTGCGGCCCTCTTGACGAGCTCGACGATCCTTGCCTCGTCGGCGCCTCGTTCATCGGGCGTAAATCCCCGGGCGGACTTCTGGGTGTCGTTCATCTTCAGCGCCTCTCCTGGATACGGATGAGGTTGCCCGCCGGATCGCGGAAGGCGCAGTCGCGGACGCCGTACGGCTGGTCGGTTGGCTCCTGGACGACCTCGGCGCCCGTGGCTTCGACTCGTGCGAAGGTGCTGTCGACGTCCTCGGTGGCCAGCAGGATGATCGCGTAGCTGCCCTTGGCCATCATCTCGACGATCGTGCGGCGCTCGTCGTCGGTGAGGCCGGGGTCTACGGCCGGCGGAGACAGGACGATGGACGTGTCGGGCTGGCCGACGGGGCCGACCGTGATCCAGCGCTTCTCGCCGTAGCCGACGTCGAGGCGGACCTCGAAGCCGAGGGCGTCGCGATAGAAGGCCAGGGCTGCGTCGGGGTCGTTGTGTGGAAGGAAGCTCGCGTGAATGGTGATGTCCATGCCGGCCATCCTAAGTTCGGCTCGGTTCCCGCGCTTCTCAATTCCTGACCGAACGGTCAGGCCTGATCGGTCTGGTCACCTGTTTCGCCACGCACGACGGCATCCCCGCGGTCGCCTGAGCCGCATGGCGCTGGTAGGAACTCGGCGGCATACCGACCAGCTCGGTGAAGCGAGTGCTAAAGGTGCCCAGAGACGAGCAGCCGACTTCGAAACAGACCTCGGTGACGCTCAGGTCGCCACGACGCAGCAGCGCCATCGCTCGCTCGATGCGCCGCGTCATCAGGTAGCCGTACGGCGACTCGCCGTAGGCGAGCCGGAACTGGCGGCTGAGGTGTCCGGCCGACATGTGCGCGCCACGGGCGAGCGCCTCGACGTCCAGCGGCTGCGCGTACTCCCGGTCGATCCGGTCGCGGACGCGGCGCAGCCACGCGAGGTCGAGCAGGCGCTGCCCCTGGGCATGTTTACTGATCACCTGCGACATCGTGCCACGTTGGACGGACCGGCAGTCGAGCGCTGACGCACCGTCTCATTGGGCGCTCGACCACCCGCATTTAGCAAGTATTGACACGGACCATCGTCACCGCGTATACCATCCTCACCTGTAGTTCGGGACAGGTGTTTGAGAAGTCCCACGTCAGCCGGGTGGCTGAGGTGTGGACTTTTTTTGTTGCCGCCGAGAACTCAATTCGAGTTATTGGAGCGCGCATTGCCCGTCCGACACGCACGGCAGTCGCTTAGCCAGGGAAGGAGGAGTCCGGCCGCGACTGAGTCTGAAGGATGACCCATGTGGGCTCGAAGGGCGGAGGGCACTTCGACACCCGCATTCGTCTGCCCTCTCGCCCTGACTAACGCGAGTGGAGAGCATCTTATGACTGTGACGAACGACTCAACGCACTCGTCCGCCTCTATCCCCGGTAGGAGTCCAGGCTTGCGGTCGCGGCTAGCCGATCGAAGCCGAGTGGCCGTGGCAATCGCGGTCCTGATGATGCTGCTGGGCAGCTTGCTGGCCACATACGTCAACTCGAATGGTGGCGCGACCAACGTTACTGAAGTCACCATCTTCGGGAGCAACGGCTACCAGATCAGCGCGTACGTCTACGTTCCGAGCACGGCGACTCCAAAAACCCCGGCGCCCGGCATCGCGATGTGGCACGGCCTGAACAACCAGAAGGACTACATGGACAACACCGCGCTGGAAATGGCCCGGCGCGGTTTCGTTGTGGTTTCGGCCGATATGACCGGTCACGGCTCCTCGAACGGAGCCAACTCCACCAACGGTTGTGGCGGTCCGGATACGTTGACCTACCTCCGGAGTCTCCCGGGGGTGGACCTTAAGCATATCGGGCTGATCGGTATGTCCCAGGGCGGGTTCTGCGCGGCAACCGCCGCGGCCCTGTCCCAGCCGGACAACTACAACTCCATCTTCTACATGGAGTCTGAGCCGAACCCACCCGGCGTCATCAATTCCACGCCATACCTTGGGCTTCACAACGTTGCCTACAACATCGGCACGTGGACAGAGCTTGCCGGCATGATCGCGGCCGACATCGGCAATCACGCCAACGTCTCCCCCGAGCTGTCCCAGATGTTCGGCACGCAGCAGCCCATCGTTCCCGGCCAGGTCTACGGGTCGATCGCCGACGGTACGGCGCGAATCCTGTATCACGCCTGGGAAGACCACGCTCTTTCGACCGACTCCACCGGCGCAATCGGTAACGCCGTCGACTGGATGCAGCGAACCCTGACGAACGGCGGTGGACTGTCGTCGTCTGACCAGATCTGGCCGCTCAAGCTCCTCGGAACAACGATCGCGCTCTTCGGCGCCTTCCTGTTCCTCTTCTCAATGGGCAGCGTGCTCCTGAAGACCCGTCAGTTCAGCGGCCTTGCCCGCGAGATCCCCGAGTACCACGGTCTGTCCGGCATCGGTTGGTGGATCGGCGCGCTCATCACCACTGCCGTCGGTCCCTTGCTGTATTACTGGGTGTGGCAGGGGATGTTCTTCGACAACTGGCTCGCCGCGAACACGCTCTGGCCGCAGACCTTCACCAACATCTACATGGTCTGGGCCGTGTTCGTGGGCATCGTCGCCTGGGCCCTGCTCGCGCTTAACCATTTCGTCTTCACGAAGAAGCAGGGCGCGACGCTGGCTAGCTACGGCCTGGCCGAATCCGATGGCGGTTTCGACTGGGCCGGCATCTGGCGGACTCTGCTGTTCGCCGTGTTGATCATCGTGCCCGTGTACGTGATCCTCGCGGTCATTAAGCCCGTGTGGCACGTAGACTTCCGCATGTGGGTCGTGTCGCTCATGCCGATGTCGGCGGCTCGGTGGAGTGCGTTCTTCGGCTATCTGATTCCGTTTGCAATCTACTTCGTGGCTCAGGGAATCATCTTCGCCGGGTTCCTCCGCTGGAGGAACGGCAAGGCCCCGCTCTGGCAGGAGATGCTGGTCAACTCCGTCGTGATGACGCTCGGCGCGCTGATCTGGATCCTCCTCGTCTACATTCCGCTCCTCGGCGGCAGCGCCATCGGCCTCGGCTCGGGCCCTCTGGGAGGTACCGTGGCCGGTCTTGGCGGTATCTACTACGTCCCACTTCTCGTGTTCTGGCCGCTTTGCGCGTGCCTGTACACGTATTTCTTCCGCAAGACCGGTCGGGTCTTCGCGGGCATCTTCATCGTGACCATCTTCATGGTCTGGGTCCTCGCGGCCTTCGGAGACTTCGCGGTCTGGCCGATAATCGGCTAGATCTCGATCTGCTCAGACAACCGCAGTTGTAGGAAGGTCGGTGGACTGAACATGCCCGCGGCGAAGTCGGAACTGCCGAACGTGATGGATGCCCGGCGGAAGCAACTCGAGCTTCTCGCGAACACGCGCTGGGACCTCCTCGTGGTCGGCGGAGGCATTACCGGATGCGGCGTCCTGCTGGACGGGGCGTCCAGGGGAATGCGCGTGGCTCTCATCGAGCGCGACGACTTCGCCGTTGGCACCAGCAGCCGATCCTCGAGACTGATCCACGGAGGGCTTCGTTACCTGGAACAGTTCCAGGTGGGACTTGTCCGCGAGGCCCTCCGTGAGCGCTCCAGATTGCTCCGCATCGCGCCGCATCTGGTTCACCTCGAACCGTTCCTGTTCCCGGTGTATGGCGGGATCTGGAACAGGCCGTTCTACGGCGCCGGGCTGACTCTGTACGACCTGCTCGGGGCGTCCGCCGACGGCGGCTTCCATCGTCATCTTTCCGCGGACGAGGCTCTGGAAGCGGTCCCTTCGCTGCGGCGGAAGTCGCTTCGCGGAGGCTTCGTCTACCACGACGGCCAGGAGGACGACGCACGCTACGTGATCGCCGTCCTCCGAACCGCTCGCGCACATGGTGGAACGGCGGTATCGAGGGTCGTGGCCGAACGGCTGCTCGAATCGAACGGCCGCGCCGACGGTTGCGTCGCCACGGACGCGCTGACCGCCACCCAGCTCGAGATCCATGCCGACGTGGTCGTGGATGCGACCGGTGTGTGGGCGTCACGGCCCGCGGGCCCATTCGCCTCGGGGGAATCGCAAGCCATCCTGCCGAGCCGGGGCACGCACCTGGTCGTGCGGCGCGAACGCATTCCGAGCCGGTACGGGCTCACACTCCGGATCCCGGGGCGCGTCTGCTTTCTGGTCCCGGGACCACACCACTGGATCATCGGCACGACCGACGTGGAAGACCGCGACCCCTGCGACCGCCCCGTGCCGACCGCCGGCGAAGTGGCCGAGATCCTCGACAACGTCAACCGAACGATGGACGTGGACCTGACGGTGGACGACGTCGTAGCCGCGTACGCGGGCATCAGGCCATTGGCCCTGGACCCAAGCCATGAGTCCGGCGGCACCGTCAAGGCATCGCGGGAGCACCGGATCCGGACCGAGCAGAACGGCCTGGTGCGAGTGAGCGGCGGCAAGTTCACCACATACCGGCTTATGGCCGAGCAGACGGTCGACGCTGCGCTCGCTTCGTCGGGCAGGGCTAATCGTCGGGTCGCGCCACGGTCCACGACTGCGACGCTTCCGCTCGTCGGTGCTGCTTCGGCCTCGCAACTTGCGTCGGAGGCCCAGGACTTGGTTCAACGAACGGGCCTTGATCGAGCGCAGGTCGATCACCTTGTCGGACGACACGGCATGGAAGCCAAGGATGTAATCCAGCTGGGAGAGGAGCAGAATCTGCTTAGACCGCTCGGCGAGGGCTGCCCGTATCTCGAGGTCGAGGCAGTCTGGGCCGTGCAGCGGGAAAGCGCGCTCTCGCTCGACGACGTGTTGAGTCGGAGGACCAGGCTGTCATCGGAAGAGCCCGACAGGGCGGCATCGATGGCGGGACGGATCGCCGAGCTCGTCGGCTCGCAATTGGACTGGTCCGCGAGGCAGAAGGCCGAGGCCGTTCGCGACTATCTCGCATCGGCGCACGCCGAGTTCGACGTGCCAGCGAAGTGAAGTACCGCTCTTGGAGTGAGGCAACTCTTGATGCCGCGAACATGGCCCGGTAAGCCCTCGGACGCCTCCTTCGCTCATCCGCCGTCTGACTGACCAAACAGGCCAAACATGTCGTATTCACCTCCCGTGCCTGCCATCTTCCTCTCGAAGCTTGCTGCATCTCCGTGTTGCCCGGCCACGACCACGGGCGAGCTGTTCGAGCTAGCGCTCCAGAGCCGGCCGCCCGTGCTCCTGATACTCCGAGCCGATGGCCTGACGCTCGGACCAGTCATCGATCGTGCCCACTCAAGAGGCAAGCTTGTGGCCGTCCACCTGGATCTGGTGTCCGGCTTGCGGTCGGACCGGGCGGCGGTTGTGTGGCTTGCACAGGCTGGAGCCGACGCGGTCGTGAGTTCCCGTGGGCACCTGATGGCGGCGATCAAGCAACAGTCGATGACGGCAATTCAGCGTCTGCTGCTCGTCCGGCGTTCCCAGCTGGATGCGGGGGTGGCGTCCATAAGACGTTCGGAACCGCACGCTGTGGAGGTCCTGCCGGGTATCCTCCTTCCACAGATCAGACAGAGCTTGCCGGACCTGGGCCTGCCGCTCCTCGCAGGAGGGTTCGTCCGAACCAGAGAGCATGTGGACGCGCTGATCGAGAGCGGTGCGCTATGTGTGACCTCGAGCAACCACGCGCTCTGGGACTTGCCCGATGTTCGGTAGGCGCCACCCCGAGTTGCCCACCCTCTTCGAGGCGTCCGAGGGGCACGCGGAGTGGGTCGTCCCGCCAGGCCTGGATGCGGGCCTGCTGCTCCGGGATACGACACTCTCAGCGTTGGTCCACCACGTCGGGCGGCCGTACGTCGTCGCAGTCGACGTGGACACGGTGGAGGGGCTCGCCGACGATGACTCTGGCCTCCAATTCGTGTACGAACTGGGGTTCCGCGTTCTCATGACCCGGCACGCCCACGTCGCCTGCCGCTTCGCTGACATGGGCGGCGCCATGGCACTTATGCGCATCTCCGCGCTGGATACGAGCGGCCTAGACCGGTCGATCGAGAGTCACCCAGGTCGAGCTGGCATCGGGACGGTGCTCTCGCCCGGTCTGGTTCTGCCACATATCCCGGACGCCAAGCGGATCCTGCTGCCGCGGCCCCTGGTCGCGTACGGACTGGTCAACACCCTCGAAGACATCGCCGTGTGCCTCACCTTCGCTGAGGCCGTGGTCGTACGACACGACACGCTTCTGGCGGTGGCGGCAGCTGCCGGGGGACGGGCCGAAACGTGAGGGGGCGCTCTCTCGACCGCCGGGCCTCCATCCGACAGAGAAGCCCAGGGCACTCCTGCTGCTCTAGGCTCCTCTGGCACAAATCACTGGCGCGGGTCGGAAGACACCGGGAGTTACGACGATGACATCACGGTCTGATCGGGCGCGCGTCGCTGCCCTGGACCTCGGAACTACCAGCAGCCGCTGCATCATCTTCGACCACTCTGGAGCGCCACGCGGCGTGGCGCAGCGCGATCACCGGCAGATCATGCCAAAGCCAGGGTGGATTGAGCACGATCCCATTGAGATCCAAGCCCGGGTGGACGAGATCCTCGCCGACTCTCTGGCTGCCGCCGGCGCGGAGGTGTCTGACCTCGTCGCGATTGGGATCACGAACCAGCGAGAGACGACGATTGTCTGGGATCGCGCGACGGGTCTGCCAATCTACAACGCGATCGTCTGGCAAGACACACGAACCGCTGACATTTGCGAGGAACTCGCGCGTGAAGGCGGTCAGGACCGATTGCGGGCCAAGACAGGGCTGCCTCTGGCAACCTACTTCTCCGGCCCGAAGCTTCGATGGATCCTCGACCATGTGCCGGGCGCTCGGGCTCGTGCTGAGGCGGGCGAACTGCTCTTCGGGACCGTGGACAGCTGGTGCATCTGGAACCTGACTGGAGGTCCACGGGGGGGACTTCACGTGACCGACGTGACGAATGCCAGCAGGACGCTCCTGATGGACCTCGAGACCCTTCAGTGGGACGACCAGCTCCTCGAGCTCATGACCGTTCCGCGACAGATGCTCCCAGAGGTGCACTCGTCGAGCGAAGTGTTGGGGACCGCCGTTGGATCGCTTGCGGGGGTCCCGATCGCCGGAGACCTGGGCGACCAACAGGCCGCCTTGTTCGGTCATGCGGGCTTCCGTCCGGGCGACGCGAAGAACACCTATGGCACCGGTTGCTTTGCGCTGCTGAACACGGGGACGACCCCAGTTCAGTCGCGTCACGGCCTCATCACGACCGTTGGGTATCGAATGGCTGGGCAGCCGGCAACCTATTGCCTGGAGGGCTCCATAGCGATTGCCGGCGCACTCGTTCAGTGGCTTCGCGACAACCTGGGGCTCATATCGACGTCGGCGGAGGTCGAGAGTCTTGCCCGAACCGTCCCCGACAACGGCGGCGTCTTCTTCGTCCCCGCCTTCAGCGGTCTGTTTGCCCCGCATTGGCGGAGCGACGCTCGCGGCGTCATCGCGGGCCTGACCCGTTATGCGACAGGAGGCCATCTGGCTCGCGCCGTCCTGGAGGCCACGGCCTGGCAGTCGCGCGAAGTGCTCGATGCCATGAGTGCCGATTCGGGCCGGCCCCTCAGCGAGCTGCGAGTCGATGGCGGGATGGTTCAAGACGATCTGCTGATGCAGATCCAGGCCGACGTCCTCGGGGTTCCTGTACTCCGACCCAAGGTAGCTGAGACCACGGCCCTGGGAGCCGCTTATGCCGCGGGCCTGGCCGTGGGCTTTTGGTCTTCGATGGATGAGTTGCGGGACCAGTGGGTGGAGGATCGGCGTTGGCTACCTCAGTTGGACCCTGCCCTCCGAGAGCATGAGTACGCGAAATGGAAGCGTGCCGTCGCCCGGACGCTCGACTGGGTGCTCCCGGACGAACCGGCTTGATCTCGATTGCGACCTTGTCCGGTCGCGCGGGCAGGGCCGTGGCCCACCCAGACATTGGCGCGCCCGACAGGATTCGA
>CAWFBR010000007.1:0-90604 GCA_963814125.1 uncultured Chloroflexia bacterium
GGCGCCTACGTCAATCTCGCTAGCCCTTGCCCCGGTCGCCTGGTTGATGGCGCAGATGTACATCAAGGCTGGCTGGTGGGCCGTGCTGCTCTTCGCCGTGCCGCTGTACACCACGCGGCTGGCGTACAGCCGGTTCGTGGAAGTGCGGGAGATGTTCACCGAGACCGTGCGCAGCCTGGCGGAGGCGGTGGACAAGCGCGACACGTTCACCAGCGGCCACAGCCACCGGGTCCAGGCGATCGCGATGGACATCGGCCGGGTCATGAAGGTCAGCGATCGCGACCTGGAGGCACTGGAGTGGGGCGGCCTCCTCCACGACATCGGCAAGATCGGCGTGCCGGACTCGGTACTGCTCAAGCAGGAGCGGCTAACGCGCGAGGAGCGCGCGCTCATGAACGCGCACCCGGCCCTGGGCGCGGAGATCATCGCCCCGGTCAGCCACCTGTCCGCGGAGCTGCCGATCATTCGCCACCACCACGAGTGGTTCAACGGCTCAGGCTATCCGGACCGCCTGGTAGGGGACGATATTCCCCTGCTGGCCCGCATCCTCCATGTGGCGGACGCCTTCGAAGCGATGACGGCCGCGCGGCCGTACCGCATGACCCCGCTTTCGCCCGAACAGGCCCTGGCGGAGCTGCGTAAGTTCGGCGGCGTCCAGTTCGACCCGGAGGTGGTGGACGCTTTCGTCAAGACGGACTGGGCGCGCGGGATCTCCGATGCGGGGAGCGACGAAGTCCGCGCGGTGCCGTTGATCGGCAAAACGGCGGACGCGCTGACGGGGCCGAGCCGGACTCCGGGCGCCGCGTAAGCCGTGCCCACCCTCGGAGTCTTCCTGGGGCTTGGGCTGGGCCTGCTCGCCGGAGGGCGCATCGACAACTTCGCGGTCGTTCGGCTGCGCTGGCTGCCGGCCCTGCTGGCGGCGGTGGTGGCGCGGTTCGCGCTGGACGGCTTGCTCGCGGCCGGGGAGATCCCGGACGCCCTGCGGATGTGGCTCGTCCTGGTGACGTACGTGCTGCTGACGGCGATGTTCCTGGCCAACCGCAGCCTGCCGGGCATGACCGCGGCAGCGCTGGGAACCGCGGCCAACGGCATCGCCATCGTGGCCAACGGGGGCTGGATGCCGGTCTGGCAGCCCAGCCTTGTTGCCGCGGGGCTGGACTCGACCAGGGTTCACTCGAGCTTCCACACCCTGCTGACCGGACCGGTCGACTCCGGTTTCTTCGCCCACGGCGGACCGCTCGTGGACATCATTCCGATTCCGATCCCGATCCCGATGCTCCAGTCGGTCGCCTCCCTGGGTGACTTGCTCCTGGGAGCCGGCCTGGCCCTCTTCGTTTTCGCCGCGGCGGTTCGATCCCCGGCCCTCGTCCCGGCGGGACCGGCGGGGGTTCCGGCGCCGGCCTTCCCGGGTGCCGGAGTGGCGGTTGGAGAGGCCGTGCGCGGGCCGCTCCGCCATCCCTACGTTCGGCTCGCCGGAAACGGCGCCTTCACGGCCATGTGGCTCAGCCAGGTCATCAGCTCGCTGGGGGATCGGGTCCATCAGATCGCCCTGGTCTTCCTGGTGGCCGGAGCCACCAATGAGTCGCCCCTGGCGCTGGGCCTGGTCTTCGCCGCGATGACGGTCCCGACCGTCCTGGTCGGCCCGGTCGCCGGGGCGCTCGTCGATCGCTGGGATCGCAAGCACGTGATGGTGGCCTCGGACCTGCTGCGGGCCGGCATCGTGGGCCTCATTCCGGTCGCGTCCGGCGTGCACGTGGGCCTGGTGGTGGCGCTGGTCTTCCTGCTTGCTGCCGTCTCGTCGTTCTTCCGGCCCGCCCGGACCGCGGCTCTGCCGCGAGTGGTCCCGGACGAGGATCTGATGACCGCCAACTCGGCGATGTCCGTGGCGGACACGGCCAGCGACCTTGTCGGATACGGGCTGGGCGGGTTGTTCGTGGCGTTCCTGGGCTCGTCGCTGGCGCTGGCGTTCTGGCTGGACGGGGCGAGCTACCTGGCCTCGGCGGCGCTGGTCGCGGCCATCGCGATACCGCCGCTGGTGCGGGCCGGCGCGGGGAGTGGCGCGGAGGACGGGGAGGGGGAGGCCCGTGCAGGCGAGGCCGGGTCCGTCGGCACCTCGCTGGTCGCCGATCTCCTGGCCGGCTGGCGTTTCCTTCGCACCGAGACCGTACTGTTCGCCACCACCATCCAGGCCGCCGTCGCCGAATTCGGGGTTGGCGCCCTCACCGCTCTCTCGCCACTCCTGATCGCCTCCCTGGCGCTCGGCAGCACAGACGCGCCCACGGCATACGGCTTCTTCGAGATGGCCATGGGGGCCGGCCTGGTCGGGGGCGGTATCGTCCTGGGAGGCTTCGCGACGAGGATCCCGAAGGGGCCCACCATCATCGCCGCGTTCACGGCGTTGGGCGTGGCGATGTTCGTCCTGGCCCTGACGGAGAACCTGCCACTCGCCCTGGTTCTGGCGGCGGTGCTCGGCCTGGCGAACGTGGGTTTCATGATCCCGAGCCAGACCATCTTCCAGCAGCGCACGCCGGACGAGATGCTCGGACGGGTCGTCGCGATCCGCCTGGCCGTCGTCAACGGACTGCTGGCCCTGGCCATGGCCGTAGGCGGCGCGCTCGCCCAGCTCGTCGGCCTCCGCCCGGTCATCGCCGCCTGCGGGATCCTCACCGCCGCCGCGGGCCTCGCCGGGCTGCTGATCCGCCCGATCCGACGCGCCTAGGCCGCGCGCGGAGCGGCCGTGTCCGGTGGCTGCGGCGCGCGACAACCGAACGCGTCGGCTAAACTGCCGAAAGCGGTGCGCTCCGAGCCCGTCACCGCTGGTGGGCTCCACGTACCGGCCAACGACGCATTCATGGCACCAGCGGTGCCCGTACCCGGTGGGCCGGACTCGGCGGCCGCCAGCACAGGAGTGACGCGAGGGCATGTCGGACCGCGATCAGGACCAGGGAGAACCGCTCGACCTCAACGGGCTAGAGCCGGGTGACGACGAGTTCGAAGAGACGCCCGAAGAGGGTCTCGAGGACGAAGGCGAGCCCCAGGAGTCGGACGAGGACGAAGATCGCCCGGAAGCAGCGCCATCGCGTCGCCGGTTTGGTTTCGGCCGCGGCGGTCAGGCAGCCGAGGAAGGCGAGCATCATGGACCGACCGGATCGGTCCGTGAGTCTCACGAGCGCGTCCACATCGACGATCGGGCCTCGGCCATCTACGCCCTGTTCGCCGCTGCTGTTCTGCTCGGCGTTCTGGCCGTTGCCCTGGCCGGGAACTACATTCCGCAGGCGGCCGAGCCCACGGCCCCGCCAATCGTCGTGCCGACGTTCAACGGCACTCTGCCTCCCAGCGAGGCACCGTCCGTCTCGATCGAGCCCAGCGCGTCGCCGACTCCGGCCCCGACAGCGGCGCCGACGCCGGAACCGAGCGTTTCCGCGGTGCCCAGCGCGAGCTAGCCCCGGGCGCGAGCCAGCCCCGAGTCCGAGCTAGCCAAAGGCGGCCCCAGTAGCTCGGGCGCGCACGGTTCGCGATTGTGCTCACGAGTGACTGCCCATGGATCACAGCGTCCGATTCGCTCCGCCCACTTTCCGCCGCCGCGCGCCGGCGGTCAACCTGTCGATTTCACGCACGGACCCATCGCGGGACGGCGTGCCCCGATCCCTCCCGGCAGGCGTATCTTCCGTGCGTGGATCCGGATAGCGCCGCGCGGCTCCGGACGGAGATGGTCGAGCGTCAGCTCCGCGGCCGCGGCATTCGCGACGAGGCCGTTCTGGCGGCGATGGCCGCGGTACCGCGCGAGCTGTTCGTCCCCGCTGACCTGCTGAATCACGCCTACTCCGACGGCGCATTGCCGATCGAATCGGGCCAGGCGATCAGCCAGCCGTACATGGTCGCCCAGATGACCGAGCTGCTCGCGCCACGGCCGGGGCTGCGCGTCCTCGAGGTGGGCACCGGTTCGGGCTACCAGGCCGCCGTGCTGGCAACGATCGGTTGCCGCGTTGTCAGCATCGAGCGCCATGCCGAGCTGGCGGAGACCGCCGTCGCCAGGCTGGCCCAGCTGAATCTGCTGGACCGCGTCCGGGTCGAAGTGGGGGACGGCAGCCTGGGCCGTCCCGATGACGCCCCGTTTGACGCGATAGTGGTCACCGCCGCCGCACCCACGGTCCCGTCCGCACTGCGAGGGCAGCTGGCCGAGGGCGGCCGGCTCGTGGTCCCGGTCGGGTCGGTCGACCGGCAGGAGCTGGTGCTCGTGATCCGCCACGGCTCCGATTTCGAGGAGCGTGTCTGCGGATCGTGCGTCTTCGTGCCGCTCGTGGGCGCGGACGGCTTCGACGAGGGCGCCACGCGCCGCCGGCCGTGGTTCGGGCGGCTGCGCCTGTAGCTTCGAACGAGCGCCGCATGTTGCGGCCAGGTCGCTCGTCGCTCCTCCCGGACTCGTTCACGAGTACTTCACAACCCTGCGTCAGGCTCAGGCCAGGGTTGGCTGTGCGCCCCGGCCGACCGCTCGAACGGAAAAGTGGGCACACGGCAAGGAGAACAAGAGATGAGATACGGGGGCGCGTTTCGCTTCCTGGCAGCGTTGCTACTGCTTGGCATGGTCGGAACCCTGATGGCTCTGTCATACGGCGCCGGGGCCGCATCCCAGGGTGTCGTGGTCGCCAATTCGGGCGGCCGGCATTTCGTGGGATGCCTCTTCGGCCTGCTGATCCTGGGTTTCTTCGTCGTGCTGATCTTCGGCGTGATAGGAGCGGGTCGCCGCGGCCGCATGCACGGCTCCTGGAGCCGGTCCGGACCCGCGGGCCCGGACGATTGGTCCGGACGCAGCAGCTGGCACGGCGATGACTGGCCCCAGGGCCCCAAGGCGGCGCTGAACGAGTGGCACCGTCGGGCGCACGCCGGGCAGGGCCCCGCCTCGGGCGATGCATCCGGCGGCGCGGCGGGCGGATCCGCGGCCGGCGGACCCACGACGGGCGGCCCCACGACTGGCCCAACACCCGGACCGCAGGCGTGACCGGCTTCGGGGCCGTGTCCGACCGGGCTGAGGAGTCCAGCCTCCTGCCGCGAGCTTTCGCCGCCTTCATGGCACTGCACGGTATCGTCCACGTCATGGGCTTCACTCGGACGTGGAAGCTCGGTGGGCCGAAAGCGGTCGAGTACTCGACGAGCCTCTTCAACGGGTCGATCGACGTCGGCGATCCGGGGATCAGGCTCGTGGGGCTGACCTGGCTGGCCACGACGATTGCCTTCCTGGCCGTGGCCGTGCTGTTGTGGCGCCGCCACCCCCGGGCACTGCAGCTCTCGATTGCCGTGCTCGGTGTCTCGCTGGTGCTCTGTGTCGCCGGCTTGCCGGGTTCGATCTTCGGCCTGGTCATCGACGTCGCCGCCCTGGCGGCCCTGGCGGTGATACCGGAGAAGCTGGTGGTGCGGCCGGCAGTGACCCGGTAGCCGCCGGATAACGCCAGGCGGATTGCCGTTCGCCGAGGGGCGCGCCCGTCGCGCCTCTCGGCGTTCCGGCCGTCGCCTTAGGATGAGTGGACCGTGAAGACAATCCTTGTCGCGGACGACGAACCCAGGATCGTGGATCTCGCGCGCGACTACCTCGAGCACGCGGGTTTCGCCGTGCTCACGGCCGCGGACGGCCCGTCCGCGCTGATGATGGCCCGCACCCGCAAGCCGGACGTGATGGTCCTGGATCTCGGCCTGCCCGGCATGGATGGCCTGGATGTGGCCCGGACCCTGCGGCGCGAATCGTCGTTGCCGATCGTAATGCTCACCGCCCGTGACGACGAGCTGGATCGTGTCCTGGGCCTGGAGATCGGCGCGGACGATTACGTAACCAAGCCCTTCAGTCCGCGGGAGCTGGTGGCGAGGATCCGGGCGATCCTGCGCCGGGTCGACCGCCAGGATGAGCCGGGCGATCGAATAGAAGCCTCCGGCGTCTCGATCGACCAGGTTCGAATGCGGGTCGAGATCGAGGGCCGAACGGTCGAGCTGACTCCCACCGAATTCCAGCTCCTGACGACACTGGCTCGCCAGCCCGGCCGGGTCTTCACCCGCCTTCAGCTCCTCGACGCCATCCACGGCATCGCCTTCGAGTCGTACGAGCGAGCCATCGATGCCCACGTCAAGAACCTGCGCCGCAAGCTGGAGCCGGATCCGACCCGCCCCAGGTTCGTGCTGACGGTGTATGGGGTTGGATACCGTTTCGCCGAGGAGCCCGCGTGAGCCGGCGCTACGGTCCTCCGCACGGTCCTCGTCGGGGTCCGTGGTTCGGACATTCGGGTGGACGACCCCCGTGGTGGCCCGCGGACGAGCAGTGGCCGCCGGTAGGGGAGTTCCCGTGGCACAAGGTGCGCCGCCGCTTCTTCACCCGCGTGGTGCTCGTGGTCGTCGTCCTGTTCCTTCTGGCCGTGGTCGTCCCGTTGGCCCTGCTGTGGTGGCTGCTGGCCGCCGCGGGTGCCCAGTCGGCGGGCAAGGCGATCGTGGGCGGGGTCGTGATCCTCGGACTGCTGGTTCTCGCCGCGCGCGGGTTGCGGAGGGTCGCCCTGCCGTTCGGCGATCTCATCGAGGCGGCCGGGCGAGTCGAGTCCGGGGACTATTCGGTCCGAGTCAAGGAGCCGCGCCACGGCCCATACGAGCTGCGCTCGGTGGCGCGAGCCTTCAACGCCATGACGGCCCGCCTGGAGGCCGATGAGAAGCAGCGCCGCACTCTTCTGGCAGACGTCAGCCATGAGCTGCGTACGCCGCTGGCGGTCCTCCAGGGTGAGATCGAGGCCATGATCGACGGCATCCATCCGGCGGACGAAGACCATCTGACGGCGTCGCTGGAAGAGATAAGGGTGCTCGGCCAGCTCGTCGAAGACCTGCGGACGCTGACCCTCGCCGAAGCCGGGACGCTGACTCTCCATCGCGAGCCGACCGATGTGGCGGTGCTGGCCCAGGACTCGTGCTCCGCGTTCGATGGGTTGGCCCGCTCGGCCGGTGTGACGCTCCAGGTCGACATGGCGGACGACTTGCCGCTTGTCGAGCTCGATCCTCTGCGCATCCGCCAGGTCCTCGGAAACCTGGTGGCCAACGCCCTTCGGTACGCGCCGGCGGGGACCGCGGTCCGGGTCGTCGGGGAGCGAGTGGACAATTCGGCGGACGAGCGAGTCGCGATCTCCGTCATCGACTCGGGGCCCGGCGTGTCGGCGGAGTTGCTGCCGCGCCTGTTCGAGCGCTTCGCCAAGTCGGCCGATTCGCGCGGCTCGGGTCTGGGCCTGGCCATTGCCCGCCGCCTGGTGGAGGCGCACGGAGGAACGATTCGAGCCGAGTCGCCGGCCGGGGGCGCCGGCACGGCGGCGGCCGAGGGCGCCGGCACGGCGATTCGGTTCGAGTTGCCGGCGTATCAGGTCTCCCGCCCGCGCTGACGCCCGGTGGCGGACTGGAGGCCCGGGAACGCCCCGGTCAGCGGGCCTTCCGGTGGACGGCGATGAGGGTGGTCACGGCTACCAGAGTCCAGGCTGCCAACAGCTCGGTGGGGGCTATGAACACCAGAATCGGGAGTGGCGCCAGGAAGACCTGCGGAAGCGCCATCTCCAACCGGGCCAGGATCGGCCGTCGTAGCAGCCATTCGTCGTGTTCGTCCTCGATCCCAACCCCTAGAGATGCCAGCGCCGCGAGGAGTGGCGCCGGGTCGCCGGAGAACCTGAGATTCATCGTGAGAATGTCCTGCGACGAGCCGTGCGGACGGGATCCGACCCACAGAACGGCCGAGTCGGCGTGCTTGGACAGGACTAGCCGGCTGTTCGGCGCGAGGTCCACCGAGCGGAAACCGGACCCGCGCAGGGACCCGAGATAGCCCCGACGTCGGACCGCCGTCCTGGTGACGAAGACCGTGTCCTTCCGATCCAGGGATACGACCAAAGAGAGCGCCCACACTGCGCCGGCCAGAAGAACGCTTGTCCAGGGCGAATCGCCCGCCGTCCCGGCGCTGTGGATCCAAATAGCCGCCACCCAGGCCGCCCACCAGACCTGGCTCGAGAGCCATACGAACTTGCCTCGAAGGCCCGGCCACCCGGTCTGGTAGATCACCTCGCCCTGTTCCGCGGCTTCCGCCGGAGTGATCCGTCTGCTCATTCTGCCCTCCCCCGCGGGTCTACTCAGCTGCCTGCTGCCCCCTGTGACTTCCGGCTCGGCGTGAGCATGCCCTCGAACCCTCCGGTCGTCCCCCGGAAGGCACAATAGTGGCACACTGCATCGACCGGTAGCGGCCCATTGACCCCGAAATAGCGCACGGCCAAACTGGCCTGACGTCGACTCTCGGCCTGCCCTGAAACAATCGGCGCGCATGTCGACGGAACTGTCCGCAGAACGGGATCAACCCGGGTTCGTCATCTTGAATCAGCCGTGAGCTACCAGACCACACGCCCTGACGAGTTGGATCCTGCCGATCCGAGGGGCCGCCGGACCGCGGTGGTGGTCGCCCTGCTGGTGGTCGCGTTCATCGTGGTCGCGGTCGCCAAGCCATGGGGCGCGCCGGCCGTGGCGACCGCTCCACCTTCGGGCGGCCCGCGAACGCCGACGGTGCAGCCGGCGTCCGCGTCACCCCCGGTCCATCTCATCGGTGCGACTCCGACGCCCGTCAGGCCGGTCGCCGATGCCTTCGTCACGGCGTTCCCGCCACCGGCCGGGGCGACGTGGAGTGCCATCGCATGGCACCGGCTCGCGCCCGAGGACCCGTTGAATCTGGTGGCGTCGGTTCTCCGCTGGCGCGGCGGGTTCATCGCGATCGGACGGAACGAGTCAGACCCCGCGTCGGGAGTGGCGCCGGATACGCCGGTCTGGACATCGAGCGACGGCGCGCGGTGGGAGCCCCTGCCATTCGGCACCGGCACGACGTTCTGGCCGAACGCGCTCGTCATCGGTGTTGCCGAAGTGCCCGCGGGGCTCGTGGCGCTTACCGAACTCGGCGCCAGCGTCAGCAGCGACTGCGTCGGCAGCTCATCGTGCCCGCCGGCGGCCGCACCGGCGGTTGTCGCGTGGACGTCGAGCGACGGCCGCGCATGGACGCCTCGCGCGGTCCTCACTTCGGGGTCGTCCAACCCGGTTGCGGGGCCGCCGCTGCTGGCGGCTGGACCGGCCGGATTGGTCGCCATCTCGAGCGGGTCGGCGGCCCACGTGGCCACCTCGTCCGACGGCGTCACCTGGCGTGACCTGCCCGACACCGCGATCCCCATGGAGTTCTTCGTCACCGCTCTCCGGGCCACGGCGACGGGATACGTGGCGGGTGGCATCTGGATGACGAGCGGGTCCCAGGGAAACGCGGCCACGCTGTGGTCGGCCGATGGGCGTGCGTGGGAGGCCACGCCGGTTCTCCCAGGGCTCGCGCGCCCCGGCGTCGTTCCCACGGACCCCGGAATTCGGTCTGTCGTCGACTCTCTTGTCGCGGGTCGCGACGGGCTCATCGCGATCGGCGACGGCCTCGTGCCTCCTGCCACTCCGTTGTGGTGGCAGTCATCGGACGCGCGCCACTGGCTGCCGCTCTCGGATTATCCGCCGCTCGGGCCGACCCTCTGCACAACCCAGAGCTGCGACCCGCATGTCAACGGCGCGATCGTCGGCGACGGGGAGCGGATTGTCGCTCTCCAAGGCGGCCCGGACGCGGGCGCCTGGACTTCCACCGACGGTCTGGCCTGGTCGAGGATCGCCGTGTCCGGCGACTTGCCGAGTGAGGCGGCGAGGCAGGCGGTATTGCTCCCGGGCGGTGTGCTGCTGTCGGACGGCAGCGGCAGCTGGTTCGGCCAGGCGGTCGCCCAGTAGGATCGAGGGCGAGAACCGGCCCGGTATCCTCAGTTGGAGAAGGGATCCGAGGCCGGGCCGGTACAGGCGATGCGCGCGCGGCGGCCGGCCGGTTCACCGTCTCTCGCCGTGGCCGCCTGGTGTCGCGCGGAACGCAACGGGGGACGGCTCGACGGCGCGATCGCGAAGGTGCGCCGCGGAGCGCAAGGCTCCACCGGTTGCGTCGCGTCGCGTCGGTCGGAACGCACCTGAGGCCCCTTTCCCATTTCGGCGTCTCGTTCGGCAGAATGCCGTCTCCGTCCCAGGCCTAGTGCCACCACGAATTAGGAGCCGGCATGGCGCACGCTGCCCCCGTCACTGGCAACGCTCTGACCTTGAGTCCAAGAGCCCGTCTCGAGATCCTGTTCGCGATCCTCCTGGCCCTGTTCCTTTTCGCGCTGGACCAGACCGTCGTGGGCACGGCCCTGCCGAGGATCGTGACCGACCTGCGCGGCGACAACCTCTACACCTGGGTCGTCACCGTGTACCTGCTCACTGCCACGATCAGCGGGCCGATCTACGGCAAGCTGTCGGACCTTTTCGGCCGCAAGCCCATCTTCATCTGGGCCGTGAGCCTGTTCCTCATCGGTTCGGTCCTGTCCGGCCTCAGCCAGGAGATGTGGCAGCTGATCCTTTTCCGGGGACTCCAGGGCCTGGGCGGCGGAGCGATGTTCCCCGTGGCACTGGCCGTCGTGGCGGACCTGTACACGCCCGCCGAGCGCGGCAAGTACCTGGGCCTGTTCGGTGCCGTCTTTGGGCTCTCGTCCCTGATCGGACCGGGCATCGGTGGGTTCATCACCGACCAGTTCTCGTGGCACTGGATCTTCTATGTCAACGTCCCGCTCGGGCTCGTCTCGTTGGTTCTGATGGCGCGTCTGCTGCCGTCGCACCGCCGGGCCCAGGCCGGCCACATCGACTACCTGGGCGCCGGCGTGTTCGCGCTCGCAATCGCCCCATTCCTGATCGGCCTGACCAACAAGCAGACCGGGGAGTGGTCCGATCCCGCAGTGGGCGGCCTGATCCTTCTAGGCCTGGCATTCGGCGCCCTGTTCGTCCTGATCGAGTCGCGCGTGCCGGAGCCGATCGTCCCCCTCGGCCTCTTCCGGGTTCGAGCTTTCACGATCTCGGTGAGTGGCATGTTCCTGGCCGCGTTCGGCTTCTTCGCCGCGGTCATCTTCCTGCCCCGCTGGTTCCAGTCCGTGGCCGGCGCGAGCGCAACCGAGTCGGGCTACAACCTCCTGCCTCTCCTGGCGGCGCTGATCTTCAGCGCCATAGCGTCTGGCCAGATCGTCGCCAGAACGGGCCGCTACAAGGTCCTGATGTTCGGCTCCCTGCTCTTGCTCGCGGCCGGCCTTTTCATGCTCACGAACCTGAGAGCCGACACCGACAGGCCCGTCCTCTGGGCGTGGATGGTCGTCACCGGGTTGGGGATCGGCCCCTCGTTCGCCGTCTTCACCCTCATCGTCCAGAACGCGGTCGACCCCGGATGCGTGGGCGTCGCGACGGCAAGCCTCACCTTCTTCCAGCAGATCGGAGGAACCATCGGTCTGACGCTGGCGGGAACGGCCTTCGCCAGCCGCCTGGTCACCGAAGTGCCGGCGCAGCTCGCGATCGCGGGCGTGCCTCCGCAGGTGATCGGCCAGTTCGCCGGCGGCCAGGGTGGCGGCCTCGACCTGACCGGCACGGGCGATCTGGGCCAACTTATCCTCGCGACCGTCCCGGAACAAGCTCGGGCGACGATCGCGCCTCTCGTCCCGAACATCGTGGACGGCATCCACCAGGCGTTCTCGATCGCCCTCGCCTCGACGTTCTGGGTGGGCATCGTTGCTGCCCTGATCGGGGCCGCGGCCATGGTCTTCCTGAAGGAAGCGCCGATGCGGGCAACTTTCGAGATGGGCGAAGATAGCGCTCAGGAGTCCGGTGACGGACCTAAGTTCGGACAGCTCGTGCCCGACACAGGCGTGGGCGTGGGTGTCGGCGCCGTCCTCCGGCCGGCGACGAAATCGCCCTGCGCCAACTGAGCGGCGGGGTGCTCCAGGAGGAGCGGCCCGCCTGAGCATCCCTGGGTTCGGTACGGCCGGGCGGCAGGCGCCGACGGCCGCGGGGGGTGACTCTGGCGGCAACTCCGCCTCCGATATACTCGCGCGCAACCGCCGCTGGGGAGCCCTGGGTGAAACCGTTTCGATTCTGGGATCGGATCCCTGCGTTGGCCGCGCTCTCTGCGGAGCCTGCCTCGCCTCACGAGACTCGGGCAAACGCGGTTCTTCGGCCGGCCGTGTTCGGCGCGAACGACGGTCTCGTCAGCAACCTGGCCCTGGTCATGGGCGTGGCCGGTGCAAATCCGGCGCCCGGGATCATCGTCCTGGCCGGAGTGGCGGGCCTGCTCGCCGGGGCCTTCTCCATGGCCGTCGGCGAGTACATCTCCGTGCGATCCCAGCGCGAGCTGCTCGACCACCAGCTTGAGTTCGAGCGGACGCAAATCCGCGACACGCCGGATAAGGAACGCGAAATCCTCGCGCGCGCGTACGAGGGCCGCGGTTTCACCGCGCCGGAGGCCTCGCGGTTCGTGGATCGAGTCTTCGCCGACCCCGAGCACGCGGCGACGCTGCTGATCTTCGAGGAGGTCGGGCTCGACGCCCGATCTATCGGATCGCCCGCGGCTGCCGCCGCCAGCTCTTTCGTGGCGTTCGTCGTGGGCGCCCTCGTGCCGCTCATCCCGTACCTGCTGCTTAGCGGAGGCACGGCGTTTGGGACGAGCCTCGGCGCGAGTCTCGGCGCTCTTGCGCTCCTCGGCTACGGCATCAGCCGCCTGACCCATCGCCCCGCGCTCTACGCCAGTGCGCGCCAGGTATTACTGGGCGGCTCCGCGGCCGCGGTCACGTTCGCGGTCGGCAGCCTCATCGGAGTCCAGGTCGGCGGCTGAGGCGCCCTATGGGGTGAAGATCGGTTGCCAGGTGCTGCCGCCGTCGGTGGTGCCGTAGACAGACCAGATGCCCAGGCTGCAGCCCGTCTTGTCGGTGGAAGAGCCGTCGCAGGTGGGGTCGGCGGCCGTCACCCAACCGTCCGTCGCGCCCACGAAGTGTGGCGCAGTCGTGTAGGGCGGCAGCCCCTGCGCCGCGATCGACCTCCACGTAACGCCGCCGTCCTCGCTGACGCGAGCGTCGAGAGTGAACGGCGTGGTGCCGGACGAGAAGTTCTGGCCCAGGGCGAGCCAGTGGCCCTCTCCCAGCGATGCGACCGAGTATGCGGGGCCGTTGAGGCCCTGAGCGTCTCCGGCCGCCGTCCAGGTCTTGCCGCCGTCGGAGCTGACGACGACCGTCGTGACCGTCGGGACGGAGATCATCGACGAAACCAGAGCTCGTAGAGTGCCGTCGGCCCGGCGCTCCAGGAGCTGGGCCAGCGTCCCGGACGAGCCGACTCCGCTCGTGCCTGCCGGAAGCGGCAGGTTCGCGTCGATCCAGGTCTGACCGCCGTCTACGGTGAGGTGAATGACCGGGGCGCCTTGCAGATCGCTGCCATACCCCAGGGTGGCGTCGGTGAAGCTCGTATTCATCATGCAGGGGGCGCTCTTCGGCTGCGACCACGTTGCGCCGCCGTCGGAAGTCGAGAGCTGCTCGCACACCGGTGCCCCGGCCGGCGACGCGGATCGCTCCGCCGCCGGGCCGTCGGAACTGGAGCCCAGGCTTACGAAAAGCTCGCCGTGGAGCGCGTCCCGGAAGTGCATCGATGCCAAAGCGTATGTCTTCTGGGAATCCCCCTGGATGGTCCCCAGGTCTGTCCCCGCGGGCTTCTCCCAGGTTCGTCCGCCGTCTGCCGTCCGCAAGACAACGACCGAGAAGGTGTTCGTGGAGCCCCCCATCATCTCGGAGTTCAAGATCCAGCCGTGGTCCGCATCGAGGAACTGGACGTCTCCGCCGCTGGGCATGGATCGAGGATCGGTCCACGTGGCGCCGCCGTCCTGGGTGAACCTCAAGTCGTTGCTGCCGTCCGGCTGGGACACGACGACCCAGCCGACTCTGGCGTCGACTCGACCGACCGAGGCGATCGTAGGCAGGGCCTGGGCTACGGCCTCGGCCGTCTGAAGGAAGATGGGTGTCGGCACCGGTGCCGGCGACGCGGGCCACGCAGGGGCACCCAGAAGGGCCGTCCACGTTCTGCCCTGGTCGTGGGTCGCATACAGCTGGCCCCCGAGGGCGCTCGACGACCCGTTCGATGCGACCATGACCCAGACGTCGTCCGGCAAGGCCCACTGGGCCATGGAAACGTCGGACGGCAGGCCGGCCGTCTGGTACTCCATCCAGGTCTTGCCGCCGTCGAAGGAAGCCTTGATGGGCATCGCGGGCGTCGAGCCGGCGTCTGTGAAGGTCGCGCCGTAGGCAACGATGGGCTGCCCGGGCGGCAGCTGGAGCACGGCCGACATCCCGGCGCTCATGAAGCCGCTGTCCAGGGTGCTAGTGGAGGCGACCGTCCAGGTCTGGCCGTCGTCGCCGCTCACGAACGTCACGATGGCGTACCCGGAAGACTCCGAACCGGAGGTCGTGCACTGCACTCGGACCGTCAGCGACGATTCCGACGTTCGCGTTGGCGCGTCCGCCGTGCCCATCGACATGTAGCCAGCCGGGATCGGAAGGGTCGCCATCTGCCACGTGTGGCCGCCATCGATCGAGTGGACCATCGAGTCGGGGCCCGACGCTCCCGCGCCCTGCGTGTAGCCCCAGGCCTCGGTTACGCTCGTGAAATCCACGAGGGCCAGAGCGGGAATCGTCGATATCGGGGCCCAGGTGGCGCCGCCGTCCGAGGTTGCGAGTACGGTCGTGGCGTTGGACGGAGGAGCCGGCGTGGGCGTGGGCGTGGGCTCGGGTCCGCCGGCGGTGCCGCTGTTGGCCATGGCGTAGTCCAGCCGGTATACGGTGACCCAGCCGTGCTGGGCGTCCGTGAATTGGACCAGGCCGTAGCCCTTGTAGGCTCCGGGCAGCTGGGTCGAAGCCCAGGTCCGGCCGCCGTCGCTGGTCCGATGGACCGTCAACGTCCAGTCCCCTGTGCTGGTTGTGGGCACCGTCCACGAGAGGAGCCAGCCGTGGTCCGCGTCGATGAACGACGGGTAGAGATGGTTCGGGAAGTTGGTGTAGGGCGAGGCCTGGTCGGAAGCGGGGCCCGGCGTCGGCGTGGCCTCGATCGGCGCGGGTTGCACGGACTGGGCTGCCATCATGTAGTCGTTGATCTCGCCCATCGACCGTCCACCGGGAAGCGTTCCATGCGACCAGGTGACCCCTCCGTCGCGAGTGATGTACAGGTCCGAGCCGGACTCCGCCCAGGCGGTCTTCGAGTCCACCCGCCCGAACATCTCGATCCCCTTGGTCGGGCTCACCGCGCCCGTTCGTGGCTTGAGTGGCTGCCAGGCGAAGAGCCCGGCGGTCAGGAGCGCGACGGCCGCGATCGCCGCGGCGACCGCGAACAGGTTTCGGAACGAGTGCGCCCCGTTGCCGGGCCCGCCCTGCCGGACCGCCTGCATCGAGCGAAGATTCCGGACGTGCTCGCGCAGGGACTCGGGAGCGGACGCCGGCGGATCGATACGCGATCGAAGCTCGTCGTGAAGTCGCTGGCCCAGCTCTTCGTCGTTCATCGGGATGCCTCCAGGCTCGAGCGGAGCGTGCGCAAGGAGTGATGGATGCGTGATTTCACGGTGCCGGCCGGAACGCCCAACCGGTCCGCGATGTCGTCGACGGTCATGTCGGCCCAGAACCGCAAGACGATGACGATCCTCTGGTCAGGGTTGAGGGACTTGAGAGCGCGACCAAGCTCGTCGCGGCTCGCGGCCGCCTGGCTGCCGTCGGAGACGGATGGCAGGCTGCTCAGCTCGAGCGGTTGGACGGGTCGTCGAGCGCGGCTTCTCAGCCTGTCCCGACATGTGTTCACGAGAATCCGTCCGAGCCAGGCTTCCAGCTTGTCCGGGTCGCGAAGACTGCGTCGGTGCCGCCACGCGACGGTGAATGCGTCCTGGGTGGCGTCCTGGGCTTCCTCGTCGTTGCCGAGGATGGCCCAGGCGAGCCTGTAGGCCCGGTCGACTTGATGTGGCGTCAGCGCGCCCAATACATCGAAAGGGTCGTCGCTTGCGACTGATGCCCCTATGGGTTCCACCCTCATGATTCCCCCGGTTCCCGCTCCGTCCATGCATCATATGACGACGAGCGACCGTCGTTCGTTCAATACGGGAAGGAGCCCAGGATGGATGAACTGGTCACCCAACACGGGTTGGCGGCGCGGAAAGACTGGAGCGCCTACTACACGACATCTCCGGAGGCTCCTCCGAGGTACCACAACCGGCCCGACTGCGAGGATGGCTCGAAGATCGAGGAGGCGAACATACGCGCGGGTACCGACGGCCGCCCGCTGTGCGAGAAGTGCAGGACTGGCGAGCACCCCAAGTACTAGCGGGGGCGGGAGAACCGCGACCGGGAGCGCTCCGTGCGCGTCACCGATGGACGCAGCGAAGCCAGTATTTCGTCGATTTCGCTCTGGAGCCTTCGGCCGATTGGTGTGCGGGCGAGCCACCGGAGATAGTCGGGATCGGCCGCGGCCAGCTCCCCAATCGAGTAGCCGGCATAGCGGCCGAAGTCGAGGACGGTGCCCGAAGCGTGAGACGGCATCGGCCGCCGCGCCGAAGGCGTCGCGGGGGGCGGCGGGTCGGCGACCGGATGTCGTTCGGCCTCCGTCGTCTCCGCGGCGGCCGCTTTCGACTCACTGTCGTATCGAGCGCGCTCCGTCCGGTCGCCCAGCGTTTCCCATGCGGCGTTGAGGACGGCCATCTGGGTTTGAGAGCCGCCCGTGTCGGGGTGATACTTCCGTGCAAGCGCCCGGTACGCGGCTCGGATGACCTCCTCATCCGCGCCGGGAATTACCTGCAGGACGTGATATGGATCGACCGATGGCAGCATCCTCCGCACGGTCGTACCAGAGAAAGCCTCCCGCCAGACCCTGGTGGTCTGAATCGGCGGGTACGTTCTATTCATCGCCTGACTCATGCAGATGGCGCATCTGCTGGACGGCCGGACCGTGGTTCGGCGCCGCTTCCCGAGGTCCGCCGCCGCGGTCTCCGAAGGCGGTATCTCGAAGTAAGATCAGCGCGTGCCACTAACCGGAGATTACGAACCGAGCACGGCTGCCTGGGCGCGCCGACAGGCCGAGCTATACGAGGCGTCCGGCGGCGAGAAGGACGGAGAGCTTCGCGGTCGGCCCATCATCGTTCTGACGTCGGTCGGGGCGAAGACCGGCAAGCTCCGCAAGACGGCCCTGATGCGCGTCGAGCACGGCGGGGCGTACGCCGTGGTCGCGTCCATGGGCGGCGCCCCGAAAAATCCCGTCTGGTACTACAACCTCAAGAAGAATCCCCACGTCGAGTTGCAGGACTGCGCGACTAAGCGCGACTACCTGGCGCGCGAGGTCACGGGCGACGATAAGGCGATCTGGTGGGAGCGCGCCGTCGAAACGTGGCCCGACTACGCGACATACCAGCAGAAGACGGACCGCCAGATCCCGGTGTTCGTGCTCGAACCAATGAGTTAGGGGACCCTCACTCGACGGGGTTGCCCACGCCCCCGGTGCAGGGGCCACCGAGCTCGCCGCCCTGACCGCCCCCCGCGTAGACGCGAATGAAGTCGGCCAGACGCGAGTCCGAGGCCTGATCGACCTTGAGCTGCGCGCCCCACGCACTCGCCACGATCGGCGAAGGCAGGCCCACGTAGGGGCTCAGGATCAAGTACCGCTCGGTACCGACGTAGTGCGACGTGACCAGCTGCTGAAGGGCCGCGACCTGGTCGGCCGGGATGGTGGGCTGATATGTGATCCACACCGCGCCGTGCTCGAGCGAATGAACCGCGTTCTCGTTCTGTACGGGTTGCGTGTAGACGCCGCAGTTCAACTGAACTGGGTTGTGGGCGCCCCCGGCAGGGGGCACTCGGTCGTACGTGACCGTCCCTGACACGTGTGAGTGGTTGGTCTCGGCGAACGTTTGGGTGCCCGCCGGTATTGAGCCCGAGCCGCCGCTCGCGAAGACGCCCGTCACGGCGACGATCGCGACCACCAACGCAGTCACAGCTGCCGCGGCCAGACCGCCGACTACCCACAGCCGTAGGTCTCCATCGCCCGCAGTCGCTTCGCGTCTCCGCGAACCTGCCAACGCGCTCAACCTTCGATTCTGCCGGGCTTGCTTTCCCACCCCGTGAGTCTAGTGTCGGCACCTGCCCGTTCGGTGGGTCACCCTCCGGGCGTGCCATCCCCCGGAACGCGTCTCCCGCCAGCCCAGAACGTTCGGTCAACGGGACGGCCCGGCAAGCGAGTCGTGGCGCCGGCCGGGTGACCTGCCTGCGGCGGGCGTGATGTGCCCTGGCCGCCACCAGGCGAGCGGCTATCGGGCCCAAGCGCCGGTTGGCTCGCCATCAGGGTGTCAAGTCGCCGGCCAGGATTCCGATAACTCCTCCAGCCTTGAGACGGCGGCTGTCGTGGACGGTCAGCCGAGACGAGGCAGCGGCGATCTCCCCGCGTTTACGCGGGCTCGTCACGGAGTCGCGGTCGGCACATCGCAGTCAATGGCAGGGGTGCTGCCTCGCTGCCGGAGTGAAGGAGAACTCTCGCAATGGACCCGCGTGTTTGTACCCGTGCCGCCTTCCTGGCGGTCTCGGTCCTGCTGCCAACGGCCCTCGGATTCGCTCCGATGGCCTCCGCATCGACCGGATCAGTCGTCGTGCTCGGAACCACTCTGGTCGATGGGGCAACCGGACCAGAGGTTACCGAGGCCCAGGCTCTTGGCCTGACGGTGGACGTCAAGACGGCGGGTGAGTGGGCGGCTATGAGCGCAGCCGATTTCGCGACGTACCGCGCGGTCATCCTCGCGGACCCGAGGTGTTCAGCCGACGTGTCGAAGGTCGCCGCAGCCGCGGCAAACGCAACGACCTGGGGCGCGGTGGTCAACGGCGACGTAATCGTCATTGGGGCGGATCCCTCGTATCACTATGGGACGGTCACCGGCGCGCATGACCTCGTCCAGAAGGGAATCGCGCTTGCCACGGGGCAGGCCGGGAAGACCGGTGCGTACATCGCCCTGAGTTGCTACTACTACAGCGCTTCGGCTGGGACATCCGTTCCGATGCTGGCCGGCCTGAGTTCGTTCGGTCAATTCACGACGGTCGGCGTCAGTGGGTACGACGACGTCCACATCGTGGCGAGCGCCCCGGCACTCTCGGGTCTGACGGATGCTCTGCTGTCTGGTTGGGGCTCCACCGTGCACGAGGCCTTCGACAGCTGGCCTCCAGACTTCCTGCCTTACGCAATCGCCACGACCGGCACCGTATACACGGCCACCGACGGAGTGGTGGGCACGCCGTTCGTCCTGACCCGCGGACCGTCCGTCAAGGCGGTCAGCTCGATCGCCCTTAACGCGCCCGCAAACGGGGCAAACGGAAGCCCGGCCACCCTCGCTGCCACGGTCGTCGTGGCCGACTCTCCGGTTTCTGGGGTGACCGTGACCTTCACCGTTACCAGCGGCCCCGACGCCGGCACGCTCGGCACCGCCATAACAGATTCATCCGGCGTCGCGACGCTCGAGTACACGGGAACTGATGGCGCAGTCGACGTCATAGTCGCCAGCTACCCGAGCGGTGAGACGACGTTCACGAGCGGGCCTTCGATCATCACCTGGGCCGCCCCTGCAGCGACTGCCACCCCGGACCCCGAGGCCTCGGCACCGCCCGCGGCGGCCGACCCACCCGAGGCGACGCTCGCGCCGGCGCCCGTGACGACGCCTCCGCCCACGGCGACCGGCTCCGGGCAGGATCCCACCGCGCCGTCGTCCACAGTGTTCGCCTGGCTGGCGGTCGGCATCTTCGCGGTGACGATCCTGGCCTTCGTTCGCCGGCGCCCTGCCTGAGCGTCGCCATGTCGGCGCGCTGGTCCCGAGACTCCGTAGCGCCGCCCGGGCCTGCCGTCCCGGGGCACGCGACAACCTCGCCGCCCAGGGCGATATCGCGAGACGATTGCGGCACTAACAAAGCCGCAATTGGGAACCTGATGAAGCGCTCGATATCGCGTCTAGCCGCTCTGGCGGTGGTTACTCTCATGCTCGCGGCGTGTAGCAGCTCGGCAGCGACTTCCTCCCCGGTTCCGGCCGCGCCATCGCAGTTGGCCTCGACCGTCCCGGCAGCCAGCGCCATGCCGGTCGAAGCGACGCCGGCCCCTACCCCGAACGAGACGGCCATGTCTTCGGAGGCCCCGACGCCCCTCGGCCTCGGCGGTCAATGGAGCGGGACGTGGACGGACACCTCGCCCGACACATCCAGCGGCACGTTCGCTCTGACGTGGACGCAGACGGGCAACAATCTGGCGGGCACGATCACGGTCAGTGGCACGCCCTGCCTCACCGCCGGCACGGTGACCGGCTCGATCAACGGCAGCTCCATCAGCTTCGGGGCCGTCTCGGGCCAGATCACGGTCACGTACGACGGCACCTTCGCCGCAAGCACGATGCAGGGGACGTACAGCGCCCCGACGTGCGGCGACGCCACGGGCAACTGGTCGGCCACTCACAACTAGCCGCTCAGAACAAGGCGCCGGCGAGTCCGCTGCGTGTGACCGCGGGGAGGGCCTCCGGGCCCGGCGCAGAGAAGCCGATATCCTGAGCCGCAGCCGAAACGCCGCCCGCCTTCGGACGGGTTAGCCGCGGATGTCGGACGGTCACGTCCCGTGAGCGCCCGATGAGAGGAGGCGGGTGGACTACGCCCAAGCGATCATCCTTGGCCTGACGCAGGGGATCACCGAACTGTTCCCGGTATCGAGCCTGGGCCATTCGGTGATCCTGCCGAAACTCCTGGGCTGGGACAACATCGTTGCCGCCCAGTCGGCCCAGGAGTCGTTCTTCCTGGCCTTCCTGGTTGGGCTTCACGTAGCCACCGCGCTGGCACTCGCGGCGTTCTACTGGCGCGACTGGGCCCGGATCGTGGGCGGCGTTCTCGGCTCACTGCGGACCCGACGAATCGAGACCTCAGACGCTCGCCTGGGCTGGCTGCTCATTGTGGCCACTATCCCGGCCGGGATCATGGGCGTGCTCTTCGAACACACCTTCCGGACCATCTTCGCCAGGCCGCTTCTGGCCGCCGGGTTCCTCATCCTCAACGGCCTGATCCTGCTTGCCGGGGAGTGGCTCCGCCGCCGGGCGGAAGTTCGAGCTGTCGCGGTCGCCCACGGCCTCAACCCTGCAGGCGCCCGCAGGCTCGACACACTGGAGTACCGCGAGGCGGGTCTGGTCGGGGTCTTCCAGATCGGGGCGCTGCTGGCCGGGATCAGTCGCTCGGGCATCACGATGGTGGCGGGACTGGTCCGAGGCCTGGACCACGAGGATGCGGCGCGCTTCTCGTTCCTGCTGGCCACCCCGATAATCCTTGCGGCGGGCGTCTACAAGCTCCCCGACCTCCTCGGCCCCAACGGGCACGGCGTGGTGGGTCAGGTCCTCGCCGGCAGCGTCGCCGCGGGTATAGCGGCCTACGTCTCGGTCCGGTTCCTCAGCCGCTACTTCACGACCCGAACGCTCACGCCCTTCGCGATCTACTGTCTTGTGGTGGGCGCCCTGGCGGCTCTTCGCTTCGCGCTGTAGGGGCCAGTGCCTTGCGCTGCCCATGCAGCGGGCCAAGCTGTTCGGCCGGTTGACGAATTGTGGCTGCGGATCAGCCAGCCGTCACCGTCTGCTGCGTCTCCACGGGAGTGACCGCGTAGACCGTCGCGTCTTCCCACGCGACGAAGCCGGACAACTCGAGGAGTTCATTCACCACGTGGGCATTGGGGGCATCGATCAATGCGAACGTGGTGTGAGCCCCGGTGTTGACCCACGCACCCTCCAGGCGGGCATCGTGGTCCTTGCCCAGTGTCTGCAGCCGCGTGAATGCGGTCCGCTCCATCTTCTGGTGCTCCTCGGAGCGGTAAGCCAGGCTCTCGGCGTTATGCCTCATTACGACGATGTGCAGCACAGTGGCGTTCCTCCACTTCGGTCAGTGCAGCCGTTCCATGTGGTTCACGATGCGACCGGCCGCGTATTCAATGGACGCCTCGTCGATGTCTCGAATGTCGGTCACGATCGGCTCGATACCGTTCGCGGCGAGGCGATCGTAGGCTCCGCGTCCCATGCCGCCGCACAGGATGGCTTTGCAGTCCGCGATTGCCGCGGCCATCTGATCGTGGCGGGCGTCCGAGGCTGGACCTACTCCGTGCGGGCCCACTGCGCGCTCCTCATGGACTTCATTTCCCGACCCGTGAGGCGAGAACTTGGGGCGGATTTCGCGCGCGACCACGGAGCCGCTCTCGACCGTCAGAACCGCGTAGTTCGCAGCCCGTCCGAAGTGGCTGCCGACCGTGCGTCCATCGTCCGTGGCAATAGCGATCTTCACGTGGAGATTCTCCTTTGTCCGCCTGATTGATGAAGGTCCCGGTCGGGAGGTCAGTGTTGAGACCGGTTATGGGCATCGTGGCCGGATCGAGACCGCGATCCCAGGGCGCGCCCGTGCCTCACGTATTGTCCGCGCTGTCGCCCACGTCCTCCGTGCCACCGAGATCGCGCAGGTCCTGTTCGACCGCTCGGATCTCGTCGCGCAGGGAGGCCAGGTAGGCCTCCAGCTGTGTTGAGGTGGACCGCCGTGCGACGGCGCCCCCAAGGCGTCCCCGCCGCCGGTACGGTCGAGGATCCACGTCTGGGCCATCCCAGCCTGGACCATCCCAGCCTGGGCCGTAGGCAGACCCTGGGCCGTAGCCAGGCCCCGGGCCACAGCCCCCATGCCAGCCTTCGTAGCCGTGGCAGCCGTAGCCATAGCCGTGGTGATATCTCATCTCAGACCTCCTTGGTCGAATCGGACGCGCCGGCCACCCGGCCGGACTGCTCGTATTGCTTCAGGAACTCACCCACGAGGCGAGCGCGTTCCCGCATGACCGACGCCCAGTCGTCCAGGGCTGCACGACCGGCATCGGTGAGGACATAGCCCCGCCGGGCGGCCCCGGCCTCGGGCATCTCCCAGCGCGACTCCACGAGGCCCGCGATCTCGAGCTCGCGCAGTGTGCGATAGAGCTGGCCGACATCCACGTCCGCCGCCGCCACGCCCAGGTCGTTGAGTTGGCCCAGCAGCGAGTAGCCGTGGGCCGGTTCGCCCGCCAGCAGAACCAGAAGAAAGGGTTCCAGCCAGCGGCGCCTCGGCCCGCCGGGCGACCAGCCGCGCTGGTGCTGATGGTGCTGATGGTCGGGTGAGTGATGCATGATATATGTCTCACGCATATATTGGCTTGCCTGGGATGGGCGGGAGTAGGGCCAAATGGCCCGATGGCCGCTCAACCGGGCCGTGATGCCGGCACCGCGCCAGGCCGCAGTTCAGGCGCGCGCGCGAAGCTTCCTTCCGCGATCCGGACGGACACTTGATCGAGATAAGCGAGAGCCGCAGCCGGGGTTAGCGGCGGTCGCTCCCGCATCGTCTCGGGTGTGGCCGCGTAGCCCTAAGGCATCGAGAACTGCAACGTCCACGGCCCCTGGAGCCGGACCTGTGTTGCGTCCGGGCTGTCCGGATCCGGCTGGCCCACGATCTCCGTCACAGTGACCGCCCAGTCTCCGCTTGCGTCGTCCACACCGCTCGACGTGTAGGCCGTCAGCGTCGCCGACCCTTCCTGCCACGATGTCACATCCCCATTGAGGGTCTGCGCGCCATGCTGAACGGAGAAGATCGGGGCCCAGCTCGAATCGACCCCCGAGGAACCGGTCACGCCAAGCTCCAGCATGACCGTCGACGGCGCGGCGACCACCCGATCCAGGGTCACCGTCACGCCGTCGTGCTCGGCGATTACCCCTGGCGTCGCCTCCGACCCGCCCGCCACCGTGAGGTCGAATGAGAACGAGGCGCCGGCGGAGATGTTCTGCCAGGGATCCAGCCGGCCGTCGAGGGTACTGACGGAGACGCTTGCAACGGTCACCTGGAACGCTCGTCGACCGGGAGGCGCCGGGGCGGTCGTGGGAGAGTACCAGATCATGCTTGCTGCGGCCGATGTACTCCCGGGAGCCCCAACACCCGTCGTCGCCTGCCAAACGACGCCCTGACTGTCGGTCAACGTGACGCCACCGACGTCGACCTGCGACCAGCCTCGGTCCTGGACGTCGGCCACTGAGACGGCGACCATCGCCTGGTTCGCGTCGGCGTAGGCCCGCTCGAGGGTGATCTTGTAGCCATCGACGACCTGGGTTAGCCCGAGCGACTCGCCCCTGTCCCAGGTTAGGCCACCTTCGGAAGGGTAGAAGACCTCCGGCGGATAGGTGACATACGACAGGCTCACACCGGCCGCGACGGTTGAGATGGCAATCAGCAGGGCGGAAATGAGGACCAGACGACTCGGACGGCGGAGAGACTTGCGTGGGTGAGTCGGTTCGGGATGTGCCAGTTGCCCGATCGCCGCGGAGATGCGCTGCTCCAGCCGAGCCGCAAGATGCGGCGGAATGTCGATTTCGTAGGCGTCGGCGAGGCTCGCTTCGAGAATCTCGCCGTTGGGCGCGGAATGGACGTCAGGTGTCGTCACGGTACGTCTCCCTAAGCGCCGCGAGCGCACGGCTCAGGATCTTCTGGGCGGCAGCCTCGCTCTTCCCCAGAGTGGCCGCGATCTGGCGGGCGGTCAGGCCGCCCGCGTAGCGAAGGACGATTGCCTCTCGCTGGACTTCGGGCAGTCGGCTCACTCGCGACCGCAGCTCGGCCAGCCATTCGCGCCGGAGAAGCTCGTCCTCCGGCAGCGCCGGCGCACGCAACTCCGCATCCGGTGTCGCGACGAACGGGTGGCGGCGTCTCGAACGGTCCGCGTCGAGCGCCGCATTACGTGCGATGGTGAAGAGCCAGGCCAGGAAGCCTCCGCCAGACGGCCGATACCGGCCGATCGCCTTGAGTGCCCGCTCGAAGGCGATAGCCGTCAATTCGGCCGCCTCGTCGTCCGAGGCTGCTCGCGCCCGGAGGAACCGGAAGACGCTCAGGTGATGACGCCGATAGAGGAGCTCGAAGGAACGGGGGTCATCCCGGGCGACCGCGGCGATCTCATCGTCGAGCTCGTCCACCTGTCGGGCTCCTTCGAGGCTACCCCACCCGATCTCAGCCACGCTTCTCCTTCAGTGGCATTGTCGTCTACTCCGATAACGCGCGACCGGGGGAAACCGGACACTCGACTTCGCCAGTCGATGGACGGGGAGACGTGAGCCGCTGCCTCATTCGCATCCATGCCCTTGACATAGAGCGTATTGATCTAGTATATATAGATCAATGTTGTTCGAGATCGACACCCTCAGCTCGGTTCCCATCTACGGCCAGATCGCTGCCTGCGTCCGTCGCGCGATCGCTGCCGGAACCCTCGGGCCGGGGGTGAGGCTGCCTCCCTCGCGCGAGGTCGCTCGGGAACTCGAAGTGAACATGCACACGGTGCAGCGTGCCTACTGCGAACTCAGGGACGAAGGTCTGTTGGAGTTGCGTCAGGGACGGGGTGCGATTGTCACCGGCAATCGGGAGGCTCTGTCGCCACGTCTTCGCGCGCTGATTCGCGACCTGCTGACGGAGGCGGACGAACAGGGCCTTACCGCCGTAGAGCTCACCAGGTTGATGGAGGCGATGCGATGAAGGGGACCGATGCGGTCCTGCCGGCAGGGGCGCGGCGTACGGTCAACTGGCCACTGGGCGCCTTCGTTGTCATCCTGGCCGTGCTCTTCACCGGCAGTTTGCTGGCAGCGCTGGCCTTCGAATCCCGACTTCCCGATTTGGCGCGCACCGCCGACCGCCAATTCCTCACCAACGAAGTGGTCGCGACGGCGCTTTATCTGGCCTGGATTGGGCTTCACGGCCAGCCCAGGGTCCGGTTCGCGGTCGAGACGGTACTTCCCATCGGGCTGTTCGTGGTCGGTCTCAACTTCTCCTGGCTGCTCGTCACGGTGTGGCTCAATGTCGACTCGCCCACCTTCCAACCGTTCTGGCAGTCGCTTCCGGGAGCTGGCCTCGCGATCGGCAGTCTGCCCGTTTGGGTGCTGCCCGGGCGGTACCTGGCCCTTCGAGCCTCCGCAGAAAGACTCCGCCGCGAAGCGGTCTCGGGTCGGCGCTCGGCATGGTTCGCCGAGACGGCCGTCGACCGATCCTGGCGACGGCTCAACGCCGTCACGATCGGGATCCCGCTCGCCCTGCTGATCGTGTTGCTCGAGCTGGTGCGCCCGCTCTCCTCACTGCCACTCGAGCTTGCGTTCGTCGGCTTATGGGCCGTGGCGGTCGCCGTTGGGGACCACGTCACGGTGTCCATCACGGACGCCGCGGTCAAGGTCAGGACCGGCTGGCTGAGCGGCAACCTGGGCTGGAGTCTGTCCCTCTCCGAGATCGCGGCGGTGAGAGCGGTGGACGCCGGGCCCGAGTTCCTGAGCTTCGACCGCAAGCGCTGCATCCTTCGCACCGGGCCGGCGCTGGAGGTCGCCACGACCTCGGGCGGTCGCTACGCCGTGAGCCTGGAGGAAGCCGACGAAGCGGTGGCGGTTCTCACGAAGCTACTCGCAGAGGTACCGTCCTCAGGCCGCTCGGAGCGACAGAATCTGGTGCGTCAGACAGAAGGCTGAACCGGCCTCCCACGCCACTTGAACGTTCGGCGCGCATGATCTAGACGTGTTACGCGGGCCTTTCCGAGGCCCCTCCGGTCCCGAAGCGCGGACCGCGGCCGGGATCCCCGAACGCCCGGCCGGACGAGACGAAGCGGCGGTGCGCTAACGAATGTCCGACGATCGAATGCCCGACGACACAGAAGGACGACCCCTTCGGCACACCGGACCGGAGCCGAAGAGTCGCTGGACGGGCGCCGGCCGCCTCCGATCGACCGGCCGTGTTCCGCCCTTGCTGTCCGTTGCCCTCGTGGGTGCCGTAGCCGGGCTCGTCGCCGGTTTGGGGCTCGGGTACCGACTCGGCGCTGTCGCACCGCTGCCCGCGCCTACGCCTCTGCCGGCGGATCTCGAGGCGGATCGCGTCAGCGCAAGGCTCGAGCTTGCCTTCGAGTCGGCAGCGCCCGGTGGCTGGGCGGTCTGCAGCCTGGGCCGGGAGGTCGCGTGCCGCCCGCTCGTCGTCGGGCTTACGGATCCGCGCGTGCCTCCGTCCGAATACGGCCTCGGCTGGTACGGCAGAACCGACCTGACCCGAGTGGCCGTTAGCCCGGCCCATCTGGTTCTGGCGGCCTCCATGGGCCAGGGCGCTGTCTCCGCCTGGCTGAACCCCATCGGGCCCGGCGATGCGTTCACGGGGACGATCGACCTGACCCCGGTCGACCCGGGCGGGCGCGGGACCTTCTACTTCGACCTCGGGACCCTTGGCCCCGGCCACTACGTGATCGAAACGGACCTCCTGGCCGTGCCCCAGCCAGGGGAGTCAGTGCATATGGTGCAGTCCAGCCTGGTCGGCTTCGTGGTGGGCTGAGCAGCGACGGCAGCCAGATCAGACCGAGTCGTCGCGCTAGTTCTTTGTGACCATGACCTGATTCGTCTGGGGCAACATGGCAATGCTGGACCCCAGCCGCGTACACCAGGCGAGGAGATCCCGCGACCACTCCTCCTCCCAGTCGGGAGGCAGCCGGACCACGACCGTCTGCCCTGACCGGCGGTCCTTCAGGGCTTCTTCGATCGACTGACAGAGAGTGTCGTAGTTCGGAGACTTAGCCACTGTGTGCCCTCCTCGTTGGCCAAACAACCACCCGGGCGTAGTCTAGCGGGAGGCGCCCCTGGGCGGGCGGTCCTGCCGACCCGCGTAGGGTGGACGGGTCGCCGATCGTCCTCAGCCGATGAGCTCAGGCGGCCCCGCCGAGTTAGTGTTTGCGAAGAGCGGAGTCTGTGTAGCCCAAAGTGAGGTTCCCAAGATGCTCTTCCTGGTGAAGCAGGTCCACACGCCGGAGCACTGCCCAAAGGATCAGGGTGGCACCAAGACGCTCTACGACGCCGAGGTGCCAGGAGTGAAGCTCGACCGGGTCCTCGGTGACTTCTCGCGCCACACTGTCTACTACCTTCTGGAAGCGGAGTGGCTGGAGGACGTCCAGACGTTCCTTGAGCCGGGGTGGGGCCTGTGCACCTCGGAGGTCACACCTCTGTCGGAGGAGCCGATCGGCGGATAGGCCTGCCTATCATGTGCGCGTCCCCGACCTGGAGAGGCCCGCCGAGCCATACAACGGAATTCTGACAGCCGAGGTTCCGCGCCCTCCGGGCGTCGGCTGACACGAAGTGCTTCCCTGTCAGACATGCCTATGCAAAGGGTCGGTGTCCCCCGCGGCCTCCGGTGCGTCTGGCTCTCGCGGCCGCTCCTCCCAGCCCATCTCCTCCGCCTCATGCTTGGCGAGGTTGAGGTGCACCACCTCGTGCTCGACATTGGCGATCGCGGACGCCGGGATATAGAGGGGGGCGGCGAGCATGCCTCTCGACGCGAGCACGTAGTTCTGGCCCACGGCATGTACGGAACCGAGAGGGCGGCCGTCATTCCCGACGATGGCCCAACCAGCCTTCAGGTCCGTCATGCGCATTGGCTATCGACCTCCGTCGGGTTCAACAGTGTCTACTCTAGTTGAACCGCGGTGGCCCGTCGCCACGGACCCAAGCTGCTCGTGGCGACTCCAGATACGTGGAGACACGCCGACACCCTCAACGAGGGCCGAGCCAATCGCCGTGCTGCCGGTCCAGTCGCTGCTAGCGGTGCGGGGTACGAACGGTCGGAGTCAGCATGAGTTCCCGTAATCAACGGCCGCGGCCGGAAGGCCCGGGCGCCGCTCGCCGGAACCGTGAGCGCGCGGCGACCGATGCGATCGAAGGGCCCCAGCCCGGCTCCGACAGGCTGCAGGAGGCCTTCGTCGCCGACATGGACGACGGCGTCGCCTTCCACAGCGCGATTCGGGACGAAACCGGGCGCATCGTCGACTTTCGGGTCGAGTACGTCAACGAGGCCTTCTGTCGGATGGTCAGACTGGCGCACGACCGGCTCGTCGGACATCGGGTCCTCGAGCTGTTCCCGACCCAGCGGGCCAAGGGAATCTTCGACATGTGCGTGCAGGTCGCCGAGACAGGCCAACCCAGCACTCGGGACTCGCTGAGGGACCAGCAGGGCCTGGGCTGGACCGACCCCGATGGCCACGCTCCGAGTGTCGACATCAGGGTCAGCAAACTCGGCGATGGCTGCGCGGTGAGAGTTCGCGACACCACAGCCCGACAACGTGCCGAGGACGAGCTGTTCGCGTCGCAGGAGATGCTGCGGTCGGTCCTCGACACCTTCCCTCAGCGCGTGTTCTGGAAGGACGAGGATTTTATCTTTGTCGGCTGCAACGCCGCCTTCGCCCGGAACGTTCACCTGGCGGATCCGTCTGAGATCGTAGGCAAGACCGACTTCGACATCCACCCGGTCGCCGACGCCGAGCTGTATCGCGCCGATGACAGGGAGATCATGCGAACTGGCACGCCGAGGATCGAGTACGAAGAGCCGATGACCCGCGCGGACGGCACGGAAGGCTGGGCGAGGACGAGCAAAGTCCCCATCAGGGACAAGGACGGCCGGGTCGTCGGCCTCCTCGGGACCTACCAGGACATCACCGACCAGAAGCGAGCGGCGGAAGCGCTCCGGGAGAGCGAGCAATTCCTGGACAGCATCATCGAGAACATCCCGGTCATGGTTTTCGTGAAGGATGCCGAGACCTTCCGTTTCGTCCGCCTCAACAAGGCCGGGGAGAGGATGCTCGGCTCCACGCGGGAGCGCCTTGTCGATCAAGACAGCTCGGGGCTGGTGCCGCCGGATGAGGACGAGCACTTCCTCTCGTTCGATCGGCTCGTCGCCACCACCGGCCAGGTTGTGGAGATCCCGGAGGAGACCATCACCACTCCACAGCAGGGCGTAATCGTCATGCACACTATCAAGGTCCCCATCTTCGGCGACGACGGCAAACCGCGGTACGTGCTGGGGATCTCGGAGGACATCACCGCTCGCAAAGCAGCCGAACAGGGGCGCCGTGAGAGCGAAGAACGCTACCGTCACATCATCGAGTCGATCACCAACTACATAGTCAGCGTTCGGATCGAGCACGGGGTACCGGTTGGCGTCAATCACGGACAGGGCTCCGTCGCGGTCACCGGCTACACGCCCGAAGAGCTGAACGCCGATCCCGAGCTTTGGGACAGCCTGGTGGTTGCAGAGGATCGCGAACTCGTTGAGGAGAGCATGCGGCGTGTCCTGACCGGCGTGCCGATCGCGCCGGTCGAGCATCGGCTTCGCCGTAAGGACGGAGTGGTTCGCTGGGTCCGCCAGACGTTCGTACTTCGTTTCGACGCGGACGGCAGTGTGACCTCCTACGACGGACTCATCCAGGACATAACGGAACCACGCACCCTGCAGGGCCAGCTGCTCCAGGCCCAGAAGATGGAGGGGATCGGCCGCCTGGCCGGAGGCGTGGCCCACGACTTCAACAATCTCCTCACGGCGATCCTGGGCTATGTCGAAATGTGCCGCCAGGACCTGCCGCCAGAACTGCCGACCGACCATCCTGCCCGGCTCGACCTCCAGGAAGTGGCCGGTGCCGGAGAGCGGGCCGCCGGCCTGACCAGGCAGCTGCTGGCATTCGCCAGCCGCCAGATCGTTGCGCCCGTGCGACTGGACCTCAGCGCGTCGGTGAGCGACTCGATGAAGATGCTCCAGCGGTTGGTTGGGGACGACATCGAAATCGAGACCGCTCTCGCGTCCGACTTGCGGATCGTTTTGGCGGACCCGGGCCAGATTCAGCAGCTGCTCGTGAACCTCACCGTCAACGCCCGCGACGCGATGCCGGGCGGCGGCCGTCTGCTGATCGAAGCCGCCAACGAGCTGATCGACGCGGGATCCGCCATTGCGCATTCCGGTGCGGTGCCGGGGCCGCATGTCCTCCTGACCGTGACCGACACAGGCGAAGGGATGACCGAGGAGGTCCGCTCTCGCCTGTTCGAACCGTTCTTCACGACCAAGGAACTGGGCAAAGGGACGGGACTTGGCCTGGCGACATGCCATGGAATCGTGAGGCAACTGTCAGGCCATATCGAGGTCTACTCGGAGCCGGGCCAAGGGACGATGTTCCGAATCTACCTGCCCAGCGTCGACGGCCCGGCCGATCGTCGAGCCGATACATCGTTGGTCCCTCCGGCCTCCAACGGCACCGAGAGCGTGCTCGTCGTCGAGGATGAGCCCCGGGTCCGCCGGCTGGCAGTGCTCGGCCTGCGCGCTCGCGGGTACAGCGTTCTCGAGGCGGCCAACGGAGCCGAGGCGATCCGGGTCGCGCTTGGAGTCGGCAACACCATCGATCTGGTCGTTAGCGACGTCATGATGCCCGGCATGAGCGGCCCCGAACTCGTCCGGGAACTCTCCGCAATCGCTCCGCGGGCGCGGGCTCTGCTGATGTCCGGCCATGCGGACGCCGCACTCCTGGATGAGGTACCCGATCTTCGCCAGGCCTTCCTTCCCAAGCCGTACACGCCGGAGCGACTCGCTCGCAAGGTCCGCGAAGTCCTGGACGCGCCGGCTTAGGGGGTCGGGCAGCTTCCCGGGGCGCCGCGCCCCACGTCCGCTCCGAGGTCTTCTAGCGCCCGGTCAATTGCTCTGACGCCGCGCCTCGGGAGTCCGCGGTACGCTCCGCTAGCGTGGCGACGGGCTGGTCTTCCGGCAGAGCGCCCACGGTAAGCAGGATGTTCGCCCACCAGCGCTGATCGCCGCTGACGATGACGAGGGCCAGGTCGGTAGAGCTGGTGGCGGCGTAGAAGTCGAAGCGCGGAAGGTGTGTTACAGGGGTCTCGGGTCCGAGCATTCCCGCCACCTCGCTCTGGACGGGCGGCAGGCTGCCGTCCTCGGGCTCCATGAACGCGACGCTCTCGATCGGCAGCACGGGCATCAGCGCGGCCAGGATCTCGGTAACGCTGACGATGCCCGGGCACAAGTTCAGGTAGACGCGGCGGGCGCGAGGGTTCGGTGCGGTCAGGCTCGGGTAGTTGCCGTCGCTGATCAGGACCAGCGAGCCGTGGCCGGCCGACCCGATGCTCTCGAGGATCTGGGGGTGGATTAGGCTTGTTCGAAGCATCGAGCGTCCCTCCTGCGACATCCACGGGGCATAAACAGGCGTCTAGAAACCCCTCAATTGTGTACTGGTCCGGCGCGGCAGCCCGGGGTGGGGCCGTCGCCTGAGAACGACGTAGTCCAGGCCGCGAGCACGGCAGAAGTCGCGCTTTTCCGGCTCATCGCCATCCTCGTTGACCACGTACGTCTGCGGCGCGATCGAAGCGATCTCGGGCTCCGCGTCCATCCATCCGCTCCCGGTGGAGATGAGCGCCCGGTGGACCTGGCGGACAGCCTGGACCATATAACGCCGCTCGTCCTGGCCGTGAAACGGGTGCCCGTCGCCCTTGAGCAGGCGTACGTTTCGGTCGCTTCCAACGACCACGTACAGTTCCCCCATCGAGGCGGCCTCCCGGAAGAACTCCACATGGCCCGAGTGCAGCCAATCGAAACACCCCGTGACGATCACGCGTGGTTCTCGCGGCGAACTGACGCCGACCTCAATATGGGCGCCGGCCTCCACGGAGGCCGGGAAGATGCGCAGCTGATCGGAGCCGAGCTCTAGGTATGGAATGGCTGCCCTCTCGCAGCCACGTCGAATGGCGTCTGTGCCGGCGTCCTCTGCTGCGACGACCGCGCCGGGGCGAGCGCCCTGAACGGGCTGCGTAGCTGCCTCCAGCGACGAGACGAGACTTACGCTTTCTACGTACCGTATGTTCTCGAGGAAGAAGCGCCGCTCAGCCTCGGGGAAGTCCGGCTTCCGGCCGGCAGTGGACTCGATCAGGTCGTCGGTCCACAGCCTGACGTGCACCTTCCCGGAACGTGCCGCTTCTTCGAGCAGGCGCACGTCGACTGACCGGAGATCCTGGAAGCCGGCGCAGACGACCACGGGACTCCGGGCATCCAGGCTGGCTGATGGAATTGGCATCTCAGGCTCGAACACTGACCCTAAATGACCCGGGCACATCCTCCTCCGACGCGACGACGAGGTAGCCTCCACCGCAGCCGGAGAACATCGCGCCCGGATACGCCGACTGATATGCCGTGAGTATCTTCTTCAGGTCGAGCTTGATCGTCGGGTGGGCGAGCGTGTCGGGCAGGATCTGGTCCCAGGCCGTCGAGCATTCGACCATCGAGGCGCCGAGCGCCGCGACGTCGTTGCGCACGATCGCGTCGTAGCAGTCCCAACCGCTCCGCCCCAGCCGCCGGATCCACCCCGGATCGAGCCGCCTAGTGCCGAGCGGAGCGTAGCCCGGTGGGCGGGGCCCAACGGGGATCAGATGGAGCACTCGCTCCAGCCAGCCAATGGTCGCGTGGTCCGAGGTGGACTCGATGTGGCATGGGAAGTAGCCGTCGTCTACCGCGGCGTCGTAATCGAGCCGGCTAATGCCGGGCACGATCAGCCCAATCATGTCCTGCGAGCCGGACGGCTCGGCGAGCGTCTTGTTCTCGGCCTCGTACAACTCGCGAATGAGGTCGGCGGGATCGCCGTCCGGAAGCGTGGCGCCCCAGAGAGCTTGGGCCGCTAGCCGTGTGCCCGTCGCCATGCCGCTGCGGTCCATGAACCGGACCGTCGGTTCCAGCGAAACCACAACCATCGAGCCGGGCGGCTCGGGGTTGCGCGACGACACGAAGGGCTGGTCGATCCAGCCTCCTGCGAGGGCGAGACGATACGGCCATCCGCCGATGACGTCACGGAGAGTTGGGAGGTCAGGTTTCGGCCGGCGCGGGAAGGGGGACGCGCCGGCCGAAACCTGTGAGGGGTTTTGCCGGGCCGAGGGCAAGTCCATCGATCAGCCCACTGCCACGGTCTGCCCAGCCTTCCGCGCCGCATATTCGCCGGCGATCCACTTGTACGTGGCCGCCATGCCTTCGCGAAGCGGAGTGCGCGGTTCCCAGCCGAGGACACTCTCGATGAACGTGTTGTCGCTGTTGCGGCCTGCGACGCCCTTCGGTGCGTCGAGCTGGTAGTGACGCTCGAGTTCGATGCCGGCGATCTCCTCGACGATCGAGACGAGTTCGTTGATCGACACCAGCTCGCTCGAGCCGAGGTTGATCGGCGTGGCGATCAGGTCCTTGGAGTGCATGATCTTGTCGATGCCGACGATGCAGTCGTCGATATAGCAGAAGCTCCGCGTTTGCGTCCCATCGCCCCAGATATCGATCTTGTGGACGCCCGAATCAAGCGCCTCGATGACCTTCCGGCACATCGCCGCCGGAGCCTTCTCGCGGCCACCGTCCCAGGTCCCGTACGATCCATAGATGTTGTGGAACCGGGCGATGTGGGTCTCGAGACCGCGCTCCGCCCAGTACTCCTGGCAGAACATCTCGGAGATCAGCTTCTCCCAGCCGTAGCCGCGTTCCGCCATCGCCGGGTACGCATCCGACTCCTTGAGGGCGACGACCTCCGGGCTCTTCTGCAGGTCGGTGTTGTACGCACAGGCCGAGGACGAGAAGAAGTAGCGCCTGGCGCCGGCGCGGTAGGAAGCCTCGATCATGTTCGTATTGATGAGGACGCTCCGAAGGCATTCGACGCGGAAGCGCTCGATGAAGCCCATCCCGCCCATGTCGGCGGCGAGGTTGTACACCTCAGTCGCGCCCTCCACGGCGTGGATCGCGTTCCGCTCCTTGCTGAGGTCCATCGAGATGCATTCGACGCCCGGGACTCGCTGGTACCACTCAGGCAACGGCTTGCGATCGATCGCACGGATCCGTCGATAGCCCAGGTTGTGGAAGTAGCGAGCAAGGGAGCCGGCGATGAATCCACCGGCGCCCGAGATCACGATCAGGTCGTCGGGACTCGTGTCGCGGGCAACGTCCGCTCCGAGGATCGCGCCAGCGCCATCGCCCATGTTCAGTACCGCCTTTCGTGTCGCCGTGACGCCGGCTCGCGGTCGTACCTCTCGTCCATATCCGAGGTAGGAGGTTTCGCCGGCGCGGTTCGTTATCTGCAGACGTTCCCGGCGACTTCGCGGAAGTGCGCACTCCGGGCGACGTGCTGGTATCGTTATCTGTGGTAACGGTACCACCTGACGGCAAGATAGCAGAGCGAGCCACGTCAGGCAAGCGGTAGTTCCGGAGGCCTGTCACGGCGACGAGGGCCGGTGCGCCGTCCGACGCCGCCACCACCCGCACGTCCGAACCGCCACCACCCGCAGTGTCGTTTCGGCATTCTCCAGTCGGGGAAGATAGGTACCATCTCAACGGACACGCGACGAAGCCTCCCCTGTGCGCCAGGGTAACCTCCATCTGGCGAGCAGCCGCCAGGCACGGCGGAGCCTTACGTCGGGCTATCGATTTGGACTGGATACTGACCTGATGGCAACCATCACTGAAGTCGCACAGCGCGCGGGCGTGTCGGCCATGACCGTCTCTCGCGTCGTCAACCGATCCGGCTACGCCAGCCCCGCGACGCGGGCGAAAGTCGAGCAGGCAATTGAGCAGCTTGGGTACGTTCCGAACGCCGTTGCCCGCCAGCTGCGTTCAAAGCGGAGCCACACGATCGCCCTGGTCGTGTCGGACATCACGAACCCCTTCTTCACGACCATCGCCCGCGGCGTCGAGGATGCGGCGGCCGCGCGCGGCTACGCTGTGATGTTCGCCAATACGGATGAGTCGGAACGCGAGGAGATCGACTACCTTCGGATGCTCGCGCAGCGCCAGATCGACGGGGTCCTTCTTGTCCCTGCCGGGAATTCCGCGGCGCCGTTCCGACTGCTGCAGCGCCAGGGGATCCCGGTTGTTGTGATCGACCGCCGCGTGGTCGCTCGCAAGGTCGACGAGGTCCGGTGCGACTCCGAAGCGGGTGCCTACGAGTTGGTGCGCCACCTCATCGAGCTCGGACACACCCGCATCGCGGTCATCACCGGTCGACGGAACATCTCGACGTCCACCGACCGGGTTGTAGGGTATGAACGAGCGCTCCAAGAAGCCGGGTTGCCGGTGTTGCCTGATCTCGTGACATACGACAGCTTCAGTCTCGAGGGCGGCTACCGGCAGGTGAACCAGATCCTGGCGAACAGGCCCAGGCCGACGGCGATATTCGCGACCAACAACTTCCTCGCCTTCGGGGCGCTGCGCGCCCTGCGCGAAGCGGGCTTGCGAATACCCGATGACGTCTCGCTCGTGACCTTCGACGATCTGCCGGCCGAGTGGCACGACGATCCCTTCATCACGGTCCTGGCCCAGCCCGCCTACGAGCTCGGGCGTCATGCAACCGAATTGCTGTTGGATCGGCTCGCTGGTGGGCCCCGGACCAAACGGCAGGTCATCGTGCTGCCCGGCGAGCTCATCACCCGCAGATCCAGCGGCCCGCCGCCCACCTCCCCAGTCTGACCGTCCGACCCGCCGGGCACTTTCAGAATCGACGGACGCTCGGGTCGGAACCGCGACCATGGTCCGAAGCCACAACCTCCGGTGGTTCGACGCTGGAGAGCCGACCGAAATGCGGTTCCGATGCGAACCGTCGCCCGGAACCCGGGATGAGCAGCGCCGCCAGGAGCAACACCGAGACCGCGCCGAGCACTGCCGATATCGTGTAGAGGGCCCGGATCGAGAGAATGCCCGCCAGCTCCCCGCCGAGCCCGGCTCCGATGATCGCAGCCAGACTGGACACCGTGGCGTACAGAAGGCCCTGAGCCGTGGCCGCAGTTCCCTGGGGCGCCTCCCGCGAGACGTAGGCGGCGCTGCCGACAAGCAGGAGGCCATAACCCAGGCCTTGCAGCAGGGAGAAGCCAACGAGCAGGTCCGGCGACGTGAATGCGGCGTTCGCGATCTGGCGGCCGACGATGATGGCCATTCCGATCACGATCAGGCGTTCAGTTCCATACCGGCGAGCCAGCAGTGGAAACAGAACCATTGCCGGCACCTCGAGCAGTGTCTGGCAGCTCCAGAGATAGCCGACCTCGTTGCTGGAGGCCCCCTGGTTCCGCAGGTAGATCGAGATGAACGGGCTTTGCATCGACATCGCTATGAAGCCCACCAGCGCGGCCGCCAGGAAATACAGGATCGGTCGATGGGAAAGCACCACGCGCGTGGCGTTGCCCGCGCCAATGGGTCTGATGGCGCTGGATCTGGTCGGCAAGAGCAACGTCGACAGACCCGCGAGGGCCATCGCCGGGATCATGATCCAGAACAGACCGGCGTAGTTTTGACCGATCCACCAGCCCACGAGCGGCGTAGACACCATGAAGCCGAGCGAGCCGAAGACCCGGACGCTCGCGAAACGCGACCGATCCGAGGCCGTCATGTGCAGGATCCGGACGTCGATCATCGGTTGAAGCCCCGATAGTCCGCCGGCGAACAAGCAGATGGCGGGGAGCAGCCACAGGCTGGCGCCCGATGCCCCCATTGCCAGCCCGCCGGTCGCGGTTACCAGTCCGGCCAGGACGATGAGCGTCCTCGATCCGGGGTTGCGGTCGTGGAGCAAGCCCCAGAGTGGCGCTGCGAGGAGGGCGACCAGCGACATGGATCCCGTCAGGAGGCCGATGTCGGCGAGGGTGATGCCGATGCTGTTGTAGTAGAGCTGCAGATATGGCGCGTAGGCCCCCACCCCAAACGCCATGACGAAGTAGGAGAATCGAGCTCGATTCAACCAGTCACTCCAAGGTCACCTTGGCCGCTTCGGGAGCCAAACCCTCATGCCGAGCCCTCGGCGGTTCCCCCACGCGAAATACGGCAGGGCGCGGATTCGATCCGGATGCCGCCGGGGCGCGCCCGACGGCTCGAACTCCCCGTACGGCCAAGAATTTCCGGCCTCCGATCGGATGAGACCGTCGAACGAGAGCCAGACCATCTCGCCCAGGTCTTGTGCCTGCCTGGTTTCGATTTCGACGTTGGGGGCGTCCTCGATCTCCAGGGACTCGACCGAGGCTCCCGAGGGTAGATCGGCATCCTCGACCGCGTAGACCAGCGGCCCTCGCTCCAGAGCCACGCAACCCCGCACGGCGTCGATCCTTGGATCGGGCGCAGTTGTCCGGGGAGTCATGTCGAGCTCGAGGCGGACCAGAGCTCCCGGCTCCCAGACGCGCGTGATCTCGATCCGATCAGCTTCTCCGCTCATCACGGTTTGACCGGCGACGCTCGCCACCGCTTTCGAGCACCACGATGGCACCCGCATCGAAAGTGTCCATGGTCGATCGATGGAACTCGTCACCGTGACCTCGAAGGTGCCTTCCCAGGGATACTCCGTCCGGGCTTCAATCGCGATCCGGCCGCCGCCTGTCTCCCCTGCGAAGGTGCCTGGCAAGTACTGGTGGATCTGCATCCCAGCCTCGTCAACGGTCACGGCGAGGTCTGGCAGACTCGCCAGGAAGCGCATCAGGTTCGGGGGGCAGCAGGCGATCCTCGGCCACGAGATCCGCCTGGTGGTCGCGATGCCCTCGAGGACTTCCGGGACCGCCGAGTGCTGCATCAGCGGGTTCGAGTAGAAGAAGTGAGCGCCGTCGGGCGCCAGTGCAGGCAGAACCGCGTTGTACGTCTGCCGCTCGATCATGTCGGCAAAACGCTCCTCGCCCGTGACCAAGAGCAACCGCCACGCCAGCATGGCGCCCCCGATCGCGGCACAGGTCTCCGTATACGCTCGATCGGGCGGAAGCTCGAAGGCGGCGCCGAACGCCTCATCCTGGTGGTGAACGCCGAGACCGCCGGTCAGGTAGGTGAAGGAGGAAACCATGGCATCCCAGCGGTGGAGCACGGAATCCAGCAGCTCGCGGTCCCCGGTCTCAACGGCCACGTCCACAACGCCGCAATCGAGGTACATCTGTCGCACGGCGTGACCGGCCGGCTCGAGCGCGCTCCGGACCGGCTCGTGGTCCTGCCAGAACCTGGCGCCGTAGCGGCAGGTACCCAGGAGACCGTGCCCGCGCCGATCGACGAGCGTCCGCGCGAAATCCAGGTAGCGTCGTTCGCCCGTCGTCCTGTATAGCTCGACCAGGGCCATCTCGAACTCGGGGTGGCCGCAGATCAGCTCTCGGCGTCCGGGGCCCATCTCAGCTTCTATGCGCGCGACGAAGCGTTCCGCGATCCGGATGAGGCGTTCGTCGCCGAGGCTTCGTTTCCAGGCTACGGCCGCCTGGACGAGATGGCCTGCCACATAGAGTTCGTGGCCCCACTCCATGTCCTGGAATTCGCCACCCGGTTGGGCGACCTGGTAGAAGGTGTCGAGGTAGCCGTCGGGTCGCTGGGCGCGCGCGGCGCGCTCGATCATTGGCTCTGCCAGTGCGCGCAGCTCGGGACGTTCGCCCTGGGCGAGCTCCCACCCGACGGCCTCGAGCCACTTGTAAACGTCCGAGTCCAGGAACGGAGCCGGGTTACCACCGTCCCCCTCAGCGCCTCGGTAAGGGCCCTCGGCGCCGGCAGCAAGCTCGAAGTTGGTCCCGTTGCCGCAGGCCTCAAGCCTGGACGACCCGTGCGGGATCGTCCGCTCGCGGTTCGTCCGAAGCCTTTCGTACCAGAAGCCGGCGTCGACACGGGCGTTGGTCAGGCCGACGGGACGCAGCCGCAGTCGCGCAACTCCTGTCGGCAACACTGGAGCGACCGTGAGCCTGCGACCCGGACCCTCGGGCGAGCGGTCATCTTGGAGCGTGTATGCCTCTCCGGTCGTCGGCGTCCTTGTCGTCTTCGATCCGGTCATGACTGCAATCGCCTCCTCCTCATCACCGCATCGACGAGCGGCCTTCGGACGGCACGCAACTCCGGAGCGGCCAGGACCTGTCCGAATCGGCGCGAGTCCGCGACCTGCCCGATGGTTGCGGCCGCATTCTATCCAGGATTCCCTGCTCGGCAGCGGTTCTGTCGGTCGGCGCCGGCTTCGTGGGAGACAGGACACCGCCGGCGACGATGAGCTCCGTCCGGGCGGGGCCAGTTGCTGCGACGGGCGTGCCATGCACGGCAGGCGGTCTGCCTGTGGTAACGGTACCAGTGAGTTCGGGGAAATGCCAGAGCGCGCCGCCTCGATGCGACGTGCTGGTCGAGAAGCGACGGCGCCGGACCTCCGGGAGGGAGGGCCGGCGACCTCCAGGCCACGCCGGAATCTGGTCCGATCGAGATCCGGAGGACCGGCAACGGCACATGTCCCCCAGGCGCGCTTTACTCGCCCTCGCGGCTGCTAACGGTAACAGAGGTAACGATATCATTTTTCCCTTGACAACGCGCGGATCGGGTCCCTACTCTGCAGGCGAAACGCCAGAAACGTTTCGCAAGCCCGGGTGATGCCTGGGCCGAACATGGCAGTCAACCTTGGTCGTGGCCCCCGCCACCGTGGGCGGGTGGCTGCGGGAACGGCCACTTTCGGGCTTCAGTCTTTGCCTGTGGTTACGGTAACGCGTCTTCCACCGCACGAGGAAGGGAGGCGCCCGCGCACGTTGATCGATCTGCCGACACCAGTTGGTGATCACGAAGGAGCGCCTGGTTGACGAAGGCACGATCGACCTACCCACTGGGGAGTTGGAGGACACCTAGGAAATGAAGAGAGCCCTACTTATCCTTGCGGCGGTGGTCCTGGGCGGATGTTCCAGCACCACCGCGTCAGCCGCGCCGACAGCCACGCCGGTGCCGGCCGCGACACCTGCATCAAATTCGACCTCCGCCGCTGTGGAGTCCGCTGCGGCGGCCGCCGCCAGCGCCGGCATCGAATCCGCCGAGGTCACCAACACGACCGATGCCATCACTGTCTGGATCGACCAGCCTCGCCAGCCCGTGGTTGACGGCTTCAAGGCCAAGTACCCGCAGTACGCGAGCCTGATCAACGATTCCGTTGTCGACCGCGAGACGCTGCCGGCCAAGACCCTGCTCTTCAACAACACCGGCTCCGGCTGGCCTGATGTCGTCTTCGCCGAGCCGCGACTCGTCGCCCGCGTCTCGGATGCGGCGCACGCCTTCCCGCTCGACTTGTCCACCCTCGTTCCGGCCGACATGCTCAAGCAATACGCCGGCGCGGACAACTGCACTTTCAACGGCAAGGTCTATTGCCTCCGCAACGACCTCGCCCAGATGGTGACGTACTACAACGCACCGCTTTTCACGCAGTTCGGCTACACGGTTCCCACGACGTTCGAGGAGATGGAGGCCCTCAGCGACAAGGTCGCCAAGGACCATCCCGGCTACTACCTCGGCACACTGGGTGACGGCTGGACCTGGCTCTCGTACATGGAGGCCAGCGGCTGCCCGTACGCCAACGTCAAGGACGTCGGAACCCTCCAGATCAACGTCAGCGATCCCGAATTGCATCCGAGGCGCGGAGCTGATGGATCACATGGTCGCTAACAAGACCCTCTGGAATACCGACTACTTCACCGCCAGCTGGGTTACGATCGCCAACAACAACAAGCTCCTGATGCTCATTGCGCCCATTTGGGCCGCACTCGGCACCTTCAAGGGCACCTACTACACCGACAAGACGACCCCCAGTCAGACCGACCACCCGCTCGGCGTCGCGCCTCCGCTCAAGTGGGCTGCGGATGCCACCGCTCAGACCGCGGCCATGGGCGGCGCGGCCTGGACCATCTCTCAGCACACCAAGAACCCGGGACTCTCGCTGCTCTTCGCCGAGTATGCGACCCAGGACCCGGACCTCTGGAAGGGCTCCTCTAACTTCCCATCCTTCACGCCGCTCCAGCCGTTGTTCAACGCGACGGTCCAGGACGACCCGATCTTCGCGAGCGACCCGACGGCCGCCTTCGCGACGGGCGCGACGGAGATCTCCGCCATCGGCGACAACTGGCCGCGCTTCGACCTGATCGCACCGCTCAACACCGTCGTCAAGGACATGTACAGCAAGAAGCAGACGATGGTGGCGACGTTGCCTGAGGTCACCTCGGTGCTCACGCCACTAGCGGAGGCTCAGGGTTACAACGTAACCCAGTAGGACTGGCTCCTCAGGTAACTACGGGTTTCATCGACCCAAGCGTGTAATTTCGAGGAAGGCGGCCCACATGGTCGCCTTCCTCGTCTCCGTCAGCAGAGGATCTTCCATTGGCTACGCCCATTGCTCCTGCCGCGTTGCCGTTGACTCGAGGCTCCCGGCTCTCGCGCCTGTGGACCGGTTGGCGGCGGCATCGGATCTCCTACCTGCTCGTCCTGCCCTATGCGATCTTCATGGCGATCTTCGGCATCGGGCCGGCTCTCTACGCCCTCTTGATGAGCTTCTCGAAGTTCAGCTTTGGCACGCCGGACTACTTTGCCGCCGGGCTTGACAACTACAAACTCGCTTACGGCGACGCCCGGTTCTTCCAGGTGTTCGGAAACCTCCTCGAGTTCCTGATCGTCTCCGTACCACTGGGTATCGCGTTCGTGGTCCTGCTGGCACTTCTGCTGGACATGCGACCCGGACGGTTCTCGTCCACGTTGCGTTTGCTCTACTTCATTCCTGGAGCAGTCACCGGGCCGGCGCTGGTCCTCCTGGTGATCTGCATCGCCGACCCGGGCATCAGCCCATTCGGTCCGATCTTCCAGTCCCTCGGCGCAACGAACTTCGACGCCCTGGTCTTTCCGGGAAGCCTGCCATTCGTCTTCACGATCATGGGCTTCTTCGCCGGCGCCGGAATGTGGATCGCGATCCAGCACGGCGGGCTCCAGGGCATCTCCCCTGAAGTCCTCGAGGCGGCCGAACTCGACGGCTGCAATGCCTGGCAGAAGGCGCTCTATATCAAGCTACCGTTCATGCGTCCGTACATCGTCTACCAGACGATCCTGATCTTCGCCCTGAACGTGCAGCTCTTCGTCGAGCCGCAGCTGCTGACTTCCACCTGGGTTCAGGCCAACGTGCCGCCCCAGTGGGCCCCGAATCAGCTCGCCTACTCGTACGCGTTTGACGTCGGAAACTTCGGCGCCGCAGCGGCGCTCTCGCTCCTGATGCTCGGCATCGGCCTTGCGGGCGCATATGTGCTGATCCGATGGACCGGCTTCTTCAAGCTCGAGGGACAGTCATGACCGGTCAGACGGCGACTAACGCAAAGGCCCGGGCCAGATTCTCGCCTGGACGATACTTTGGAGAGCTGGGGTTCGTCGGCTATGTGATCCGCCTGGCAATCCTGCTGGTCTTCGCCATCTACTTCGTGGTTCCGCTGGTGTGGCTGCTGTTCGCGACCACGAGAGACCCAGCCAGCCTGTACGGCAACTGGTTCCCGCTCACATTCGGTTCGATCGATCGACTCGTGACGTCCTGGAACAACATCATTGGCTACCAGAACGGCGAGATGCTCCTCTGGATGGGCAACTCCATCCGCTATGCCGGGCTATCGCTACTCGGCAGCCTCGCAATCTGCATCCCGGCCGGCTACGTCCTGGCAATCGGCCGCTTCCCGGGCCGCAGGCTGCTCCTCTGGCTGACCCTGATCACGATGCTGCTGCCCGTGTCGGCGATGGTGCTGCCGCTGTTCCTCGAGCTGAACCTGGCACACCTCATCAACACGCAGTGGGCAGTCATTCTGCCGGCGATGTTCTTTCCCTTTGGCGTCTATCTGAGTTACGTGTACTACGGCTCCAGCCTCCCCGGAGAACTCGTCGACGCCGCCCGCGTCGACGGCGCCTCGGAACTGAGGGTCTTCTGGAACCTCGCGCTCCCGCTGGCCAGGCCGCTCCTCGGACTTCTGGCCTTCATCAGCTTCAACGCCAACTGGAACAACTTCTTCGGTCCCTACGTCATGCTGAACGACGACAAGCTGTACAACATGCCGGTTGGCTTGAACTCGGTCGTGGCCGCGACGTCGGCGCTCCGTCCAGGCTTCAATCCCACGCCCGGAGCAGTCTCCTTCGTACAAGCCGACGCTGCGATGGCCGCCATGTTCATGATCGTCCCGGTCGTCATCGTCTTCATGTTCTCGATGAAGTACGTGACGAGCGGTGCGTTCACCGGTGGCGTCAAGGGGTGACGGGTTTCTTCTGAGCTGAGTCGGGCAGGGCCGGTCACAGTGCAGTGTGGCCGGCCGGCCCGGCCGTTGGTCGTGATGTAGCCTCAGGGCCACGCTTGTCCCGTACACGACCCGACGCAGCTTCCTCCCGACGGTAGCCGACTTCCCGGAGCCTTATCGATGCACTTGCCGAAGACACCAATCAACTACTTTCGCGGCGACCCCTGGGCCATCGTCGAGGAGGGTTTTGACCCCGCCTACCAGCGCATCTCCGAGTCGGTGTTCTCGGTCGCCAACGAGTTCATGGGCGTGCGCGGCTACTTTGAGGAGGGCTACAGCGGCGACCATCTGCTCGGCAGCTACTTCAATCACCTGTACGAACTCATGGACATTCGCCACGACCAGTTGTTCAAGGGGTTCGTGACCAAGGGCGCGGCCATGGTCAACGCCGTGGACTGGCTGTACACGCGCATCTGGGTAGACGGCGAGCAGCTCGACCTGGCGAAATCGGCTTTCTCCGGCTTTACGCGACGACTTGACATGCGCACTGGCGTGCTCACGCGCGACTTCGTGTGGGCGACGGCCACCGGAAAGCATCTCCGGGTGACCTTGGCTCGGTTCACAGACATGCAGTCCACTCGCGTGGGCTGTCAACGCATTCTCCTCGAGCCCCTGGATTTCTCGGGAACAGTCGAGATCAGAGCCGGACTGGACTTCAACACGCACTACGAGATAGGTGCCGGCTGGGACCAGACCGGCGAAGAGAAGCGGCCCGGCCGGGATGAGATCATCAACTTCTGGCAGTGCCATCGGAAGAGCGCGGTGGAGGGCGGTTGGGCGATCGAGGCCGAAACGCTGCGAAGCGGTCACCAGCTGTTCTCAGGGTTTCGACTGCAGGCCGACCAGGCCATCGAAACCTCCCCTGTCGAGGACGTCAAGTTCATCGGCGTCGACTTCAAACTGAACGTCAAGCAGGGTCTGCAGACGAGGGTCGACAGGATTGCCGTCAACGATTGGGCCAAGACGCCGGACGTCGACGCGGTGTGGGGAAGAGGGCTCGAGCTGATGCGGCGTTTCGCCGGGGCGACCTACCGTAGCCTCCTGGCGGAGCATGTTGCCTTCTGGCAGCGAACCTGGAACGTGCTCGACGCAGACATCGAGGGCGACCCCGACGTGCTCCAGGGCCTGCGTTTCTCGAGTTTCCAGACGTACCAGTCGTACCACGGCGAGGACGCCGACCTCAACGCCCTGTGCAAGGGCATGACCGGCGAGGTCTACTTTGGGTGGGCGTTCTGGGACAGCGAAATCTACTCGCACCGCTTGATGATGTTTGTCAATCCGGAGGTCGCCAGGAATCTGCTCCTGTACCGTTACCATCGCCTACCTCAGGCGATGGAAAGGGCCCGGCAGCTCGATTGCGAAGGCGCCCGATTTCCGTTTGCCACGATCACGGGGACCGAAGACTCCGGCACCTGGCAGCATGTAGACATCGAGATCCATTCCGATCTGGCGGTTGCCTACGCGATCTGGCATCACGACGTCATCCTGCAAGACAAGGAGTTCCTGTACCGGGAAGGCATCGAGATGCTGCTCCAGATATGCCGCTTCCTGGCGAGCTGGGGCGGATGGAGCCCATCGAAGGGCGACTTCGGGTTCTACGGCGTCATGGGTCCCGACGAGTTCCACATGATGGTGAACCACAACTGCTACACGAACGTCCTCGGCAAGAAGGCTTTCGAGTTCACTCTCGCTGTCCTCGACGAGATGAAGGCCGCGGCGCCTGAACTCTATCGGGCGGCAGTGGCCCGGACGGAGCTTGCGCCGGAGGAGCCCAAGCGCTGGGCTGAGATGGCTCGGAAGATGCGCATCCCGAAGGACGAGCAGACGGGCGTTCTCGAGCAGCACGCAGGCTACTTCGATCTTCCCCACGTCGATCTCGAGCACTTCCCGCCGGACCAGATCCCGGTCTACAAGAACTGGGCCTACGTCAAGATCTTCCGCTACGACATGGTCAAACAGCCGGATGTGCTGAATCTCATGTACTTCTTCAGCCAGGATTACACGCTGGCGGAGAAGCAGGCCAACTACGATTTCTACGAGGCTCGGACGATACACGAGTCGTCCCTGTCGCCCTCACTGCACGCGATTCTCGCGGTTGAGTTGGGGAAGCTCGACGACGCCTACACGTTCTTCGCCTACGGCGCTCGAATGGACCTGGACAACTACAACAGGAACACGGAGCAGGGACTTCACGTCACATCTGCCGCCGGCGTGTGGGCCAGCATGATCTTCGGCTTCGGCGGAATGCGTACGGACGGCGACGTCCTCGCCCTGGCGCCCGCAATGCCGACCCAATGGCGGTCATACCGATTCCGGGTGCGCTATCGCGGCGCCCTGCTCGAAGTGCGTGTCAACGCCGACGAGGTTCACGTTCAGGCGATGGACGGCGGGCCGATCACGGTGAGATTGTATGGAAGTGATTGCGCGGTGGATTCTCTGGGAGTCGCCGTCGCGCTCAGGCAGCCCGGCGAGCAGCCGTTCCACAAAGTCGGATGACCGGTCCTCTAGGTCGGGACTTGGCGGGCTGAGGATCGCCGGCTCCCAGGGTGTTCGGGACAAGGAGGAATGCCCATATGGCAGCCGTGACGTCAGTGACGGGCGAGAGCAACGGAAGCCTCCCCCGGATCGGCATCAGGCCCGCGATCGACGGCCGCCGTAATGGGGTCCGCGAATCGCTCGAGGATCAGACCATGGGGCTGGCCCGAGGCGTGGCCGCGTTCCTCTCCGACAACCTCCGCCATTCCACGGGCGAGCCCGTGGAATGCGTTCTCGCCGACACGTGCATCGGCGGCGTCGCGGAAGCTGGCCGGGCAGCCGAGAAGTTCACACGGGCAGGCGTGGGTCTGACGATCACCGTCACCCCGTGCTGGTGCTACGGCTCGGAAACGATGGACATGGACCCGTTGACACCAAAGGCCGTGTGGGGCTTCAACGGGACCGAACGGCCGGGCGCCGTGTACTTGGCCGCGGTACTCGCGGCCCATGCGCAGAAGGGCCTCCCTGCCTTCGGCATCTATGGGCGCGATGTCCAGGATGCGTCCGACGGGACGATCCCCGCCGATGTTCAAGCAAAGCTCCTCAGATTCGCCCGCGCCGGCCTCGCCGTGGCCCGCATGCGCGGCCGCTCGTACCTGTCGATCGGCGGAACATCGATGGGCATCGCCGGTTCGATCGTCGATCCCGCGTTCTTCGAAAGCTACCTGGGAATGCGCGTCGAGGCCGTCGACATGTCCGAAATCGGTCGGCGGATCGACGAGGGCATCTTCGACCCTGCAGAGTACGGACGGGCGCTGGCATGGACCCGCTCCAACTGCCCGGAGAGCGAGGATGCCAACCCGGCTTCTCGCCGGCGCAGCCGCGCGCAGAAGGATCGCGACTGGGAAACGGTCGTGAAGATGGCGATGATCGGCCGCGACCTGATGGTGGGCAATCCGGCCCTCGCCGACCTTGGGTTCGCGGAGGAAGCGCTCGGACGCAACGCGATCCTCGCCGGATTCCAGGGTCAACGGCAGTGGACCGATCATTCTCCGAACGGCGACTTCATGGAGGCGATCCTCAACTCGTCGTTCGACTGGAACGGGATCCGCGAGCCCTACCTGATGGCCACCGAGAACGACAGCCTCAACGGCGTGGCAATGCTCTTTGGGCATCTCCTCACCAACACGGCCCAGATCTTCGCCGACGTTCGAACGTACTGGAGCCCACAGGCGGTTCTGCGGACTACCGGCGTCAAGCTCACCGGGCTCGCCGAGAACGGCTTCATTCATCTCATCAACTCCGGGGCCGCCACGCTCGACGCCACCGGCCGCGAGCGCCAGGATGGACGACCCGTCATGAAGCCGTTCTGGGAGATCACCGAAGCCGAAGCCGCCGACTGTCTGCGCGCCGTTCGTTGGAGCCCGGCCGTCACCGAGTACTTCCGCGGCGGTGGCTACTCGTCCACGTTCGCGACTCCCGGCGGGATGCCGATGACCATGAGCCGGGTGAATCTCGTCCGTGGCCTGGGGCCGGTGCTCCAGATAGCCGAGGGCTGGACGGTGGACCTGCCGCGCGAGGTCCATGAGGCGATCGACAAGCGTACCGATCGCACCTGGCCGACCCACTGGTTCGTGCCGAGGACGAGCGGCAGCGGGGCGTTCCGCGACGTCTACGAGGTCATGTCGAACTGGGGCGCCAACCACGGCGCTATCGGCTTCGGGCATTTCGGCGCCGACCTGGTCTCGCTCGCCTCGATCCTGCGGATCCCCGTCGCGCTGCACAACGTCCCCGAGGAGCAGCTCTACCGGCCGAGCGCCTGGGGTGCGTTCGGGGCCATGGAGCCTCAGGGTGCGGACTATCGCGCCTGTGCCAACTTCGGCCCGCTCTATGGCCGGTAGCGGGACAGCGGCTCGATTGGGAGTCGCGCCCCGCGCATCGTTCGCAGCCGTCGATCTCGGCGCCGACAGCGGCCGCGTGATCGAAGGCACTCTGTCCCATGACAAGCTGACGCTCAGGAATATCCACCGCTTTCCCAACGGCCCGGTCACGTTGCCCGAGGGGCTGCGCTGGGACGTCCTGGCGCTGTGGTCGGAGATCTCGACCGGCCTGCGGCGAGCCGCCGGCCGTCGGGGCAGGGGCCGGAGTGAGTTGCGGGCCATCGCCGTCGACACCTGGGGCGTCGACTTCGCGTTGCTCGATCGGCACGGGATGCTGCTCGGCAATCCGGCGCACTACCGTGACGAGCGCACGGACGGCATGCTCGAAGAGGCTTGCCGCCTGCTCTCAAGAGAGCGGATCTACCGGACGACCGGGACGCAACTTCTCGAGATCAACACCCTCTACCAGCTCCTCTCGCTGGTGCGCCGACCGGGCCGGCTCGACGGCGCGAGCAGGATGCTCATGATGCCCGACCTGTTCGGCTTCTGGCTTACCGGGCGGGCCGCCACGGAGTTGTCCATTGCGACTACCACGCAGTGTCTCGATGTGGAGGGTCGAGACTGGGCGTTGCCTCTTCTCGCCGAACTCGGCATACCAACGCGGATCTTCGGCGAAATCGTTCCCGCGGGCCAGGTCCTCGGCACCGTCACGGGCTCGCTGGGACGTGAAGCCGATCTGGGACGCGTGGCTGTGGTCGCCTGCGGGTCCCACGATACGGCCTCGGCCGCCGCGGCAGTGCCTGCCACCGACCCTGACTTCGCGTGGCTCAGCTCCGGGACATGGTCGATCATGGGCATCGAGTCGACCGCTCCCATCGTCAATGAGGTGACGATGCGCCACGACCTGAGCAACGAAGCCGGCGTCGGCGGGCGGTGGCTCTTGCTGCGAACGATGCCCGGCCTGTGGCTCTTGCAGGAGTGCCGAAGAGCCTGGGCGCGCCAGGGGCAGCAGCACTCCTATGCGGACCTCACGTGTCTGGCGGAGGAGGCATCGCCTTTCGCCTCGCTGGTCGACCCAGAGGCACCCGAGCTTCAGAAACCCGGCGACATGCCGACCTATATTCGGGAGCTATGCCGCCTGACTGGCCAGCCCGTGCCTGAGACGACCGGCGCCGTCGTCCGCTGCGCGTTCGAGAGCCTGGCGCTTCAGTACCGGCGCGCCCTCGCCCGGCTCGAGGCTGTGGTCGGACATCGACTGAGCCGGATCCACCTCGTGGGTGGCGGCAGCCAGAGCGAGTTGCTCTGCCAGCTGACTGCGGATGCCACTGGGCGGTCGTGTCTCGCCGGCCCAATCGAGGCAACGGCAATCGGCAGCATCCTCGTGCAGGCGATCGCCGTGGGAGAACTCGGCAGCCTCGAGGAGGGTCGCGAGATCGTGAGGCGTTCGTTTCCACTTCGCAGATATGAACCCGTCATCGCATCGGAATGGGATGACTCATACGGCCGCTTTCTGGAGTTGAAACATGCCAGTCAGTGAATCTCCGCCAAGCCTCGAGTCGGTGGTCCGATCGATCGGCCGTGCGGGTCGGCGGCTCGTCGAGCTTGGGGCTTGCGAAGGCGCCGCCGGCAACATCTCCGTCGCCTTCCGTGACTTGCCCGAGGTCGGCTCGCTCTTCCCGAATGTCGAGACCCTCACCTTGCCGACTGCGGTTCCGGAGCTGGCAGGGGCGACCTTCGTGGCAACCGGCTCGGGATGCCGGCTGCGTGATGTGCTCGACGACCCACAGGCGAACCTTGGCTGCCTTGTGGTGGATTCCGGTGGAACCACCGGGAAGCTGTTCAGTTCGCCGCGGCGGCTGTTCGTCCGCCTCACGAGCGAGCTCAACTCGCATATCGCGGTCCATCGACGCCAGCTATTGGCGTCCGGCCGGGAGTTCCACGCGCTTGTCCATGCACATGCCCCGAACCTCACGTTCCTGAGCCACGTGCCCGGATATCAGGATCAGGCTCATCTCAACCGGCGGCTGATGCGCTGGGAGCCCGAGACGATCATCTTCCTGAGTGAGGGGATCGGCGTCGCGCCGTTCAACGTTCCCGGATCGCCCGGCCTAATGGAGTCGACGGAGCGCCTGCTCGACCGTCACCAGCTCGTCGTCTGGGGAAAGCACGGTGTAATCGCACGCTCCTTCGAGTCGGTTGAAGGGGCGCTCGACCGGATCGAGTACGCCGAAACCGCCGCCCGCTACGAGTACATGGATATCGTGGCCGGTACACAAGCGCCAGGCATGAGCGAGGATGAGATCCGGGCAGTCTGCGCGTTTCATCAAGTCGACCAGTCGATCGTGTAGGAGCGGTTTGGAGGCGCGGTGGCGTACATGGGCTCGTATGTGTGGCGGCTCAGGCAGCTCGTCGGAAGCGAGCTCATCGTCATGCCCGCCGCCCAGGTGCTCCTGCTCGACGGCACCGATCGGGTATACCTCCAGCGGCGAAGGGACCTGGGAGTGTGGGAGTTGCCGTCCGGGACGTGCGAGCCGGGCAGCACGTTCGCGCAGACGGCGAAGGAGGAGGTCCGCGAGGAGACCGGCCTTACGTTGGACGTGCCGAACCTTGTTGCCTACGCGTGCATCTCCGACCCCGGCGTCCACACCATTACGTACCCGAACGGCGACAGGACGCACTGCTTCTCGATTTGCTTCTTCGCCAGGCACTGGACCGGAGACATCGAGGTCGAGGCATCGGAAGTGCTCGAGGGGGCGTTCTTTTCGAAGTCGCATCTCCCGGACCCGCTCCACCCGGCCACGAAGCTGGCGCTTGAGCTCCACACGCGGTTCACCGAATCGGCCGTATTCCAGGTTCGGTAGAGCCGGCACCCGAGGCGGCGGCGCGATTTGCGGCCCTGGATCTCAGTGGCGGCCTTGCCTGGCCAAGAGCGCGCTATTTCCGGGCTGCGGAGAGAAAGCGGACCAGGTCGAGCCCGTCGGTCTCCAGCGCAGCCGCGGTTTCGGGGCGGAGTTCTTCGAATGGCGTGATCTCCAACCCGCGCGATCGCATGCGCCAGAGTCCGGCGGCTCGGCCGCCGACCAGCGCGATCGCTCGGAACATACCGTTCATGGTCACAACATCGGCGTGATCGCCGACGATCTCAGCTCGCGAGGCCCAGCCATGGAGGATCGGGTCGAACTGACCCAGCAGGCGCGGCGGCGGTAGACCGTACTCAGCGTCGCGGTTCCGAAGGTCCAGCATGTCGTCGGGGCGTTCGACGATCTCCGAACCTATCGCCGCCAGGGCCGCCCTGGAATCCGTCAGGCTCAGGCCGACCCATTTCCCCAGATCTCTGGCCGTTGCCGGTCCGTGTCCCGCCAGATAGCGACGGGCCAGTTCTGCGAGTGCGCGTGCTCGATCAAACGTAGGTGGGTCGCCCAGCCATTCGCGGGTGAGCACGTAGCAGTGCTGGGTGCCGACGATCGGACCTCGAACGATCAGTCCGCGGAAACTGGCGAGCGCGATCGTGTGGACGATCGCCTGGCCCTCAGTTCTGATGCCCGCGGCCGCGACGCGGTCGCGAAGCTCGTCCCGGCTAAGTGGCCCGCTCGAGGCCAGCGCGCGCTCGATGATACCGACGGCCTTTTCGGCCGCTTCTGGGGGAACTTGCTCTTCGCGAAGGCGTGTGGCATTCCAAGCCAGCATTCGGGGCGCGGTCAGGCCGTGCAACCAGTGGTAATCGTCGCTGCGGACCAGATGAAGCGTGCCTCGGTTGAGCCAGGTAATGAGCAGGGAACGGTCGTCGGTCAGGGCGCGGTCCACGTCTCCTGCCGTGAGGCCCCGACTTCGGGCGCGGATGGCCAGCCGCGCTCCGCGCGGATCCTGACCCTGGACAGCCAGCAATCGCTGCACCACGGCGAGCGGGCTGACGGCGGGATCGCCGGTGAGGAGTTGCGATCGGAACCGGGACGGCCAGACGTCGGACATCGGCTGGGACGGGATTTGACTCACGGTGCTGACCTGGCAGCGGGCAGTCGGCAAGAGGCACATGTGTTTCGCGTTGTGGACTTGGATACCAGTATCGTCAGGTTCTGCGAAAGTCGCCCAGCAGCAGGCCGCGGTGGGCGAACGGGCCACCTACTGGCCTTCGACTCGACCGTGCCTTGACCGCCTCGGCCGACAACGTCCAGAAGGTTCTCGCTGCAAGCGCGCCCTGGATCACCTCCAGGTGATGACGAGTTGCGGCGGATGGGCGCCCGAACGCGACGACAGCGAAAGGGCCGTGCTGCTCGAAGTGGAGAGGCCGAAGCTGTAGGTTCCGTTGCCGCCGATCGCGGCGGTCACATCGACGCTGGTCCAGGTTCCGGCGGCGATCTTGCCCGAGCTCCCGAGCCTGGTGGAGCCGCACGGCGGCGCGTTGGCGGCCGTGACCGCGGTTTCGCCCCAGGCGGTGTCGGCCACCGCGCATACGTCATAGCCGGTCGTCTGAGCCGAGTTTGCGTAGACGCGCAGCACAGCCGACGCCACCCTCCCACTGACTCCAGTCACGTTGAAGCGCAGGAACGTGCGGACGACCGGCGAGCCATCGACTCGAAGCTGGACCTGCGAGCCGAAGTTGGACCCGGGGGCGGATGCGTTGACGTAACTGTCGGCGGCGGGTACGACCGTGACGCTACCCGGAGATCCGCTCGGAGCCAACGTTGGGCCCGGCGTCGGCGGGGCAGTGGTCGCGGTCGGGGTCGGACTCGGGGTCGCGGTCGGGGTCGGACTCGGGGTCGCGGTTGGGGTCGGACTCGGGGTCGCGGTCGGCGGGCTCGTGGGAGCGGTCGGCGCCGCCGTGGGTGCGGGCGATGGCGTCAACGTAGCGCTGCCCCCGACCCACGTCACGATCAGCTGCGGCGGGTTGGAGCCCTCGCGCGAGGAGAGCGACACGGCCGTGGCGTTGGCGGTGGAGAGCGCGAAGCTGTACGTTCCGTTGCCGCCGACCGCCGAGGTCACGTTGACGCTGGTCCATGTGCCCGCGACGATCCTGCCAGAGCTCCCGAGGGTGGTCGAGCCATAAGGCGGCGCGTTGGCGTTGTCGAGCGCGGTCTCGCTCCAGACGTTGTCGGAGACCGGATGGACGTCGTAGCCGGTCGTTTGGGCGGTGTTGGCATAGACGCGCAGGATCGCGGACGACACGGTCCCGCCCACGCCGGCGACGTCGAAGCGGAGATAGGAGCGGACCGCCGGCGCGCCGTCGAAGCGAAGCGTGGCGAGGGTCCCATGGGTGGCGGACGGGTTGGACGCGTCGACGTAGCTGTCGGCCGAAGGGGCGAAAGTCGCCGAGCCGCCAGCCGGCGCGCCGGAGCTGGCCGAAGCGCTCGGGCTCGGGCTCGGACTCGGACTCGGGCTCGGACTCGGGCTCGTGCTCGGGCTCGGACTCGTGCTCGGGCTCGGACTCGTGCTCGGGCTCATGGTGGGGTTCGCGGCCGCGGCGTTGTGGCAGGTGGCCGAGCCGCTGTCGGTGAAGGCTCCGGTCGCGGGCTCGAAGTTCCAGGAGTAGCCGCCGGCGTGAAGCGTCAGGGCGAGCACCCCGAACGAGGTCGTGTTGCGAACCACGCTGTTGGCGGCGACGGCCGCGATCGAGGTGTGGTTGGCCCCGCCCGTACCGACGATGAATTCACGGATGCCGTTGGGATCAGCGACGCCGTTGGCGTCCTGGGGATCGAAGCGTTCGTAGATGTGGTCGTGGCCGTCGAGTACCAGGTCGGCGTGGGCCGCATAGAGCTGCGTCCATATCGACTTGGTGTTGTTGTTGGCCCGGCCGCCGGAGCTGAAGAGGGGTATGTGCCAGTAGGCCAGGATGCACTGGTTCTGATGAGCGGCCAGGTCGGCGGCGAGCCACTTGCCCTGTGGTGTAGATGCGCCGCAGCCGCCGGCGCTCGAGCAGTTGGAGTTGATCGCAATCAGATGCCAGGCGCCGACGTCGAAGCTGTAGTAACCCGCGCCCTGGCTGCCCGCCGCGGAGCCGAAGTAGGCGAAGTAGCCGGCCGCGTTGGCGTTGGAGCTGTCGCAGCCGATCGTGGGCGTCGAGCCGCCCGCCGTCAGGTATTCGTGGTTGCCGGGAATCGGATGCGTGATCGATTTGACGCGGCCCCAGGTGGGATCGTAGGCCTGCTGATATTCGGCCAGGCTGCCGCAATAGTGCTGGTCCCCGAGCGCCAGGACCGCGCTGAAGTTCCCGCCAACCAGCAGATCCGAAGTCGCCTTCTGGCGGCACGTGTCGGGACTGAGCGTTCCGTTCAGGTTGTTGTAGTGGGGGTCCAGCGGGTCGCAACCGTAGTCGCCCGCAGCGGCGATCACCGGGTCACCTGCGGCCAACACCGGTTCGCGCAAGCCCGCGAACATGGCCGTGCCGGCGAGCATCATCGAGGCCACGAGCACCAGGCGGCTTCCCAGCCTCAGGCCGGACCGAAGACCCCAATCCCGGGTACGCATACGCACCCTCTTCGTTGCCCGAGCATTCGGCGACGCCGAGCCCGCGCAACCGCACGAGGCGGACCGTAACCCCGCCGGTCCTATCCGGAAAGGGCCGAAAGTAGCCCATTCGTACTGTGACCTACCCGATCGGCCCCACCCGCTGCCGGGCCGCCGAGCGTTCCGCTGCCGCAAGTCGACCTTCTCGATTGGCAGGCTCCGCGTCAGCGCGACCACAGCGACCTGGATGCTCCGGGCAGGCTCGCGCGCAGCCGCACTGCCGGGGGGAACAAGCAATAGCCGCGGACCCGGTTGGACGGGACGCCGGGCTAGGATAGCTACCCAGTTCATCCTGGCTGCGGCCGGCACACCCGGATCGCCGGTTCGCTGGCTGGCCGATCAGATCGTCGAGCGGGTGCTGGCCCGCAGGGCATAGGGACGGAGATTTGAGAGACGACACGACTACGTCGTTTCCAGGGAGGAAATCATGTCGTACACGGTTGACTTCACCAACGTCTCGACCATCGGTCTGGAGTCCTCGCCGGTGGCGCCCGCGCTCGCCGGCCTCCGTGCGAACGAGGCTCGCTACTTCAAGAACAAATACGACCACAACTTCACGGTCGAGCCGGCGAGCGAAGCCAGGGAGACCATCGACTGGGTGCACCGCATCCTCTCGGAGGAGCGCGCCCTCGTCATCTCATCCCGCCCTCTCGAGGCGACGATCTTCCAGGTCGAGAACCTCAAGTGGGCCTACGTCTTTTACGAGAGCGGCCTGTCGATCAACGTGCTGTACAGCCTCGACGATGCCGGCAAGCGAGCGGTGGGGTTCAAGCTCTCCGACGGAATGGAAGTTCCCGCCGAACTCGCATCGCGGTTCAAGTTCGCCAGACAGAAGTCCAAGCTGGCCGGAACCATCCGGGGTTCGTTCTTCGTGATCAAAGGCGAGTACTGACCTCGGCACGGACGCGCCCCTCGGCTCAGGATTGGCTCCAGCGGCTGCAGCGGCGTCTGGGAGATGGAGGACAAAGACCTGTGGGTCGATTGATCTACTTGATGAACGTATCTCTCGACGGCTTCATCGAGACCCCCGATCGCTCTCTCGACTGGACGATCGTGGACGAGGAGCTGCACACCTGGTTCAACGACCAACTCCGCGGCACAGACGCGACGCTATACGGCCGGCGGCTGTACGAGGTCATGGCCGCCTACTGGCCGACCGCCGAATCGGACCCGTCAGCGACAGCCGCCACGCTCGAATTCGCCCGGATCTGGAACGCGAAACCCAGGATCGTGTTCTCGTCCACGATCGCCGCGGTCGACCCGGGCAGCCGGCTCGTGCGCGGCGACGCCGTCGCGGAGCTGACGCGGCTGCGGGCCGAGTTCGACGGCGAGCTGGCCGTCGCCGGGCCCACGCTGGCGTCGGCCTTCATCCGGGCCGGACTTGTCGACGAGTATCGGGTCGTCGTACACCCGGTCATCCTGGGGGCGGGGACGCCGTTCTTCCCGAAGCTCGAGACGCCCATTCGACTGCGGCTGACGGAGACCCGGAGGTTCGAGTCGGGCGCGATGTATCTGAGCTACGCCGCGGAATAGGGGAGTCGCGGGGGCGCAAGGCTCGCCGTTACGATGCCGTCGCATCAGTCGCTGAAAAGGCCGGCTTGATCGCACGGCGGGAAGCCACGGGTCAACAAGAGCACCCACCGGCCGCGGGCTCAGGCGTCGGGGCCTCGTCGCAGGCGCTCGAGCTCGCGCCGGAGACGCTTGCCGGGCCGGCCCTCCCCGCGGATCCGCCTCATCCCGGGCTCGGCCCCAAGCCCGGCCTCCGTCATGACCGGGCTATGATCCACGTAACAGGCAGCGGCGGCGAGGGCCCCAACCCGCGACTCGATCGGCCGCACGACCTCGATGACGCGCTCGCGATCCGCGATGAGAGCCTCCACCCGATCACCGGAGCGGACCTTGGTCGAGGGTTTCGCCGGTAACCCGTTCACGAGGACGTGGCCACCCTCGCACAGCCGCGTCGCGAGCGGGCGAGTCTTCACGAGCCGCACCGCGCACAGCCAGCGGTCGATGCGCGTCTCGTCGGCGGCAATGGGATCAGTCACGCGACCTGCAGTGGATGTCATCTCAGGAGGCAACTCCCATCTTCGGCTGCTCGGCTTCGATCTTATCGGAGCCGCCCGGGCGGAAGGTGGCGATTCCCACGTGCCGGATTGTCGTGCCGCCAGCGATTGAGTCGGCGCTTCGGAAGGCGGGATAGAGGCCAGTCCGACGGAGCCGATCCGGCCTGGTTGCGGTCGGCCAGTGGCCGGAGAAAGTCAGCGACTCGATCGATCCTCTTGACGCCAGACTGACCAAGCGTTTAGTCTGCTGAACATGAGTTCAGCCATCGACCCCGGCGACCTGACCGCCCGGGCCACCATCCGGAATGCCGCGTTGCGGCTCTTTGGCGAGCGTGGCCCGGACGCGGTCACCGTGCGCGAAATCGCCACCCAGGCCGGCGTCTCGCCGGCGCTCGTCCTCCACCACTTCGGGAGCAAGGACGGCCTGCGCGCCGAGGTCGACGCGTTCGCCGCACACGCGTTCGACGCGATCCTCGAGGCCGTGCCGACCGACGAGCTCGTCGAGCTGCTTACCGGCGGTTCGCCGAGGGGCTCGCTCGCCGAGGCATTCGCCCGGGGCTTCCCACCCAGCTCGCCGCTGCCCGCGTATCTGCGCCGGCTCCTCCTCACGAACGATCCGGCTGGTGCCGCGCTGTTCGGACGGTGGTATGCCGCCACGCGGAGCATTCTCGACGCAATGGTCGAGATGGGCGTCGCGCGGCCGAGCGAGGACCCCAGTGTCCTGGCGGCGTTCTTCCTGGTCAACGACCTCGCCCTGATCCTCTTGCGAAACCCGATCGCCGCGGCCATCGGTGCCGACCCGCTGACCCCCGAAGGGATGGAGCGGTGGGCCCGAGAAGCCAGCATCGTCTACGCCGAGGGCGCGTTTCGCGCCCCGCAGAAGGAGTAACACCCCATGACCGCGCCCCAACCTGTCATCCGCGCCCGGGGACTGACCAAGACCTTCGGACCGGTCCGCGCGCTCGACGGACTCAACCTCGAAGTGGCCCCCGGCGAGGTCCACGGCTTCCTCGGCCCTAACGGAGCGGGCAAGTCGACGACGATCCGTGTCGTCCTCGGCCTCATCCGCGCTAGCGGCGGTGACGTCGAACTCTTCGGCGGTGACCCGTGGCGGCACGCCACGACGCTCCACGAACGGCTCGCCTACGTCGCCGGCGACGTGGCACTCTGGCCGGGGCTCACCGGTGGGCAGTGCCTCGACATCCTCGGCGCGACCCAGGGCGGGCTCGACGAGGCTCGCCGAGCCGCCCTCATCGAGCGGTTCGACCTCGACCCCACCAAGCGGATCCGCGACTACTCCAAGGGCAACCGGCAGAAGGTCGCCCTCATTGCGGCCCTCGCCGCCGACGCCGACGTGCTCGTGCTCGACGAGCCCACCTCCGGCCTGGACCCGCTCATGGAACAGGCCTTCCAGGAGGTCGTCCGCGAGCGGCGCAAGGAGGGCTGCACGGTCCTGCTGTCGAGCCACATCCTCGGCGAGGTCGAAGCCCTTGCCGACCGGGTGACCATCATCCGACGGGGCCGGACCGTGACCACCGGAACTCTCGCCGAGCTGCGACGGCATACCCGCACGCACGTCCATGCGGTCACCATCGACGCGCCCGCCGGCCTCGCCGACGCCCCGGGCGTCGCGGACCTCGTCTCCGAGCGGCTCGACGGCCACGTCGACAGCCGGTTTACCATCGACGCCGACCATCTCGACGACGTCGTGGGCCGGCTGCACACCGCGCGGATCCACACCCTCACCGTTACCCCGCCGAGCCTGGACGCGCTCTTCCTGCGCGCCTATGACGGAGTGGCCGCTCCCCTCGACACCACCGAGCTCGGAGCGCCGGCCGAGGCGCGACGATGAACGCGACCGGTCTGGGGGTCATGCTCGGTATCCAGTGGCGGACGCACCGCCGCTCCACGCTCATCTGGATGTTCGTGCTCATCGCCGCCATGATCGGCACGGCGGGCGCGATCGCGGGCACCTACACCACGCCCGAGCAGATCCACACGTACGCCGCGGCCGTCACGGCCGGGAGCGCGCTCGTCGCGATCAACGGCCGGGTCGAGGGCATCGACAGCCTCGGCGGGGTCATAGCGGACGAGTTCGGCTTCCTCGCCGCCTTCCTCCTGCCGCTGCTCGGCATCAGCCTCGTCGCGCAGGCCACCCGCGCGGAGGAGGAGGCCGGCCGGCTCGAGACGGTCCTCGCGGGCCGCGTTGCGCGCCACGTCCCGGCACTGGCCGGGCTCATGCTCGCCTCCGCCGCGATCTTCGTCACCGCCGTCGCGTTCGCCCTCGGGCTCGTCGCGTCCGGAGTACCCGCGGCCCGATCGGTCCTCTACGCCGCTTCACTCGGAACTCTCGCATTCGTCTTCGCCGGGTTCGCGGCGCTGCTCGCCCAGGTCACCCTGCACTCCCGGGGCGTCTACACGTGGGGCCTGCTCGTCCTCGCCGTCGCCTACGTGTTGCGCGGCGTCGGAGACGTGACGAATACGTGGATCACGTGGCTCTCGCCGCTCGGCTGGGCGGAGAAGGCCGCGGCCTTCGGGGACATGCGGTGGTGGACGCTCCTCATCCCCATCGCCTTCGGCGTCTTGCTCGCCGCGCTCGCCGTCCTCATCGCCGCGCGCCGCGACCTCGGCAGCTCCCTCTTCCGCGGTGGCGCGGGATCGGCTCGGGCGTCGAGGTGGCTGCGCAGCCCGCTCGGGCTCGCGACCGAGATCCACCTGCCGGCTGCCCTCGGTTGGCTCGCCGGTGCGCTGATCATCGCGGGCATGATGGGCGCGCTGGCCCAGCAGTTCCTCGACGCCATCGCCGGCAGCCCGTCCATGGCCGAGGCCATCGGGATGTCCAGCGCGCGACCGGAGGATGGATTCGTCGCCATAACCCAGCTCTACATCGCCATCATCGCCACGGGGTACGCTGTCCAGGCCATCGGCAGTCTGCGCGGCGAGGAGACCGCCGGACGGCTCGAGATCCGGTTGTCCGGCACCCTGTCCCGCATGCGCTGGCTCGCCGCCCACGGACTCGTCATCGTCACCGGCCTCGTCGTGATCGTCATCCTGTCCTCCGTCGTGCTGGCCGCGACGACGGCGTGGTCGATGGGCACCGCACTGCACCTGGACCGAGTCCTCGGGGCGGGCGCGGCATACCTGCCGGCCGAGCTCCTCGTCGCCGGGCTGGCGCTCGCGCTCTTCGGCCTGCGGCCGAGGGCGTTCCCGGCGGGCTATGCGGCCTTCGCCTTCGTCTCCTTCATCGCCCTCCTCGGCCCGGGCCTCAAGCTGGCCTGGTGGATACGCGACCTCGCCCCGACGACCCATGTCGGCAACCCTCCACTGGGCACCGTCGAGGCGCTGCCCCTCGTCGTCCTCGGCGCGATCACCGCGGTCCTCGGCGTCGCCGCAGCCGTCGGCTTCCGTCGTCGAGGTGTGCCCCAGAGCTGATGGCCGTGGGGATCGGAAACCCCGACTCGATCACGCGTCCAGACCGTAGTACTCGTAACTGAACTCGCATCCCGGAACCGGATGGCCGGCGTCAGACCGAGACTGAGCACGCCACGGCTGAAGAGCACGGCGATGGCCTGTTCCTGATCGTCGTCGGGCTGGGGTGGAACGCAGCCACGGCGACCTGAATGTCCCACTCCCGATCGAGTGCGCGCTGGATGACCAGGTTTCGCCGCGTCGAATACGACAATCGCCGCTCTACGGGCAGACGGCGGGCGCCGTGGCCGGATCCACGTCCGTGCAGAGGTCATCCTTCGTGATCAAACCGGAGTCGAGCACGAGGCTGAAGTTGTCCCGGGTGATCGCCTGCGGCTGGAACTGGATCTGCCACATCTTGTTCCCGGCCGGCGACGTGATCTGCTTCGCACCCGAGACCTTGGCAATGTCGTTACTGTGGCACAGCTCGACGGCGGCTTCCGCGGCGGCGGTGCCCACTCGAACCCCCTCAACAACTAAATGTGCGACGCACCTCGCCCAAAACGATACGCCAAGGGAAGGGCCCTCAGGCGACCGCAACCGCCACGTGGGCACCAGGCTGCTCGAAGATGACGTCGGTCGATGCCTCGAGGACCGCCAGGTCTGCGCCCGGCGCGACGAAGCCGGGGCTGGCCCCACCACGGAGCCCTACCGAGTTATCCGATAGTCGACGATCAGATAGCCGGTCGGTGAGATCTCGCTTCGGATCAATTCGAGCTTGATCGATGGCAGGTCGTCGAGGAGTCGTCGCCCGTGGCCGACGATCATCGGCCCTACCACGAGCTTGAGCTCGTCGACCACACCGGCTGCGAGCAACGCCTGCGCGACCGAGATACTGGCGTGCACGCCGATCTCGCCACCAGGCTGCTGCTTGAGATCCCGAACGAATTCGACCAGACCGCCCTCGATCGCAATCGCGTTGGCCCACTCCAGGTCAAGCGGCGTCGATGTCGCGACATACTTCGTGACCCCGTTGATGAAGGTCGCGAACGGCTCGGTCTCGCTGTTGGGCCAGAACCGCCCCCACTCGTCGTAGCTTCGGCGGCCGAGGACGACCGCGCCCTGGGTCTCGATCGTGGCGCCAAGCCTGCGGTCCACTGCGTCGTCCCACTCGAAGAATGTATCCGGAGCCTCGGCTACCCCGTCGAGCGACACCAACTCGTACACGACAATCTTTCGCACGCCTTGCCTCCGATTAGTCTCGCCGCGCGTCGCTGAACCTGACGCCGGACCTACCGCGCGGCGCCAGCTTGGGATGGCCGTCCAAAGTCGTCAACCGCTTGCCTCCGCCCCGCACGGCAGGTCGAGACAACCCGTTACGTTCGTTCGCTGGAAGGCCACATCCACGATGCTACAAAGGCGACCAGGCTTGTGAGCCACGCCGCGGCGGCGATCAGTTCGGCGTTCCGCTCCTGCTCTTCGACCCGCTGAAGGGAACGACCGACGAGGACGGTTCCGCCGCTCCAGGAGACCGTAACGGACGCGATCCGCACTCCGGCTCGAGGTTCCCACGTCACTGCGTTGGGCGATCCCTTCCTGGCCGAGTCGAGAACCCCGCTCGGAGGAAACGGCACGCTGCCGTCCAGAGCGGCGTTCGAGGCGAGGACCTGATCCCTTGAGTCGAAGACGGTCATGAAAGGGGCGAGACTCGTGGCCGCGTCCACGGTGGCGGGGCCTGCAATCGATGCAGGGCTGGCGCCGGCGTCGAGCCGCTGGCGGTCTGCCGACCCGGGCAGTCCGACGAGCGGGCGCTGGCGGAGCTGGCCGCCAGGAATACGGCGCGAGAGAAATACTCCTCGGTGAGGTCCTCGAGGACCGCGGGCCGCGGGAGGGTTCAGCCGCCATCACGGACGCAGAGGCTGGATTCGGGACCTTCAGGTCGGGCGGTTCAATGTCCCGCCGGGCGGCTCTTGTCACCCTCATGTCATCGAGGCGTCATCGGCCTGTCACCTGGGTTCGGGATCTTGTCGTGGGCCTTCTGATAGTTGCCCTCGGAGCGCGATCAAGGACGGCCGATATGGGAGGAAGCCATGAATCCATCGCTGCTAACGCAAGCCCGGCGCCTGGGCTCGGGTCGCTCGCTGGTATTCTGCGCGCTGACAGCGGCCCTGCTGGCGGTTGTCGCGAGCCCTCCGGCCCAGGGCTCGAGCGTCCGGGCCGCGAATGCCGATCCGACCTTCATCTACCAGACCAACTATGACGGCGGCCCGTTCGACAACGGCGGGAACGATGAGGTCGTCGATAGCGCCGGAAACGCCTACATCCTGGAGGGGATCTACGACAGCATCGACAGGAACGACGTGTTGGTGCTCAAGCTATCCCCGACCGGCGCGGTCCTCTTCACCACCTATCTGCGCGGCGGCGCCCTCGACTGGGGCACCGGCCTGGCCCTCGACGGTAGTGGCGGGCTGTGGGTGACCGGCTACACCGACTCGGCCGACTTCCCTGTGGTCAACGCGGCCCAGCCCGTGAAGGACGCGCGCCGATCCGGCTTCATCGCCCGCCTGTCCACCTCGAGCGGCGCGATCCTGTACAGCAGCTTCTTCGGCGGCAACGGCAATGACCAGATCAACGATCTGGTCATCGGGCCTAACGGCGACATCTACTTGACCGGGCAGACCAATTCGACCGATCTCCCGGTCGTAAGCCCGTTGCAGACCAGCGCCGGCGATCGCGACGCCTTCGTGGTGCGCCTCTCGCCGGATGCCCGCACCGTCTTGTACGGCACCTACCTCGGCGGTTCCAACTACGACGAGGGCAACGGCATTGGCCTGGACGCGGCCGGCAACATCTACATCGCCGGCGACACCCAGGCGAATGATTTCCCCACCGTCAACGCCGTCCAGTCCAGCCGGGGCGGCGACTACGACGCGTGGGCGGCGCGGATCTCGGCCGATGGTTCGCATCTCGACTACAGCACCTACCTGGGAGGATCTCGCTACGAGTCCCCCTCCCGCATCAGCGTCGACGCGGCAGGCGACCTGACGCTGACCGGTTCCACCAACTCGGCGAACTTCCCCACGACACCGGGCACGGCCCAGCCGGTGGCCACCGGCGACATCTGCGGCTCGTCCCCTTATCAGCACTACTGCTACGACGGCTTCGTGACTCGCCTTGCCCCGAACGGTGCGCTCGTCTACAGCACGTTCCTGGGAGGCAGCCTCGACAACCAGCTGAACAATCTGGCTGTCGACGGGGCCGGCAATGTCTATGTGATCGGCTACAGCAACTTCGCGGCGGCGCCGCCCGACTACCTGCCGACCTCGGACATCTACCTGGCCAGCCTTGACAACAGTGGCGACCTGCGGGCCAGCCTGATCTTCGACGCGGTCGTGCCCAACAGCTCGCACGGCCTTGCGCTCGGTCCGGGCGGCGACGTGTTCTTCACGGGCGTCCGAAACCTGGCCGAGGACCTGTACGCGGCCCGACTGGTTCTCGGTAGCGGGCCGGCCCCCACACCAACGCCGACGCCCTTGCCGACCGCAACACCCACTCCCACTCCCACCCCGACGCCGACGCCGATCGCGACGCCGACGCCCGAGGCCGCCAGCCTGCACGTGGCCGACCTGGACGGCAGCGCGACCGCCATAGGACGGCGCTTCTGGCGTGCCGGCGTCACCGTCCTGGTGCAAAACGCCGCCAATGACCCCGTCGCGAATGTCACGGTCACAGGTCGTTGGAGCCGCGGCACCTCGGGCAACGTCCAGTGCGTCACCAACGCGAGCGGGACCTGCACGCTCTCGACCGGCACCATCAGCCAGCGAACGAGCAGCGTCACCCTCACGATCAGCAACCTGACCGGCTCCGGATACACCTATGCCCCCGGAGCCAACACCGACCCCGACGGCGACAGCGACGGCACGACCATCGTCGTCTCGAGGCCCTGACACAGCCACTCGGCCAAGCGAGCCGTGATACGTCAACGCCCAGCCTCAGGGCCACCGGCCTCGAGGCTGGGCGATCGTCGGCCGAGACGTCACCGCGCGGCGACCGGCAACGCATCGAGGAGGGCCGCCAGCTCGACGGGCTTCGTGAACATCGGCCAGTGCCCGGTATCGATCTCCGTGTACTCCCACCCGGGAGTCTCGGGCGTAATCGGCGACCAGGCGTCCGCCGCGGCGCGGATGTAGGTACGGTCGATCGTCTCCGCGGCAGGATTTCCGAGCGACATGCGTTCCCGATAGGTTCCGATTGGATGTGGCGTTCCGCGCGTGGCCAGAACCTCGAACAGCGCGCCGTCGACGCCGTGCGCTCCGTAATAGAGATCGAGCTCCGCCCGCCCGATAACCGGCAGTCGGAACGGATCACCCGCAGCGGCCGCGCTGGCCTCCATCCCGGCCTTCGCCTCAGGACCAATCACATCGAAGAGCGACAGGCCATCGGGCAGCACGACGCCGGCCACGTACACGAGGCGTGCGACTCGGTCTGGGATTCGGTCGGCGACTCCGGTGATCACGGCTCCCGCGTACGAGTGGCCGACGAGGATCACGTCACGGAGGTCGTCCTTCTCAAACAAGGAGACGACGTCGTCCACGTGAGTCGTCAGGTTCGTCTCCGGCGTCCCTTCGCTTGCGCGCTCCGCCAGGCCGCTGAGCGTCACCGGGCGAACTTCATGCCCGCGACGACGAAGGTCGGCGGCGGTGGCCTCCCACGCCCAGGCACCGAGCCAGGCCCCGGGGATGAGGACGAATGTGCTCACGGTTGTCTCCTTTCGATAGATGTGTCCGGTGATCGCGCTTTGTCTCCCACAATGCCACTGAATGAGGGCCGATAGTGTCCTCATTCTCGGTATCCTTCTGGACATGGCCGCTACCCTTCGCCTCTTTGCACTCCTCGACGTGCTTCAGCGCGGCGGCTGGGTCTCCGGACCCGAATTAGCGAGGCGACTCGAGGTCGACGCGCGGATGCTGCGCCGCGACCTGGTCCGTCTCCAGGAGATCGGCATCCCAATCGAGTCGGAGCGCGGCCGGCATGGCGGTTACCGCCTCCGGCCCGGCTACCGCCTGCCACCGCTCATGCTCACCGACGACGAGGCGGTCGCGGTCATCCTGGCGCTGAAGTCCGCCCGCGAACTTGGGTTCGCGACGGCTGCCCCTGCCATCGAGACCGCAAGCGCGAAGATCCATCGTGTCCTACCAGTGGCGTTGCGCACGCGCGTGCAAACGCTCGAGGAAGCGTTGGGGCTCGCGGCACGAGCATCCGCAGGCGGAGGGGCACAGGGCGGCGTGCTCCTGGAGCTCGCAGAGGGGATCCGGCGACAGCGTCGAGCGGTGGTCAGGTACGCCTCGCCGGGCCGCGAGCCTCGCGAGCGGAAGGTAGACCCCTATGGACTGGCGGTCATAAGCGGACGCTGGTACCTGGCGGCGCTGGACCACGGCAGCGCGGAGATTCGGACCTTCCGCGTCGACCGCATCCTCAGCGCGAAGCTGGGGCCGGAGCCCGCCGTCGTACCACCCGAGTTCGACGCCGTGGCGTTCGTCTCCCGCTCACTCGCGCGCGTGCCCTGGCGATGGGAGATCGAGCTGGTCGCCGACGCGAGCATGGACCAGGTTCGAAGGGACATCCCGGCCACGGTCGCGGAGATCGAAGAGCGACCCGACGGCGTGCTCGTGCGTGTCCGCGCCGAGGATCTGTCGGGTGCCGCTCGGATGCTGGCAGCCGTGTCGTGGACCTTCGTCATCCGCAAGCCGGCCAAGCTACGCACCGCGCTTCGAGAGCACGCCCAGGCGCTTCTCCAGACCTCGATCCGGTAGTACGGCTGGAGGAGGCCGATCCCGAATCGCCGAAAAGCGGAGGCACCCTCCTGATAACATCGCCCGATCGTCATGCGGGCAGAGCCACCCCAATCCATCGACTTCACACGAGGGGCAGCGTGAACGACGCAACAACCGCAGAGCAGGCGCGCGAGTACGCGCAGTACTGGGCCTCTCAAGTAACAGTGCTTACCGGCGCAGAACAGGCAGAAGCCCGCCGCTCGGCCGATTACTGGGCCGCACAGGCCGCACGACTGTCGGCGCCGCCGCCGGTACGGCGCAAGCTATTCACGATCCCCGTAATCATCACCCTCATTCTTGTTCCGATCCTCGTCGCCGGCACGATCGCCACCGAGATAAGCTTGTACTCGCAGCGGGCAGCGGAGGTGCAGGAGAGTCGCGGACCCGGAGCAGAGAAGATCGCCACACTCTGGCTCGACGCTGTGATCGCGCGTGACAGCAAGACGGCGAAGTTGTACAGCCTCGACAACTTCAGCGTCTACGGATCTGCGGACAAGGCAGACCTGAGCGGGGTGATCGTCGGCACCCCGGAGGCGGCCAAGTCGATAGACCTCGGCGTCAGCTATTCGATTGAAGATGTGCTTTACGGCGACTGGCAGGGTGAGGCAATTGAGCCCGAGGCGACAATCGCCGTGGTTGTCGTGCGGCTCACCTACTCGGCAACAGCGGAAGGAAATTCGGTCAAAGCGTCCGGTATCCAATCCGTCTCGCTCAAGCGAGACCATTTCGACGCAAGGACCGGCGAAAACGTCGGCTCCGTGCCCGGTGGCTCCACCGTTCTGGGCCCCTGGAAAGTGCAGAGCATCGGCGGCACGGTTGAAGCGTCCGGCGACTTGAAGTACGACGGCGAGTACAGCACCTCGACCTACGCCGCGTCACCGCTGCCGGCAAAGTTCGCGCCTTGCACGAGCCCCAGCAGCATTATGGACGACATGGCCGATACGGCGGTGAAAGACGGCACTCTCCCGGCGTGGTGCGCTGCCGGCTACACAAAGTTCAAGAATTACGACAGCGGTGTCACCACGATCTTGCGGGACAACCTGGTGCCCTTTGACCGGGTTCCGCCCCACGACATCGTTGGGTTGGCACGTTGGAGGCCACAGTCGGGATTTGGCGGGCCTCCCCTCGCTGAACTCTCAACCACCCTGCTCAATCGAGAGTTCGTCTTCACCATGATTCTCGTCGACAGCAAGAACTGGCTTGACCCTAAATCCGCCGAATACCGGATAGTCAGCATCACCGAGAGGATCACTAAGTGACCGCGATGCCGCCCAACGCCTCCAAGCCCAAAGGCATCGGACCCGGGTGCCTGATTGGAACCATCTCCGGCGCCGGCCTCTTCATCGTCCTCATTTCGTTGTTGGTATTCACGGTCTCGCTACCGCGAAATATCGACTTCAATGCCACCCCGGCTTGGGCAGCTAACGGGGAAGACCAGAGCAGCTACGCCACCCAGGACCTCTATGTGGCCCTGAACGCGTCGCTGTCGCACGGCGATCGTGACGCGTTCATGGAGCACGTGGGTGGGGATGCCATCGAGACCATGACCCTCTTCTTCGACAACATGGATGCGCTCGGCTGGTCCAAGGGCGCAATCAGCACCAACGATTTCGATAGTCTTCTGAGCACGCCAGAAACCACCATCACGGTGAAGTCGATCCTCGGCGTCGATGCGGGATTTACCGCATCCGCCCCGCGAGGTAGCGGCGGCAGAGATGCGGGCCTCATTTTCATTCAAGGCTACGTCTACGACGTTCAGATCGGCATGGAGGGTGGCCACGCCGTCATCACCGGCATCGCTGCAAGCAACACCACGCTGCCGTGGCTTGAACAAGAACTCTACGTGACCAAAACAGCCCATGTCGTCGCTGCCGGCTACCCGGCGGAGAAGGCAATCGTCGATCAAGTAGCGGCCAAGGCCGAGCCCGCCGCTGTGTGGGTGCTGGACAAACTCAACACGGAGAAGAGCCCGCTGCCCCTGGCAGGCTTCACCACCTTCGTTACTGACGACCCCGCCGTCTTCGCCAGTTGGTTCACTACGGATGTAACGAAAGATTGGAAGATGGACATCGCGGGAACAGCTTTCCCGACTCGTCGACCGGATGCCAATGAGTTTGTTGACCCGCTCATCGCGACTGGCTCAGAGACGGCGGCGAGCGTCGTCACTATTGGGCCGGGTGCCATGAATCAGCTCCCCGCCACCCTCGCACACGAATACGTACACGTGTCACAAATCGTGCAGGTTTCGAGTGGATTCGGTTCGCCGCCGCTCAACACAATCGAAGGGTGGGCGGTGTACATGGACACGCTCTACGTCAACGGCAACAAGTACCCCTCTCACCACGTCGAGCTTGCCGCGTCTCTGGCTTACGCCGACCCCACTGGTGCGGCGCCAACCGACGACCAGCTGCACTCAGCTGACGCCTACTACTACTACCAACTTGCTGGAAGCCGCTTTGCGTATGCGGCAGCCAAAGGTTACGACGTGGAGAAGCTCGCCAATTTCTCGAAGTTGGTTGGGGTCGATCCGATCAAGGCATCGACCGATCTCAACAACGGAAACACGCTGTCCGATGCCGGTTGGCTGGCTTGGGCGAAGGCCAACTAGTCGATTAGCGCGAGCCCCTGGCGCGGTTGGCGCCCTGCATTGCTCCCGGTGGACGCAGCTGAAGCAGAACGCTGACTCGGTCATGGGGTGAAGAGTTCCGCCGGCGAGAGCGGCGTATCCGCGCCCAGGGCTCCCGTGATCAGGACGTCGCCGCCCGGCAGGAGCGTCGCGGTCTGCCCCCAGTGAGGGTTCAACGTCGACCCTGTCTGGCTGAACGAGCCGGTCAGCGGGTCATACAGCTCCGCCGAAGTCAGATAGCCCTGGCCTCCACCTCCGACGATCAGGACCTCGCCGTTCGCAAGCAAGGTCCCGGTGTGCCGGGTGCGAGGCCTTGTCTGGAAGGACTGGGAGTCGCACAGCCCTCGCCTTGACGTCAGCCTGCCATACTGGTACATTACTCAAGTAATGAACCAGCCAACACGCCACGACAGAGCTCAGGGAGCCGACCGTGCTCGATGACGGAGCGCCGATCTTCTCCCAGGTCGCCGAGCGCCTGGCCGACGACATCGCCGAGGGAGCTCTCGCCGAGGGCGCGCGAGTGCCCTCGACCAACGAACTCGCGGCCTTCTATGGGATCAACCCCGCCACCGCGGCGAAGGGCATCAACGTGTTGATCGACGACGGGCTGCTCGAGAAGCACCGTGGCGTCGGGATGTTCGTCGCCTCGGGCGCCCGCGAGCGCCTGCTCGACGCCCGCCGCCAACGCTTCGCCGAACGCTACGTCGAGCCGCTGGTCGCGGAGGCGAGCCGGCTCGGGATCGACGCCGACGCCCTGGTGGCGCTGATCGGAAAGTCGGGCCAGACCCGGGAAGGCAGCAAGCTATGACGCCGACTATTTCGCTCTCCGGTCTGACCCGCCGTTACCGCGACGCGCTCGCCCTCGACGACGTCAGCCTCGACATCGAAGGCGCGGCCATCACGGGCCTACTGGGTCGCAACGGCGCCGGCAAGACGACGCTCATGCGCATCGTCGCGGCGCAGGAATTCGCGACCGCGGGCCGCGTCCAAGTTTTCGGCGCCAGCCCGGCAGAGAACGACGCGATCCTGCGTCGACTGGTGCTGGTCCGAGAAGACCAAGTCTTTCCCGATATCAAGGTCGGCCAGGCCCTTCGGCTGGCGTCCTGGTTCTACCCAAACTGGAGCGGCGACCTTGCCGGGACGCTCGTCGAGGAATCCGAGCTCCCGACCAGCCGATACGTCGGGGCGCTGTCACGGGGGATGCGGACCACGCTCGGCAACGCGATCGGGCTGGCGGCACGGGCCGAGGTGACGCTTTTCGACGAGCCCTACGCGGGGCTGGACGCGGCGGCGCGGCAGTTCTTCAACGACCGGTTGCTCGCCGACTACACCGAGCATCCCCGGACGGTGGTTCTCTCGACGCATCTGATCGACGAGGTCGCGGACCTGCTCGAGCGAGTGGTGCTGATTGAGCGGGGGCGGATCGTGCTCGACGCGGGCGCCGACGAGATCCGAGGCAGCGCGACGAGGGTGAGCGGCTCCACGGCGGCCGTCGAGCGGTTCGTCGCCGGCCGCTCGACCTGGGGCCGGCGCACCATCGTTTCGCAGACCTCCGTGGTATTGGCCGCGGAACTCGACGAGGCCGAGAGGGCCCGCGCCCGGGCGCTGCGGCTCAGTCTGGAGCCTGTTTCCCTGCAGCAGGTGATCGTCCACGCTGCGGGCGGGGTCGTGGCCGCGTCCGCAAATGCGTCGTCGGAAAGGACCCTCGCATGAGCACCTGGATCAACGTTGCGCGCTATCAGATCGTTCAGCGCTTCAACAGCGTCACGCTCCCCTGGGCCGCCCTGGCGCTCCTGTTCGCGGCGCAATGGGCCATCATCGCCGTGCTCGGCACGCGCGACGTCCAGCTTACGGGCCTGGTGGCGATCTACGCCGTCTTCTTCATCGTCGGTGTGAGTAACGTCGCACGGTCGCTGCCGTTCGGGCTCGCGCTGGGCTTGAGCCGGCGCTCCTACTACCTTGGGACTGTCCTGTTCGCGCTCGCCTTGAGTGCACTCGACGGGTGGCTGCTCGCCGGGTTGCAGGAAATCGAACGGGCGACCGGCGGCTGGGGCCTCGGAATGTTCTTCTTCCGGGTGCACTACATCCTCGACGGCCCGTGGTACCTCACCTGGCTGACGTCGTTCGTGGCTCTGACGCTCGTGTTCGTCTACGGCATGTGGTGGGGGCTCGTCTACCTCCGCTGGCGGCGGATGGGCGTACGGGTCTTCGTCGTAGCCCAGATCCTCGCGCTGCTCGCGGTTGGACTCACGGCGGATCGCTTCGCTGCATGGCCCAACATCGGCCGGTTCTTCACCGACCTCACCGCTCTGGGGCTGACCGGCGCTCTCGCCGCGACCGCGGCCGCGCTCCTCGTGGGCGGATACGCCGCCATTCGGCGGGTGGCCGTCTGACCGTGACTCCCTCAACCGCCGCCTCCATCAGACAGCGTTTCTCCTGGGCAGCCGTCCCCTGGCCCGTGTTCTTGATCGCGGGCTTGATGTTCGTCGGGCTGATGGCCCTGTCGGGCGCCTACGGCTTCCACGGCGATGAGATGTACTTCGTCGTCGCGGGCCAGCACCCTGCGTTCGGCTACGTCGACCAACCCCCGTTGACGCCGCTCCTCTCGGCCGCCTCCGTGGCCCTGTTTGGGGTATCGCCGACGGCCGTGCGGATCCTGCCCGCACTCGAGATGGGGCTAATCGTGATCCTCATCGCGTTGATGGCCCGGGACCTTGGCGGCTCGCGCCGAGCGCAAATCCTGGCGGCGATGACGGCGGCGATCTCCGGCTATCTCGGTGCCGGCCATCTCGACACCACGACCGAGCCCGACCTGCTCGCCTGGGCGGTAATCCTGTGGCTCGTGGTGAAGCTGCTCGCGGGCGGCGATCGGCGCCTCTGGCTGGCCGTTGGCGTCACCGCGGGGATCGGCCTGGAGAACAAGGACACACTCCTGTTCCTCGGCGCCGGGTTGGCGGTCGGGCTTGTCCTGGCGCGGCGGTGGGATGTCGTTCGCTCGCCGTGGGCATGGGCCGCCATCGGGATTGCGCTGGTGATGTGGGTGCCGAACCTCGTCTGGCAGGCGGCCAACGGCTGGCCGCAGCTCACGATGGCACGGGCCATCTCCCAGTACGCCGGCGACAATCGCGGTCAGATCGTGCCGTTGCTGTGGCTGTTCACCGGCCCATTCCTGTTTCCGGTGACCGCGGCGGGTCTGATCTGGGTGCTGAGATCCAAGGCGGCGGCACCGTGGCGTGCGATCGGGATCGCCGCCCTGGTCGGCCTTCTCCTAGTCGTCGTCAGCGGCGGCAAGGCCTACTACGCGATCGGTAGCGTGCCGGTCTTCATGGCGGCCGGGGCTATCCTGCTCGACCGCTGGTTGGCTCGCGGCCACACGCGCGTGAGGGAGCCACCTTCACCACTGCCGCAGTCCTCTCGGGCGCCCTCATCGCCCTCCTGACCCTGCCGATCCTGCCACTGGCCACGTACGCCAAGTCGAGCCTGCCCGCCACCGTCCAAGATGTGGCGAACACCGTCGGCTGGCCGCAGTACGTCGCCACGGTGGAAGGAGTTGTCGCGGCGCTGCCTGCGGACGAGCGAGCGCATGCGGTGATCCTGACCAACGACTACAGCGAGGCGAGCCCGCTGATCTTGCTCGGTACGGGATTGCCGCCTATCTACTCCGGCCACAACTCTTTCTGGACGTGGGGACCGCCCCCGGCGGACCTGACGGTCGTCGTGCACGTGGGCGACTGGAGACCCGCCGACCCGAACCAGCTGTTCGTCGGCTGCCACGTGGTCGCACACATCGACAACGGGCTCGGTATCCCCAACGCCGAACAGGGCGGCGAGGTCTCCGTGTGCACCGGCCTGCGCGCGCCGTGGACCACGCTCTGGCCGGAACTTCGGACGATCAGCTAGCTCCGGGACAACGCATCGTGACGAAGTTACTCACGATGACTTTGCGCACGCTCTTCTCCTCGTTCGACCTGGCCGCGCGCTACGACAGGTCCCGGTCTTCCATCTCCCAGGCGTGGTCGAGCATGTGTGCGGCGGAATGCCGGATCAGGTACCTGATCGGCCACTTCGCCACCGGCCCTGCCGTGACGCCACGCGCGTTGTAGTCCCGAATCGCCGCACAGAACGCCTCGCGATATGCGTGGACCTCCTCCGGACTCGCCCACGTGTCGAGCGTTGTGTTCACGCCTACCTTTGGGGCGAAGAGTTCGATCTCGGTCAACCTGGCGTGTCGGACGATCGCGTCGCGTTCGCGCCCGCCTCCACGCGGGCCCTTCCGTAGCTCGGCCGAGACTCGGCCGGCGACTTCGTCGAAGCACGCCCACGAAGCCTTCAGCAAGGCGAGCTCGCGTTCGCAATCGTCCTCGACCATCGTCGCCTTCTCGAGCTCGATCCACGCGCCCGACATCCCGTAGAAGTCGGTCAAGCCGGCGCCGGGAATGCGGTCGACGACACTGAACTCGCCGGTCGCCGCGAATTCGTTGTCAAGACCCGCGATGCCGGCGACGCGCGAATACCGCGGTCGGTAGGCGCCGAGAACGCCCAGGGCGTCCTCCTCGGACCGTCCGCTCCGGACCCAGCCGGGCCAGTCGATTGCAACGGCCACGGTCCGCTTCTTCTTGCCGCGCTCGACCATAACTCGAATTGGGTCGCTCACGGGCGCCACTCTATGCGGCGTGCTGGCCCACGTCCAGCGTGGTGGCGATGGAGGTATCTGGCGAGCGATAGCTCTCGCCCGTCAAAACGATCACCTGGGCGCGGTGGACGAGGCGATCGAGATGATCAGCAGCCGCACCTTCGATGGTCGTATCCAGGCGCTCGAATACGTTCCGACGATTCTGGCGGGGCCGCCCGGCACCCCGCAGGCTAGGACGTAAAGAAGCTCAGGCTTCGGGCGGCTGAGGGCCTTCTCACGCGGGGCTGTCCCGCTCGGCGCAGCGATTCCCGACGCCTCTGTTCGGCACGCACGACCCGGCCCATACTCGCGGACCTGGCAACCGACACATGGGGAGAGCGTCATGGCTCGCGATGAAGAGCGTTTACATCGTTCCCAGGAACTACCGATCGTCGGGGGCCTTCCCGACGCACCCGGCATTGTCGCGGCGATCCGCCTGACGCCGGGCGTCGGACACCACATAAGGGGCCTCGCCGACGAGCTGCTCGTCAAGGACTACCCCGGCGCCACGCTGCGCCGCTATGAGCGGGAGATGCTTGCGACGGCCGTCTCCGCAGCAAACGACTGCTTCTATTGCATGGACACACACGGAGCGTACGCCACGGCCTTGCTCGAGCGCCAGGACGCCGTCGAGCTGATGCCGATCATCGATCAGCTCAAGCTGGGGTCTTCAGACGGTCTCGGCGAGAAGATGCGATCGCTCCTGCATATCGCCCGCACCGTCCGGGCCGACGCTCGAGCCCTAACCGCGGCCGACGTTCAGGTTGCCCTCGATTGTGGCGCCACCGACGGCGACGTGCAGCTCGCGGTCCTCATCGCGGCCGCATTCTCGATGTTCAACCGCATGGTCGACGGGCTCCGAGCACAAACCCCACCAAACCCCGCGGCATACCGCGCTCGCGCAGCCGAGATCGCCGAGCATGGGTACGACGACCCGCGCGTTGTATCGCTGCCCGGTCGCTCCTGACAAGCTCTCGAAGACCTGGGGTCGCTCTGGTCGGCGCCGCCGCCACAGGTGAGGGACGCCAGGACCTACGCCAGACGTATGAGGGCGTCGGGCAGACGCGATTGCAGCCGTGTCATCGTGCCGAACGGGATGAGCGACAGCCAGAAGAGCAGGTGCAGGTTGGCCCACAGCGTCCGACCATCGACGCGTTCGACGACGGACAGCAGGTGGTGGTGGTTGTTCCAGTAGATGCCCAGCCACACGAAGCTCAGCACGTAGCTCACGAATACAGGCGCCAGCGGCCGCAGCGACTCGAGCGTGGCGTCGGGGGGCGGCGTCAGGCCCAGGACCATGATCGTGATCAGGATCGCGACGACCCCGTCGCTGAACGAAGCCATCCGGGTCTTGTCCACTGGCGTCTCTCCGGTGCGGACGGTGCCGGCTCTCACGACGGCTCCCGACCGCGAGGCTGGCGCGATCGCAGTCGCGCGTCAAGCGCGTGCCGCGGCGGGCGCGGAGCGTGGTCGCCCGGGCGTCAGGCGGCACGACGTCACGCCACGCGCCGCGCCTAGCGGGGAGCCGATCGACCTTGTCTTGACTGACCTCGTAATGCCGGGCATCCGGCTGTCAGCCGCGGCTGGGAATCAAGACTTCCTCACCGAGACCTGATTGACGCCACCGCTGATGTCGATCTCGTAGCGAGATTCGGCCGTTGGGTAGCCGTCGCTCTGGAGCCTGGTCTGGCTGCTGCTGGCGCCCAAATGATGCGCATCGAGGCTCAAGTCCGACACCCCGCCGGCGACGTTCACGCGGACGGCCACCGACGCCGGTCGCCAGAAGGTTGCGTCCCTCGCGCCACCGGCGATCCGCAGCGGGACAGAGCCGGCGGGCTCCGGCAGCTTCATGGTGACTTGATCCACTCCGCCTCGCACTTCGAGCCCGACGAAGGCCAGAGAGCTGAGATCGGCGTCCAGGTTGGACAGGCCCTCCTGAACCTCGATGGACCAAGGGATCGAAGCGTTCAGCGCGATGCTCGCGCCGCGCGAACGCCAGTCCACCGGGAGGCGTTTGTAGCGCATCGTCACGACACCATCCCTTACGCCGATGTCGGGGGGTGGACCGTTGAACCTGGCGGATATGAGGTCGCCGATGGGCGCGGAGCCGGCCAGGGAAAGTCGCGACGCGCTGGTCTCGACCACAACGCGCGCCACAGCGGATGGACCAAGCGGGGCTGCCCGCCAGGCGAAGCGCGGGGCCCCCGATGCGAAGACCAGCCGCCCGATCGTTGCGTCGCCGAGCGGCGCCGTGAACGTGTCGCCGATCAGGCCGCCGCGGGAGGAGACCCGCAAACGTTCGGTCTCGGCGGCGAGGATCGCTGTCGTCCGGGCGACGTACTCGCGGATCGCAGCGCGCTCCAAATCGTTGAACTGAGCCACGAGATCGGCGGTGGCCCGCTCGAGAGAGGCAAAGACGCTGGCCGTCTCCTGGGTCCGACCGGGCAAGACAGAGACCGTTATCCGGCGCCGGTCGATCGGGTCGGCCGCGCGACGAACCATGCCAGCCTTCTCCAGGCGATCGAGGACGCCGGTTACGGCACCGGTGGTGAGCCCGCTCAGCTCGGCCAGGCGCGTGGGGGTGATCGGGCTCTTGGCGCGAAGCAGCTCCAGGCACGTTAGGTCGGTCGCGTTTAGTCCCATGCGCTCGGCGGCTGCCTCATGCAATAGGACCCAGCGAACGGACAGACCACGCACCAGCTCGGCCCCCAGTGAGGCCTCAGAGGGGGCGGCCGCCCCGGTTTCAGTGGTGGCGCCCGCGCTCGGGGCTGAAGTCGGCCCCGTCTCAATTTCCGGTCGATCGCTTGACATCAGTTGGGCTGCTCGTTCATCCTGCCAATATCTTAGCAGCTAAGCTACTTACATCGCAACGCACAACCAACCCCGACAGGCTCGCGACCCAGACCGGGGTGGTCAGAGGACACCCGAATGATGACTCTTCCATCGCCGACACAGAGAACGACTACGACCAACGCGCCCGGGCTGGCAGCCATCGAGGCCGTCGATCTCGTCAAGACCTACCGCGGTGGCGTCCGCGCCCTCGACGGAGTCAGTCTGACCGTTCAACCGGGCACCATCTTTGGACTGCTCGGGCCTAACGGTGCTGGCAAATCGACGACGGTCAAGATCCTAACCACGCTCGCTCGAGCGGATTCCGGGTCGGCCCGGGTCATGGGCGTCGACGTCATGCGCTCACCGGACCGCGTCCGCCGCAGCATCGGGGTCGTCGGCCAGCATGGCGCCGTCGATCCTGAGGCGACGGGCCGCGAGAACCTGACCCTTCAGGGCCGCATCTACGGCATGGGCGGACCTACGCTCACCCACCGCGTCGACGAGCTCCTTCAGACGTTCGGGTTGACGGCGGCCGCCAACCGCATCGCCAAGACCTGGTCCGGCGGCATGCAACGCAAGCTCGACGTGGCCACCGGACTCGTCCACCGCCCGGCGGTGCTGTTCCTCGATGAGCCCACGACGGGTCTCGACCCAGAGGCGCGCGCGGATCTGTGGACCGAGGTCCAGCGCCTGGCGGCAGCGGGGCTGACCATCCTGGCAACCACTCACTACCTCGAAGAAGCGGATCGGCTCGCGGACCAGGTCGCGATAATCGACCACGGCCGCATTGTAGCCAGCGGCACACCCGACGAGCTGAAGTCGGAACTCCGAGGCGACGCAATCGTCGTGGAGCTTCAAGAGTCGCCCCGCAGCGGCGCCGCGGCGGCGGTGCTGGCGGGAGTCGAGGGCCTGCGCGACCCTCTCGTCGATGGCCGAACGCTCCGAGTCCGTGCAGACGACGGTGCCGGCTCTGCCCCGGCAGTGCTCGCCGCGCTAGACGCGGCCGGGCTGGCGGTGGCTTCGGTCACCGTGGCTCGCCCATCGCTCGACGACGTCTACCTGCGACACACTGGCCGGGCCTATAGCCCGGCGAGCCAGGAGGCAATCCGATGACCACTCTCGCCCAGACCGCCTATGTCACCGGTCGTCACATGCGGTTCTTCTTCCGCACGCCCTGGCTGATCGGTATGTCGCTGACTCAGCCGGTGATCTGGCTGCTGCTCTTCGGGGCGTTGTTCAAGAGCGTCGCCGACATCCCGGGATTCGCCGGCGCCGGCAACTACTTGACCTACCTCATGCCGGGCGTCCTGATCATGACCGCCATGTTCGGCTGTGGCTGGAGTGGCATGCAGATCGTCCAGGATCTCGATCGCTCGATCATGGATCGCCTCCTGACGACGCCGATCCACCGTACCGCGATCATCGTCGGGCTCAACCTATATGAGATCTTCTCGTTGCTGGTCGAGGCCGTGATCATCGGCGGCATGGCGCTGCTGCTCGGGGCGCAATTCGACGGCGGCATCCTCGGCTTTGCCGTGCTGACACTGTGCGCTGTGCTGATCGGCGCGATTGCCGCGGCGCTTTCCGACGCGATGGCTCTTACCGTCCGCCAGGGCGAGTCGGTCATCGGCATCAACACCCTGACGACGCTGCCGCTGACCTTTCTCTCGGCGGCGTTCATGCCGCTCAACCTCGCGCCCGACTGGATCGCCACGGTGGCGAAGCTCAATCCGGTGAACTGGGCAGTGGAAGCCGGCCGGGCGGCGATGACGACGAGTCCTGACTGGTCGGCGATCCTGCCGCGCCTGGCCGGACTGCTGGTGCTCACGGTTCTCACCACGGCGCTGGCGACCCGGACGTTCAGCTCGTATCAGCGGTCTTTGTAGCTGGATCACCGCGAAGTGGCCGCCACGCTCGAAATCGGCCCAGTGAACGGTTGCTCGCGATCCCGATCGGAGCCGGCGACGATCTTGAAGCCCATGTTGAGCTAAGCGTCGAGGTAGCCAGGCTCAGCTGCGACGATACTGGCGGCATGTCACGAATCAGCGCCATCCAGGCTACCTTGGATCTCTGCTCACCTGGACTGGATTCGGCCTCACCTCTGGCAGCCTGCTGGTCGTCGTGACTGTCAGTGGCCCGCTCGGTCGCGCCTATCGGCACCGCATCGCCGCCGAGGAAGACCTGCTCCGACGTGATTTGCCCGGCCACGTCGAATACAGCCGACGCACGAAGAAGTTGATCCCGTTCATCTGGTAGTCCTGCCATAAGGCCGGGGCGACAGCTGCCGCAGGGTCAGCCGATGCCAGCAGAAACAGGGGACAGCGAGCGTGAAATCGACGACGGGGTAGGCGGAACCTACCCGGCTGGTCGGGGCGAGAGGATTAGGGCCGACACTCCGTCGCCATCTTTGCTGATCCTGGTCGAGAACATCCCGAACCATGTTGGTCGAGTCCGCGAGACGGCTTGAGGGTCGTGGGGGTCTACGACAGTTCCCCGCCTGGCCCACGTTGCGATCGTATTCGTCACGTACGAGCCGGTAGCACTCGCAGGCGCACGACTCCAGACTCTCGCCGTCGATGATCTCGGTCGCGGGTAGCCATCAGGACTCGTGTGGCGCGGCTCCGGCCGTCGTGGATCCATGTGGTAGCGGAATGTACGGTTCTCCTCTCTCGTCCCGGTGGCGTCAGCGATTGACCTGACGAAGCGGGCCGCCGACTACAGCTCCTGCGTGCGAAAGGCAAGCTGGGACGCCATTGCGAGGCCCATGACGGTCGCGACGGTCGCGGCGATGGGACCGGCGACAAAGCCCGGATCGGCACCCACGGCAAGCGCCTGCGCCGGCGCCGCGAGCGAGCCTGGCATGTACGCGCCGACGACGGGCAGGTTGCCCAAGGTCGCGCTGATCGCGAAGGCGACGAACCCGATACCAGCCGCCGCGAGGGCCGATCGAGTGAGGGTGCTGCCGAGGAACGTGAAGGCGGCGAACGCGACCAGTGTCAGCCAGAGAAGGGCGGCCATGGCAACGAAGCCTGCGACGGGCAGCCACGTCCCGAAGAGCATCCCGATGTACAGGTAGCCCACCGACGCGCCGACGGCGACGGCGACGGCGAGATTGATCGCGATCGCCGCGAGCTTGGCGGCGAGGAACGCGCCGCGGGAGACGGGCTTGGAGAGCATCAGGGCGGCAGTGCCTCGCTCCTTCTCCGTGGCGACGGAACCCATCGCGAGCAGAATCGAAATCAGCAGGCCGAACTGGACGAAGTACCCGAGGAGCCGTTCGACGGCGTCCGCGGCGGTCGGAGTCCCGAGCGCGGCGACGATTGCGGCCGCCTCCGCGCCGCCGAACGCCTTCGCGATCTCCGGCATGTACCGGGCGGTGACGGGCGACAGGATGCCGAACGTGAGGAAGACGACGGCCACGACGGGAAGCCGGTAGGTGCGGAGCTGTTCGCGCAGCTCCTTGGCGAGCAGGATGCGGAAGCCGGGCATGAGAGGTTCCTTTCGTTCAGGCTGCAGAGGTGGTGGGCTGGGCAAGCGAGGCGCCTGAGGGGGCACGATCCGGCCTGGCGACGAGGAGCAGGAAGACGTCCTCGAGCGATGGGCGGGCACGCTCGAACCGCGCCAGCGAGACGCCCGTTCCGAGGGCGATCGGCAGGATCTCCGCCGCCGCCGCCTTGGGGTCGTGGACGAATACGCGGAGCGTCTCGCCCTCGAGGCGCACTTCCCGGGTCCAGGGCTGACGGCGGAGGGCGTCGGCAAGCCGGTCGGTCCCTCGAGACTGGTGCGCATCGGCTTCGAGCTCGAAGACCGGCTGCGCGTACCGTTCCAGCAGCTCCTCGATCGGCGACTCCGCGACGAGGCGGCCGTAGTTGAGGATGGCGACGCGGTCGCAGACGCGCTCGACGTCGTTGAGGATGTGCGTACTCATGAAGACGGTTGCCGTCCCTCGGACACGCTCGATGATCTGGAGCACGTCGCGTCGCCCTTCCGGGTCGAGCGCGCTCACCGGCTCGTCGAGGAAGAGGACCTGCGGCCGGTTGATGAGCGCCTGGGCGATGCCGAGCCGCTGCCGCATGCCGCCCGAGAAGCCCGCGATCCGGCGACCCGCCGCGTCCGAGAGGCCCGAGATCTCGAGGACTTCGCCGACCCGCGTCCGCAACTCGGGACCGTTCAGGTCGTAAGTCCGTCCGACGAGCTCGAGCAGCTCCTGCGTCTTCATCCAGCCGTAGAACTGCGGGCTCTGGTCGACGTAGCCGATTCGCCGCGCGAGCTCCGGGCCGGCGCCGATCCGAACGCCCGCGACCTCGGCCGTCCCTGAGGTGGGCTGCGCCAGCCCGGTGAGCAGCCGCAGGGTCGTGGTCTTGCCTGCGCCGTTCGGGCCGAGGAACCCGAAGATGGAGCCAGTCGGGACCTCGAGGTCGAGATCTTCGAGCGCGGTGAGCCGTCCGTACCGCTTGGTGAGGTCGTGCGTGCTGATCGCGAGCCCGTCCGTGGCGGCGAGCCGCGGCCACCCCGCCAGGACCCCATCGATTGCCGCGGCATCTGTCTTCGAAACGCCACCCGTTTCGATGCCGCCGCCCTCGTCGCGCCCGGCGAGGAAGTACACGATCGGTCCGACCATCGAGGCGCAGAAGATGACGAGCGCCCAGACGACCTTGCTGTCGCCTTTGACTCGGCGGTCTTCCTGGAAGAGGTCGTATAGGCCGAAGAGCGCGAGCCCGTACTGGAGGATCAGCAGCGGGATCACGATCGGCAGGTACTGCGAGACATCGATGGACATTTCGGGCGTTCGCTCCCTTCCTCGAGTGATTGGCCGCACGCCGTTCGGCTGGCGAACACTGTGCGGTTGACGGGCGGAACCGTAGCACGTACACTGTGCGGCGTCAACACACTGTTCGGAAGAGACAACGGCGTTCGGGTGAACGAACGGGAGGTGACGGGATGGCGCCGGAAGCGAAGGAGTCTGTAGAGCTGCCGTGGTGGCCGAAGCCGTCGAGCCGCTCGGCCGCGCGCGAGCCGCTGTCGAGGGACCAGATCGTCACCGCGGCGATCAAGCTCATCGACGCGGAGAATCTCGACGCCCTCTCGATGCGACGACTCGGTCAGGAGCTCAACGCAGGCGCGACGTCGATGTACACGCACGTCCGCAGCAAGGACGAGCTGCTCGCGCTGGTGAACGACGTGATCGCCGGCGAGATCCTCGACCGCGTCTCTCTTGACGCCGGTGCTCCGTGGCGGGACCAGGCTGTCACGGTCGCGCGAGCGATCCGCGAAGTGTTGGTCACGGCCCATCCGCACGCCGCGCCGCTCTTCGCCGGCCGATCCAACGCGGGCCCCAACACGCTCGCGATCATCGAGGTGCTGCTCGGCGTGCTACGCAGCGCGGGGTTCGAGGGCAAGCGGCTGCTGCTGGCTTACGGCGCCGTCCTCAATCACGCGTACACCTATGCTGCGTCGGAGGCGGCGGCCGGGGCGGGCGGCGCCCATCGGGCGCGGGTGATGGCCGATGCGCTCGCGACGTCCTTGCCGCCGGATCGCTTTCCGAACCTCGTCGGCGTCGCGCGGTCTATGGCCGATCTCACCGCGGACGATCAGTTCGACTTCGGGCTCCAGCGGCTCCTCGACGGGCTCGAATCGCTCCTGGCCCGATCTCCCTCTTGACTGAACGAAACGGGACGGCACGAGAACGACCAGCGGCCACTCGCTCGGCCTGCAGGGCCGGCCATGGTGAACCCAGCACTGGTGGACTTCCTCGATGGTGTCGCCGGGTGAGCTCACGAGGCCGAGGGCCGACGTTGTGATAGGTGTGACAAGCGTTGTCACAAACGTCGTCCCGACGCCGGAAAGGGACGTTCAGGTCGGTCGGTTCAGGATCAAACCCAAAAGGGCAGGGTAGAGCAGGTTCGCGAGAGGTTCGGAGAAGCCTGAATTCGAGCGTGAATCAGGCAACTCGGATGGGCTACCTACTCGAATGGTCGGGGCGAGAGGAGTCACACCGACACTGGCGACCTGAATGTCCCATTCCGGCTCGAATGCTTTCTCACGGGCAGGAAGCGGTGGCTCGAGGACGCCAGCTGACTTAGCAGTTCGTTCGCCGGCGAGGGTCGAATTGGCCACGGAAAGAGGCATTCCCCCGGGTCGCTTTGACGACCTAGACGCATTTCGGTAGGCGAAGTCGTCAAAGGCGACAGGATGCTGACGGGCTGGACACATCCGCACGTCCTTGCCGCCCGAGGCCTCGAGCGCGAGGTCGAGCGTCTCCCGGGGCGTCGTCCCGGTGTTCGTGCTCACCCACAGCCCGAGGACGGCTACCGCGTGACCTCGGAAGTCGCCCCGAGCGCGCTGAACGTCCTGACCAGCCGAGTCGGGCGGAAGGATTGGACGGGAGGAATAGGACTGACACACCGTCGCCATGTGCCACAGTGCATGACCCATCGGGCCTAGAATCGACGCTGATGATGTACCTGGTCAGAGAACTCCATGCAGGACCCGCGTGGGATCACTCGCGGCCGATGGACGAGCAGTCCCTGTGGGGCGAGCACGCGCGGTTCATGGACGAGCTGGTCGATTCCGGCTTCATCGTGCTCGGTGGCCCACTCGATGCCGACCGCGTCCTGCTCGTGGTCGAGGCCGACTCGGAAGCCGCCGTTCGTGCAACGCTCGCCGGCGATCCATGGCTGGGGTCGCACCTGGTGATCGACAGCGTCGAGGAGTGGACGATCCGACTCGACTCCAGGAGGCCGTAGCGCGGCAGGTCTGCTCGCGAATGAGCTGGGCCACACTGGCCGGCCACGTCGGAACCTACTCGAATGGTCGGGGCGAGTGGAGTCAAACCGACGCGGGCGACCTGAATGTCCCACTCGCGGTCGAGTGTGAGGTTGTCGGCTTGGTGTCGTGGCTGGAGCGCGTCCGGGAAGCGTAGGAAGCGGCTCGGCCTGGGAGCGGTCTACTGATAGTGCGTCCACATACGAAGCACCTTCACCGTCTTGGCATCGTCGAGGATCTGGTAGACCAAGCGGTGCTGGATGCTGATGCGCCGAGAGTACGCGCCGGACAGATCGCCGACGAGCTTCTCGAACGGCGGCGGCGTCTGGTACGGGTTCTCGGCGAGGATCGTCAGAAGGGCCTGAGCCTTCGGCTTCAGCCCGGCCGCGGCCAGTTTCTCAGCGTCCTTCTGGGACTGCTTCGTGTAGACGAGCTTCCAGCTCACCAGCGGAGTTCGCCATCGAGTTCCTCCGCAGGCGTCGCCATGCCCTCGATGATGGACTCGCGCATGCCCGGAATGGACACGAGGTATAGGGTCTCCTGCACCGCGCGCCAGTCGTCCTCGCCGACCAGCACCGCATTGCCACGTTTGCCTGTGATCTGGACCGGCTCATGCGAGTCGGACACGTCGTCAAGAAGCTTGTAGAGCTGCTTGCGCGCTTCGGTCGCGGTAACAGTAGTCATGGTCGGCTGATCCCAATACGTACGTGCTAGCGTACGCGTGTGCGGATGGTGCGTCAAGAACTTTGAAAAGCACGTGGGCCGAAATCCGACGTGCGCGATCAGAATACGCCGGACGGCTTGTACAACCTCGAGCGGATGCTCAAGGGCCTTGCCTCCAAGTCGATCACGTCGGCGCATGTGGTGCCCGCCTGGACCCTCGAATGCGAGCGAGTGCTGGTATTTGGGTCGGGATCTGACTAGACCTTTCGGCCCACCAATCCGAAGTGGTATGGCGGCAAATTCACCACGCCGCCTTCTACGCTGAATCCCACCTCCGTCATCCATATCCGGCAGTCCGCGGGGCTGGGGCGTATGTCGAGCGTCGGGCCGCGCGGGGTGGGGCGATCGCTGACCCAGTGGATGACGGCCGCCGTGCCGCCCGGCGCCAGGATCCGATAGGCCTCGCGCAACAGCCGGTCCGGCTCCTCGGCGTGGAGGATGTTGAAGAGCATCACGTAGCCGACGCTGGCCTCAGGCAGTCCGGTGCCCTCGGCGACGAAGTCCCGCAGGTGAAGCTGGACGTTGGCAAGGCCCGCGCTCTCCGCCTTGGCCTCCGTGCCCCTGATCATCTCTGGCTCGATGTCGAAACCGTGGACGGGGCCCTCGATAAGTTGTGCGGCAGGGATCGTGAACGTCCCATAGCCACAGCCGAGATCGACGGCGCTCGAGATCTCCCGCGTCAGCCCGAGGCGAAGCAGAATGCTCGTCGGGTCGAAGAAGCGGTCCCACAGCGCCTCGTCAGGCATCCCGCTGTCACGGACTTTCACGCGGGCTCCACCGGGAGGCCCGCCGCTACCCAGGCGTTGAAGCCACCGATCACGTCTGTGGCGCGAGTGAAGCCCAAGCCCACGAGCGTCGCAGCCGCGATGCTCGACGAGTAGCCGTCGGCGCAGAGCAGGACGATGTGCCGGGCAGGATCGGCCAGGCTGGAAATGTGATGGCCCGAGGTCGGGTCGAGGCGCCAGAACAGCACGGACAGCGGGATATGCACGGACCCCGGGATGGCCCCGCTGGCACGTCGATCGTCTCCACACCGGGTGTCGACGAGAGTGGCGCCATTCTCCAAGGCGACCAAGGCGGCCGCGGGATCCAGTCGATGTAGGCCGGCGCGGGCGTCGGCTAGAAGCTGCTCAATAGTCCGACGCTCTGCCATGCGCGGTCCGCCTCCATGCGCTGAGCTTGCGCTCCGGTCCATTTTCGAAGGCCATCCTCGAGCCGACGGGTCCAGCCCGACTGGCGCGGGAGTCGAGCGACTCGACCCGCAAGGAGTGTGCACTCGGCACCGGGAGAGGCTAACGGATGAGGCGCCTGACGGAACCGAGCCAGCGGCCGCGAAGAGTCTCGACATGCCGAAACGGGACATTCCGGTCGGGCGGTTCGGGATCATGCTCGATCGGGTAGGGCCACGAAGATCCAGCCAGACGCTTGGAAAGGACAGAATCAAGCGTGGGGGATGGCTCTCCGCGAGCCACCTACTCGAATGGTCGGGGCGAGAGGAGTCAAACCGACACCGGCGACCTGAATGTCCCACTCCGGCTGTCCTGCGAAGTCCGGGGCCGGGACCGCTGGAAGCGCGTCGCCGCCGGCTAGGGTTCCATGTGGCCGTGTCGGGTGCCACGGCTGACAGGGTTCGAATTCCCGGACACCTTACCGGTCGAGAAACAAATTCCGGTTCGTGGAGCAGACGCCTGGCGAGCCATCGCGGAGGCACCCACGGCCTAGGGCCCGGAGGTTGGGTGCAAGTGAGTCCAGCCGAAGCGGGCGACCTAACTCCAATACCTGGACCGTGCGCCGATCATCGCGCCAACCTTCGTTGGTCGCCCTCCACCCCGAAACCAGGCCTTCGACCGGTCGCGGCTACCCGGCCGACGGCCCAGCCTGCGCCCGCCGACTGATGTGCATGAGGCCGTCGTCGGCTTGGGCGGCGGTCGCGGGATTGGTCGCGATCAGGTTTCCTTCCGGTCAGTCGGTTCAGTCGGTTCAGTCGGTCAGCGTCGAATCAGCTTTCAGCGCGCTTGATCCCGCGGCGTCCGCGGCACGGTCGCGAGCGAGGTGGGAAGGCCACCAGTTGTAGCGGCCGAGCAGCACGACGAGAGACGGTACGAGCAGCGAGCGCACCAGGAACGTGTCCATGAGCACGCCGAACGCGACCCCGTAGCCAATTTGCTGGATCTGGCCGCCACCGACGGAGCCGCCGGCGACGGCGAGGACGGCGAACGTTCCGCCGAGGATCAATCCGGCTGTGGTGATCGTGCTGCCGGTCCGGCCGATCGCCCGCGCCACTGCGTCGCGCAGCGGTAGCTCGTGGGCCTCCTCGCGGATGCGGCTCATCATCAGGATGTTGTAGTCGGAGCCGAGCGCCATCAGGAAGACGAACATCAGGAACGGCAACAGGAAGTTGATCCCGTCCTGACCTCCCAGATGGACGAACACGATGCCGACGAGCCCGAGCGAGCCCAGATACGAGAGAACGATGCTCAGAACGAGATAGAGGGGCGCTACCGCGCTCCGGAGCACGATCGCAAGCAGCAGGGCGATCAGGATCGCGACGATCGGGACGATGCGCTCGAGGTCGCTTCCCGATATGTGTGCGATGTCGGCCGCAAACGCGACCTGGCCATACACCCCGGCGGACTGAGCTCCTGCTGACTGCGCGACCCCGTCGACGTCAGAGCGCATCGCCGGCACTGCGTCGAGGACCGCCGGACTCGTGGTGTCACCGTTGGCGAACGCGACCGAGAACTGGATCGTCTGCCCGTCGGCGCTGATGAGCTGAGCCGTCGATCGATAGGCCTGGTACATCTGGGCTGGCACCGTGGTCGTCGTCGGCTCGGGCGGCAGCAGAGCCGCAGGCCCGAGGGTCGTGTGGAGCTGCGCAAGCTGGTCGGCGGTCAACGAGATGCCATTGGGGTTGAGCGGTCCGACGAGGCCACTGAATTCCGGCAGCGCCGTCAAGCCCGACTGAGCCTTCGAAAGAACCGAGGGGTTGTCCCAAACCGGAGTTGCGAAGTGGAAGAGGACCGCGCTTCGGCCGGCGTTCGACGAGGGAAAGTGGGCGTTCACGAGCGCCGCTCCGTCGCCGGAGTCGGTCCCGGCAGGCGCTCCGGTCGAGAAGCCGAAGCCGGCGATGCCGGTGGTAAGGAGGGTGGCCCCGAGGCCGGCGAACAGGATGAGTCCCGCGGCGAGCGTCGGACCGGGGCGACGGGTGGCGATTACGCCGATCCGGTCCCAGAGGCCCGCAGGATCGCCCCGATGCGGGGCCGCCCCGCTGGGCCAGAACACCGCCCGGCCGAAGATCGCCAATAGTGCCGGCAGAAGGGTCAGACCCGCCAGCAGCATGAGCGCGATGCCGATCGCGAGAGCCGGTCCGAGCGCCTGGTAGAAGGCAAACTCGGCGATGCCGAGACTCACCAGCGCTGCAATCACGGTCAGAGCTGAGAACGTGATCGACTCGCCCACGCGGCTTACCGACCTGATCACCGCTTCGTGGGGCGTCAGCCCGCGGCGAAGCTCCTCGCGGACCCTGAACACCAGGAACACGCCGTAGTCGGTCCCGGCGCCGAGTACGAGGATGATCAGCAGGAGTTCCGTGATGGTCGACGCCTGGACGCCGATCTTGGTCGCCTCGGCGATCACCGGCCCAGATAGCACCAACACAAATGCGGCGGGCAGGAGCGTCACGATCGGGGCGAGCAGGGCCCGGAAGGCCAGCAGGAGCAGGACGATGATGAACAGCACCGATAGCAGCTGGGTCTGGTTCTGCGAACTGGTGAACGAACCCGACGCGTCGACATTCGTCGCGAGCTGGCCCGTGAGATGGACCTGCAGACCAGCGGGCACGCCACCCGCCTGAATCGCGCTCCGAATCGCCTGGACGGCGCCGACTGCCTCCGGGCCCGGGCTGAAGGCCGGGACATTCGCCTGGATCAGCGCCTGGCGCGCCTGCCCGTCGGCCGATGCGCCCAGGTCAACGACGATCTTCACATTGGCGACGCCACGAATGGTCGTCTCAAGCCGGTCGATTGCGGCGTTGTCGGCGGCCGTAAGCCCTGTATCCCGGGCGGCGACCAGCGTCGCGGACGCTAGCGAGGCGTCCTGGAATGGGGCCTCGAGTGCGGCGGCCTTCATGCTCGGCGAGTTCGCTGGAAGAAAACCGCTCGTCGTGTCTTTCGCGACCGACGACAGGGAAGGCAGGGTCTGGACTGCCAGAATCGTCCCGACAACCCAGGCAACGACCACGAGGTATCGGAAACGGACGACGAAACCCCCGAGGCTCGTAAAGAATCGGCTCATCAGATCCCTTTCTACGGGAGGGTGGGTGACACGCCGCCGCCGTCTCCGCCTAACGGTCAGACTCGGACGCGGTCCAATAGTTGTCTGTTAGCGATAGCAGGTTAGAGACAATGATTGGGTGTTGTCAACGACCGGGCCTGCTAAACTATCGTCATGTCCGCGGTCGATGATCGAGCCGAACTGGCCAGCCGGGCCTGGCGTCTGCTCATGGTTTCCGGGCAGCGTCGGTTGGAGGTCATCGGCCATGACCTCGACGCGCTGGGCCTGAGCAAGGCCATGGCCCAGTTCCTGACCTCGATCTGCCAGTCGCCGCCCGGACCAACGAACCAGCTGGCAAGCAAGTTCGGCATCGATCCAGGATGGGTCACCGAGATCGTCGATCGGCTCGAGGCCCGCGGCGACATCGTCCGGCGTCCGTCGCCCGTCGATCGCCGCGTGAAGCTTCTCGAGGTCACCGAAGCCGGCCGTCAGACATACGCCGCCCTCGAGGCGCTCATCTCTAGGCCACCCACCGAGCTTCTGGATGTGCCTCGCGAAGACCTGCTCGCATTCGTCCGGATTGCCGAGCGCCTCGCGATGCCGCCCGCCGAGGTACCAGAAGCGGAACGACGAACGGAGCCAGTCTCCCAACAGAGTGAGCCAATGGCACGGCGGTCTCGTCGGGTACTTAGGTAGCAGGCTGTACTCGGGTTCCAGCAACCGCGTGCTTAGCACACGCGGCGGTGACGGGGCCTGTCAAGCGACGACTCGAGACGGAGGCCGCGGGGCGGAGGTCACTGCTGCACCAAGCACCGTGGCGGCATCCTGCCGCGCAACTAGTCGGTCCAGCGAGGAGACGATAGCGGGCGCTTGGTTCCGGGGCCCTAAGCGTCCCCAGATCTATCAGGCTCCATCGTTCGCATTCCCGCCGAGAGTGTCGCGAATATTCGCAGCAGCGCCGACCGATCGTCGGGGGCCAGGGCATCGAACAGTTCGGTCAAGGTTCCCTCGAAGGCCGCGAACTGTCCCTGTACGGTCGCCGCGCCGCCGGTGAGCTCGATCATCGTGACGCGCCGGTCCTTCGGATGAGGAACGCGCGCGACGAGCGACTCGGACTCGAGGGCGTCGACGAGGACCGTGACGCTCCGTGGCGTGACGCCCAGAGTGTCCGCAAGGTCGGCCATCTTCCGTGGCCCGTTGCAGTGCAGCTCGTAGAGCAGCCGAAGCCGGGGGACGCTCTCGCCCGCGTTCACGAGCGACGCTCGGCGCATCCACGCGTCGAAGCTCTTCATGAACGCCATCGTCGCCTTGGCGACCGTTGCGGCATCCGGGATGGTTTGCGTATCTGTACCCATATATGGTGTAAGTATATACGGTATCTGGGTAAACCAAATCCGACGGCCCGAAGATACACGATCCCGTGCCGGCCGTCATCAACTGGAGCATCAGATGCGCGCGTTCATTGTCGAAGCGTTCGGGGAGCCCGGCGGAGTAGGCGAGCGGGCCAAGCCCGAGCCCGGAACTGGCGAGATCCTCGTCCGCGTCAAGGCGGCCGGCGTCAATGCGATGGACCCGGTGGTCCGGGCGGGCTACGCCAAGGACATGCTGGAGCACCGGTTCCCGCTCACCCCGGGCCTCGACTATGCGGGCACCGTCGAAGCCCTCGGTCCCGAAGTGACCGGCTTGTCCGTGGGCGATGAGGTTTTCGGCGCGGTGGGGAAGTCATACTTCGGCGAAGGTACGTTCGCCGAATATGTGACCGCGTCGGCCGCCCTCGCGGCGAAGCGGCCCGACCCGCTGCCAATCGAGGCGGCCGCGGCGCTCCCGACGGCGGCAGGCACGGCGCTCGCGGCGATCGACGCCCTCGACGCGAAGCCCGGCGACACGATCGCGATCGTGGGGGCGGCGGGTGGAGTGGGCGCGTTCGCGACCCAGCTCGCGGCTCAACGTGGGCTCCGCGTCATCGGACTGACCAGCTCGGCAAATGCGGACGCTGTCCGCCGTCTCGGCGCCGCGGAGGTTCTCGACTACGCAGCCACCGACCTGGTGGCTCGCTTCAAGGCGATTGCGCCCGGCGGTCTCGACGGCATCATTGATCTGTACCACGACGCAGAGAGCGCAGCCCCGCTCGCGGCCGCGATCAAGCCCGGAGGGAGGCTCGTCAGCCCGATCGCCTACGGGCTCGACCAGGCGCTCGCCAGCGGTCCAGTGAGCGGCCACATTGTCCGAGCCGCGACCGACCGCGTTGCGGAGATCGGCGGCCTCGCGGCCAGTGGCGCCCTTCTCGTCGAGCTCGAAGTCCTGCCCCTCGATCACGCCGCCGAGGCGCTCGACCGGCAGGCGTCGCGGCAGGTTCACGGCAAACTAGTTCTGGCCATCGACTGACGGAGTGTTGAGGTTCCCGTTCTTCTCGGGATCGTCCAGGTCCTCCTGGCAGTCGCATTCGTCGGCGCAGGGTTGCTGCACGCGACGCAGGGCAAGAATCCGCCACGCGGAATGGAGTGGATGTCGGCCGTCCCGGTCTCAAATGGGACAGCCGCGGTCACAAACGACTCCAGAGACCGAATTTGGGACATTCAGGTCGGTCGGTTCAGGATCACCCTCGAACGGGCAGGGTAGGGCCAGCCCGGAGGAACGCCCGGCGAAGGCGGAATCGAGCGTGGGGGAGGGCGCCTCGAAGGCTACCTACTCGAATGGTCGGGGCGAGAGGATTTGAACCCGCGGTTCCCAAGTG
>CAWFBR010000008.1:0-51052 GCA_963814125.1 uncultured Chloroflexia bacterium
GTCTGGCGGCTGCACTTCCCATTCCGCCCATCATCGTGCCGTCGGCGATCCTGTTGGCTCTCAAGAAGGCGGGCTGAGAACCTGTCCAAGGTTAGTGCTGGCGTTGGATCGTCGGGGCGAGAGGGCTACCTGCACGAGCTGGCTACGGAGGACGCCGAGCTCTGCCGTTGTGCGCGTTCGGTGCCGTCGGTTTCGGTCAGGAACTTCCCTGCCCGGCAGCAGGTCGACCAGGATAGAGCTGCGACGACAAGGGCTGGAACGGCTGGCGGCTGAAGATGGCCTCGACCGGGAGTTCGAAGTACTCCGCCGCACGCAGCGCCAGATCAAGGCTCGGATTGTATTCGCCACGCTCGAGGTATCCGATGGTCTGGTAGTTCACGCCGAGAGCGTCGGCCAGCTCCTGACGCGTGAGCCCGCGCTCGGCTCGCAAGACGGTGAGCCTGTTGTGGAGGACGGGCTCTGTCCGAACGACCCCTCTCTTCATCAGATTTCGGCGGGTGCGTCGGGCTCGAGCCAGGCCACCACCGCCATGGGCAGCAGGTTCAGGCAGAGACACATTACGGACACGCAAATCATTAGGGCAAACAGACTCGTTGGGTCCAGGGTGACCGATCCCCAGGAATTGAACGGGACCGTCAGCAGCGCACCGAAGAGAATGACCACGGGTATTACGGCTGCCACACCCACGATCCGGTAGCTGAGGTAGGCGGCTCTGTCGCGCAGCTGCCGCTGGCGCTCGTCCAGCCCCCTTGTCCCGATCGCGGCTCTCCAGCCACGCTCCAGAACCTCCCCGGCCAGTCCCGCCTGAGCCAGGACCACAAATTCCAGCAACGAGACGCTCAACCCCCACGAACGGGGCGAGAGTGGGGGCAGGCTTGGGGCTCCTGCGTGGAAACAGAACAGGATCGCCGCCTCCGGAAGCGACAGATAGGCCACCATCACAATCAGGCGCCTGGCTCTTTGGGACAGATGCTCGGTCCCTCGCCCGACGAGGGGGCGCGGAATTGGCCCGGATGACATGGCAGCTCCCTCCGAGGTTGTATAGACACTTCGGACTGTAGTACATGTACTACGGCTCGTCAATCTAGTATACGTACGCAGCCTCAGCGACTTTCGCCTCAGTCTCGTCAGTAGTTGACGCCTTGAACCCGGCAGACGTGCATGTAGTCGGATCCGCCGACTCTGAGCGTGTCGCCATCCCTGGCCACGACTTCACCAGTCGGCGCCAACAGCTCGAAGCGGCCGCCAGGCAGCATCCTGCCAGTGAAGCCAGGCGGAAGCGTTGTCTTCTCGCCGCCTAGAGACAGGCTGCGGTGGGTCGCATCCCACGTGATCAGGACGGGCGTCAGTTCCGCGGCAGAGCACGGTATCGAGATCGGGGCGGTTTGGGTCGGGACCCGAATCTCAATCGGGCCGGTCGGCATCGGGTAAGTGGGATCCTCCTCGTACGCGCAGGCCACGGCCACGAAGGCAATCAGCAACAGGATCGAGAGCCGTTTCATGGGGGCCCCTCCTCAGGGTCAGGATAGCCCGCGGCGCCGCGCGCGGCTCGGCCGTCGTGCCCTCCGAGCTCTCACGCCTCTGCCGGGCCGTCGAGATGCCGCCGATCCCACAGATCGACCCGCCGGCGACCGCCCCAGTTGACGGGAGTCTTGCAGTACAGACTAATCTGCGCCGGACCTCAAGACGAAAGGCACAGGGCTTCGGCTCGAAGTGGCGTAGTGGCGACGTTTCTGGGTGTCTTGCCGAGGAGACCGCGTCGGCGTAAGCTTTACCCATGAGTGCACGAGTAAAGACCGACCGCCGTCGTGGGTATACGAGGGTGAGCGCCAAGAATCAGGTCACGATCCCCCAGGACGCCCTAGTTCGGGCTGGGCTCAAAGTCGGCGATCGCCTTCGGGCCGAGGCCGGCCGGCCAGGTGAGTTGATCCTGGTCCGTGAGGAGGATCCGGTCGATCGATTTGCCGGCGCCCTGACGGGCGCGTTCAGTCCGGATCAACTTGACGAGCTGCGCCGCGAATGGCGCTGACGATCCTCGACGCTGGCGTCATCATCGCGATTCTCGATTCGAGCGATGCCCACCATGCGGCGGCCAGGGAGGCCCTGACGCGCGCTCGGAGTCGGGGCGAGGACCTGGCCCTTCCGGCCTCCGCATACGCCGAGGTACTCGTCGGGCCATTCCGGCAGGGTGCGAGCGCGGTTGCAAAGGTCGATGAGTTTCTCGCAGCTGTCCCGGCGCGAGTTGAGCCAGCTACTCGAGAGATTGCGTCAGCTGCGGCGAGTTTGAGAGCCCAGCACGGGACCAAGTTGCGGCTGCCGGATGCGCTGGTCGTAGCGACGGCGATTGAGCTGGGCGCCGCCCAGCTGCTGACGACTGACGCCGGATGGCCACAACTGCCGATCCACGTGACCGTCGTTGGTGGATCGGCCGAACACTGACGTGAGGATGCCGGTCACTGCCTGGGTAGGCTGCAAAACTTCCTGAATGGTCGGGGCGAGAGGATTTGAACCCGTAGTTCCCAAGTGCCGGATCTTGGTGCCTGGCTGGATCGCTGCGGTGCTGGCAGCCGCTTAAGTTGTCGCTCGCCGCGGTCTTCGTTCTCGCGGGCGCCGGGCGAAAACTGGCTAGCGAGGACGGCTAGGTCCGGTCCACCAACTCAAAGGTCACGCAGTCGATGGTCAGCCGAGTGAGGCGCTGGCTGTGCGCAGTTCGTTCAAGGCCGCCAGGGTGTAGTACGCGAGTTCGTTCTTGGCCTCACGGTCGCCCTCGGACCACTCGGCGTAGCCCCGCTTGAACGCAAGGACACCCAGTTCGCCCGCGAGATGTGCCGTCGAGTCGGGCACGCCGCGGGCGATGAGGGCGGTTGTCATGGCCGCCGCGAGACCGACGCTCTTGAGGGCGTCCCGCTCCTGGAGTTCGGCGCTTGCGGCGACGGCCGCCCTCAGGCGGGGGCCGAGCTCGCGGTTCATTGGGCCCATCGCACTCGATGCGCGCTCGAGACCGGCGGCGACCGCCTCGAGCGGGCTGGCACTGACAGGAGCCTCGGCGATCCCCTCGGCCAGCAGATGGCTTAGCTTCTCCTGTCCAGCCAGCAGGATGTCGCGCTTGTCAGGGAAGTACCGGAAGAACGTGCTTTTCGTGACCCCGGCGCGCTCGGCGATCTGCGCCACCGTCGTGGCGTCGTATCCCTGCTCGGCGAACAGGTCGACCCCTGCCACGACGAGTCGTTCGCGCGCCCCTGGTTCCCAACGTGCCATGAACCCATTGTAGCGATGGGACGTCTGTCCCATCACTCTGGTAAGATGATGAGACCAGAGTCCTATCACTTTTCACAGGAGAGTTTCCATGTACGTCTTCGTCACCGGTGGCACCGGGACGATCGGCTCCGCCGTCGTCGCCGAGCTCATCGGCAACGGCCATACCGTCCTCGCACTCGCCCGCTCCGACGCGTCCGCGCTGGCCGCCGAGGCGGCCGGCGCGGAGACGCTCCGGGGAGGTCTCGCCGACCTGGACGTCCTCCGCGCCGGCGCCGCCCGGGCCGATGGGGTGATCCACCTGGCATTCGCCAACGGCTTCAGCAGCGCCGACGCCTTCGCTCAGGCGGTCGCCGAGGAGAGTGCCGCCCTCGCGGCCTTGGGCGAGGAGCTCGTCGGCAGCGGCCGCCCCTTCGTCACGGTCTCCGGTACGCCCTACGTGCCGGGCAGGGTCTCCACCGAGGCCGACCCGGTGTCGACTGAAGGGCTGATCGGCGGTCGCGGTCGCGGTGTCAAGGCAGTCTTGGACCTGGCCTCCCGCGGAGTCCGCAGCAGCGCGGTGCGGATGCCGCGCACGGTCCACAACGAGGGCAAGGGCGGATTCGCCGGCATCTTGACCGAGACCGCGCGCCGAACCAGAGTGTCCGGCTATCCGGGCGATGGCACCCAGCGCTGGCCGGCCGTGCATGCACTCGACGCCGCAGTCCTCTTCCGGCTTGCCCTGGAGCTGGCACCGGCCGGGACCGTCTGGCACGCCGTGGCCGATGAGGGCGACGCGGTACGTGACATCGCCGCAGTCATCGGCCGTCGGCTCGAACTACCAGTCGAGGCTGTGCCAGCGGAAACCTACGGCCCCCTCGGCTCGATCTTCGCCGCTGACCAGCCCTCCTCAAGCACCCACACACGCACGACGCTCGGCTGGGAGCCGACACACCCGGGCCTTCTGGAAGACCTGGAGAACGTCCAGCCCTGACAGGCATGCGGGAGATCTGGCGCGGGTCTTGAGGCATCTGCCGCCGGGAACCGAAGCCGGCTTCATTTCGCCCAGGCGGTCGACTCGGTGCGAAAACGCAGCCAGGGTGCTCCGACTCGAGTGCGAGCGCCTGCCCGCCCTGACTTCGTGGTGCCGACGTATCGCCGCTCGACCCACGTTGCCGACTCCGCTCCCGCGCCGCCGATGAGCAGCGTGTCGCCTGGGCCGCCGTGTCTCCTGGCCTGCGGGCAGCACGCTCTTTCGGGATGCAGGCAGGACTGGTCGGAGTTGGTCGATGAAGCTCGCGGGGTGCGCGGCGAGCGTCATGCTCAGTCGAGGATCAAGCGCGTACGCTGGAAGCGCAGCATCGCGGCGACGAAAAGGGCGACGTCCAGCATCGCCAGGATCGCAGCCAGGCCGGCGCCGATGGCGAGCCAGTCGAGGCCGGCGAGCGTATCGATGAGCTGGCGGCGCATGTCCGCGGGCAGCGCCGGGATCCCGAGGGCAGGAACAAGGATCACCGCGGCCAGGGCCAGGCTCATGTTCTGTGCCGCCTGCCGGACCGTCGGCGCCCGAAGCGCCACGAGCGAACCACCGCAGGCCACGAGCCCGGCCCCGAGCAATCCGAAAACGCCGAGGATCAGCACGGCTTGAGGCGAGTAGAGCAGCACCGCCTGGTCGGGGTTGGCCAGGTTCACGGTCAGCAGGCCCACCATCGCGTTGACGACCATGAAGCCCCAGCCGTATGCGACCGCGGCCATTACCTTGCCGAGCAGGATCGATCGGTCGGACAGGCGGCTGGCCAGCAGCGTCTCGAGGGTGTGGCGCTCGCGCTCGCCCGCGATCCCGTCGGCGATCATGTTGCTCGCCAGCAGGAGCGGGACCCAGGCGAACGGCAGGATCGCGGCCGGCTGGTGGACCAGATCGGGGCCGATCTGCAGCGGCAGGACGACACCGAAGACGACCACAGAGAACAGGACGCCTCGCAACGAGCGGCGCAGTGTTCCGGACTGGAGGAGCATCTCGCGCAGGTCTTTCCAGGCAATCGTGAGCGCGTCGGAGATCATGCGTCGGCTCCCATCAGGGTCAGGAAGGCTTCCTCGAGATCCGCGCCGCCCTTCCGGACCTCGTCGATTGCCACGCCCTCGCGTATGAGAGTGACGACCAATGGGGGAGTGTCGGCGCCGTCTTTGATGCGCAGCGTCAGCCGGCCGTCCGCCAGCGACGCCGATTCGACCGCGGGATCGGCGGCCATAAGGGCCACTACTCGATCGTTCAGGCCGGCGCCGGTGATCTCCATCCGATCGCGCCGGGCCTGGCTCCGAAGCTCGTCGGGGCGGCCGGTCGCGACCAGGCAGCCGCTTCGAATCACGGCGACCTGATCGCACAGCTTCTCGGCCTCGGCCAGGTTGTGCGTTGTCAGAAAGACCGTCACGCCCTCCCGCCTGGCCAAGCCGGTCAGGTCGTCGCGTAGCGCCGCGGCCGCGATCGGGTCCAGGCCGGTCGTCGGTTCGTCGAGGAATACCAGCGACGGCCGGTGAAGCAGCGTCCTGGCCACGGCGAGTTTCTGCTTCATGCCTCGGCTCCACGTCCCGACGATCTCCTGGCGGCGGTCCCAGAGGCCCAGACCGTCGAGCAGTTCGTGCACACGGCGCTCCCGCTCGGGCCCGGGCAGATGCCAGACCCGAGCGTAGAAGTCCAGGTTGTCACGGGCACTCAGGCGCTCGTAGAGGCCCGAGTGCTCGAGCAAGGCGCCGCAGCGCTCTCGGACGGAGGCGCCGTCTGTTCGGGTGTCGTACCCAAGAACCGTGGCCGTGCCGCGGCTGGGTTCGAGCAAACCCAGCAGGAGGCGGATCGTCGTCGTCTTGCCCGATCCGTTGGGCCCCAGGAAGCCGAAGATGGCGCCGACCGGGACTTCGAACGAAATGCCGTCCACCGCCCGCAGAGACCCGAAGTCGCGGCATAGACCCTCGGTCCGGATGGCGCAATCAGTCTCGGGCATGACCCAGCCTCACGTCGCTTGAGCCCACCGGGGCTTCCGGCAGCTCGGCCGCGGTGTGCCGCAGCGCGTCGCGATAAGTCCGGTAGGCGGCAACGCCGACGTCGGTCAGGCGGCAGACAGTTCGAGGCACCTTGCCGTGGAACGTCTTCTCAATCTCGAGGTAGCCGGCCGCCTCGAGCCGGACGAGATGCGCCCCGAGGTTGCCTTTGGTCAGCCCCGTCTCGCGGACCAGGTAGATGAAGTCGGCCTCCGCCACCGTCGCAAGCACAGTCACGATCATGAGCCGGGCCGGCTCGTGAATCAGGCGATCGAGGGACGCGATCCCGGCCGTGCGGGGGCTCGCGCCGGTCTCAGGATCGGTGGTCAACGGTCGTCCCTCGTTCGTCGGCAGGGCGGGACCGCCCGAGGTACGAGCGCAGCGTCCAGGCGCCCGAAAACAAGGTCACGATCCCGGTAGCCCCGAACAACAACGCGCTGCCGCTGATCTCGTTTGCTCCGAGGACCTCCGCCGCACCTCCCGCGATCACCGCGACGGCCGCGAGAACGTAGAAGCGTCTGAGGCCGAACCGGTATGCGGGCACGAGCAAGACGGCCGCCAGGGTGAGACTCTGCAGGGCCAGGACCCGACCCGGAGTCGCGGCCGAAGCGCCGAGGGAGATCGCCGTACCGCCCACGATCACCAGCACGGCCAGGATGGTCCGGTTATTCGACGAGTTACGGCGGTAGGCCACGTAGCCGGTCCGGGGGTAGGTGAGCCGTTCCTTGCTCGTCTTGATTGCGCGCCGCACCGCGAGTGCTCCGAGGAACACGAGGAGCGTCAGAGCTGCGACCGCGGCGACCCTGACGGCTCCGGCGCTGGCCGAAGCCTCCAGCGCGAGGACGAGACCTAAGGCCCCAAAGAGCACTCCGAGCCCCATTTCGGCGAACCCATCCTCGTACCAGTAGCGGCGCGTCCTCCGCTCGATCTCGTTCTCGTTGTTCATGTCTGTTACCCAGGCCTTCCGTTTTGCATTGCCTTCTGTCTGTGCAGACCAGTCTGCATCACAGACCTGAGTGGTGTCAAGGGGGAGTAAGCCGACGGCCATCGGCGGAGGTTCCGCTATCCTTCGGGGATGGATGCCGCCGCGTTCCGGATCGCCCTCAATTCATGGCACGAGTTCTACCTGGCCGTGGGTTCGGCGTCGGCCGCGTTGCTCGGGTTGCTGTTCGTGGGCGTGTCGATCAACCTCTCGGCCATCGCCGCATCCGAGAGAGCGGACCTGCGGACGAAGGCAAACGTTGGCTTCTCGAACCTGCTCTACCTGCTATCCATAGCCCTGATCGCCTTGATCCCGGGCCTGGATTCCCGCTCGATCGCCATCAGTCTCGCGTCAGTTGCGGGAGTCGGTCTCACCCGCATCGTCCGAGGAGGGCTGGAGCTTGTGCGAGCCCGCAAGAAGCTTCGGAAGGGCATTTCCGCCGCGCGGCGCCTCGGATGGACTTTGATCGCCGATCTGGCTCTGCTCTACATAGCCGTCTCGCTGTCAATGAGCGGCGACAGCACCTGGCTATATGACCTGACCTTCGTGGTCTTCGTCCTCCTCATCGGCGCCGCCGACATTTCGTGGGATCTGCTCGTTCGCGAGAGCGAGGAAGTTCAGCCTCTTGGGCTGCCCTCGATCAGCGAGCCCAGCCACGCGGACTTGGATCCGGCCAACTCGGAGTCCGACACCGGGTCGTAGCGACCGCACGAGCGACGGGATTCGAGTTCACGGACGCCACACTGAGAAGGGATTGCGGTCAAGCGAGTCGATGCGCGCTACGACTTGACGAGCTGTTGTATATATACAACAGCTCGCATGGTTGATAGGAGACTGCGTCCCATGACTTACATAGCAGCAGATATGAGATCGCGGATCGAGCGTCTCTCTCAGCGTTCCCGTCGCCTCGTGGCAATCGCGACGCTGTTCGGGTTGCCGGCGATGTTCGCCTGGTCGGCCCTCTGGACCAGAACGACCGTGCCTACCGTCGTCTGGGGTCCCGTGAGCTTCCTGCTCATCGGCGTGACCCTCGTTGGGGCACTCATCCTGTACAGCTACGTGCGCAATCGCGCGGACATGCCCGGCACCGGCCTTGACGAACGCGAGCAGATGCTGCGCGATCGGGCCTGGATCCTGAGCTACGAAGTCCTGTCGGTCGTCGTCGTGCTCCTCATCGGTGGGATCGTCGTGGTCGTCCTTGGTTTCGGCCGAACGGTCACGATCGATGCTGGAGCCGCGACGGCGGGCGCGCTCTGCCTGGGAGTACTGCTCCCGCTTCTGCCGGCCGCGGCTCTCGCCTGGCTCGAGCCTGACCTGCCAGAGGAGGCGTGATGGCCCGGATCTCGGGTCGCACGGATCCAGTGCTGTACAACCGCCTCGCCGTCCTCCGGGCCGAGCGGAACCTCAGCCGACAGGATCTTGCGGCCGCGGTCGGCGTCAACTACCAGACCATCGGTTACCTGGAACGAGGCGAGTTCAACCCTAGTCTCGAGCTCGCCCTACGGACGGCTGAGTACTTCGGCCTGCCGATCGAGGCGGTATTCAGCCGGAGGCCCTTTGAACCGATGTCGTCGCGGCTGTATGGCGGCCGGACTGCAGAGTCGATGGTCGACGGCGAGAGCGCCGACTAATCTGCTGCCGGAGTTTCGACTTCGACCGAACGTCGTGGTCGTGGAAACGATCCTCAGCCGTAGTCCGCGTACTCGGTGGTCGACGTACCCGGAAAACCTCGCATCGAACGAAGACGTCACGCCCCCGGATCCGGCGCCCCATCAGCATGGCCGAGGCCGACCAGCACGTGCCGACTTGTCGAATTCGAGGCCGCGCGATAGCGGCTCCGGGAACGGCCTTGGCGCCACTTCACTCAAGCGGCGACCGCGTGGTGCAATCCGGACGCCTTCCCAATCCACGCGATGTCCGGAATCGCCGACCTACTTCGACGTCATTGGTGAGGCGCTCGTGGAGGCGTCGAACAAAGGAGACCCGCGATGAAGTTCATGATCTCGACCTATGCGACCCAGGCCGACTACGACGCGATGGGCGGCAAGACCTCGCAAGAGGCGGAATGGTCCGCTGAGGACTTCGCGGCAATGGGCACCTTCATGGAAGCGTTCAACCGCGAACTCGACGAATTTGGCGAGCTCGTCGAGACCCGCGGCCTGGACGCCCCGGTCCACAGCCGGCGGATCCAGCTCAAGGCAGGGCTTCCGGTGGTGACCGACGGGCCCTACGCCGAGACCCAGGAAGTGCTCGCCGGGTACTGGATCGTCGATTGCGCGAGCGTCGACCGCGCGACGGAGATCGCCGCGAAGCTCGCGACCATCCCCGGCCCCGAGAGTGTCCAGGCGCGCGCATATGCCGACGTCCGGCCGATCGTCGAGTCGCGCGTCGAGCTCCTCGAAGGCTGAACGCCCGTGAGCGAGCCACGGATCGAGGACCTGCTGCGTCCCCTGGCGCCGCAGGTCCTCGGCACGCTCGTTCGCCGCTACGGGCACTTCGACCTCGCCGAAGACGCCGTCCAGGAGGCACTCCTCGCGGCGGCGACGCAATGGCCGGCCGAGGGTATTCCGGCCAATCCGCTGGCCTGGCTTGTGACCGTCGCGTCGCGGCGGCTGACCGACCACCTTCGGAGCGAACTGGCTCGCCGGCGGCGCGAAGACGCGATGGTGAAGCAGACGCTGGCCGCAGATCGGTTCGCCCCCGCGGCCGATGCCGTCACCGAGGATGCCGACGACACGCTGATCCTGCTCTTCATGTGCTGCCATCCCTCAGTGACCCAGGCCTCGCAGATCGCCCTCACGCTGCGGGCACTCGGCGGCCTCACTACCGCGGAGGTCGCGCGGGCGCTGCTCGTGCCCGAAGACACGATCAGCCGCCGCATCAGCCGGGCCAAGCAGGCGATCAAGGACAGCGGGATCGGGTTCCGGCTCCCGTCCAAGTCGGAGCGCGCGGACCGGCTGGAGGTTGTCCTGCACATCCTCTATCTCATCTTCAACGAGGGGTATGTGAGCACGTCAGGGTCGAGGCTGCAACGGCTCGACCTCGCCACGGAGGCGATCCGTCTCGCGCGGATGACCCACCGTTTGTTGCCCGACGACCCCGAGGTCTCGGGACTACTCGCCCTGATGCTGCTCACCGACGCGCGGCGCGACGCTCGCTCGGGCTCTACGGGCGAGCTCGTCCCAATGGCAGAGCAGGATCGAAATCGTTGGGATCGCTCGCAGATCGCCGAGGGCATCAGGCTCGTGAGTGGGGCTCTCGATCGAGGGATAGCCGGTCCGTATGTGCTCCAGGCGGCCATTGCGGCGGCCCACGACCAGTCGGCGAGCGCCGAAGCTACCGACTGGGTCCGGATCGAGCAGCTCTATGAGCAGCTCGCGACCATCTCGCCCTCGCCGGTTGTCGAGCTCAACCATGCAGTGGCGGTGGCGATGGCCCGCGGCGCCGGTGCGGGTCTCGAAATGCTGGTGACGCTCGTGGACGACAAGCGAATCGCGGAGGACCACCGGCTGTACGCGGTGCGGGCCCATCTGCTCGAGATGCTCGGTCGACCGGAGGAAGCACGCGAGGCGTACGAGGCCGCAGCCCTCCGGACCGGCAACCTCGTGCAGCAGCGCTACCTGCGCCAGCGAGCGGAGCGCCTGAGCCCGTAGCAGCGCGTTCACGGCATCGCGAGGCAGCGGGCAAGCAATGGCAGTGACAGACATGGCCGGCCCAGCGAGCCAGGTCGCTGATTGCCAAGCGCGACCGCCGGATGGGTAGGACAGTGGCCAACATAACCGAGCTACGTCGGTCCGGTCTGGAAGCCGGCCTAGATCTCGGCCTGGTTCGGCCGCGACCTAGTATCGCTCGACCAAATGGGCCCGCGAGTCTGGCAACTCGTAAGGGTCGGGCCAGAAGTCGCTGATCTCCGAAATGAGACCGGCACCGTCCAGCCGGAAGAAGCAAAGCCCTGGCTGGGTCCCACTATCGCCGGTGAGTTCGATCCAACTGGCGGCCTGATCGGAATCTCCAACGATCCGCTCGATCGTGATATGCCAGGTGCCCGGAAAGCCTTCGACGTTGAAACGAACGTACGCGTCCCGGCCGCGTACGCGCTCCCGGGTCTGCGGCCCTTGATAGACGACATCGTCGGCGAGGAGCCGGCCGAAAGCCTCCCAGTCTCGCGACTCCGCGGCTTCCCAGTAGGCGCGGACCGTGACATGTGCGGTCATAGCAAACCTCCCTGTCTGCGTCGAATATACGGTGCGAGCTCTCACGGACGCGGTAGAGCGTCCTCTGTTCCATGCCGACGCCTGCCTCCGCATCCACCGCCTTCACTCCTTAGGCGGAGGACAAACCGACCAACGCATATTGCTGAACAATTCCTTGGAACGGTCGAAGCCGTCTGGGACCTCTACCGTCGGTCGCTCTGTTCGGGACGTCGCCGACGGGCGGCCCCCAGTCTTCGGCTCCTGACGACGAGAAGGCTGATCCCGATCGCCGCCATCGCCGCGTTCAGGACTGCCGCGTCTACTGGACCCCGGAAGGCATGCGCGGCCTACTTCCGCGGTCGACAAGCTGAAGAGGTCGGGCCATGAGACCGTGCCGATCAGCCACGACAGTGGACGACCACGTGCTTGACACCGTTTGTACGATCAACGCCGTGGATGCGCAACCAGTCAATCTGAGCGACGCGCTCGCGTCGTTCGACGATGTCTACAGCCCACGGATCGTGGCCCACCTCAATGACTACGACGTGAAGATCGCCCACACCAAGGGCGAGCACGTCTGGCACGTGCACGCGGACACCGACGAGTTCTTCCTGGTCCTCGAGGGCCGGTTCGATGTCGCCATGCGCGAGCCCGATGGCACCGAGCGCACCGTCGGGCTGCGCAAGGGCGACGTGTTCGTCGTGCCCAAGGGCACCGAGCACAGACCGTCCTCGCCGGGTGGGGCGATCCTCATGTTCGAGCCGTCGGGGACCTTGACAACCGGTGACCGCCATGAGGGAGCGATCCCGGACTACGTGGACAGCACCGCGGGCCACGCGTTGACGTGACCCGGTTCCGCGATGCGACCCTGTCGGCTCGGCAGCATCGGAACCGTCATCTGGACGGTGTGGGTCGCCATCGCGATCTCGACGAGATCGAGCGACGTCAGGGTCGCGCAGCAGCTAGTGTCCTGGCGAGCCTTCCGCCTGTCTTCTTAACCGTGATGATCGCGCTCAACGTGATCGAGCCAACGCCGCAGTTGGCCATCGGCTGCGGCGCCCTGCTGATCGTCCTCGATGTCTTCGGCTGGCGGCTGGTATCCGGGCTGTTCGACCGCGAGCGACTCATCTCCGGCGGCCACTGACGCAGACCGGGTGTTCGGCCAGCCGGACCCTTGGGTATTGGGTAGGCTGCACCGACTCGAATGGTCGGGGCGAGGATTTGGACCGGTGGTTCCCGCGTGTCGGATCGTGGTGCCCGTCTGGATTCTGGACGTCCTGGCCGGAGCCGCTTAGCTCGACCCTCTGAGATTGGCCCCGCGCTTGTACGGCCGAGTCGTTGTCTCGCCTGCTGTCCGCGATCAGGTGAAGTAGTGGCCCTGCTCGATGTCCTCGATGAGGCCGGGGTGGGTGGGCTTCCAGCCCAGGAGCTCCTGGGTGATCGCGCTCGAGGCGGGCATGTCGGTGCTGAGCAGGTTCATGAGCATGCCTTCGTACTCCCCGGCCGGCAGAGACCTGGCCGGCAGGTCCAGGTGGCGGCCGATGGCCTCGGCGATCTCGCGGACGGGCACGCCTTCGTCGCCGACAGCGTGGAGCACCGCACCGGCGGGAGCCTGCTCGACGGCCAGCCGGTAAAGACCCGCGGCGTCCTTCACGTGGACGGCTGGCCAACGGCTGGCCCCGTCGCCAATGTAGCCCGACACGCCCTTGGTCCGGGCCATGGCGATGAGCTGGGGGATGAATCCGTGACGTTCCCCCTCGCCATGCACCGAGCGGGGCAGCATGACCAGGCAGGAGCGAACGCCCCGGTCGGCGGAAGCCAGTGCGGCTTGCATGTTCGTGATGCGGGCCGCGATCGGCCCGGTGGCGACGAGTTCGTCGCGTTCGGTCGTGACTCGTCCGGGCTTGACGAGCGTTCCGCCGGAGATCACCAGGGGCTTGCCGGAGCCGGCGAGGCCCGTGGCGAAGGTCTCGATGGCCCTGGCGTCGGTCTGTGTCGCAGCTTCGCTAAGGCTGGGCACGACGAAGGCCAGGTGGATGACGCCGTCGCCCTCGAGGGCGCCGGCGCGCAGCACGTCGACGTCGTTCAGGTCGCCGCGCAGCACCTCGGCGCCCATGTCGGCGACCGCCTTGGCTGAGGCATCCGAGCGGGCCAGGCCGAGGACGCGGTGGCCGGCGCCGATGAGTTCGGGAACGACGGCCGAGCCGATCCAGCCGGAAGCGCCGGTGACGAAGATGCGCATGAAAGGTCTCCTTGGTCGTGCTTGCAGGTGACGAAGATGCGCGGCGCCGATGCCGCGGCCGGAGCATTGATGCGATCCGGTCGCATCAACCCTAACACAACCATGTGACTGAGTCGCATCATCTCGCCAGGTGATGCGATCCAGTCGCCTCGCTTAGACTGTGACGATGAGCAGATGGGCACCTGACGCGCGTGAGCGCTTGGAGACCGCCGCGCTGGACCTGTTCGTGGAGAACGGGTACGAGGCAACGACCGTCGCGCAGATCGCGGATCGGGCCGGATTGAATCGCGCGACGTTCTTCCGGCACTTCGCGGACAAGCGGGAAGTCCTGTTCGGCGGTGAAGACAAGCTGGCCGGGCTGTTCGCCGACGCCATTCGTGCCGCCTCCCCGGATGCCACACTCAGCGAGTGCCTGGCGGCCGCGTTCGCGGCCGCCGAGGCCGCGATGACCCCACAGCAGCGGGCCAAGGCCGCCCAGCGCGTGCTGGTGGTCGCGGCGAACATCGAACTGCAGGAGCGGGGATTGCTCAAGCACGCCCGGATCGCCGGGTCGATCAGCGCCGCCTTGCAGGCACGGGGCGCGGACGAACTGACCGCCCGCCTGGGGGCGGAAGTGGGGATGCTCGCCTTCGCAATCGCCGTTGAGCGTTGGATGGAGGCGGACAACGACGAACCGTTCTCGCTCCATGCCGCAGCGGCCTTGGGCGACATGCGGACGCGCGCGGCCGAGCTCGACTCCCGGTCTCGCCCAGCCTGACGTGGGGTTCAGCGAACGAAGAAGGGCAACTCAGGCGGCCGGGGACCGCAGACGAACGACAATCGAAGCCATCCGCCCGTCCCTTCGACCGCGTTGCGATCAGCCCGTGGGACGCTCAGGCCAGGAGCGGCTCGACTATCTGGTCGGCGAGTTGCCGAAGACTTGGAGAAGGTGGGATGAACCCCAAGATGATGTGGGTGGCGCCCGCGTCGACGAGTGCACCGATCAAGTCACGGGCCCGCACGGGGTCGGCCTGCTCGGCCGAGGAGACCAGGATCTGCGCCGATCGGACGATCTCGGCTGGATCCCGGCCGATGGCTGCGCAATGCTCGTCGAGCACCTGGCTCTTGTGGCGGAACTCCTCGGGGCTACGCGTGGGACTGGTCCAGATGTCGGCATGTTCGGCCACCACGCGCAGCGACACACGCTCGCCACCCGCACCGATCAGGATTGGCGGGTGCGGCCGCTGCACCGGCTTCGGCTCGCAGATGGCCCCTTTCAAGTTGTAGTAGTGACCCTCGAAGTCGAATGGCGCGTCCTCGGTCCACATTCGGCGGACGATTGTGCACGATTCCGCGAGAGCGCCTATCGCTTCGCTCGCCGAGACGACGTCGATCCCGTAGGCGTCGAGCTGCACGATGTACTAGGGCGAGGCCGCCCGGATCGGACACCGCGAAGCCGCCCGCGCCTATCCCGAAGACGAGCCGGCCATCGGAAATCTGATCCACCGTTGCGGCCATCTTGGCCAGGACCGCGGGAGGCCGAATGCGGTTGCTTGTGACGACCACACCGAGCCGCAGCCGTTGGGTCTGGGCCGCCAGAGCCGCGAGGAGGGTCCAGGCCTCCAACGCCGGGTCGGTCACTTCGCCGCGGAGCGGCACGAAGTGGTCCCACAACCAGGCGTGCTCGAACGCGGACACCTCGTCCGCTTCGCGCCACAGGCGGAGCAGTTCCCGATAGGTGGTATTGACCTGACTGGTCTTGATCCCGAAGCTCAAGCGGCTGCGGTCGTTCATTCCAGTTCCGACCCCCTTGCGATCGAAGTGGCGCGTTACTAGGCCGGCAAACGGGAGTATCGCTAGCCGGCTATCAACGAGCTTAGGCTATGTTCGTTAGCCGGCAAGCCAATGTCTTACTATGTGGCCCATGAACGAGTTTCTGACCCTGTTCACACGCGCTTCAAAGCTGATGCGGGCCGCAACCGACGATGCGATGAGCCGCCACGGCGTACGGGTCGGCCAGAACGTCGTCCTCGAGGTCCTCTGGGAGACGAACGGTCTGACCCCGGGCGAGCTCGCCGAACGGCTCCACGTCGCGACTCCGACAGTCGTCAAATCGGCCACGCGAATGGCCCGGGCCGGTCTGATCACACGCCGCCGTGACGCGGGAGACGGCCGACTGGTCCGGATCTACCTCACCGACCAAGCTCTTTCCGTAAGGAGAGCGATCGAAGACTCGCGTGATCAGCTGGAACGCCGCGCGACCGCGTCACTGACTGAGGATGAGCGAACCTGCCTCATGAACGCACTGAAGAAGATCATCGAGGAGTTCGCCCACTCCGGGTCGATGGACGAAGCAGGTGTCTGAGCCAGGCCGCGAACCTCCGATGGAACCGATGGTCGACCCTGGCAGGCTAGAAACCGAGCCCAAGCCTCTGCTCCGTCGACGAGCTCGGATCCCAGTTGCAGATGGCTGAGGGCTGCATCAACGGTCAGCTCGATCTTCCTCGCCAGAGCCGGCCTTGCTTGCCGGACCTTCACTGTGTGAGTAAGATCTTCTCATGAAGACAGCGACGATTTCAAAGGGCGGCCAAATATCCATGCCAGCCGAGGTTCGGCGGCGCTGGCGAACGAGTCGCGTCTCCCTCGAGGATCAAGGCGGTGCCATCGTCATCCGGCCGGTCCCCGATGATCCGATAGGCGAGGCTATCGGATCGCTCCGTGGCCGGGGCCCGGACAGCGACAGCGTGCGTGCAATCGTTCGAGACGAAGAGTCGGCCAGAGACGATCAGAGGACCCGACGCTGAGCGTTCTCGATGCTCAGGCGATCGTGGCGGCGCTGACTGGCGAGCCGGCCGCCGTCGAGGTCGAAGTTCTGCTCCGTGACTCGGGCGAGGCAGCCTCCATCAGTGCGGTGAACGTCAGCGAGGTGCTCGACGTCCTAATTCGCCACCAGGGCTGGCCCGCGGAGGATGTGGAGGAGAAGATCCGCTGGCTGACCCTGGGAGGCTTGCGGATCGTCGCCGCCGACGAGGCCGTCGGTCTGCTCGCGGGCCGTCTCCACGCCCGCCACTATCACCGGACGCGCCGCCCACTGTCGCTTGCCGATTGCATCGCCCTTGCGACCGCCGTGTCGCTCGGCCAGCGGCTCGCCACCTCGGACCCGGCGCTGCTTGCTGCGGCGGCCGACGAAGGATGCCCATACAGTGCGCTCCTCGATGCTCGGGGGCAGCGCGCTTCCATGGTCCCAGAACAGGCCGGGTAGGTCGTACCTACCTGAATGGTCGGGGCGAGAGGGTTAGGGCCGACACACCGTCGCGATCGTTGCTGATCCCGGTTGCGAACACACCGAGCGAGTTCGGTCGGGTTGCGGAGACGGCCTAAACTGGTCATGTGACCAACCACCGCATCCGGCTCCCCACATGACCGACCACCGGTCATCGGGCGACACCGATCGATGCCTGCCCGTTTATGCGCAGCTCGAATCGCACCGTCGGAGGGCTGGTTTTCGGCTACGCCAGCGGAGCAATTTCCGACGCGGTTCTGTTTGTCAATGTTCATGAGCCAGGTTGGATCGAAGGCACCGCCGACGAGCGGGAATCGGGCGATCGCGGCAACCCCGGCGGTGTCTTCGACCGCGGTGACCCCACCGATGCGTCCGATCATGCCAGGGCCGCTCGTCGGCAGTTCGGCGGGCTGGCCGAACAGCGTCTGGCTGCTGTCGACGGTGAGCATGTTCCGAGGCGGTCGATCTCGGCGAGGAGGCCAGGCTGCGAGGAAGCAGACAGACCGAGAACGGCGGATGTGGGCGCACGCCCGGATCGGCGGCGGCACCGAGGTGGGCTTCTTGATACCCCTGCTGGTGGACCCGGGCGACTGACACTGGCCAACAGCAGAGAAGCGGCCGGAAGAATTGCCGGCCGCTTCGCATTTCCTCGTGTTTGTGCCCAGCGTGGGCTACTTCTTGCGGAAGCGAACCCACCAAACCGCTACCGCAATGACGACGATGACAAGCACCACTAGGGCGAGGGCCGCGAGGCGCGGATGCAGCGCATGCATTTGTACTTGACTCCTTGGTTCTCCGGCCGACCGGATTGCACCGGCCGACGAGAGTGGTATGACGGCGTCAGCCGGTTATCTCGGCCCGGTCCGAGAAGAATGCGGCCACGATCAGGGCCCCGATCAGCCAGGCGGCTACGAGCGCGAGCGCCTGGTCGGGCGGCAGGACATCCGTTCCTCCACTGAAAGCGCCGCCGCCGGCCGGCGTGGCGGCCGTGGTGGTCACGAGCGATGCGTTGGCGACGCTGAACGGCAGGTACTTGACCACGTCCGGGAGGAACAGAGTGGCGAAGCCTTCGGCAAAATAGAAGGCGATGCCGGCGCCGATGCCCGCCAGCTGGCTCCTCGCGAGCGTGGCAATGGCGAAACCGAGCGCTCCCTCCTCCACGACCGCGAACCAGCCCTTGAGCAGACGCTCCGGCAGGGCACCGAGCGTGGCCGAGTCGGACACTCCGCTCGTCGAAACCCCGCCGAGATTAGCCCCGACGATGGCGGCTGCGACACCGACCGCGAAGGTGAGCAGCACCCCGAAGCCGATCATCACGGCCACACTCGCGTACGAAGTCAGCACGTAGCGGACGCGGCTCTCCCCACGCGCCACGGCCGACTTGAGCGTGCCCCAACCCCATTCCGAGCCGGCGATCGCAGCGCCGTAGATGACCGCGAACAGACCGCCCAGCCCCGTGGTGAACTGAAGGATCCGATCGTAGGCGCCGGGGAACGTCACCAGGAGCCTGGGATCGGCCGCCGCGCTGGCGGTACCCCCGGTGCGCACGGTGCGGGCGCTGACGCCGGCTCCGACCGCGAGGATGATCAAGACCAGGAGCCCGATCAACAGGCCCACGCTGACCCACGTCGCCGGACGACGGACGAGCTTGCGCAGGCCGGAGATGAAGAGCCTCATGCCGCGGTTCGCTTTCCGCTGATGTCAGCAGCGCCGTTCGCGCCGCCGCCGGGGCCGCCCAGGCCGACGAACGTGCCTTCGCCGCCGATGGGATGGCCGCCGGTCAACTCCAGGAACAGCATCTCGAGGTCCGTGCCGGACTCCAGGCCCGAGGCGAAGATGCCGGCGCCGGCGAGCTTCTGATTGACTTCTTCGGCACGGTCCGCAGTGACGTGGACGGACAGCCAGCCTTCCTCGCGGTCCGTTTCGGTGAGGCGTTCGGCCCGCGCCATCGGCTCGAGAGCCTTTAGGGCGGCGTCGACCAGGTTGGGGCGGACGCGTGCTTTGACGACGCCCTGCATCGCCAGCAGCTCCTTGAGCGGTCCTTCCCGGACGAGCTTGCCGGAAGCGATGATGCCCACGACGTCGGCCATGACCTGGATCTCAGCCAGCAGGTGGCTGGACACGAAGACCGTCTTGCCCTGGGCCGCGAGGGCGCGCAGCGTGTCCCGCATGGCCACGATACCCGCGGGATCGAGGCCGTTGGCGGGCTCGTCGAGCAGCAGCAGTTTGGGGTCGTTCAGAAGTGCCGCGGCGATTCCCAGCCGCTGCTTCATGCCCATCGAGTAGCCCTGGACCTTGTCGTTCGCTCGGTCGGTCAGGCCGGCGAGTTCCAGCACTTCATCGACTCGCTTCAATTCCACCTGCGCACCGGAAGCACCCAGCTCACGCAGATTCGCGCGCGCGGACAGGTACGGATAGAAGGTCGGCGATTCGACGAGCGCCCCGACCTCGAACAGGCGCTGCCTGTCGCCGCGCTTGAACGGCTTGCCGAGGAGTTCGACGGTGCCGCCATCCGGGTGGATCAAGCCGGTCAGGACGCGCATCGTGGTGGTCTTGCCTGCGCCGTTCGGGCCGAGGAAGCCGTAGACCACGCCGGCCGGGACCGACAAATTCAAGCCGTCGAGGGCCCGGCGTGAGCCGTAGCTCTTGCGCAGGCCGCGGGTCGCGAGCGCGAGCCCGTCGGTGCCGCTCATGCGAGCCTCTCGCTGCCCAGAACGGGCCCGACGGGCGGAGTTGCGGAATCCAATTGAGTGCCTCCTTCGGCCGCTGCCGAGGTCTGCGTTTGGGCCGACATACGGTCGGCGATGATCAAGAGCAGCGCGTCGAGCGTTCCCAGCTCATTCGCCGTCAGCACGGAGAGCGCGACCCGAAGGGCTTCCCGCCGCGCTCCGGCCACCTCGGCCAGCAATCGGACGCCCGCATCGCTTAGCCTGCATTCGACAACCCGGCGATCGTCGGTCCGGCGGCTTCTGACCGAGAGGCCTCGTTTCTCGAGCCGGTCAACGATCTCTGAGGCTGTCGCGTCGGTCACGCCCAACATGTGAGCCAGCTGGCCGATCGAAATCGGGCCCTGCGCCAGGACGAATAGCAGGCGCAGCTGACCGAACGTCAGGTCGTACTTGACCCACCGGGGCGGGCCCTTGCGGGCGGCCTGAAAGATGCCCTGGAGGTGCGCCAACACCTCCTCCAGGATCGCCGCTGGCTCGGATGTTTCGGCCATAGCCATATCTTCGGGCATCATCCTAAGGATTTCCTGAAGAATCCGCACCGGCAGACGACACTGCAGGGAGCGGTTCGGATACGGAGCCTCAGCTACGCAATGCGGTCGCAACGCCCGCCCGCGGCTAGCCAGGCACCGACGACACATCGGCGGAACAGTCCGAGCCGCGCTGGCCAGGGCTCGAAGACGGCTTAAGGGGCTCTTCCCAAACGCGGGACGAGGTCGCGGCGGGCACGTGGCTCCTAGATCGCTCTTCGATCGAGGGCCCCGCGAGGACCAACACCTGAGTCGGTCAAATGCTCGCCGCTTTCGTTGGTGCTGATGCCCGAACTACCGGCAGCCTCGATCGGTCTCCTTCTCGGCCCTCCGGCCCTTGAACCATAACCCCAGCCGAGTAGCACAGGTGGCGTCTGGAACCGGCCTGATCCTGCGCCTCTCCCACGCCGTGGTAGACGATGAACCAGCCATGGCGCGTCAGGATCGGGGGCGTGCCGCCGCCTATCTTGAGCCGCTCCCATGGCGCGACCGGACTTGCCAGGCGGTGATGCGACGCGAACCGGCCGAAGCGAGCAGTTCGTCTTCCTCACAGCTTCGTACCGCTCGACCTATCGCGAAGCGCTATCGGCCTGCTGGTGAGGCCACCGATTGGGATAGGCCTAGAGCTCAGCATCAGCCCGATGAGGGCGACCCAGATCACCGCGGTCAGGCGGTCATGAGCGAGAAGGTCACGTTGCCACATGTGGTCGTCGGCCCAATGGCCGGAGGTCTGACGGAACGGATCGGCTGGCGCGGAGTCGTATCCGCCGCTTCCGGCCAGGTTGGGCCGCGACTTAGTATCGCTCGACCAGATGGGCCCGCGAGTCTGGCAACTCGTAGGGGTCCGGCCAGAAGTCGCTGATCTCCGAGATGAGACCGGCGGCATCCACCCGGAAGAAGCAGAGCCCGGGCTGGGCCCCGCTTTCGCCGGTGAATTCGATCCAACTGGCGGCCTGATCGGCCTCTCCAACGATCCGCTCGATCGTCAGATGCCAGGTGCCCGGAAAGCCTTCGACGTTGAAACGAACGTACGCGTCCCGGCCGCGTACGCGCTCCCGGGTCTGCGGCCCTTGATAGACGACATCGTCGGCGAGGAGCCGGCCGAAAGCCTCCCAGTCTCGCGACTCCGCGGCTTCCCAGTAGGCGCGGACCGTGTCATGTGCGGTCATAGCAAACCTCCTAGTCTGCGTCGAATATGCGGTGCGAGCTCTCACGGACGCGGTAGAACGGTCCTCTGTTCCATGCCGAAGCCTGCCTCGGCATCCATGGACCTTCACTGCAAGGCCGAGGACAAAACGGCCGACGCAGACTGCTGAGCAATGCTTCCTGGCTCGAACGGGCGAAGCCGTCTGGGTCGTCTACCGCGCCGACCCACCGTATCAGGCGCCCCTCCATCCTTTGGGCAGCATCGCTGGCGGCGATCGTATTCGTCACGGGGTGGCGGTCTGACCGGGCCTTCAAGAACAGTTCGGCCGTCAGCGAGGCCATCGACTAGCTACCGGCAGGCGCTGTCCAGGCATTCGGGCTCGCCGGCTTTGGCACGCCGGCAGGTTTGCTTCGCGGCAACCTCTATGACTTCTTCGTTCCGCTTCTTCTCGCGGGAGCGGCCATCGGTTTCGTCAACAGCCTGACGTCGAGCGAGGAAGACGCCGGAAAGCTCGAGATCGTCCTCGCCCAACCAGATGTGGGCCGGCGAGACCGGTTCGGGGCAGAGATTCGAGGGTCAGCGCGTACGCATGGGCCGTGCTCTCAACGTGCCGCAGAGCCTCTCTCGGCCCCATCCGCCAATCCTCATCGCCGGCGGCGGCGAACGTCGCACTCTGCCGTTGGTGGCCCGGTACGGCGACGCCTGCAACATTCCTCCATCACCCGAACTTCCCGCCAAGCTCGACGTGCTGCGACGGCTTTGCGACGAGGCTGGTCGCGACTTCGAGTCGATCGAGCGGACGGTGCCGTTCCGGTTCGACGTCGGAGAGGACGGTTCGGGGGTCGGGCCGCTCATCGACCAACTCCGCTGGCTCGGCGGCATTGGAGCCCAGACGGTCTTTGGCTCCGTCGTGGGAGCGGACCGGATCACCCCCATCGAGATCATCGGACGAGAGGTCATTCCCGCAATCGGGCATTTTCCTGCCGGCTGACGCGCCGGGGTCGGCGGTGGCACGGGATTGTACTCACCTGGGGCCGGGTCCGACCGCAAGCGAGCGCCCGACCATCCATCAGTAGGCCGGAAAGGAGCAACAGTCATGTCACTCGCGCTCGTCCAATTCTTCTCCGTCTCGCTCGACGGTTTCGGAACCGGCGAAGGGCTGAGCCGCGACGCACCGTTCGGCCACGCTGGAGACCGCCTGCACGAGTGGATGTTCGCCACCAGTTGGTGGCATGAGATGGTCGGCGAACCAGGCGGCAGCCGTGGCATTGACGACACGTTCGTGCGGCTGCACGACCCCGGGATCGGCGCCGAGATCATGGGTGCGGGGAAGTTCGGCTATCCCGGGTGGCACACTGATCCCGAGTGGAAGGGCTGGTGGGGTGCCAACCCGCCGTTCCGCACCCCCGTGTTCGTTCTCACTCACCACACGCGTCCGTCGATCGAGATGGAGGGCGGCACGACCTTCCACTTCGTCGACGCATCGCCGGCGGAAGCGCTCGAGGCGGCCCGCAAAGCGGCGAACGGCCAGGACGTGCGCGTCGGCGGGGGTCCAACCACGATCCGCGAGTTCCTGGCGGCGCGGCTCATCGACCACATGCACATCGTGGTCGTCCCGATCTTGCTGGGCCGAGGCGTCCGTCTCTGGGACGGACTGGAGAGCCTTGAGAAGGACTACGCCGTCGAGGCCATCAGCTCGCCCAGCGGAGTTACCCACTTGATGTTCACGCGGAGAGGTATCTGAGCGACCTGCGTCGTCGTGATCCACAACGCGCGACCGGTTTGCCACGGGAGGATCCTCCGGCGGTCGTTTCGGACTCACGCATTTACCATGAGCCGCCGTGACTCGCGGAGGAACACATGCGCTCGGCCTATTTCGAGGCCTTCGGCGGGCCCGAGAATGTCCGAATCGGTGAGCGGCCGGATCCTGCCCCGGACGCAGAGCACGTTCTCGTCCGTACGCACGCTGCCGGCGTGGGGATCTGGGACCTCGGTATCCTGGCGGGCAGGGTCGGCCAGGTGCCACTGCCTCATATTCCCGGCGCCGAAGTAGCCGGAACGGTCGAGGTTGCAGGTGGTGGATTCCGCGCTGGTGATCGCGTCTTCTGCTCGCTGTGGCCGTCGCTGGGTGGCGGTTTTGCCGAGCTCGCCGCCGCGCATGTAGACCGCATCGCCGCAATTCCCGACGGCCTCGATTTTCCTGAGGCTGCCGGCCTCGTCATCAGCGCGGGCACGGCCCACGAAGGACTCGTAGATCGGGGCAGGGTGCAGGCGGGCGAAACCGTGCTCGTGACGGCCGCATCCGGTGGCGTCGGGAGTGCCGCCATCCAGATCGCGAGGAGCCTCGGAGCGCGTGTGTTCGCGATCGCGAGCGCCCGCAACCACGAGTACGTCCTCAGCCTTGGCGCCGAAATGGCCGTCGACTATCACGACCCGGACTTCGTCGAGCGGCTGAGATTGGCCGTACCGACCGGTTTCGACGTGCTGTTCGATGGGACGGGCAATGAGGTACGCGACCGGGCGGTCGAGCTGGTGCGCGACGGCGGTCGCGGAATCTTCATCCTCGGCGCGCCTGCGCCCAGAGATCGGGTCGAGTTCCAGGCCTTCTTCGCGACGGTCGTGGCGTCGAGACTTCAGGCCGTGGCCATTCTGGCTGCACAAGGAAAGCTCAGGATGCGGATCGACGCGGAGTTGCCGCTCGAGCAGGCGCGTGAGGCGATGGAACGTGTCGCCCGACGGCACACGGTCGGCCGAGTCGTGCTTCGACTGGATCGTTGAACGCGGACGGATGAATGTCGTCGCCACCTCTCCGCCCTCGCCCGGGTGGCAGGAGCGCGGTTACCAGGTCAGTTCGATGACTGGCCGGAGTCGGCCAAGCAACAGGCGCGCCAGCCCGTCGACCCGCGGTCCTGAGTCTCGCCGGCGAGTGGTTGAGCGATCGGGTACGGGCCTAGAGACAGCTGCAGCCGAAGGGGGACGATAGTGGGTTGGGTAGGCACGACCTACCCGAATGGTCGGGGCGAGAGGATTTGAACCCTCGGTTCCCAAGTGCCGGATTGTGGTGCCGCCGGCGATCGCGGAGGCCCTGGCGCAACTGGTCTAGCCGGACTCGCCGGACGCCCAAGTTGGAGCCGCGCCAGCGGCATATGCTGAGCACATGCTGCTTGTGATCCTGGGTGCGGGCGCATCCTTTGACTCAATTCCATACGAGAAGTGGTCCCACCTCCCCTCCTACAAGTTGTGCTGGCAGCCGCCGCTAGCGAAAGACCTGTTCGAGGACCGAGACTACAGCTTCGGCGACGTGATGCAGTCGCTGCCCGAGTGCTTGCCCCTCATCATTCGGCTAAAGCGTGCGGTAGATGCAGGGCGGCCCGTCGAAGAGGCTATGCGGGAGTTGCAGGAGGAAGACGGGAAGAGCGAGCTTGGCCAGCGACAACTAGCCTCGCTGCGTTTCTATTTGCAGGAAATCCTCTGGCGTGCCAGCGAAGAATGGCCCCAGTTGGCGCATGGTGCGACCAACTACGTGGATCTCGTCGATCGGGTTGAGAAATGGCGTATTCGCTCAGATGAGCGCGTGATCTATGTGACATTCAACTACGACTTGCTGCTCGAAGCGGCGTTCGCGTCGCGCCGGTTCGGCTCGGTGGACTCCTATATCGAGTCCGCTGAAACTCAGGTATTCAAGCTCCACGGCTCGGTCAACTGGGCGCGGATGGTCCACCGTCGAGATGGGGAACCGCACTACGGTGGCCGCCGGCAGGTCGCGATCGACCTTGCGCCGAAGCTAGTAGATCGCATTACAGATAGTTTCGTCGTGTTGACGGACTTCCGAGAGCAGCGGACGGGCAATTCAGCCAGTCAGGCGTGGTTGCTGTACCCCGCCCTTGCCTTGCCCATGACAGGAAAGGGCAGCTTCGAATGCCCTCTTGGCCACGTAGACATGCTCACGGCCGCGCTGGCAGAGGTTAGCGGCGCGCTTGTCGTCGGCTGGAGAGCCCAGGAAGAACATTTCACAGCGATGCTGTCCTCAGTACCCGAAGGGATCCCTCTCGATTTCGTGTCGCCTGAGCCCGAGGTTGGAGAGCGACTTGCAGAGATGCTGCGAGGAGCCGACATTCGCTTTCCGAATGCCACCTTCAGCGAGTACCTCGCCGACGGTTCACGACTTGAAGCTCTGCTCGCGGATGCGCACGACGCTGCGCGTCGATGACCACCGTCGAACAGACGCTCGGAGATCTTGCGATTTGTGAAGGGCGCGAGATCCGCGAGCCGCGGAGATAGGAGGAACTGATGGCAGAGATCCGGGACTTCATTTACCTGGATGTTCCACGTCTGCTTTCCTTCGACAGCCAGCTATTTGAAGGCCTGGCCGAATCGAAGACGAGATCTGGGTCGAAGGCAGCCGAATTCTCGGGGTCAGTCAAAGGTAAGGTCCCGCTCTTCGCTGAGGCGACGGCGGACACCAAGGCGACCTTGCTGGCCGGCGATAGCACCACCGTCGCTGTGCACCAGGATCAGCTCGTCGTGCAGGTCATCGAGGGCCTGCGCGACCAGGGCTTTCTTTGGGGAGTGGAGCAGGCGGCGAATGCCCCCGACGGGGCATTCGTTCTTCTCTCGGGACGGGTCCAATTAACCGATCCTGAGTCACTCCGCGAGATCGTAGAGGGCTTCCCTGACCTGATGGCGAACATGCAAGCGCTGCAGGATCCTCAGGCTCCAGCGCGGACTCCCGCCGATCGACGTGCTGGGCGGAGTCTACCGGCCAACAACTTACTGCCGAAGGGCAAGGCCAAGGCTCTAGCGGAGCTTTTCCGAAGACTGGCGCGTGACACCGTTCGGCTTCGCCTCCTGGAAGACGGGGAACCGATTGCAACTGGAGTGGTGCAGCGACGGAAGTTTGTTGAGAGTCTGGATGAACTCACGACCCGTCACGGATTCCTTCTGGGTGGAACTTGGCGCATCCTGGCCCAAGTCAACGAGGCACCTGGCGACGACTTCTATGTCCCGGAGGCGCGCGAGACTCTGCTCGATCTGGTTGAGGCGGCCGGCCTGACTGCGATGAGGGCCTACATCGGTCTTTCCGGGGTCTGGGCAGGCGCTGGCCTACGCGTGACCCCCTTGGCGATCTACCGTGAAATCCAGTCACGAAAGTAGCTCTAGGCTCGGCGCGCGGCTCGTCTCTCGCGACCGAGCCAGATCGGGACCTGGCCCCTACAAGCCCGTCGGTTTGGCCTCTTGCTCATGGGCCGAGTCGGGGGACCCGGGGGCGCTCAGGCCTTCGGTGCCGATGATCCTTGCGATCATCGCCTCGACCGCGGTCGCCGCTTCGGTTGCCTCGGTCACCGGAAAGCCCATGCTCTTGGCGAGGGCGCGGAACTGGTCAGGCCAAAGCGGGTAGATCAATACCTTTGGTGGCCACGGATGGGTGCCTCGAATCGAAAAGACCTCGACGCATGCCGCGCGGACGCTCGGAAGGTCCTTGTCTACAACAAGTTCGTCGAGCAGGATCAGATCGATGAGATCCCGGAAGCGATCATTGTCCTTCCCGGCCCTGGCCTCGGTGCACGCGTGGATCTTCTGCGCGATCTGATAGGGGAGCGGCAGCAGCGCTACCGGCTCGACGTCCGGAAGCCCGAACACCGACAGCACAGGCGACCCTTTGGCGTATTCGATCGTCTCGGGAGACCCGGACCGGCCTTCGGCCGCGGCGACTTCGAGGTCCACCGACCCCCAGGCATGGGTTCCGTACTCGAGTCTCAATGGGATTCGGACAGCGCCCGTGGGCCCGATGGGGACCGCCTTACCCGGCGTGACCCGGAAGTCGCCGGAGGAGTACGACTCTGCCTCGGCCAGCACATGGGTGACGCGATCGATCGCCTGACGGAAGGCAGTGTCGTAGTCCCTGGAGGCGCGCGCCTGTAGCCCAACGCGCAGCTCCATGGCGACGCCGCCCTTGAGGAGGAAGAGCGGGCGCCCTTCGTCATCGACTAGCCGTCCGAGGACGGCGGAGATGACCATGAAGGAGATGCCACGCCGAAGCCGGTTGACGGCGACGCCGTCCTCACGGGCCTTCTGAGAGATCCAGGTTTCCAACGCCTTCGCGTTGGCCGGCGGGCGAGACTTGGGGAATCCCGGCATCAGGCGCCCTGGTCCAGACGCTCAAGGATCTGCAGCCGCTGGCGAAGCTGTGCGATCTCGATCCGACGCAGGTCCTGTTGCGTCAGGAGCCCGCGCTGTTTGCCCGTCTCGATCGCCTGGTCGATGAACTGCTGACCGATGTTGGTGGCGATGGCATCGAGGATGGCGCGGGTCGGGGTCGCGATCCGGAGTCCTTCGAGCCAGGTGAGGTCGGCATCTGGGAGGCCACCAAAGTGGATCTGGATCCAGGCCGGGGCCGTCCGTCGGGGTCGGTTGCGGATGTCCACGGTCGCATGGACCTTACCTGGATTGATGTCGCACAGATGGTGGAGGTCCAGCGCCGTGTCATGAGTCAGGGCCGCGGGCGCGCGGAGCCAGAGAAGCGCTTCTTGGTACTGCGCCAGTGGATCGCCGGCCAGCTGAGGTACTTGGTAGACCGCGAATCCGACGCGCGCGATGACACCTTCATGCGCCAGTCGGCGCAGCGCGTTCTCGGTAGTCCCGACCGCGCGTGCGTCGTCTGGCGTCAGCAGCCCATGTTGATCGACTGCGCGCTCAAGGAGCTTTGGAAAGAGCTGCGTCGGCATGGCAATACCGTGCGTTATGGAACACGCTTTTGTCAAGTCCGCTTATGTAGATGACTAGTGCGTGCGCTTACTGACACGGTTATGGCTCTTGACCCAGGGTGGTACGCTCGCGAGGAGACGCGCCAGCGCGTCGGTGTTGCGAGAGCAACGCCGAGCGAGCGTACCGCCCTGGACGCGATGTCCATGTGTGGCCGCCACCAAGAACGGCGAGGCCATCGGCCTTGCGGAAAAGGCCATCGACGAGCCGCGCCGAAGAGGAAGTCCCTAGATACCGACCTGACAGCCGTGCTGAGGCTGAGGGGCATCGGGGATGTTCAGTGGATCGGCAACCTCGCCCAACCCCGCGCTTGTAGCGACCTACAGCCCGGGAGGGCAGGGCTACTGCAGGAGTTGGCGGCGTCCGAGCCCATTGAGCTGCTGGTCGAGGTGTTGCCCGATGACGAGGGTCGGTGGCTCGATATCACCTTCGTTCACGCCGAGCAACTGGTCATGGAGGACGAGGTCGTGGGAGTCGCCGCCCTGTTCGAGCCCGGCACCTCAATGGGCCAAGGCGAGGCAAGCGTCAGCGAGACGGTCAGGCCGGAGTTCTAGGTCGCCGTCCGCCGCACGAGGATTCCGCTATCGTTCGTCCCCCGCGCTCTCCGTACGGTCTTCGTCAGGGATCGGGGCGCGGCCGAGAATGATGTCATCGACGTTGAACCCGCGGCGTGCGAGGTCTTCAAGGTTTACCTTCCGGAAACTCGGGCCGCCGAAGTTGTAGTTGCGGTTGGCCCACGATCGAGCCAGCCAGGCTTCGACATCCGCCTCGGGATCAGGTGGGACCTTCAGGGCCTTCTGGACGAGCACGGCGAGGGGTTCGTCCAGCGTCTTGAGCCAGGACAGCGCCTCCAGGGTGAGCAGGAAGACCGTTTGATCGAGTGCCTCACCTCGGCCCGTGTTGATGGGATCGACGGTCACGGCCTCGGGCGCCTGAACCGCGGCGAGCACGCCGAGCGCTCCCCCGTACCGAGAGCGAGGCGTGGTGTGGCTCAATTCGCCAAGGGCGGCATTGAAGACCCCCAAGCGTCGCCAGCCGGCAGCAACGAGCCAGTCTCTCGGGGATGCGAGGAGGCCGCGAGCTTCGAGCCTTGCGGCCTTGTCCGGCTTCAGCCGCCAGGTGCGCGCCTGCGCCACACACTCGAGCATGGTTCTGACGGCGATCATCGATCGATTGTCGTCTTCGAGCCACATGGCGAACGCCGACCTGAGTGCGCTTGAGGCGACGATGAGCGCTTGGCCGGGCGAACCCGCTATCCACCGCCCGACGAGCGCGGCCAGCTCGCCCACCACGATGTACCTCGTGTCGCGCGCGTACAGGCTCCTTGGGTTGAATTCGGCACCGAGGGCGATCTGCTCCTGCTGGAACGAGAAGACAGCACCCTGAGTCGCGCGGTACCTGCGCGAGAGAAGGGCAAGGACGGTCAACCCTGGCCAGACAGGCTCCGAGCGAACCGTGGCCAGGAATTCGTGATAGGCCTGGTCTGCAGCGCCAAGCCGAGATACGAATGGCTCTGTCAGACTGGGCGGCATGAGTGGCAGCTGGCCCAGCCAGACCTTATCGACGACCTCCTGTTCCAGTGGATCAGTGGTCATTGGGAAGTCCATCAGCCAGCCCACGAGATCGTCACGACCGGCTCGGCGAGCGAGGTCCATGACGCATGCAGTTACCTGTTGCAGAACCAGCATGCCCGCCTCGGGCAGCACCATGCTCGGCAAGCTGGCGTCCGCGGGGGGTGGCCACTCGGCAAGGTCGCGCGACTCCCAGACTGCCATCGGGACGAAGTGCCCGCGCCCATGAAGGAGTTCCGACATCTCCGCGAAATAGGCGCCGGGGGGCAAGGGCAGCGGCGTACCTCGATGCCAGACTCTGTTCATGAAGTCCGCCTGAGACTCACCTTCTCGCCGCTCGATGCCGAGGGTCGTGGCCCGGTTGCTCGTCCACCGTTCCGTCTGGCCACGAAGGTAGGCGGCTGCGCCGATGGGCTGGTACAGCATCAGGAAGCGGGCTGCGCAGGCTACGCTGTCGGCTCCGCCACGCAACTGTCCCGGCCAGTCGGCGCCTCCATGTGCGAGAGCCTCAGACGGATCGGCATCGACGTTGTGGACGAACCCGAGCTCCGCGAGACCCGCGTCGATCGAGATCAATCGGTTCAGCCGTGGGAGTGCGATGGCAGCTCCGAAACCGTAGCACTCACGGACGTTCCGCCACCTGTCCCCAGCACGGGCCGCCAGCCCTTCGAGCACCGCGGTCTCCCCGTCGTGAGCGGCTTCCCGATAGCCGTCGAGCGTCGGGGGCACAGCGCGTCCCCGCTCGAACGCCTCGGCTGCTTCCTTCGCTGACTGGCGAGCCTCAGCGCGTTCCTCGGGCGTTGGATCTTCGTAATCCAGGGAAATTGGGCTCATCGCCGCTGGAACTCCGGCGCCGGTTCCGGCCCGACGAGTCGCCTTACTCTCGCCGGGACCTTGTCGACGTCACACGCGGAGTTACTCGAGCGAGGCATTGATGGCTGTTATCAGCTTCTGCCAGTCGGCGCGCTCCTGCTCCGCTAGATCGGCGACCGTATGGGTCGAACTCCAGCTGACGAATGCCTTGGCCAGTTTGTACTTCGAGAAACTCGGCACTTCCGCGGCAAAGATGTCGACGATGCCCCTCGTTGGCTGTGCCTGTGCGGTGGTGGCGACGTCCCACCCTGGCCCGGACTTGGCGATGGTTATCAACGTTTCCCGCAGGAGGTCCTCTGTCTCGGGATGAGTTACCTGGCCCGTGTAGAAATCCTTCGCGCGATGGATGGCGCGGCGAGGCATGAGACGCACGAAATCGTCCTGGGTCGCAGCCGACTCGCCAGCTGCGTCTGAATCGAGAAGGGCCGCGACCTGGAGTTCTTGCGACCGAAGGAGAGTCGCGAAATAGACGACCTTCGAGGCCCCGCCCGCAGGCACGGTGGCAATCCGCTCATCGAGTGCTGGCTTTCCGGCCGCCTTCATAAGCTGCGACACGCCCTCGAGGTACCAGAGGTCGGACAGGCCTTCGCAGATCAGGTTGCGTTGCTGGACAAAGAGCGATTGTGCGAGGTTGTATCCGAGCGCAGCTTGCAGGGGATAGAGAGAGGCAGGGTCGTCCGCAACTATGCCGCTGTGGACCTTCGTCCCCGTGGCGCGGTCCTTCATCTCGACGACTCTTACCAGATCGAGCTCATCGGTTCCGACCATAAAGGGCGAGTGGGTGGTGTAGATCGTTTGGTTTTCCTCGGCGAGCAAAGATACGGTTCGGCGGAACTCCTGCTGTTTGAGGGCGTGGAGACTCATTCCGGGTTCATCGAGGAGCAGGATCGCGTTGCTGAGTTCGTCCAGCGCCTGCGACTTGAAGACGATGTAGAAGCTGATCAGCCATACCAGACCATGACTGCGCTGATCGAGCTCGATCTCTACGCCCTCTTCGTCTTCCACGACGACCTTGAGATAGTCGCCGTCCGCGCGGAAGTTCAGGCGAAAATCGTCTGCGCCCCAGACGCGACGGACCAATTTCGTCAGTTCCACAGCAGCGGCATTCAAGCGGTACTGACGAGCATCGAGTTGGTCGCGAACCGAGGTGGCAGTGGCCTCGGGCGTCCTCTCGTTCACATCGCCGACTCGTCCCTGCTGCGCCAGCTCGGCGGCGTCAAACCCAAGTAGCTTGAGGAGGCATAGGTTGCCGAAGTCGTACTCCTCATCCAACGTGCTCGTAGCGACTTTGTTCGCGAGCTGCTGTAAATGGATCCGTGGTCGAACGGCAAAGAAGCTTGAGTAGTACACGAGAGTCGGCAGCCGCTTCTCGACCAGAGCCCGCGCAGCTTTGTAATTGGCCGGTCGGCGGCCCGCGACAGCCACTCGTTCAAGCATTGGTTCGTGTTGCTTGTCCATATGGGCCGCTGCCTCTTGCGTCCAGACGACAAGGGCATTGGCGGTCGTGCTGATGTAGACCTCGTCGGCGGGCCGGAGCGTGTCGACCTTCTGGACGATACCGTCGGGCGCGCCCTGCCTAGTGAGATGCGCCTTGAGGCGGTCGAGGTCCTTCTCGATGTCAGCCCATTTGACGTTGGCTCCGACGCCCAAGCGAACGGCCCGGTGGTTGTCCAGGTATCGCGTCACCTGAACCTCTAGGATCCCCGCGAATGCCGGATCTATCTCACCGAGCTCTTCCCTCAGGGAATCCTCGATTGAGAACACGGCATCGGCCACTACTGTCTCGGCGAGCTTCACCTTGCCCTGGTCTATCTGGGAGTAGTCTGACCTGGGGTAGTCCTGCAGCGCCTTCAGAACGCCTTCGTCGGCCGGCGGATTGATCGTCTGCAAGGCGCGGAGGGTGACAGTCTTGCCCGCTTCATTCGGCCCAACGAGGATCGTCTTCCCCTGCTCTACATCGAACCAGCCGGTGTCCCGGGCCGATCGATAGTTGGTGACACGTGCTCGAATGAGTTTCACCGGCCGTCCCTCCTCGTCGATGTGGTCCCCGACAGTCTGACACCGGACGAGACCCAGGCGCTGGTCCGTTTGGTCGAGTCGGCTTCAATGCCAGCCTAGATGTTGTCGAGTCCGAAGGTCGGGATCCGGCCTCGGGACGCCCACCCGATTGCGAGATTACTTCGCCGCACGCCAGTCCATCGGCGGAAGGCCCAACCCCTCGACGATGTCAGCGGCGCGGCGGAACGGAGGATCGTTACGAAACCTGGGCCCGCGACCCCGAGCTGCTGGATGCGGCGACAGCAGCGCCTCGTGCGGTGGCCGAATGGAACTCAGCCATTCTTGGGCGTGGGTGCCCCAGAGCAGAAACACGATGGGCTTTGGCCGATGAACCAGTGCATCGATGACCCCTCTCGTGAACGGCGTCCAGAGCTCGATGTGGCTGCCAGGGACGTCGGCCCGAACGGTCAACGCCGTGTTCAGAAGGAGAATTCCGACATCGGGCCACCTGTCCAGAGTGGCGCCGACCGGCGCTGTGAAGCCTTCGCGTCGAAGTTCGGCGAGGATGTTGCCCAGTGAGGTTGGCCGTCGGACGCCCGGCGGCAGCTGTGCCCGAACGGAGAAGGCGAGGCCGCAGGCCTGACCCTTCGTCGGGTACGGGTCTTGGCCGAGGATGACTACCCGCACCTTGTCGGGAGGTGTGCGCCGGAGTGCCTCAAAGACCAGATCCCGCGGCGGGTACGCCTCGCCAACAGTCGTCTCGACAAGAGCCCGTTTCAGAGGGGCCAGGTCGAGTGCGGCAAGCCGATCTCCCAGGAAGGCCCTCCACTCTTCCGGTAGCCCTTCGAGCATCAGATCGTGCCTCTGCCTCAGCCCGCTCGATCGGCTTCGTAGGTCAGCCAGAAGACCATCTTCGACATCCAGTCCCGGAACGACGGGTTGTCGGCGAACTGCTTGAACAGTTCGGTGTCGTCCTTTAGAACCGCGTTCATGACGCGGGCAAGTGCCTTGTCGTGCTCGATACGGGCGTTGTCGCGGTCCGAGTTCTTCTGCGCGTTCTGATACGCGGTGTCGGCGGCAACGCGGGCGGGGATGTCTTCGGTGATAAGCCGGCGGATGCGATCACCGTCCGTCCAGGTGATATTCCCGAACTGGTCGTTGAAGCTGTGGAGGATGTTCGAGAGGCGATCGAGTTCGGGCTCCGGCCGACGAGCGTCCCCGGTGTCAGGCACCGGGCCGATCTGGCCGTCTGCATCCGCGAGCGTGATCCGAATCGTGGCGAGCTTCTCTGCTCGATAGCTGTCCATGTCGATCGAGTCGAGAATGCCCTTGGACAGATCCTCCTCGATCGGGGCGGGCAGCTTCGGGATGAGGAAGTTCAAGAAGATCGAGCGCTTCTCCCACGCTGCATTTGAGTAGGGCAGAACCTGCGCCAGGAACGCGTACGTCCGGGTGAACGCCTTCGCCTTGGCCTTGAAGTCGACCTGGCCATCCTCATCCAGTGAGGATCGGTAGACCGCAACGCACGCGTCCAGGATCGGGTCCAGCTGATCGCGATCCGCGCCGGCGAGATATCGGGCGACCAGATCGTCCACCTGCTCCGCGGTGTAAACCCCTGCCGCGTCCAGATCAGCCTGGAGATCGTGGAGCTTGTTCGGATCGGTCTCCTCGGACAGGATCGTCGTGCGGTAGTAGTCCGCGAAGGCTTCACGGATCGTGTCTGCGTCGTTCATGAAATCGAGCACGAAAACGTCGTGCTTCTGCGGATGGGCACGGTTCAGCCGAGACAGTGTCTGCACGGCCCGGATGCCGGACAGCACCTTGTCTACGTACATCGTGTGCAGCAGCGGCTGGTCGTAGCCGGTCTGGAACTTATCCGCGCAGATCAGGAACCGGTACGGGTCTTGCTCGATCTTGTCCACGATGTCGTTGCTCGGGAAGCCGTTTAGCAAAGCCTCGGTAACCTTGGCGCCCCCGTACTCGTGCTCGCCCGAGAAGGCTACGATCGCGCGGTAGGGGCTCTTGCGCTCCACGAGATACGCGCTGATCGCGTGGAAGTACTGGATCGCGCGCTCAATGCCACTCGTCACGACCATGGCCCGCGCCTGGCCGCCGATCTTGTTCTGCGCGATCACCTGATCGTGGAAGTGATCGACCATGATCTCGGCCTTCTGCCGGATCGCGTGATCGTGGCTCTCGACGTAGTGGCGAAGCTTCTTGGTCGCCCGTTTGACGTCGAACTCGGGATCGCCTTCAACGCGCTTTATCAGTCGGTAGTAGCTCTCGACCGGCGTGTAGTAGCGCAGGACGTCGAGGATGAAGCCCTCCTGGATCGCCTGCTTCATCGTGTAGCTGTGGAACGGACGATGCGGAACCTTTCCGTCCGGAGTGGCCGGCAGGGGGTCGCCGAAGATCTGCAGGGTCTTGTTCTTGGGCGTCGCCGTAAAGGCGAAGTAGCTAGCGTTCGGCAGCAGCTTGTGTGACTCCATCAGTCGGTTGATGGTGTCCTCGGTCGTCTCCTCGTCCTCTTCGGCGCCGGCCTCGGACAGGGCCATGCTGATCGCGGCCGAGGTCCGGCCCCCCTGGCTCGAGTGAGCCTCGTCGATGATGATTGCGAAGCGGCTCGTACGGTGCTCGCTTCCGATCTCATCGAGGATAAACGGGAACTTCTGCACAGTGGTGATGATGATCCTCTTGCCTTCGGCGATGAACCTGCGCAGGTCGCCCGAGTTCTCGGCATGGCCCACCGTGGAGCTCACCTGTGCGAACTGCTTGATCGTGTCGCGGATCTGTTTGTCGAGGATGCGGCGGTCCGTGACGACGATGATCGAGTCGAAGACGGGCGAGCCCTGCCGCGTCAGCCCGATGAGTTGGTGGGCCAGCCAGGCGATCGAATTGCTCTTCCCGCTGCCGGCCGAATGCTGAATGAGGTACCGCTTGCCGACGCCATGCCCGCCTGCGTCCGCCAGCAGCTTTCGGACCACGTCGAGCTGGTGATATCGCGGCCAAATCTGGATGGCCTTCTTCTTGCCGGACTTCTCGTCCTTGAACTCGACGATCTGGGCGTAGTTCTCGATGATGTCGGTCAGGCCGTCGCGAGTCAGGACGCGGCGCCAGAGGTAGTCAGTCTTGAGGCCGTTGGGGTTAGGTGGGTTGCCGGCTCCGTCATCCCAACCCAGGTTGAACGGCAAGAACCACGACGCCTTGGCCTTGAGTGCGGTGCAGAAGCGGACCTCCTGGTCGTCCACGGCGAAATGGATGACGCACCGGCCGAACTCGAACAGCCGCTCCCGCGGGTCTCGATCGCGCATGTACTGCTCGACGGCATCGGCAACGGTCTGTTTGGTCAGGTTGTTCTTCAGCTCAAACGTCGCGATCGGCAGCCCATTGATGAACAGCCCGAGATCGAGAGCCAGCTTCGTCTCGTCGCGGCTGTAGCGAAGCTGCCGCGTGACGCTGAAACGGTTCTGCGCGTATCTCGCGGTGGCGTTCGCGTTTCCGGGCGACGGCGTGCCGTAGAAGAGGTCGATGTCATGCGGCCCGTGCTTGATGCCATGGCGAAGGACATCGATCGTGCCGCGCTTGCTGATCTCTCCCTGTAGGCGCGCCAGGAATTTGCGCCGGGTGGGGCCATCGGCATCCAGGTCCATCGCTTCGGCTGCCCGCGGCTGAGTCTCGATCAGGAAGGCGCGGAGCTGAGCCAGGTCTACGCAGTACTCGCGGTCGTAGCCATCTGGGTCTCCGCAGATCCAACCGGCACCGTAGGCTGCAGGCCGTTCGGCAACGCCGGCGGCGTCGCCGCAGTCGCATGGCGCGCCGGTCATGGCGGTGCAGATCAGTCGTTCGAGTCCTCGCTCGCTGGTGTCGCTGGTCACGCCTCCACTGCCTCTGCCTCCAAGTCCTCGCCTACCTCGGCGTCGGCACGGTCGCCGTCCGTCGCCTCGGCCTCGGCTTCCTCGATCTCCTCGGGCAAGCGCGCCGCCGCCCCTCGTACATCGAGCTTGCCGGTCACCACATCGGCGATGAGGCGAGTTTGGTACTCGCGAACAAGTCGAATCTGATCACGAGCCGTCTGCGCCGCCCCGAGCAGTGGGAGGCACTCTCCGTCGATTCGGCGCAGGAGGCTCTCTTGCTCGGGCAGCGGAGGCAACACGATTGGGACCGACGAAAGAACTTCCTGTGCGACGGTGGCCATAGTCACGACATTGGCCCGGGAAATCAGGTGATCTCGAAAAATCGACGAGTTCAGCTGAAAAGCGAGGAACCTCGCGTTCGCTTGCCCTGGCTCAGGGCTCGCCTGAACCAGGTGGCACTCGAACACGGTGTCGGGAGCGCAATGCAGCGCTACTGCCGATCGCCCGGTTCCCTCCAACTTGAGTGATGACCTGACAAAAAACAGGTCGCCCGGCCTAACCCGAAACGTCGCGATTTCCTCGGGCGTGGCGGTGACATGTTCCAGAGTTGCGGGATCGATCTCAAAGCCGTCCCGATAGACATCCGCCACGTTGACGAGTGGAACGCCTTGTCCGAACGCTTCCTTTGTCTTGAACAGCCCATTTCGTACCGGCCGAGACAGCGCGGACTTGAGTCGGGTGACATGCCAATGCTCCGGTACGTCACCAAGCCACTTCACGCCAGACGGCTTGAGCGGTATGCCTGAGTCGAAGCCACCCGTGACGGCACAATCGATGATCGCCTGCTTCTGCTCGTCCAGCAGCTTGATCATCTTCTGCTTGGCGCGGATATAGCGCCGGATCTGCCGATCCGCGTGATCCAGGAACCGGGCGATGGCAGCCTGCTCGAGACTTGAAGGCACGAAGAACGGGATCTCTCGCATCCGCGCTTCTGACAGATCCCATTGCCCAATCCGGATTCCATACGAGGCTTGACTGAAGAAGGGTACGTATGCCCTGGACCGAATCGCCGCGTGGAAGAAGTTCCCGTCGACTTGACCCACATCGAACACGAAGTACGCGGGGCTCACGATGCCGTCGTTATTGGACACGCCGTATGATCCCTGCCACGCCTTCATCTTGTTCATGGCGAACTGCCCGACCCTGACGACTTTGTAATTGCTCAGGTCATCGGGGATGAAGTTATGGTTCTCGTCCCCGCCAATTCTGTCGCGTGGTATCACGCCCTTCTCTCGGACGACTGAAAGCAACGGCAGGTCCGGCTGGTTGCGTTCAGCCACACGCTTCAAGAGTCGACGTAGGCTCCGGACTCTCCAGTGCTCCGGCACATCGCCCAGCCACGGCACGCCTGAATCCTTCATTTGCGGGTACGGCCTGAGGTCGGGAGCGTCGACGACCATTGCTACACCGTCCCACTCAGGATGTCGTCGAGGAGGCCTTCGGTCTCCTTCTCTAGCGCCAGGATGTCGGCGCGGATATCCTCGAGGGTGCGGAGCGGCTGCGGCTTGTAGAAGTACCGGGTGAAGCTGATCTCGTAACCGACTTTGACCGCCGCCAGGTCGAACCAGGCATCCGGGGCGTAGGGCAGCACCTCACGGCGCAAGAAGGCGTCAATTCCGCCTTCCTCGAGCAATTGGATTTGTTCGGTGTCGCGAAGGGCACCGTCGGCCTCGTATTCGATGAGGCAGCGCTTGCCGCTGATCGTGCCTTCGAACAGACCATGAAGCGGGTCAGCTTCGGCCTTGCTGGGCTTGTGGATTCGCTTGATGACCGCCGGAGCGTGCTCGTCGCGCTCGGCCGAATCGCGAAGAGCCTTAATCTCTTTCGGCGTGTAGGCTCGCTCGGGGTCGACACCTTTGACACGAAGGGGACGCTCGACGGTCACCTTCCAGTACCCGAAGGCGGCATTCGGGAAGATCTTCGACTGCTCGGTCTCCTCGAACAACAAGAAGGTGTCGCAGATCTTCGCGATCTCTTCGTCCGAGAGTTCGCAGTTCTTCTTGCCCAGGTTCTTACGAAGGGGCTTGAACCAGGCGGTGGCATCGATAAGTTGGACCTTGCCGCGGCGGTCGGCCGCCTTCCGGTTACTCAGGACCCAGATGTAGGTGGCGATATCGGTGTTGTAGAACATGCTGAGCGGCAGGGCCACGATCGCTTCGAGCCAGTCGTTCTCGATGATCCACCGACGGATGTTGCTCTCGCCCTGGCCTGCGTCGCCGGTGAACAGGGAGCTGCCGTTGTGGACTTCGGCAATCCGGCTTCCTAATGCGGTCTCGCTCTTCATCTTGCTGAGCAGGTTCGCGAGGAAGAGCATCTGGCCGTCGTTGGAGCGAGTGATCAGCGAGTACTCAGGATCCCCGTCGTGCGTTATCACGAAGCGCGGGTCCCGCATGCTGTCCTTGCCGCCCATGCGCTCGAGATCGCTCTTCCAGCTCTTGCCGTACGGAGGGTTCGAGAGCATGAAGTCGAACTCCCGGCTGGGGAACGCGTCATTTGAAAGCGTCGAGTACTCGGGCCCGCCGACGATGTTGTCAGCGGCTTCGCCTTCGCCCTTGAGGAGGAGATCTGCTTTGGCAATGGCGTAGGTCTCGGCGTTGATCTCTTGGCCGTAGAGGTGCGTCGCTACCTGCTTGCCATGCTCGGCTGCGAGCTGGTGGAGCGTTTCCTCCGCCACCGTCAGCATGCCGCCGGTGCCGCACGCGCCGTCGTAGAGCAGGTAGGTGCCGGACTCGATTTGGTCCGCGATGGGCAGGAAGATGAGCCGCGCCATAAGGCGCACGGCGTCACGAGGAGTCCAGTGCTCGCCGGCTTCCTCGTTGTTCTCTTCGTTGAAACGGCGAACGAGCTCCTCGAAGATGGTGCCCATGCCGTGGTTGTCCAGGCCGGGATGCTTGAGGGAACCGTCGCCGTTGAGGACGGGGTTTGGGCTAAGGTTGATCTCTGGCGAGACGAGCTTCTCGATCATCGTCCCGAGAGCGTCGGCTTTCGACAGCCGCGGAATCTGGTTGCGGAACTCGAACTTCTCGAGGATGTCCTGGATGTTGGGCGAGAAGCCGTCGAGGTAAGCCTCGAAGTCAGCCTTCAGTTGCTGCTGGCTGGCCCGCGAACGCAGGTCGCGCATCGTGAATCGGGAGGTGTTGTAGAACGCCTGGCCGGCCGCTTGCCGCAGGGCCTGGTCCTGGTTGGTGATGCCAGCCTTGTCGAGCGTCGCCCGCATCTCGAGTACCGCTTGCTTGGTCGGCTCCAGGACAGCGTCCAAGCGGCGCAGCACGGTCATCGGCAGGATGACGTCCCGGTACTTGCCGCGGACGTAGAGATCCCTCAGTACATCGTCGGCGATGTTCCAGATGTATCCGGCGATCCAGTTGAGCTGAGTGGATTCCATCAAGTCTCTCTGCCTCTACCGGCGGACGCGCCGCTTTCTTGCCACACGGATTGCCGACGTGATCGCGGCGACGATCTTGCTGCCCCTTCGCGAGAATCCAAGGTCCTTCATCACCTCGGCCAGGAGTTCGTCCTCAGTGCGGAGGAGCGTGTCCGACTCGATCCAGTCGATCAGGGCAATGAGTTTGGCCGGGGAGTAGTAGTCGATGAAGCAGTTGGGCTGGACGTAAGGACGGGGGCCGCGAGGTACCCCGCTCGGCTTCGCCGGCTCCGGCTCGCGCGCCGCCGACCGTTGACGGGATGCCGGCACCTGTCTCGGAATCGGCTGATATTGCGCCGCCTCCTGACGGGACTCAACGCCGGAACTGGTCTTGGGCGAGTCAGTCGGCGGCTTGTCCGCCTCGACTACAGCGCTTTCGTACGCTTGGGCAAGACGTTCGATCGACTGTTGGCGATTTCGGATCCAGTCGCTGGACCAGATCCGATAGAACCGCCAGCCAAGCCGTTCGAGGTGATCTTGGCGGAGGCGGTCCCGATCCCTAGCAGTGGGACTTGAGTGGTAGGTGGCGCCATCGCACTCAATCGCCAGAACGTACTCGCCGGGTCGGCGCGGATGCTGGGCCGCGAAGTCGATCCGATACCCAGAAGCCCCCAGCTGAGCGACCGCCGGGATTCCAGCCGCTGACAGAGCGTTCTTGACGTCAATTTCGAAGGGATTGAGCTCAGGCTTCTCGAGGGCGGCCGCGCCGAGGTCTCCGCCGTGTGACTCTGCGTATCGGATGTAATCGTGAAGGAGCCTGGCGCCACGTGAGTTCGTCTTGTTCAGGTCGATGTCGGCGGAGCCAAACGACGAGATCACGGTCAGCCGCCGCTTGGCCCGCGTAACCGCAACGTTGAGCCGCCGCTCCCCACCCTCCGTATTGATCGGTCCGAACCTGTAGAGCAGCCGGCCGTCACTGGTCTTGCCGTACCCGACCGATAGGATGATTGCATCGCGCTCATCTCCTTGGACGCGCTCCAGGTTCTTTACGAAGAAAGGCTCCTCGCGCGACTCCGCAAAGAACTCGTTGAGATCGCCCCGCGCCGCCAGTTCCAGGCGCAGTGCCTCCTCGATACGATTGGCGTGCGTAATCCCGAGAGCAATCACTCCGAGAGTTTCGGTCGGCCGGTGCTCGGCGTGGTCAACGATCCTGCGGACTACCTCCCGCACCTCGTCAGTTGAGCTCCGTTCCTGATCTGAAAGGCCGGATCTGAACGGCACCAAGACGTGGTCGATGCAATCGTCGTGAGTGATGCCCGGAAACGTCGTCAGAGCTCGATCGTAGAAGTTCACGTTCGAAAACGCGATCAAACGCTCGTCGCGGCTTCGGTAGTGCCAGGTAAGCATCCTCGTCCGCAAGAGCGAAGACAGGCTCTGGAGGATCGATTCGAAGCCTTGGGTTGACGTGAGCTCAAGGCCTAGGTCCTCGATCTCGGCTTCGTCTTCCAGCGCCTGGCTGGCAAAGAACGTCGTGGGTGGCAACTGGCGGTCGTCTCCAGCCACCACCACGCGCTTGCCACGCATGATGGCCGGAATGGCGTCGGCCGGAAGCACCTGGCTGGCTTCGTCAAAGACCACTAGATCGAAGTAAGGCCGTTCTGAGGGCAGGACCTGGCTCACCATTAGCGGGCTCATTGCCCAACACGGCTTCAGAGTGAGGAGCATGTTGGGGGCGTTTGAGAACAGCCTTCGGAGCGGCAAATGACCCTTCTTGAGTGCGGCCTGGTGCCTGACTAGCGCCGCTTCGTCTTTGTAGATGTCGGATGCCGCTACGGCGCGCTCGGCGTACAGGCGCCGAATGCGGCTCGCCGTCCGACTGATGTGGCTTGAGTCCGTCTTCCTGAATCGCTCGATGGTTCTCGTGTAGTGGGCTCCATCGAACGCGCCCACGATCGGGTCGGAGAACTCGATCCGATCGAGGATCGAGCGCGCACGCACGTAGTCGAACCGCTGCGCGCACTGCTCTGGACCAAGGTGAGCCTGCGCAAAGTCCGTTAGCAGTGGCCCGAATCCCCTCGAAATAGCTCCAGCGGACAGGCGACGCACTTCGGGAAGTCGCAGAACAACCGATCGATCTGCGACGAGGCGAGCGAACGTCAGTGATAGCCCGTCGAGTGCGGTGGTCTCAGAACCAAGGGAACCGACGATCGCTTCAATCCCAACCAGTCCCTTATGGAGATCGCTCAAAGCCGAGGAAATGGAGGCGAGTTGTTGCGGAGGCCTGGGAAAGCCACTAGCACCAGCTGCCTTCCACGCAGCTTCGGCCTGTGCCGCAGCCTGGAGGGCGCGCCAGGCAGTCGTGTCCGGAATCCGTGCATCCAGCGCCAGGGTTCGAACTTGGGCGCGCGCGCCTCTATAGCTTCCACTGAAGACGCCCGAGATCAGTCGAAGGGCGGGGTTCCCCCCGGCGGGCGCGTAGTGGCGAATCAGATCAGCGAGGCTGGCGCCGAAGACCTCAGGCCTGAAGCGTTCCAGAGAGAACTGAGCGGCCTGCCAGGCGCCGACAGCTGCTGCGCAGTCGCCAAGCGTTCGTGGAACTGGCCATCCGCAGGAAGTGGCTGCACTCGAGAAGGCCTGAACCACCCGAGGCAAGGATTCCATCGAGCAGCGCTCCGCCTCCTGGAATGCTGCCGAAGCCTGCTCGGACGAATCCAAAGGTGCCCGATACCACGGGCTGTCCAGGACCTCAGGTGTGAAGGCGCCCAACTCTGCGAGGGACTCTATTTCGCGACGCATCTCGCCCGTACGCTCAGCGTCGAGCGAGTCCAGTTCTGGTCCCCTGAACCGGAGGCTTGTTTGTGCTTCTGCTGGCACGGCCGCGGCGGCGATGCGCATGGCCGAAGCCGAGACGCCCCAAGGCGGGCGAGAGACCCTATCTGCATGGACCGCGCGATTGAGGGCAGTCCGGCCAGCTATGAGATCTTCGAACTCCTGGGCGTGGGACTCAAGGGGAGTCGCACTGATCATCGCCAACGACCTGGCCAAGGTCTCAGCGACCTGCCGACGGCTCGTCCCGGCCGAATGTATGTCAAGAAGCAAGTCGTCCAGATGAACTGCCTGATGCCGCTTGAACACAGCGTCGATTGCCGCCCGCTTCTCCGCCACAAACAAGACCGTCTTGCCTCTGGCCATTGCCGTGGCAATCAGGTTGGCAATCGTCTGGCTCTTCCCTGTGCCAGGTGGTCCTTGAATGATGAGATCCTGTCCGCCGACGACCGCATTGATTGCGTAGTTCTGGCTGGCGTCCGCATCCACTACCAGGAATTCATCTGCCGGTGGAGTCCGATCCGGTTGATCGAGGGAGACCGTGACGAGGTCGTATTGAGCGTTCAGTTTGATACGAGCGTCTTGGTCGCCGGCTATTGCTGCGATGAAGTCGTGGGCGATGAGGGCGGCCTCGGAAGCCTCAAGGTCGCGAACCATCGGCAGCTTGGCATACGAGAAATTCCCGACGACCAGGCGCTTTGCGATCGACAGATTGCGAACCACCGTAGCGCTCTGCCTGAACCAGTTATATGTCGCTTCGAGTTCCCATTCCGTATCAATCGTTCCGTCGAGCTGCGCCGCCAACTTGTCTTGGTCGAACTCCTGCCCGAATTCGGAGCGGAGTCGATGTAGCAGCGTGGGGTTTATCTCCATCTCGCCAGACAACGTCAACTCGAAGTCTTCTTGCGATGCCCCACGCGGGGTAACCGTTAGCGGTCGCAGGAGCACTGGGGCGCAGGGCGTTGAGTCGGAGGCCGTGTCCCAACTGGCTAGGCCGCAGGCGAGATAGAGCGTGTCGATGCCACGTTCTTCGTAGTGCTCCCGGCCCTTGGAGTGCAGGCGTCGAAGACGGCGAGCAGCATCGACCCTCTGGTCATCGGCCCCGAAAAGAGAGGCGAGCCGGACGGCCCTGCCAGCAAGTAACGCCGCAATCGACTGTGAAGTGGCGCCGGTAACGTCCAGCGTGCCGACCTTCTGGTCACGGTAGAACAGCAGGGTGTTCCTACCACCGAGGTCGATCAGCTGCTCTTTCCAAGTGGTGATAGCCGCCCGAACCCGGGACGCTCGATCGCGGCCCGCTCCGGGCACCAGTGCCCGGGGAGTCGCAATAGGAATGTCGACCTGTGCGCCAGACGGCTCAATCATTTAGTTCTCACTCGAGCCTCGCCGGATCCCCTTTCGGATGGCTGCCCCGGGCCACCTCTCAAGGCGGGCGACATCTATTCTGGCAGGGTCCAGGCGCATGGTTAGGCTCCGATGGTCCCATCCAGTCGTTGCACCTGACCACGGCGGACCATGCCTCCTCCATCGGTCGCGGTGAGGTCTACCGTGGCCACCGTTCACTTCGCTCACGGAGAAACGCGGCGCTCTCTGCCGCGCGGAGCGGCCGCGGCGTTTGAGGTCGACGTAGAGTTGCGGCAGGCTGACAAGTTGCCCGCCGTCGCGGGTGAACGACCAGCTCACACCGCGGCTTGCTCTTCGCCGGCGGCTTCGCGATGGGTACGGACGAAGTTGATGATGTGCTGCTCCGTTGCGGTGGTGAGGTCCAACCCGGCCCCTCGGAACCAGCTGACCGATCGCGCCAGGGCACGGAGACGGTCGTACTCCGGCGCCGGGATCACCGCGACAGCCAGATGACCTCCGGCGACGATCGTTCGGACGCGGCCCTGGGCGACCTCCGCCACCAGCGTCGCGAAAGCGGCACGGGCATCGGACACGCCGATCGTCCGCAGCGGCGAGAGGATGGCGCGCGGTTCGGACGTGAGCTTCCGGATGGTGGAGCGATCGGGCGGCTTCAGTGACGCGAGGTCGCCGAGCTCCGAGGGATCGGCGAGGGCTTCGGGATAGACGTTGAGCGCGTGCAGCGCTGCGAGCGAGTCTTCGATCTTGCGCCAGCGCTCGGCTTCCTCGTGGCTGATCATCACGGCGAGGGGCTGTCCGTCCTTGAGACAGACGACTGGGCTACCGGCCTCCACCTTCTCGACGACCGCCCGCAGGTTGGCTCGCAGGTCGCGCGTCCCCATGGCCTCGAGGGTGCCACCGATGGTCACGCAGTCTCCTCTCCCGATCTGGTTTCGGCCCAACCGTACTCCGCCTGGACATGATGCGCAAGGTATTGTGTGCACGATATTGAGGCGAGAACCCGTACGGCGAGACAAAACACCACCTCGTACACAATCCCTTGTGATGGCCGAGTCGACGGCGTAGGGTCATCCCTAATGGCCGTTCCCTTCTTGATCCCGCTGCCGCTGCTCATCGCCGTTCCGCTGATCTTGCTGATCGCGACTGTTGGCGCACCCGCCCTGCCGCGGCTCATCGCCAGCCGCCGGCAGGCGGCCTACGACGCGGCGGTTGCGCCGAACACGGTGCGACTGGAGCTGACGGTCGGCCGGGGTCGATCGACCGGCACGGACGCCGCAATTGCTGCCATTCGCGGTCTCCACCCACATCGCCGGATGGGCGTCGATCGGCGCTGGCCTCGAGGCTGGCCGCCAGTGGAACTGCGAGTGGTCTGGCGCGACGGAGAACTGCGCTGGCAGATCGAGGCGGCAAGCGGCGAGCTGGATGTTGCCGACGGAACGCTCACGTCGCTCTACCCGGGCCTTGAAGTGACGAAGATCAGTCGGTCCGAACGACCTGCCGTGTACAGCGCCGTCGGTCGGCTTGCCCGTTCGTCCGGGCTTGCGCTCGGGGAACCGGGAGCCGATGGGAGCAACGTGCTCACACGTCTCGCCACGATCCTGCGCTCGCAGTCCCACGACGCGGAGGTTCGTCTCCGCCTGCTCGCCCGCCCTATCGATCCCGAGGCTTGGCAGCGATCTCTCTACCCCGAAGAGGCCTCGCTCTCGTTCGGCCAGATCCTGCGCGAGGCGATCGTCGACGTCGTGCTCAACCGGGAGTCCTCAGACCGCGTCCGCTCGGCACCGGTTCTGCCCGCCTCTGAGCAAGCTGCACGGACGCGCAAACGTCAGGGCGTGGTCGGCTTCGAAGTCGGGCTGCTTCTCGAAGTCGCCGGGGTCGACGCAACAAAGGGCCGCGCGATCCTCTTCTCGGTCATCAATGCCACTGCTTCCCTCAACACGCCGACCCAGGCGATCAAGTGGGATCTGCGACCCGGGCCGGTCAAGCGCCCATCCCGCGTCGCCCTCGCGGACTTCGAACTTGCCAGCCTCTGGTATCTCCCGGACTCGTACTTCGATGAGGCCCGCCTGCCTCGGCAGAGATCCCTCGCCGCTCCGGCCCCGCCGCCACGAGTCGGCGGCTCGCCCGGCGTCGTCATCGGCGAGTCACGTGGCCAGCCTCTGCGGGTCCCGTTGGACGCGCTCCAGCGACACATGGCTGTCATTGGGGCCACCGGATCCGGCAAGAGCACGCTCATCGCCGACCTGGCTCTCGGAATTCTGGACGCGGGAGCGGGCGCCACGGTTATCGATCCCCACGGCGATCTGGCAGCGGACATCCTCGAACGCGTCCCGGCACGGCACGCCGATCGGGTCCATGTCCTTCGACTGGCCGATCGCGCTCACCCGCGTGGCTTCAACTTCCTGGAGCGCACAGCGCCTGACCAGGCTCAGCTCGTGGCCTCGGAGTACGTCCAGCTGATTCACGATCTCTGGCCCGAGTTCACCGGTCCCAAGATGCAGCACTACCTGCGCCACGCCCTGCTCACGACCTTCGCAGATCCTGCCCAACAGACGATCCTCGAATTGATCCGGGTCCTAACCGACGACGCCTTCCGCGAGCGCTACCGGGCCAAGATCGAGGACCCGCTGCTCGCCTCGTTCTGGGCGACCGAATGGCCATCGGCCGCCGGACGGGAGAACGACGCATCGATCAAGGCCGTTCTCAACAAGCTCGGCGCCTTTGTCAGCTACGACTCGATCCGCGACATCGTCGGGCAAGGGAAGTCGACCATTCGGCCCCGTCAGATCATGGACGCGGCGGACTTGCTCGTGATCGACTGCTCTAGGGTCGGCGGCGACAACGCGCGGCTCTTTGGGGCAATGTGCATCAGCCGCTACTACGTTGACGCTATTGGCCGCCAGGGAACGCCACGCGACCAGCGGCGACAACATTTCCTCATCGTCGATGAGGTGCCGACATTCGACACCGAAGCCCTTCGGCGCATCCTCGACGAAGGCCGCAAGTTCGGCCTCGCCCTGGTCGTCGCGGCCCAATCGTTGCGCGGTCTTGGCGAGCGTCTGCGCGACTCGGTCCTGACAAACGCCGGCGTCATCGCGCTGATCTCGCCCGGTCCCGACGACGTCTCCGCCGTCCGTCGCCTGTTCGATCCGATGACGCAGGACGACCTCCTTGGGCTGCAACTGCACGAGTTCGTCGTACGGATGCCCGGCGGCGATGGCAGGCCCGCCGTCTATGGGGGCATGGTCCGGCGGCCACCGGAAGGCGATCCAGCGGTCGCGGAGGCGATCATCGCCCGGAGCGATGCGCGGGATGCGCGGGACCCCGGTGCCGTCCACGAGGAGGTCCGGCGCCGGTCGGGTGGCGATCGATTGACCGGCTCGAGCAGGCGCGCCAACGGGTCCGAGCGGACGCGCTCGGTCGATGGGTGAGGCGAGCGAAGTGGCGACGAAGTGGCACAGGGCTGGTCTGACTCGTGCCATCCCCGTGCCACGGAATCGTGCTGCGAGCGGCTTCTCTATGGCAGGGACTGCTCGTATGAACTCAGCTTCGCGTCCTCGTGCCGTTCGTTCTCGTCGTCGGTCTCTCGATATCGGTCTGCTCGGCCTTGCGGATCGAGCAGCTCTGCGTCTCTTGCATCGGATCTTGATCACCATTCCTGATCAGCTCGCGACGCTGGTCTATTCGAGTCGGCGGACTGCATACCGGCATCTCGCTCGGCTTGCGCGTCTCGATCTCGTCGAAGTAGTCCCGCTACCACCAAGGCGTGGTGGTGTGCCTTTCGCGTATCGGCTAACTGGCAAGGCTCTGCGACGGCTCGGGTACACGGAGTCGCGGATCAGTGGGTTCGCCCACATGCGTCATGCTCTCGACTCGGTTGAAGCGGTCTGCGCCCTCGTTCGTGCCGCCAGGACTGAGCAGGCGCCAACGTCGGTCGAGCTGTGGCTGCCGGAGTCGATCGCGGGGGACGCGGGCCTCCTTCCGGCTCGGCCGGACGGTGTCGTCGTACTCCAGCGAGCAAGGCTCTCGGCAGTCGTGTGCCTGGAGATCGACGAAGCGTCGGAGCACGCGCCTCAGATCCGCGCCAAGCTCGACACCTGGGCGACGGTCTTCGCGGCTCGACCGGAACTCGTGCTCCTGTTCGTAGTACCGACCGAGAGTCGCCTCGCCTGGCTGCGCCGCAATGCCGGCTCTGGAAGGCGCTCTGCCCTCGAAGGTCGATCGTTCGGCGTCGTGGCGGGCGACCTCGCCGCCGTCGGTTTGGAAGCGCCGGTTCTACCGATCGGCTGGCGCGGCGACCGCCGGCCGCTGGCTACGCTCATCGTCGAACCTCGGTCTCGGCGCTCTGGGACTCCAGTCGGTTCCTCGGCCTGGGTGGAGCTGCTCGGCTCGGGAGGCGGCGAGGACGTCGATCGAGTGCTCTTCGATGCCAGCGCAGGCGATGAGGATCGGAAGCGAGATGCGCGATGACGCCGCGACTCGCGGAGATCATCGCGGCGATGGTCTACGCATCGCTCCAGGGGCGCGAAGGCCAGCAGGCCGAAGCCGCGGTACCATCTCCTGCCTCACCCGGATCGGTCTCCGGTTTCGGGCGAGAGGAGATGATCGAGCATGAGCCTCGCGCGCACCGTCGACCTTCGGGCCGAAGATCTCAAAGGCAAGACTTGGGCGGGTTACATCCGCGAGTCGACACGCGGCCAGGCGGACCGATACGGCCCCCAGATCCAGCGCGCCGAGCAGGCGACGTTCGCCGAGCGCCACGGGCTGCGCCCGACGCACCGCGAGTACGTCGATCTCGTGTCGGGCAAGGACACGCTCCGGCGGACCGACTTCGCTCGGATGCTCGCGGACGCTGAGACCGGCGCCTTCGAGGTTCTCCTCTGCTACGACACGAGCCGGTTCGCGCGCAACGTCGCCGACGCCTGGACGTACCGTGACCAGCTCGCTCGGTGTGGGGTCATCGTCGTCTTCTGCGCCGACGGGCTGATCAGCGGCAACGTCGACACGTACGAGCTCGAAGGGCTCAAGACCGTAGCCGATGCCGCATACATCCGGCGCCTGTCTCGAAACGTCGGCAACGGCTACGCCCAGAAGTGGCGCCTCTATTCGGATCCGGGAGGCAATGCTCCGCTGGGCTTCGCCCGAGTAGGGGAGCGCCAGCTTCTCGCTCCGGTCGAGGGGCCGGACCTGGATCGCGTCCGTCGCGCATTCGAGCTATATGCCACCGGTGCCTGGAGCGACACGAACCTCGCTGACGAACTTGGTTTGGCCGAAGCCGGACTAACCGAGATCCTGACGAACCCGCTCTATGCCGGCCGGGCGATCCGCCACAAGGGCAAACCGGACCAGGAAGAGAAGCCCGCGAGCTTCGAGGCTCCGATCGACCCTGCTTGGTTCGAGCGAGTCCAGGCGATCCGCGAGCATCGCCGAACCGCCCACTCCGCGGGCGGCGGCTCGCACGGGCGCAGGTCGTATCCGCTCGTTCATCTGATGCGCTGCATCGGCTGTGGCTCGGGCTTCCACGGCGACGCTGGCAACGGCCGCAGGCGCATTCGACATAGCGCCCGCCCCGCCTGCGGAGTGCAGGCCACGTACCGCGCCGAGTGGTACGAAGAGCAGCTGGCCCGCTCCTTCGATGATCTGCGGTTCGACGAGGTGAACATCGAGCAGGTGCTCGCGGCGATGCGCCAGTTCCGTCCGCCCGCCGAGCCGCCGGACCCGGACTCAATCGCCTCAGCTCGAGCGGAACTTCAAGCACAGCTCGCCGCCGGGTCCATGGGCATCGACGTATTCAGCCGTGCCTGGCGTCGTCTGGAGCGCCCGGAGCCCACCGAGGCAATCTCGCCGGACGAGCTCGAGCTCCTCAAGGTTCGCGACGCCCTGGCCAAGTTCGGCACGATCTGGCGTGATCCGAAGGTCCCTGATCGCCTCCGCGAACAAGCCGTCCACGAACTGTTCGTCCGCTTCGATGTCGAGGGCGGCACCTTGGTCGCGGCCCACCCTCAGCCAAACGAAAACGCCTGGCTGATTGGCCAGGCGCTGATGGATGCCGGATTGTTGCCTACGCAACTTGTGATGGGAATGGTCGGGGCGAGAGGATTTGACTCTAGGCTAACCCGGTCATCGGGGATCTGGATCCCACGTCTCTACCGCGGCCGCGTCCTCGTGACTATGGGCGGCGCCAGGCCACCTCTGCGCTCGGTGCGCTCCGCATGACGCGCTAGCCGTTTCGCTTCACGGCCTACGCGTTGCTGTTACACCAAGTCTGGGGACATGACCGAGGCCGAGATAACAAGCGAGGCCGGAGCGGCGGGAACTCTGGCTCCCGCGCCGGCGAAGCCATCGGAGTGGCCGGTGCTCCGACCGAAAGAGACCGGGGGTATTCGCTTCTGACCGCCGCGCTCGCCCGAAGGGCGCCGTCACGAACGGTTCACGGCGTCACGTGGCCTTCCACCGCGGCACTCAGGCCCGCGCCAGGGCAGATACCATTTGCGTTCACCTGCGCGGATGCCGTGATCCGCCAGGTCCCAACTGGGAGTTGCAGAGTCGGATTCGGGAAGCGGATCGGCACGACAACGGGTTTGGCTGCCTCCAGCGTGCGTTCGCGGCAGTCCGAAGCGCTCGGCTCCCTGAATTCACGGGTCCCACCCACTTCCTGGAACGAGAAGATGATGGGACCGCTCGACGTGGTGCCATAGGTCAGCGTGTCCATGCCCACAAGCGAGAGCGTCGCTTCTCCCGGGATCGACTCGGTCGCATGCCAGTCCGGCCGGCTCAACTTCAACTCCAGCCGGAACGGCCCGGTGCTGTCCTCGGCCACGACCGGCGACGGGGCGGGACTCGCCGGCGACGGCGAGGCGGTGGCAGCGCCGCACCCGCTAGCGACGACGGCAATCGCCACCATCACCACCGCGCGCAGCCTTAGCGCTACTGCGCCGGGTTCAGATCCTCTCCCATACATCTCCCACCCCTTTGCGTCGCAAGCTTACCTTCCGAGTCCGACTTGGCATCGCCCTGATCGACTGCGGACGCG